>CAVTNG010000008.1:0-268341 GCA_963736015.1 uncultured Chloroflexia bacterium | reverse complement strand
GCGGGTATCTTCCTGGCCCACCCGGCCGCGTCTGTCTCTATCGGGAAAGGTTGCACCCGGTGCACAACACTCCCGAATGATTACCCTGCGAGCCTGCAATGAATCGAGTCGATGCAGAACAGCTATTATCGGGAAAGGTTGCACCCGGTGCACGACCTGCCGAATGATTACCCTGCGAGCCTGCAATGAATCGATCAGTGCGGAACCGCTGCTTACTGGAAATTTGAGAGGCGAGACTGACCGGCGGCTCATGGCCGATACCACCATGTGAGGAGTGGCGGAAGTTACGACCGCAAACCGCGGCATTGCAGCCATTAGCGGCGTCAACTTGACCGTCAGCAAGGGCTCGAGCTGAGACCGTCGTCGATCAGAGGGGGCGGTCTGGAGAGTCATCGGCCAAGCGATCACTGTCGAGAGAGCACAACCAGTAGAGCGGATTTCGAGACTCGTCGCAGACAGATCTCGGATGCAAGAATACTTATTCAGCGTGGATCGGCCCTGCTTTACGGCGCGCCAATCTTCGTCAGCAGATCACTCCACTTCTGCATTAACTCCCGGCGTCTTTCCAGCAGCGTAGCCCGATTGTAGGCACGCTCGACTTGCCCGCCCAAGCGATGTGCCAGCGCAAGCTCGATTCTCGCGCGCCGCAATGACGTGAGCGTCGGGTTCGTCGTGCGTGCGGCGGGCAAGGTCGTCGTAGCAGGCGCGGCTCTGCGAGTCGTGAGGCATCGTCGTGAGCACCATCGCCAGCTGGAGTCCGGGGTGCCGCCCGGCGGCGGCGGACCAGGCATCGACGGCGCCGACGAGGTCGCTCTCGTCGTCGCATGGCGAGACCTGGCATACGATCGGGCGCTGCGGATCTATGCCGTAGTGCTCGAGCGTCGAGTGCACGACCTCGTCCGGCAGGGGCATGTTGCGCGCGCTGTTGGGGTCGATCGCCGGCTCGACGATGTCGACCGGCACGGACATATCGGGGCGCGCGAACTTCGGCGACGAGAAGATGGCACGGTCGTACCGTTCGACGTGGCTGCGGACGAGAAGCCAGACTTCCTCTTGCGCCGAGGAGAGGTCGAGGTGGCTGTGCATCACCCACTTCGCCGCGTGATCTTCGGGCACGAAGGTGCGGATCGCGAGCGGCTGCGGGTCGTGGACGATGACCACGTCGAAGGGCTCGCTCAAAAGGTCGGCGTTCATCGACGCGTAGCGGAGCCAGGCGTCGGTCATCTCCTTCGTCCAGGAGACGTGGATGCCGCCGAGGGCCTGGTACATCGCCTTCGCGACAGCGGCGTCTTCCTCAGACGCACGCACGACCTGCCACTGCACGTCGAGTCCGAGGTCGACCATCAGCGGGACGGAGGAGTTCAGCAGCTCCGAGTTGCCGGTGCCGAAGCCAGCGGTGCTCAGGTTGAGGACGCGGAGACCTTCGATTGGGCGTGCGAGGCGGCGCAACTCGTCTACCGCCGCGGCTCCGGCCGATTCGGTGAGGTCGTCTAGCGCACGATGCGACAAGGCCAGCGTGCCGTACATAGGATCCTCCTCCGGCATTCCTGGGGCGGGCTCGAAAGGTCCGGAGGCGTCGCCCATGACCGTTGGTCAGGGCGGGGGCCTCTCCATGATGCCTGCGGGGTTAGCTGCCGGATTCGGGCGGGAGAGCCGCCCTACCCGCCGTAGCGGGATTCACCCCACCGCTCCGAGCGTATCAGACGGACGTTGCATAACGATTGCAGAATCCGGCTGATGCAAGTTCGGAGCGTATTCTGGTTCCCCCGTTCCCGCCCGTGCGGGATTCGGCTGCGCCTGTCCTCCAAATCTAATGCTGTCGGAGGCGGGCTGTCAATTTTCCGAACCGTGCTGTCAACGGGGTCAAGTCAATCACATCCCCGGCGATGCGGCCCGCACGCGCGTGCCGCGCTTCTTGAGGAGCCGCGTCGAGAAGAGGACATCGTGTGGGTATGAGGCGATGTCGAGCTCACCGGCGATACGCTCGACGGCGGCGATGACGTCGTCGCGCGAGCGGCCGTGGACCATGCCGAAGATGTTGTAGGGCCAGCCCTCGCGCCGCGGGCGGCGGTAGCAGTGGGTGATCTCGGGGCGCTCGCCGAGCCGGCGGCCGACTTCCGAGGCGATGTCGTCCGGGACGTCCCAGACCGACATGCCGTTGGCGGTGATGCCGAGGGCGTAGTGGTTGGGCACCGCGGCGATGCGCTTGATCTTACGTTCAGCGAGCATGCCTTTGATCAGCTCGATCACGCGGGCTTCGGGCATGCCGACGCGGTCCGCGACGGCGAGATAGGGCTCGCGCTCGATCGGCAGGCCATCCTGGATGGCCAGCAGGACCGCTCGTTCTTCTTCCGTCAGTGCAGCCATACCTGCCTCAAAACTCGAACCTGATATCGACGAAGAACTCCTCGAGCGTCGGAAGATTGATCGCGCGCAGGCCGGTGCCCCGCTCGATTTCATCGAGCGTACGCTCGATGTCGCACTCGTCGTCAGACGAGATGACGAACCACATGTTGTATGCGTGGGTGCGCTCGTAGTTGTGGGAGACGGCATCGAGGCCGCTGACGAACGCGGCCACTTCCTCGAAACGCTCCGGCGGGACACGGAGCGCGGCCAGCGTGCGCTCGCCGCCGAGCTGCGGAGCGTTGAGGATGGTGCCGAAGCGGCTGAGGGCGCCGGAATCAACCATGCGGCGCAGGCGGGCGATGACGTCGTCCTCATCGAGTCCAAGGCTCTCCGCCACTTCGGCGAAGGGCCGGTGAGTGACCGGGAATCCGCCCTGGAGGTTGTTGAGGAGCAGGCGGTCGACGTCATCGAGCGCGATCGCGTCAGCTGGCATCGCGCAGCTCCCGCGTCGTGGGCAGGCGAAGCACGCGCGCCACGGCCATGGCGCAGGCCCAGACGACGAGCGCCATCAGCGCGCCGGTGGTCACGCCGAGGAAGAGCGCGTCGACGAGGTCGACCTCCCGCGAAGTGCCATGGACGGCGGCAGCGGCCGAGAGCGTGAAGGCGGCGTAGGGCGAGATGGTGACGATAAACGCCGCGGTCGCGACGTCCGGGAGGTCCGCCTGGCGGACGAGGAGCAGCGTCGCGGCGACGGAAATCGGGACGGAGCGATGCGATCATGGCGAGCGCCGTGCCGCCGTCGATGCCTTCGTCGGTGCTGACGCCCGCGATGTACCAGGCAGCGGCCACCTGCGAGACGAAGAGGGCGATGCCGCAGGCGACGAGGACGAGGCGTCGCGGCGTCAGAGGCAGCTGTGGGCGGTCATCGAACTCCATCAGGCTGCGGCTCCGCGTCGGCGCCAGGCTCGGGATGCCCAGAGAATAGCGCCCGCAGCGATACCCGTCGGCAGGCCGAGGAACAGTGCGTGCGCGGCGATGAGCGCGAGTGCCTGCGACCACTGCGGACCGAAACGGTCGGCATCGAAGCGCTCCCCGCTCGCCACGTGGATGACGGCGTACACGCACTGGACGGCAGCCCAGGTGAGCATACCGACGGCTACGGAGACGAGGAATGCCCGCCGTGGCGTGGCGTAGCGGGTGAGGGCGGAGGCCGTGGCAAGCACGCCGAAGCCGACGAGGAGCAGCAGCGGAAGGCGCAGCTCGCGAAAGTCGAGCCACTCGGCGGACATGCCGGCGAGCAGCGCGGCGACCGGCGCGCCGAGGACCAGCAGGTTCCGGCGCGGGTCCGGGCCGTCGGGATGGGGACGAAGGGGGCCGGCGATGGCCTGGGAAGTCACGTGTTCATTATTCGGGAGGGCGGCGAGGCGGACAAGAACGCGACTCAGCCGCGTGGCTAGCGGATGTGCGTGATGCCGCCCATAAACGGCCGGAGCACCTCGGGGATCTCGATCGAGCCATCGGGCTGCTGGTAGTTCTCGATGACGGCGATCATCGTACGGGGGAGTGCCAGGCCCGAGCCGTTCAGTGTGTGGGGATGCTCCGGGCGGCCGCCGGGCTCGCGCCGGAAGCGGATATTCGCGCGCCGCGCCTGGAAGTCCGTGCAGTTGCTGACGGAGCTGATCTCCAGCCACTCGCCCGTCGCCGGCGACCACGTCTCGACGTCGTACGTACGTGCGGCGTTGAATCCGAGGTCGCCGGTACAGATATCGAGGACGCGATAGGCGAGCCCGAGCGCGCGGCAGACGTCGAGCGCGTCTTCGAGCATGGACTCCAGTTCCTCATCCGAGCGTCTCGGGCTCGGTGAACTTGTACATCTCGACCTTGTCGAACTGGTGGCCGCGCTTGATGCCGCGCACATCGCGGCCGGCGCTCATCTTCTCGCGGCGGAAGCACGGCGTGTATGCGGTGTAGCGCACCGGCAGGACGCCCGGCTCGATGATCTCTTCGCCGTGCATGTTGGTGAGTGGTACCTCGGCCGTCGGTACGAACCAGTAGTCTTCCTCGGCGTCGTGGTAGAGGTTGTCGGCGAACTTCGGGAGCTGTCCGGAGCCGCCACATCGTCTCTTCCTTCACCATCGCCGGCGGATAGATCTCGGTGTAGCCGTGGCGGTCGATGTGCAGCTCGAGCATGAAGGCGATGAGCGCGCGCTGGAGGCGGGCGCCGGCGCCCTTGAGCACGTAGAAGCGGCTGCCCGACAGCTTGACGCCGCGCTCGAAGTCGATGATGCCGAGAGACTCGCCCAGCTCCCAGTGTGGCTTGCGCCACGCGTCGCGGTACTCCTCGCCATGCTGGAGCTTGACCTTGTTCTCGTCCTCGCTGCGTCCGAACGGTGTGGCGGCGTCCGGGATGTTCGGTAGCTCCTTCAGCCGCGCGTCGAGTTCGTCCTCGACCTGTCGGAGCGTTGGTGTGAGCTCGTCGATCCGGGCGGAGACCGACTTCATGTCATCGATCATGCGCTGGCGCTCGGCGGGGTCCTTCGCCGCACCGATGCGCTTGCCGGCGGCGTTCTGCTCCGCGCGCAGGCGGTCCAGCTCGGAGAGGACGTCGCGGCGGCGGCGGTCGAGCTCGAGGATGCGCTCGACAATCGCGTCGCCATCTGCCGTCTGGCGGTCGGACAGCGACTTGCGGACGATGTCGGCGTGCTCGCGGATGAACTGAATACTGAGCATCGCAAGGAGCCTACGCGTTCGAGGGTCTAGGTTCCAGATGACTTCCGGAGCCAGGAGCGCGTGCGCGCGCCGATCTTCGCGAACTGGTAGGCGAGCGGGCCGGACGGATCGGCGAGGACGATGGGCGTGCCGCGGTCAACGGCCGACGAGACGCTGACATCGAACGGGATCTCCGCCAGCGTGGCGATGCCGGCGTCTTCGAGGCGCCGCGAGCCGGCGAACATATCGATCGGCCGTGCGCAGTGCGGGCAGGTGAGCGAGGCCATGTTCTTCACGAGGCCGATCACGGGCACGGAGCGCTCCTGGAGCAGGACGAGTGTGCGCTCGGCGTCCATCTGGGCGAGATCCTGGGGCGTCGTCACGAAGATGGCGCCCGAGAGCGGCAGCTCGCCGGCGATGACCTGCAGCTCCTCGCCAGTGCCGGGCGGCGCATCGACGACGAGGATGTCCGCGCTCCACGCGACCTCAAACACGAGATGGCGCAGCAGCGTCGACGTCAGGAGGCGGCTTGTAATGCGGGGCGGATATCGTTCGGGCACCTCGAAGCCGACCGACATCACCTCGATCCCGTAGCGCTGCCGCGGGTGCCGCCAGCGTGAGGGCGGGGTGACCTCGCCGCTCCACAGCGTGTTGCGCGCGCGGCCCGATGCGGCCCGCACGCCGAGCATGTGCGGGATGTCGGGCGCGTTGATGTCGGCATCGAGCAGTCCGGCATGCTCGCCCATCGCGGCCAGCGCGAGCGCGAGGTTCACGGCGACGGTGGACTTGCCGACGCCACCTTTGCCGCCGAGCACGGCGATGACGTGCCGGCCATCGCCGAAGCCGGCCCCGCCGCGGAAGATGGCGCGCGCCGCGCGGACTTCGACGTCGCGGCCAGGGAAGGCGCTGGCGACCGCGGCGTGCACGGAGCTGAGGGTCTCGCGTGGTGGGCTGTCGAGCGCGAGGCGGATGCAGACCCACGCGTCCTCCTGGCTGATGCCAGCGACGTCGCCGGGCGCGACGATCCCGTGCGGGATGACGGCGCGGATCGCGGCTTCGTCTAGCGGGGGCAGGGTGGCAGCCATGCGTCAGCGCGCCGCGGCGACGACGGCGATGGCGCGCAGGCCGATCACGCGCACGTCTTCGGCGATTGGCATGTCGACGCCGCAGGAAGCGACGGGCAGCGGCGTGTCGTCGCGCAGGTCGGCCGCAGTCACCCAGATGAAGCCATGGTCATCGTCGGTCTCCGTGTCGGCTACGCCGTCGATCGGACGCAGGGCGTACGACATGTCGATGTGCTGGTGGGGGCCTTCGGGCACGTCCGCAACGATGATGGCGAGCGGCGACGGGAGCTGGGGAATATTGGAGAAGAGGGCGGGTGGCTCGTGCGGGATCACCTCGGCGGCGATGCCGGTCTCCTCTCGCACCTCGCGCACGACCGCCTGCACCGGATCCTCGTTTGGGTCGACGTGGCCCCCGGGCGGAAGCCAGATCTGGAGCTTCTTGTGCCAGTGCAGCATCGTGCGGTCGCCGCGTACGACGAAGCCGGTGACGGTGAAGTGGCGCTCCATGCGGTGGAGCGTATCAGGCGAGCGGATGTGCTGCCGCTAGCGCGCAACCGAGGCGGCGGGCTCGCGCTTGCGGGCCGTCTTCGACGCAGCGGCGCGCTCGCGGTCGAGTAGCGCCCGCTTGCGGTCGAGGCCGTAGCGGTAGCCGCCGAGCGTGCCGTCCTCGCGCACGACGCGGTGGCAGGGTACGGCGATGGCGACGGGGTTCTCGGCGCAGGCGGTGCCGACGGCGCGCACGGCCTTCGGGTTGCCGATCTGTCGTGCGATGTCGCTGTATGAGCGCGTGACACCGAGGGGGATCTGGCGCAGCGCCTCGTACACGCGGATGCGGAAGGCGGTCGCGCGGATGTCGAGCGGCAGGCGCAGCGCCTCGCCCGAGCCGGCGGCGATGCTGCGGACGATGGTGTCGACGTGCGAGCGCATGGATGCGTCGTCGCGGCGGATCTCCGCGGCGGCGTACTCGTGCTGCAGCTCCAGTTCGAGGTCAGCATCGGAGGCAGCGAACTTCACAGCAGCGACGCCGCGTTCCGTAGCGGCGACGAGCATACGGCCGAAGTCGCACGAGGTGATGGTGTAGGCGATGGCCATACCTTCGCCGCGGCGGCGGTAGCTCGCCGGCGTCATGCCCAGGCGGCCGTTCGAGCGCTCGTAGAGTCGGCTCGGCGAGCCGTAGCCGGCCTCGTAGATCGCAGTGGTCACGCCGCGCTGTCCCCGCAGTGCGATCTTCGCGCGTTCGGTGCGGCGGGCGGCGGCGTACTGCTTCGGCGTGACGCCGGTCGCGCGCTTGAACACGCGCTGCAGGTGGAACGGACTCTTCCCGAAGCGCGCGCTCAGGTCGGCGAGCGAGGGCGGATCCTCGATCGCAGCATCGATGGCGGCGCAGATCTCGCGCACGAGAGCGGCGTCGGGGCGAGCGCCTTCGCGCGGCCGGCAGCGCTTGCAGGCGCGGAAGCCCGCGGCCTCCGCCTGGTCGGGGGTGGCGAAGAAGGCGACGTTCACGCGCCTGGGTGTGCGCGAGGGGCAGGACGGGCGACAGTAGATCTTCGTGGTGCGGACGGCCACCACAAAGTAGCCATCGGAGGCGGCGCGGCGCTGCGCGACAGCCTCCCAGCACGCGTCCTCGTTGACCTGGGCCTGCAGGGTTTCGACGACCATGGCATCACACTCCTGCGCCGATCGTACGGGCGCCGGAGGCAGGCAGTCTATCCGGATCTTGCGGTGGGAGTACGGCGGCGCGCTAGTTCTTCGAGGTACCGGGGACGCCGATGGCGACGTTCGTCTTGACGAAGACGGCGATGTCCTGCGAGTTGATGCCGCCGAGGCCCTTCACGTGGACGACGGCGCTGTCGCTGCCGGAGACCTGGCCGGGGTCAACGCTGATCTTCAGCGTGGCAGAGCGGTCGCAGGGTGCGTTCGGCGTGCAGGACACCTCCGAACCGAGGGCGACGCCCGCGGTCTGCGAGAAGCGCACCCATGGCTTGTTCGCCGAGACGCGCCAGGCGCCGACGCCGCTGCCGACGTTGGCGATATGCACCTCGGCGGGGGTGGAGGACTCGCCGGGACGGACCGTGACGAGCACGATCGGCCGGTCGACGGAGATCTGCGGGAGCATGAGCGCGGCGAGGCGGTCCAGCAACCCGGGGCGCGGGGTCGTGTCGAGGTGGAGTGGCTTTGGCGTCGGCAGGTCCATCTTGTCGTAGGGCGCCTGGAAGTTCTTGAGGTCGAGCGGCGTGCGCCAGTACGGGTTGTTCAGATCGGGGAGCGTGACGGGGACCGCCTGGAACAGCGGCTGGCCCTGCACCGTCGGCGGGTGCTGGATGCAGCCGAAGACGATCTCCTGGTAGGGGTACATGCTGCGGTTGTGCCCGAGGTTGTCGTTGGCGCAGCTGTACGGCGTGCGCGGCCAGGCGCCGTACAAGGGGTCGAGAGGGTGATTGCTGCGGTTGGCCCCAGGGCCGGTAAAGCCGCTGTAGCCCCAGATCGCGTAGTACCAGTTCTCGAGGATGTGCGGGTTGCCATCGGTGTCGATGCCCATGATCGGGCGGTTCTCGGGCGCGCTGTTCCACTTGTCGATGAGGATCGCGGCACCGCGCCCGATGTTGTAGGCGAAGTGCGTGGCGACGAGCGCCTGCTGATCGTCGGGCGTGCTGGCCTCGCCGAGCGGGGCTGTCATGCCGCTGGTGACCTGCGTGATGCCGAAGCCGCAGTCGAAGGCGATGAGCGCCGGGCCGGTGCCGCCGAAGGGAACGGAAGGGTCGGCCTGGGACGTCCGGCTCTCGAGCCAGCTGATGGCCTTGAGGATCGTCGGCGGGATGAAGGTCTCGGGCTGCGCCTGGCGGTTCGAGCGCGTGCCGTAGTCGATGGATGGCTGCGAGAAGAACGAGTCGTTCGTGAACAGCATGTCGAACGACGCCAGCTCGATAGCCTTGAGGTACAGGCGGCGATCTTCGGTCGTCTCGTACGTCGTCGGTGTGTCGCTGAAGGCGCAAGCATGCGCGGTGCCGGCGCCGCCGGCAGGCGGCGCGATCGCTACGAACGCGAGGAGAAGACCGGCAACTAGCCACCATGCGCTGCCGCGCGCGCGCCGTGCGACTCGAACGATCATTGCAACCACCCCACCACGATCACATCCGGGCTGTCCGACACGCGCTGCCTGCTTCCGTCGCGCGCCACGAGATCGATGTGGCTCGCTCCTGCGTCGAACTCGGATGCGCCCTCGACGGACCGCACGGCGAGCTCAGCGCTGTCCGGCGACCACTCGAGCGGCAGGTCGATGCTGTCCGTGTTGTCGGTCAGTGGTTGGGGCGCTCCCGCAGCATCGGCGATCACATCGCCGCCGGCGTCGGGCTTGACGGACGAGATCGAGAGCTGGCCGTTGCCGTCCCACGCCGGGTTGTATTCGGCGCGCGCCGCGTCGGCCGACGCGGCGGCGTTGCTGACCGTACCCGAGGCGATTTCCAGTGTCTTCGTGACGGCGCGCGATTCGCCTTCGACCGCCGTCTCGGAGTAGGCCAGCATGGAGCCATCACGCGACAGCTTCCAGTCGCGGGCGATACCGTCGCTGAGGTGCGCGACCTTCGCTTCGTCGTGGCTCTGCACGTCGACGCGATAGAGGTCGGCGCCGGTGTCGTTCAAGGTCGCGAAGTAGAGCGCCGAACCATCGGGCGCGAACGCGATCGGGAACAGCGACGCCGACGACCACGATGTGAGCGTGTCGCGCGAACCATCGCGGCTGAGAAGGACGAGGTCGAACGAACCGGTATCGGTCGTATCGGGTGAGTCACCAGCGGCCGTGTTCTTGCGCACGACGATGCTGTTTGAGTCGGGTGACCAGACGGGCGGCACGAGGAGATCGATGTCGTTGGCGAGCAGGGCGACGTCGCCGTGGAGATCGACGACGGCGGCCTGTGCAGGCGTGGATGGCGAGGGACGCGCGGTGCCGGCCGGCAGGCCCGTATAGGCGATGGCGGCGCCGTCCGGGCTGAGTACGGGAAAGACGCCGTAGTCGCGGGCGTGGTCGATGGTGGCGATCGTCGTGCGGCCGCCGGTGTTCGCGGGGTCGACGGCGACGATTGTGTCCGTGGTTTCGGAGAACTCGCTGATGATGAGCCGCTGGCCGTCGTCCTGAACCTGTTCGAAGGCAGTGCGGCCGTCATCGCCGTGGAGGCTATCGATCGCGAAGTAGCCGCCGGCGGCTGCGGCGGTGAGGGCGGCGCCGGCCAGCGCTGGCCTGGCGGCGATCGCTAAGACGCGGACGATGAACATAGGCCGTTCATTTCTCCCTGCCCTGGAGGCTCTCCGGTGTTCAGCCGGACGATGAGCCAGCCTATTTTTCGTTCGCGACGATACCCCGCCAGGGCGCCGCTATGGCTCGGGTGCGGATGCGGCCTCAGTTCCGCTGCTCCACGCCCGCTTGATGTGCAGGTACACGTAACCTGCGACTGCGAGGACGATCAGGATCAGGATGGGGATATCGAAGGGCCGCATCCATGCCCGGAGGTCCTCGTAGTTCTCGCCCAGTTTATAGCCCCCGTATGCAAGGGCGGTAGACCAGATGAACGCGCCCGCGAACGTGTAGATGATGAATTCCCATATAGGAACGCGTGAGATCCCCGCGGGTACGCTGATGAACGTGCGCACGACGGGAAGCAACCGGCCGGCGAACACGGCCCACTTGCCCCAGCGCGCGAAGAAGCGGTCCGCGAGATCGAGATCGTGATGTGAGATCAGGATGTACTTGCCATAGCGCTCGATGAACGGGCGCCCCGCCCAGAGGCCGGCGTAGTAGGCGATGATCGATCCGAGCGTGTTGCCTAGCGCACCGAAGAAGCCGGCGAGCAGCACCCATTCGACGCCACGGTTCTTGGCCTCGATGAGTTTCCAGCCGGCGAGCGGCATGATGATTTCGCTTGGGAGGGGGATGGCGGCGGACTCGATCGCCATCATGATGACGACGCCGGCCCAGCCCACCGCGTTATAGAAGCCCTCGATGAAATCGAGGATGTGGTTTTCGATGCCGCTCAGTGATCCACCGCCCCGGGTCCACGCCTGCTGGCGGCCTTCGGGCACGCAGCCCGGAGTCCCCGCGAGTCTAGCTTCGGCCCTGCGAGGGTGTCAAACGCTGAGACGCCGTTATGCAAACGACTGCCGTGCGGGCCACAGCTTCGTTTCGGAGCGTGAGGCGGCTTCCGCGGCTACGGGCAGAGGTTCGCCCGCGAGCAGGGCACGGATCGCCGGCAGCGCCTCGCGCCCGGCCTCGATGCCGGCGTCGAGGCAGCCGGTCATGTGATACGGCGAATTGCCGCGCACGTGCGGCATGACGGGACGGATGACAAGATCCGCCGCGCGCCCCGGCACCAGCTCGCGCGCGAAGGCGTGCATGGAGAACGACACGCCGGCAATTGTTCGATGCGCACGCGCCTTCGCCATGCGCGCGGCGAGCCAGCCCGCCGTCGTGTGAAGGTTGATCGGCAGCGTGAACGGGCGTCCGAGCTCAACGGCGACGATGATGTCGACCCCGAGCTGCGCGGCGGCGTCGACGGGCGCACAATCCCAGAACCCGCCATCCACGAGGTAGCGGCCCTGATGCGCGACCGGGCGGGCGATCAGCGGGATCGCGATGCTGGCCTCGATCGCATCGATGAGGGGGCCGCGATCGATGGTGATGGAGCAGCGCTCGACGATGTCCGACGCGGTGGCGACGAAACGCAGCGGAAGATGCTCGATGTTGTGGCCCGCGAGGGCGTCGTAGAAGCGGCGCGCGAGCCGGTTGTTGTGGCGAAGGCGGAGACGGTGACGGAAGAAGGCTACGACGTCGCCGGGCGGACATGATCGGATGCCGTCCGCCATCTCTTCGGCGCTGCGACCCACGGCGAATGCGCCGCCGTAGAGCGAGCCGATGCTGGTGCCGGCGATAGCATCGACCTTGATCCCTGATTCCTCGAGGACCTGGAGCACGCCGACGTGCGCTGCTCCCTTTGTGCCGCCGGCGCCGAGCGCCAGTCCAAGTTTGAGTTCACGCATGTCTGCACCCGCCCGCGGGGATCCGGTCTTAGTATCAGTATCGTCCGGCGATTGTCGGCGTAGCGTGTCAGCACGTCAACCGGCGTCGCACGTTCGTCAAGATCGTGATTTCAGATTAGCAGGAACTTGACGACGCGCCGGATCAGTCGTTGTTACCGGATTGTGAAGACGGCGGCGCGACGCCTTCCACGACCCCGATGCCGAGCATTCCGGGACCGCCGTAGACGCCGAGCACGGAGCCGAACTGACCAAGCGTCACGGGAACGCCGGGGTAGGCTTCGCGGGCACGGTCGGCGAGCGCGCTCGCGTCGTCGGGCGTGGTGGTGTGGGCGACAACGATCTCGTCGACGGCGGCGAACTTCGCGGGGAGCGCGAGCAGCTCCTCGATAGCCTTCGAGCGGGAGCGCACGCGCGTCACCGGGAATGCTTCGCCATCCTTCACTGTGAGGATCGGCTTGAGGCGAAGCAGACCGCCGACGAACGCGCTTGCGCGGCCGATGCGCCCGCCGCGGCGGAGGTACTCAAGCGTCTCGAAGGCGACGGCGACGTGGAGGCGCGACGCGACGGACTCTGCGGCGGCCGCGCACTCGTCGCGCGAGGCGCCTGCGCGGGCCGCTCGCGCGGCGGCGAGCACGCAAAGGCCGAGCCCCATGGAAACGGACCCGGAGTCGACGACGGTGATCTTGTCCGGCGCGATGCGCTGCGCCGCACTACGCGCCGACTCGATCGTGCCGCTGAGTTTGTGCGAGAGGTGCACCGACACGACTTCGCCACGCGTCGTGAGGTGCTCGTAGGCGTGCTCGAAGAGGGCGGGCGGGGGTTGCGAGGTGCTGGGGAGCGTCTTCGCTTCGGTGAGGCGGGCGAAGAAGTCATCGGGGTGGAGATCGACGCCGTCGCGGAAGGACTGGTCGCCGAAGGTTACCGTGAGCGGCACGACGGTGATCTCAAGCGCGTCGGCGTCAGGGCGAGCAATGTCCGAGGTGCTGTCGGTGACGACGTACACGGCCACTACTCGACCCCGATCAGGTACGGATAGTGCGGCTGGCCGCCGGCGACGACTTCGACTTCCGTGCCATCGGCCGCGCAGCGAATCGGCGATTGCGGCCGAGGACTCGTCGTCCTCGCCCTCGCCGTAATAGAGCGTGACGAGCGGCGCATCACGGCCCTCGATCAGCAAAACGACGCAGTGGCGCACCGCATCGGCGATGGTGTCCGCAGCGATGCGGAGATCGCCGTCCACAAGCCCGATGGGCTGGCCCTCGCGGATCTCGAGGCCGTGGATCTTCGTCGCGCGGGCAGCGTGCGTGACTTCGCCTGTGTGGACGGCGGAAACGGCTTCCTGCATCGCCGCGACGTTGTCGTCGAGTGGCGCCTCCGGATTCATCGCGACGAGCGCGGCGACACCCTGCGGGATGCTCTTCGTCGGCACGACGCGCACGGTGCCTTCGAGCGCCGACGCGGCCTGCTCGGCGGCGAGCACGACGTTCTTGTTGTTGGGCAGCACGATGACCTCGGTTGCGCCCGTCGCGATGATGGCATCGCGGATGTCACCGGCGCTCGGGTTCATCGTCTGGCCGCCGCGCACGACGGCGGACGCGCCGACAGAGCGCAGCAGATCCTCGATACCGTCGCCGGCGCCGATGGCGACGACAGCGATGCCATCGACGGGCCTAGCGGTCTCGCTGCGGGTTGCGGCCAGGCGTTGAAACTGCGCTTCCATGTCGTCGACCTTCTGGTGGGAGACTTCGCCGAGCGTCCCGGCGTAGGCGAGCGCAGCCTCGGGCTCGTGCGTATGGACGTGGACGCGCACCAGCGTGTCGCCGCCAACGACGAGCAGGCTCTCGCCACCGGCGCCGGCGAGGTGCGCGCGGATCGCATCGACGTCGAGGCCCGCGCCTTCGACAACGAACTCGGTGCAGAAGCCGGATGTGTCGCCATCGCCGTGGGCTTGCCTGGTTGCGGCGAGCCACTGCGGGTCGATCGCACCGAAGGACTCCGCGTCGGTCGAGAGGGTTTCGCCGCGCAAGCCGAGGAGCATGCCGTGGAGGAACACCGCGAGTCCCTGCGCGCCCGCATCGACGACGCCGGCTTCGCGCAGGACGGGCAGCAGGTCGGGCGTGCGCGCGACGGCGTCTCGCGTGGCATCGACGACGGCGGCGAGCGCGGCGTCGACGCTCTCGCCGCGGTCTGACGCTGCACTGGCGCCCTCGGCTGCTGCCGTGACCGCTGTGAGGATGGTGCCTTCCTTCGGCGTGGAGATCACGCCGTAGGCGGCGTCGCGGCCGCGGACAAGTGCGTCCGCCAGGATCGCGGCGCCGATTTTGGCGTGGCCGGCGCACGCTGCAGAGAAGCCACTGAGGATCTGCGAGAGGATGACGCCGGAGTTTCCCTTGGCGCCCATGAGCGCGCCCTGCGCTACAGCCGCGGCGACGTTGCTCGCATCGCGCGCGTCGCTGCGCGCCATCTCGTCTACGGCGGCGCGCATGGTGAGCGACATGTTCGTGCCCGTGTCGCCATCGGGCACGGGGAAGACGTTGATGGCGTTGAGCGCGTCGGCCTCGCGACGCAGCGATTCGCAAGCGGCGTTGAACGCGCGGGTGAGCGCCGTCGCGTCGATCGTGTCAGCGGGGATCGTCTGTGGGTTGGGGGTATCCGGGGCGGGGCTGGCCATAGGCTCTGTCGGTTGCCTCGGATTCGAAGCACGTGCTATCGTTGTGCGTCCAGATTCTAGCACGGTGATCGCGCCGTACTTCGTAGAGGATTGATCATGCCCGCCATCTGCGCCGTCTGCGGCAAAGGTACGACGTTCGGCCGCAACATCCGCCACAAGCACTCGGGGCGGTGGGAGCGCGAGGCGCACAAGACCAACCGTACCTTCAAGCCGAACCTGCACCGCCAGATCATCCACGTCGGGAGCGATTCAGTGCGCGTGAAGATCTGCACGCGCTGCCTGCGGAGCCAGACCAAGGCGCGGGCGTAGAACCGCTCCTATTCGGAGCCGCCGCCCGCCGAACTCTCAGAGCGTTGTTGCATCATCGTTGCGATGAGCACTGCGACGACAATTGCCACCATCACGATCACCCCGGCCGCCTCCGCTGGCGCCCTGAGCGCGCGCCAGTTGCTTCCAAGCAGCGCGCCGGCAGCCACGAACGCCAAACACCACACGAACGAGCCGGCAAAGGTCGCGATGACGAACGGCCGAAGCGGTATGTCCAGTAGCCCCGCGACGAAGCCCGCATAGGTACGCACAACCGGCAGCAGCCGGGACACGAAGACCGCGCGGGATCCGTGATCGGACATGCGGGCGGCGGCGGCATCGATGTCACGTTCGTGGACCAGGAACCAGCGGCCCCAGCGACGGACGAGTGGGCGACCGCCGATGCGCCCGGCCGCATAGAGCGCGGACGAGCCTATCGTGTTGCCCGCAGCGGCGATCGCGCTCAACGCGATGACCCCGGCGACTCCGAGATGATGCTCGCGGACTACCAACCACCCACCGACCGGCAAGATCACCTCGCTCGGCAGGTGCACGGCGGCGCTCTCCAATGTCATGAGGACGAACACCAGTAACCACTGCACGCCAAAGGGCGCGTGCCGGAGTGGGTAGTAGGCAGCCACCACTCCGAGCGTACCTGCGAGCGTCGTCGCGCCGACGAGCGCGAGGCTGCCACTCAGCCGATGGGTTGCGGCCCGTCGATTCGAGATGTCTGTGGTGGGCACGATCAACGG
Source organism: uncultured Chloroflexia bacterium (assembly GCA_963736015.1). Classification (GTDB taxonomy): domain Bacteria; phylum Chloroflexota; class Dehalococcoidia; order DSTF01; family JACRBR01; genus CAVTNG01. Next base: position 252,466 of record CAVTNG010000008.1, on the reverse strand, counting down.
TAGCAGCGGTCGACTTCTGTTACGAGTGACAAAACCGTAAACCGGGCGCGCTACTCCAGCCCGAGCGTTGTCTCCAGGACGCGGCGGGGCGACATCGGCAGCTCCGTCTGGCGGACGCCCGTTGCGCGGTAGATCGCGTTCGCGATGGCGGCGCACGGCGGCACGATGGGCACCTCGCCGACACCGCGCACACCGAACGGGTGCGTCGGGCTCGGGACCTCGACGATGATGGTGTCGATCATCGGCACGTCGAGCGATGTCGGCATGCGGTAGTCGAGGAAGCTGGAGTTCGACATGCGGCCGCTGGCGTCGTAGTAGTACTCCTCGTTCAGCGCCCAGCCGATGCCCTGGACGACGCCGCCCTGCATCTGGCCCTCGACGTATGCCGGGTGGATGGCGGTGCCGGCGTCCTGGACGGCGGTGTAGCGCAGGATCTGCGTCTTGCCGGTGTCCGGATCGACCTCGACATCGACGATGTGCACGGTCATGGCGCCGGAGCCCATGCCGCCGGCGGAGACGGACGCGCTGGCGGTGATGCCGGGGCCGCGGCCCGTGAGCTGCTTCGCGACGTCCTTGAAGGCGCCGTCCTTGGATCCGTCCTTCGTGCGAAAGCGGCCTTCGGCATACTCGATGTCTTCCGGCGCGCACTGCCACTGCTTCGTCAGGCGCTGCGTCATCTCCTTGATCAGTGCGAGGCCCGCCTCATGTGCCGCCATGCCGGAGGCGAAAGTGACGCGGCTGCCGCCGGTGACGTCGTTGTAGCCGACGGAGTCGGTGTCGACGACGGCCGGCTTGATGTCTTCGAAGTCGAGGCCGAGCGTCTCGGCGAGCTGCATGGCGAGCGAGGCGCGGGTGCCGCCGATGTCAGGTCGACCCTTCGATCAGGCTGACGTTGCCGTCGGGCAGCACGCTGACGGTGACGCTGGAGCGCATACCGGCGTTGAACCAGAAGCCGGAAGCGACGCCGCGGCCGCGGTTCGCGCCCTCGAGCGGCGTGTTGTAGTGCGCGGAGTCGAGCGCCCGCCTCGATGCATTCCTCGTGGCCGAGGCGCGGGTTGAGGGCGGCCGATCGGGCCGCGCGTGCCCTCGTGCGCGCTGTTCTTGAGGCGGAACTCGAGCGGGTCGATGCCGAGCTTCTCGCGCCAGCTCATCGACGACCTGCTCTGACGGCGAAGGCGGCGGCGGGGGCGCCGGGCGCGCGGTAGGCGGCGACCTTCGGCTTGTTCACGACGACGTCGTAGGCGTCGAGCTGGACGTTCTCGATGTCGTACGGGGCGAGCATGCGTCATGGCGCCGGCGTCGACGGCGGGAGCCCGGGGAAGGCGCCGGCCTCGTATGCCAGTTCGGCCTGCGCGGCGCACGAGCTTGCCGTCCTTCGTTGCGCCCATCTTCACCTTGATCGAGGCGCCGGACGTCGGGCCGGTGCCCTCGAAGACGTCCGTGCGGTCCATCTGAATCTTCACGGGCTTGCCGGTCTTGCGGCTGAGAGCAGCGCGGCGACGGGCTCGAGGTAGATGACGGATCTTCCCGCCGAAGCCGCCGCCGATCTCCGTCGGGATCACCTTGATCTTCGAGATGGGGTAGCCCAGGACTTCGGCAGACCTGCGCGCGGATCGCAAACGAGCCCTGCGTGCTGGTCCAGATCGTGATCTGGCCATCGGTGTTCCAGAACGCCGTCGAGGCGTGCGGCTCGATGTAGCCCTGGTGCACCATCTTGGTCGTGAACTCGCGCTCCACGACGGCGTCGCCTGCGCGAAGCCCTTGTTCGATATCGCCGAAGTCGAAGCGGTTGTGGCGTGGCGATGTTCGAGGGGGCTCGCTCGGGCGAGACGGCGCTCGCGGGTCTGATGGCCGCGTGCAGGATCGGAGCATCGGGGACGCATCGCATCGCGCACGTCGAGAACGGGCGGCAGCGGCTCGTACTCGACGTCGATCAGGTCGAGCGCCTCTGAGCGCGGTGTGCGGACGTCGCGGCGGCGACTGCCGCGACGGCGTGGCCGCGGTAGAGCACCTTGTCGCCGGCGAGCACGTTGTTCTGCAGCTCGCGCAGGTTGGCGAGCCCTCGCCCATGTCCGTGACGACCTTGTCCTCGGCCTCCGGCGATGTCGGCTGCGCGTGACGACGGCCTTCACGCCCGGGAGCGCGAGCGCCTTCGATGCATCGATGCGCTTGATCAGCGCGTGCGCGTGCGGGCTGCGCTTGATCTTGCCCGTGGAGCATGCCCGGCAGGCCGGCATGTCGGCGCCGTACTGGGCGCGGCCGTGACCTTGTCGACGCCGTCGGGCCGGACGGGCCGCGTGCCGATGACCCTGTACTCGGGCTTCGATCTCGTGACCATCGCATCTGCAGTCCTTTCCTTCGAAGCGATCCCTGTCGCCGGCTCAGACGCGCGCAGGTGATCGGCGCATCTGCTCCGATGCGTCGAGCACGGCGCGGACGATCTTGTCGTAGCCGGTGCAGCGGCAGAGGTTGCCGGCGAGCCAGTGGCGGATGCCGCGCCTCGTCGGCGTCGGGCTCCTTATCGAGCAGCGCCTTGGCGGCGACGATGAAGCCCGGCGTGCAGATGCCGCACTGCAGAGCCGCGTTCTCCAGGAACGCTCTGCTGCAGCGGATGCAGCTCGTCGCCATGGGCGACGCCCTCGATCGTGGCGATCGTCGGCGCCCTGGCCTCGACGCCGAGGACGCAGCAGGAGTTGACGAGCGCGCCGTTCAGGATGACGTTGCAGGCGCCGCAGTTGCCGTTGTTGCAGCCCTCTTTGGTGCCGGTGAGCCGCAGCTCGTCGCGCAGCACCTCCAGCAGGCTCTGGCGGGGCTCGCACAGAAAGTCGAGGGGTTCGCCGTTGATGCGTGCCTGCACGTAGGCGCGCTGGCTCATAGACATGCTCCTTGCTTCGAGCAAGATGGAACTTGCGAAACGGGTTATGCTGACTACGTCCAGGCCGCTCCGGCGGCTCAGAATCAAGTGTACTTCACCTCTCCCGCTGGAGCCCGAGATGCAGCTTGAAGTGACAAGAGAAGTCGTGGCCCTCCTCGATGCTGGGGAGCGGTTCGTCGTGGCGACGCTGGTTGATGCGCACGGCTCGACGCCGCAGCGCGTCGGCGCGCGGCTGCTGGTGCGAGCCGACGGCTCGACGGCAGGGACGCTCGGCGGCGGCTGCATCGAGGCAGAGGTGTGGGAGAAGGCGAAGGTTGCGCTCGAGAGCGGGTCGCCCGAGGTGCTGGACTTCGAGCTGAACGAGGACATCGCGGTGGACTACGGTCTTGCCTGCGGTGGCACGGAGCGCATCTTCGTCGATCCGACGATCTGGCGACGGCGCGATGGCGCCCGTGCGCGGAAGATGCTCGAGGCGGCGAGCGGCGCAGGGCGGGGAGTCGTGGTGACAGCGCTCACGGCGGCTGATGGCGTCGCGCCCGGCGATAGCGTGGCCGCCTGGGAGGGCGGCACAGTGGAGGGGAGCCTCGGAACGGAGCACGAGGAGGCGCTGCGGTTGGCGCAGCGGCTGCTCGAGGCGCCGCGGCCCCGCTCGACGATCGCGCGGGTGGGTGGCGGCGTCGAGGTGTTCGCTGATGTCTTCGCGGAGCCGCCGGAGATCCTGATCATCGGCGGCGGGCACGTGGGCCGCGCCGTCGCGAACGTCGCGCGGATCGCCGGCTATCAGATCGCGGTGATCGACGACCGCGAGGACTTCGCGAACAAGACGCGCTTTCCGGAAGCCCGCGCGACCATCGCCGGCGATATCGAGGAATCGATCGCGAACTACCCGGTGACGCGCAGCAGCGCCGTCGTTATCGTCACGCGCGGACACAAGTACGACTACCAGGCGCTGTCGGCGTCGGCGCGCTCGCCCGCAGCCTACGTGGGACTGATGGGGAGCCGGCGGAAGGTGGCGCTGATTTACAAGCAGCTTCTCGCAGACGGCATTCCGGAGGAGCGGCTGCGCGACATCCACGCGCCGATCGGGCTCGATATCGGCGCCGTGACGCCGGAGGAGATCGCCGTGAGCATCGTGGCGGAGATCACGATGGCGCGGCTCGGCGGCAGCGGCGGCTCGATGCGCGATGCGGCGTTGCTAGAGCGCGTGCGCCCGAAGACCGTCGCCTGACGTGACCTCCGTCTCGGCGATCGTCCTCGCCGCGGGCGAGTCCACGCGTATGGGTCAGCAGAAGGCGCTGTTGCCGTGGCACGGCACCACACTCATCGAGTACCAGCTGTCGCAGCTTGCGCGCGTTGACGGCGTAGACGAGATCATCGTCGTCACCGGACACGAGCCCGAGCTTGTCACCGAGATCGCATCTCGATCCGGGGCGGTGGTGGCGCATAACCCGGACTATCGAACCGGGAAGGTGAGCTCGATCCTCGCGGGACTGCGAGCGACGCGACCGGAGTCGGATGGCGTGCTGCTGCTGGCAGTCGACCAGCCGCGCTCGGCTGCGACGATCGCGAGCGTCGTCGCAGCGCAAGCGACGTCAGCGTCGCTGATCACGGTGCCGGCGTTGGAGGGACACCGCGGGCATCCGGTGTTGTTTTCTTCCGAGCTGATACCTGAGCTGCTTGTGATACGCGAGGAGACGCAGGGGATCCGCGATGTGATCTCCCGTCACGCCGCGGAGGTGAAGGAGATCGACGTACACGATCCTGACGTTCTGCTCGACCTGAACGTACCGGCGGACCTGGGACGATGACTTCAGTCCGGCGTCGAGGTCGTCGCCGGCGACGGGCGCTCCGTGGCTGAAGTTGTGCCCGTAACGGAAGGCTTCGCGGTCGGTGGCGTGGGGCTCGCGGTCGGCGTCGGCGTAGGCGGCACGTTCGCCCGGCCGAGGTACGCCAGCGTCTCGGGGCGAGTCACGCCGAAACGCCATGCCGACACGCTGTCGATGCCGTAGTCGGTGACGCGCCGTACGAATCGAGGGAACGCCTCAGGATCCTCGCAGCCGCCCTGGCCAGCGAGGCTGAGGTGGCGGTTGTACGGCGCGAGCAGCTGGAGCGTCGTGTCGACCAGGAACTCGGGCGTGATACCAGTGTCGCCGGGGTGGTGGCCGAACGCGGCGTAGCCATAGACGTTCGCCTCCGAGTTGAAGTCGTCCCAATAGCACTGGGGAGCGATGCGGTCCGAGAACTCCAGGAACTCGCGCAGCGGCACGCGTCCGTAACGCCAGGGGCGGGGGTCGATTGACACATCGATCCGTGCGCCCGGAGCGAACGCGCGGAGTGCGCTGCCGTACGCGAGCGCGTCGTCCGGGCTGCCAAGCCAGAAGCCCTTGCCGTCCTCCAGGTCGATCGTCAGGCTGCGCGCGCCGGCAGCGAGGACGTTGGCCGCCATCTCCGCCTCTCGCTGCGGATCCACGCCCTTGACCACGCACCAGGCGTGGAAGGGGACGCCGCGGGACTCAAAGATCTCGACGATGCGCGCGACCTGCGGCGGCCCATCGATTGCGAACGGATGCTGGTCGTATCGGGCCATCCACTCCAGGCCATCGTGGGTCTTCATCATCACGGACAATCCGGTGCGCGCGAGCAGGTTGGCGATGTTCGAGGGCGGACCGTCGTCGCTGAACTGCCACACCCAGACGCGGTGGTCCGGCCGCGGCGTCTGAGGCAGCGGTGCGGCAGCCGCAGGTTCGGCCGGCCGGGTGAACCAGGACGCGATCGCCGCCGTGGCCGCCAGGCCGGCGGCGCCACCGAGAAATGCGCGGCGAGACGCGGGTGATCTGAGGATATCCCGGGGCACGAACTCTCCCGTACGGCCGCATACGGCCGCAAACGTGCGCGGGTTAACTGGACTTGAGGCATCTCAATATCGCATACAGCACACTGCGTGATCTATCCGGTTCCGCGGCTAGCGCAGGCTTGTGATGCTTGTGTGAGGTGGGACGCGTGACTTGGCGGGGCACAGGCGCCTCGAGGTGACGTAATGGGCTACTTCGCCTGAGCGCGGCCGTCCTGCTCGATGACATGTTCGAGGACGGCGAGGCCCTGCTCCAATTCCTCGTCGGTCACCGTCAGGGGCGGGACGACGCGGACGGCATTCGGCCGCACGTTGTTGACGATGAGGCCGTTGGCCAGCGCGCTGTCCGTGATGCGCTCACCGGCGTCCGTCGTGAACTGCACAGCCCACATCAAGCCCTCGCCACGGACCGCGGCGACGTTGGGGCAGCGGTCGAGCAGCGAATTGAGGCGGCGGGCGACGATCTGGGCCTTGCGGGCGACGTCGGCGGGGATGTCGTTCTCGATGATGTAGCGCATGACCTCGTAGCCGACGCGGGTGGTGAGGGGCTCACCGCCGTAGGTGCTGCCGTGATCGCCCGGGGTAAAGACGGCGGCATGCTCCTTCGCGAGGAAGGCCGAGAGCGGGACGCCGCCTCCGATGCCCTTTCCGAGCGTCATGATGTCGGGCTCGACGCCATACAGCTCATACGCAAAGAGCGTGCCGAGGCGGCCGCAGCCGGTCTGCACCTCATCGAAGATCATCAGGATGTTGTGCTCGTCGCACCAGGCGCGCAGCTCCTTGAAGAAGCCGGGCTCGGCAACGTTGATGCCGCCTTCGCCCTGCACGGGCTCCATGAAGACGGCGACCGTGTTCGAGGTGGTGGCGCGCTTCACGGCGTCGATGTCGCTGAAGGGGACGTGGACGAAGCCTTCAGGGAGCGGCGTGAACGGCGCCTTGTAGCGTTCTGTGCCGCCGGCCGTGATCATCTGCAGCGTGCGCCCGTGGAAAGCGTTGTCCGCGGCGATGATCTCGAAGGCACCGCTCTTCTTCTCCTTGCCCCACTTGCGCGCGAGCTTGAGCGCTCCCTCGTTGGCCTCGGCGCCGCTGTTCATGAAGTAGACGCGGTCGAAGCACGAGTGCTCGATCAGCAGCTCGGCGAGCTGGAGCTGTGGGATGGAGTAGAACTGATTGGAAACGTGGATCAGCTGCCGCGCCTGATCGGCGAGCGCCTCGACGATGACCGGATGGCAGTGGCCGAGGCTGATCGTCGCCGGGCCGCCGAAGAAGTCCAGGTACTCGCGGCCCTCGTCATCCCAGATGCGGGTGCCTTCGCCGCGCACGGCGAGCAGATCCATGCGCCGTCCGGTGCGCATGAAGTAGCGTGACTCTTTCTCGCGCCAGTCCGTCGTTTGCTCGCTCACGAGGCCAGCTTAACAGACCGCCGCGCGCTCGCCTCTCGTGGGCTACGTGCTCAGCCGGGCCGCGATCTCCGTCGGGTATTCAGGGAAGTAGCGTGCGATGACGTCGATGTCGAACTCGCGCAAGATCGAGGACGACGGCTCGCGCTCCAGAAGGAACTCGAACGAAGCACGCAGGAGACCCTCCGGCGTGCTCCGGGGCGCGAGACGTTCGAGCGACTCACGTCGCACGTGAACCGTGTGGTGCGTGGCTCGACGTGCGTCGACCACGGTGACCGTCGCGAGCCAGCCGGCGGTCGCTGGTTCGACCTCTACGGTGATCTCGGGCTGTTGCACGGCTAGCCGTGGCGGGTGGAGATGCCGCCGTCCACGGGGATCACTGTGCCGGTGAGGTAGGCGCCCGCGCGCGACGAAAGGAAGATGGCGGTACCCGCCATGTCGTCGGGGCGGCCGATGCGGCCGAGAGGGCAGGAGGCGCGGATCGAGTCACCGAAACGCTGCAGCGTCTCTGCCATCATCTTGCTCTCGAAGGGCCCGGGAGCGATGGCGTTCACGGTGATGCGCTTGCGGGGCGAGCTTGTGCGCGAGGACGCGCGTGAGGTGGTGCACGGCGGCTTTGCTCGATGAGTACGCGTAGGTCTCGAGTGCCGGGGCCTGCAGCCCATCGATCGAGCCGATGTTGATGACGCGCGCGGGGTCATCATCGGTCGCAGCCTTCTCGAGCAGCGGCGTCATGACGCGGGTAAGGTGAAAGACGCCCTTGACGTTGACCGCGAAGCACCTTGTCGAACGCGGAGTCCGGGATACTCGCCCGTACGGCGCGCCCCAGTTCGCGCCGGCGTTGTTCACGAGCACGTGGAGCTGGCCCTCGCGCTGCGTCAGTTCGTCGGCGAGGTGCTGGCAACCGGCCTCGGTGCCGACGTCGGCGGGGATGGAGACGCAGTGTCCGGACTTCGCCAGCTCGGCTGCAGCGGCGTCGCAGGCGTCGGCCTTGCGCGACGAGATGTAGACGCGCGCGCCGGCCTCGACCATGCCGCGGGCGATCATCAGGCCGATGCCGCGCGACCCGCCGGTGATGACGGCGGTCTTGCCTTCGATGGAGAACAGGTCAGTCATGCGTCGTTCCTCTTTGGTTCCTGTCGCGTGGGATCGCCGCTAGGATAGCCCCTGCATGTGTTTAGGCCGACACCAGCTCATCGATGTGCGTCCGGATCTTCTCGACGCCATCGCAGAGATCGTCGATGTCGGCGGTGGTGCCCAGGAACACCTCGTGCGGGAGCCAGATCATCTCCCTGTACGCGGCCTGCTCCGCGACGGGGCAGAATGTCTGGCTGTAATCGACTTCGATCGGGGCGTCCTTCCAGGCGAAGAGATTGGTCTTGTAGACCGGCGTGTAGAAGGCGGCGGACAGCTTCATGCCCTCGGCGTAGAGGGCGCGCGCGAAGCGGTCGCGCGGTGCTCCGCGCCACGCCGCCTCCTCGTAGCGGAGGATGACGCCGTAGCCGGACTTCGTCGTCATGCGTTCGTCCGGCGGGAGTGTGCTCACGCCCTCGATGCCGGCGACGCGGCGCTCGAAATAGGCGATGTTCGCGCTGCGGCGCTCGATCTGCTGCGGGAGCCGCTCGAGCTGCGCGAGCAAGACGGCGGCCTGGAACTCTGTCATGCGGTAGTTCCAGCCGAGCATCGTGCCCTCCGACGCCTGGCGGTCCGTGGTCTTGACGCGGCCGGAGTTGACGTAGGCGTGGCAGCGTTCTTCGAGCGCCTCATCGCTCGTGATGATGATGCCGCCCTCGCCGCAGGTCATGAGCTTCGACGACTGGAAGCTGAATGCGCCGAGGTCGCCGAGCGTGCCCGCGCCCTTGCCACGCCAGAAGCCGCCGTGCATGTGCGCGCAGTCCTCGATCACGCGCAGTCCTCGAGCGCCGGCGATCTCGGCGATGCGGTCCATGTCCGCCATGCGCGATCCGAGGTGGACGGGCAGGATCGCGCGCGTGTCCGGCGTGATGTGGCGCTCGATCTGGCGGGCGTCCATGCACCAGGTGTCGGGATCGATGTCGACGAAGACGGGCTTGAAGCCCTGGACGAGGGCGGCGAATGCCGTCGCGTAGAACGTGAGTGCAGGGACGAGGACCTCGTCGCCGCGCTCCAGGCCGGCGGCGCGCAGGCATACCTCGAGCGCCGTCGTGCCGCCGGTTGTACAGATGCCGTACTTCGCGCCGTGGTATGAGGCGAACCGCTCAGCGAACTCGCCGGCCATGACGTTTGGCGATGGGAAGCCGCCCCAGTTGCGGCTTTCGACGACGCGCTGGAGGTTACGCGTCTCGCGCTCGTCGTACTCAGGCCAGTCGGGCCAGGGCTTCGTGCGTAGCGGCGTTCCGCCGCGGACGGCGAGGTGTGGCATGCGGGAAGGCTATAGGTTCGCGCGGTTCGGCTCTAGCAGCGTCACACGGACATGGGCTCGCGGCGGGTGAAGGCGTAAAGCTGCGCCGGGCGGTGCGCGCCCTCCATGCGCGTGCCGCCGGCCGGCTTGATGATGCCGAGCGAGAGCATGCGGCGACGGAAGTTCCGCTTGTCCATCTCGCGGTCGAGGATGGCCTCATACACCTGCTGCAGCTCGCTCAGAGTGAACTGGCGCGGTAGCAGGCTGTAGGCGACGTTCGTGTAGTCGAGCTTCGACCGGAGTCGGCGCACGGCGTAGTCGACTACGGCGTTGTTGTCGAAGGCGAGTGCGGGCAGCGCGTAGGCGTTGTGCCACGCTGGATGCCACTCGCTGCTCTCGCGCAGGCGCACCTGCTCGAACTGCACAAGCGCAAAGTATGTGACGGCGATGCCGCGCCGCGCCGCGCCGCCACGGTCCAGCTCCCCGAATGTGTAGAGCTGCTCCAGGTAGACATCCTGCACGCCTGTCTCGTCGAGCAGCTTGCGGGCGGCGGCGCGGTCGAGCGATTCGGCTTCGGCGAGAAGGCCGCCGGGGAGCGCCCAGTAATCACGGAACGGCTGGCCGCTGCGCTTGATCAAGAGCACGCGCAGATCGTCCTCGACCACCGTGAGGATGACGACGACCACCGCGAGGAGCGGCGTCTTCGATGAGGATGTCGGTGCGGCGGGCACAGAGACTAGCGCTGATCCTTGCGGCGTTCCTCGAAGTACCCTTCGGTCAGGCTCCAGACGAGGCCGACGAGGGCGAACGCCCCGATGCCGGCCAGCAACGGCAGGACAAGTGTATCGAGCGAGTCGAGCATGTTACGCAGGGACCGGTGCGGGGAGCGCTGTTCCTTGCAATGACCAGGCGGTTGCGTGCTCGATGCGGACATCGACGACCGTGCCGGGTGCCGCATCGCCTTCGAAGTGTACCAGCTTGCCGAGGCGGTTCCGGCCGGTCCAGCGGCCTTCGCGGCGGCTCTCGACAAGTACTTCTTGCGTCGTGTCAAGAAACTTCTGGTTGATCTCGAATGAGATGCGCGCCTCGAGCTGCTCGACGGCGCGCAGACGCTCTTGCTTCACCTCCGACGGCACATCATCGGCCATGCGACGATGTGCGATCGTGCCCGGGCGCGGCGAGTAGGCGGCCGCGTGCACCTTGTCGAAGCGCAGGCGCGCGAGCAGGTCGTAGGTGTGCTGGAACTCCGCATCAGTCTCGCCGCAGAAGCCGACAATGACGTCGGTGACCATCGCGGCGTCCGGCATGCGCGCGCGGACCAGGTCGAACTTCTCGATGTACTCCGCAAGCGTGTAGCCTCGACGCATGCGTTCCAGGACCGCGTCGTCGCCCGCCTGGACGGGGATGTTGAAGTTCTCGCAGACCTTCGGCAGCCGGGCGACGGCTTCGATGATGCGCGCCGTCATGTCCCGGGGATACGACGTGAGGAAGCGGACGCGCTCGAGGCCCGGCGTATCGTGTATCGCGCGCATAAGGTCGCCGAGGTCGGGCTGACCCTCCAGATCGTGGCCGAACGCCTCGACGGTCTGTCCGAGCAGCGTCACTTCCTTCACGCCGCGTGCGCAGTAGTGTTCGACTTCGTTTCGGATGTCCTCGATCGTGCGGCTCTTCTCGCGGCCGCGGCGGTAGGGGACGATGCAGTACGTGCAGAACTTGTCGCAGCCGTGGATCACGGGGACGAACGCCGTGACCGACTCCGGCGCCGCGAACGTGGTCGGCCAGAACTCGCCGCCGCTGTCATCGACGCCGGCGATTTCCATGATCGGCGCGAACTCCTGCGGCCGCGCGAAGGCGTCGACATAGGGGAAGCGGCGGCGCAGGTCATCGTGCCGGGGCCCGACCATGCAGCCCATGACGGCGATCTTGAATTCGCGGCCGCGTGACCGCTGCTTCTTCAGGCGGCCGAGCTGGCCGATGGCGCGGTCCTCGGCGTGCTCACGTACGGAGCACGTGTTGAGGACGACGAGGTCGGCATCATCGATGCTGTCGCTCCGGGCGAGGCCAGCGCGGTCAAGGCCGGCGGCCAGTTTGCGCGAGTCGGCGACGTTCATCTGGCAGCCGACGGTCCAGATGTGGTACTTCACGGCGCCAGTGTATCAGCGGCGGCGTCAGCCGGACTTGCGTGCGACGAACACACCGTCGTGCCGCGTGATGTGCACGCAGCCGTCGGGGTCGACGCGCCGTTGCGCGAGCGCGCGCAGGGCTGCGGCCATTGCGTCGCCCTCGTCGGGCGGCAGGGAGCGCGCGGCGCCGAAGCCGGCCCAGAAGCGCACGAACGTGTCGGCATCGGGCAGGCGCATCTCGCCATGCCATTCGCGCAGCTCGACGTAGTCGAAGTGGCGCTCCAGCGGCGCGCGGCCGTTCGACAGGTCAAAGCGCCCGCCGATGTCCGCCTCAGGCTTGCGGCCGATGACACTACGCATCGCTTCGGCGGCCATTTCGTCCATCTCGTGCATGTGGTCGGGTGCGACGGTCGCGGCCACGAGATGGCCACCCGGGCGCAAAGCGCGACGGATCTCCTCGAGCGCGGTGTCGAGGTCGCGCATGAAGTACAGCGTCCAGCACGTCGCGATGACGTCGAATGAGGAGTCGGCGAACGGCAGCGCTTCGATATCGCCGACCGCGAGACGCACGCCGCGGAAGCGCGACGCGGCCCCGCGAACCATCGGTCCGGAGAGGTCGAGCCCGTAGATCGCGGCGTCAGGGAAGCGCTCACGCATCGCTTCGAGGAGCCAGCCGGAGCCGAAGCCCAGCTCGCAGACTTTAAGACGAGGCGTGTCGTCGCCGGCGATCGCGTCGAGCAGCGTGCGCAGCGCGATTGGCGGGTCGGTCGCGTACTGCTCGACGAGGCTCAAGCCGGACGCCAGGCCGTCGGTCGAGGCGAACCAGCGCTGCGCCGTCTCCTTCGGGTCGCCGGCTCATGCGAAGCGCGCGGGTGAGAACTCGGGCGGGACCTCGCCCCAGTCGCCGGCCGTAATGCCGCGCGCGACGAGCCTGCCGGTGAGCGGGCCGAGGAGAATGCCACTGCGGTAGTGACCTGTCGCGGCGACCGCGTTTTCGACGCCGGGGATCGGGCCGATGATGGGGAGGTTGTCGGGCGTGCCGGGGCGCAGGCCGGCCCAGGCGAAGTGCTGTTGCGGCGGATCGGAGCTGCGGCACGAGCGCCGATGACATCGAGCGCAGGGCTCGCTCAGCTGACTTCGTCGTGCGGCGGCGGAAGCCCACGTCCTCGACCGTCGCGCCGGCGAAGACGAGGCCGTTGGCGCGCGGGACGAGATAGCCGTCGCGCGCCCCATACGGGATGCGCGATCGGAGTTCGCATGCCACCGAGCGCGATCATCTGGCCGCGGATGGGCCGCACGGGCAGGGGTATGTGCAGCTTCGCCGCGATCTGGCCCGAGCGCGCGCCGGCGGCGAGGACGACGGTATCGGCTGTGTAGGTGGTCTCGCGGCTGCGCACGGCGGCGATGCGCCCGGCGCGCACGGTGAAGCCGGTGACGGGGGCGCCGTTACGGATGATTGCGCCGTCGAGCCTGCGCGCGCGCGCTCCAGCGCAAGTGCCACGAGCTGGTTGCTGACGCTGCCTTCAGAGCTGGAGAAGAGTCCGCCGATGACGCCGGGCGAGAGCTTCGGTTCGAGTTCGCGGCACATGGCACCGTCGAGCCACTCGACGGGCAGGCCCAGCTCGCGCTGCCAGGCGAGGCGGCGCTGGAGCGCCGCTGCCTCGGCGTCGTCGAACGCCACCTTCAGGATGCCATCGAGGCGCAGCTCGAGGTCGAAGCCGCACTGATCCTCCAGTTGCTGCGCGAGCGCCGGATACTCGCCGTGCGCCCGCATGGCGAATGGCAGCAGCGGGCCGGGGTCGTTCGACTCGCTGAGCGGGGCGAGCATGCCCGCGGCAGCGTTCGTGGCCTGCATGCCGGTCTTGCCGTATTCGAGCACCGTCACGCTCGCGCCGGCCGACGCCAATTCGTACGCGCAGGCGAGGCCGACGATGCCGCCGCCGATGATGAGGACGTCGCTCACGCGCCGCCGCCGACCATGCGGACGATCTCCAGCGCGTCGCCCTCGCGGACACGGGCGGCGGCGTAGGCGGACTTCGGGATCACGTCGCCGTTGATGGCGACGGCGACGAGCTTCGGATTGATGTCGTATGCGCTGAAGGAATGCCGGCAGCGGCATGTCGTCGTGTGCCTCGACGTCGCGCGGCTTGCCGTTGACGGTGACGTGCACGTCAGACGCTCGCCGGCTGCGTCATCGCGGTCCGGAACTCGCGTGCGGCGAGTTCCGGATCATCGGCGTCGAGGAAGGCGCCGATGGCGGCGACCCCGCGTGCCCCGGCACAGAGCACATCGCTCGCGGCTGACGGTGTGACGCCACCGATGGCGATGACGGGCGTCCGCACGCGGTTGCAAACGGCGCGCACACAGTCGAGGCCGAGCGCGCCGCCCTGCGGATGCGACGCAGACGGGAACACCGTGCCGAGCACGAGCGCATCGGCGCCGTCGCGCTCGGCGCGCACGGCGGCTTCGATGCTGTGGACGGCGCGCGAGATGAGCATGGCGCCGCCGCACCGCGCGCGAGCTTCGGTCACAGCGGGGCCAGCGGCTGGGAGGTGGATGCCGTCCGTCTCGAGTCGGAGCGCTGCATCGACGTCGCCGTTTACGAAGAGGAGCGCGCGACCAGCAATCGCGTGCTTGCAGGCGACGGCCGAGCGCGACGAGGTCGGCTGTCGGCAGATGCTTCTCGCGGATCTGGACGATGTTCACGCCGCCGCGCGACAGCGCGCTCGACGATCTCCGCGAGCGCGGCGTCGCCTCCGGCGCGAACGCAGTCGGTGACGAGCATCAGCGCGGGATCGGGGAGCGGGGGACGTGTGCGGGGCATCAACTGCTGCTCCGCACCAGTTCGGGCACGCCGGTCGTGGGGCTGCTCGCCGAGGCGAACGGCTTACGGTCGATGCGGCCGGCGAGGAACGCCGCGCGGCCGGCCTCGACGCCCTTGCGCATCGCGGCCGCCATCAGCGGCGGGATCCTGCGCCTTTGCGACGGCGGTGTTCACGAGCACGGCGTCGGCGCCCGATCTCCATCGCCAGCGCGGCATCGGACGGCGCGCCGATGCCGGCATCGACGACGACGGGCACGCGCGCGTTCTCGATGATGATCTTGATCTCGTCGAGCGTGAGGATGCCCTGGCCGCGAGCCGATCGCCGAGCCGAGCGGCATCACCGTAGCGCAGCCCGCTTCCTCGAGGTGTTTCGCGAGCACGGGATCGGCGTGGATGTACGGGAGGACGATGAAGCCTTCGGCGATGAGCTGCTCGGCCGCGCGCAGCGTGCCGATGGGGTCCGGCAGCAGGTACTTGGGGTCGGGGATCACCTCGAGCTTGACCCAGTTCGAGCCGGTGACGGATCGCGCCGAGCCGCGCCGTGAGCAGCGCCTCATCGACGGTCTTGCAGCCGGCGGTGTTCGGCAGCACGACGTAGCGCGACCAGTCGATGTAGTCCAGCTCGGTGCGGGCGTTCGGGTTGTCCAGATCGAGGCGGCGGATGGCGACGGTGACGAGCTCTGCGCCCGAGGCGTCGAGCGCGGCAACGGTCTGCTCGGGGCTGGCGTATTTTCCGGTGCCCAAGAAGCAGCCGCGACGACAGGCGCTTGCCGGCAATGATCAGGGCATCGTCCACGTTATCCCTCCTTTCGGTACGTTTTCGGGTTCGGCGGTGCGCCGGATGAAGCGGCTGCCGACGATGGCGATCGGCGCCATGGCGAGCGCCACGATCATGCACGATCCAGTTCTGTTCGACGGCGCCCCAGACGGCGAGCGCCACGAAGCCGAGCGCGAGCAGCGCGTAGAACCACGTCGGCGCCATGCCCGAGCGGGAGTATCGTTTCCAGAGCAGGTGCATGCGTGCCCCTTATTTCACGCCGATGCCGGGGCGGTACTTCTGCCCGGACGGCTGCCAGTATCGATAGAAGTGATGGACTGGCCCGGTGCCGTGCCCGATCGGATAGGCGTGCTGGATCGCGAGCGTCACGTACGACTTCGCCTGCGCGACGGCATCGGTCAGCTGCACGCCCTTCGCGAGACCGGCGGCGATCGCGGCGGCAAACGTGCACCCGGTCCCATGTGTGCTGTTGGAGTCGATGCGGACCGCGGTGTAGTCGCGGAACGAGCCGTCGTAGAACAGATCGGTCGCGTTCGCGCCCTCGAAGTGACCGCCCTTGATCACGGCTGACCGCGCGCCCATTGCTACCAGCTCGCGTGCGGCCTGCTTCGCGTCCTCCCAGGTGTCGACGCGGTGTCCTGTCAGCGCCTCGGCCTCCGGGCGATTCGGCGTCACGACGAGGGCGAGCGGCAGAAGTTCGCGCTTCAGGGTCTCGATGGCGTCATCGTCGAGCAGGCGCGCGCCGCCCTTCGCGACCATCACCGGGTCGACGACGAGGTTCTCGACGGCGTGACTCCGCATCGCCGTCGCGACCGCGTCGCACGATCGATGCGTTCGCGAGCATGCCGGTCTTGACGGCGTCGGCGCCGATGTCGGATAGGACGGCCTCGATCTGCGCGGACACGAGCGCGGGAGGCATCGCGAGCATCGAATCGACGCCGCGGGTGTTCTGCGCCGTGACGGCGGTGATCGCCGATGCGCCGTAGACGCCGAACGCCGCGAAGGTCTTGAGGTCGGCCTGGATGCCGGCGCCACCGCCGGAATCGCTGCCGGCGATGGTGAGTGCGCGCGGGACGGAGTCGAGGTCGTCGAGCATGATGTGCGTCTCCGCAATGCCGTTTCGCCGGGTGCTGGAGGCGCTGGTCTGTCCACTCCCTGCGCCGGCATTACCCGGTTCAGGTCCTTGCGGTCGGCCGCCCGTGCGACCCTCTCAGCCGGCTAGCCAGCTCCCGCAGGACTACACCTCAGCGTACCAAGAACTGCGCGCTTCGTCAGCGATCGAACCGGCAGGGCTATCGCTCTCGGCGCGCGGAGCCGGGGCGCTCGCGCGAGGTGAGCAGCACGCCGCCGTCGACCGGGAGGACTACGCCGGTGATGTAGCGTGCCTCGTCGGACGCGAGGAAAAGCGACGCATAACCGATGTCCCAGGCCGTACCCTCGATCGCAAGCGGCGAAGCGAGGCGGCGGGCCTCGCGGACCTCATCGCTCATGCCCGCGGCGTACACCATCGGCGTGTAGACGGGACCGGGCTCGATGCAGTTCACACGGATGCCGTCGCGCGCGTGGTCGGCGGCAAGGCCCCGCGTCAGCGCCTCGACGGCGCCCTTCGTGGTGGCGTACGGAGTCAGGCCGCGCGGCCGCATCGCGGCGATCGAGGAGATGTTCGTGATCGCGCCGCCGCCGCTCGCGGCCATTGCCGGAATCGCCGCACTCGCGGCCAGCATCATGCCTGTCACGTTGATGCGAAGGATGCGCTCCCAGTCCGAGAGATCGTTCTGCAGGACGGTGCCGCGCGAGCCGATGCCGACGTTGTTCTGAAGCACGTCCAGCTTGCCCCACCGCTTCGTCGCCTCTGCGACCATCGCCTCGCACTGGGCCTCGTCCGTCACGTCCGCTTCGAAGGTCGCGGAGGCGCCGCCCTCCGCCTCGATCATCCTCTGCGTCTCGAGCGCGGCGTCGATGCGCCGGTCGACGAGGAGCACCCGCGCGCCCTCGCGGGCGAAGAGGACTGCGGCCGCGCGGCCGTTGCCGATGCCCTCGCCGCTGGAGCCCGCGCCGGTGACGATGGCGACCTTACCTTCGAGTCGCGGCTCGCTCATGGCACGAACCTCCCGCCGGTGAACACGGTGTCTTCATCGACGAAGCAGATCGGATTACCGAAGGGGTCGCGCGCGTAGAACGACTTTTCGCCCCAGGCTCGTTTCGCGATTCGCTTCTCGAGCCACGAGCAACCGGCGCCCGTGCGCGCTCGAACGCCGCCTTGAGATCGGCCACGGCGAAGTAGACGTGGTCGACGTTCGGACGCATCTCCAGACCTTCGCCTCGCGGGTCGACGGCGGCGAGGATCGTGCCGGCGCAGTCGAAGTAGTGCCGGCCCAGCGCGACGCGCTCACCGGGCATGTCCAGCACTGCCGCGTAGAACCGCGCGCCCTCATCGATCTCGGCGACGGGGACGATGACGCGGAAGAGCCTGGGCGTGGTCGGCGCCGGTTCGGTGACGGCGCGGCGCTCGGACGGAGTGAGGTCGGAGCGTGCGAGGAGGTCGGGGCGGCGGGCGGCCGTCCGGGCGATGCTCTGTTCGCGTCGCCAGCGGGCGATCTCGGCGTGATGCCCTGAGAGGAGGATCTCCGGTACGGCCATGCCACGGTACTCGGCTGGACGCGTGTACTGCGGATACTCGAGCAGGCCGTGCGCGTGCGACTCCTCCTCGAGGGACTGCTCGGAGCCCAGCACGCCGGGGAGGTGGCGGGCCACGGCATCGACCAGGACGATCGCCGCGGGTTCGCCGCCGGAGAGGACGTAGTCGCCGATGCTGATTTCGTCGTCGGCGAGATGCTCGCGCACGCGCTCGTCGACACCCTCGTAGTGTCCGCAGATGAGGATGAGGCGAGGCTCGCGCGCCAGTTCGGCGGCGATGTCGTTCGAGAGCAGGCGCCCCTGCGGCGTGAGCAGCACGACCCGCCCGGCGGGTTCGGCTAGCGCGCGCACACCCTCGACCGCGTCGAACAGGGGCTCGGGCTTCATCACCATCCCCGGTCCACCGCCGTAGGCGTAGTCATCAACGATGTGGTGGGGGTCGTGCGTGTAGTCGCGTGGATTGTGGACCGCGATGTCAAGCGGTCCGCTCGTGCGGGCGCGGGCGATGATGCTGGCATCGAACGGCCCGGAGAGCATCTCCGGGAACAGCGTCAGGATGTCGATGCGCATGGGAGCAGGGTACGGGACGGCGAGGGCTATGCCAGCGGGCTGGAGCTTCGGTTGCGTATCCAGTCACGGAGCGCGGCTTCGGTCGTGTCGAACGCCAGGTCGGCCCACGGAATATCATCGCTCGCGTACCAGCGGACGTCGGTGCTCTCGGCATCGCCGACGAACGCGGCATCGGACGCGCTTATGCCGGTATACACGACGAGCACGATGCCGGCGTCGGTGCGAGCGTAGACGCCCTGCAGGCCGGTCAGTGCGACCTCGAGGCCGACCTCTTCCTTCGCCTCACGTAGCGCTCCTTCTTCGGGCGTCTCCCCGACCTCGAGGAACCCGCCGGGGAATGTCCAGTAGCCGCGTCGCGGGTCCATCGCGCGCTGCTGCAGGAGTGTGCGGCCTCCGTGCTCGACAATAACGGACGAGACGACGCGAGGATTCTCGTAGTGGATGGCGCCGCACGATTCGCAGCAGAAGCGACGGCGGGCCTCAGACTCGATGTATCGCTCGACGATAAAGTGGCCGCAGCGCGTGCAATACCGCGGTGGCGGCGGGCGCTCACCGGGCACGGTTGACATCCTCGCGCACGAAGCTGACATTCGCAGCCGAGTGGGTTGACTTCAAGTTTTCTGCTCGCCTATTATCTGCGCCGTGGCGGAGAATACCGGACGCTCCACCCGCGTGGGATACCACGTCTTCAAGGAGGGAGAGCATTGTCTTTCGAAGATAAGTCGTTAACGTGCCGCGACTGTGGCACGACGTTTGTCTTCACGGCAGGAGAACAGGGGTTTTACCTCGAGAAGGGACTGCTCAATGAGCCCCAGCGATGTTCTTCCTGCCGCGCGAACCGCCGCCGCGACCGCAGCGCGAACGGCACCCGCGAGATGACGACGGTGACCTGCGCGAGCTGCGGCGGGAACGCCAGCGTGCCTTTCGTGCCCCGGCTGGACCGGCCCGTGTACTGCAGCGGCTGCTTCGAGGAGTCGCGCCAGCCTGTGGCGGCCGGGGTGGGGCAGGGCTAGACGTACATCAGACGAGTGAGACGTGTGTGCCCGCCGAGAGGCGGGCATTCTCGTTTGCGGTCACGCGTGGCGTTCAGCCCTTGACGTCGGGCATGTGGCCTTCGATCCACTCCTCGCCGTCGGTCCAGACTTCCTTCTTCCATATCGGGACGATCTGCTTGAGACGGTCGACAGCGTGGTGGCAAGCGGCGAAGGCGGCTTCCCGGTGGGGCGCTGAGACAGCAACGAGCAGGCTCGTCTCGCCGATCTCAAGACGTCCGGTGCGGTGGATCACGCCGATATCGGTGACGGCAAAGCGGGTCCGCACCTCCTGGGCGACCTCCTTCATCTTCTTGATGGCCATCTCGGGATAGGCGTCGTATTCGAGGTAGCTGACCGGCCGGCCCAGGCTCTCGTTGCGGACGATGCCGTAGAAGAGGGCGACTGCGCCCGCCTCATCGCGGCGGACAGCTTCGACGAGGAGAGCCGGATCGAGCGGCTTGTCGGTGATCTCGAACATCAGCCGCCGCTCACCGGCGGGATGACGGCCACGTCGTCGCCGTCGCGAAGGGCGTGGGTGACAGGAACATACTCCTCATCGACGGCGTAGACGACGGTCGGGAGGATCGCCTTGACACGGGGGTACCGCTGCCCGAGCAAGTCCCGGAGCTCGGCGATCGTCGCGCCTTCGGGCAGGCAGAGGGTGACGTCGCGGGCACCGATCAGCTCCTTCAGGCGCGCGTAGAGCCGGACAT
Source organism: uncultured Chloroflexia bacterium (assembly GCA_963736015.1). GTDB lineage: Bacteria > Chloroflexota > Dehalococcoidia > DSTF01 > JACRBR01 > CAVTNG01. The sequence continues at coordinate 232,281 of CAVTNG010000008.1, read as the reverse complement.
TCACGGTTGTCATCGAAGCTTCCTCCGCGGCTTCGTCATTGTATACTCGCGCTCGCCATGACGAGTCTCATCGAACGAGCGTCGCGCATCGCGCTCGACGTGCTTTTTCCGGCGCAGTGCGCGCTGTGCGGCGAGACAGGGACGCTGCTGTGCCTGGCATGCATCGATGCGCTGCCGCCTACGGACGGGCGCCGCTGCGCACGTGTGCTGGATGCCCGTCGCTCGCGGTGCGCTCTGCCGGCACTGCGAGGCGCGGCGACCGGCGTTCGCGTCGATTCGGGCCGCGTTCGTGATGGAAGAGGGAGCGCGACGGCTGGCGCACGAGCTGAAGTACGAGGGCCTGACGTCGCTCGCGGGGCCGATGGCGGCGTTGATGGCCGGGCCGGCACTGCCGGCGGACATCGTCATGCCGGTACCGCTGCACCGGCGTCGCGAGCGCTCGCGCGGGTTCAACCAGGCGACCGAGCTGGCGAAGCACCTTGCGCGGACGAAGGGTCTCCCGCTCGACGCCGGCGCACTGCTGCGCGTGCGCGACACAGCACCGCTCGCGAAGACGATGCACCGCGAGGAGCGGCAGGCGATCGTCGCGGAGCGCGTTTGACGGCCGGCGTGAGCGCGTGGAGGGGCAGCGCGTGCTGCTCGTCGATGACGTCGTGACAACCGGCGCGACGCTCGATGCGGCCTCGTCGGCATTGATGCAGGCGGGCGCGGCAGAGGTGCGCTGCCTCGTCTGGGCGCGTGCGGACTGACTCGATTCCCCGGTATGCGGCCGCGGCGCCCGGGCGTATAGTGCGGCCACGAACGGCTACTGGAGGGATGCCCCGATGCTGGGCGAGCAAGAAGCGCGGCGCATCGCTGACACGGTGCTGGCTGCGAGCCGCGCCGACCAGACGGAGGTGGCGATCTTCGCCAGCGACTCCGCGCTGACGCGTTTCGCGAACAACTATATTCACCAGAACGTCGAGCACCGCGATGTTGACGTGCGCGTGCGGGCCGTGCTCGGACAGAAGATCGGGCTGGCCTCGACGAACGAGCTGTCTGAGGATGCGCTTCGTCGCGTCGCGCAGAAGGCGCTCGAACTCGCCGAGCATCAGCGCGAGAACGAGGACTTTCGATCGTTGCCGCGTCCGGCGCCGACTGCGCGGGTCGAAGCGTTCGCCGAGACGACCGCGCGCTGCGGACCGGAGGAGCGGGCAGCAGTGGTGGGCCAGATATGCGACGCATCCAGTCGCGCGGGGCTGGTGGCGGCGGGCGCGTTCCACACGACGGCGCATGAGACCGCGATCGCGAACACGCTGGGCGTGTTCGCGTGGCATCGCGAGACCCAGGCCGACGTGAATACGGTGGTGATGTCCGAGACCTCGAGCGGGTATGCGGCTCGCGTCGCGCTCGATGTGGGGCAGATCGACGGCGATGACGTCGGGCGCGAGGCGGTGGACCGAGCGCTCCGCGGCGTCGAGCCGCGCGCCATCGAGCCGGGCGAGTACGAGGTGTACCTGGAGCCGTACGCCGTCGTCGACATGCTCGACTTCTTCTCCTACCTCTCCTTCGGCGCGCTGCCGTTCATGGAGAAGCGCAGCTTCATGTCCGGCCGCATCGGCGAGCGGGTGATGGGCGAGAACATCAGCATCTGGGACGACGGCCTGTCGCCGGCATCGCTGCCGATGGCCTTCGACTACGAGGGCGTGCCGAAGCAGCGCGTCGATCACATCGTGAACGGGGTGGCGAAAGGCGTCGTCTGGGACACGTATCACGCGGGGAAACAGGGAGCTGAGGCACGCTCGACCGGGCATGCGCTGCCTGCGGGCAACACGATCGGTCCGATGCCGCTGCACCTGTTCATGGCGCCGGGCGAGGCCTCGCGCGACGAGATGATCGCGGGCATGAAACGGGGGCTCGTGATCAGCCGCTTCTGGTACACGCGCACCGTGCACCCCCTTAACGTCGTGGTCACGGGCATGACGCGCGACGGAACGTTCCTGGTCGAGGACGGCAAGGTCGTGGCGCCGGTGAAGAACATGCGGTTCACGCAGTCGTACGTCGAAGCGCTGAACCGTGCCGATGCCGTCGGACGCGACACGATGCTCGTGCTGGGTGACATCGGAGGCGGCGTGCGGCGGGTGCCCGCGCTGAAGATCGCGGCATGGAACTTCACGGGCGTCAGCGACGTCTAGCGCGAGATGAAGCTGTTCACGCTCGACGAGGCGGAGGCGCTGCTGCCGCAGCTGCGCGAGGAGCTGGCCGCGATGCAGGCGACGAAGACCGATTTGGACTCGCTGCGCGAATGCTGGCGCATGTCGTCGAGACCTCGATCGGCAACGGGCATGTAAAGGACGAAGACAGCGTCGGCCGCCAGCGGCGAGAGGCGGAGGCGCTGGTTCAGCAACTCAACGAGCGTCTGGCGCGGATCAACGGCTGGGGCGTCGAGATGAAGGGCGTCGAGGAAGGGCTCTTCGATTTTCCGAGCGATCGCGATGGGCGCGTCGTGTACCTGTGCTGGAGGGCCGGCGAGGAGCGCATCAGCTGGTGGCACGAGCTGGACGCGGGGTTCGCGGGACGCGAACCCCTGTAGGGGTGACGACCGTGCCGGAGGACGGGTAGTGTTGGAAGGACATAAGTGAAGCCCCCCGTTACGGGCCAACGTACTTCAAGGCGAGCCCTATGCGCGCTCAGAATTGCGCTTCGATCGGGCGTCCGAGAGAATGACCCAGATTCGAGAACGACCTGTCTGAAGGCGGTGAGATGAAGCCAACGACCCTGGAGGCCCGGCGCGAGACTGTCGCTCTGGTGGATACGCCAGGCGCGCGCGTGTTGTGCGAAGCGCTGGAGTACGAGACGACCGATGCGCCGGAGTTCATCGATATCACTGAGGACATCGTCCGGGTCGTCGAGGCGTCCGGCATCCAGTTCGGGCAAGTGACGACGTATTCGCAGCACACCACTGCCGCCATCAAGATCAATGAGAACGAGCCTCTGCTGTTGCGCGACCTGGCGCGGATCCTGCGGCAGTTCGCTCCTCCCACCGCCTATTACGAACACAACGACTTCACGCGGCGCACCGTCAACATGAACGAGGACGAGTGCGCGAACGGCCACGCCCACGTCCAGCACCTGTTCCTGAGCAGCAGCGAGACGATCCCCGTCGTGGACGGTCGGATCTCGCTGGGTACCTGGCAGCGCGTGTTCCTGGTGGAGCTGGATCATCCTCGGCCGCGGCGGGTGCTTGTGAACGTCGTCGGCGCCGGATAGACCACGAGCCTCACGCATCGCCACAGAGAAACCCGCCGAAGGTGGCGGCGGGGAGCGTCCCTGCTTCGGACGCCACCGACCCTTCGGCGGGTTGCTTCGTCCAGAAGATACTACTCCGTTTCCGGGCCGCCGTGGGCGGATGTTATGTGATTTTGCGCGGACGCTGTGTCCGACGATTATCAGGCAGCGGTCAGCGGGTCAGCGGGTCAGCGGGTCAGCGGGTCAGCGGGTCAGCGGGTCAGCGGGTCAGCGGGTCAGCGGGTCAGCGGGTCAGCGGGTCGCTACGGCTCCAAGGCTGGCTGCGTGGCTAGATCGAAAGTTGACGGGGGATGACAATGCGGCCCATGCGGGCCGCATTGTCGGTTCTGTCGGGGATGTGAGCGGGTGGCAGCCGGGGACTGCCGCCACCCGCCGCACTACTTCTTCTTGGCGGTCGTCCGCTTGCGGGCGGCCGGCTTGCGCTTCGCGGCGGGCTTGCGCGACTTGGCGGCCGCAGCCTTCGCAGGCTTGCGGGCGGCCGGGCGCTTCGCCGCCGGCTTTCGCTTGGCTGCCGGCTTCTTCGCTGCCGGCTTCTTCGCCGCGGTCTTGCGGGCTGCCGGCTTCTTCGCTGCCGGCTTCCGCGTCGTGGCCTTCTTCGCCGTGGCCTTTCTAGCCGCCGGCTTTCGCTTTGCTGCCGGCTTCTTCGCCGCCGGCTTCTTCGTCATGGCCATACGTTCCCTGCCTCCTGTCTTCCTACTGGTTTTGTGCCCCTGCCTTTAGGAGCAGCCACTCGTGCTACCGCAGTTTTCACAGCGGTAACACGTCCCCGACCGAATCATGATCCAGCCGCAGCTGGCGCAGGCCGGCGCATCGGCGCGGCCGTTCGCGCGCGGCGCCTGGTACATCACGGGCACTGCTGCCGTCGCGCTTTGTGCGTCCTTCAGGCCGTTGTCCTGCGCCGCCGTAGCGACGCTCCCCGTGATGGGCAACGGGTACTGACCCGCGGCGAGTGCCGCTTTGATCTCGGGCGTCATCACGCCGACCTCGTACGCTTCCTCCGCAGACATGTAGCGGCTCGCGAGCCAGCGGAAGACGTAGTCGATGATCGACTGCGCGACCGGGATGTCGCGGTTCTCGGTCCGGCCCATGGGCTCGAACCGCATGTGGGCGAAGTTGCGAACCAGATCCTGCACGGGGACGCCGTACTGCAGCGCGTACGAGATCGCGCGCCCGAAGGCTTCCATGAGGCCGCTGACGGTAGAACCCTGCTTCGCCATCGAGAGGAAGATCTCACCGGGCGTGCCGTCGTCGTAGAGGCCGACGGTGATGTAGCCGTCGTGGCCCTCGATGCTGAACTTGTGCGTGAGGGAGCTGCGTGTGTCGCTCATCTTGCGTCGGACGGGCTTGCTCGCGACTGAAGCTTCGGCGGCGTCGGAGGCGTCCTTCGCCGTCGAGAGTGGCTGGACGGTCTTGGAGCCGTCGCGATAGATGGCGATGGCCTTGATGCCGTGGCGCCAGGCCTCCACGTAGGTGTCGGCGACGTCGTCCACCGAAGCCTCGTTAGGGAGGTTCACGGTCTTGGAGATGGCGCCGGAGATGAACGGCTGGACGGCGCCCATCATCTTGATGTGGCCCATGTGGTGGATCGTGCGCTCGCCGTTCTCGGGCTTGAACGCGCAGTCGAACACCGCGAGATGTTCTTCCTGCAACGACGGCGCATTTTCGATCGTCCCGTGCTCATCGATGTGACGGACGATGTCTTCGATCTGATCGGCGGTGTAGCCGAGACGGCGGAGCGCGCGCGGGACCGTCTGATTGACGATCTTGATCATGCCACCACCGACGAGCTTCTTGTATTTCACCAGCGCGATGTCCGGCTCAACGCCGGTGGTGTCGCAGTCCATCATGAACGCGATCGTCCCTGTTGGTGCGAGCACTGTTGCCTGCGCGTTGCGGTAACCGAACTTCTGTCCCAACTCCAGCGCATCGTCCCATGCCGTGTGCGCTGCACCGATCATATCACTCGGAGCAAACGTCGTGTCAATGGTACGCGATGCGTCGCGGTGTTTCGCAACCACGCGCAACATCGGATCGCGGTTGGTGTGGAACGCATCGAACGGACCGACGCGCTGCGCGATCGCGGCGGACGTCGCGTACGCGTAGCCGGTCATCATCGCGGTGATCGCGGCGGCGTATGCGCGCCCCTGATCGGAGTCGTACGGCAGTCCCAACGACATAAGCAGTGCGCCGAGGTTGGCGTATCCGAGTCCGAGCTGGCGCATCGCGATCGTGTTCGCAGCGATGCGCGGCGTGGGGTAGCTGGAGTTACCGACGATGATTTCCTGCGCCCAGATCGTGATCGCAACCGCGCGGCGGAACGACTCGACGTCGAAGGTGCCGTCTTCATCGAGGAACTTCATCAGATTGAGCGAGGCGAGGTTGCACGCGGAGTTGTCCACGTGCATGTACTCCGAGCAGGGGTTGCTGGCGTTGATGCGGGCAGTGTTCGCGCAGGTGTGCCAGTCGTTGATCGTGGTGTCGTACTGCATGCCCGGATCGCCGCACTCCCATGCGGCCGAGGCCATCCTTTGGAGGAGCTCGCGGGCGTCGACGGAGCCATGCTCCGCGCCGGAGACGATGCTCTTCAGCGCCCAGGGGCGCCCCTCGACCGCGGCCTGCATGAAGTCATCGGTGACGCGGATGGAGTTGTTGGCGTTCTGGAACTGAATCGAGGACCAGGCGTCGCCGTTCAGGGACATGTCCCAGCCGGCCTGGCCGAGCGCGTGGGCCTTGCGCTCCTCGTTGACCTTGCAGTCGATGAACTCCTCGACGTCGGGATGGTCGACGTTGAGGACGACCATCTTCGCCGCACGGCGCGTCTTGCCGCCGGACTTGATGGAGCCGGCGATGCTGTCAGCGCCGCGCATGAACGAGATAGGGCCGCTCGCCTGCCCGCCGCCGGAGAGCTGTTCCTTGCTCGAGCGGATCGACGAGAGATTGATGCCGCTGCCGGATCCGCCCTTGAAGATCATGCCCTCGGTCTTGCACCAGTCGAGGATCGATTCCATGGTGTCTTCGACGGAGAGGATGAAGCACGCCGAGCACTGCGGTTTCTCTTCGACGCCGACGTTGAACCAGACCGGGCTGTTGAACGCCATCTTCTGGTTGACGAGCAGGTGCGTCAGCTCGTTGTGGAACGTGCGCGCCTCCTCGTCGCTCTCGAAGTAGCCATCCTTGGTGCCCCACGCCGTCAGCGTGTCGGCGACGCGGCCGATCATCTGGCGGACGCTGCGCTCGCGGCGATCGCTGCCGAGTGGACCGCGGAAGTACTTGGAGACGACGACATTGGTCGCGGTCTGCGACCACGACTGCGGGATCTCGACATCCTTCTGCTCGAAGAAGGAGTTGCCGCTCTCATCGGCGATGACGGCGGTGCGATGTTCCCACTCGAGGTCGGCGAAGGGGTCTTCTCCGGAGCGCGTGAAGTAGCGCTCGACGGTGAAGGTGGTTGCGGCGATCTTGCGGGCTTCGGGCTCGGCCTGGAGGACCATGACGTGCGATTCCTTTCGGGGTACTAGCCTGCCTTTGTTGCCACTACGGGGTTGGCCAGCCTCGCGATAGCACGCCATCCCGTGATGTTCGCCCGCCATGACGGCAGATCATCGAGCCAGGCGCCGGTGGCGCGCACGAACTCGCGGAGCCGCCGCTGGTGCATTACGGCGACCGCGCGGGCATTACGCTCCTTGCCCGCGTGGACGCGCCGGAGGAAGTCATGAGCGTCGGCGCTGAGGTCAGCGACAGCGTCGTCCAGCGGCCCGTTCTCCGCAACGCCATTCCTTCGACCTATCGAAGCGCTAATCCCACTGCTCTCCATGCACAGGCAGCGCCGCCCAACCGTTTCGGGCGGCGCCCCTTGATTCCTTTCTTAGCCGTTCTCGGGCTGGTCGCTCCTGATGAGGTGAAGGTGATCGCGTGTGGAGCGCAGGCGGCGCCGCTGCCGGCTCGTCGGCAGGCTCGCTGTAGCCCGCCGCCAGGTGCGGCGGCACGCGGTCGATGATGCGCAGGCGGTAGACGGTGATCCGTTGCTCGCCGTCGCCGCGCAGTTTGAAGGTAAGGTGGCGGTCGCTGATGGCGTAGGTAGTGCCATCGGTTAGCTCAAGCGAGAGCTCGCCGCGTTCACGCTCGAGCATGTGCATCTCCCACGACGGCCACATGGTGATCTCGCCCTTCTGGGCGTTCAGCTCACACGGGCCGCTGGCCACGAACTCGCCGTCTCGATTCGTCAGCTTGCCGTCGATGCGCACCCGGTTAGCTCCTTGAACCCGCGACGGCGGCGACGAAGTCAGCCGGGAGGACGACGATGGGACGCCACGCCTCATCCGCGGCGTTTCGGACCCAGGCGGTGCGGCAGCCGCAGACGTCGCGCCCGGGCAGGTCGAGGCGCTGCATGCACTCGATGACGGCGCGCACCTCGTATCCGGGTGGCGCCTTTCCCTCGACGCCCTTCCGTCCCCAGAAGTCGGCCAGCTCGCGCGGCCCGAGCAGGCGGTTGAACCCCGCCGTGCGGCAGACCGGGCACGTCAATGTGTTCATGGCGCCTCCTAGCGTGCCTTGCGGGCTCTCTTCGACGGCTCCCGCGGCGCAGCCTCCCGCTTCCCGATCGGGACGGGAGTCTGCACCGGCCGCACCGGGCGGCGGGTACGGGTTCGTACATTCGGTGCGGCCGGTCGCAGCCGAAGAGAGGGGAGGGAGAAGGCCGGATCGCGGAACGGCAACTGGGCCGTGCCCGGTCTTGTCCCGGAGGCGAGCGCTTCCAGCTCGTCACGGAGGTCATCGAGGTCGGCGAACTTGCGATACACGCTGGCGAAGCGCACATAGGCGATGGCGTCGAGGGCGCGAAGGTGCTCCATCGCCATCTCGCCGATGACGCTGGAGGGGACTTCGGCGGCGTTGCCCTGGTAGAGGGCCGCCTCGATCTCGCTGGCGATGGTCTCGATTGCGCCGGAGGGCAGGGGGCGCTTTTCGCAGGCGGTGCGGAGGCCGCCCAGGAGCTTCTCACGGGAGAACTCCTCGCGGCGCCCGTCCTTCTTTACGACATAAAGCGCAACGGCCTGCACGCGTTCGTAGGTGGTAAAGCGGCTGGCGCAGTCCGGGTTCAGGCACTCACGCCGACGGCGCACGCCATCCTCGACGTCGCGCGAGTCGACGACCCGCGATTCCTGGCTGCCGCAGAACGGACAGCGCATGTGGTGCCCTCCCTCGCCGCAGGAACGCAGGTTCCATCGGCTTGCCGAGATTAGCACTAGATATAGGCGTTGTCAACGGGTTTCAAGGCCGACAACACAAGGTATTGTGGTCATGGTCTCCAAGCTGGGACACAGGCTCTGAAGACGCGCTCGCGGGCGGTTGCGGACGGGATCGAGGACCTGCGATTACGTGCGACGGCGACCCCGCAGCGGCGTCGCATTCTCGGACGGGCGTTATGGAAATCGTGCTTCAACCGGTGTACAATAGGCCCCGGTAGCCCAGGCTCCCGGTTCTGTGGTAACTGCCCGTGCCACTTCACCGGGTCGGGCTACTTTCTTTCTCTGGCGCATTTCGCGGCGGAGATGGGTAGGCCGTGAGCGCCGTCATCTCCCAATTCCGGCGCTCACGGCCCTTGCTTTCCCTGGTGGGGGAAAGTCCCCGGGGCACCTCTACCCCGAGGCAACCTGGCTAGACAGCGACCTCCTTTCCTCCACTAACCCAACGTCCGTTAGCGCGCCGTTACCGTGCGGCGCAGGAACGTTGGCAATTCCGTGTCGCGCGGGTCCGCGGCAACCGGCGTCGTGAGCGGCGCCGGCATGCCCGTCTCGTCGTCGGGATTCGACCGGCGGTATTGCTCCGGGATCGTGTCCAGTGCCACGGGCCGCGCGAAGCCGGTCGCGATGAGCGTGATCTGCACCTCATCACCCAGGCGCGGGTCGATCGCTGTGCCGAAGATGATCTCCGCCGACGGATCGACGACATCGGCGATGACCTGCGCGGCCTCGTTGATCTCGTGCAGTCCGAGGTTCTTGTTGCCGCTGATGTTGAAGAGCACGCCCTTGGCGCCGTCGATGGACACTTCGAGCAGGGGACTCGCGATCGCCTGACGGGCGGCCTCCGCCGCGCGGTCATCGCCGGAAGCGCGGCCGATCGCCATCAGCGCCGGGCCGGCCTCCGACATGATCTTGCGGACATCGGCGAAATCGAGGTTGATCTCGCCCGGCAGGGTGATGATCTCGCTGATGCCGCGAATGCCCTGGAGGAGGATGTTATCCGCCGTGCGGAATGCCTCTTCCATCGTCGCCTGCTCATCGCAGATCGTGAGCAGGCGGTCGTTGGGGATGATGATCAGCGTGTCGACCTTGTCCTGCAGGCGCTGAATGCCCTCTTCGGCCTGTGCGCGGCGCCGCGCGCCCTCGAAGCTGAACGGCTTGGTCACGACGCCGATGGTCAGCGCGCCGGCCTCCTTGCGCCACCTCCGCGACCATGGGCGACGCGCCGGTGCCGGTGCCGCCGCCCATGCCCGCGGTGACGAACACCATCTCGCAGCCGCGGACGGCCTCGAACAGCTCGTCGCGGCTCTCTTCGGCGGCGCGCAGGCCGCGTCCGGGGTCGCCGCCGACGCCGAGGCCCTTCGTCACCTTGTCGCCGATGCGGATCTTCACTTCGGACGGCGATGTCTGGAGCGCCTGCGCATCCGTATTGACGGCGACGAACTGCACGCCGGGGATCTGCTCGGCGATCATGCGGCTCACGGCGTTGCAGCCGCCACCTCCGACGCCAACGACCTTGATTGGCGGCAGCCCGTCCGAATATGCCCTGCTCATGATTGCCTCCCTTTGCTGCTCTTCTCGCCGGAGTTCCTGGACTTCTTCTTCAAACATGACGGACTGGCGGTAGGGCGGCGGGTCCTCGACGCCGGTGAGAGGCGCCTCGTCCGCGGCGGCCTCTACGTCCGCCGCGTCACCGCCCATGCGCTTCCGATGGATCACAGGGTCCTCCTCCCGTACATCTGCCTTGCCTCCAGTCCGTTTGCTCTGCGGTTCGTTCGCTGCGGCGTCCGTCACATCGGTTACTCGGGCAACAGCACGCGCGCCCACGTGCCGACGCGGCGCCAGATGCCGCCCATGTTCAGGGAAGGGCGCGGGCTGCGGTGCCAGCTGCTCGCCTCCGCCTCGTTCACGGCCCACTGCAGCAGGCCGACGCTCGTCGCGTAGGCGGGGTCGATGAGCACGTCGGTGAGGCCGTGCAGGTTGCGCGGCATGCCGACGCGCGCCGGCCATCCGGTTACCTGCTCGGCGAGCAGGTCGATGCCGCTGAGCTTCGACGTGCCGCCGGTGAGGACGATGCCGGCCGAGACGATGTCGTCGTGCACGGCGCGCTTCACCTCGGCGGACACCATCTCGAGGATCTCCTCGACGCGCGCCTGAATGATTTCGCACAGGCGGCGCCGTGGCTCGGTCTTCGTGCCCTCGGAGCCGAAGGCCTCGAGCGTGATCTCCTCGCGCGCGTCAACCATGCTGGGGATGGCGTGGCCGTACTTCTTCTTCGCTTCCTCCGCCGCCTGATATGGCGCGCGCAGCCCAACGACGACGTCGCGCGTGACGTGGTTGCCGCCGACCGGCAGCACGGCGGTGTGGTAGACGCTGCCCTCGATAAACAGCGCAATGTCCGTCGTGCCGCCGCCGATATCGGCGACGACGACGCCCTGCTCCCGCTCCTCGACGTCGAGCACAGCCTCGGCGCTGGCGAGCGGCTCCAGAATCAGGCCGTCGACCTGCACGCCGACGTTCTCGACGCACTTGGTGAGGTTCTGGATCGAGCTGTCGATGCCGGTGACGATGTGCGTCTCGACATCGAGGCCGCTGCCGAACATGCCCACCGGGTCCGAGACGTTGTCCTGGCCATCGACGACGTAGTAGCGCGGGATCACGTGGATGATCTCGCGATTCGTGGGGATGCTGACGACGCGGGCGCCATCGAGCACGCGCGCGACGTCGTCCGGCATGATCGGCCGCGTGCGGTCGGGGATGGCGACGATGCCACGGTTGTTCAGGCAGGCGATGTGCGTGCCGGCGATGCCCACGTGCGCCGAGAGAATGCGCGTGCCGCTCGAGCGCTCGGCCTTTTCCACGGACGCCTTGATGGACTCTGTCGCGTCGCGGATGTTCTCGACCATGCCGCGCGAGAGCCCATCGGACGGCGTAATGCCGACGCCCAGGATGCGCATGTCCTCTTCGTGCGCCATCTCGCCAACGACGGTGCAGATCTTCGTCGTGCCGATATCGATCGAAGCGAATGTCCCACCACGGCTCATGATGCCCTCCCTGTCCTCAGTTGAAGCTCAGCCGGTCGCCGAACCGGAGGTCGACCGAACTGAGCGCCAGTTCCCGTTGCCGCGCCTCTTCGATGAGGACGTAGAGCGCGGCGACCTTGTACTCGTAGTCCCGTGAGTCCCCGAAGGTGACCCATAGCGGCGGGTCATCAACGCTGGCGCCGGACAGCACGGCCGTGAGGCCGGCGTCGCGACGGTAGGCGAGCGAGACAACGTTGCGGCCGAACGACGGTTTGTGCCTCGCGCGTCAGCCGGGCGGCCAGCTCGACGGCGCCGGGGTCCACACGGTCGCCCGCACTGAGCACGCGGTGCGGATCGACTTCGATAATCGTCGGTGTGCCGTAGAACGCCGGGTCGGTCATGCACGTAGCCATCGATGTCGATGGGTATCTTGGCGTCGCCCATCTGCCACGAGCCCCAGGTCGTGCGCTCCTCGACGTCGATGCTGACGCCTGTGCGACCGCGCTTCGCAATCGTTGCGCTGCGCACGTTGGGGAGCGCGGCGACGCGGGCGCGGGCGGCCTGGAGATCGACCGTGAAGATGCTCTTGCCGTCGACGCCGGCTGCCTGCCGGACTTCTTCGGGGCTGAGGCGATTGGCGCCGGTGACGGTGACGTGGCTTACGGTCAGCCACGGCGAGTGCACCGCCCACCAGCTCATCGCGGCGAACATCGTGAATGCGGCCAGTGCGAGGGCGATCCGCGCCTGCTTTGGCGTAGGGCGGTAGTTGAAGCGCGGCGACGCCGGCTCGTCGCGCCAGACGCCGCGCGGAGCTTCGCTCGTCTTGACGACGCGCTTCTGCCGCGCGCGCTTTGCGCCGGCGTAGGTCCACTTGCGGGGCGGGCGCATCTCAGACACGTCGCCTCCGCTCTTTGAACGCCTCGAGCGCGAGGTCGACGATGCGGCTGATCAGCTCGTGGTAGGCGATGCCCGCGGCGGACCAGAGGCGCGGGAACATGCTCACCGGGCGGAAGCCGGGCAGCGTGTTGATCTCGTTGAGGACCGGCTCGCCATCTTCGGGCAGCAGGAAGTCGACGCGCGCGAAGCCGGTGCCGCCGATGGCACGGAAGGCGCGGACGGCGACGTCCTGCACCCTGGACGCCGTATCAGCGGGAAGGTCTGCGGGCGCGTGGATCTGCGCCGAGTCGTCCAGGTACTTGGCCTCGTAGTCGTAGAACTCGCGCGCGACGACGACTTCGCCGACGGGCGACGCCTGCGGGTCATCGTTGCCGAGCACGCCGCAATCGACCTCGCGCCCGCGGATTGCTTCCTCGACCAGATCTTGCGATCCAGCTCGAACGCGGCCGTCATCGCGCCACCCAGGTCTTCCCGGGAGCGGGCACGTGTGACACCAAGGCTGCTGCCGCCGTTCGCGGGTTTGACGAACGCGGGGTAACCGACCTGCGCCTCGATGGCGTGCGCGATTTCGTCGGCGGCGCGCGTCCACTCATGCTCGAAGACGGTCATGTAGCGGGCGACCTTTAGCCCGGTCTGCGCGAACACGCGTTTCTGCAGCGCCTTGTCCATGCCGACTGCGCTGGCCGCGACGCCGCAGCCGCAGTACGGCAGGCCGAACATCTCGAGCATGCCCTGCAGCGTGCCGTCCTCGCCGTTGACACCGTGCACGAGCGGGAAGACGACATCGATGCTGCGCAGCTCGTCGAGGACCTCACCGCGCTCGAGCAGGGTGGGCACGTCGCCTGTCATGCGCTTCTGGAACAGCGCCTCGCGCGTATTCAGCCGGGCCTGCGTCTCGCTCGAAGTGAGCCAGCGGCCCTCGCGGGTGACGCCGAACGGCACCGGCTCGAACCGCTCCGGGTCGGCTTCGCGCAGGACGTCCATCGCCGAGACGACCGAGACCTCGTGCTCGGCCGACTGGCCCCCGAAGACGACGCCGAGCCGAAGCTTGCCGCTCATTCGAAGCCCTCGCCCACGAGCTGAACCTCGGCCTCGAGCTCGATGCCGTAGCGTTCGCGCACGCGGCGCTGCGCCTCGCGCATCAGCGCGGCGACATCCGCCGCACGCGCAGCGTCGACGTTCTCGATGAAGTTGCAGTGCTTCTGGGAGAAGAGCGCGTCGCCGATACGGTGGCCGCGCAGGCCGACGGCATCGATCAGCTCCCAGGCGTGATGGCCGGCAGGGTTCTTGAAGGTGCTGCCGGAGTTGCGCCCGCGCGGCTGTGCATCGAGGCGCTGGCGGTCCAGCTCGGTGATACGCGCCATCGCCGTGGCGCTTTCGCCGCGGACGACGGCCAGCTCGAGCGAGAGGACTGCGCAGTCCCCTGAACTCGCCACGCAGGATTGCGCTTGTGCGGTAGCCGAGGCGGAGCTCAGCCGACGGCAGGTAACGCTGCTCGCCGTTACCATCGAGGAGCGTGACGGCGAGGAGCACCTGCGAAAGACTGCTGTCGTAGGCGCCGGCGTTGTAGACGACCGCGCCACCGAGCGTGCCCGGGATGCCGCAGGCCCACTCGAGGCCGGTGTAGCCCTGGCGCGCCAGGTTGCGGGCGAGCGCCGCGAACGACGTGCCGGACTCCGCCCACACCACGGATGAGTCGCCGCCCGCGTTCGCTGCGACGATGGGCGGGGGAATGACGGCGCTGTCCGGGCCGATGTTCAGCGGCTCGATGCGGGTGTGCTTCGCCTGGTTGTCGATGACGACGCCGCGGATGCCGGCGTCGCCGACGAGTAGGTTGCTGCCCGCACCGAGGATGAACACCGGTGCAGATGCGTCGCGCGCGGCGAGGACGGCGGCCGCGAGTTGGGCAGCGTCCGTCACGGTGACGAAGACGTCGGCCGGCCCTCCGATGCCGAACGTCGTGTGGCGCGCCAGCGGTTCGTGCTCGCGTACGGGCGCGATGTCGCGCAGCCGCCGGATCAACGCTTCGTCCATGCCATCCTTTCGCGACCGTCGCCGCTGGCGCGCTCGCGAGCGCCGCGGCGCTCATGGCGCGCCCTTGCGGCGCAATCGCTGGAGCACCATCGGGCCGACGCGGTCCACATCTCCGGCGCCGACGGTGAAGAACACGTCGCCCGGGCGCAGGTCGGCGGCGATGCGCTCCGCTGCGTCCTCAAAGTCCTCGATATAGACCGCTCCCGGCGCGCGCACGGCTTCCGCGAGATCGCGGCCGCTGAGGCCGGCCGCGGGCTCCTCTCGGGCGGCGTAGGTGTGTGTGATGTACAGCGCGTCCGCGCCCTCGAAGCACGTCTTCCATTCGTCGAGCAAGTAGGCGGTGCGCGTATAGGTATGCGGTTGGAAGAGCAGCACGAGGCGGCGTCCCGGGAAGCGCTGCCGGGCGGCGGCGATCGTGCCCTCGCGGACCTCCGTCGGGTGGTGCGCGTAGTCGTCCATCACCGTGACGCCGGCCGCCTCGCCGACGAGCTCGAAGCGGCGTTGTGCGCCGCGGTAGGAGGCGAGCGCCGCGCGCATCGTCTCCTTCTCGAGACCGATCGTGTCCCCAGCAACGATTCCGGCGAGCGCGTTCGAGACGTTGTGGCGCCCGGACAGGCCGATCGTGAAGCTGCCGTACTTTGCGCCGCCGGCATCCACGTCGAACGTCTGGGTGGCATCGTGCTCGACGACATCGCTCGCCTGCCACGAGGCGGGCTGTTCGAGCGCGTAGGTGCGCACGTCGGTGGCGCGGATGCCCCCCGCGCCGACGGTCTCGCGTACGCGGGGGCTGTCGGCGCAGGCGATCACGTGGCCATCGATCGGGGTGCTGGCCATGAACTGCGCGAAAGCGTCCTGTACCGCCCCGGCGTCGCCGTAGATGTCGAGGTGGTCCGGCTCGATGTTCAGCACGATGGCGACATCCGGCGTATAGCTGAGGAACGCCCGGTCGTACTCATCGGCCTCGACGACGATGTAGCGGCCTTCGCCGGGAGCAGCGTTGCTGCCAAGGCTGCGCACTTCGCCGCCGATGAGATAAGTCGGGTCGAGGTTCGCCTGTACGAGCATGTGGGCGATAAGCCCGCTCGTCGTCGTCTTCCCGTGCGTTCCCGCGACGGCGATGCTGTATCGGCCATGCATGAGGCGTGCAACCATCTCCGCGCGCTTGATTACGGGGATGCCGCGACGATTCGCTTCCGCGATCTCCGGGTTGTCGTCGTGCGCGGCGGAGGTGATCACGACGAGCTCGGCGTCGCCGACGTTCTCGGCGGCGTGCCCGATCGTGACTTCGATACCGAGCGAAGCCAGCTTCTCGGTCATCGCGCTCGGGCGCTGGTCGGACCCCGTGATCGTGTGCCCCCACGCGTGCAGGATCTGCGCGATCGCCGACATGTGCGCGCCGCCGATGCCGACGAGATGCACGCGCTGGGGCACGTTGGCGACCCTCACGCGGCCTCCTCGATCAGCAGTCGCGCGAGATCTCGCGCGGCGTCCGGGCGCGCCAGCGCGCGCATGGCCGCGGACATCGACGCGCGCCGGGCGTCGTCGGCGAGAAGTTCGAGCGCGGTCGCGCCGAGGCGGCCCAGCTCGGTCATTGCGGAGCATCACCGCCGCGCCCTTTGACTGCAGGTACTCGGCGTTCGGCGCCTGCGACCAGCCCTCGTACTCGCCGGGAACGAGGATGGCGGGCGCGCCGGCGGCGGGAAGCTCCCCCAGCGTCGACGCGCCCGCGCGGCTGATGACGAGATCAGCCGCGTGCATCGCCTGCGGCATCTCGTCCAGGTAGGCGTGTACGTGATAGCGCTCGCGATGTCCGGGCGAGAGCGCATCGCGCTGCGATTGCGCTCTCCCTGCATCGGCGGCGCCGGTGACGTGCACGATGTGCGCGACGTCGAGGAACTCGCGGCAGCGCGGCGAAGACGGCGTCATTGATCGCGCCGGGCGCCGAGGCTGCCCGCGGCGACGAGAAGCACGTTCGCTTCGGCTGGAAGGCCGAGCGCTGCCCGCGCGGACGCGCGGTCCGCGGTCCAGAACTCCTCGCGGACGGGGTAGCCCACGACGGCCGACTTCGCCCGCGGCAGGTAATCCAGCGCGCGATCCGACGTCGTGGCCATGCGCGTCGCGAGGCGGGAGAGGAGGCGGACGGCCCATCCGGGCGTCACGTCCGGCAGGTAGACGACGAGCGGGCGCCGCAGGAGCCTGGTGGCGACGCCGACGGGCACACTCGCGTAGCCGCCGGTGGCGAAGACGACATCGGGGCGGAAGCCGCGAACGATGCCGATGGACTGCGCGACGCCGCGCACAAGGCGCAGGCTGTTGCGGGCGAACGTGAGCGGCGACCCGACACGGAGCTGCCCGGCGTCGATGGCGCGAAACTCGAGGCCCGCCTGCGGCACGAGCGCTTCGTCGACGCGGCCGCGGATACCGAGGTACAGCATCTCCAGCGGCTCGCCCCGAGAGGCCAGCTCCGATTCAAGCGCGCGCGCGACGGCGAGGCCCGGATACACGTGCCCGCCAGTGCCGCCGCCAGCGAATATCACCCTCACCGCGCTCCCTTCGCTGCCCGGGCGCCGCCGCGAGCCCGCCCTGCATCCTTCGAGGTAGTGCGGCTGGCCGAGCGGACAATCTTGTCGGAACCGTCCACGGGCTTTGGCTTCGGGATGACGGTCTGCGCGTCGACGCCGTAGCGCGAGATGCTAAGCAGGATGCCCACGGCGGCGAGCATCGCTACCAGCGCTGATCCGCCGTAGCTGACGAACGGGAGGGGGATCCCGGTGAGCGGGAGGGTGCGCGTGATGCCGCCGATGTTGATCAACGCCTGGTAACCGATCCACGACACGATGCCGATGGCAAGTAACGATCCGAAGTCGTCCCGGGCCCGTACGACGACGCGGAAGCCGCGGATCATCAGAAAGGCAAAGAGCGCGATGACGATGGCTGCACCGATGAACCCCAACTCCTCGCCGATGATGGCGAAGATGCCGTCCGTGTGGGCGCCCGGCACGTAGAAGAACTTCTGCCGGCTTGCACCGAGCCCGAGACCGTGCACGCCGCCGCTGCCGAGGGCGATGAGCATCTGCAGCGTCTGGAAGCCCCTTCCGCTCGGGTCGTCCTCGGCGCTGACGAAGGCGAAGATGCGGTCGGTGCGGTACTCGCCGGCGAGCACGAGCATTGTCGCAACGATGCTGCCGATACCGGCGAAGGCAGCGACGTGCGTGAGCGACGCGCCGGCGATGAAGACGAGCGTCATCGTCGTCAGCACCATGACGATGGCGGTGCCGAGGTCGGGTTCGAGCATCACCAAGCCCGCGACGAAGCCGACGAGCAGGACGCACGGGAAGAAGCCGAGCCAGAACGTCTTGACGTGCTCGCCTCGGCCCGCGAGCCACGCGGAGACGTAGATGACGAGCGCGAGCTTGGCGAACTCGCTCGGCTGGAGTGGCGGAATCGGGCCGCCGACAGCGATCCAGCGCGTCGCGCCGTTGCGCTCGACGCCGATGCCCGGCATGAGCACGGCGAACAGCCCGAAGATCGCGGCCAGCATGAGGAGGGGGCTGATCACACGTAGCTGGCGATAGTCGGAACGCATCAGGACGTACATGGCGACGGCGCCGATCACGGCGAAGGCCACCTGGCGGACCACGAAGTAGTTGGCATCGCCGAACTCGAGCAGTCCGAGGGCGAAGCTGGAGCTGTAGACGGCGAGCACGCCAAGCACGACGAGCACGCCGACGGTCGCTGCGATCAGATAGTCGGGGCTGCCGACGCGGAGGCGGGCGGGATGCGCCGTCACGCCCATCAGGCATCCTCCTGCGAATGCATCGCGCGCACGAGGCTGCGGAACTCGTCGCCGCGCTCCTCGAAGTTCTTGTAGGCGTCGAAGCTGGTGCAGGCGGGCGAGAGGAGGACGACGTCACCGGCGCCAGCCATGGCGCGCGCGGCGGCGACGGCCTCGGTGAGTGTGCTGACGAGGACCGTCTGCGGGCGCTCCTCCTGCGGCACGGTCATCGCCGCTGCTTCGACCGCTGCTTCGAGCAGCGCGCCGTCGGCACCGAAGAAGACGATGCCGACGCAGCGGCGCAACGCCTCTTCGGCGAGCGCCTCCTTCGGCAGGTCCTTGTCCTTGCCGCCGAGGAGCAGTACGAGCGGCTCATCGAACGCGCGGATGGCGGCGAGCGTGCGCTCGGGCGTGGAGGCGATGCTGTCGTTCACGTAGCGCACGCCGTCGACGTCGGCCACGATCTCCAGCCGGTGCGGCACCGGCACGAACGAGCGCACGCCCTGCGCTATGGCATCGACGGGCACGCCGCCGGCGGCGGCGACAGCCGTGGCGGCGAGCACGTTGGCGACGTTGTGCTGGCCGCGCAGGGGGATGTCCGTCAGCGGCAGCACCATCTCCTCCAACGTGTCGCGGCGCAGGAAGACGGCGTCATCGCGCACGAAGGCGCCGTTGCCCTCGAGGCTGGGGCCAAGCGTGAAGAACCAGCGGTGCGCCGGCGTGATCTCCGCCATGGCTGCGCTCAGGTCGTCATCGAGATTGAGGACCGCGTGGTCGTCCGGCATCTGGTAGCGGACGATGTTCTGCTTAAGGGCGATGTACTGCTCCCACGTGAAGTGGTCCAGGTGGTTCGGCGTCACGTTGAGCACCGCCGCGATGTGAGGGCTGCGGTCCGTGAGCTGGAGCTGCGTGTGGCTGATCTCCATCACCGTCCAGGTGTTTTCGTCGACGCCATCGAGGAGGCCGAGGAGGCCGGTGCCGATGTTGCCCCCGACGCGGTAGGCGCGGGCGTCTGCATCGAGGATGGCGGCGACGAGGCTGGTCGTAGTGGTCTTGCCGCTGCTGCCGGTGACACCGATCGTCGGGCCGGGGCAGGCCTCCAGGAAGTGGCGGGTCATCGAGTCGAGGGGGATGCCGTGATGGCGGGCCGCGGCGACGGCGGGAGCATCGAGCGGGACGCTCTGGGAGACGAAGACGCGATCGCTGTGTGCGACCGCCTCGATGCCGTCATTGGCGAGTGCGTAGGTGATGGGAACGCCCTCGAGCTGCTGGATGCGGGTCGCGAGGGCTTCGGGAGATTTCGCATCGGTGACGGTGACCGTGGCGCCATGCGTTGCCGCATAGCGGGCCGCATCCACGCCCTCAATGCCGAGACCAATAACGGTCACCCGTTTCCCCACCAGGAAGTCTCGCTCACCTGTCATATCACCTAAACAGTTTCCTGTCAACCCCTATTCGACCGTGGCCAGCGCAACGGCAAGCATCGCCGCCATGGCGCCGAGCAGAATGAAACGAAACGAGATGCGCGTCTCCGGAAACCCCATCTCCTCGAAGTGGTGGTGGATGGGTGCCATCCGGAATACGCGCTTTCCCCGGTCAGCCGAAAGTAGCCGACCTGGATGACGACGGACGCGAGTTCGATGGCGAAGACGATGCCGATGAGCGGCAGAAGCAGCCACCAGCCCGTCTGCAGGGCGACGATTGCGAGGGCGGCGCCCAGAGGAAGCGATCCGGAGTCGCCCATGAAGATGCGGGCGGGGTGGGCGTTGAACCAGAGGAACCCGAGAAGGGCGCCTGTCGTCGCGAAGCAGAACGTCGCGATGCCGGTCTCGTGCTCGATGAGCGCGAGCACGCCGTAGGCGCCGAAGGCCAGTGCGGAAGTGCCGCCCGCGAGCGTATCGACACCGTCGGTGACGCCGATGGCGCTCGTCGTGGCGACGATGGCGGCGATAGCGATCAACACGTAGATGGGGCCGATGTCGTACTCGCCGTAATGCGGAACGAGCAGCGTCGGGACGTCGAGCCGGTCGTACAGGACATAAGCCGCTACGACGCCGACGACGGCGAAGCCCGCCAGCTTGAGGATCATGCCGGTGCGATCGTGCGCCTCGCGCTGCGCGCGCTCGACGAGCGTGCCGAGGTCGTCGTACCAGCCGATGACGGCCATGACGGCGGCGACGAGTATCGGCAGGAGTACGGCGCGGTCTTTCGGGATCCCGGCGGCGGCTGAGACGGCGAGTGCCACGCCGATGATGAGCAGGCCACCCATGGTCGGGGTGCCGGCCTTGACCATGTGCGACTCCGGGCCATCGGTGCTGATCTGTTTGCCGATCTTGCGGTCGGTCAGGAAGTCAATGAATGGATAGCCCGCCGCCAGGGCCATTAGTGCGGCCGCCACGCCCGCGATGAGCGCGTATGTCATTCGTCCACCCGCAGCTCTCGCGCAAGGTGTTCGAACTCCATGGCGCGCGAAGCCTTCACGAGCACGACGTCGCCTGGGCGTAGCGACTGCCTGAGGGCGTGGGCCAGCTCAGATGCGTCGGCGCAGATGTGCACATCGGCGTGACCGGCGTGGACGGCGGCGTCGCCGATCCAGCGTCCAAGGTCGCCGGCGACGTAGATGGCGTCGGCTATCGCGGCGGCCGCGCGGCCGACATCACGATGGCCCTCCATCTCTGCATCGCCGAGTTCGCGCATGTCGCCAAGCACCGCGACCTTCCGGCCGGAGACCTCCGCGAGGAGATCCAGAGCGGCACGCATCGATGCCGGGCTCGCGTTGTAGGTGTCGTCGATAATCGTCGAGCCGTGGATACCGGCATGCGCCTGCAGCCGCGAGGGGATCTGTGCTGCGCTCAGCGCTTCGGCGCATTCCTCTACCGTGAGGCCATCGACGATGCCGGCCGCGGCGGCTGCGAGCGCGTTTGGCACCATGGCGCGGCCTGGAAGGTGCGAGTACACCGGCGCCCGCTCCGAGCCGTGCGAAAGGTGGAACTTCACGCCGGCGAGGCCGTGGCTCTCGATGTTCTCGGCCCGCACGTTGGCATTCAGGCGCAAGCCGTACGTGAGGACGTTAGCCGACGTCCGCGACGTCATCGACAGGACGCGCTCGTCGTCGGCGTTCAGGATTGCGACGCCATCTTCGGGCAACGATTCGACCAGCTCAGCCTTCGCGTCGGTAATGGCGTCGATGCTGCCGAGGCGCTCCATGTGCGACGGGCCGACGTTCGTCACGATGCCGATCTCCGGCTGGGCGATATCGCAGAGCAGGGCGATCTCGCCCGGCGCCCACATCCCCATCTCGAGTACGGCGCGGCGGTGGCGCTGCGTCAGTTCGAGCAAGACGAGCGGCAGGCCGATCTCGCTATTCAGGTTGCCTTCGCTCCGAAGCAGCGGATATCGAGTCTCCAGGACGGCGGCGGTCAATTCCTTCGTTGTCGTCTTGCCGACACTGCCGGTAACGCCGATGACCTTGAGCCGAGGCCGGGATGCGCGGCGAAGGCGCGCCAGATCCTGGAGCGCACCGAGCGCGGAGGGGACGACGTACTGGGCGATGTCCACCTCGACCGGCCGCTCGAGGACGGCGCCCGCCGCGCCACGCCTCGCCGCGTCGGCGACGTAATCGTGGCCATCGACGCGCTCGCCCTTGAGTGCGACGAACAGATCGCCGCGGCCGGCCCTGCGCGAATCGACGACGGCGTGCCGAAAGCGCAACGGGCCCACGGACGGCGCGCGGATCAGCGCCGGACGAAGGGCGCTCGCGAGTTCCTTCGCTGTAATCATCTGCGTCCTGCCTGCAGGCCTTCAGCCCGCCCGTTTCGGCCCGCCGGTCTCCTATCGAGACACGGCTGCCGGCGCGCGGCGCCCCCTCGCGGCGCCGCGCGGGAAAGAGTCTTGCTACTGCCCGGCCGTCACTAACCGTGATCCGTCAGGCGCCACGCCCAGGTAGGCGAGGATGCTCGGCGCGAGGTCGTGAAACACGGGTGCGGAGACCTGGCCGCCCAGTCGGTCCTCGCGGTAGTCCAGCTTGACCAGCATGATCATCTTCGGGTCGTCCACGGGCGCGAAGCCGATGAACGAGGCGACGTTGCCGTCCTTGACCGCGCCATCGGCGAGGGTCGCGCCGGTCGTCGTGCCGGTCTTGCCGCCGACGTGATAGCCGGAGATCGCGGCCAGGTGCCCGGGCACGCCCTCGACCACCTGGTGCATCATATCGGCCACCTGCCGGGCGGTTTCCGGCTTTACGGCCTGCCGGACGACGACGGGGCTGAAGGTCCTGACTCCTTCGGGCGTCTGCGCCTCCTTCACCACGTACGGCCGCATGAGCTGGCCATCGTTCACGAGCGACGCGATGGCGGTGATCACCTGCAACGGCGTCGCGGCGATGCCCTGGCCGAAGCTATTTGTGGCGAGGTCCTCCGGTGACCACGACGGATCCGTGTTCGTGCGTACAAGGCCGTCGGGCTCGCCACCAAGCCCCGATCCGGTGGCCTGGCCGATGCCGAAGCGGCTGACGTAGTCATAGAACTTGTCCGGCCCGATGAGTCCGCTCATCCACACCGCGCCGGTGTTGAGGCTCTTCTGGAGCACCTGCGTGACGGTCGTCGGCCCGTTGATGCTGTAGTCCCAGTTGTGAATGACCGATTGTCCGACGTAGGCGGAGCCGGTGTCGTTGTACGTCGAGTTTGGCGTGACCAGGCCGAGGTCGATCGCCGTCGCGGCGGTGAGCGTCTTGAAGACGGAGCCGGGCTCATACACGTCCGTCGCCGCGCGGTTTCGCAGCATCGCTGGATTGTCGGTGTTGAGATCCAGCTTCGAGAGTTGAAAGCCGGGGCGACTCGCCATCGCCAGGATCTCGCCCGTCTTCGGATCCATCACGATGATCGTGCCGCCGAGCGCGCCCGTGCGCGCTATGTGGGCGTCGAGCTCGCTCTCGACGGTCCGCTGGATATAGCGGTCGATTGTGAGACGGACGTCGCCGCCTGGCTTGGGCTTCTGGCCGACGCGCTCGCTCCCGAGGGCGATGCGGTTGCCGGCGCTGTCGCGTTCGAAGTAGATCGTGCCGGGAATCCCGCCAAGCTCGCGGTCATAATCGGCCTCGATGCCCTGGAGGCCGACGTGGTCGCGGCCCACGAAGCCGAGCAGCGACGACGCAAGGTCACCTTCGGGGTAGGAGCGCTTCGTCGTCTGGACAAGTCGCAGTCCGGGTATCTCCGCCTTCCCAAGCTCCGCGCCGGCATCGAAGTCGAGGCCCCCGATCGCGAGGTAGATGCCGTCATCTTCCTTGCGGACCTCGTTGACCACGTCATCGGGGTTGAAGGAGACGTTCGGCTTGTCGTTCAGGATCGCCGCCATGTCGCGCGCGGCGCCGCGAGCCGTCGAGAGGTCCGCCCAGTCCTGGCGGTTCACGTACACGTCGTAGGCATCGATCGTGGTCGCGAGGGGATAGCCGTTGCGGTCGAGGATAGCGCCGCGCGGGGCGCGGACGACCTGCTGGCCGAAGTGCTCATTCTGCGCCTCGGCGCGGTAGTGGTCGGAGTGCACGAGCTGGATGTACACGAGCCGCCCGACCATGATCGCCGCGCCGATGACGAAGACGGTGGCGAGGACGGCAAGACGTGTGTGCATCCGCGAGCGTTTGCCGAACATGCGCCTCTCTGTCCTGCGCGCCTGCGGCGCTGTCCGTGCGGCGCCTGCGCGCCGAGCTGCGTCTTAGAAGAACGGCGCCAGCCTGAGCACGCGCTTCCAGAACGGTTCGTTATCGGTCGCGACCGGCGGTGTCGCAGCGTCCGTGCCCCGCACCTCGGCAAGGAAGCGGGTGGGCAGCGACATGCTGTCCGGCACGGAGTGATTCACATCGAGATAGAGCGTCCGCTGAGGCGGCAGCATGTGCAGCTTCACGCGGGCGGTCCATTCGACGTACCCGAGCCCCGACAACCTCGCGACGTCGGCCTCGAGAGCGTGGTTCTCAGCCTGCTTCTGGGCGCGGACACTGTTGAGCTCGTTGAGCTGGTAACCAGTCGTCGTGACGTTGCTGAGCTGGCGCACCTGGAAGAGCGCGACGATGATGAGCGCCGCGATCGCAGCGGCAAGGAGCAGCCGGGCGCCGCCGATCCGGTTGAGCGGTATGGAGGGGGCGCGCCATATGGGGCGATGTACGAGAGCCATCGCCTCCCCTACGCCGCCATCGGCGCGATAGCTTCGGCGACGCGGAGGCGCGCGCTGCGAGCGCGCGGGTTATGTGCGACCTCTTCGAGCGTGGGCTTGAGCGCGCCGCGGGTAACCGGCCGAAGCGTCGCATGGTGGCCGCAGCGGCACTCGGGAAGACCGGGAGGGCAGATGCAATCGCGCGACTCGCGCGCGATGTACTGCTTCACGATTCGGTCCTCGAGCGAGTGATAGCTGAGGACGACGAGGCGGGATCCAAAGCCGAGCAGGCCGTGGGCCTGAGGAAGCGCGGCGGCTAGAGAGTCTAGCTCTTGATTGACCGCGATGCGGAGAGCCTGAAATGTCCTGGTGGCGGGGTGGGTTTTCACGCTTGGCTCTCCTACCCACGGCCTGCTCGACGGCTTTGGCTAGATCGGTCGTGGTCCGAAGCGGGCGGCCTGCCACGATCGCGGCGCGCGATCCTACGGCTGGCCGGTTCCTCTCCGAACCGATAGATGATGTCTGCGATCTCCTCCTCGTCGTATGTGTTGATGATGTCCGCGGCGGTGAGCGGCGAATCGCCGAACCGCATATCGAGCGATGTCTCACGCTGAAAGCTGAACCCGGCGCCGCCTTCGAGCTGGTCCGACGAGAGGCCCAGGTCGAGCAGAACGCCGTTCACCGGGCTGAAGCCGGCTTCGACGCAGATGCGGCGGACGTCCCGGAAGTTCGCGATGGCCGTGCCGGAAGCTGTCGCCGAATCGGGCGAGGCGCTCGGAGGCGCGGACCGCCGCGTCGCCGCTGGCATCGATCCCCAGGAGCGTGCCGCCTGGTTGCGAGCGCTCGAGGATGGCTTCGGCGTGGCCGCCGCCGCCGAGCGTGCAATCGACATAACGCCCCCCGGGCTTGACCGTCGAGCGCGTCGAGCACTTCGCTGAGCATGACGGGGATGTGTGCCGTCGTCATCGACATAATCATCGCTCGCGACGCTCGACCGACTCCAGTGTCTGTTCCAGTGTCTCGTCCACGAGGAGCATTTCCGCTTCGTAGGTCTCGGGATTCCAGATTCTCGATGGTCTCGCCGGCACCCACCAGCAAGACCTTCCCGCTCAGCCCCGCGTAGTCTCGCAACTGCTGCGGAACCAGGATTCGATTCTGCTTGTCGAGTTCGACTACGTAAGTCCGGCCAAAAAGAACGCGGCGGAGCACCCTGCCCTTGCGATGAATCGGCGGTTCGGCGATGTAGTCGTCCGCCTGGACATCGAACGAGCGCGGCGTCGAGATACGCAGGCAGCGATCCGGCGACTGGCTGAGTAAGATGCCCTCGTGGAAGGCGTCGCGGTAGCGGGGAGGGAGCGGCACTCGCCCCCTCTCGTCCATCGCGTAGTCGAAGGTACCGAGGAAATACACCGGATTGCGTGTCCTGCCGGACGCTCATCGGGTCCATCCGAACCAAGATTCCCCACGGGCTCCCATAGATTACCACCGAGCGCCCAGATGTCAAGCGCTTATGCAGATTTTTTCCCACGCCGCAACACTTGTGCGCCCGCGCAGATCGCCGATTGGTCGTCGGATAGCATGGCGACGTGCAGCTTCGGGTCGGCATCCTGACGGTGAGCGACCGCGGCAGCCGCGGCGAGCGCGATGACACGAGCGCGGCGGCGATTCGCGAGATGCTCGCGAGTGTCAAAGCGACGATCGTGCGCTACGACGTCGTGCCCGACGAGCGGCAGCAGATCGCCGCGACCCTGATCGCCTGGTGTGATGACGGCGGCGTGGACTGCGTGCTGACGACGGGCGGGACCGGTCTCGCGAGCCGCGATGTAACGCCCGAGGCGACCATCGATGTGATCGACCGCGCGGCACCGGGGATCGCCGAGGCGATGCGCGCGGAGGGGATGCGGCATACGCCACGGGCGATGCTGAGCCGCGGAGTTGCGGGTGTGCGCGGCGCGACACTGATCATAAATCTTCCTGGCAGCCAGAAGGGTGTGCGAGAGAGCCTGGCGGTGTTGCTGCCGGTTCTCGAGCACGCGGCGGATCTGCTGCGCGGCGAGACCGAGCATCCGCCCGGCGGGTGACCGCACAACATTATGTTGTTGTAACGCAAAGCGTCGATCTCACCAGCGTGATCGGCTATACTCGCGCGGCTTTAACCAAGCTCCCTCGTCTCGTGAAGGCTGTCAGCGCGTGACCGCGCGTTCACATCATCGCGCGTAACGGCGCTGCCGGAGATGCCGCACGTTGACCACGCGTACGCTTGCCTGGACCGGGTTCATCGCCATTGCCGCCTTTATGCTCATGGCGGCGAGCCGGCTCACCCTCCTCGACCCGGTGAGAACGTCACGCTCAATGTCACGACGCCGGTGCAGACGGCGTTGCGCAACGCAACGCGCCCGATTGCCGACTGGGTGAACAGCTTCACCGACTCGGGCGGTCTGGCGGCGGAGAACAAGCGCCTCCGTGAAGAGAACGAACGCCTGACGAACGATCTGGCCCGTGCGCGAGAGGATGCCGTCGAGCAGCAGAACGCCGCGGACCTCGAGGCGGTGCGCAAGCAGTTTCCGAACGACACCTTCGTCGTCCGCGGACGTCGTCGCGCGCGATTCGAGCAACGTGCGGTCGGTTATCGCGATCGACGCCGGCCGCAGCGACGGGATCAAGGAAGGGATGATCGTCGTGACGGAGGGGCGCAGCCTCGTCGGCACGATCTCCAAGGTGTTCGACGACTACTCCTGGGTGATGCTGATCACGGACCCGAAGAGCGCGGTGAGCGCGGTGGTGCAGGAGTCGCGCGCGGAGGGCGTGGTCGCCGGCAACTACGACGGCGTGCTCAACATGGAGTTTGTGGGGCAGGGCGCGCTCGTGAAGGAAGGCGACTTCGTGCTGACGTCCGGCATCGGCGGAGGCTATCCGCCGAACATCGTCATCGGGCGAGTCGCCGACGTGCAGAAGACGAACCAGGACCTGTTCCAGAGCGTGCAGGTTGACCATCTCGCGAGTCTCTCGGGCCTCGAGCACACGCTCGTGCTCACGAGCTTCGAGCCGCAGCGCATCGAGGGTCCCTGACCGATGCGATACGTTATCGGCGCCGGCATCGCGTTCGCGCTCGCGCTGTTCCAGACGGCGAGCATCGACCAGTTTCGCATCCTGGGCGTGGCGCCGAACCTGATGCTCGTTCTGCTCGCCGCGTGGTTGGTGGTGCGCGGTCTGGAGGACGCACTGCCGATGATGGCGGTCGCCGGGATCACGCTCGGTTTCGTGGGATTGCAGACGCCGGGACTGGTATTGCTGGCGCTCCTGCCGCTGGCGGCGTTCGGCGTCATACGCGAACTGCACATCGTGCACAGCGAGGCGGTACTGATGCTGCTCATCGTTCTCGGGGCGTCGCTGGCGTACGAGTTGATCTTGCTGGCGAGCGTGATCGCTTCGGGCGGCACGCTCGATGTCGAGGCCGGGATGCGGAACGCCGTCGTGCCGGCGACGCTGGTGAACCTGGCGCTGGCGCTGCCGGTGTACGCCATCGTGCGGCTGGCGCGCCCGCCGCGATCGCGGACGCGGCTGGCGTACTGAGTGAAAACGGGCGCCGCAGCGTGAAGGAATCATGGGCCTGCTGACGACGACGCGACGGCGCCGATGGCGCACCGAGCCGGTCGACGAGACGGATCCGAAGAAGTCCGTCAGCCGCAAGCTCTGGGCGCTGCGCATCGGCATCCTGCGTGGCGTTCGCAGTGCTGGCGGGTCAGCTCGCGCGGCTCCAGCTGATCCAGGGGTCTGAGTTCGAGCAGCGCGCGGCGCTGAACCAGTTACGCATCGAGCCGGTCGTCCCGTCGCGAGGGCTCATCTACGACCGCAACGGCTCAGCCTGTCGTCGAAAACACGCCGGCGTTCTCAGCCGCAGTCGTAGCTGCTGATGTGCCGAAGGAGCGCACGCTCGAGATCGCCGACGCGGTGTCGCGCCTGCTCAACGTGCCGCCGCTCGAGACGACGTTGAAATCGAGCAGGCCCGCCGGTCCAACGATCCATTTACTCCGGTGATTCTCAAGGAAGGACTCGATCAGGCAACAGCGTTCCACGTGCGCGAGACGCTGGGCTCGATGCCGGGGGTACAGATCGTAGTGGAGTCCGTGCGGAAGTACACCGGCGGGCCGGAGCTCTCGGACATCATCGGCTACACGGGACGGGTGGATGAGGAGGACTACGCGACGCTGCAGGACAAGGGGTACCTGGCGAGCGACCGCATCGGCAAAGCCGGCGTCGAGGCGGCGTACGAGTCGTACCTGCGCGGAGTGCCGGGTCGCAAGGAGATTGAGAAGGACGCATCGGGCCGCGAGATCCGCACGCTGGACGAGGAGGCGGCGAAGCCCGGCAACGACCTCGTGCTCTCGATCGACCTCGATCTGCAACGAAGGTCACGCGAGCTCCTGACAGATGCCGCGGGCGGCGAGCAGGCGGCGGCCGCGGTGATGGATGTCCACACCGGGGAGCTGCTCGCGCTCGTATCGCTGCCGCTTTACGACAACAACGTCTTCAACGGGAAGATCGATGAGGCGCGGCTACAGCAGTACCTGGACGATCCGCACAAGCCGCTGGTCAACCACGCGCTGGCGGAGCAGTATGCGCCAGGCTCGATCTTCAAGCAGATCACCGGCGCGGCGGCCCTGCAGGAAGGCGTCGCGACGCCGAACACGACAATCACGAGCAACGGCTTTATCAACGTCCCGAACGAGAACGATCCTTCGATCGTCTACACGTTCAAGGACTGGCGCGTGCTTGGGACGCTGAACTTCTACGGCGGCGTCGCGATGTCATCCGACGTGTACTTCTACTATCTCTCGGGGGGCTACCACGCGTACGGGCAGAACTTCAACGGCCTGGGCATCGACCGACTGGCGAAGTACGCGCGCGCGTTCGGGCTGGGGCGGCCGACGGGGATCGACATCGCCGGTGAGGCCGACGGCAACATCCCGGACCCGACTGGAAGGAAAAGACGTTCGGCGACGGCTGGCGGCTCGGCGACACCTACAACATGGGGATCGGCCAGGGATTCGTCGCGACGACGCCGATCCAGATGGTGCGCGTGACGGCGGCGGTGGCGAACGGCGGCACGCTGTTCAAGCCGCGCGTGGTGCGTGAAGTGCGCGATGGCGAGGGACACCTGATCGTGCCGCCGGGGCCGGTCGTGGACAGCCAGGTGCCGGTGAGCGCGGAGAACTTTGCGATCCTGCGCGAGGCGATGACGCAGGCGGTGAGCTGGGGCAGCGCGAATGGCGGCGCGGTCTCCGGCGTGAAGGTTGCGGGCAAGACGGGGACGGCGGAGTTCGGGCCGCAGTTCGCCGACGGCTCGTACGAGACGCACGCCTGGTTCAGCGGCTTCGCGCCGGCCGACGACCCGCAGATCGCGGTCACGGTGTTCCTGAACCACGGCGTCGGCGCAACGAACGCTGCGCCGCTCGCCTCGAAGATCCTGGACTACTACTTCCACCGGCCGCAGCAGCGCGCCGCCGGCGACACCGCGAACGCGCCGACCGGGGTGACGCCGTGAACATGCGCAACCTCCCGACGCGGGAGTTCGACTTCATCCTGCTGCTCTCGGCGATCGCGCTGACGACGTATGGCGCGCTGCTGATCTACAGCGGCAGCCTGACGACGTATGGCTCGCCAGCGCAGGCGTTTTCGCACCCGGTCTCGCGGCAGATCGCCTTTGCCGTGATCGGGCTGGTAGCGATGGTCGGTCTGTCACGCATCGATTACCGGCTGTTCGGACCGATCAGCCTGGCCCTGTACGTGGCATCGATCGCGGCCCTGATCTTCGTGCTCGTGGTCGGCTCGAGCGCGTACGGCTCGCGGCGATGGATCGTCATCGCTGGCACGCAGGTGCAGCCTTCGGAGATCGCGAAGGTGTGCGCGACGATCATGCTTGCGAAGTACTTCTCCGACAACGAGGCGAACATCCGACAGCTCCGCGTGTTCGCGATGTCGCTGGCGATCGTGGCCCTGCCCGCCGCACTTGTGCTCGTCGAGCCGGACCTGGGATCAGCGATCGTCTTCGGTGCGATCTGGTTGGGCATCGCGATGATCGCAGGCGTGCGGCTGCTGCACTTCGCGGGACTGGCCGCCATCGCAGCGGCTCTGGCGCCGCTGGTGTACCGTCTGGGCCACGACTACCAGCGGGCGCGATTCGATTCGTGGCTCCATCCGGACCACGATCCGCTCGGCGCCGGGTTCAACATCCTGCAGGCGGAGATCAGCATCGGCTCCGGCGGGCTTCTCGGGAAGGGGTTCACGCACGGCACGCAGACGCAGCTCGACTACCTGCGCACGCAGACGACGGACTACGTTTTCAGCGTGGGCGCCGAGGAGCTGGGGTTCGTCGGGGCGATGGTACTGTTCGGGCTGTTCGTGATCCTGCTATTCCGCTGCCTGCGCATCGCCGGTCTCGCCGACGACATGTTCGGGCGGCTGATCGCCGTTGGGGTGGTGGTGTTCATCATGTTCCAGGTGTTTGTGAACATCGGCGTGAACATTAGACTGGTGCCGGTGACGGGCGTTCCGTTGCCGCTAGTCAGCCAGGGCGGGAGCTCGCTGGTCACGATCCTGGCGTCGCTCGGGCTGCTGCAGAGCATTCTTGGATATCGACGTAAACGCGGCCGAAGCGTCTGACGAGCCACCCGCCCGATTTACGGGTGGCTGGATCTTTGCGCTCGTCCGCGTCGGCGTGACGCTGGCGATCCTCGCCGGCCTGATGACGAAACTGTCCCCCGGCGAGATCCGGGCGACGTTCCGGGCGGCAGACGCGGGTTTGCTGCTAGCCGCGCTCGTGATGATGTGCGCGGTACAGGCGCTGGTGGTGGTGAAGTGGCGCGTGCTGATGCGCGCGCGAAATGTATGGGCGCCGCTGACCGACGTGGTCCGCGCGTACTGCGTCGGGAACCTGTTGAGCAACGTACTGCCGACGGCCGTCGGCGGGGATGTCTACCGCGTGTTCCGCATCCAGCGCGAGTCGGGCGCGCGCGCCGCCGACGTCACGATGAGCGTCCTGTACGAGCGCGCGACGGGCTACGCGGCGATGACGGTGCTCGGAGCGCTCGGCGCCGCCTTCTACTTCGGGAGCCTCGCCATCGGTGTGCTGGCGCTGGCGGCAGGTGCGGCGGCCGCCGTCGTGCTCGCAGTCGTGATTCCGCGGATGCCATTTCCGGCGGTGCGGCACGACCACTTCCTGCGCAACCTGCTGGCGCACCGGCACGAGCTGATCGTCGTGTACAAAATGGGCGTGTTCTCGCTGGTGATCCAGGCGCTGTACATCTCGACGATCGCCGTCGCGGGCCTCGCACTGGGCGTGCACGTGTCGTGGTGGTACTGGGCCTTCACGACGTGGGTGGTGGCGATCGCGGTGCTGGTGCCGATCACGCTCGGGGGGCTGGGCATCCGCGAGTCGAGCTTCTCCGGATTGCTGCACCGCGCGGGTGCGACGCCGGCGCAGGGCGCATCGACGGGGTTCGCGCTCGGTGGATTGTTGATCGTCTCCAATGCGCTCGGTCTGCTTGCGGCCGAAGTGGCATCGCGCTTCGGGTGGGGTGATCGGCCGGAGGTCCCTGCGGAAGCACGATCCGCGGCGCCGACGTCCGTCGCCGTCGAGCGCTGACGCGCAGCTTTGCAGCGCGCAGCCACGCGGCCCGCGGTATGTGACGTAGCGCGCGACTGGCGTAGACTCCGATCCTCACGACTGCATCAAGGAGAACAATATGGAGTTCCGCGCGCTCGGCCGCACCGGCGTCAAGGTCAGCAGCCTCTGCCTGGGCTGCATGATGTTCGGCGGCAAGACGGCACCGACGATTCGTACGCCATCATCGACCGCGCGCTGGATGCCGGAATCAACTTTCTCGACACGGCGAACGTCTACAGCAGCGGCCGCAGCGAAGAGGTCACCGGCGAAGCGCTGAAGCGCAACGGCAGGCGCAACCACGTGGTGCTGGCCACGAAGGTGCACGGCATGATGGGCGGCGAAGACCCGAACGCGCAGGGCAACAGCCGCCGCCACATCATCGAGCAGTGCGACGCCAGCCTGCGCCGCCTGCAGACCGACTACATCGACCTGTACCAGATCCACCGCCCGCAGCCGGACATGGCGATCGACGAGACGCTGCGCGCGCTCGACGACCTGATCCGCGCCGGCAAGGTGCGCTACATCGGCACCAGCACGTTCGCGGCGTGGCAGCTCGTCGAGTCGCTGTGGGTGGCGAAGGAGCTGGGGCTGAACCGCTTCATCTGCGAGCAGCCGCCCTACAACCTGCTCGACCGGCGCATCGAGCGCGAGCTGCTGCCGATGGCGCAGACGTACGGCTTCGCGGTGATCCCCTGGAGCCCGATCGGCGGCGGGCTGCTGAGCGGCAAGTACAAGCGCGGGCAGGAGCCGCCGGAAGGGCGCGCGCTTCGCCGACGCATCGAACCCCATCTACCGGCGGCGGCTGAACGACCGCATCTACGACGTGATCGAGGGGCTGGAGCCGATGGCCGCAGGAGAAGGGCTGCACGCTGGCGCAGCTGGCGCTGGCGTGGGTGCTGCACCAGCCCGGCGTGACCAGCCCGATCATCGGCCCGCGCACGATGGAGCAGTTCGAGGACAACCTGGGGCCCTCAACGTCGAGATCACAGACGAGGATCGGAAGCAGATCAACCGCATCATCCGGCGCGGCGACAGCGTGGCGCCGTTCTACGAGGCGGAGTTCGGCCCGCATCCGTATCGGGCGATGGTCTGAGCGAAGGAGGCAGAGATGATTCCGACGCAGCCGTTCGGACGCACCGGGCACGACAGCACGCGGATCATCTTCGGCGCCGCGGCGTTGTGGGGTGCATCGGAGGAGGAGGGAGAGGCGGCGCTCGAGGTGGTGCTCGAGAACGGCCTGAACCACATCGATACCGCTGCGGCGTACGGGCGCTCGGAGCGGCGTGTGGGCGCGTGGATGCCGCGACACCGCGACCGGTTCTTCCTGGCGACGAAGACGGGCGAACGTACATACGAAAAGGCGAAGACGCAGTTCGAGCACTCGCTGGAACGGCTGCAGACGGACCATGTCGACCTGCTCCAGCTGCACAACCTCGTCGATGAGACGGAGTGGGAGACGGCGTTCGGCGAAGACGGCGCGCTGACGTGGGCGATCGAGGCGCGCGACAAGGGCATGACGCGCTTCATCGGCGTGACGGGGCACGGGCTCGCCGTTGCGGCCATGCACCTGCGTAGCCTCGAGCGGTTTCCGTTCGACTCGGTGCTGTTGCCCTACAACTTCACGATGATGGCCAACCCGCAATACGCGCAGGACTTCGAGGCACTGGCGAAGGTGTGCGGCGAGCGGGGCGTGGCGATGCAGACGATCAAGGGCATCACGCTCGGGCCGTGGAACGAAAAGGAGCGCACCTACGGCACGTGGTACGAGCCGCTGGTGCAGCAGGCAGAGGTGGACAGGGCCGTGCACTGGGTGCTGGGTCGGCCGGGCGTGTTCCTGAACACGGCGAGCGACGTGCGGCTCCTGCGGAAGATCCTGGACGCAGCCCACCGCTTCGAGTCGCGGCCGGACGATGGACAGATGCAGGAAATGGTGTCATCGGCCGGGATGGCGCCGCTGTTCACGGAGACGTCGACCGGACCGTAAGCCCGCCGCCTATCCCGACGCCGTAGCGCGCTTCTCGCCGGCCTGGCCGAGGCGCGGCTCCGTGCCCGCCCGAAGCCGCTCGATGTTCGCGCGGTGCCGGTACACGATCAGAGCCGACGTCGCGAGGCCGTACGCCGCGTACGCCCACGGGCTGATCTCAAGGGCCGCGAGGATCACGAAGAAGAGCGCGAGCAACGGCGCCATCAGGATGTTCATGAATGACATGATGCGTGTCGTGAGAAGGATCACGCCCGCAATCGGGATCATCGCGAGCGTCGCGAGCGGGTTCATTGCGAGCGCGGCACCGAAGCCCGTAGCGACGGCTTTGCCGCCACGGAAGCCGAACCAGATCGGCCAGACGTGGCCGCACACGGCAGCGAACGCGCCCGTCGCCGCGACCCACGCGCCCTCGTCGTGGTCGAGTCCGGCGGCGTTACCGAGGGCGAGGCCAAGGTATACGGGCACGATCCCCTTGGCCATATCGAGCAGGATCACCAACACGCCGGCCTTGGCGCCCGCGGTGCGGATGACGTTAGCGGCGCCGGCGTTGCCGCTGCCGTAATCGCGGATGTCGACGCCGCGCGTGAGGCGGCCGATGATCAGGCTGAACTCGATCGACCCGATCGCGTAGCCGCTGAGGGCGCTGAGGGCGATGGCCCAGAGCATGACCGCGCTCTCCTTCACTCGTGCGCCGTCAGGGTAGCGCGATCACCGCCGCGCGGGGAGCCGCGTCAGTCGTGCGATCGGCGGGCGCCGGGCAGGTAGCCACCGCTTCCGGTTTCCGGCGGGACGATGGCGCCCGCGTCCGGCGCCAGCGTGTGGCCATCGCCGCCCCCACCTTGACCGGAGAACGCGACAGGACAATCGGCGAGGCAATCAGCGCGGAAATGCAGCTCACCGCCGGCGCCATCGTCGCCGCCGATCTGCACCATGTAGCCGGTGCCAGCTTGCGGCGTGAAGTCGAGCTGGCCTGTGCTGGTGCACGCGACGGCGGAGAGCGCGCCAGGCGGTGACGCGCCGGTCCAGGCGTAGACGGCGATCACCGACGAGAAGTTGGTGCCGGCGGTCGAGAAGTGGAGGCTGGAGCCGGGACCCAGCGAGTACCACACGGTCTTGCCGATGTTGCCGCAGGGCTGCTGCTCGCCGGGCTCGAGCGTGGCGGCGCGCGTGTTGCGCGCATCCTCGTAGATGGGCGCGGCGTAGATCTGCGCGGGGTTGGCGATGTCGTCGTTGACGGGCGGACAGGAGTCGAGGCAGTCGCCCTGGAGCCGCAGCTGACCGCCGGCGCCATTCATGCCGCCGACCTGGAGAAAGAGTGTCTGGCCACGCGCTATGTCGAACTGGACGCGCGCCTCGCCGCCGGCGGGACTTGTCGCGCAGGCGACCTGGTGGAGCTGGCCGGGCGGTGACGAGAACACGCCGTCGTATACGGCTATCGCCGCGGGGAAGTCGCTGCCGCTGGTGTCGAACACGAGCGTCGCGGAAGCGGCTGCATTGATCGAGTACCAGACCGTCTTGCCCATGTTGTCCGCATGACGTTGGCTCGCCTGCATCGAGCGACGCACCGCGCGTGTCGACGGCGTTGGCGTACGGGAACATCGAGGGCATGTCGATGTACGCTGGCAGAACGCTGTCGTTCGGCGGCGGGCACGGGCCAGGACGTGCAGTCGATGTGGATACGCAGGCGTCCGGACGCGCCCTGCTGACCGCCGGCCTGGACGTAGTAGCCGGTGCTGGGGCTGATGTGGAATGTGAGCTTCGCCGTGCTGGTCGCGTTGCAGGCCTGCATCTGGAGATCGGCGAGCGAGGCGAGTCCCTGGGGCGGGATCGTGTACACGGCGACCGCGGTCGGGAAGTCGCTCCCGGCGGTGTCGACGACGATATCGGCGTTGCCGGGGACGAAGACGGCGTACCAGAGCGTCTTACCGATGCCGCCACAGGGCTGCGGTTCGTCGGCTTCGGTGGTGGCGCCGGCGGTCGATGCGGCCTGATCGATCGGCAAGGGGCCGCCGCCGAAGAAGTTGCCGAAGCTGTCGTTCGGTGCCGGGCACTCGGGTGTGCAGGCGAGGTTCAGCCGCAACGCACCGGTCTGTCCGGCCGCGCCGCCGGCCTGGATCCAGTAGAGATGACCGGGCGCCGACTGAAACGTGAGCTTCGACTGGGCGCCGAGGCTGTTGTCATCGCAACCGATAAGCGCGCCTCCGCCGGGCGGGGACGACACGACATTAGGGCCGAGCTCCCAGATGGCTAAGGCCGTATCGAAGCTGCTGCCCGCCGTGTCGATGGTCAGCGTGCCGCCCTCGTTCGAGACGATGTAGTACCAGACCGTCGCTTCGATGTTGCCGCACGGGCGCTGCTCACCGGCCTCGAGCGTCGCGCCGGTGGTGTCCTGCGTGTACGTCTGTTGCGGCGTATTCGCATCGACGTAGACGTTCGAGGCGGCGGCGACGTTGTCGTTCGGCGGCGCGACCTGCGGCGCCGGCGCGGCGATCGCCCGTTGCCGCACATCGCGTGGTGCAAGGGCGAGCGCGAGCGAGACGATAACGCCGATCGCGACGGCGCTGCGGAGCGTGCGAGACGTGAACATGTACCACCTCGTGCGCCCGGTGGTACCTGTGAGAACGCCAGCGGCGGCTCAAAGGTTAACCGCGTGTCCGGAGATTTCGTGCGCGGGTTACTCGAACCGCAGCTCGAGCATCGTTACGTCGTAGGGCTTCTGGCTGGAGAAGGTGAGATAGAGCACTTTCGGGTCAGACGACAGTTCGCGGTGCGGCTCGGCGCTGTAGCAGTAGGGGTAGGCGTCCTCGACGAGGTTGCGGCAATCGAGCCATGTTACGGGCGCTGACCACGGGCCCCAGGGGTTCTCGGCCACGCGTGCCTCGATGCGGGCCATGCCCGCGTTGTAGATCGCGACCCATGCGCCGATGCGGTCGTCGTGCGAGACCGAGACGCCGTTGTCGGCGGGGAGGATGCCGGAGTCGTTCGGCCACATGGGTGCGGCGTCCTGCGGGCGTGCGCTCCAGCCGTCGCCGTCCCAGTAGCTGTAGGCGTTCAGTTCGGCGATGTCCTCGATCGGCGCGCGGGCGATGAAGTTGTCGTTGCGCTCCGTGTGCAGGAACACGTACACGTCGTCGCCGACGCGAACGGGCGACCTGGCGCCGACGATGCGCGTGCCAAAGCCGCTGTTCTCGTCCCAGATCGTCTCCACCTCGCGGGTACCGTCGGTGCTGCCCGCTGGGATGCGCCCGAGGCCGACGGCGCCGACGTGCCAGGCGAATGGCGACGTGCGGTAGGTTCGGACCATGTAGAAGGCCATGCTGCCGTCATCGAGCGCAATCACGCCGTCGGGCCAGGCGGTCGTTTCGTCGAGGCGGGGAAACAGCGGTTCGGCGGTGCCAGCGGCGGCCTTGAACTTCAGCCGCACGCAGTCGCTGCCGTCGAAATCGTCGGAGGTGGCGACGGCCGCCGGGATGACGTCGGTGACGCCGCCGGCGCCGCTGCGCAGCGTGTCGCCGAAGAACCAGTAGGCGCGGCCGCCGGAGACGACGCTGCTGGCGCCGTCGAAGCCGCGGATGTGGGCGGTCGCGGCGTCGGGGTTGTCGCCGGCGAGCGCGCAGACGCGGCGGACCGCCGATACGACCGGCGGCGACGGAAGGCGAGGGCTCTCGGCGTGACCGCCGGGCGAACTGGAGCACGCCGAGAGCACCGCCGCGCTGGCGATCAGCGGGATGAGCGCCGCCGGCCGGAATCTTCGGACCATGATGCTCCTCTGTGCGGCGGGCGTCAGTAGAACGCGCCACGCGTCGAAAGGTGAACGCTACTCCTCGGAGCGCGAGCGGAACACCAGCTTGATCGCGGTGCCGGTGAAGCCGAACTTGCCGCGGATCACGTTCTCGATGTAGCGGCGGTAGCTGAAGTGCACGTCAGAGGCGTCGTTGAGGAAGAGCACGAATGTCGGCGGGTCGACCTCGGCCTGCGTCGCATAGAGCAGCTTGATGCGGCGCCCCTTCGAGGGCGTGGGCGGCGGCTTGTCGGCGATGGCGCGGCGTAGCGCCTGGTTCAGCGCGCCGGTGTCGATGTGGCGCAGACGCTCCTCGCCGATGCGAACGCTCTCGGCGAGGACGTCGTCGATGCCCGCACCTTCCTTCGCCGAGATGAAGCGGATGCTGATCCACGACGCGAACTTGAGCTGCCAGCGGAGCCGCCGCTCGGCAAAGGCGGGATCCCAGCCCTCGGCCTGCTCGGCGAGGTCGAGCTTGTTGCCGGCGACGATCACGCCACGTGTCTCATCGAGCGCGTAGCCGACGATATGCGCATCCTGCGCCGTGAAGCCTTCGGTGAGGTCGAAGACGCAAATGGCAATCTGCGCCCGCTCGATCGCGCGCCGGGCGCGAAGTGTCGAGTGCTTTTCGACGCCGGGCTCGATGGCGCCACGCCGCCGCAGTCCGGCGGTGTCCACCAGCGTCAGCGGGTGGCCGTGGAACGCGAAAGCCGAGTCGATGGCGTCGCGCGTCGTGCCGGGCACGTCGCTGACGATGAGGCGATCATCGCCCAGGACGGTGTTGACCAGGGAGGACTTGCCGACGTTGGGGCGACCGATGATCGCCAGGCGCAGTGACTCAGGCTCCTCGCCTGTCGCCGTAGCCGGCGGCAACGACTCGATCACCATGTCGAGGAGGTCGGCGACGCCGTGCCCGTGGTGGGCGCTGATGGCGAGCGGCTCGGCGAGGCCCATCTCGTAGAAGGCCACGGCGGCGTCCTCGCGCTCGCGGTTCTCCGCCTTGTTGGCGACGAGCAGGACGGGCTTGCTGGTGCGCCGCAGCAGGTCGGCGACGTCGAGGTCAGCGGCGGTGACCCCGGTGATCGTATCGACGACGAACACGACGATCGCCGCCTCATCGAGGGCGCGTTCGACCTGGGCGCGCACAAGCGGCGTGTACGTGCCCGGCTCGTCCGGCTCGAGGCCGCCGGTATCGACGACGGTGAACTCGCGTCCACGCCACTCCGCGTCGCCGTAGATGCGGTCGCGCGTGGTGCCGGGCAGGTCTTCGACGAGGGCGGGACGGCCGCCGACGATGCGGTTGAACAGAGCGGACTTGCCAACGTTGGGGCGCCCGACGATAGCGACGATCGGCAAAGCGGGCGTCGATCGGGCGGGCGTCGTGGGGGTGTCGTTCGCGTTCATGATCAGGATCGTGGTGCGAGCGCGAAGTTCAGCTCGGTTGGTTCGGTGCGGACGACGGTGGTGCCGGCGGGCGGCGTGACCGTCATCGGGACTGAGTACAGGCCGGGGCCGAGGCCCTGCGCTTCGGCAACGACGGTGATGCTTTCGGGGGCGAGCGTATCGAGCACGGGGACATCGCCTGCGAGCACGACGGTCACCGGCTCGGCGCCAACGACGACAAGGCCGGTGGCCACGTTACGTACCTGCGGCACGACCTGGAACGACGCCTCCCCACGCGATGGCCGCACGGACACGGTCACCTTCACGGTGCTGGTCCCGCCTGATACACGCGCGCCCTCGGGCAGGATTACCTGCACGGTGCGGACGACGTCGCCGCGGGCGTCGGCGACGGACACCTCCTCCGTCGGCAGGCCCTTGACGGCATCAATCGACTGAAGCACGTCCTCGGGCCCGGTGACGGTGACGAGCAGCGGGTCGGTGGTCACGCCTGCGACGTTGTAGCCCGACGCGGGCTGTCCCGTGATGGGCGGGTTCACGGCGAGTTGCACGCTCGTCTCACGCTGCTCGATGTCGACGGTGACCTGCGCGCGCGCCGGGTTTACGGTCACGCGGCCGATCTCGCCGTTGCGGACGTCGCGCGGCTTGAGTTCGACGCTGCCCGTGAAGTCGACGCGCAGACCGGTGAGCTGCACCTCCGCCACGACGCTATCGGTCAGCGCGACGAGGCTGGCGGCGCCGGTCACCGTGGCCGCGGGTGGGACGGAACTCTGGCCGGTGACTGCGAAACCCTGCTGCGGCGACCCGATCGGGATCACGCGCACCGGCACCTCCTTCGAGCGCGAGTCCTCGATCGTCACGTCGATGCGCGGGGGCGTGACATCGACGACGGTGATGCCACTCTTGGCGGGCTTCACGTCAACGGGCACGGTGCTCACGCCCTTCGGCAGGCCGCCCAGGTTCACGGTGGCGTCGAAGTCCTCGGTTGTGAGACTGCTCAGGTCGCTCTCCGAGCCTTCGATGCGGATGCGGACGCTCGACTCGGAGGCGTTGGCCACGGCGAGGTCGGTCGGAACGTTGACGAAGCTAATCGGCAGGGAGCTGTTGAACGCCTCCACCTGCTTGGGATGCTCGCGGTCGGTGACGAAGAGCCAGAGCGTGAACCCGAGGGCGACCGACAGCAGCGCCAGGCTTATGTTGCCGGCGATCGAGGTCACAAGGCCGCGCGCGAGGATCGGGATGGCGGCGAGGGCGCGGCGAAGGGAGTCCATCACTCGGTCCCGTTCTGGCGGCCCATCATCAGCCGCTCGAGCAGGGCGCGCAGGCGCGCGTCATCCAGCCGCGAGTACATGCGTCCGTCGGCAGCGACGGAGATGCGTCCCGTCTCCTCCGACACGACGATCGAGACGGCGTCGGTGCGCTCCGTGATGCCGAGTCCAGCGCGGTGCCGCGTGCCCAGCTCACCGGGCATGGTGTTCTCGGAGAGCGGCAGCGTGACGCCGGCGGCGATCACGCGGTTGCCGCGGACGATAACGGCGCCGTCGTGCAGAGGTGAGTTCGGGAAGAACAGATCCTCGAGCAGCTCGGCCGAGGGGAGGGCGTCGACCGGAATTCCGCTTCTCGGTGTAGTCCTGCAGGCCGGTCTCGCGCTCCATAACGATCAGGGCTCCGGCGTGCGTCTTTGCCATGTCGCTGCGCGGCCTCGCTGACGGCATCGACCGTGCCGGTACTGGCGCGGACACGCCGAAGGCGCGGCCGCCGGCGCGCCCTACGCGCTCGAGCGCGCGGCGGATCTCCGGCTGGAAGACGACAGGCAGCGCGATCAGGAGGCCGATGAACGAGTTGCGGATGAGAAAGTTGAGGACGACCAGGTCAAAGACGCGCGCGAGGATGAGCGCCGCCGAGCAGGAGGATCGAACGCGCCGCGCATGACCGCCATCGCCGTGGTGCCCTTCAGGAGCAGCAACAGCCAGAAGAAGATCAACGAGATGATGGCGACATCGAGCGCGGCTGTAGCGTCGAAGTGCTGAAGATTGTCGCTGCAGGAAATCCGTGAGATCGCTCATAGGAGTGCGGCCCGTTACAGGTCATGCTCGCTCGTCGTCAGGGCCAGGATCGCCTTCTGGGCGTGCAGCCTGTTTTCGGCCTGGTCGAACACGACCGAGCGCGGGCCCTCGATGACGTCGTCGGTCACCTCTTCGCCGCGGTGCGCAGGCAGGTCGTGCATGAAGATGGCGTCGGGCTTTGCCGAGCGACATCAGGTCCGCCGTTGACGGTGAAGCCCGCGAAGGCCTCCTTGCGCTGCGCGTACGAGTCTTCCTGTCCCATGCTCGCCCAGACGTCGGTGTAGACGACGTCGGCGCCGCGCACCGCCTCGTCGGGCGAGTCGCAGGCGTCGATGCTGGCGCCGGTGTTGGCCGACAATCGCCGAGCAAGTCGCATCATGCCTCGGGCAGGCCGTAGCCCGGGTGGCGACGCCATCGCGAAGCTCATGCCGGCCAGCGCGGCAGCCTCGGCGAGCGAGGCCGCAACGTTGAAGCCGTCGCCGATGAAGGCCAGCCGGACGCCGCGCAGCTTGCCGCGATGCTCGAGCACAGTGAGCAAGTCGGCCATCGCCTGGCAGGGATGCTCTTCGTCAGACAGGGCATTGATCACCGGGACGTCGGCGTGTCGTGCGAGCTCGATCAGCGTGCCGTGTTCGAATACGTCCGCGCGGCGATCACGTCGACGTAGCGGCTTAGGCACGCGGGCGACATCAGCGACCGGCTCGCGCTGGCCGAGGCCGACCTCCGCCTGGTTGAGGTAGATCGGCGTGGCCGCCGAGCTGGACCATCGCTACATCGAAGCTGACGCGCGTGCGCAGCGACGGCTTCTCGAAGATGAGCGCGAGCGTCTTCCCGGCGAGCACGTGCGCGCCGCCACCGTCCCGCTTCAGGCTGAGCGCCGTCTGCAGGATGCGTTCGACTTCGTCCGGAGAGAGGTCGGAGATGGCGAGCAGATCGCGGCCGCGCACGGCGATTCCTCCCGAAAACGAAGCCAGTATAGCGTTACAGCGAGTCGCGTCCCGGCGCGGGACGGTGACCCGAAGGCGCCCGGTAACCGTGTTATAGTGCGGCGTCGGCCATGGGACGACGCCAATATCGATGAAGCTATCCCCGCCGCGCGAGCGCAAGCTCGCTCTGTTGTTTCCTGGACAGGGCTCGCAACATGCCGGGGTGGGCCGCCGCGTAGCGGAGGTCTGGCCGGAGGCGCGC
Organism: uncultured Chloroflexia bacterium; assembly: GCA_963736015.1. Taxonomy (GTDB): domain Bacteria; phylum Chloroflexota; class Dehalococcoidia; order DSTF01; family JACRBR01; genus CAVTNG01. The sequence goes on along the minus strand of CAVTNG010000008.1, from coordinate 189,794 downwards.
GGCGTATTTTCGGAGGCGAGCGACGTGCTGCACCTCGACGTGACGCGCATCGTCATGGAGGGCACTGAGCGTGATCTGCGGAAGACAGCGACCACGCAGCCCGCGATCCTGGCCGTGAGCTGGGCCTATCTTCGGTACCTGCGTGACCGCGCAGCAACCATGGGCCGGCAGATCAACCCGTCGCACGTGTCGGGTCACAGCTTCGGGCAGTTCTCGGCGGCAGCCGCAGCCGATTCGGTCTCGTTCGAAGATGCGCTGCGGCTCGTACGCGAGCGCGGACGCATCATGACGAAGTGGTCGAGCAGACGTCCGGGCGGCATGGCGAGCATCATCGGCCCGACCGATGCCGACGTCGCGGACGTGTGCAGCCGCGTGTCGCCCGACGGCGACGTTGCCGTCGCGGCGGTCAATGCACCGGGGCAGACCGTGATCTCGGGAACGCTCGCGGCCCTCGGTCGGGCGATGGAGTCGATCCGGGAGCGGGGCGCGCGCGTGGTACAGCTTCCGATCTCGGTCCCCGGGCACTTCCCGAAGATGGCGGAGGCACGGGAGGAGCTGGCGCGCTTCATCGAGGGGATTGAGTTTCGCGATCCGAAGACGCCCGTCGTGTCGAGTCTCACAGGGCGGGCGCTCACGACGGCCGAAGAGGTGCGGCAGGAGTTGACGGACCAGATGACCGGCGCGGTGAACTGGATGCGGGCGTTCCTGGAAATGCGGCGCGCCGGGGCGTCGGCGTTCTTCGAACTGGGGCCGGGGCACGTGCTGTCGAACATCGGCAAGCGGCTGGACCGCGACGCGCAAATCATCGATATCTTCGACGACTCGCAGTGGCGCGACGTGATCCTCGGAGCCACACCCACCGCGACACCGATCGCGCCGCAGAAGCCGTCCGAATCGGTGGGGTGCGAGCGGATCGGACGCGGCCGGAGCGCGAAGTCGCGCGCATCGTCGACCTGAGCATGGTACGCCCTGAACATCTGCCCAACCGCCGCGTCGTCGTGACAGGCATGGGCACCGTGTGCCCGCTCGGCAACAACTGGCGCGAAGCCTGGAATGCGATGGCGGAGGGACGGTCGGGCGTCGCCCGGCTCACCCAGTTCGACGTGAGCGGCTTCGAGGTGCGAGATCGGCGCCGAGGTGAAGGATTTCCACCCGGAAGAGGTCATCCCGACGAAGGACCTGCGCCGTATGGACCGCAGCGGGCAGTTCGGCGTCGTGTCGGCGCTCGAGGCCGTCGCCGATGCGGGGCTGATTATCGACGACTCGAACCGCGATGACGTGGGCGTGATCTTCGGGTCGGCGGGTGGCGGCTACGGGCTGCTGCTCGAGCAGAACGAGATCTTCGAGAAGAGCGGGTACCGCCGGATTAGCCCGTTCCTCATCAGCAACATGCTGCCGGACGCCGCCTCGGGCCACATCGCCATCGCGATTGGGGCGTGCGGGCCGAACATGTCGATCGCGTCAGCGTGCTCGACGGGCACCGGCGCGATCGGCGAGGCTTGGGAGACGATCCGGCGCGGCGATGCCGAGGCGGTCCTCGCGGGCGGTACGGACAACCCACTGCTGCCGGTGTTGCTCGGCGGGTTCCACGCGCTGCGCGCGCTCGCCAACGATGCCGAGCACCCGGAGCGTGCGTGCAAGCCTTTCGACGCGCGGCGCGACGGCTTCGTCGTCGGGCAGGGTGCGGCGGCGCTGCTGCTCGAGAGTCTTGATGCGGCGACGGCGCGCGGTGCGGAGATCTACGCGGAGGTCATCGGCTATGCGACGACCGACGACGCCTACGACATGGTGGCGTGCACGGAGTCAGGGCGCTCCTCCGCGCGGGCGATGACGCGCGCGATGGAGAAGGCCGGGATCGCGCCCGAAGAGGTCGGGTACATCAACCCGCACGGCACCGGCACGCCGCTCAACGACCGGGCGGAGACGGCGGCGATCAAGACTGGCCTTCGGCGAGCACGCCCACAAGCTGGCGATCAGCTCGACGAAGTCGATGCACGGCCACCTGATGGGCGGAGCCGGTGCGCTCGAATCGATCGCGACGGTGCAGGCGGTGCGCACGGGGCTGCTGCCACCGACGCTGAACTACGCGGAGCCGGACCCGGACTGCGACCTTGACTACGTGCCGAACATCGCCCGCCAGACCGACGTCCGCGTCGGGCTGTGAACTCCGTGGGCCTCGGCGGACACAACGCCTGCGTGATCTTCCGCCGCTACGAAGGCTGATCGCCAGCTCCAATCACCACCAACGGATACGGCACAGGGTGAGGCCGAACCCCCCGTCATCTGCTAGCGTGAAGTGTGTTCAGGCAACCCGTCTTCGAGAAGCGCATCCGCCTGCCGCGAGGGCACTCGCTCTACGTGCGTGGCCGCCCGACGACCGTCCTGCGCCAGTCGACGCGCGTGCTGCCGTGGCTGGTTGCGGCGCTGCTTCCCGGCCGGCGCGAGAAAGCGGCGCTGGCGCTGGGCCGTTCTGTGATGCCCGGAGGCACGCTGCGGAACCTGCGCGTCGAACGGCGAGCGCCGGAGAAGGGTGAGTCGCCGCCCGAGCTCAAGAGCGGGCGCTGAAGTAGGCGCGCGCGGCCTCGACGTCGGCTCCGATCTGCCGGGTTAGCTCATCGAGGCTCTCGAATTTCGCCTCCGGCCGGAGGCGGTGCAGCACTTCGATGCGGAGCTCGCGTCCGTAGAGATCGCCCTCGAAGTCCAGGATGTACGTTTCGACCGAAGCGCGGGCGTCGTTGAAGGTCGGGTTGACGCCGATGTTCGTCGCCGACATGTAGCGGCGACCGGCGACATGAGATGCGGTCACGTAGACGCCGAACGCGGGCATCGCTCGGTCAGGCGTGACCGCCATGTTCGCCGTCGGGAAGCCGAGGCGGCGTCCGCGCTCATGGCCGCGCACGACGGGCCCGCGCAGCGCGTACGGGCGGCCGAGGAGAGCAGTCGCCGTCTCCATGTCGCCGGCGGTGAGGGCGGCGCGGATCATCGTCGCGCTGACGCGGTCGCCGCCCTCATCGAGCGGCGCAGGGAGTACCTCAAGCTCGAACCCCAGCTCACCCGCGATCTCACGGACGCGGTTCGGCGTGCCTTCGCGCCCGCGACCGAAGGCGTTGTCGGGGCCCATCAGCATGAAGTGCATGTCGAGCGCGCCATGGAGCAGGTCCACGAAGTCGAACGCCGACAGCTCGGCGACCTCCGACGTGAACGTGAGCGGCGCTACCATCTCCACGCCGGTGGCGCGGAGTAGCTCGAGGCGCTCTTCAAGGCTGGTGAGGTAAGCGACACGTACGTCCGGTCGCAGCACTTGGACGGGAGACGGATGCAGCGTGACGATGCCGCTCGCGAGCCCGCGCTCGGATGCGCGCGCCTTGAGCTGGTCGATGAGGTGGCGGTGGCCGCGGTGCACGCCATCGAACACGCCGACGGTGATCGCCGCGGCGCGGCCGATCGCGGAGCGGGCAAGTTCCTCGCGGGAGAGCACGCCGCAGGGTACCGGATGCCTGTGCGTAACCCGGGAGCGTGATAGACTTCGCCTGTCGCACTGCATTTCGGGCCGCCGCAGGTGTCTCGTGGACAACAGCTACCACATCGACTACGAAGCCGTGCTCAAGACCGTGCGCACGATCGACGTCGTCGCGTTCCGCTTCGTGACCGTGCAGGAGCGGCTGCTCATCGACAACCGCGTGTCGGACGTCGAGGGGCCGATGGTCAAGCTGGTCCCGAGGGTGACGAGCGCGGAAGAGCGCTTCAAAAGCCTGAAGATGCTGCGACCCCGTTTCAAGCTTCCGAACAAAATCACAGCGATCTGGTGGCCGCGGTATGTCAACGGCCTCGTCGAGAGCGGTGTCTGGGACGCCATCGCCGACCGCATCGCGGGGACGGGCTTCGACCAGGTGGCGCACGACTGTGAGACGGTGCTGCAGGAGCTGCGGCGTCTCGAGCGCGCGGAGATGGCCGACGCCATCGGCGGCGAGGGCTACCGGACGCTCTGGCCCGCCGCGCGCTGATCCTCACATCCCAGTGGAACGCAGCCGCTTCATCGCCCTCGTACATCGCGCGTTGCGCGACGTGCCGCCGCCGTTCGCCGAGCAGCTCCGGCAGGTCGACATCGTCGTGACGCGGCGTCCGAGCCGGCAGGATCTTGGTGGAAGCCGGGTTGCCGCCCGGGGAGTCAATGTACGGGTTCTACCGGGGCATACCGCTGACCGAGCGAGACAGCGGCTACAACCTGGTCGCACCCGATGTCATCCACATCTACCAGGAGCCGCTTGAAGAGGACTTCGAGCGCGAGGACGAGCTTATGGCCGAGATCCGCACGACCGTACTGCATGAGCTGGCGCACTTCTTCGGCATCGATGACGACCGGCTCGAAGAGCTAGGCCTGGACTGAGCGCGGGCGGTTGACGTGGCACGCCAGATTCAAATTGACCGGCACCACGGGGTTCTGTAGGCTCCCAGCGGCCCCCGGGCGGCCCCGAATCCGCCGGCGGCGTATTGAATCTGAGTCTGCATGCCCGAACTCGGCAAGGTGCTCTCGCAGGCGCGCGTCGCGCGCGGCCTGACGCTCGAAGACTGCGAGCGCGACACGCGCATCTCCAAGCGCTACCTCGATGCGCTCGAGCGCGAGGACTGGAAGGTCTTCCCGGCGCCTGTGTACAGCCGGGCGTTCCTCCGGACCTACGCGCAGTACCTGGGGCTCGACCCGGCAGAGCTGATGTCGATGTTCCAGGCCCAGGCGGAGGAGCCACAGTTCAAGCCGCTGCCGGAAATCCAGACGCCTTCGCCGACCGGGAAGGTGAACTGGATGCTGGCCGGAGGCGTGCTCGTGTTCCTGGCAATCGCCGGGGCATTCCTCTGGTATTCGACGGGCGGCAGCAGCGGCAAGACCGGCGGCTCGGTGGCCGCACCCACGGTCACCGCATCGGCGCCGGAGGCGTCGGGAGGCGGTCCGCCGCCGACGGGCGGCAAGCCGGTGGGCGAGGTGAAGAAGGGCACGGTGCCGGACCTTACCGGCGTGCGCGTCGATGACGCGCTGACCGCGGTGGGACAGGCCGGGCTGGCCTACGTCGTCGTCGAGACGGACGCGGCGCAGGGGACGCCGGGCGTCGTGGCATCGCAGGACCCCGCGCCGGGCACGAAGGGCAACAGCAGCACCGCCGTCACGCTGGTCGTGCCGAAGGGCTGAGAGGCGCTCCCGGAGTCGCGAAGACTGCATACGCTACCCTGAAGCCCCGTGCGTTACCACATCGTCACCCTGGGCTGCGCGAAGAACGTCGCTGACAGCGAGCGCATCGGCCGCGTGCTCGGCGAAGGGCGCCACGTCGAGACGGGATTGCCTGTCGGTGCCGACGTCGTCATCGTCAACACCTGCGGCTTCATCGATGCCTCGAAGCAGGAGTCGGTGGACACAATCCTTGAGCTGGCGCGCCGGAAAGCGCGAGGGCCAGCGGCTCGTCGTCGCTGGATGCCTGAGCGCGATTCACGGCGCCGAACTGAAGGCCGAGATCCCGGAGATCGACGCTATCTTCGGCGCCGAGGACTGGACAGGCATCGACACTTACGCGCGCACGGTCGAGCCGCTCGTGCTCGATGCGCAGCGCTACGACGTACCGGACACGACGCCGCTCGCGCGGTCGAGACGCACGAGCGCGTACCTGAAGATCTCTGACGGGTGTAACGCGCCGTGCACGTTCTGCATCATCCCGAAGATGAAGGGGAAGCTGCACAGCACGCCCGCCGACGATCTGGTGACGGAAGCGCGGCGGCTGGCGGAGGAAGGCGTGCGCGAGATCGTGCTCGTGGCGCAGGACAGCACCGACTACGGGCGCGACCTGGGCATTCGCGACGGGCTTCCGGAGCTGCTCGAACGCGTCTCAGCGGCGACGCCGGAAGTGCCGTGGCTGCGCATCATGTACGCATACCCGGGGCACGTCACGCGCCGCCTGGCGGAGACGATGGCCGCGCTGCCGAACGTCGTGCCGTACATCGATATCCCGCTCCAGCACGCGGCGGAGTCGACGCTGCGGCGCATGAAGCGCCCCAGCAATACGCGAATGGTGCGCGCGATGCTGGAGATGCTGCGCGAGACGGTGCCGGACATCGCCATTCGCACGACGTTCATCGTCGGCTATCCGGGCGAGACGGACGCCGAGTTCAACGAGCTACTGGCCTTCGTGCGCGAGATGGCGTTCGACCACGTCGGGTGCTTTACGTTCTCGCCACAGGCAGAGTCGCCGGCCGCGCACGAACCAGACCAGGTGCCGGCGCGGGTGAAGAAGCGCCGCCAGCTCCAACTGATGGAGGTGGCCCAGCAGGTATCGCTGATCCGCAACCGCGCGATGGCGGGGCGCGAGATCGACGTGCTCGTGGAGTCGGAGTCAGAGGCGCGGCGGCGCGACTCGGGCGCGGGCGTCGTTGTCGGGCGCTCGTACCGCGATGCGCCGGAGGTCGATGGCCTCGTCCTCCTGCGCGGTGACTTCGCCGCCGGCGAAATCGTTAGGGCGAAGGTCACGCAGGCGCTGGCGTACGACCTCGTTGCCGAGGCGGTGACGCCGCCCGTCGCGGCGCGCTGACGTCGGTCAAGAACCGAGCGCGATGACGTCACGCTCGATGCCGAAGACCTCCGCATCGAGACGCGAATCCTCGACGTAGCTCACGATCTCATCGAGCATCGCCGCGGCGTGGCCGCCTTCGTTCGAGACGACGGCGGCGCCGATCGTGGCAATCTGCCGATCGTCGTTGTCGGCGACCTCGGCGATGGCGGCGCCGAACTTATTGCGGACGCGCTGCATCACGCTGCGCACGACCTGGCGCTTGTCCTTGAGCGATCCGCTCTGGGGCAGGCGGAGCGAGAAGCGCACGACGCCGACGTTCAGATCACGGCCTCTTCGACGTCCTCGACTTCGGTCAGCGGCAGTGGCGGCAGGTCGTCGGGCTTCTCCAACCCGAAGTACTCCAGGAAGCGCACGGTCGTGCCGAACAGCACCGGGCGGCCGGCGACGGGCGCGCGGCCAACATCTTCGATGAGGCCGCGGGCGAGGAGGGTGCGGGTGGGGCCATCGCAGTCGACGCCGCGCACCGCCTCGATGTCGGGACGGCTGATAGGCTGGCGATAGGCGATGATGGCCAGCGTCTCCAGCGATGCGTTGGTGAGCGGCGGGTGCTCAAGTCCGAGAAACCGCTCGACGTAGGCAGCGGTCTGTGGCGCCGAGACGAGTTGCACCATGTCGCCGGTGCGCTGCACGCGGACGCCGCGGCCATGGAGTTGCTCGGCCAGCTCGCCGAGGGCGCGGGTGACGTCGCCGCGCCCGGCGTTGAGGGTGCGCGAGAGCGCGGCCAACTCGACAGGTGCATCGGCCACGAACAGCACAGCCTCCAGAATCGACACGAGCTGTTCGGGCGGCGGCGGTTCGATGAGCTTCGGCTTGCGCGTCTTAAGGTGCGTCGGCGCTTTGTCGTTCGTCACGTGCCTCCGGAGGTTGGCCCGGGCGCTCCCACCCGGTAGGCGGGGCCTGGGTGGCGGGCGGGGCGGCGGCCTGGAGCGGCCGCTGCTCTTGGCTCAAGCGTAGCTCACGGTAGTGCATGCGCGCACGCGGTGCCTTCGCCAGCTCGATGCCCATCTCCCCCGTGACGACGGTCTCGGAGCGCCGGCAGGCGGCATCGGCTGCGCGTGCGAGATTGGCGCCGGGCTCCACGTGGAGGTCCAGTACGATCTCGGCGCGTTTGCCGTGCGCGATCACGATGGCGGTGCAGGCGGCGATGTGCGCGTCGCGCACGACCTCGGCCTCGATGCGCTCGGCGATCTGCGCCGTCGTGAGGGTGATGTCGCCGCCGTCGATGCTGTGGACGGGCAGGCGCTTCACGGGCGATGGCGTGACCTCGACGATGATGACGGTGAGCATGACGAGCGCGACGATGATCGCGCCCAGCGTAAAGATCAGCTTCGCTTCGTTATGGTTGTGGTCGCGGAGCCAGCCTGCGAAGTCCTCGATCCAGTCGATGGTGCCGCCGGGCGCGCCCCAGGCGAGCAGCACGAGCGCGAGCGCGGCGAAAGCGACGAGCAGCGCGAGCAGGACGATGACGAAACGGTTGGTCTGGTCGAGCGGGTCGTCGCTCATGATGCTGCCGCGCGAGGAGCGCCGGGATCAGTCGGCAGGGGGATGGCGCAGGCCCTCCGTCGCGCCCGCTCGGGCGAACTGCGAGGGCATCATACAGCAGCGATCGAAGCGTGGCGGAGGTTTGACGTTTGCCCTTCAGCTGCAGGCGGAGAAGCCACAGACCGGGCAGGTGACGCAGCCTTCGGCGTGGATGAGCGGACCGCCGCAGTCCGGGCAGGCGCGGGCTCGTGGGACGACGATGGTTCGGATGCGGACGCGTCGAGTCATCGGTAGGACTCCAGTTCTCGTACAGATGTTCTGACGACCCTAGCATAGTAGAACGGGTGTTCTGTTGTCAAGCTCCACATAGCTCGAAAGAATCCAGCGCGGGAGAGCACGCGAGGAGTCGAAAGTGCGCGTCGTGGTTGCGCCGCAGGAGTTCAAGGGCAGCCTGACCGCCCGGGAGGCGGCGGACTGCATCGCTGGTGGCGTCCGCGAGGCGATGCCGGACGCTGACATCGATACGGTGCCGATGTCGGACGGCGGGGCGGGCCTCGTCGATGCGCTGCGGTCGTCGCGGGGCGGCGAGACCGTCACGGCACGCGTCCACGACCCGTTGATGCGGCTCATCGACGCGTCGTGGGCGCTGCTTTCGGACGGCACCGCCGCGATCGAAATGGCGTCGGCATCGGGACTGGTGTTGTTGCGCGACGCCGACCGCGATCCGATGCGGGCGACGACCTTCGGGACGGGCGAGCTGATCCGCGCCGCGCTCGACCGGCGGTGCCCCGAAATCATCGTCGGTGTGGGCGGCAGCGCGACGGTGGATGCGGGAGCGGGCGCGCTACGGGCGCTGGGCGCACGGCTGCTTGACGCCGGCGGCAATGAGATCGGCTTCGGCGGCGGACCGCTCGCAGCGCTCGACCGCATCGATGTATCCGGCATCGATTGGCGGCTTCGTGATGTGCGGCTGCGCGTCGCCTGCGACGTCACGAACACGCTGTGCGGGCCAGAGGGGGCGGCGGCGATGTTCGGGCCGCAGAAGGGCGCGCGTCCGGACGACATCGCGGCGCTCGACGGGGCGCTGCATCGATTCGCCGACGTGGTGCGGCGCGACTGCGGCATCGACGTGCTCACGATGCCGGGAGGCGGCGCCGCCGGCGGTCTCGGCGCGGGGCTGGCGGGCGGTGCAGGGGCGACGCTCGAGCCGGGCTTCGCGCTGGTGGCCCGGGTAGTCGGCCTCGATGAGCGCATCGCACGGGCGGATTCGTGATCACGGGCGAAGGCAAGCTCGACGCCCAGACGTCGCATGGGAAGACGGCCGACGGTGTCGCGACGATGGCGCGAACGCATGGTGTGCTCGTCGGCATTGTCGCCGGGATCGTCGATGACGCGGCGGATGCATCGAGGATGTTCCACGCCGGTCGAGCAGTCGAGCCCGTCCGGTATCGTCGCAGCTACGGCGATGCGCGATGCGGCGGAGCTGGTGTGCGCGGCGTCGGCGAGGCTGGTGCGGACGCTGGCCGATCAGTCGCGGCGGCGGTAACGGCGGGGTGCCGCGTCGGCATCAGTAGCCGGATCATGGTCTAGCTCGTTCTCGTCGTCTTCGCGGTCGTCGGATTCGGTCCCGTCCGAGGCTCGGAAGAAGTCGGGGTCATGGCTCTGCCACCAGAAGTACACGAGCATCGCCAGGAAGAACGATGAGACGAAGAAGAGCAGCGCGCCGTCCCTATCGGCGTAGCGGATCAGCCCCCAGCCTGTCGGGAGGATGATGGCGATCAGCGTCGCGTACGGCAGCCATGTGAGCAGCCGAAAGTGCTCGCGACGGAATGCCAGCAGCACGTAGACGGGCGCGAAGACCAGCATCTGCGCGCCGATAATGCGCTCCGCGCTGCGGTCATGACCGCCCAGCGTCAGGCCCTGCAGGCCGCCGGTCGCCAGCGCGAAACCCTCGAGCGCCGTCCAGACAGCGAGCGCGACGAGCACGACGCGGAACCCGCCCTCGGCACTGACAACCTGCACGGCCGCCTGCGTCGAGTCCGGTTGCGGCGGCCGTGCCGTCGGGATCATCGGTCACAGTGCATCCGTCTGTTTCGGCATGTTCGCCATCAGCAGCACGAGGAACACCGCCGAGACGAGTAGCGGCAAGGCGGCCTGCGCAAAGTGGATGTCGCCGCGCGCCCAGTGGAACGTGGTGGCGAATAGTGCGATGAACTGCTCGATCGTCGCGAGCCAGAGGATGAAGCGATAGCGAAGCGGGTTCCGCGCGGCATACAGGTAGGCGATGCCGAGCACGGCGCTGGCGCCGCTGACGCTCCGCGCACCCAGGGCACCGTCGATGCCGCCGATGGCGAGCAAGCTCGTATTCGTCAGCTCGAGGAAGAAGGCGAGCAGATCCCAGGCGGCCAGCAAGATGAGGATCAATTGCAGGCGCGCGTGAGACGCCGCGGCGGGACGGCCGATCTGGCGGGCGGTCATGCCTCATGCCTCCGCTGAAGCAATCCTAGCATGCGGCCATGATCATCGGAATAACGCTGTGATCAATTCGGGAGACGGGCAGGCGCGCTACGGTTCGTCCTCGTCGAAGACATCATCGTCATCATCGACGTCCTCGAGGTCGTCGTCGGAGACGAGCGCCTCCTCGGCGATGCCGGGCTCACCCCACATGGTCTCGTAGTTCTCACCGGTGATGGCGCGGGCGATCTCCTGGCGCTCGAGCTTCACCAGCTCGGCGTAGCAGCGCTCGCACTCGCGCACGATCTCGGGGGACCCCGTCTCGGCGAAGCGGCGGACGATGTGGTCCCAGATGCCCAGCTCGACGAGGCTCGGGACGTACTTCGGCCAGGGAATGATGGTGATGCTGTCGGGCTTGCGGAAGCGCGGACGCATCTTGAGCAGCGACTGGAATCGCTCCTCTGGCGTGTTCGCCATCGGTACAACACGGATCATCGCACCATCGACGTCGTTCGTGCGAGCGTCCATGAGCAGCGTCTTGCGGAGCAGCGGAAAGTACAGCGCTATCACGTCCGCGACGTCGATGTTGCGGTTCACTTCCGATACGTCGATACGATACTCGGTGTCCAGAGATTCCTCCCGCGTTGCGCCCGATCTCATGATAACACGGAGCGTACGCGCACAACGGCGAGATACCACCTTTCGGGCGATGTTGACATTTCATGGACACACGCTCGTTCGACTCGCGACATTCCCCGCCGTGAGCTATGACGCGCTGCGATGACATTGCACCAGGCGGACTGCATCGCGAGGCGGCACTGTTACACTGCGGCTACACTGGGCCCCCGCAAGAGGTATCGATGTCCGGCCGGATTCAGTCGCGGATGCTGCAGGCGATGCCGTGGCGCGGAGCGCCTTCGGCTGCGGTATCCGCCGACGCGGAGGAGCCGGCATTCGGCCGGACCTTTCGGGCGCTACGCAACCGCAACTACCGCCTGTTCTACTTCGGCCAGACGATCTCGCTGTGCGGCACGTGGATGCAGACCATCGCACAGGCGTGGCTCGTGCTGCAGATCACCGACTCCAAGGTGGCGCTGGGCACGGTTACGATGCTCCAGTTCCTGCCCATAACAATCTTCGTGCTCATTCGCCGGCGTCATCGCCGACCGCGTGCCCAAGCGGAACTTCATCCTGGTGACGCAGACGCTGGCGATGTCGCAGGCGATCGTCCTGACCGTGCTGGTGATCTCAGGGCGCATCGAGCTTTGGCAGGTCTACATCCTCGCGCTCGTACTCGGCCTGGCTAACGCCTTCGAGCAACCGACGCGGCAGGCATTTGTCGTCGAGATGGTGGGGCGCGAGGATCTGATGAATGCCGTCGCGTTGAACTCGGGGATGTTCAACGCCGCGCGGCTCATCGGGCCGGCCATCGGGGGCTTCGTCATCGCGACGGTCGGGGTGGAGGGCGCTTTCTTCCTGAACTCCGTGAGTTTCGTGCCGGTGATCATCGGGCTGCTGATGATGCGGACGTCCGAGCTTCACGCCGTCGGCGGCGCACGGTCCCATCCGGCCGTTCGGTGAGCTGAAAGAAGGGCTGTCCTACGCATTCCACACACCTGCGGTGATGCTCATCGTGATCCTCGTCGCCGTGATCGGGACATTCGGCTACAACTTCACCGTGATGCTGCCGCTGATCGACCGCTACGTGCTGGACCTCGGCGCGGTCGGGCTGGGGTTCATGACGGCGGCAGTCGGGCTGGGCGCACTCGATCTCGGCGCTGATCCTGGCGCGCCGCGCCGAGGCGTCGCGCACGACGCTGTTCGTCGGCGGTGCGGCCTTCGCGGTGCTGCTCGGCGCGGTCGCCGCGAGCGAGTGGTTCCCGGCGACGCTGATCTTCCTCTTCATGCTCGGCCTGGCGAACACCGCGTTCGCCTCTACGGCAAACACGTCACTTCAACTGGCGACGCCCGACCACCTGCGCGGGCGCGTGATGGCGCTGTACATGCTGCTCTTCGCAGGATCGACGCCGATCGGCGGTTACCTCACCGGATGGATGGCAGATCGCATGGGCGTACAAGCGGCGGTCGGCGTCGAGGCCGGATGTGCCTCGTCGGCGTCGGGCTCGGGCTGCTGTACTACACGCTTCACCGCGAGCGCATTGTCAGTGGGTCAGTGGTCGTTGCTGGCGCAGCCGGCGGGTTAGGGGATCGCGCCGGCTTCCTTCAGCGCGATGATCCCGTCCCAGTCGTAACCCATCTCCAGCAGCACTTCCTCCGTGTGCTGGCCCAGCTCGGGCGGCACGCCCTGCACGGCGCCCGGCGTCCCGTAGAAGTCCACCGGCGAGTTCACCATGCGGTATCGTCCCCTTCGCGCCCTCGGCCTCCGTGAACGCGCCGCGCGCACTGCACGACGGGATCCTCGAGCGCCTGCGTGATCGTGTTCACGGGCGCCCACCAGACGTTCTCCGCGTCGAGGATCGGCGCCCCACTCCTCGAGCGTGCGCTTCGCGAACTCCGTGTCCAGCTCCGCCACGAGCGCTCGGCGCTGATCGCGCCGCGCGACGATGTCGTTGAAGCGCCCGTCATCCGCGCAGGTCGTCGCGGCCGAGGGCGCGCATCAGGTCGGGCCAGTGGCGGTCGCCCTGCAGCAGCAGCAGCCAGATCCAGCGCTCGTCCTTCGTCTGGAAGCAGTTGATGATCGGGTTCGGCGCGTGGAAGCGATCGTAGGGCGCTGGTCTTGACGCCGATTCGCATCTCGAGCGCGTAGTCCCAGCCCATCATGTACACGCCGGTGCGCACGAGCGATGCGGCGACGCGCTGGCCCTCGCCCGTGCGCTCGCGCTAGAACAGCGCGGCGGAGATCGCGCCGGCGGCCGCCGACGCCCGTCATGTGGTCGCCCATGCCGCCGCGCTGCTGCGGGATCGGCTGCCCGGCGGCCGTCAGCGACACGCCGACGCCGGCGCGCGACCAGAAGCCGCCGACGTCGTACGACGCGCGGTTGGCATCGGGCGTGTCAGGACCCTGGCCGGTGACGCTGGCAGTAGACGATGCGCGGGTTGCGTCTTGCGGACGTCGTCGTAGGAGACGCCGAACTGTTCGAGCACGCGCGGCCGCATGTTCGTCACGAACACGTCGCCTCATCGATGCAGCTCGCTGGCGATGCCGCAGGCCCTGCTCGTTCTCCAGGTTGAGGCAGACGCTGCGCTTGCCGCGATTGTCGATCTCGAACGGCGGATTGATCGGGATCGGCGCGCCGAGCGCGCTGGCGAAGAGGCCGCGGAACGGGTCGCCCGTCGGCGGCTCGATCTTCACGACGTCCGCGCCCCAGTCGGCGAGGATCGCCGCGCACGAGGGCCCGGCGACCCAGACGCCCATCTCGACGACCTTGATGCCCTCCATCGGCCCGCCCATGCGCGTCCTCCTTCTTTCGTGGTGGCGAGATTATCGGCGATGCGATCCGCGCGTGGAAGCGCGACGCAGCGGGCGCCACGGAAGGGGCCTCATACGGACTGAGTGCCGGTTGCAACATTAATGCGTGCGTACGCACTTGCGACCGCGGAGCATGCCTCTTTAAACTGCACGCACGCGCAATTTCAGGTCAGGCACGTGATTCAGACTGACGTCGACGAAGTCGTTCGGGGCAAGCACGGTCCCAGGTCCGCCAGCGGGCGCTGATGGAGGCGGCGAACCAGGTGTTCGCGGAGAAGGGCTACGACGCTGCGACAACGCGGGAAGTGGCGGAACGCGCGAACTGCTCCGAGGGCCTGATTCACCGCTATTTCGGCGGCAAACGTGGGTTGCTCGTCGCGATCCTCGAACGCAAGGGCGCCGAGCCTGACCGCCACGCTCGCGGCGAGCCTGCCCGAGCAGTCGACGCTGACGCCGAGATCGAGCAGATGATGCTCTCGGCCCTCGAAACCTACTGGGACCAGCGCGACTTTCTACGCGTGTGCGTGTCACAGAGCGCCGTCGATCCAGAGGTCGGCCGAGTCATAGGCGAACGCCTCAATGGCGCCCGCGTCGCGTTTATCGCCGAACGGTTGCGGCAGCACCAGGCCGCGGGACGCATCCGCCCCGAGGCCGACGTGAGCGCGATCGCACTGTCGGTGTCCGGCATGAACATCGCAATGGGATTCTTCGCCCAGGTCGCCTTCGCGATGGATCGCAAGCGCCTGCGCCAATGCGCGCGCGAGACGGCGCGCGTGCTCGTTGACGGCCTGACATCGCGAGCAAAGGAGCGATAGCCATGCGGCAGATGGAGTACAAGTACATCGTCGCAATCGTCGGCGTCTTCTCGATCTTCATGGAACTGATCGATATGACGATCGTGAACGTCGCGCTGCCGACGCTCTCGCGTGAATTCGATGTCGAGTCGGCGTCGACGATCCAATGGGTGATGACGGGCTACCTGATCAGCCTCGCGATATTCATCCCGGTCAGCGGCTGGGCGGGCGACCGCTTCGGGACGAAGCGCGTGTTCATGTTCGCGCTGACCGTCTTCACCACGGCTTCGCTGCTGTGCGCGTTGTCGCCGAGCATCGAAGCACTGATCCTCTTCCGCTTCCTGCAGGGCGTCGGCGGCGGCATGCTGTCGCCCGTCGCATTCTCGATGGTGTGGCGCGCGTTTCCCCCGGAGGAGCGGTCGAAGGCTGCGGGGATCATGGTGGTGCCGGCGGCGGTGGCGCCGGCGAGCGGGCCCGTCGTCGGCGGCATGCTGGTCGAGTACGCGTCCTGGCACTGGATCTTCCTGGTGAACCTGCCGATCGGGATCACGGCGCTGTCATCTCGGGGCTTACCTGCGCGAGGAGAAGCAGGCCGATCCGGGGAAGTTCGACCCGGCGGGATTTGTGCTGGGCGGCGCCGGGCTGGCTTCGCTGATTTATGCGCTGACGCGCGCAGGCAACGACGGCTTTACCGATCCGGCGTTCATCGCTCTCGCGATCGGGTCGATGGCGCTGCTCGGCGCCTTCGTGCTGGTCGAGCTCCGTGTCGAGCGGCCGATGCTCGACGTCCGCATCCTCCAGAACCGGCTGTTCCGCGCTTGCAACCTTTCTGGATCGTGACGATGTTCGGCGGCACATCGATGATCTTCTTGCTGACGCTCGAGCTGCAGGCGGGCCGCGGGCTGTCGCCGGTCGAAGCGGGACTGACGACGTTCGTGATGGCGATCGGCGTGATCATCGTCGCGCAGCCGGCGAGCCGCATCTACCGGGTCGTCGGGCCGCAGCGGCTGATCGGCATGGGCCTGACGGTGTGCGCGGCGGTAACGCTGGGGCTGTACTGGGTGAACTACGACACGAACCTCTGGGTGATCCGCGCGATGATGCTGACGCGTGGGCTGGGCTTCGGCTTCGTGCTGGTGCCACTGCAGGCGGCGACATACGCGCAGATCTCGGCGGCGCAGACGGGGAGGGCGACGGCGCTGTACAACGCGACGAGCCAGGTCGGTTCGAGCCTTGGAGTCGCCGTGGCTGCGGCGTTCCTCACGAACCGGCTCGCGCATTACGGGGCGATCCTCGGCGCGCCGCAGACGAGAGACGCATCCCTCGACGCGTTCCAGGCCAGCTTCCTGCTGATGGGGGTGCTCTCGGCGATCGGCGTGGGCGTGGCGGTGCTCATCCGCGACCGCGACGCGGCGGCGACAATGCGGCCGGCCGAGTTCGTGCCGGTGGGCGATCAGCGCGCCGCCGGCGAGCCCGCGGCGTAGCGTTCGAGGGGCGATGACGGTCGAGACAGCGCTCCGCGATCGATTGCGGGCATCGCTGACGGACGCGATGAAGGCGCGTGACGCGATCGGCACGTCGGCACTGCGATCGGCGCTCGCGGCGATCGACAACGCCGAGGCGGTCGACCCTGCGCACGCGCCGGACCCGCGTTCCGGACCGATCGCCGGCGCCGTCGGCGGGCTGCGTGCGGGCGAGGTGCGTCGGCTCGACCTGTCAGATGAGGACGTCACCGATGTCGTGCGCGGCGAGATTACGTCGCGTGCAAGAGCTGCTGATGACTACGACCGACTTGGTCGCGCGGAGGAAGCGGCGCGGGTGCGTGCCGAGGCGGCGGTGCTGCAGCGGCACCTCGACCGCGGCTGAGGGCCGCGTTTTCGACGAGCGGTCGCGTCGCTGATACACTCGCTGCAGATGACGACTCCCGCCGTCGACTTCGAGCTCAGCTCGCCACCTTTGAAGCGCAGACGCTGGCGCGGGCGGCCCCGTCCGGACAGCACCCCACACGGCGATTGGCCCGAGCTGGCCGGACGGATGATGGCGCTGCGCGGCATCACGAGCACCCATACGGCGCGCGAATTCCTCGATCCACCAGGCCCCGTGCCCGATCCGTACGCGCTTCCGGACCTGGACATCGCGATCGAGCGGTTGCTGCGTGCAGCGCGGACGGGCGAGCGCGTTGCCGTATACGGCGACTTCGACGTCGACGGCGTAACGTCGGCCGCGCAGTTCTGCGAGGCGCTGGGCGCATGCGGAGCGGCGCCGGTGCCGTACATCCCCGACCGCTTCGGCGAGGGCTACGGGCTGAACATCTCCGGCCATCGATGCGCTGCGCGCGACGGCGCGACGCTGCTTGTGACCGCCGACTGCGGCACGTCGTCCGTCGAGGAGATCGCGCATGCGCGCGGCCTCGGCGTGGACGTGATCGTGCTCGACCACCACACCGTGCCGCCGGTCCTGCCGGGGGCGACGGCGCTCGTGAACCCGAAGCTAACGGATGCTCATCCCGGCGGCCTGCTGGAGCTGGCAACGGCAGGCCTCGCGTTTCATGTCGCGGCGGCGCTCCACGAAGCGGCCGGCATGCCGTTCGAGGCGCAACAGTACCTCGACATTGCGGCGCTCGGCACGGTGTGCGACATGGCGCCGCTGACCGATGAGAACCGGCGGCTTGTGCGCACGGGGCTGCCCGCGCTGGCACGCAGCGCGCGGCCGGGACTGTGTGCGCTGATGGACATTGCGCGTTGCGATGCGGCATCGATCTCGGCCGAAGACATTGGCTACCGGCTGGGGCCGCGGCTCAATGCGGCCGGGCGCATCGCGCACGCGAAGCTCGCGCTCGAGCTGCTGATGACGCGTGACGTCGAGCGGGCGCGCGAGCTGGCGGAGCAGCTCGACGGGCTGAATCGCGAGCGCCAGGAGCGCACGGCGCAGGCGGTCACGCTGGCCACGCACCTGGTCGAGGCGTCGGGCGAAGTGCCGCCGCTGATCATGATCGGGCACGCGGACTTTTCATCCGGGATCGTCGGGCTGATCGCGTCGAAGTTGGTGGACCTCTACGGACGTCCTGCCGTCGTATACGAGCGCGGCGACCGGACGAGCCGCGCGAGCTGCCGCAGCATCGAGGAGTTCCACATCACCGACGCGCTGCGCGCGCATGCGGACCTCTTCGTTCGCTTTGGCGGGCACCGGGCGGCCGCGGGTTTCACCGTCGAAACGGCGCGACTCGACGAGGTGCGCGAGCATCTCATCGACGAAGCCGCGCGCGAGCTGGCCGGGCGCGAGTTAGCGCCAGTGCTGGAGATCGACTGCAACCTGCCGTTGCGGCAGTTGCGCGGCGAGGAGATCCGCTGGCTCGCACGGCTCGGGCCGTTCGGCATCGGGAATCCTGAGCCGACGTTTCTCGCGCGCGACGTCACGGTGATAGAGACGCGTGTCGTGGGCAACGGCGACCGGCACCTCAAGCTGCGCCTGCGCGACGGGGCGGCGACATGGCCTGCGATCGCCTTCGACATGGGCGACTTCGCCTGTGAGCCGGGCGCGCGCATTGACATCGTGTACTGCCTGAACGCGGAGTCGCGTCCGGACGCGCGGCTGGAGTTGCGGATCGAGGACATGCGCCCGGCCGAGGGCGCGGCCGTCGTAACGGGCTAGCGCGGCGGCTTGCGCGCGGCCAGCGCCGACTGGACTTTCTGCAGCATCTTCGCTTCTTCGAGCACCTCGCCCGTGCCCTTCACGACGCAGAGGAGCGGGTCTTCGGCGACGTAGACCGGGAAACGCGTCTCCTGCGCGAGGCGCCGGTCGAGGCCGCGCAGCATCGCGCCGCCGCCGGCGAGAGCGATGCCGCGGTACATCAGGTCGGCGACCAGTTCCGGCGGTGTGATCTCGATCGTCGAGCGCACGGTGTCGATGACGGCGTTGATGCTGCCGGAAAGCGCGTCGCGGATCTCGACGGTGCTTACTTCGACCGATTTCGGCAGGCCCGTCGCCAGGTCGCGGCCGCGGATGTCGACGGTGCCCTCTTCGTCGAGCGGGTAGGCGGAGCCGGCCTCGATCTTGATCTCCTCGGCGGTGCGCTCGCCGATGAGCATGTTATGCACCTGGCGGGCGTAGGCCATGATCTCCTGGTCCATCTCGTCGCCGGCGGTGCGGATGGATGTGCTGACGACGATGCCGCCGAGCGCGATGACGGCGACCTCCGTCGTGCCGCCGCCGATGTCCACCATCATGCAGCCGTTGGGCTCCATGATCGGCAGGCCGGCGCCGATCGCCGCCGCCATCGGCTCCTCGACGAGGAATGCTGCACGGGCACCGGCGTTGAGCGCGGCGTCGTGGACGGCGCGCTTCTCCACCTCGGTCACGCCGCTGGGGATGCCGATAACGACGCGCGGCCGGGGCACGCCGAAGCCAAAGCGCTCGTGTACGGATCGGATGAAGTACTGGAGCATCCGCTCGGTCACCTCGAAGTCCGAGATGACGCCGTCCTTCAGGGGACGGACGGCGACGATGCTGGCGGGTGTGCGGCCGACCATGCGCTTGGCCTCGGCGCCGATCGCGAGGATCTTCTTCGTCTGGCGGTCGATGGCGACAACGGAGGGCTCGTCGATGACGATGCCGCGGCCCTTGACCATCACCAGCGTGTTCGCGGTGCCCAGGTCGATGCCGACATCATGCGAGAAGAGGCCCAGGAGGGCGGTCAGGGGGTTTACCAATTCGCCTTCGTCTCCGGAGAACGGTCAGATGCGCTTCCGCGGGTTCCAGGGAGCGCACGAATTATAGGTAGGCGGTCTGTCGGCCGGAAGTAGACATGAGATTTCGCGCTGTGAAAACATCGCGAAGCGTTTCCATAGCACAAAGTGAAGAGGTCTCGGGAGACGGGCGCAGCATCTTTCCCGGAGCAATTCCGCCTCGAACGGGAGCGTCGTACACTCCCGTTCGCGATACCACCTGATCGAGTAAGGAGCGGCATTATGGCGCAGATCGATGGCGGCGACCTGGTCGCGCGGATGCTCAAGCGCGAAGGCATCGACACGATCTTCACGCTGTCCGGCGGCCACATCCAGAACATCTACGACGGCTGTATCGACGAAGGCATCCGCGTCATCGACACGCGGCACGAGCAGTCCGCGGGCCACGCGGCGGAGGGCTACGGGCGGCTGACGCGCAAGTGCGGCGTGGCCGTCGTGACGGCGGGACCGGGCGTGACCGACGTCGTGACGGCGGTGGCGACGGCGTACCAGAACGCGAGCCCGATGCTCGTCATCGGCGGCGCCGCGCCACTGCGCACGTCGCTGATGGGCGCGCTGCAGGAGATCCCCGGCACGGTCGAGATGATGAAGCCGATCACGAAGTGGGCGGCGACGATCCCCTTCACGAACCGCATCCCGGACTACCTTGCGCAGGCGTTTCGCATCGCGCTGACGGGGCGGTACGGTCCTGTCTTTCTGGAGATCCCGTCGGACATCCTCTTCGGCCGCCTCGAGGAGGAACAGGCGCCACTTCCCGAGGGCTACCGGACGGAGGGGCGGACCCAGGGAGACTTCAAGCTGATCAAGGAGGCGGCGAAGTTGCTGGCCGGCGCAGAGCGGCCGGTCGTGATGGGCGGCACCGGTGTTTACTGGGCCGATGCCGGAGACGCGCTGCAGCGAACTGGCCGAGAAGGTCGGCGCGCCGATCTATCTCAACGACATGGGCCGCGGCACCGTGCGGCAGGACCACCCTCAGTTCATGAGCCGCACGCGGCGCACCGCGTTAACCGAAACAGACGTAGTGCTCTTCGCCGGGACGATGATCGACTTCCGCCTCGGCTACGGGCGGCGCATCAACCCGGCCGCGAAGGTGATCTCGATCGACATCGATCCGAACGAGCTCGGGCGCAACCGCGGCATCGACATCGGCATCGAGGGCGACCCGCGGAACGCGCTGCAGCAGATCACGGCCGAGCTGGACGGGCGCACGGTGCGGCACGACGACTGGATCGGCAAGCTGCGCGACGGCGAGACGAAGGTGATGGAGCTGCGGCAGAAGTGGCTGCACTCGGATGCCTCGACCCGATCCACCCGCTGCGACTGTGCAACGAGATGGCGAAGTTTGTCGACGACGAGACGATCGTCGTCGGCGACGGAGGCGACATCGTCGGGCTGTCGTCGCAGGTGCTGCCGGTGAACCAGCCGGGACAGTTCATGGGGCCGGGCCCCTTGGGCACGCTCGGCGTCGGCACCGGGTTCTGCATGGCGGCACAGCGCCGTGCATCCCGGACAAGAAGATCCTGATGGTGAACGGCGACGGCTCGTTCGGGCTCAACGGATTCGATTTCGACACGTTCGTGCGCTTCAACATGCCGGTGGTCTCCGTCATCGGCAATGACCGGCAGTGGGGACAGATCCTCGTCGGGCAGGAGAAGATGTACGGCGAGGAGCGCGTGGTGGCGACGCGGCTGGGCGACAACGCCCGCTACGACAAGGTGGTCGAGGCGCTGGGAGGTCACGGCGAGTTCGTGACGGAGCCAGACGAGATCTTCCCGGCCATCGAGCGGGCGTTCGCATCGGGCAAGCCAGCCTGCGTGAACGTGATCATCGACCAGAAGCCGGAAGGCGTGAGCGGCGGCTACGAGTTCCTCGGCTGAGAGCGTCCCGGCCGTTTAGCTACAGTGTCTGGTGTTGGAGGCGACGCTGGGCGCGAACGACGCCCGGGCCGTGCCTGCGCCGAGAATGCAACTGTGAGTCATCACGCGAGACGTCGCGCCCTGATGCTGCTTCCCCTGCTCGTCCTGCTGGCGATGCTCAGCGCCGCCCGCTGCTACCCGCCAGGCACGCGCGTGGTGGTCTTCGTGCAGGGAATCTACACGAGCTACGACGCCGGGGGCACCTCCGGCACGCTGCTGGAGGAGCACCGCTTCGACACGCTGAAGGCGGCGTTCAAGGCAAAGGGCTATACCCAGTCATCGTTGCTGGACTTCAGCTACGCGGGCGGCACCGTCGCCGCGAACGGCGCCTGGCAGCCGGCGGCGTATCCCTGCGAGATCACCGATCGCACAGCGGAGCAGAACCTGGCGGTGCTCGAGGCGATGCTCGGCGACTATCGGAAGAAGCACCCGAACGTGCACTTCACGCTCGTGGGGCACAGCCTCGGCGGGTATCTCTCCTTCCTGGAGGGCGCGCGCGAAGCGGGACGGCCGGACAGCGCGAAGCTCGGGGTCGATACCATCGTGGCGATCGAAGCGCCGCTGAAGGGCGTGTCGGCCGACAAGAAGGCGATCTTCGACCTCATTCCCTGCGACAAAACGTACGCAGCCGGCGGTGAGCTGGTGACGCAGAAGGCCGACCCGCTGACACCCGACATCCGGCGCTACCAGTCCGCGGTGATGGCGAACGCGGGGGTGCGGCTGGCGACGTTCGGCAACACGCTCGACTGCCTCTACAACACGGCCGTGTGCGTCGGCGGCGGGTGGGTCGATGACAGCGGCACGCAGTTCCTTGACGGCCAGGCGTCAACCTCGCGGGCATACGCCGTTCACTCGGAGCCGCTCGCGAGCCACGACGCGATCCTCGCCGATGGCACGGTCGCAAAGGACACCGTGGCGTTCGTCGGCGCGCCGTAGGGGAAGCCACTAGGTGCGCGCCCGCGTTCAACGTCGGGAGATGCCGGTTGTCTCAACTCCGGCGCATGGGCGACGATGATAACCACGACGGAGATGCGTCCCGGAAGGACCCGCTTCTGATGGATTTTGTCCGCGATCCCCGCTACTGGATCCCGTTCGTTGCGCTGATCGCGATCATCGCGGTGGCGGCAGTGATGCGAAACAGTGATTCGAGCGAGGCGAAGCAGGCCGTCGGGCCCGACTGCGATCGCTTCGTTGACGCCGGAGGCCGCGCACACGCCCACGATCGATGAGGCGCTGCTCGACGCGCGGCGCGCCTTCGATATCGCCGCGGCAAAGACGGCGCTCGAGGCGTATCGCAAGGACAACGGCTCTTATCCCTCGACCGGCGGCGCGTTCCAGCTGATCTGCTCGACGCACAAGGACGCCGGCTGCGTGCTACGCACCTCCAACCCCAAGCTCGAGTCAAGCGACGGCCTGCTTGGTTACTGGTACCAGTCCGACGGCGCTTCGTACTGGCTGTTCTCGCGCATCGAGGCGCCGCCCGAGTCGAACGACTGCCCTGACACACTGCCACCTGCGCTCGTGGGCGGGCCGGTGCTCTGCGCCAGTTCGGGCGCGGGAGGCCAGTGATGAATCAATCAGCCGGCAAGCTCGCGCTGCAGATCATCCCGGCGCTCATCGCCGGTGGCGTCGCCGTCTGGCTTGCGTCATCGATCGATAACACCGCTGCGATGATCGTCCTGCAATTCGCGGCGCTGTGCTGCGTCGCTGCGATAGCCTGGCGCGCCGGCGAGGGCGAGGTGATGGACGTCGCCGAACCGGCGCAGCCAATAGCCGAGCGCCAGTTCGCCGGCATGGTCGCCGACCGCCGCAACCCGGTGTTCGACCGCGACACCGGCCTCTGCGTGAACTGGTACTTCCGCCTCCGTGTCGAGGAAGAGATGGCGCGCGCGACGCGCTACGGCCAGCCCTTCACGATCCTGCGTGTGACCAGCCCGACGCCGGAGGGACTCGATGGCGCCCGCCTGACGCTGAAGCGCTGGCTGCGCAGCGTTGACTATGCGGGAGACCTGGGCGACGAGCTGGCGGTGATGCTGCCAGCGACTGACCGCTCTGGCGCGACGATCGTCGCTGAGCGGCTGGCGTCGACGGTGCCGGACGTCGAGTTCCGTCTCGCGCAGTACCCCGTCGACGGCACGACGATCGCCCAGCTCCTGGGCGAAGACGAGTGGCACGTCAGCGACGCCGCCGCGCTGAGCGCGTAGGGCACGAGTCAGCTCAAAGCGGTCAGCAATTCGCTCTTCAGTACAGCGCCTGCGCGATGAGCGCATCGGCGATCTCGTCGTCGGTCATGCCGAGGATCTCGCGGCAGACGTAGTCGTTGTGCTCGCCCAGGCAGGGCGCCGGGCTGCGCAGCACGCCGGGCGTCTTCGAGAGCACGAACGGCGGGCCATCGTAGGCGGTGTGGCCGGCCTCGACGTGGTCGAGGTACACGTAATAGCCGCGCGCCTTCATGTGCTCATCGCTCTCGAGCAGGTCGCGCGCGTTCTGGACGACGCCCGCCGGAATGCCCGCCGCCTGGAGCTGCTCCATCGCCTCCTCCGCGCGTGCGCTCGCGCGTCCACTCCGTGACGTTCGCCTCGAGCTCGTCCTCGTGCTGCTTGCGGGCATCGAGCGTGGCGAACCTTGCGTCCTGCGCCCACGCCGGCGCGCCCATCAGCGTCAACGAGCGCCGTGCCACTGCGCATCGTCGAAGACGCCGAAGGCCACCCAGCGGTCCTCGGGCTTGTCCTCCCACGTGCTGTCCTTGCAGCGGAAGGCGCCGTGCGGTGCGGCGTGCGGGACGCGGTTACCGTTGCGGGTCTCGATCGCGCCCGTTTTCGGTGTAGTCCATCACGGCGTTGGCGAGCGGCGCGACCGACGACTCGATCTGCGCCAGCTCGACGAGCTGGCCCTCGCCGGTGCGGTTTCGATGATGGAGCGCGGCGAGGATCGCCGACGAGCGTGTGGCCCGGGTTGATGACGTAGTCCGGGTAATTTGTGCCGACACCCATCGGCAGGCGGTTGGGGAAGCCGCTCAGCTCGCTATAGCCGGTGATAGGCGTGAGCACCGCCCCGAAGCCAAAGAAGTACTTGTGCGGGCCCTCGAGCCCCTGCATCGGCTGGTAGGCGGCGATGACGTTCGGGTTGATCTTCGAGACGGCGTCGTAGCCGAGGTTCCAGCGCTCGATGACGCGGGGGGTGTGGTTGGTGAGGAAGATGTCGCACCAGGCGATGAGCTTGTGCGCGATCTCCATGCCGGCTTCGGTGTTGAGGTTGATCGTGACGCCGAGCTTGCCGGCGTTGTAGTTGTTGAAGTAGCCGCTGACGTTGTAGCCCGTCTTGCCCTGCGCGAACGGAGCCACGCTCCGGATGCCGTCCGGGTGCGACTCGGACTCCACACGTACGACGGTGGCGCCGAACGTCGCCAGGTTCTCCGCGCAGATCGGCCCGGCGCCGAACCACGAGAAGTCGGCGACCTTGATTCCCGAGAGCGGCAGGCTTGTATCAGTCATCGTGCGAATTCCTCAGATCACGCCCGCGGCGTGCAGCTTTGTCACGTCGTCCTTCGGCAGGCCAAGCTCGCCGTACACCTCGGCGTTGTGCTCGCCGGGCAGCGGCGGCCGCCGCGTGATCTCCGGCGGCGTTGCCGAAAGGCGGTACGGCGGGCCGGCGTAGCGCACCGTCGCGCCCAGTTCGTCGTGACGGACGTCCCGATACCACGACCGCGCGGCGAGCTGCGGGTTCTTCGCCAGGTCTTCCGGCGTCGAGACGATGCCGACCATCACGCGGCGGTGCTGGCCCTCTTCGTACAGCGTCCACTTGCTCATGCTCTTGCAGAAGCGCGCGAACACCTGGTGGATGTGCGCCAGCCCGGCGAGGCGCGCGGGCAGCTTGTCGGGCTCGGTCATCAGCGCTGGTGAGGAATCGCGAGGTTGAGCTCGCCGATGAGCGAGGCGTAAGGTTCATCGTTCAGGTCTTCAGCTTTGCCCTCGCGATTCATCCACTCGAGCATCACCGGCCACGGCGCTCCGCCGGGCGTCCCGAGGTAGGCGAAGATGTAGCCGTCCGCGCATTCGTACGTGCCGATGCCGGGTACGTCGATCGGGATGACGCCGCGCGCGCCGGTGCGACCCAGGATCTGCTTGAGCATGTCGTAGGTCATCATCGCGCGCTCCTGGTTGATGGAGAGCGCCTCCTGCATGGACACGTCGACGTGCTGCCCGGCACCGGTGCGGTCGCGCTGGATCGCCGCCATCAGGGTCCCCGCCGCGGCCTGGATGCTGGCGCCGTGGTAGCCCTGCTCGCAGGCGGGCATGTTCGGCGGGTCCTCGCGTTCGCCGGCGAGCGTCATCATGCCGCTCATTGCAACACCGACGATGTCCGACCAGCGATAGTGTGCGTGCGGGCCGGTCTGCCCGAAGCCGGTGATCGAGGTGAGGATGATGTCCGGGCGGATCTTCGCCAGACCGTCGTAGCCGAGGTTCAGGGAGTCGAGGTATCCGGGTTCGTACGTCTCGACGATGATGTCCGCGGACTTCACCAGCCGCTCGAAAACGCCGCGTCCATCCGGCTTCGTGAAGTCGAGAGTGATGCTGCGCTTGTTCGTGTTGAGGTTGAAGAACGAGAGGCTGCGGTCCGCAGCGCGCTCGTCATGCCAGAACGGGCCGATCTCGCGCAATGGGTCGCCGTCCGGCGGCTCGACGCGGATGACGTCGGCGCCGAGATCTGCCAGGAGCTTTGTGCAGTAGACGCCGATCTCTCCGGCGAGGTCGATGATCCGCAGGTCGGAGAGGGCACTATCAGTCATGCGATCAGATTGACGCCGTCACGCGGCGGTCCAGGCCGTCGGCGATGATCTCGGCCGCCTCGCGGACCATGTCCTCGAAGATCTCCTTCGCCGGACGCGAGGCCTCGAGCATGCCGGAGATCTGGCCGGCGGGGTTCATCAGCAACTCGAGGCGGTCGGCCTGGCGCGCTCCGGCCATGATCTCGCCGGACACGATGCCCTGCATGCCCATGGGCAGCGCGTCGAGCTTCTGCGACTCCCAGTACTCGATGAGCGGGTTGTTGATGTTGCGCATGGTCTTGCCGCTATAGAGGCGGGTGACGCGCGTGTCTTCCTCGGTTGCGGCGAGGATGCGCTGCTTGAGCAGGTCCGGCCAGGTCGCCTCGCGCGACACGAGGAATGCCGTGCCGACCCATACGCCGTCGGCGCCCATCGCCAGCGCGCCCGCGATGCCGCGGCCGTCCCCCATGCCGCCGGCGGCGCAAACAGCCGTCGGCCGGACGGCGTCGATCACCTGCGGGAGCAGCGCCATGGTGCCGATGCGGCCGGTGTGGCCGCCGGCCTCGGTGCCCTGCGCGACGACGACATCGGTGCCGCCGTCGGCGACGCGGCGGGCGTTCTTCACGTTGCCGACGAGGCCGATCACCTTCGCGCCCTGTGCGTGAAATGCCTCCACGTACGGGGCGGGGTTGCCGAGACCGGACGCGAACACCGGCACCTTCAGGTCGAGGATGGCCTCCACCTGGCTCTTCGAGAAGTCTCCGCCGCCGATGCGCCGCATGCCCTGCGACCAATCCTGATCCTGGCCGCGCTCCGGCAGGCCGAACTCCTGCTCCGCGCTGTGCACGAAGTCCTGGTACGGCTGCGGGAGGTATTCAATCGGGCGCTTGCGGGCGCCGGCCGGAGCGGCTTCCTTCTTCTCGCCCGCCTTCGCATCGACTGCCGGGGCGGCGACGCCGGAGGGGAGCAGTACATCGACGCCGAAGGGCTTCGATGTGAGGTCGCGGATGCGGCGCACCTGGCGCTCGATCTCGTCGGGCGGCATTGACGCTGCCCCGACGATGCCGAGGCCGCCTGCCTCGGACACGGCGGCGACGAGATCTGCCGTGGCGACGCCACCCATTCCGGCGAGGATCATGGGGTATTCGATATCGAGGATGTCGCACAGGCGGGTGCGCAGGACGGGGCGGCTCATTGGCTGCCTCCGGGCGCGTGAAGACGCGACTCCGCACCTTACGTACAGGTGAGGCAAGCCTATCGCCGCCCCCCGATGCGATCAAGCGACTCAAACGAGCTCTCGCCCGCGCTCGGCACGTCTCCTACACTCGCGCTGTGCGACCTCATGAGACCGTGCGGCTGCGCCTCGAGGAGCGCGAGCACGACCTCGCGCCGGCGGCCATGCGCTCGGCCGAGACGAGTGGACGGGCGCGGCCGGAACCGCCGTCCGACATGCGGACGGAGTACCAGCGTGACCGCGACCGGATCATCCACTCGAAGGCGTTCCGGCGGCTCAAGCACAAGACGCAGGTCTTCATCGCGCCGGCGGGGGACCACTACGTCACGCGGCTGACGCACACGCTCGAGGTGGCGCAGATCGCGCGCACGATCGCGCGCGCGCTCAACCTCAACGAGGACCTGACGGAGGCGATCGGTCTGGGCCACGACCTTGGGGCACACGCCGTTCGGACACGCCGGCGAGGAGGCGTTGGGGAAGTTGCTCCCGGCGGCTTCCGCCACAACGAGCAGAGTGTGCGCATCGTCGACTGGCTCGAGGCCTCCGGGGCAGGGCTCAACCTGACGTGGGAGGTGCGGGAGGGCATCCTCAAGCACTCGAAGCCGCGCGAGGGCATCTTCGCCGAGCTGGAGGAGCGCTCGTGGGCGGGAAGCGGAGTGGGGTGAGTCCGCTGGCGTCGACGCTCGAGGGCCAGGTCGTGCGCCTGGCGGACTCAGTCGCGTACCTCAACCACGACATCGCCGACGCGGTGCGAGCCGGGCTGTTGCGGGAGGAAGAGCTGCCGGCGGACGCGCGACGCGTACTCGGGGAGACGCACTCGCAGCGGATCGACACGCTGGTGAGCGATACCGTCGACGCATCGTGGGAGGCGGCGCTGAGGCCGCGGGGCGAAGGCGGCGCGATCGTGATGAGCGCCGACGTCGGGACCGCGACCGACGCGCTACGCGACTACCTGTTTGAGAACGTGTACCTGTGGGAGGAGCGGCTCGCCGAGGCCGAGCGGGCGCGCCGCGTGCTGGAGTTCCTCTGGGATCATTTTCTACACCATCCGGAGGAGGTCGCGGCGTCCGAGTACACGCGTCCTGAGGATCCGCTCGCGCGACGGACGGCGGACTATATCGCCGGAATGACCGACCTCTTCGCCATGTCCACGGCCCGGCGTCTCGGCTTCCTCAGCTAGCGGCGGCGATCGGGATCGCCTGCGGCTCGGGGTGCGGCGCTGGCGCGGGCGTCGCCGCGGCCTGCGCGGCAAGGCGGCGCTGGCGCTCCTCGACGACGATCTGGTGGACCCGCTGGCGCGACACGTGGAAGTGCTCCGCTAGCCGGGTCTGGTTGCCCTTCTCGAAACTGTGATGCTCGAGCAGGTAACGCACGGCGATACGCAGCTTCAGAGTGCGCTGGGGGTCTCGCTTGGCCATCGGGTCGGTACTCCGTTCCAGTCTCTAGCCTGCTTTCCCGGTCAGGACGCCACCGGGGCGGGGTGTTCCGTCTCGCGCATCGCGAGCTGCTGGCGCTCGGCGACGACGATCTGATGGACGCGCTGGCGGGACACGTTGAAGTGCTCCGCGAGCCGGGACTGGCTGCCCGGCACCAGCTCGCCGTGCTCCAGCAAGTACCGGACGGCGATCCGGAGCTTCTCCGTGCGGTGCGGATCCCGCTTGGCCATCGATCGCTCCCCCATTACGCTTGACACACCTAAAACGCGGCCCAGCGAGTGGTTGTTACTGCTCATCCGGGTGAGATTCGCGGGAGGCCGATCCGATGGCGGACGAGGCTGCGGTCGCTGAGTTGCTTTACAAGATGCACGCCGAACGAGACGCGCTGCTCGCCCAAGCGGCCAGCCTCGACGATGCAGCCGCCTCCGTCGGACCTGCCGAGGGCGAGGGCGAAGTGCAGTGGTCGGCCAAGGAGCAGCTGGCACACCTGGCGGAGATGGAGACGGCCTACCGGGCGTGGGTCGAGCGTGCGCTCGCCGAGGACGACCCGGACGTCACCAGCGTGCGCGGCGACCGCGTGGCGATCCCGCTGACCGCGGCGAACGGGCGAACGGTATTGGATTTGACGCAGCAGCTACGTGACCAGCGCGCAACCACGCTGGCGCTGATCGCCTCGATGCGGCCCGAGCAGTTCGAGCGCACGGCGAGCCAGGCGATGTTTGGGCAACTGACGGTGATGCAGTGGCTCCGCTCGTACTACCGGCACGACCGCATGCACCGGGATCAGATGGCGGGCAAGGAGCCGGAGTACAAGCCGCGGTTCACGACCGGGCAGGAGCCCGACCAGCGCCGGGGCCGCGTGGGCGGCTGAGCCGCGCATTCAGTCCCCGGAGTTGGCGGATCGGCTCAAGTCGGGCTGTGGAGCCCGATCACGTTGCCATCGAGATCGTCGATGATCGCGAAGCGCGCTCCCCACGGCGCATCGATCGGCGCCAGGTCGCCGGCGTAGCCAACGGCGACCGTCTCTTCGTACTTTGCATCGACGGCTTCGCGCGAGGCGAGCGTGAAGTTGAGCGTATTCGTGGTCGGGCCCACCGGCTCGCGCCACGAAGGGTCGTCCGAGCGCGTCAGCTCGGCGGTGCCGAACGACAGTCCGATGCCGTCGGAGGTTTCGGCAGCAGCGAACGATGGACCTCCCTCCCGGATCGTGAACCCGAGCAGGCGGTAGAACGCGGCCGTTGCCGCGAGATCCCTCGCAAACAGGTAGGCGCCGGTGAGCGCCACGGGCTGCTGGGCCATTGGTTGTTCGTTCGCCGACAGCACTCGATCTACGCCAGCAGGCGTTCGAAGCGGCTGCCGCTGCGGAAGGGGCCGACCACGGCAATCGTCATGCGCGCGGCCTCCAGCAGCGATGCGGCGACGCGGCGCGTATCGTCCGGCGTCACGGCATCGATCAGCGCCACGATTTCGTCGGGCGTCCGGATCATGCCGTTGAGCATCTCCTGGCCGCCGAGCCAGCCTGAGACGTTGCGCGTGTCTTCCATGCGCAGGAGCAGGCGCCCCTTCGAGAGCTCCTTCGCCTTGTGCAGCTCATCGCCGCTGACGCCGCAGGCGCCCATGCGGGTCATCTGCTCGATCAGCGCTTCGCGAGGCCTCGCGGCCTTCGTCGGGTCGACGCCGGCGTAGACGGCGAAGGAGCCGGTGTCCAGGTAGTGGCTCGCGTAGCTGTGGACGTCGTAGCAGAGCGCGCGCTTTTCGCGCAGCTCAATGAACAGGCGGCTGCTCATGCCCTCGCCGAGGATGACGCTGATCAGGTCGAGCGCGAAGCGGTCGGGGTCGAGGCTCGAAAGGCCGTGGACGGCGATCTCGATGTGCGCCTGCTCCGTCTTCTTGTACATGACGGCGGCGCGGGCGGCCGTCTGGCCATCGATGGCCGGGAACCAGGCGGATGGCGCGCCCGCCTGCCAGTCGCCCAGCGCCTGTTCGATTCGCGGCGACGACCTCATCGTGCTCGATGGCACCGGCGACGGCGATGACGATGTTGTTGGGGACGTACTGGCGCCGCAGGTAGTCCATCGTCGCGTCGCGGGTCAGGGCGGACACCGATGCCTCGGTGCCGGCGACGTCGCGCCCGAGGGGCTGGTCCGGCCACATCGTGGCGTCCAGCAACACGTCAACGAGCTGCGGCGGCGAGTCGCCGATCGAGGCCAGCTCCTCGATGACGACCTTGCGCTCCTTCTCCACCTCCTCGGACGCGATGAGCGGGTTGCGGAGCATGTCCGTGAGGACATCCGCCGCGCGGTCGAAGTGAGGGCGGGCGACCTTCGCGTAGTAAACGGTCAGTTCGCGGTCGGTGCCCGCGTTCATGACGCCGCCGACGCCATCGATGGGCTCGGAGATCTCCTGCGCCGTGGCGGCGCTTCTCGGTGCCTTTGAACAGGAGGTGCTCGAGGAGGTGGGAGATGCCGGCCTCGGCCTCGGTTTCATAGCGCGAGCCGGCGCCGACGTAGGCGCTGACTGCGACCGAACGCGTGCCCGGCATCGAAGCGCTGACGATGCGCAGACCGTTCGGGAGGGTCGTGCGCTGGTACTCGTTGCCTTCCACGCTGTCTCCGGGCTCAGGCGTGCGGACGATGCCGCGAAGTGTATCGCCCTCTATCTCCGCGCCATAGCCGGGCTAGCAAAACGCGGGCGCTGATGCCCGCGTCTACCGGTCTCGCGGCGACGACGCTAGCAGGGGTGGCTGCCTTCGAAGATCATCGTGTAATAGATCTTGCCGTCGGGCGCACGCACGACGCCGGTGCCCATGCGCTCGTAGTGACAGTTGAGGATGTTCTCCAGGTGCGGAGGCGAGTTCTCCCACATCTTCACGGCGACGCCCGCCGTCTGGTTCCAGTCCCAGTCGTTCCACGCGATGTTCTCGCCTGCCCAGGCGTGGGGCACGCCGTGGCTGTCGAGCAGGCAGACGTAGTTGCATCCGCCGGGCGGGTTGTGGCTGAAGTAGCCCTTCGCGGCCATGTCGGCGCTGCGCATGCGGGCGACGTTCACGAGGTCCTGGGAGGGACTGAGCGGCGGTAGCCCGTGCCGGGCGCGGATGTCGTTGATGCCGCTGTAGGTCTTGAGTTCGGCGTTGACCTCCGGCGTGCAGCCCGTGAAGGCGACGAATGCCAGCAGCGCAACGAGCGCGAGTGGCAACAGCTTGAGCAGCGATCGCCGGTAGCGGCCTGTCATTGCGGCGGCTCCTCCTCACCCACAACATCGGCCGGCGTAGCGAAGTCTGGTGCCCTCCCGTCAAGGGGTGCAATACACCGTGGCGAACAGGGAAAGAGGCGGCGGGAGGGGACCCTGCTGGCATCCTTGCTTCCGGGCGCGGGCAGCGCTAACCGACGCGTTGCCGCGCGATGCTCGCCTCCTTGGCGGACCGAACTGCAGGTGGACGGGGGCTTCCTGTCGCGCTGTTCCGGACCGGCCGCGCGACCGCGTTACCCTACACCACCGCCCTTCATTTGGAAACCCTGAAGGGGCCTCCCCGCTTACCATATGGCAAGTTGCGGCGCTGTCAGCGTCTTCGTAGCGAATCTGAAGTGCACATAATGACGAGTCCAGGATCGATCTCCTATATCAAACGCGTGACAGGGCATAGATGCGGTCGCGCGCCCGGTTGTGGCGGCCGATACTTCCCCACGATGCGTCTTTTCAGGCGAAAGCAAGCTGAGCCTTCTCACGAGACCCAGGCCGTACCGGCCGCCGACGCGCGGCTGCTCGACGAGAAGGCGCTCCAATCGGCGCTTGAGGCCCTCGTCGAGCGCTCGGCCAGCGCGGGCCGCGAGTTCTGCGTCCTCGGCGTGCTCCCGCAGCTGCTGCCAGACGAGCAGATCAGCCGGGCGGAGCGCAGATCGTGACGCGTGCCATCGCAGCGCAGCTGCGAGATGGAGACGAGGCGGGCGCGGTCAGGGGCGGCGGCTACCTGGTCATCCTGCCAGGGTCGGCCTTCGCGCAGGCGCAGATCGTCGGCCACCGGTTGGCGACGGAGTTCACGGTGCGCAGCGCGCACGTGAACCGCCGCAACTGGCGCGTCGGCATAGCTGCGTTCCCTGAGGACGGCCTCGCCCCAGAGACGCTCGTCGCGGCCGCGATCGCGGCGGCCAAGCGCGGCAGCCGAGCGGCGTAACCAACGACACTGCGCCTCCCGCTCGGCCGTTGTGGTGCAGGACCGCTCCGAAGCGGTCGTATCTGGCCGCGTTTTCGCCTGTCCCGTATCATGCAGCACCCACTTCCGAGAAGGAGCGCGATCGCGATCCCGGGCGAGGCCAAGCAGTACAACGTCGCCGTCGATCGGCGCGACCGGCGTCGTCGGGCCGCGAGTTCCTCGAGATCGCCGCCGAGCGGCGGCTTCCCTTTGAAGGGGCTGAAGCTTCTCGCGACCGAGCGCTCGGCCGGCAAGCGCATCCCGTTCGGCGAAGGCGAGATCGTGGTCGAAGTAGACCGATGCGTCCTCCTTCAAGGGAGCGGACTTCGTCTTCATCTCGGCGTCGGGCGAGGCCTCGCGCGAGTACGCGCAGGTCGCCCGCGACGCCGGTGCCATCGTCATCGACGACTCGAGCGTCTGGCGCCAGGACCCCGGGGTGCCGCTTGTGATCCCGGAGGTCAACGCCCGCCGACGTCGAGACGCACAAGGGCATCCTCGCGATTCCCAACTGCTCGACCACGCCGCTCGTGCTCTGCCTCTGCGCCCCTGCACGCGCTCAACCGCGTGACGCGCGTCGTCGCCGACACCTATCAGTCCGTGTCAGGCACCGGCAGCGGGCGGTCGCCGAACTCGAGGAGCAGTCGCGCGCCTGGGCGGGCGGCGGCGAATCGGCGCCGAGCGTCTACCCGCAGCAGATTGCCTTCAACCTGCTCCCCCAGGTCGGCGCCTTCATGGAAGACGGCTACACGAAGGAAGAGTGGAAGATGAACGGCGAGAGACGCGCAAGATCATGCACGAGCCGGGGCTTGCGCTTTCGGCGACGTGCGTGCGCGTGCCCGTGTTTTTCGGCCACAGCATCGCGGCGCACGTCGAGTTCGAGCGGCCGATGACGGCGGCTGAAGTGCGCGAGGTGCTGTCGCGCGCGCCTGGCGTCGTCGTGCAGGACGATCCGGCGGCGGGCCTCTACCCGACGCCGCGCGCGGCCGGGGGCGCGATCCGGCGTACGTCGGCCGCATCCGGCAGGACGCGTCGAACCCGGGCGGCGTGGCGATGTGGATCTCCGCGGACAACATCCGCAAGGGCGCGGCGCTGAACGCGATCCAGATCGCCGAGGAGATGATCGCGCGCGGCCTCGTGTAGGCCTGGAGGGATCGAAGCATGCCCGTCGAGCCGGGACGCCTCCTCACCGCAATGGTCACGCCGATGGCGCCCGACGGCGCCGTCGACTACGCGCAGGCGCGGCGGCTGGCGCTGGCGCTGCTCGACTCCGGCTCCGACGCCCTCGTCGTCACCGGCACCACCGGCGAGGCGCCGACGCTGAGCGCGACGAGAAGATGCGCCTCTGGTCGGAGGTGAAGGAGGCTGTCGGCGGCCGCGCCGCCGTCATCGCCGGCTCCGGCGACAACTGCACGGCCGACAGCGTCGAGCTCAGCCGCGAGGCGGTGCGCGACAGGCGTCGATGCTCTGCTGCTGACGGCGCCGTACTACAACAAGCCCACGCAGGAGGGGCTGTACCGGCACTTCGCGGCCATCGCCTCAGCGCGTCGAGCGGCCGTGCATCTTCTACAACATCCCCGCCCGCACCGGCGTAAACATGACCGCCGGAGACGCAGCTGCGGTGGCGCGTGAGGGCAACATCATCGGCGTCAAGGAATCGAGCGCCGACATGGCGCAGATCGCCCGCGTCATCGGGGATGCGCCGCCGGCGTTCCGTGTCTGGTCCGGCAACGACGAGGACACGTTCGCCATCGTCGCCTCGGCGGTTTCGGCGTGATCAGCGTCGCCAGCCACCTCGTCGGGGCGCAGATCGCGCGCATGGTCGAAGCGCAGCTCGCCGGGCGCACGGCCGACGCGGCGTCGATCCATCGCCGTCTGCTGCCGCTGATCAACGCGCTCTTCTGCGTCACCAGCCCGATCCCGCTGAAGCACGCGATGAACGCTCTCGGCTTCGCGGCGGGGCCCCTGCGGCTGCCCCTTTGCGAGCCGGACGACGCAACTGGGGAGCGCATCATGTCCGAGGTGCGCCGGCACACCATCGACCTGCCGAAGGAGCTGCTCGGCGCGTCCGTGCCTGACGCGCTGAGGCGCTGAACCGCTGATTACGTCCACGCTCATCCTTGGCATCGAGACCTCGTGCGACGAGACGGCGGCGGCCGTGGTCGAGGGCGGGCGCATCGTCCGCTCGAACGTCGTCGCCTCGCAGTTCCACCTGCACGCGCACTACGGCGGCGTCGTGCCGGAGGTGGCGTCGCGGCACCACCTCGAGGTGATCCTGCAGGTGATCGACGCCGCGCTGGCAGAGGCGGGCGTGCGAGCGGGGCGATCTCGCCGGCGTCGCCGTGACCGCCGGGCCCGGGTCTCGCGGGCGCGCTGCTCGTCGGCGTCAACAGTCGCCAAGGCGCTCGCCTACGCGCACGAGCTGCCGCTGCTCGGCGTCAACCACCTCGAGGGCCACCTCTACGCCAACTGGCTCGAGGTCGAGGGCCGCGAGTATCGCCCGCCCGAGCTGCCGCGCTCGGCCTCATCGTCTCCGGCGGCCACACCGACCTCGTGCTGATGTCGCGCGCACGGCGGCTACGCCGGCTCGGCCGCACGCGCGACGACGCCGCCGGCGAGGCCTTCGACAAGGTCGGCGGCTGCTCGGCCTCGGCTTTCCCGGCGGGCCGGCGATCGAGCGGGCGGCGCGCGAGGCGACGATGCCGCCGTCGGCGCTGCGGCTGCCGCGCGCCTGGCTCAAGGGCAGCGACGACTTCAGCTTCAGCGGCCTCAAGACGGCGGTGCTGCACACCGTGCGCGGCGAGGGCGGCGCGCCGCCGCCGTGCGCCGGAGATCGCCGCGGCGTTCCAGGCGTCGGTGATCGACGTGCTGACGAAGAAGGCCGTGCGCGCCGCCCGGCGCGAGGGCGCCCGCAGCGTCCTGCTCTCGCGGCGGCGTCGCCGCCAACGGCGCCCTGCGCGAACTGCTGATCGACGTCGCTCGCCGCTGCCGGTCTTCGCGCCGCCGCCCGTGCTCTGCACCGACAACGGCGCGATGATCGCCGCCTGCGCGCACTACCGCTTCGATGCTCTGCAGGCGGGATGGGATCTCGACCCGCAGCCCGCGATGCGCTTCGCGGGGTGAAGCTGTTCAGTTGTTCAGTCATCGATGCCGCAAAGTGGCACGGACACACTGAACCACTGAGAAGCTGGCACACTCCTGACTCAGCCCGCACCGGCCGCAGCCGCCCTGCGTGCACCAGTTGTTGCGCAGCTCGAGGAGGCCCTGGGCGCGTCGGCCGTTCACCGGCACGCGGACGCCCTCTGATGCCAGCGCCTCCTCAATGAAGCGGGTCGCGCCGTAGACCGCGGGCCGGGGCAGGCGCGCGTAGAGCGCGCGGGCGTACTCGGCCAGCGCCGCGTCAGCGGAGGCGATGCCCGCCGGGATCAGCAGGTTGACCACGATCTCGAGCGCGCGCGAGCGGCCGACGAACGCCGGCGGCAGGCGGCAGGCCGCGGCGCAGAGGTCGTGGTGATGGCGCCAGTAGCCGGCGGCGCTGACGAGCAGCGGCGCGACCGCCTCGTTCGTGGTGCGGGCGTTGCTGACGGTAAGCAGTTCCGACGGCGCCTCGAGGCGTGAGAGCAGGGCTGCCGCCGCGGAGACGCGCCGGGCGGGCGCGTTCTCCGGCCGTCACGCCCCACGTCTTCCACGATCCCGCCGGGAGCGGCGGCAGGCGACTCGCAGCGAAGACGCCCTCGATCTCGACGACGTAGGGCTCGAGCGGGCCGCGGTGGCCGCGTTGCGAGGGCAGCAGTCCGGCGCTGCCTAGGAGCAGCGCTTCCGCCGTCAGGGACGGGGCGCCGCGCGTGCGTTCGCGCAGCTCTGTCCATGACAGCAGGCGCGCGAGCGCCAGCATCGGCTGCGCGTTGCCGCCGTAGCCCAGCGCCTCGAAGAGTCCCTCGTATAGCGCCTGCTCGTCGCCGCAGGCAGCGGCGTCGCGCGCGGAATGCCTCTGCCTTGCGTTCCAGGCGCACGTCGCCATGGGCATCGAGCACGGCTGCCGCGCCGTCCTCGCCCATGCGCATGACGGCGTCGTGGCAGGGCTCTCGCCAGAGGAGGGGGCGCGCGAGCCAGCGCTCGAGCTCCTCGGCGCGCGTCGCCACCCAGGAGCCGAGCGCGACGACCGGCGCGCTGCCGCCGCCCGGCAAGGGCGTGTCGCGGCCCGTGTCGTCCTCGAAGACGACGTGGAGGATGACGTCCGCGTAGGCGGCGTCGCCGTCGTGCCCGTGGGCGCGGAACAACGACGAGCGGACGTGCAACTCGACATCGCCGCGCACCGGCACGCCGGAGGGACCGGCGATGACGGCGCCGCGGAAGTCGGGCCCGGGTCCGCGCCCCGGGCGGCCCTGGAAGATGACGTTGACGGGCACGCCGGCGCGCGTCACGAGGGCGCCCTGCGGGAAGCGCCGCCCCCGCCATAGCCGCGTGAGCTGCTCCTCGCTGAGCGTTTTCTGTGGCTGCGGCTGCGCGCGGGGCCTTCCGTCCGCGGTTTCGTCCGCCGCGGCGCGATAACGCGGGCGGGCGTCGTGCACGACGCCGGCGATCATCGCTCCTCGGCGCCGTACTCGAAGCCCGCGCCGCTCGGCGACGAAGGTGAGGACGCGCTCGCTGGCGCCGCGCGGCCGATAGACGCCCGTCTCCCACTCGCTGACGGTCTGCTGGCGCACGCCCAGTTCGTCGGCGAGCTGCTGCTGCGTCAGCTCGAGGTGGGCGCGCAGGTTGCGCACGGAGCCGGCGTCCCACTTTGCTTTACGCTTTCGGCGTCGCGGCGCCATGCCCGCACGGTACACGGAACCGTGTACGGCGGGCAATAGCTTCGCGCGTAGCCTCGTCAGCCTCTTGCAGCAACGGCAGCACCCTGCGGTAATCTCGTTCTGGCACTCTCGTCTGACGAGTGCTAAGACCAACGACAGATTCGAGTCCCGGCAAACTCAAACCTGGAGACCACAGGAGGTACATCGTGGCCAAGGCTGTAGCGTCCAAACCAGCGGCGAAGGCAAAGAGCAACGGCACCCGCGCCCGCTCCGCCGGCAGGCTCGTCCCCTGCACGACCGGATCGTCATCCGCGCCGTCGTGCAGGAGGAGGTGCTGGCCAGCGGCATCGTCATCCCGGACACGGCGAAGGAGAAGCCCCAGCAGGGCGAGGTGATCGCGGTCGGGCCCGGGCCGCCTCGACGACGACGGCAAGCGCATCGCCATGGACGTCCAGGTCGGCGACCGCGTCCTCTTCGCCAAGTACACCGGCCAGGAGGTCAAGATCGACCAGGAAGAGCTGATCGTGCTCTCGGAGAAAGACGTGCTCGCCAAGGTCCAGTAACGAACCCCGCGCGTCCTTCAGAGGCGGCACAACAGAGGAGCAATAGATGTCAAAGCAACTCGTATTCGATGAGGAGGCGCGGCGCTCGCTCAAGGGCGGCGTCGACGCGCTGGCCGACGCGGTCAAGACCACGCTCGGGCCGCGCGGCCGCAACGTCGTGCTGGACAAGAAGTTCGGCCCGCCGACCGTCACCAACGACGGCGTCACGATCGCCAAGGAGATCGAGCTGAAGGACCCCTTCGAGAACATGGGCGCGCAGCTCGCGAAGGAGGTCGCCACCAAGACCAACGACGTCGCCGGCGACGGCACGACGACCGCGACCGTGCTCGCCCAGGCGATGGTGAGCGAGGGCATGAGGAACGTCGCCGCCGGCGCCAACCCGATGGCGCTCAAGCGCGGGCTCGAGATCGGCGTGCAGGCGGTGCTCAAGTCCTTGCGCGAGCCTGGCCGTCGCCGGTCTCGCGGCCGCGACCGACATCGCCCACGTGGCCACGATCTCCGCCGCCGACGCCGAGATCGGCGACCTGATCGCCGACGTCATGGAGAAGGTCGGCAAGGACGGCGTGATCACCGTCGAGGAGTCGAAGGGCCTGAAGTTCGAGACGGAGTACGTCGAGGGCATGGCCATCGACCGCGGCTACATCTCGCCCTACTTCGTCACCAACCCCGACCGCATGGAGGCCGTCGCTCGAGGAGCCGTACATCCTCATCACCGACAAGAAGATCTCCGCCATCGCGGACATCCTGCCGGTGCTGGAGAAGGTGCTGCAGGTGACGAAGAACTTCGTCGTCATCTGCGACGACGTCGACGGCGAGGCGCTGGCCACGCTGGTGGTGAACAAGCTGCGCGGCACGATCAACGCGCTCGTCGTCAAGGCGCCGGGCTTCGGCGACCGCCGCAAGGCGATGCTCGAGGACATCGCGATCCTCACCGGCGGCACGTTCATCACCGAGGAGATGGGCCGCAAGCTGGAGAACGCGCAAGTCGAGGACCTCGGCCGCGCGCGCCGCGTCACGTCCGACCAAGGACGAGACCACCATCATCGAGGGCCACGGCTCCGATCAGGCGATCCAGGACCGCATCGAGCAGATCAAGGCGCAGACCGACGACGCGACATCGGACTTCGACCGCGAGAAGCTGCAGGAGCGGCTGGCGAAGCTGGCGGGCGGCGTGGCCGTGCATCAAGGTCGGCGCGGCGACCGAGGTGGAGCTGAAGGAGAAGAAGCTCCGCGTCGAGGACGCGCTCTCGGCGACGCGGGCGGCCGTCGAGGAGGGCATCGTGCCGGGCGGCGGCGTGGCGCTGCTCCGCGCCATCGACGCCGTTGCGGCGGCGAAGAACAAGCTCTCGGGCGACGAGAAGACCGGCGCAGCGATCCTGGAGCGCGCGCTCGAGGAGCCGACGCGGATCATCGCCGAGAACGCCGGCCAGGAGGGCTCGGTGGTCGATCGAGAACATCCGGTCGGGCGGCGCGAAGAGCAAGATGTACGGCTACGACGCCAGGAACGACGTCTACACCGACCTCTTCAAGGCGGGCATCATCGACCCGGCGAAGGTGACGCGCTCGGCGATCGAGAATGCGGCATCGATCGCCGCGATGGTGCTGACGACGGAGGCGCTCGTGACGGAGATCCCGGAGCCGC
The DNA here is from genome assembly GCA_963736015.1 of uncultured Chloroflexia bacterium. Classification (GTDB taxonomy): domain Bacteria; phylum Chloroflexota; class Dehalococcoidia; order DSTF01; family JACRBR01; genus CAVTNG01. The sequence goes on along the minus strand of CAVTNG010000008.1, from coordinate 149,740 downwards.
CGTCCGCCGCGCCCGCGCCGCCGCCGATGGACTACTAGGCGGTCGTCGGGGTTCGGTCTTCGGTTCTACTTCGTGAAGAGCGCCCGCAGCGATGCGGGCGCTCTCTTTGCCTGCGTGACGGGGCGGCACGGGTGCTCAGCACGATGTTGCCGCACGGCTGGCGAGGGCGCCTGGCCTCCGTAGCGGTAGCGTCGATGCGTGCTGCGATGGTGCCAGGCTCGATCGTCGTTCCGTCCACTTATGTGTCCAGACGCTCGCGCAGGGATCGCGCTCTCGATACGCTGCCGCCGATGACGTCCGTCGACATGGTAATCCCCTGCTACAACGAGGAGCGCACGCTCGCCGGGAGCGTCGCGAAGCTGCGCGCGTGGGCGGGCGAGAACCTGCCCTTACCGCTGGCGCATCGTCATCGCCGACAACGCCTCGACGGACGGCACGCTCGAGGTGGCGAAGAAGCTCGCGGCGGCGGACCCGGACGGCGTCGGCGTGGCGCACCTCGACCGCAAGGGGCGGGGGCGTGCGCTGACGAAGGTCTGGCTGGAGAGCCCGGCCGACGCGATGTGCTACATGGACGTCGACCTCTCGACGGACCTGGCGTCGATCCTGCCGCTGCTCGCCGGCGTCTGCGACGAGGGTTACGACCTCGCCTACGGCTCGCGCGTCGCGAAGGCGGCGGACATCGAGCGGTCGTTCCGGCGCGAGGTGAACTCGCGCGGCTACATCATGCTGATCAAGGCGCTGTTCTGGACGAAGTTCTCGGACGCGCAGTGCGGCTTCAAGGCGATCACGCGCGCGGCGGCGCAGGAGCTGCTGCCCCAGGTCCGCGACGGCGAGTGGTTCTGGGACACGGAGCTGCTCGTCATCGCCGAGAAGGCCGGCTACCGGCTCAAGGAAATCCCGGTGCGCTGGGTCGAGGACCCCGATTCACGCGTCAAGTTCCCGCAGGACATCATCAAGATGGCGCGGCAGCTCGTACGGCTGCGGATGCGGACGTTGCCGCGGCGCACCGAGCTGACCGCCGGCACGCGGCCGGGTTAACGCCGGCGGCGCGGTGGATCACGCCGTAACAAAGCGGAACATCCGGACGCCCGGGCGCAGCGGCTGCGGGGCGGCGACGAGGCGATGCGAGCCGACGGAGAATGTTTCGTCCGCAGGAGCGTCGAAGCGGCGCTCCTCGAATCCGGCGTCACGGAACCAGCCGCGGATCGCCGGCGTTACGTCGCGTTCGCGCGAGCGGCCGCGGGTCCAGATGACCGTGGCGCGCGCGGCGCACAGCGCGGGCAGGTGTTCGACCGTGCGCCGGATGTCGCCGCCGGAGATGTTGCCGAAGATGCCGCAGGCGAGGACGATATCGGCGGGGACGGCGCCAGCGTAGCTGTCGGACAGTGCGGCGTCGGCGCACTCCACGTGCACGCCGGCGAGCCCGGCGCGCGTTGCGGCGTCGCGAGCGATGACGGCGATGGCAGGCTCGAGCTCGATGAGCGTCGCCATCACGTCGTCGCGCCGGTCGTGGCCGGCGAGCACGCCGATCAGGTCGCGTCCCTCGCCGCTACACATGCTGACGATGCGGAGGGCGCCGACGCGCGATCCGATCTCATGGCGGATGTGCGCCTGGACGACGGTGAGACGGCGCGAGAGCCGCGACGCCGGGTCGTCGTATTCGCGGTGCCATTCCTGCCAGTCCGGGTTGGCGGCATCGGGGGTCATCGGTTATCGCAACCCTCGCCTATCGGTGATGACGCGTTCCCGTGCCGCCGAGCGCGTTACACCTCTACGTAAACGTCGTCGCCTTCGACGCGGGTGGGGAAGCTGGGGACGCCCCGTCGCAGGAAGCCCGGGTAGGCGGCATCGAGCAGGAGTTTGTACCACGTCGGATGGGTGACCCAGCCGGCGACGCCGCCGTCCGCGACGTCGAACTTCGCGCCGTGGAGGGGGCACTCGAGCACGGTGCCGCACAGCGTGCCGTTGTGCAGGTGGCCACGCAGGTGCGTGCAGCGGTCGCCCATGGCGTAGGCGGTGCCGTCGACGTTGGCGAGGAGGATCTCCTTGCCCTTGGCCTTGACGCCCTTGACGGTGCCCGGCGGGATCTCGGACAGGCGCGCGACGCGCACGAACTCGGGCACGGTTTCCTCCTCCTGCGATCGGGCGCGATTGTATCCAACGCGATCCCGGGGCGCCACCGCGTGTGAGCCACGGAAGACCCCGCGGTGCGGAATTCGCAGTTCCCAAGGCGCCCCATCCGGCTCGTTCGCGGCGTTATGATTGCAACGAGGAGGCGCCATGGTCGACGACGGCGACGACTTTGAGGGCATCGACATCAACGGGCCGTGGGGAGGCGTGCGCATCGGCTCGGGCAGGCCGCGCAGCGAGTTCGACGGCGACCCGGACTACCGGCGGGCGCGGCGCCGCGTGCGGCGGCGTCTGGACTTCTACCGCCATGCCGCCCTGTACGTGTTCATCGTGGGTGGCCTCGCCATTCTCGATGGCCTGACGGGCGGCGACTGGTGGGTGCAGTGGCTGGCGGCGATCTGGGGCGGTCTGCTGGCGCTGCAGTTCTTCACCACGTTCATCGCACCCCACCTCTGGGGCCGCGACGTCGAGGAGCGCATGGTGCGGCACGAGCTGGAGCGTAACCGCGGCCGGGTTACCGTAACGAAGCCGACCGAGCCGCCTCCAGATTGACGCCTCGCGGCGCCGCGCCACGTGCCGCTTGCCCGCGCTCGCGGCGGCATCCTACACTCGCCGCGTGAGCAGTAACGTCCCCGTCCCGGAGGATCCGGGACTGCGCCGTGACCTCGGCGCCCTCAAGCGCTACTTCTGGCTCCCCATCGCCGCGGTCAGCATTGCCGTTATCGTCGCGTTGGCGCTCAGCGCGATGAGCTCGTCGTCGGGCGAGGTGCGCTTCCGCGAAAACGTCGTCGTCGATGCGCTGCCGCCGCTCTTCGGGCCGGCCGTGCTGCCTTCGCCGTTCGACTACGCGCGCTTGGCGACGGGTGACCAGGTCGTGGCCGCCGTGGCCGCGGAACGAGACCGTTCGCCGGAGAGCGTGCGTGCCCAGCTCCACGCATCGGCGACCCTCACCCGGCCCGAGATCGACTTCACAGTGACCGGCCAGGACGCCCTGGCGACGGCGCGCGCCTGGCAGCGCGCGTTCAACGACGCGGCGGTGGCGCAGACGCCGGACATCGAGCGGCTGCTCGTGGTGCCGTACGCGCGCCAGCTGGACGAGGCGAAGGCGCGGCTCGATGCCGCCAGCGCCGCTGCGCTCGCGCAGCCCGACGACGCGGCGGCGAAGGGCGCGCTGGCCGCGGCCGAAAGCAACTACCAGACGGCGGCGCAGCTCTCGCAATCGTACGATGTCGTCGCCAGCACGATGAATGCGACGCCAATCGCCGTCACGGCGCCGCACACGGCGAGCGCAGGCATCGGCTCGACGGCTGGTCGCCTCGGCATAGCCGTGGCCGTGGGGCTGCTCGCTGGCGTCATCGGCGCGCTGGCCCTCGACTACGCGCGACGCTCGCGTGAGGCGGCACCCGCGCCCGAGGCGGCGCAGCCGATCGATGCTACGCCGGCCATCCGGCGGCGTCGTCACGCCGGCGGCGCAGGCGTGGACGACGCGCGCCACGTCTAGGTTCTACCGGCTGCGAGGTGTGGTCACGTGCGGATCCTGATGCTGTGCGCGCTCGACGTCTGGTCGTTGGACCAGGGGAAGGGCGCGCCGACGCTCGAGCGGACGCTACGCGCCTGGGGCGAGGCGGGACATCGCGTTGATGTCGTGCTGCCAGACATCGGCGCCAATCACTTCTACCGGCGCGAAGACGCGCGCGGCGAGGCGCCCGAGTCGCGCCCCGAGATCGCGAACGTGATGTTCCACCGCTTCCACATGCCGAGCGTGCGCGACCTGCCGCTACCGGCGGTGCCATCACCGGTGGGCGCGCTCGACCAGAAGCTGCGCTTCGCGCTGGCCTTTCCGTGGCTGGCGGCGAAACGGGCAGAGGCGCTGCTGCGCCACGCGACACCGCCGTTCGACCTGGTGTATGCGTACGAGGTGCACGGCGTGCTGGCGGCGCGGTTGCTGCGACGGCGCGGCTACCGGTTGCCGCTCGTGACGCGCTTCCAGGGCACGGTGATGCACCCGGCGCTGTCAGACCGGATGCTCTACTACCGCCGCTATGAGGAGGCGCTGGCCCTGAGGACGCCGGCCGACCTCGTGATCATGACCGACGACGGGACGCAGGGCGATGAGGTGCTGGCGCGCCTGAACCCGCGCTCGCGCGGGCGCATGAAGTTCTGGCGCAACGGCCTCGACCTCGAACGGCTGCGGCCGGGGACGCCGGACGAGCGCGCGGCGGCGCGTTCGGGGCTCGCGATCCCGGACGAGGCGTTCGTGCTGCTCACAGCCTCGCGGCTCGCGACGTGGAAACGCGTGGACCGCGCGGTGCGGGCGATGCAGCGGGTGCGCACGTGGCTGCCGCAGGCGCTGCTGGTGGTCGTCGGTGACGGCGAGGAGCGGGCGCGGCTGGAGGCGCTGGCTCGCGAACTGGGGGTCACCGCGAACGTGCGCTTCGCGGGTGCGGTGCCGCAGGGCGATGTCGGGCGATACATGCACGCATCGGACGTGTTCCTGGCGGTAGCGGACCTTTCGAACGTGGGCAACCCGTTGCTCGAAGCGATGGCGTGCGGCATGTGCATCGTCGCCGTCGATGCGGGCGACACGCGCGACCTGATCGCGGACAGCGTGACGGGCCGGCTTGTCGACAGCTCGCAACGCTCCGGGTTCGTGAAGCCGCTCGAAGAGCGCCTGTCGGACCTGATCGTCGCGCTCGCTAACGACGCGGCGCAGCGCGAGCGTCTCGCGTCGGCTGCCGCGGCGTACGCTCGAGAGCACTTCTGGACGTGGGACGCAGCGCATGGCGGCGGAGATCGACGCTGTGACCGCGCTCGTCAACCGCGCACCTGCCGCGCAGCACGAGGCCGCGGCTCGCTGATCGCGCCCGATACAATCCCGTGATGCGGGACGACTCGCTCGCGCCGGAAACGCCGCGCGGCTCCTTCGCCGGCAGCGTCAACATCGTCATGCTCTCGTACGTCATCGACGGCGCGCTGTCGTTCGCGGCGGGCGTGATCGTGGCGCGAGCGCTCGGACCGGATGGACGGGGCGCCTTCGGGCTGTTCGTGGTGTCGGCGGCGCTCGGACAGATGCTGCTCGGCATAGGCTTCGGCAACGCGGCAATCTACTACATCGGCAAGGGCGCGATGACGGTGCGCGACGTGGTCTCGGCGGCGCACGTCGTGACGCTGGCATCGGTTGCAGTTACGGCCGCTGCCGTAGCGCTCATCGTGCCGTGGACCGGTGGCACGATTATCGGGGGCGACGTCTCGGCGTGGCTGCTGGTGGCTGCGATCCCGGCGCTGATCTATGCGGGTGCGCTGCGCATCGTCCTGCAGGCGCAGAGCCGATTCTGGGAGATGGGTATCGCGACGGCGATCCAGCCGCTGTTGATGCTGGCCTGCGTCGTCGGGCTGTACGCGGCGGGCGCTGACACGGCCGAGAGCGTGGTCGTGGCGTGGATCATCTCGAACGCGTGCGCAGCGGGGTTCTGCCTGCTGCGCCTGGGATTGCGTCAAGTCGACCTGCGCCAGATCGCGCGGCCGCGCTTCGACGTGCTGACGTCGCTCGCGCACTTCGGCGCGCAGGGCGAGGCGGGGAACATCCTGCAGCTGTTGAACTACCGGCTGGACCAGTACGTGGTCCGGATCTTCGTCGGTCTGGCGGGAGTCGGCATCTACGCTGTCGGCGTGTCGATGACGGAGGGGGTATGGATGATCGCCAACGCCGTAGCCATCGTGCTGCTGCCGCGGCTCACGGCCGCCAGCAACGATGATGTGCGCTGGATGACGCCGATGGCGACGCGGAACACGGTGGCGATCGCGGCGGGTGCCGCGGTCGCGCTCGGCGTGGCAGCACCGTTGATCATCCCGCCGTTCTTCGGACACGACTACGACGAGTCGGTGCAGGCGCTGTGGTGGCTGCTCCCGGGCACGGTGGCGCTCACGGGCTCGAAGGTGCTGACGAGCTACATCTTCAGCCGCGGACGGCCGCTCGTGAACACCGGGATCACCGTGGTGTCGTTGGTGGTCACGACGGTCGCGCTGCTCGCGCTGGTACCGGCATTCGGCGTCAACGGAGCGGCGCTGGCATCGTCGCTCGCGTACTGCGCGCACTTCGCGGCTGCGCTGTACGCTTACCGGCGCATTTCAGGGGAGCCGCTGCGTGATGTGCTCATCCCCAGGCGCGGCGACGCGCGGTTGTACGTCGATGCCTGGCGTGGCCTCGTCTCACGCGGCGGACGGCGCGCAACACTCGATGCCGGCGCGCCCCGCCCGGGCGTATGAGCGACGTCGAGCGCGGTGGCTGCGGGCGAGCGCCTGCGCATCGCCGTGATGGCAGACTTCGACGGGGTGCACGCCCGATCGTGGCTGGACTGGTTCGTGGCGCGCGGGCACGACGTGCATGCGGTGTCGTACTATCCGCCTCGCGCGGCGCTGCAGGGTCTGACGGTGCACGTCCTTCGCGGCGGCACGATGGGGAGCCGAGCGATGGCGCCGGTGTCGCGAGGGGTCTACGCTCGCGGATTCCGGCGGGGTGCAGCGGCTCGCGAACGCGCTGCGCTATCGCCGCGCAGGCGTCGCGCGTGTCGTGCGGGAGATCGCGCCTGATGTGCTACACGCGCACTTCGTCGTGGAGCACGGACTGTACGGGCTGATGGCGGGATTTCGCCCCTACGTCGTAACGGCGTGGGGCTCCGACGTCCTCGTCGCGCCGCAGCGGGATCCGATCTCGCGCCGCATCGCGGGCCATGTGATGGGGCGCGCCAACCTGCTGACATCGAACAACGCCTTCATGGCGCGGCGGATGGTAGCGCTGGGCGCGGACGCCGCGAAGGTCGAGGTCATTGTGCTGGGCGCTGACGGCTACTTTCTGGAGGCGTCCGGGGCGTCGGTCAATGTGCGCGAAGCTCTGGTGCCAGATCACGCAACGATCATCAGCACGCGGGCCCACGAACCCCTGTACAACATTGGCGAGATCATCGATGCATACGGGCGCATCGCGCGCCGCAACGTGCGCGCGAGACTGGTCATCGCACACGCGGGCTCGCAGACGGTGAGCTGCAGCGGCGCGCTGCCGCCGTCGAGGGGCGCGTCGAGTTCATGGGAACGCTGGATCGCGAACGATTCCGGCAGGCGTTGAGTGAAGCGGAGGTCTTCGTCTCGGTACCGTCATCTGACGGCACCTCCGTCGCGTTGCTGCAGGCGATGGCGGTGGGGTGCTTCCCGATCGTCTCGGACCTCGAGACGCAGCGGGAGTGGATTGAGGACGGCGTCAACGGCTTTCGCGTGCCGCTGCATCGCCCCGACCTGCTCGCGGAGCGCATCTCGCGCGCGCTTGGCGACCCGGCGCTGCGGCGCGCTGCGGCGCAGCGCAACCGCGGCATCGTCGAGGCACGCGGACTCAACGAGAAGGAGATGGCACGGATGGAGGGGCTGTACCGGAGGCTCGTGCAGTCTCAGGCTAAGCTGAAGCTGTGAAGTCACAGCACACGATGCGCGCGCTCGTGCTCGCGGAGCAGGCAGCGGGAAGGACGAGCCCCAACCCGAACGTCGGCTGCGTGATCGTGCGTGACGGCCGAATAGTGGCCGAGGGGGCCACGGAGCCGCCGCCCGGCAAGCACGCCGAGGCCGTGGCGCTGGCGGCCGCCGGCGACGCCGCGCGTGGCGCGACGGCATACGTCACGCTGGAGCCCTGCGCGCACCACGGCCGCACGCCGCCGTGCGCCGATGCGCTGATCGCAGCAGGCGTGGCCCGCGTGGTCGTGTGCATGCTGGATCCCGACTCGCAGGTTGCGGGACGCGGCATCGACCGGATGCGAGCGGCGGGGATTGATGTCGAGATCGGTGACGGCGAGGCGGAGGCGCAGCGGCTGCTCGAGGCATACGTCAAGCATCGCACGACGGGGCTGCCGTTTGTGATCGCAAAGTTCGCGGCGACACTCGATGGCAAGATTGCGGCCGCGAGCGGCGACTCGCGCTGGGTAGGCGGTGAGGCCGCGCGCGCGTGGGCACATGAGCAGCGGACGCGCGTCGATGCGATGATGTGCGGCATCAACAATGTGCTGCTGGACGACCCACAGCTGACCGCCCGCCGCGGCGGCGTGCCCGCGGAGCGACAGCCGCTGCGAATCGTCGCCGACTCGCGCGGCCGTACGCCGCTCGATGCGCAGGTGCTGGGACCGGGCGGCCGGACGGTGATCGCCACGACGGAGCACTCCGATTCCGGCCTGGCGCGCGGAGATCGAGGAGCGTGGCGCCGAAGCGCTCGTGCTGGGAACCGATGCGAGCGGGCGTGTCGACCTGCGCGCGCTGATGGCGGAGCTCGGCCGTCGTGGCATGATTCGACTCATCGCCGAGGGCGGTGGCGTGCTCCACGCGTCGTTGTTCGAGGCAGGGCTCGTTGACAAGGTGCACGCGATCATCGCGCCGAAGATTGTTGGAGGGAGCGCCTATCCGGCGGTGGCCGGTCCCCGGCGCCCATGTCATGGCCGACGCGATTGAGCTGGACCGGGTCGAGACGCGGCGTCTCGGGAGCGATGTGCTCGTTACCGGCTACGTCTCGCGGCCGGATTGACACCCGCGCCCTCGGCCAGCGAACCCGCGCTAAAATGGTCGTCGGCGGGCGCCGCGACACCCTCTGGTTCGCGTGGCCAAAGCGCGCTGAATCTGCGATTTCGGCATTTCAGCGCGCAACGTGCTGTGAAACCAGTAACGAATGGCTCGAGCGTTGACGGCCAATTACTTAGTGTTACTGTAACACTAAGTCCGGAGGCGGCATTGTTCACGGGCATCATCGAAGAGCTCGGCACCGTCCGCAGCAACGTCGAGGGCGAAATCGCCATCAAGGCGAAGAAGGTGCTGTGGGGGACGAACCTCGGCGACAGCATCTCGGTGAACGGCGTCGACCTTACGGCGAAGCACTTCGACGAAGAGGGCTTCGTCGCCAACGTGATGCCGGAGACGTACCGCCGCAGCAACCTCGGCGACCTGCGCGAGGGCGACGTGGTGAACCTCGAACGGTCGTTGCAGCTCGCGGGACGTCTGAGCGGCCACCTCGTCCGGGGCGTAGTCGAAGCGACGGGCACGCTGGACTCCTTCACGCCTGAGGGCGACGCGATCATCGCGCGCTTCAACGCGCCGCCCGAGATCCTTCGGTTCGTGGTCATGAAGGGGCCGGTCGCCATCGACGGCATCAGCTTGACGGTGATGGCGAAGGACGATCAGTCGTTCTCGGTGTCGCTCGTCCAGTACACGCAGGAGAACACGAACCTGCACACGAAGAAGCCGGGTGACCGTGTGAACCTCGAGACAGACATCATCGCGCGATACGTGGACGCGATGCTGCAGGACCGACGCGAGGCGGCCGTATGAAGAAGACACCAGCGGAACGGAAGACGCCGGCGCAGCAGGAGCAGCCGCGGATCGTCGATGTCGAGCGGCGTCGCGCGAAGACGCTGGCTACGGTGGAAGAGGCGATCGAGGAGTACCGCAACGGCCGCTTCGTGATCATCATCGATGACGAAGACCGCGAGAACGAGGGCGACCTGACGATCCCGGCGCAGTTCGCGACGCCGGAGGCGATCAACTTCATGGCGCGCTACGGCCGCGGGCTGGTCTGCGTGCCGATGACGGGCGAGCGGCTCGAGCAGCTCCACATCCCGATGATGGTGAACCACAACGACTCGCACTTCGGCACGCCGTTCAGCGTCAGCGTCGAGGCGCGCTCCGGCGTCACGACCGGCATTTCGGCGGCGGACCGCGCGCGCACGACGCAGGTACTCATCGACCCGAAGACGCGGCCGAACGACCTGGTGATGCCGGGCCACATCTTCCCGCTGCGAGCGCGCGACGGTGGAGTGCTGGTGCGCGCCGGGCAGACGGAGGCGACGGTCGACCTGTGCAAGATGGCGGGGCTGTATCCGGCAGGCGTGCTCTGCGAGATCATGAACGACGACGGCACGATGTCGCGGCTGCCGGAGCTGCGAGCGTTTCGCCCGAAAGCATGCCCTGAAGATCATCAGCGTCACGCAGCTCATCCAGTACCGCATCCGCAAGGAGAAGCTGGTCAAGCGCGTCGCGGAGTCGAAGCTGCCGACGGAGTACGGGCGAGTGGCAGTGCATCGCCTACAAGGCGATCACGGACCCGGACGAGCATATCGCGCTCGTTCTCGGCGACGTCAGCGGCGAGACGCCGGTGCTGGTCCGCGTGCACTCGCAGTGCGTGACAGGCGACGTCTTCGGCTCGCAGCGCTGCGACTGCGGCGAGCAGCTTCGGCTGGCGATGGAGCAGATCGCGGCGCAGGGGCGTGGCGTCGTCGTCTACATGCGGCAGGAGGGGAGAGGCATCGGCCTGCACAACAAGATCAAGGCCTACAACCTGCAGGACGGTGGCCTCGATACGGTTGAGGCAAACGAGGCGCTGGGCTTCCCCGCCGACCGCCGCGACTACGGTATCGGCATGCAGATCCTCGTCGACCTAGGGCTGACGAACCTGCGCTTGCTCACGAACAACCCGACGAAGCGTGCCGGGCTCGAAGGTTTCGGCTTGCACGTCGTCGAGCGGGTGCCGCTGATGGCGGTGCCGAACGAGCACAACGTGCGCTACCTGGAGACGAAGCGCACGAAGATGGGGCACCTGCTGGGCTGATGTTCGCTGTGCTCGGCTCCACATAATAGCGGCACGAGCGTACGCGGACACCTGACGCAAGATGGTGCAGACGTACCATTGCCCTGGCGCCCACACCATGCATGCTGTATGTCTCGCAGTCGGCGAATCGCCGCGGGAGATGAGATGCCGAAGGGTGGACTGAGCTTCGAAGGCGGCCTCGACGCATCGGACCTGCGGATCGCTACCGTAGTAGCACGCTTTAATGCGCACGTAACAGGCCCGTTGTACGATGGCTGCCGGAAGGAGCTGATGGCGCACGGGATCGACATGGAAACCGCGCGCATGGTGGAGGTACCGGGGTGCTTCGAGCTTCCGTTGGTGGCGAAGGAGCTGGCCGCGAGCGGCGCGTACGATGCCGTGATCTGCATCGGCGCGGTGATCCGGGGCGACACGCCGCACTTCGACTACGTGTCATCGGGGACGGCACATGGCATCCAGCGCGCGGCGCTGGACACGGGGGTGCCGGTGGTATTCGGCGTACTGACGACCGACAACGAGGAGCAGGCGCTCGAACGTATCGGCGGCGCGGGGGGCCACAAGGGGCGCGAAGCAGCGCTGACGGCCATCGAGATGGCGCACACGATGCGCGAGCTACGGCGCGAAGCCGGGCGCGCGGGCTGAACCGCGGCGGGCAGAGGAAGCTCATCCGCCTGACGGCGGGCAGGCCGAGAAGGAGCGGGCACCATGGCAGTGAAGGCCGACGAAGTACGACATCCCGACCAGATCGACGACACGTTCGACTGGGCGACTGTCAGCGAGGGTGAGCGCCCCGACGCGGAGACGCACCGCACGCTGCGGCTCGCGAACCGCGCGGTCGCGAAGTTCCCCGAGTTAAAGGGCAAGTACAAGGCCTACGCCGGGGCGGCGGTCGTCGTCTCGAGCGTCGCGACGCTCATGGCCGGTGTCGCTATCTCGCGCAAGATGAAGCACGGCATGAGCGCCGATAAGGCGCTCGCATCGCTGACGGCGGCAGACATCGAGAATGCGCTCCATGTCGCGGCGCGCGACCAGCGCTACAAGCGTCTGCTGCGAAAGATCTCCCGCCGCGGCAAGTCCGCCTGATCCTTGGAGCGCCGCAACTACTACTACGTCGAGTGGCAGGGACCGCAACGGGAGGAGTTCGATCCCGTCCTGCTGCTCCTCCGCTTCATCATCAACATCCCGGCGATGTGGGTCGCGCAGTGGCTTGTCACAGGGTTCGACATCGACTCCTGGGGGGCGCTGCTGCTCGGCGCCGCGATCTTCGGCGCGATCAACGCGCTCATCAAGCCGATCGTGTCGCTCGTCGCGTGGCCCTGTGCCTGCCTGACGCTCGGATTGTTCACGCTCGTGATCAACGCCGTAATGCTCGCACTCACGGCGTGGATCGCCGGCCTCTTCGACGTCGCGTTCGAGGTCGACGGCTTCATCGCCGCGTTCCTGGGTGCGCTGGTCATCTCCGTCGTGAGCGCGCCGCTTTCGTGGTGGGGCCGGCGCATCATCTACCCGCGGTCGGAGCCGTACTGACGCACCGTTCATCGGGCGGCCTTGCCAGCGTTCGATCGCGCGCATAACCTGCCAATCCCACTCCGGCTGCAGTATTCGCGAAGGGAAGCGCTGCCATGACCACCGCGACAGCACACCACGACATCCTCGAGTCGCTGCGCGAGTTGCGTCCTCAGATCGAGAGCTACAGCGACGACGCCGAACGCCTGCGCCACCTACCCGATGGCCTCGTGCGGTTGCTGCGTGATGCCGGCGTCTTCGGGATGGCGCGGCCGGTCGAGATGAACGGCCTGGGCCTCGACCTGCTCACGACGCTGCGCGCGGTTGAGGAGGTCTCGACGGCGGACGCTTCCGCCGGCTGGTGCGCCGCGATCGGCAGCGGCTCGATCGGCACAGCCCGGCTCTCGGGCGATGCGGCGGCGGCGGTGTTCCGACGCGGCACGTATCTCGCGGGCGTCGGCTCGCCCAGCGGGCGGGCGGTGCCCGTCGACGGCGGGTATCGCCTGACGGGACGCTGGGCGTACGCGAGCGGCTGCAAGCACGCGGACTGGATCTTCATGGGCAGCATGGTGATGGACGGGGACCGCCCGCGCGTGGCGCCCAGCGGGCTTCCCGACATCCGCATGGCCGTCGTGCCGATGTTCGAAGTCGAGATCATCGATACGTGGCACGTGGCGGGCCTACGCGGGACGGGCAGCCACGACGTCGCCGTGAACGACCTCTTCGTGCCGGAGGAACGCGCGCCGGCTCTGGCGCTCGATCCCAAGGCCACGAACGTGCAGTTCCGCATCCCGATGTTCACGCTGTTCGGCATTGCCCTCGTGCCGGTGGCGCTCGGTGCGGCGCGTAGGGCGATGGATGAAGTGATGGCGACCGCGCAGGGCAAGACACCGATGTTCTCGGGCTCGAAGCTCATGGACAAGCCGGTGTTCCAGCATGAGATCGCGCGCGCCGAGGGCATGCTGCAGGCGGGGCGTTCGTACCTCTACGAGTCGGTCGGGGAACTGCTCGACGCCGCGGGCGCGGGCCACGACGTCGACATGGCGATGCGCGGCCGCGTGAAGCTCGCGTGCGCGACCGCGACCGACTTTGCCGCACAGGCGACGGACATCGCCTATCGCCTCGGCGGAGCGTCGGCGCTGTTCGAGACGGGCGCGCTGCAGCGGTGCTTCCGCGATGTGCACGCAGTGACGCAGCACTTCACGATCGCCGCCTCAAACTACGAAGTCGCCGGCCGCGTCATGCTCGGGCTGGAGCCGGGCACGCCGGTCATCTGACATCAGATCGCCGCCGTGCCCGCCGACGGCGGCGCCATCGCGCGCCAGCCAGTATCATCGTGTCCTGCAATCAGTTACGGGGAGGCGCAGCGTGGACCTCAAGCTGAAGTATGTGCGCGATGAGGAAGGGAATCGTCGGCTCACTATTCCGGAGGATCGCCGAGCAGCGGCTATCGCTTTTGTAGAAGAGACGGCGCAGCGCCCGCCCGCGGAGATCGAGGCCGTCGTGCGGGACGGGCACGAATCGCTGCTCGCCGCGCTCGACGGGATCTCCGAGTCGCAAGCGTCCTTCAAGCCGGGGCCCGACGACTGGTCCGTGCTGGAGTTGATGTCGCACGTCGTCTCCACGAAGCGCATTGTCGCGCTGCTCGCTGCGGCGCTCGCCGAGGGCAAGCTGCCGCCGGGGATCAATGCCGACTCCGAGCTGGAGTCGCGCCAGGACGGCGTCACGATCATGCATTTCGAGACGCTGGAATCGGCCCGCGAGACGGCGGAGTCTGCACACGCGGACATGCTGAAGTTCATCCGCACCATCAGCGACGCGACAAATACCGAGCTGCGGTTCCGCCACTTCGTCTTCGGCGCCTTCAACTCGCGCGAGTGGGCGGTGTTCCAGCGGGTCCACGACGACAACCACGCGCCGCAAATCTTCGATATCAAGGCATCGGCCGGCTACCCCGGGGCGTAAGGCAGGATGGCGACGCGGACCTCTCCGACGCGCGCCCTGAGAGATGCCGGCGGCTGCTAGCATGGCGGCATGACCGTGCGTGTGCGGCCGTTCGCGAACCTGAGATCTATCGTCGGAAACGGCGACATAGAGCTGGCGCTGCCTTCGGGCGCGACGGTGGGTGCGCTGCGCCTGCAGCTCACGGCGCGGTACCCGGCGCTGGAGCCGTTCATGGAGACATACGTGTGCGCGATCGACGAAGAGGCGCAGCCGCCCGAGCGCGTGCTCGCGGACGGCGACGTGGTGGAGCTGATCCCGCCGATGTCGGGCGGATAAGCAACGAGGAGATCTCATGCCGAGGGCGAAGCAATCGATGGGGAAGTCGGCGATGAAACCGAAGCGACCGCCTGCGGTGGTGAAGGCGCCGAAGGGGCGCGCCGTCCCACGGCCGTTCGCGTTTCACTGGGGCAGCGGGGAAATCGTCGAGGAGGCGTCGTTCCGCGGGAAGTACACCGAGCCGGCGGTGCAGCTCCTGGAGTACGACGGCGGCGGCGAGTACGGCATCCGCTTCTGCTACTACAGCCTGGATGGCCGCTTCCAGCGCAGCCCGATGATGCTCGATAGCGCGGACAGCCTCGAGGGCCTGCGCGAGGCGCTGAAGAAGGCGCCGAAGCTACGCGCGCTGCTCAAGCGGCTGGCGACGTGATGTGAGCGCAGACCGGAGGCCGCGCTCCATCATAAGAACAACTATGGGTGGGCGACGACCGCCCGTGCGCCGGAGCCCGGCGCGAGTTCTCCCTCAGCCCGCAATTTCAACTTGCGCTGGCTCGCTGACCTCGCTTCGTGCATCGGCTCCGGCTGAGGCGAACACGAATCGTTCGAGGTCTCGGTTGAATCGGGCTGGATCCTCCCAGAACGGCGCGTGACCGGTGTCCTCATACACGGCGAGCTCGGCGCCGGTGACCGTCGATGCGATGTGCCGCCCGGTAGCCGCCCGCACGACTTCATCGGCGGCCCCGTGGATCACCAGGACCGGAGCGTTCACCTGCGCTAGAACATCGTCGTTGCGGACGGATCGGCTGAGCAGCGCGGCGCGCACACGAGACGGGCAGAGCAGGTTGAATCCGAGCATCAGCAACTCATCGTCGAGAGAGGGCGAAGTCGCGAAGCAGCCTCGAAGAAACAAGCGCATCGCCCTCGCGACTTCCTCACCGTCGTTGCTGAACACGGTGCCGGCCACCGAGTCCGTGCCCGAGGGCAGCAACCCGTTCCAGCTCGACCCGAGGAATTCATAGCTCGTCTCAACACCGAGATCGGTTGCCGCCCCGACGTAGCACAGACCCCCGATTCCATCGTGGCCCTCACCGCGGAGGTAGTCGTTCAGGATGAGCCCGCCGTACGACCATCCGACCAGGACCGGCTGCTCGAGCGAGAGCGCGTCGATCACAGCCCGCACGTCTCCCGCCCAGGTGAGGCCCTCGATATAACCATCGGCCGGTTTGTCCGAGTCGCCGTGGCCGCGGAGGTCGAATGCAACGAGGCGGAACTTGGTCGCGAGCGAAGACTCGAGCTGGTTCTTCCAGCAGAGATGGCTCTGCGACCAGCCGTGGATGAAGAGGATTGGCTGCCCGTCGGGCAGACCTGTTTCGACGACGTTCAGCCGTACTGATCCCGGTGCCGTTACACCATGGAGTCGCATGTCTGGCTCCCTTCAATCGTGGTGTGTCCCTGTAACGCAGACAGCGTCGCGCACGGGGCCACCACTGACATGCGGAGAGCTCGTCATCTTTTCTTCGGGATTCGCCTCTGAGGAGGTGCGTCGGATGAGTAGGATCACTCAGTAAGGTTGGAATCGATGGAGCTAGATGATGTGCCGCCTCGCGGCGAGCATCGCCGCGGCGGTGCGATTCGGTGCATCCAGCTTCGCCAGGATATTCTTGACGTGGTTGCCGACCGTGCGGACACTGAGCGACAGTTCCGCGGCGATTTGACGGTCGGTCATGCCGCTGGCCACGAGTCGCAAGATTTCCCGTTCTCGCTCGCTGAGCGCCTTCGTCCAGGCGTCAGGCCGCTCGGCAGGCGCCTGATGCAAGAACGCCCGCATCTCCGCTCGCAATGTCGCCCACGCTGGTTCGTCTTCGAGAAGAATGTGATTCCTGCTCGGCAACGAGATGAAACGCGCACCGGGGATCAACGCTGCAAGGCGTCGGCCCTCGTCAAAAGGAACCCGCGCGTCGTCGCGGCTGTGAAAGACGATCGTTGGCACACGCACTGAACGTGCCGAGTCCTCAACATCGATCTCGCCGACCGCCTGCTGAAACCGGACGGCGCTTTCAGCGGAGCTTGAGACGCGTTGTAGCTCGTTGAACCAGCCCGCCTGCTCGGGCGTCGCCTCGGGAATGAACTGGGAAGTGAAGACCTGCCGGAAGGCCGGGTTGTCGTTTCCCCAGCCGCGTTCAATGAGGGTCAGCAAAGCACGATGCTCGTCCTCCGGAACACCCCGCTTGCGCCATCCGCGGACGTACCCGCCGATAATGACGAGGTGACTGACGCGATCGGGGTGCCGCTTCGCATACTCCACCGCGATCGGCCCGCCTTGAGACATCCCGACGAGGACGCTGCGGCCGACGGACAGTGTGTCGATAACGCTCTCCAGGTCGCTCACCCAGGACCGAAAGGAGATCTCGGGCACTACCCTGTCGGAAAGTCCGCAGCCGCGTTGGTCGAATCGAATGAACCGGTGATCGTCGGAGAACTCGGCCCACCAATGCCGCCAGACCGGGCTGTCAGCGTCCATGCCGGCGTGACTCAACCACGTCGGCGCCTTCACGAGTGGCGCGCCGGCGCCCATGCTCGCGCACGCCAGGCGAACGCCGTCCGGCGTTGTGACGAAGCGGACCTCTTGATTTGTTGACCTCTGCGGTCCGCGATCGCTTCGCTCGAGCATACTGAAGACTACCGAAGGCTCCGGCGGCGCGGAGATTGCGCGGCGGGGCTACCCGAGCGCCAGCCTGGTTGGGACGTTCGCTATCGTGCGGCACGCCGCCGTGCCCGCTATCGGCGGGGCTTCACCTTGAGGACGTTGTGGATGATGATCGCCTGGTCGCGCTCGGGGCCGACGGAGACGATATCGATCGGGATGCGGATCAGCGCCTCGATCCGGCGGATGTAGTCACGCGCCTTCTGGGGCAGGTCATCCCACGAACGGCAGCGCGCGGTGGGCGAGAGCCAGCCTTCGACCTCCTCGTAGACCGGGCGGATCTTGCCGAGCTGCACAGAGCTCGCCGGCATCGACGTCAGCGTACGTCCGTCGTCGGTCTCGTACGCCGTGCAGATGCTGATCGCCGGGAAGTTGTCGAGCACGTCGAGCCGCGTGAGCACGACCGCTCGTCACGCCGTTGACCATCGCGCTGTAGCGCGAGGCGACGGCGTCGAACCATCCCGTCCGGCGCGGGCGCCCGGTCGTCGTGCCGATCTCGGGTCGCGGGCCCTCGTTGCGGAGCATGATGCCGGTCTCGTCCGTCAGCTCGCTTGGCATCGGCCCGTTGCCGACGCGCGTCATGTAGGCCTTGTATACGCCGACGACCTGCTGGATGACCGTCGGGCCCGACGCCGATGCCGATGCCCGCGCCACCCGCCGACGAGGACGGCACCGACGACGTGACGTATTCGTACGTGCCGGCGTCGAGGTCGAGCAGGCAGCCCTGCGCCCCCTCGAGCAGCACCGTCTCGCCGCGGTCGAGCGCGTCGTGCACGATCTCGGACGTGTCGCGCACGAACGGCGCGAGCCTACGCCCGAAGCCGCAGTAGGCGTCGTAGACGTCGTCGAAGTCGAGCGGCGGCGAGTCCGTAGAGCCTGGTCAGCACCGCGTTCTTGTACGGCAGGACGAACTTCAGCCGCGCCGCGAAGGCATCGGGGTCGATCAGGTCGCCCATGCGGATGCCGATGCGCGCGACCTTGTCGGTGAAGCAGGGACCGACGCCGCGGCCGGTCGTGCCGATCGCCGCCGGCCCGCGCAGCTTCTCGTCGGCGAGGTCGATCAGCGGGTGCCAGGGCATGATGACGTGGCAGCGGTCGCTGACGAACAGGTTCGCGACGCTGACGCCGCGCGACGACGAGCGTCTCGATCTCGTTCAGCAGGATCGCGGGGTCGATGGCGACGCCGTTGCCGATGATGCAGGTCTTCTCGGGATAGAAGATGCCGGCCGGGCACGATGTTCAGCTTGAACTCGCCCATGTCGTTGATGACGGTGTGGCCGGCGTTGTTGCCCGCCGAGTAGCGGGCGACGACGGACGCGCCCTGCGCCACGAGGTCGACGATGCGGCCCTTGCCCTCATCGCCCCATTGCCCGCCGATGACGACTACCGCTGGCATAAATTACGGCCGATGCCGCTGGTTGGCGGACGGCCGCTCCTTCCGAGGCAAAATGAACGCGCCAAGACGGCGCGAGCGGCAGGATTATAACAGGCGGGAGCCGGGCGCTGCGAGGGCGGGCCCGGCGCTAACCGCTAAGTCCCGGCAACGCTATGATCGCGAGGGCGGCTTCCGCCGGCGGAGCACGCCCTCGTCGCGGATTCAAGCGCAGAGGAGTCGGAATTTGAGCAAGCTGGCAGACAAGATCCGCGCCGCCTCGCGGCCCCAGTCGCAGTCCCTGGGCTTCGGCGCGGCACGCACGACGAGCGGAGCGACGATGGTACTCGCTGGGGTCGCCAGGGACGCCGGGGCCGCGGCCGAAGTCGTGGCGGCGGGAGCAGACGTCGTCGTCGTCGGGACGGCGTCGTCGCCCGCGAGCGCATCGGCGGTCGAGGGCGGAGCGCTGGCCGGCGCCTGGATTGCGGGCAGCCGAGAGGCCGACGCGAAGTCGTTCAAGGACGCAGGGTTCGACTTCGTCATCTTCGACCCTGACAAGGCCTCGGCGGCGGCGGTCCTGGAGGAGAACATCGGCTACGTGATGAGCGCGCCGGCGGACCTGAGCGACGCCGAGGTACGCACGCTCGAGGCGTTCCAGCTCGATGCGCTCTACGTTGGCGAGATCAAGGGTGGGCTCACGGTACGCCGCCGAGATCGACCTGCGGCGCCTCGTCGCCATGACGCGGAAGCCGCTGATGGCCCTGGTGGATGCCGGGATCGCGACGGCCGAGCTTCAGGCGCTGCGCGAGACAAGCGTGGCGGTCGTGCTGGCGGAGGGCGCGAAGGACGTCGCGGAGCTACGCAAGACGATCGATGCGCTGCCGCCGCGCGCGCGCCGCAAGGACGGCGACGAGCGGCCGATGCCCTTCGTGCCGCACTCGGCTTCCGTAGGCGACGGGGATGAGCACGATCACGAAGAGGACGACTAGGGCTATGCGCCCGCGGCATCGGCCGGCTGCCCTGTGCCGAATCCGCGATCTCAGCCTGAGGCGGTCGCGCCGACGCAACGGAGTTTCCCATGACGACAGGTACTGGCCAGGCCGTCGAGACCATCGTGTACGGCGATTTCGCCGACATCCTCAAGCCTGAGAGCAAGTGGACGATCTGGCGGGTTCCCCGGGCTGGGAGTTCCGCGAGCCGGATGCCGTCGTGGTGGTGCAGAACGGCGTACTGCGTGTGGCAGCCGTGCCGCTGACACGCGGCAACGCGATGGTGCAGATCCTCGATAACGCCAAGCACATGTACTTCTCGAAGGAGACGTTCGAGGTGCCGGACGGCGGCGAGATCTCCGTCGAGCTGGACATCAAAGCGCAAAAGATCAACGGCGTGCCGAACGACTTCTACGACGGCTTCGTGTCATTGAACTTACTCGACCTCTCTACGGGGCTGGCGGTGGACTTCTTCGTCTCGAACGAGTGCTATGCGACCGTGTACGCGCGGCTGCCCTTCCCGGGCGCGACGGCGCCGGATAGCGCGGGGCAGAAGTACTTCGCGCTGTTTAAGGAGCAGCCGCTTCCAAAGGGCGAGCAGCAGCGCCACCGTTATCGCATCGTGTACGACCAGGGCGCGGCAGAGCTGCGGTTCTACGTCGAGGGCGAGATGGTGAACCGCGAGGTCGATGTCCCGCGCATGACGTCATTCATCGCGCGCTCGGGCCTGATGACCGAGAAGGACATCGTCGACGGCAAGAGCGCCTCGTGCCACGGGCAGGGGCTCGTGGGGGAGTGGGGGCCGCTGACGATCACGCGTCGCACAGCCACCTAGCCCGAACTCGCTAGCCGGTACCGTCGCCTGTGAACAGCACATCCAGCGCGGCACGCAGGTCCAGGCGGCCGTCGTACAGCGCCGTGCCGACGATGGCGCCCTCGAGCGGGTGCTCGTTGAGGGCGACGACGTCTTCGATCGAGGTGACGCCGCCGGAGTAGATCAGCGTCGAAGGCGTGCCGGTGTCCTCGAGGACGCCGAGCAGGTGGTGCAGACGCCGAAGTCCAGATGCTGGAGCATGCCATCGCGGGCGATGTCCGTGTAGATGAAGTGCCGGCCTCGAGGTGGGTCATGTCACGGACGAAGTCATCGACCGGCGTCTCGGCTGGTCTCGAGCCAGCCCTTCACCGCCGCCTTGCCGTCACGTCGCATCCACCGCGATGGCGATGCGGTCCCCATGGCGGCGTGTGGCCTCGGCGACGACGTCGGGCTGCTCAACCGCGAGCGTGCCGAGCACGATACGCCCTGCGCCGCTCTCGGCCCAGCGGTCGATCGCATCGAGGTCGCGGATGCCGCCGGCGACCTGCACGCGCACGCCCGCCTCGGCGATAATCCGGCGGACCGCGTTGTCGTTGACGGGTTGGCCCTCCCTCGCGCCATCGAGGTCCACAATGTGGATGCTCGTCGCACCCATCGAAGCCCAGCGCTTCGCCATGGCGACCGGGTCGTCGCCGTACACGGTCTCGCGCGCGTAGTCGCCCTGGACGAGCTGCACGCATCGGCCGCCGCGGATGTCGATGGCGGGGATGATCTCCATGATGGCAGTGTATCGGCGCGCGACGGCGATTCTCGCTGCCTGCCACTCGTCTGGCGCTCGCAGGGGCGCGACAGTTAGGCGGCGGCCCAGCTCAGGAAGTTAGCGTACATGCGCAGCCCCATCTCGCCCGACTTCTCCGGGTGGAACTGGGTCGCGACGATGTTGTCTCGTGCCAGCACGGATGCGAACGTCACGCCGTAGTCCGTCTCGCCGACGACGACGGCCGGGTCCTCGGGCTCGGGGTAGTAGCTGTGGACGAAGTAGAAGTAGCTGTCGTCGGGAATGCCGTCGAAGATCGGGTGCGGGCGACTCTGGCGCACCTGGTTCCAGCCCATGTGCGGCACCTTCTGGCCCGCCGGGCAGCTTCTTCACGCGCCCGGGGATGATGCCCAGGCACTCGTGCTCGCCACCCTCTTCGCTGACGCGAGAGCAGCGCCTGCTGGCCCATGCACACGCCGAGAAACGGGCGCCCTGAGGCGATGTACTCGCGGACGGGCTCGACCATGCCGTGCTCCCGCAGGTTGCGCATCGTGTCGGCAGCGGCGCCGACCCCCGGCACGATGAGCGCCTCGGCTGCAGTCGCTTCGTGCGGGTCCTGCGTGACGCGCGGCTCGTAGCCCGACGTGCGCGACGGCGCGGGCGACGCTGCGCAGGTTGCCCGCGCCATAGTCGACGATGACGACGTTGAGCGACATGGTTCGTCAGTGTATCGGACGGGCGTCTCTGGCCGGCGTCGCTTCGATACACTCACGCCCGTGACGGCCGACGTCGAGACCCGCGAGTTCCAGCAGGCGAAGCTGCGTGCCGAAGAGCTGCGCATCGCAGATCGCGTACCACGAGCACCGCTACTTCGTGCTCGACGCACCGGAGATCTCGGACGCAGAGTTCGACCGGCTTATGAAGGAGCTGCGCGCACTCGAGGCCGAGCACCCGAGCTGATCACGCCGGACTCGCCGACGCAGCGCGTGGGTGGCGGCGCCTGTCGAGACGTTCGGCATCGTCCAGCACCGGCTGCCGCTGCTGTCGCTGTCGAACGCGCTTCAATGCCGACGACCTCGCGCCTGGCACCGGCGCGCCGTCGAACATCATCGAGCGGACCGACTTCGCGATGGTCGTGCGAGCCGAAGATCGACGGCCTGGCGTGCGCGCTGCGTCTACGAAGACGGCGCAGCTCGCGACGGCGGCGA
Source organism: uncultured Chloroflexia bacterium (assembly GCA_963736015.1). Taxonomy (GTDB): domain Bacteria; phylum Chloroflexota; class Dehalococcoidia; order DSTF01; family JACRBR01; genus CAVTNG01. Next base: position 127,411 of record CAVTNG010000008.1, on the reverse strand, counting down.
CGCGCGGCGACGGCACGCGCGGCGAGAACATCACGCCGAACGTGCGCACGATCCGCTCGATTCCGCATCGCCGCAGAAGCTCAAGGGCGACGCTGCGCCGATCGCTTCGAGGTGCGCGGCGAGATCTTCATGACGAAGCAGCGGCTTCGAGAAGCTCAACCTCGAGCGAGCGGCGAAGCGGACTGCCGCTCTTCGCCAGCCCGCGCAACTCCGCCGCGGGCTCGGTCCGGCAGCTCGACCCGAACGATCACGGCGAGCCGCCCGCTCGACGCGTTCTCTACCAGCTCGGCTGGCAGGAGGGCGGCAAGCGCGCCGCGCACCACTGGGATGCGCTGCAGTGGCTGAAGGGCTCGGGCTTCAAGGTGAACCCGAACATCGCGCGCTTCGACCGCGCTCGACGAAGTGATCGCGCTTCTGCGAGAGCTGGGTCGAGAAGCGCGACTCGCTCGACTACGAGATCGACGGCATCGTCATCAAGGTCGATGACCTGGGGCTGCAGCGGCAGCTGGGCGCGGTCGGGCGCGAGCCGCGCTGGGCGATCGCCTACAAGTTCCCGCCGACGCAGGCGACGACGCAGCTGCTCCGATCGACGTGAACGTGGGCCGCACCGGCACGCTCAACCCGTTCGCGGTGCTGGAGCCCGTGCAGATCGCGCGGCGCCACGGTGAAGCTGGCCACGCTGCACAACGAGGACGACATCCGCCGCAAGGACATCCGCGAGGGCGACACGGTGATCGTGCAGCGCGCGGGCGACGTCATCCCGCAGGTCGTCGGACCAGTGCCCAGCAAGCGCACAGAGGGCTAAGCGCGGTTCAAGATGCCGAGGAAGTGCCCGGTCGTGCGGGACACCATCGTGCGCAACGCCGGCGAGGCCGTGTAGTACTGCCCCAACCGCCAGTGCCCGGCGCAGCGCTTCCGGCTGCTCGAGCATTTCGTCGGTCGCGGCGCGATGGATATCGATGGCATCGGCGAGTCGCTGGCCTACCTGCTGATGGAGCGCGGGTTCGTGCAGGACGGCGCCGACCTCTACCGGCTCAAGGAACGCCGCGACGACCTGCTCCAGATCGAGCGGCTTGGGGAGAAGAGCGTCGACAGCCTCCTCGCCTCGATCGAGGCGAGCAAGCAGCGGCCGCTGGCGCAGCGTGCTGGTGGCGCTCGGCATTCGTCACGTCGGCGGCGAGGTGGCGGCGACGCTGGCCAAGCACTTCGGGAGCATGGACGCGCTCATGGAGGCTCACGACGGAGCAGATCGAGGAGATCCCGGGCATCGGCGCCAAGATCGCCGAGAGCATCGTCGAGTGGTTCTCGCTCGACGACAACGTCGCGGATGGTCGAGAAGCTGCGCGCCGCTGGCGTCAACCTCCGCGAGGAGAAGGGCGGCCGCGCGCGAGGGGCCGCTCTCCGGCCTGACCTTCGTCGTGACGGGCCGGCTGGAGCGCTTCTCACGCGACGGCGCGGAGTCGCTGCTCAAGCGCAACGGCGCCGCGGTCGGGAGCAGCGTGAGCAAGAAGACGAGCTACTCGTCGTCGGGGAGGACGCCGGGTCGAAGCTGGCGAAGGCGCAGCAAGTGGGCACGCCGCTGCTCGACGAAGACGGGTTCGTGGCGCTGTTGACAGAGCGCGGCGTCGAGACCTGAACCGTTCGTATCCGTTAAGGCATGCTTTTGTTATGACGTGTACGGGCAGTATCCCGCCCCCGTAATCGCAACTGCCCGATGATTGGCGTGAGTACCAGCACATGACCAGGGCCCATATCTTCCGGCGCCGAAGGCTCCGCGGCCGCCTATCCGGCCACGTTGCGCGCGGCCGCCCGGCGATGCTGTTCGTCGGAGCGCCGGTGCTGGCGGTGATCCTCGGATCCTGTGTCGGCGTGGCTGCGGTCGCGACGACGTACTACGAGAGCGTGCGCGCGACGATGGAGTCGCCACAGGACGCGATGGCGGCGCGTGGAGGCGGCGCGCGCATCTACGACCGGAACGGCACGCTGCTCTACGAGTTCCTGGACGACCAATACGGGCGGCAATACCCGGTGAAACTCGGTGATATCTCGCCACTGATCCAGAGCGCGACCGTCGCCGCCGAGGATGCCAGCTTCTACGACAATCCGGGCATCAACGTGAAAGGCCTCGCGCGGGCGGGCATCGAGAACCTCAAACCGGGAGACGGCTTCCTCGAGGGCACGGGCGGCAGCTCGATTACGCAACAGCTCGTAAAGCAGCTGTACTTCACGCAGGACGAGCGCCAGAAACGCTCGCTCTCCCGCAAGCTGAAGGAGGCCGTGCTGGCCATCGAGCTGACAAGGCAGTACGACAAGCGACAGATCCTGGAGTGGTACCTGAACGAGATTCCCTACGGCGGCGTGCTCACCGGCATTGAGGCGGCGTCCGAGGGCTACTTCGGCATCTCGGCGCAGCGATGTCGACCTGGCGCAGGCGGCGTTTCTGGCAGGCCTGCCGCAGTCGCCGACCGACTCGACCCGTTTACACACTTTGAGGCCGCACTGCAGCGCCAGCATGAGGTGCTGGACCTGATGGCGAAGCGTGGCTTCATCACGCAGGGCGACGCGAACTTCGCGAAGCTCGCCATCATCGAGCTGCACCCTAAGCCCGAGCCATTCCTCGCGCCGCACTTCGTGCTCTACGTCGGTGACGACATCAAGCGCACCCTCGGCGAGGAGGCGTTGCTGCACGGTGGCCTCACCGTCTGGACGACGCTCGACCTGAACCTGAACAACAAGGCAAACGACATCTTGGAACAGAATCTCGAGAAGTACGAGACATCGAGCCACGGCCACAACGGATCGGTGGTCATCATCGATCCGCCGTCCGGGCAGATCCTGGCGATGGTGGGGAGCCGGGACTACAACCGCACCGACATCCACGGTGAAGTGAACAACGCTGTTGCGCTGAATTCGCCGGGTTCGACGCTGAAGCCGTTCACATACGCGACTGCGTTCGAACAGGGCTGGGGGCCGGAGTGGCCGATCGTCGATTCGTCGATTACCTACAAGGAGCCCGACGGGAAGACCTTCACGCCACGCAATCCGGACGGCCGAACACGTGGCGTTATCCCGCTGAAGCAGGCGCTCGGCAACTCGTTCAACATCCCGGCGTTCAAGACCATCCTCTGGGTGGGCGTCGACAACATGGTTGCGACGGCGAAGTCCATGGGCATCACCACGCTGGACCGGCAGCTTGGCCCCGCGGTGACGCTCGGCGGCGTCGATGTGAAGCTGCTGGACATGGTGTACGGCTACAGCACGTTCGCCAACAACGGCGTGATGGTGGGTGAGCCGACAACACTCAGCCTGCCGGACGGAAACCGGAAGCTTGATCCTGTTTCCATCCTCATGATCAAGAATCGTGTCGGGAAGGTGCTCGTGAACAATGCCGATCCCCGGCACGAATACGTCATGAAGCCGGAGTACGCCTACATGATCACCGACGTGCTGTCGAACGACGAGAACCGGCAGATCACGTACGGCCGCGGCAGCAACCTCAACATCCCCGGCTGGCGCGTTGCGACGAAGACCGGTACGAGCGAACCGTACGAGAACAGCAAGCTCATCGGTGACACGTGGACGTTCGGCTACACGCCGGACATCGCTGTGGGCGTGTGGGTGGGGAACAGCGATAACAGCCCGATGGTGAACATCCTGAGCACGACGATCGCCGGCGCGACGTGGCACGACGTCATCGTTGCGGCGCTCGACGGCAAGACGCCGCGCGACTGGGTCAAGCCGGACGGGATCGAGGAGGCCACGGTCTGCGTGCCAAGTGGCATCCGCATGACGCTCGGCATCAACTGTCCGAGCGTGAAGGGCATGTTCGCGACGGATGCGCTGAACAAGCAGACGGACCATTGGTGGGGCGGGCAGCCGGTGGACGAGGCGATCGGGCCGAAGAACGTCACACAGGTCCCTTCGGACATCACCGGATGGAAGCGGACACTCGCCACCGAGTACCTCCGGAGCTACAGCCGCGGCTATACGTCGCCGCGGGCCCCCGCGCCTACCCCACAGTCGCAGCAGACTCCCGCACAGGTGCCGCAGACTCCGCCACAGCAGCCGGCACCGGTGCCCACGGTTCAGGCCGCGCCACCCCAGGCGCTACCGACGCCCCAGCCCCCGCAGCAGCAGACCGGGAACCGCGGACGCGGCAACCGCCGCGGTTAGGCTCTGCGACACCTCATTGCAATCTCCCTCCGAGCGGTGATTCGGGCTTTCGCAAGTCACCAGCCGCAATAGTGAACCACAAGCAGGCGCTGATCGAGCCTGCGGACGGAGGACTCACGAGATGCTTCGGGGATTACTCACGACGGTGGTCACGGTGTTCTGGCTTGCGATCCTGGCGCTCGTCGGCGGGCGATTTCTCGCCCTGCTGGCAGACGCCAATCGTAACAGCGAGATCGTCGAGCGGCTCTACCGACACAGCGACTTCTGGGTGAAGCCGTTCTTCAACATGTTCGATCTGGCCGACAAGACCGTCGACAGCACCGGCGGCGTGTTTGAGCCGGCGTCTCTGATCGCGTTCGTGGTGTATTTCGTCGCCGGCGCGGTGATTCTGTCGCTGCTGAGCGCACCCATCGCCGGGTGGTTCCCCCACCGGCACAGGACGCTACCGGACTGAGACGTTAACCCGCTTCCTCGGGCACTTCGGCGGCTGCCGTGTCGCGAGCTTCCTTGGGCTCGGCCTCTTCGCTGCCATCCTCGGGACCCGCGAGCATGTACCCGATGCCCTGGAAGGTCTTGATCAGCTTGGGCTTGGAGGGATCCTCCTCGAGCTTGCGACGCAGGCGTGAGACCCACACGCGCAGGTATTGGAGGTCGTCACGGTACTCGGGCCCCCAGACCTTGCTCAGCAACTCGGCGTTGAGCATGATCTTGCCCACGTTCGCCGCCAGGTGCTGGAGCAGCATCCACTCCGTCCGCGTGAGGGCTGACGAGTTTCCCGCTCCGTTTGACCAGCCGGCGGTTGAGGTCGACTTCGATATCGCCGACTGCGACGATGCCGGCCGCGGTCCAGACGCCATCGCGGCCGCAGCACGGCCCGCACGCGGGCGCGAGCTCGTCCGGACTGAATGGCTTGGCCAGGTAGTCGTCTGCGCCCAGCTCGAGGCCGCGTACCTTGTCGCTCTCGCTTCCCTTTGCGGTCAACAGGATCACGGGAATGCTCGAGCGTTCGCGGAGGCGGCGCATGACTTCGAGGCCGGTCATTTCCGGCATGACGATATCGAGCAGGGCGATGTCGGGTCGCTGCTCCTCGGCGGTGCGCAGCGCCTCCTCGCCGCTCGACGCGGTTACCACCCGGAAGCCCTGCGTCGATAGCTCGAGCTTGATGAGACGAAGGATGCCCGCCTCGTCATCGACAGCGAGGACAAGTGGTTCGGTGCTCATGCTCGTCTCCTGGCCGTCGCCGGCCCAGCCATCCATCTGCGCGCGTTGGCCGCATGCTAACAACTCACCGTTAAGCGACGCGCAAGCGGACTCAGGCCCTCGTTGCAAAGCCGTAACAGCGCTCGGCGTCGGCGTAAACGAGCGCCCGCGCCCAGCCGTATTGGGAGCGCTCATTTACGCGCGGTCGTCAGGCGTTAACGCGGACTCATCCGCCGGCATCGTAGGCTGCCCAGTGAAGCGAGGAACCAGCAGAAAGGACGACCATGGCGTCGGTAGAGAAGAGCATCGACATCGAAGTCCCGGTGAGTACGGCGTACAACCAGTGGACGCAATTCGAGGACTTCCCGCGCTTCATGGACGGCGTGGAACAGGTCCAGCAGCTGAGCGACGACCGCCTCCACTGGGTCGCCAAGGTTGGCGGCCAGCAGAAGGAGTGGGACGCGCGCATCACCGAGCAGACGCCCGACCAGCGCGTGGCGTGGCAGAGCGAGGCCGGTGACGCCAACGCTGGCGTCGTCACGTTCCACAGGCTCGCGGACGACAAGACGCGCGTGATGCTGCAGTTGGAGTATGAGCCAGAGGGCATGGTGGAGGGCGCTGGAAGCGCGCTCGGCTTCGTGGCGCGCCGCGTCGAGAGCGACCTCGAGCGGTTCAAGGAGTTCGTCGAAGCGCGGGGCCAGGAGACCGGCGGCTGGCGTGGTGAAATTCACTAGAACTGAGCCCTTCCGCTCCGTTCGCGGGATCCCGTCGGGCAGCTTGTCCGGCAGGCTCCCGGGCGGCGTGCGTCAAGGCCTACGTTCGCGATGCAGTTGTTATCACGATCGCCGGCAGCGTGACTTCGCGAGCGCTCATCCGCTGCAATGATCGGCCTGAACCCCTATCTCGAGCGCCGAGGATAGCGTGAGTCTTGCCTTTCGCCCTGCTCTGCCCGTTCCGCCGACACCCGGAGAGTGGCGGTCTCGATGACGACCTCACGTATATCCGCCTGGTCGAGCGAATACTCGGGCATCCGGAGTGAGGTCGAGCCGATTACCACGCTCGACCCGAAGAAGCCGTGGCTGTCATCGAGGCTACGTGCTGCACCGATGCGCTCGTCGACGTCTACATGTACGGAGAGGCGCTGGGATTTACGCTCGTACGGCGGATCAGGGACGCAGATGCGACATCGCGGCTGCCGATTGTCGTTGCGAGCGGTGCCCACCGCGAGGTCGGACGGAGGGCGGACGTACTCGATGCCTTGGGTTGTTCCGTGCTGCTGAAGCCGTTCGAGCCTGATGACCTGACCGCAAAGCTCAGCGAGGCTCGACGGCGAGTTCCGATCGCACGATCTGAACGCTATCCCGAAGCCAGTACTGCGTCTCCCGCCTCGGCCCTGATCTCGACGCGAAGCGGTCCGTCCACGATGGCCGCGGAATCCGGGCTGTTCGAGCGATTCAAGGGGCTGATCGGTTGCCGTCCCCGCTGTCAGCTCAGCGCTACCGACAGACTGCGAGTGCCTGCATGAGCGGCGCGCCGATCCCCAGGCGTTGTGCCAGCCGCAGGGTGCGGTCGGTTTCTACTCCGAGCGTTTGCCAGTGGTAGGATCCGAATGCCCAGTCGAGCAGCGCCGAGGCGTCGGCATCGCGGTCGGTGCTGTCCATGACGGTGGCAAATAGCCGGTGGCCATCGCGGACAGCGGAGGCGACCAGTGTCCAGCCGGCGCGATCTGTCCAGCCGATCTTTACGCCGTCGGCGCCGGGATATGCGGTCAGCATCGAATTGCCCGTTGTAGAGATCGTAGTCCCATGGCGGCGCGAGGCGATGGGACCGCGTGCCCGCGATCTCCGCGAACACGGGGTTGTTCATCGCGTAGCGCGCGAGCTGTGACAGGTCGAAGGCAGATGAGTAATGCGCGCGCTGGTCGAGCCCGTGCGGATTCCCGAAGTGCGTCTCTCGCAGGCCGAGCGTCGCCGCCTTCTCGTTCATGACGGCGACAAACGCCTCGACGGAACCCGATGTGCTCATCGCGAGTTGCACGGCGGCGTCGTTGCCGGACGGCAGCATGAGGCCATAGAGCAGGTCACGGACGGTGATCGGCGCGCCGGGCACCAGGCCCATGACGGAGCTCCCGACCATGGCGCTCGCATCGACGTCAGAGATCACCTGCCGGTCGAGATCGCCGCGTTCGATCGCGAGGATCGCCGTCATGATCTTTGTCGTACTGGCGGGGCGCATTCGATCGTGGGCGCGGAGATCGTAGAGTACGCGGCCGGTTTCACCGTCGATGACAACGGCCGTGCGGGCGGTAATCGGCGGCGGCGGGGCGGCGTCCCGGGCCAGCGGCAGGGCGGCAGGCAGCGCCCAGTCGACTCCGGAAGCAGGTGCCGCGCACGATGGGATGCGAACGGGCCCCGGCGATCCATCGGCGCGGGCAACCGAAGGGGACGGTACGACCGCGACCGACGCCAGGGTGAGCGCGCACACGAGTCTCCACAGTCCCTCAATGCTCCCCCTCATGCGCACGTTCCTCCGACTTGGCTACTGATAGAAGATCAGGTCGGGCGAGGGTTCCAAGGCGAGAGCCTGCTCCTCGCTGAGCACCGGATCGTCGTAATGCAGAAAGATGTTGAAGGAGCGGTGCTCGGCCCAGGGCAGCGATGCGTAGGCCCGGTACTTCGCCTGCTTGTCGCCGTTGTCGCCGAAGGCGTCCATGTTCAGGACGAGCGAGACCCCGGCGTCTGGGCGCACCGCGTCACCGGCGATCACCGTGTCGTCGTTCCACTGGTGGATGACGAGCATCTTCGGCGGCAGGTTGTTGTCCCGCACGATCGAAGCCAGGTAATCCTGCATGGCGTTGATCTCGTCGCCCGATACGTGGCCGGGCGTAACGATGGGCCAGCCGTCCGGGCCAACGGCGTACTCGGGGTCGATGGCTACGTGCACACGCGGGTTTCGCAGATAGGGATCGAGCTTTCGCAGTTCGTCCATTGCCGTGCTCCGTCCGATCTGGAGGTCGAGGATCAGCTGAAGGTCGTACTGGTCCGCCATCCGCAGGTAGGTCTGCACCGCGTCGTCGCCGACGTATGACAGGAAAAGGCCGTCCGGCGTAGGCTCGGAGGTTGCGCCCTCGAAGATGAGGTCTATCGCGGGCTTCGCGCCGCGGTCCCCGTTGAGACGGTCGTAAATCGCCGCTTCGTCGCGGACGCGGGCCGCCGCTTCGTCTGGCGGGAAGACGCCGAGAATGCCGAGGCCGGATGAAATTGGTGACCCGTAGAAGACGACGAGTTGGTTGTGCTCGAGTACGGACTCCGGAGCCGTTGACGGTGGCGGGGTTGACGTGCGTGCCGGCCCGAGCTTCGGCGGATCAGCAGCCGGCGCGACGTCGGCGGTATCGGACATGGATCTTATCGGTACTCGCGACGACGCGCTCCGACATACCGCCGCCCGGGCGGAATGTATGGAACGGAGCGAGCACGGGGCCGAGTCCGAAGAGCACGGCGATGAGCGCGCAGGTACGTAAGGACTCGCTGAAGCGCAAGCCTGTTGCTCCACTTGAACGTAATACACGGCAGGCCGGGGGACGTGACGCAAGAATATAGAGGGGCGCAGCTTAGTGCGTCAACGGATTTGCGATGTCTCGACGCGGGTTGTGAGTGGTTTAAGACAGGGCGTGCAGCGGCCCGGCGCGTGATCTAGCCGTGCTTCATGTGTCGCATTGCATGAAACAGTTTGAGCGGAAATGACCCTTTGTCGCCGCCCGTGCAATGTGATGCGACGAAGCGTCAACGTGCGGGATCAACTTTATGATGGTGCAACGCTAGGTCGCGGATACTTGTGCACGACGATCCAGATCCGCGCGCGCCGCGCACCAGGCGTTCCAAGGAGAAGAGCCACATGCCCGATGCCCTTCAGCTGCTTCGAAACGACCACCGCGAAGTCAAGGAGCTGTTTCGCGAGTTCGAGGACGCGGACGGATCGAAGCGGAAACAGCAAATCGCTGAAAAGGCGATCATGAGTCTCGAGATCCACGCTGATATCGAAGAAGAGATCTTCTATCCCTCGGTGCGCCGCCAGGACGACGTCGAGAGCGAGTTGATGAATGAAGCCGAGGAAGAGCACCACGTCGCTCGGCTACTTATCGACGAGCTGAAGCGCGCGCGGAAACGCGATGAGCGGTGGGAAGCCAAGTTCAAGGTGCTGGCCGAGAGTGTGCGCCACCACATCGAGGAAGAGGAGTCGGAGATGTTGCCGCGTGCCGCGGAGGCGGGCGCCCAAAAGCTGGCCGAGCTAGGCGAGCAGATGCAGCAACGCAAGATGCAGCTCCAGCGGGAGATGTCGCGCAACGGGTCATCACCGCGTTCGCGCGGGCGCAATGGCACGACGGCCACGCCGAGGCGCTCGCGACGCAGCACGGCGACGAAACGAAGCGCCGGGAGCACCCGAAGGGCCACCCGTGCGGGTACGGGGTCCGGCAGTACCAGAGCCTCGAGCAGCTCCACCCGCTCGAGCGGGCGTACTGGCACCCGCGCGCGAGGCGCGAGCTCGGCGGAGCTTGGTGGGCACGAGCCGCGGGCGGGCTACATCGGCAGGCCGTGGCCGGTCGACGACCAGTCGCGCCGCGTCGACGTCCAGTCGCAGCAGCGCCCGAGGCTCCTCCAGCGGGAGCCGCTCGCGGTCACGCTGAGTTAGTCGGGAGCGACGTAAAAGCAGGCCACCCTCATGGGTGGCCTGTTTCGTCTCCGGTGGGCTGTTCAGGACGCCGGTCGAGCGGACGGTGCCCCGCGCGGATTCGCGCGGACGCCATTGGCCGCCACAGACCGCACGGCGGGCCCCCACGCTGTGCGGGTGACCGCCGCCGGCCGGCTCGCCTGCCGCTCTGCGGCACAGTACGGACAGACCACCCACGACGACCGGAGGTTGCGCGCGCATGATGGGCAGGCGTCTTGCAGGCGGGTGCGGCAGTACGGGCACGCCAGGAACGCAGATTCGATGCCGCGGCGACACGACGGGCATCGCTGCTCGCGCTCAATCTCGCGCAGCAGCGCCTCGGCTTCCAGCTGGCGGTTATATATCTCGACCATCTGCTCGGGTGGTCGGATCGCGAAGTAAAGCATCAACCCCGGAAGGCTGAATACCGCGACCATTGCCGTTGCTAGAAGCTGCGTCTGGCGGTCGGACGTCCGGGCACTGATATCGCGGTAGGTCCACACCACAGCGGCGATCCACATGACGACGACGTAGGCAAGGAACACAATGAGCATGATCTCCAGCGTGTTGGTCAACACGTCGCTGGTGGAGGCGAGTAGGTTGGGCATGCGGCTCTCCTTCGTCAGTGGGTGCGCCCAGTATCAGCCTGAGACCGTAGCGATGACGTAAATCAGCGCCGTTCGCCCGTGGCACCGGCGTGAGGAAGGCTCGTCGCGTCTCCGCCGTCAACTTCCGCAGGTCGCGACGAAGGGGCGGCCCGCAGGCCGCCCCCAGGTTTCGAGGCTACGTCGACTCAGCGCTTCAGCTTCGACGCCTCGCGCCGGATGCCACCGCGCCAGCGCCGGCCAGCGCCAGCAGCGCGCCCGCGCCGGCAAGCCATAGGGTCGAGAAGCCGTCGCTGCCCGAGCCGGTGCCGGTACTGGGCACCGCGGATACGGTCGCGGCCGTCGTCCCGCTTGCGGCCGGTGTCAGTGGCGTTCCGGCCGTCGCCGTCCCGGCCGGTGTGCCGGACGTGGTGGTGCCGGCGGCGGTCGCTGTCCCCGACGCGGTCGTTGCCGCGGCGGTGCCTGTGCCGGAGGGTGTCTGTCCGTGGGTCGTCGCGCTTCCGCCAAGCGCGAACGATGCGGCGAAGAGGGCGATCCCGGCTGCGATGCCGGCGACGCCAATTGCGGCAGTTCTGGACACGGTCATAGTGCAAGTCTCCTTCCTCAAGCGACGGGGTTCGGGGTGTGTAAGTAGGAATACGGCCGCTGCGGCGCGGCGCACAATGCACGAACGGGTAACACAGACGCAACGCGATACGGATGCAACAGCAGCCGGCGGATTTGGCTGACGGTTGTTACGCTCAGTTGCTTTCCTCGGGCACGAACTCATAACCCACGCCGGGTGAGGTGCGGATCATGTCCGGGTCCGACAGGCGGCGGAGCTTCTGGCGTAGGCGGCTCATGGTCACGTGCAGCATGTGGTGCTCGCCGTGGTAGCCGGGTCCCCACACGAAGCCCAGGAGCTGGTCGTGTGTAAGGACGCGGCCCACGTTCTGCACCAGGAATGCGAGCAGCCGGTATTCGGTCGGCGTGAGCGGCAGCGGCTCGCCGCCGATGTTCGCTCGGTAGCCCTTGGCATCGAGCGTGATGGGGCCAACGTTGATCGTCGGCTGGAGCGCAGCGGTCGGGCCGCGCGTCCGGCGGAGCACGGCGCGGATCCTGGCGAGCAACTCACGTGTGCCGAACGGCCGTCGGACGAAGTCATCGGCGCCGGCGTCGAGACCGCGGACCACGGCGTGCTCGTCGTCCGTGCTCGTGATGATGATGGTCGCGGCGTCATGGTTCGGCGCAAATTCCTCGACGAGGTCGTTGCGCGCTTCCGTCGGGCAGCGTGTCATCGAGCAGTATCAGGGCGTAGCCTCGCGCGCCGAGCATTCGCCGCGCGGATGCGGCATCGCTCGCGCCCGCAGCGGCCATGCCATCGGACTGGATTGCGTCGATGAGCGCCGATCGCTCAGATTCGTCCCCATCGACGACGAGAATGTGTTCGCGTTTATCCATATACGGCCGGTCCCGGGCCTCTCAGGCGCCGCCACACTAATGTTGGCCGAGAGCGCGGAATATTCAACGCCATTTGAGTCGTCTTTGTGAGACGCTCGGCCGTTGTCACGCCTTTGCAATGGCCTAACGGGCATGAGACCGTGTCAGTCTTCCAGGATTACCGTCGCGAGCTGGTCGCGTTGCGAGAGATCCACCTCGTATGACTCCGACAGGGCAACCCCGTTGAACGAGGCGACGCGCACGACGGGCCGGCACACGTGGCCGACGTTGCTGTCCACGACGATGCCGGCCTCGCCGCTCGAGAGTGTGACGCGGGCGCCGAGCGCGACGTGCGGCAGGCTTCTCGCGAACATGCGCACGAGCTCCGGGTCGAACAGCACGCCGCAGCCACTCATGATGAAGTCGGTCGCGGCGCGCGGCCCGAGCGACTTGCGGTGTGGGCGGTGCGAGCGCAGCAGCACGTAAGCGTCGGCGAGGCCGACGATGCGTGCGGGCAAGCCGATCGCATCGCCGGAGAGGGACGCCGGGAAGCCACTGCCGTCCCAGCGTTCGTGATGCTCCGCGACCGCGCGGAGGACCTCGTCGCCGAGGCCGCTCGAGCCGAGCATTTCGGCGCCCTGTGCCGGGTGCGAGCGGATCTCCACCTCGCCGTGGCTCTCGTGATGCTCCGATTCACCGGCGCCCGGCCGCAGGACGGCGTACCCGAGATTCATCAAAACGGCTGCCATCCCCATCTCAGTCAGGCGGGGCTTCGGCAGGCCGAGGCACACGCCGAGGGCGATCGAGAGCGCGGCGACGCCAGCCGGGTGCGCGTACTGAAACTCGGTCAGCGAGCTGACGCCGGCGATGTCCATATCGTCGCCGAGCACGGGGGAAAGCTGGTCAGCGATCGCGGCGACGCTCTGCTGAAGAGGCTCGAGGTCGTGGTGCCGCAGCGCCCGCCCTCCCGTGTGCTGCATGAGCATGACGGCATTGAGCGCGTGCGCGACCTGCGTCTCCAGTTCGATGAGCACGCGCGACGCCGCGACAGGGACAGACTGGGTGGGGGTGCGGCTCATGCGGGCGGGCTCCCGTTCGGGCCGCTGCGCGCGGGGCGCCGCGGCACACTTCACCGCTAGATGTATCGGTAAGTCCGACGTGCCGGCGCAGCCGAATCAGTGCCCTTCGAAGACGGGCGGACGCTTCTCGAAGAAGGCTTTGCGCGCCTCGCTCGCGTCCCGGGTCTCGAACGCGCGGCGGATGTTCGCCAGCTCGAAACGGACCTGTGCCTCGAGGTCTATCGAAGTCGCCCGGGCGATGCCCCGTTTTGTGAGGCGGCTTGCGATGGGTGACCGCTCCGCGAGCTTCGCGCAGTAGGCGGCGAGGCGCTCGCCGAACTCGTCGTCGGGCGCGATCTCGCTCACGAAGCCGAGGCGCAGCGCCTCATCGGCGTCTACGGTGCGGTTCTCGAGCAGGAAGCGCATCGCCTGCTCATACCCGATGGCCTGCGGCAGCGTCCACGTGAGGCCGCCGTCCGGCGAGGCGCCGATGCGCGGGTAGCCGGCGATCAGCCGCATCGAAGCGGCGCCGATGCGGACGTCGGCGGCCATGGCGAGCGAGAGGCCAGCACCGGCGGCGACGCCGTTCACGCCGGCGACCACAGGCTTGTCGCAGACGTGACGCAGCACGAGCGGGAAGCGCCCCACCCATCCGACATCGTCCATGAACGACTCCTGGTCGGTCAGAGGGCTGTGCGATTCACCAGCGCCACCGAGGTCGAGGCCGGAGCAGAAGGAGTCGCCGCTGCCGGTGATGGCGATGACCCAGACGCCGTCGTCGTGCGTCGCGGCCTCGACGGCGCTGACGATGCCCCAGGCCAGCTCGTTCGATAACGCGTTCTTCTTCTCGGGGCGGTGCAGCGGAGATCGTGCGGACGTGGCCGTCATCGCGGACCTGCAGGACGTCGGACATGGTGCTCCCCCTGTGCGGCTTACGGCCCGTACGGCTTACGGCCGGTATGGCTTATGGCAGGCGCATGCCGGAGATGCTGCGGGCGATGACGAGCCGCTGGATCTCGGATGTGCCCTCGAAGATGGTGTAGATCTTGGCGTCGCGGTGCCAGCGCTCGACCGGCGCCTCACGCGTGTAGCCGATGCCGCCGAGGATCTGGATCGCGCGCTCGGTCGCCCAGACGGCCACTTCGCCGGCCTTGAGCTTGGACATCGAGCCCTCGGCGTTCTCGAACTTGCGGCCGTTGCGGGCCATCCATGCCGCGCGCCAGACGAGCAGGCGCGCGGCATCGATCTCCATCTTCATGTCGGCGAGGGTGAACGAAATCGCCTGGTTCTCGATGATCGGGCGCCCGAACTGCTTCCGCTCCTTCGCGTAGTGCGAGCGCGTACTCGTAGGCGGCGCGGGCGATGCCGACCGCCATGGCGCCGACCGCGGGCCGCGTCGTCTCGAACGTCGACATCGCCGCCTGGACGCGCCGCTGTGACCGCCTTCGCGCGCGCGGGCAAGACGGGCGTCGAGCTTCTCCTTGCCGCCGAGCAGGCAGCGGCCGGGCACGCGCACGTCATCGAGGAACACCTCGGCGGTGTGCGAGGCGCGGATGCCGTGCTTCTTGAACTTCGCGCCCTGGCGCAGGCCCGGCGTGCCCGGCGGGATGACGAACGAAGCCTGACCGCGCGAACCGAGCGCCGGATCGACCGACGCGACGACGACGTGGACGTTGGCGATGCCGCCGTTCGAGACCCAGGTCTTCTGACCGTTGATCAGCCACTCGTCCGTGGCTTCCTGGTAGACGGCGCGAGTCTTCAGTGACGGAGACGTCGGAGCCGGCGTCGGGCTCGGAGACGCAGAACGCGGCGACCTGCGGTTGCTCCGGCGTGCCGAAGCACTGCGGCACCCACTCGGCGATCTGCTCCGGCGTGCCGTTGCCGGTGAGCGCGGCGACGCGCGAGCGACGTCGCCGAAGATCGACATGCCGATGCCCGCGTCGCCCCAGAACAGCTCTTCGAGCGCGACGGGCAGCATCAGGCCAGTGGGATCGGAGATCGCGTGGCCCAGGAACGACGGGCGGTAGATGCCGACGCTTGCGGCCTCCTTGATGATGGGCCAGGGCGTCTCCTCGCGCTCGTCCCACTCGTGGGCGGCGGGGCGCATCGACGTTCTCGGCGAACTCGTGCACCCAGTTTCGGAACTGGACCTGGTCTTCGTTCAGGTCCATCGTGAACAGGGTCTTGGGCTCTTCGGCGATCACCATCTCAGCCACCGTCTCCATCCCGCGCCGGTGTCGGCATCCGGCAAAGGGGCGTTGAAAGCTTAACCGCGCTCGGGGCGGCGCGGACGCGAAAGCTGATTCCCGAATGGCGTTTCCGTCAAGCTCCGACGGCGATGCGCATGAGGTCGCGGCCAGGCACGATCTCGCCGCTGAAGACATCGCTCATGCCGGCGATGAACGTGTCGAGCACCGGGCCCTCGTCCTCGACGGGCGGGATGAGGTGCGTGAGGACGAGGCGCTTGACGCCGGCGTTGCGTGCGAGCGCGGCCAGCTCCAGCGTGGGGGTGTGGTAGTCCATCGCCTCCGTGAGGATCTCCGCCATGCGCTCGTTCTGGCGGCCGCGCAGGAAGTCGATCCGCTGCTGCATCAGCACCGGGTTCAGGGCCTCGCTCACGAGGACATCGGCGCCGCGCGACGCGTCCTCGAGCGCCTGGCAGCGTTTCGTGTCGCCCGAGAACACGGCCGAAACGCCACCGGCGTCGACGCGGTAGCCGAGCGCCGGGACGACGGGGCGGTGGTCGACTTCGAAGGCGCTGATGCTGAGGCCGCCGATCTCGAGCACAGGCGTTGGCTTCGGCGTCGCCGGGACCTCGTGCACGGGGCACTCGATCGCGTCCTTCGAGAGCTTCTCGCCGTGATGCGCGAAGCGGTAGCGGATGTCGGGCGCGAGGCCGGCACGGAAGCCTTCGACCATCTCGCGCGTGCCTTCCGGCCCGTAGATGGTCAGAGGCGCGGTCGCACCGGCGGTCCAGCGCATGATGATCAGGTCGGGCAGGTCGGTGATGTGATCGGAGTGCATGTGCGTGAAGAGGACCGTGTTCACCGTCGGCAGCGGGATGCCGCTGGTCATCAGGCGCCGCGCGGCGCCCCAGCCGCAGTCGATGAGCACGTTGGCTTCGGGGCCGATGACGAGCTGGCCGGCGCCGCAGCGGTTCGGCGAGGGCAGGGGGCTGCCGGTGCCCAGCAGGAGGATGTCGAATGCGCTCATCGTGTTGTCCTTATGAATGGCGTCTCATGTGGGTCGGGACGGACATGGGCACCATTGTAGGCGGTGTTTGATTGTGCGACTGAATTTTTCACTCGCTGGCGGCCGAAGCTGGCGGAGTTGGCGGCGCTGCGCGCCCGAATCTGGCGGGTTGAGCGCATCTGATTGCGTTTGATTGAACAGGGCCCAGTGCAATCAAACGCCGGCGCGACGGCTGGGTGCGAGGTGCGACGGAGGCGGGTGCAGGCACGTGTGCGCATGGCGCGGCGATGTTACGTGATGAACCGGCCGAAGTCCTAGCAGCCGGCGGCGCCACTGCGGGTGTGGGCGGATGTCCTTACGAATCGTGTCTCGCCTGTGTCGTGGATGAATCCGTCGGGTGTGAGCGAGCGCCAGAACGCCATTGCTTGCGGGTCTTCGGCATCGACCATCGCGTTGATGCGGCGGGCGCCTCGCGCCTCCAGCGAGGCGACGGCGGCGCGCACGAGCGCAGTGCCAAGGCCACGGCGACGGTTTGAGGTGTCGGCGACGATGCGGTAGATGCCAGCGCGCCAGCCGTCCCAGCCGGCGATCACGGTGCCCACGAGCGCGCCGCCGTCCTCGGCAACAAGCAGGGCATCGGGATCGCGCGCGTAGAGCGCCTCGAGACTCGCGATATCGTCGGTGGGGGACGGCCTGGCGGCGTGACGGCGCCAGAAGTCCAGCACGGCGGGCAGCTCATCTCGCCGGCAGGGGCGGATGCGCGGCTGGGTCACGATGCGGGCGTCCGGGCGATGAAGTCGACGACGACGCGCGCCAGCTCTTCGCCGCGGTCCTCCTGCAGGAAGTGGCCGCCACCGGCGATCGTGGTGTGCGGCTGGCCCTTCGTGCCGGGGACCAGCTCGCAGGAAGCGGGCGTCGGCGCCGCGCGGTGATCGGGTCTTCGTCGCTGAAGGCGCAGAGGAACGGCTTGTCCCAGCTTGCGGAGCACGTCCCAGGCGCGGCCGGTTCGCCTCGGATGCGGGATCGTCGGGCGGCGTGGGCACGAGCAGCGGGAACTGGCGCGCGCCGGCCTTGTAGCGTGTCGTCGGGGAACGGCGCGTCGTAGGCGGCGATGATGTCTTCGGGCAGGTCGGTGGTGGCAGCCGCCGTTGACGATGCGGCCGACGTGAAGCTCGGGCGCCTTCTGCGAGAACTCCTGCCAGCGCAGGAAGGCCTCACCGGGCGGTCCGTCGCCGGTGGGCAGGAACGTGTTGGCGACGACGATGCGGGCGAAGCGCTCGGGATGCTCCGCCGCGACGCGCAGGCCGATGAGGCCGCCCCAGTCCTGGCAGACGAGCGTGACGCCGCGCAGGTCGAGCGCGCTCACGAGCGAGGCGATCCAGCCGACGTGGCGGGCGTAGGTGTAGTCGTCGCGCGACGCCGGCTTGTCGCTAGCGTCCGAAGCCGATCGAGATCGGGCGCGACCGCGCGCAGCCCGGCGGCGGTGACGATCGGGATCATCTTGCGGTACAGGTACGACCACGACGGCTCGCCGTGAAGCATGAGCACGGTCTCGCCGTCGCGGGGGCCTTCATCGACGTAGTGCATGCGCAGGCCATCGATGTCGGCGTAGTGCGGCGCGAAGTCGTAGCCGGGCAGGCCGGCGAACCGCTCGTCCGGCGTGCGGACAACGTCCATGTGGCGAGACTCCTCGTGTCGCGGCGTCGCGGGCGCGTGAGGCGCAGCGACGGGCATCGTAGCGTGCCAGTGGCCCGGCGCAAACGATGATCCTCGACGCCGAGCAAGGCGTACGCGCGCGGAGCTATCGCATGAGCGGCATCAGAACCGGACGGGGAGCTGCTCCAACCCGCGCAGGATGAGGTTCTGTTTCCAGCGCGGTTCGACGGTCTGGTCGAGGCGCATGGACGGGAAGCGCTCGATCATCGCGCGGAACGCCGTGGGCGCCTCGATCCGCGCGAGCGGCGCGCCGAGGCAGAAGTGGATGCCGTGGCCGAACGCGACATGCTTCACGTCATCGCGCGTCACATCGAGCTGTTCGGGGTCGCGGAACGCGGCCGGGTCGCGGTTGGCGGCGCCGAGGAGCAGGGCGACCTGCTGGCCCTTTCGGAACGTGTGGCCATCGAACTCGATGTCCTCGTCCGGGACGATGCGCGTCGTGGCCTGCACGGGGCTGTCGTAGCGCAGCAGCTCCTCGACCGCGTGCGGGACGCGATCGGGATCGCGACGCAACACGTCGAACTGCTCCGGATTGCGCAGGAGGGCGAGCAGGCCGTTGCCGATGAGGTTCGTCGTGGTCTCGTGCCCGGCGACGAGGAGGAGGGTGCAGGTCTCGTACAGCTCATCGGCGCTCAGGCGCTCGCCCATCGTCTTCGGCGGCGAGCAGCGCGCTGAGCAGGTCTTCGCGCGGCTCGCGCCGGCGCGCGGAGGCGACGCCCTCGAGGTACGCGCGCAGCTCCGCGGCCGGCGCGACGCGAGCGTTTTGCGTCGTCGACGCTCGACATGCCCATGCCGCGGACGAGCTCGTCGGACCAGTACTTGAAGCGGGCGCGATCCTCGCCGGGGATGCCGAGCATCTCGGCGATGATGATCACGGGCAGCGGGTAGGCGAGCGCGGCGATCACGTCCATGCCGCCCTGGTCCGCTACGGCGTCGAGATGCTCCTCCACGACGGCCTCGATGCGGCCGCGCAGGCCCTCGACGGTGCGCGGTGTGAACGCCTGGCTCACGAGGCCGCGCAGGCGCGTGTGGTCGGGCGGATCGCTTCGCAGCATGGAGAACGTCATCGACTCATCCGGCTCGATGAGGCCCTGCTTGATGCTGCGCTGGCGGTACTTCTCCCAGTCGGTCTGCTTGCGCTCGTCGGCGGAGTAGCGCGCGTCGCGGAGGACGGCGGTGACGTCGGCGTGGCGCGTGAGCACGTATCCGTTGGCGAGGCGGCTGAAGTGGACGGGGTCGCGCTCGCGGAGTTGCCGATAGGTCGGGTACGGATCGTCGTAGAAGCGCTTGCCCATGGGATAGAAGGTCGCGCCGGTCTGGATCCGCTCGACGGCGAGGATGCCCCGGACGGCGACTTCCTGGATCGCGCGTTGCGCAAGTTGTGTGGCGCCCATGGGTAGAACCTCCCGGCGGTGCTTCAGGTGGGGTGGATGGTTGCACCCGGGCGTGATGCGCGGCAATCCGGCCGATCTTGTGGTTTTCGCAGCGGGGCGGGGATGTCCGGCAGCGACGGTGGCGTTCTCGCGCCGTCGGGACGGCCGGACTGACGTTTCCGGTGCCGCGGGAGAAGCGATGATCTAGAATCAGCGTGCGAGCGGGAGTAGCTCAGTCGGTAGAGCATTTGCTTCCCAAGCAAAGGGTCGCGAGTTCGAGTCTCGTCTCCCGCTCCACACTCCTCTCATCGTCACACCACGTCGTTCGCGTCAATGGGCCGGGACAGGTCGCGCTAACCAGCGCGACGGCGGCTTCCGGAGGTGGATTCTCGACGCTGCGATTCTCATGAGGGGAGATCAACGGTGGCGAGCCCGAAGTGCGCTTGCGGTTCCGGAGCGGCGTCTTGGATTGGCCGATATCGAGTTCGGAGTGTTTCGAGACGGCGAGCGGCTGGGCATCCTGAAGGTCAGCAAAGGCGCTGTCGCTTGGCGACCTGCGAACAAGAAGCGCGGGTACCTGATGAATTGGAGCAAGCTAACCAGGTGATGCAGGAGAACGGCCGTCGTGAACGAAGGCGCGCATAGACCGCGTTGCGACGCGGACCTCGTCGTCACCCGCGGTATCGCCGGCGCCCGTCAGAGCAGTTCGTAGTCGGCGGGGTCGGGGGCGAGGGTCTGCTTCCAGTACTCGATAGGTTGAAGGGCCAGTTCTGGGCGACGCGGCCGCGTGAGTTCTTGTACCAGCTGCTGACGTCGGAGCAGCCCCAGGTGCGCATGCGGTTCGCCTCGTCGATGCGGCGGTTGTAGGCGTCGTGCACGTCCTCGCGGACGTCGAGGGCGCGGTGCTTCTGCTTCTGCAACAGCTCGAGGCAGCCGGTGATGTAGCGGACCTCGCACTCGGAGAAGTAGATGATGCTGCCGTTGACGACGATGTTCGTGTTCGGGCCGTAGCACATGAAGAAGTTGGGGAAGTGCGGGACGGTGATCCCCATGTAGGCGCGCGCGTCGCCGTCCCACTCGCCCGTCAGGTCGGCGCCGCCGCGGCCGATGACGGTCATCGGCGTGAGGAAACGCGACGCCTGGAAGCCGGTCGCGTAGATGATGACGTCGGCCTCGCGCTCGGTGCCGTCGATGGTGCGCACGCCGGCGGGCGTGATCGTGTCGATGGCGTCGGTGATCAGCTCGACGTTCTCGCGCTTCATCGTCGCGCCCCAGGCGCCGTTGTCGATCAGGACGCGCTTCGCGGTCGGCGGGTACTGCGGGATGACCTTCGCGAGCAGGTCCGGACGGTCGCCGTACTGCGACTGCAGGTACATCGTGAGGAGGGCGCGGAGCTGGTCGTTGGCCTCGCTGACGGCCTTCGTCTTGTCGGGCCACGCGGATCGACCGTCGCGGCGGGCAGGAGACCTTCGGCCGTGTTCCAGAACAGCCAGAAGCGATACCAGTGCATGTAGTGGGGCACGTGCTCGAAGAGCCAGTTCAGGCCGGCGGGCACATCATCGTGGTACGTCGGCGCGGGGAAGAACCAGTTGGGGGTGCGCTGGTAGATGTCGAGCTGGGCGACGTCCTGCGCGATGATCGGCACGAACTGCGCCGCGCTCGCGCCGTTGCCGATGACAGCGACGCGCTTCCCCTTGAGATCGATCTCGTGGTTCCACTGCGCCGAGTGGAACGCAGGGCCCGCGAAGTCGTCGAGGCCGGCGCAATCGGGCATGAGGGGGCGGTTGAGCTGACCGACGGCGCTGACGATGGCGGCGGCCTCGATCGTCTCCTCGCCGCCGTCTGGCGTGCGGAGGCGCAGGGTCCACTGGCAGCGCGCGTCGTCCCAGGTGGCGGACAGCACCTCCGTACGGAAGCGGATGTTGTCGCGGATGCCGTACTCGCCGGCGCACTCGCGGAAGTAATCGAGGAGCACGTCCTGCGGCGAGAAGTACTTCGGCCAGTCGATCTTCTGGGCGAAGGAGTAGGAGTAGAAGGCGTTCGAGACGTCGACGCGCGCGCCGGGGTAGGTGTTCTCGAACCAGGTGCCGCCGACGTCGGCGTTCTTCTCGATGACGGTGAACGGGATGCCGGTCTGCTTGAGGCGGATGGCGGCGACGATGCCGGACATGCCGGCGCCGATGACGACGACGGAGAGCGGGACGCTGCCGTCGTAGCGCCAGGCGGGGGCGCGCGGATCGTCATCGCCCGGCGCGAGCTCCTCGATGAGGAACGGGATGTACTCGTCGCTAACGGGCGCGCCCGTCATCCACGCCGTGGCGTCGCGGATGTCGTCCTCGACGCTGCGCATCGGACTCGATGATGCGCCGTCGCGGAGGCGGCGAAGCGCCTCGAGGGCGACGTCCTTCGCGGCCGCCTGCTGCGCATCGGTCATGCCGCCCTGGAGGACGCCGGGAACCATGCCCGGCGGTCGCAGGTCTTCGCGCAGGAGGGAGGGGTCGCCGGTGGCCTGGGCGAGCGCGGGGAGCAGCGCGGGCAGAAAGGCGTCTTCGAGCGCGGCGCGAATCTCCTCGTCGCTACCGGCGAGCGGTTCGGCGGTCCGGGTAATGGGCATGTTTGTTCGCTTCCTCCTCGGGGCGCTGAATTATATCTGTCGCGCTCGCACGCGCAGCCTAATCGCGCGCCCGAAAGTCCGTACCCGAACGGACCAAACTCCGTGATCCCCACGACGCGACCCCTGGGCGCAGCCACGAAAATCATTCGTGTACGAAAGAGCGCGTCGCGCCGCCGCCCGAGAGGCTAGCGCGGAAGGAGATTGAGATGACACTGCGCATTCAACCTACGACTCGACCTGGACGCGAGCTCGTGGCGCTCGCCGAAGGGCACGCCGCCGACTTTGCCACGCGCGCCGCGCGTCACGACCGCGACGGCACATATCCGTTCGAGAACCTGGCGGAACTGAAAGCGTCCGGATACCTCTACGCTCCGGTTCCCGCGGCTCACGGCGGCATGGGCGTCGATTCGGTGCACGATGTCCTCGTGGCCGCGAGCCGGCTGGCCGGAGGGCGACCCCTCGACGACGGTGGGCGTGAACATGCACCTCCTCACCATGATGGCGCTCGCGCGCCAGCACAGCATCGCCTGCAATCGCGAGTACGGGCAGCGCGCGGCGGCCGTCGGCGCGCAGATGGAGCAGATTGTACGGACGGGCGCCGTCATCGGGGCGGCGGTCAGCGAGCCGGACCAGGACCTGCTGCGGCAGAAGACGCGCGCGGTCCGTGACGGGGATCGGTGGACCGTGACGGGACGCAAGATCATCAGCAGCCTGGCGCCGGCGGCGACGCACTTCGCCGTCTCGGTCGACTACTACGATGCGGAGGACGAAGAGCGCTACGCGCACGTCATCCTGCCGCGCGAGACGGCCGGCGTCACCGTACACGACGACTGGGACGCCCTCGGTCTACGCGCGTCCGGTAGCGTGAGCGTGAGCTTCGAGGCAGCCGCCGCGCCGAACCCGCCGGGGCGCGGCGCCGTAGCCGGCGTGATCACCGGCGAGTTCCTGGAGCAGTCGCTAACGTGGGGCCCGGCGCACGCGACGGTGTCGCTCGGCGTCGCCGAGGCAGCGCACCAGGAAGCGGCGGCGGCCGTCGCCGGGCGCCGCGAGCGCAAGGGCGACGCCGCGGTCAGCGGGACGGCGGTACACCTGGCGGCGGAGAACGCGATCGACCTGGCGGCAGCGCGCGGGATCCTTGACCGCGTGCTGGCACTCATCGATGACCACTTCGCAGAGCATCCCTCCGGTTACGGCACAGTGGACGAAGCGCACGCCCTCTTCGCCGAGGCGCAGGCCGCGAAGACGTTCGTAAACCAGGCGGCGGTGCGCATCGTCGACCGCGCGATGACGATCGTCGGTGGCGGCGCGTTCATGAACACCCACCCGCTGTCCCGGCTGTACCGCGACGCCCGCGCGGGCGCGTTCATGCAACCGCTCGGCGCGAACCTGGCGTACGAATACATCGGCGGCGTGGCGCTGGGTATGCGGCCGCAGCGGTTCTAGAGACGCCCGGGATCCGGGCGGTGCATCGGTGCTGCCACCAGCGTGGCGCGTGTGGGGTCGAATGTTAGGATAGCGCCGCTTCCGCACTTCAGGAGGGCCGTTGGGCGCGCATCCATTGCTCGAGCGGTACAACCCGCTGCTGGCAATTTTCCCGCACGATCCGGCGCAGTCGCGTCCCGGCTCGATAGCGCTCGAGACGGGCACTCGCACGTGGGGCGACTACCATCCGTGCACCGTCGAGTTCTTCGCGGCGCTCGCGCATCTCCAGACTGAGACTGTGGCGTTCGACTACGCATCGCTGCTGCCGTGGGGACGGGGGAGATGGCAGCCGTTGCCGGTGACGCCGTTGTCCGAGATCGCCGCGCGTGTGCGCGGCGCGCCACCGGGAACCACGCGCGGGTGGGCGCTCGACCTCGCCGCGATACCGTCGCAGTCCGAGGTGGAGGCGTGGCGCGTGTACGGGCGCGTGCTGGCCGGGTCGCCGTTTGAGGAGACGGTGTACGGGCGCATACGCGAGTACGCCGACGGCCGCATCGCCCTGCAGTACTGGTACCTCTATGTCTACAACGACTTCGGCAACAAGCACGAGGGCGACTGGGAGATGGCCATCATCGAGCTGGACCCGCACCAACGGCCGGTGCGGATGGCCGTCTCCGCGCACATGGGCGGGACGCAGCGCCGCTGGCGCGACGTCGAGAAGGACGGCGAGCGGCCGATCCTGTACGTCGCGCGAGGGTCGCATGCCGGTTACTTCGAGTACCGTCGCGAGGGCTACGACGCCTCGGCGTCCGACCTCACACGTGGGTTACGGCTGCCCGCCGGCCTGGGATTCGTGAAGCCGCTCGTGCAAGCGGCCGCGCGCGCGCAGTCGCTGCGCGTCGTGCAGCGCCTGCCGTTCGTACGGATCTGGCGCGACCACGTGCCGGCGCTCCCCGGTGCCCCGAGCGCGCGCCAGGGCGATGTCGTCGCCGAACTTGCGACACCAGCGCTGCGCGAGATGCCGGAGGACGCGGATCCAGCGGACGACGAGCGGTGGTGGCGCCGCTTCGACGGGTCGTGGGGCTCGGACCATGTGCGCCTGAGCGGGCGCACCGGGCCGGACAGCCCGTGGGATCAGCGGGCGCGTTGGGATGACCCGCTGGCCTGGGCGGCGGGTTGCGCGACGTCGTTTCCAAGCTACTGAGGGTGCTACTTCCGCGCCATCGCGCTGAGGCGCTGTTCGATGGCGTCGAGACGCTCGCCGATGGCGCCGAGCGTCCGCAAGATGTTGCCCACGTGACTGTTAGCCGAGCGTTCTGCGGCATCCCGCGCGGCGGCGATGGCACGCAGCAGTTTCTCGTCGATCTCGCGGTCGCTGTACATGCGCTCCTCCTCCAGGATGATCGAGAGGTCGACGGGACCGAAGCCGCCCATCGTCGTCGAGCCGCGGTACTGCCACATGGCGGCCGCGCGCCAGCCGCCGAACAAGGGCACCTGAGCGGGATCCGGCGCATTGACGTAGTGCGCGAGCCAGAGCGGGTAGCGGGTGAAATCGCCGCCGATCCCTGCCCAACATGCGGCGGAGGTGTAGATGCCGGGCGTGAGGCCGGGCCGGCGCGCCTCAACGTAGGCGAGGACCTCCTGCAGTCGCTGCCGAGTGAGCCCCGGGTCCTCGCAGTCGAGCCAGAGCCTGCGCACGGCGGTGCCCTCGATCGCCGCGACTGCGCGGTCGATGAGCACGCGCCAGCCCGGGCCGGCGCTGAGCCATGCGTACGCCTCGACCTCCATGCCGCCGCTGGCGCAGGCGGCGATCTGCCGACGCGCCTTCTCGCCGAAGGAGCAGCCGATGACGGCCCGCACGTATCCCGCTGCGCGCTGCGCGGCGAGCTGCCGCTGTGTCGGCACGGGCGAGTAATTCGCGAAGTCGATAGCGCCGCGCAAACGGATACCCCCGGTCGATGCGGGGTATCCTAGGGGAGAGAGGCCGGTCCGCCCAAGCCGACCGTGGCACCGTGGCCGGCCTCTTCTGTTAAGATGGTTGTAGAAGCAACATATTTCGCGCATAACTGGAGACCGACGAGATGCCAGCCGTTACCGCCGAAACCCTGACCCTTCCCCGTATTCCAACGCTCGCCCAGCACGGCACGGCATGGCGCCCTGTCGAGCGGGTCATCACTGCGCACCAGCAGCTCGAGGGCGAGGGGTTCGTGGTGCGACGCCCGTTCCCGGGGGCGGACCTGGCGCTCGCGGACCCATTCCTGCTGCTCGACCAGATGGGCGCCGTCGAATATGCGCCCGGCGAGGCCAAGGGCACGCCGTGGCATCCGCACCGCGGGTTCGAGACGGTCACGTACATGATTGATGGCGCCTTCGAGCACCAGGACACGACGGGCGGCGGCGGCCTGATCACGGACGGCGCGACGCAATGGATGACGGCCGGATCGGGCCTCCAGCACATCGAGCGGCCGCCGGACCGCCTGGTGGCGAAGGGCGGGCTGTTCCACGGCGTCCAGCTCTGGGTGAACCTGCCGGCGAGCCAGAAGTGGGTGGCGCCCCGGTACCAGGACATCGAAGCGCGCGACGTCGCGTTGCTCGCGGCGGACGATGGCGCGTCGCTCGTGCGCGTGATCGCCGGTGAACTGGCCGGGCACCCGGGGCCCGGCGTGACATACACGCCGATCACCTACCTTCACGCGACGGTGGCGCCCGGCTCACGGCTGAACCTGCCGTGGCCGCGGGACTACAACGGACTTGCGTACGTGCTCTCCGGGCGGGGCTACGCCGGAGTCGACGAGCGACCGCTCGATGAAGGGCAGCTCGCCGTCTTCGGGCCGGGCGAGGCGATCGCGCTGCACGCGGCAGACGCGCAGCCATCGTCGTCTCCGCATGGCTGGGAGCTGCTGGTGCTCGGCGGCCTGCCGATCGGCGAGGCGATCGCGCGGTACGGGCCGTTCGTGATGAACACGCGTGACGAGATCTTCCAGGCGCTGGAGGACTACCACGCCGGACGCATGGGCGTGATCCCGGCGGAGCGTTTCCCGCACCGGACGAGTGCGGACGAAGCAGAACGCGAGAACCCGGGCAGTTAGAGGGGTGCAGGAGCGTCCCGTCGCCACAGCGAGCGTCTTCCTCATGCGAGAAGGCCGAATGCTCGTCCTGCGGCGCGCGACGGGACGCTCGCGGGGGTTCTGGTATCTCCCGGGAGGTGACGTCGAAGCAGGTGAGTCCGCTCACGACGCGGTCATCCGGGAGACGGCCGAAGAGTGCGGCATTCAACTCGACGCCGTCGAACTCATCGCCCTCGACGACGACTTCCAGGGACGGCCGCTGACGCATGCCCTCTTCGTTGCCGACACCGGTGAAGAGGACGTCAAGCTCAGCGCGGAGCACGACGACTACGCCTGGCTGACGCCGGGCGAGTACCTCGCGCGCCACTGCAGCTCGGCGCTCGATGAGGCTGTCCCGGAGTACGCGGCCTTCTTCGCTCAGATCCGCAAGAACTGCGTACTGGTGCAACGCAGGCTCGATGGTCAATGACTTCGGCTGTCGCGCGGCGGCACTGCGCGCAACAATGAGGCCATGACCGATGCCGCAACGACCGACCTGATCGTCGCCCATTCGTCGGACCTGCACATCGGCGCGCGTTACCACCGCGACGGTGAGCTGCACACGCTTCGGGCGGTGCTCAGTGCGACCGCAGACGCTGATGCGAAGGTGCTGATTCTCGCGGGCGACGTCTTCGACAGCCATCGCATTGGCGACCCGCTGCTCGAGGAGGTGGCGGCGTGCTTCGCGGCGGCACCGTTCGAGACGGTGATCCTGCCTGGCAACCACGATCCCGCGACGGACGATGCCGTGCACAGGCGAGGGCCGCTGTCCGGCATCGCGAACTTGCACATCCTCGGCGTGACTGTCGATGGCCACGTATTGCTGCCGGAACTGGACCTCGAGGTCTCGGGCATCGCGCACGACGCCTATGCCGACATGGCGCCCATCACCGACGCTCACGTACGTGGCGCTCGCTGGCACGTCGTCGTTGCGCACGGGCACTGGTACAAGGGGCCGCAGGACGCGCACCGAGGCTGGCTGATCCGGGACCAGGACATCACGTCGACCGGGGCGGACTACGTCGCGCTTGGACACTGGGATCTTCCTCAGCCGGCGGGCGATGGCACGATCCCGGCGTACTACTCCGGCTCGCCCGAGCTGGCACGGACGATCAACGTTGTATCGCTGTCCGATACAGGCACACGGGTCGAGCGCGCGCCGCTCGATCTGGGCTGAGCGCAGAGATGGTTATGTCGTTTTGGAAGATTCTAAGACGATAAGTACGAAGATTCGTAGAAGATAGGTACAAGAAGTACCGCTTTTTCCGTTGACATTGAGTACAGCGAAGATTATCTTCGCCTGCGAGACATCGGCGCGACCCTCCCGAGGCCGCGCCTGGTCTTCGCGCTTCCCCGCCAGCGTCGCACTTCGAGCGTTCCGGCTCGTGTGAATGCAGGTCCTGACCCTGCCTTCCTGTCGCGTTTTGCTCGCGGCAGCTGGCAGTGGGGGCGCTGCACGCTTTGTGGCCGAACGCTTTCCGCGCAGCCGGTGATCTCGGGGGAGCCGCCGGTCGACGACCTCGTTCTCTCTCCATCCCCCGACGTTCGTCCAGGTGAGAAAGGATCGCTCAATGAGACGGTTTGCGTTCGCTCTGGCCGCGCTGGCGCTGGTTGGCGTCGCCGTGGTGCTTGGCTCAGTCCCGCATGGCGCCGGCGCCGCCACGACGACCGTGGTGAACCCCGGCAGCCTGGTGCCGTACACGACGCCGCTCGGCTCTCCGGGTTGGTACTTCTGGAACGATAAGGACGACCTGCCGACAGGCAGTCCCGGCGCCCTCGTCTCGGGCCCGGCGACGCCACCGCTCGGCATCGGGAGCGTTGAGCTCGGCCCCCTGACGGACAACGGAGCCACGGCGGGCGGCCATTCCGTGATCGCCACGAATGGCTACTCGGGGACGGCACTTGCCGACATCACCTCGCTTTCGTACTCCACATACCAGCCGGGACCGGTGCAGGCGATCGCTATCCAGTTCGACGTGAAATACCGGGCGGCGGACACGGCCTACGGCGGACGACTGGTGTTCGAGCCGTACCAGAACGGCGCGGTGATCGTCGGCTCCGGCTGGCAGTCGTGGTCGCCACTCGCGGGCGTCTGGTGGGCGACGAAGACGAACGCCGCGGGCACCGGTGGAGCGCAGGTCGTGGCGCTGCCCGCGGGCAACTGCGCGATCAGCACGCCCTGCACATGGGCGCAGATCAACGCCGCCTTCCCGGCGGCTGAGATCCTGGGCCGGTTCCTGCTCAAAGCCGGCTCGGGCTGGAGCGGCTTCGACGGGAACGCCGACAACCTCACGATCGGCGTGAGCGGCAGTGACACGACGTTCGACTTCGAGCCCAGTTGCTCGACCGACTGCTACGTCCGCACCGACGGCGACGACACGAACGCGGGCACGGCCGACACGCCGGCGCTGGCGAAGAAGACGATCCAGGCGGCCGTGAACACGGTGTCGCCGGGCGGGACCGTCCACGTTGCGGCGGGCACGTACGCGGAGCAGGTCACGATCAACAAGAGCCTGCTGATCGACGGCGCCGGCATGGGCTCTACCTTCGTTGAGCCGAGCGGCGTCGTTGCCAATGCGACGCGCATCAACGGCAATCCGGCGGCGGCGATCTTCGACGTCGAGGGCCCCGCGACCGTGAACATCCAGAACCTGACGGCGGATGGTTCGCTGAATGGCATCGGCGGCTGCTCGCCGGACTTCGTCGGGTTCTACTACAAGAAGGCCTCGGGCACGCTGTCGAACGTCGCGGCGAGTCACATCAACCTCGCGCCGGCGCTGATGGGCTGCGGCACGGGCGTCGGCATCTTTGCCGAGGCGGACATCGCCCGACGTCGCGAACGCTCGTGGTGAACAACTCGACCGTCGACGACTACGACAAGGTCGGGATCGTCGGCAACCGCACCGGCACGACGCTCACCGTCTCCGACAGCACGATCACCGGCGTCGGACCGACGTCGCGCTGGCACAGAACGGCGTCCAGATCGGATTCGGGGCGACGGGCAACATCCACGACAACATCATCAGCGGAAATGAGTGCATCGTGATCGCCGACTGCACGGCCGACCCGACGAGCGCGGCGAACGCTGACGGCGCGTCGGGCGTGTTGCTCTACCACCCCGGCCCGGGGACCGTTCCCGTCCAGAACAACACGCTCACCGGGAACCAGTTCGGTATCTGGGCGGTCGGCGCCAGCGACGTGAACATCAAGCAGAACGTGATTTCCGGTGGTGGCACCGGCATCGCCATCTGGGACTGTGACCAGTGGTGCCCCGACTTTGGTCTCTCGCCGGTCGGGACCACCGGCACGATGAACAGCAACACCCTGAGCGGCCAGGCCTATGGCCTGCTCGTTCGTGACTATGCTGTTGGTGCACCCGTCCCGAACCTCGCGGCGCACCAGAACAGCATCACGGGCAGCAGCACCGATGGCGCGTGGGCGAATGTCGCGCTGAACGCCACCGACAACTGGTGGGGCAGCTCGAGCGGCCCGAAGCACCCGTCGAACACGTTCAACGTGCCGCTGCAGGGCGTGAACGTCTCCAACAACGTCACCTTCGTGCCCTGGCTCAACGCCGCTCCGCCCGTCGGCGTGAGCTTCGCTCCGGTCACCGACACGAGCCCCGTCGGGAACTTCTCATCGATCCAGGCGGGCGTGAACGCCTCGAACCCGGGCGGCACCGTGAACGCGAAGGCGGGAACGTTCACCGAGAACGTGACAGTCGGGCAGCAGGTGACCATCGCGGGCGGGCTGGGCAGCACGATCGTCATTCCCGCAGTCTCCGCGCCGAACCCGTGCGCGGGCGCCTCGCTCTGCGGCGGGCTGGAGAGCAACATCATGCTCGTCCAGGCGAACAACGTCACGATCCACGACCTGACGCTGGAGGGTGACAACCCCGGCTGACGAGCGGACTCGTCGTCGGCCGGCGCCGACCTCGACGCCCGCAACGGCATCATCACCAACCACGCGCTCGGCGTGTTCCAGAACCTGACCGTGCACCACGTATCGTGAAGAACATCTACCTCCGCGGCATCTACGCCTCGAGCGGCGGCAGCTTCAACTTCCACCACGACAACGTGACGAACGTGCAGGGCGATCCCGCCTCGATCGGCATGTTCAACTTCGGCGGCAGCGGTAACTTCTCGGACAACATCGTCTCCGCCACGAACGACGCCATCTCGGCGAACCACTCGAGGGGCACGACGTTCCTGAACAACATCGTCACGAATTCCGGCAGCGGTGTGCACACGGACAACGCCGGCGACGGCGGCGGGTCGGCGGACCTGCTCGACGGCAACACCGTGAGCGACTGCACGCCGGGCGGTTACGGTGTGTGGACGTTCGTGCCGTACATCCAGCCGACGGTGAAGCGCAACGTGATCAACAAGTGCGCCGTCGGGCTGGCGGCGACCGGATCGTTCGTGCCGGTAGGCACGCTGTTCCAGGACAACGATGCGAACGGCATGGGGCTCGCCGGCAGCACCGGCGTGTACATCACGACGAACCTGTTCGGCTTCGGCTCGGGCAATGTGTCCGCGACGCTGACGGGCAACTTCATCCGCAACAACCAGGACGGAATCGTGTACGAGTCCGAGCCGGGCTACACGCTCACGGTGAACAACCTGGGCAACGCGATCTCCGGCAACAGCTCGACGGGCGCGTCCACGTCGAACACCGGCACGTTCAACGTGAAGATGCTCGGCGACTGGTGGGGCTCCGCTACTGGCCCGACGCACGCGCTGAACCCGGGCGGCACCGGCGACTCCGTCGCCGACGGGATCCCGTACAGCCCGTGGCTGGGTATCGGCACGGACGCCTCGGTAGCGCCGGGATTCCAGATGGCGTCGCCGATGACGTGGGTGGTGGGGACAAACGTCTGTGACGTCGTCTGCATCCAGAAGGCCGTAGACCTGGCCTCGTCCGGCGACACGGTCAGCGCGCTCGCCGGCACCTTCGTCGAGCAGGTGGACATCGGCAAGGTCATCACGCTGACCGGCGCAGGGGCGGGCAGCACGTTCATCAAGTCGCCGGCCTCGCTGGCTACGAAGTTCGTCACTAGCGCGGACAACAAGCCTGTCGTCTACGTCCACGCGACGGGCGGGACCATCGAGAACTCACCGTCGACGGCGACGGCAAGGGTAATGCTAACTACCGCATTTCAGGAATTGCCTTCTACAACGCAGGGGGCACGGTCGATCACGTGGACATCGTGCACGTGCGTGAGACGCCGCTAAGCGGCACCCAGCACGGCGTGGCGCTGTATGCGAATAACACCGACTTCGTCGCGCGGACGCTGACGGCGACCAACATGAACATCAGCGATTACCAGAAGAACGGGATGGCGCTCAACGGAGATGGCCTGACCGTCGACGTCGAGGACAACGTCGTGACCGGCGCCGGACCGACGCCGCTGACCGCCCAGAACGGCATCCAGGTGGCGTTCGGCGCGACCGGTACCGTGTCGGGCAATGACGTCAGCGGCAACGACTACTCGAACCCGCTCTGCTCACCGGTCGT
The DNA here is from genome assembly GCA_963736015.1 of uncultured Chloroflexia bacterium. GTDB lineage: Bacteria > Chloroflexota > Dehalococcoidia > DSTF01 > JACRBR01 > CAVTNG01. The sequence continues at coordinate 95,308 of CAVTNG010000008.1, read as the reverse complement.
GACGGGCTCGTGCCCGGCAGCGGCGACGGGCGTGCTGGTGTACCTGGCGTCCGCCGGCACCGGGCTGAGCGGCAACAACGTGCACGACAACATGGAAGGGCTCGACATCGAGGGCTCGGATGGGCTCACGGTGAGCGGAAACACCATCACCAACGTACGCGACGCCGCGATCTTCGCGAACGCCAGCGGCAACGGCTCGTACACGGGCAACACCATCGACGGGGCTGCCGACGTCGTCGGGCCTGTACCTGTATCGACACTTCGACGAACAACGCGGTGTCCGGCAACGCCTTCCGGCTGAACGGCACGGGCGTGGTGGTGGACTTCAGCGCCGGAGCGCCGACGGGCAACCACTTCAACAACAACTGCATCGCCGACAACACGGACGGCATGCTGCAACTGGGCACGCTGTCGGGCGGCCCGATCGATGCCACCACCAACTGGTGGGGGAGGACGGACGGCCCGACGCCGCCCGGCCACGGCGACACGATCTCGCCGGCGGCGTCGTTCAACGTCGCAGGATTCCTCTCCCTCGCGAACAACGGCTGCGCGCAGCCTTCGGACGGCGACGCCGACGGAGTGAGCGACACCTTCGACAACTGCCCGAATATCTACAACCCGTCGCAGCTCAACTCCGACTCTGCGCCGGTGGACAACGGCCCGGGCGTGGCCGGCAACGACGGCACGATCTCCGAACGGCGACGGCCTGGGTGACGCGTGCGACCCGGACAACGACAACGACTCGCTCAACGACGTGCTCGAGCTGTCGCCGACCGCGTGTGGTGCTTACGACCTGAGCACGACGACGCACCCGAACCCGGTGTTTGGCGATGTCACGAACGACGACAACCACAACGGCAATGCCGCGCCGATCATGGGCACTGACGCCGCCGACAATGGGCCGTCGTGGGACACCGATAACGACGGCGTCCGCGATGGTGTCGAATGCGCGCTCGGGACGAACCCGCGCGACCGCACGTCGAAGCCGACGGTGGCGATGTGCGGCGGCATGGCCGATGCCGACAACGACGGCCTCACCGCGGCGGAGGAGTACTGCAAGTGGGGTACGAACGATGCGCTGACCGACAGTGACGGCGACGGCTTCCGCGACTGCGTGGAGGCGAACGATAACGACGGTAACGGCGTCGCGAACTTCCCGGGTGACACGATCAACTCGGCGAAGGCGGCGAACGGGCTTATCGGGAAGACGCAGGACTTCGATCTGAACGGTGACGGCGTCGTGAACTTCCCGGGTGACACGATCATCTCCGCGCAGATGGTGAACCACATCGGAGGGATCTGCCAGTAACCGCGGGCTGACTGAGTTAGGCGGTCACGAGAGGCCCCGGCTGCGACGCGCAGCCGGGCTCTCCGTTTCGCTGGTTAGCGCCGTACTGTTGGTTTCTTGCCAGCTGTCTTGCGCAGCCGCTTCAGGATCGCGTCGCGGTACGCCTGCCCGGTCGATGCGCCGTGCTTGCGCATGCGGTCGCGTTTCGCCTGACGGCGCCGGTCGCGGCGCTCAGCACGCGCGTCTGCGGGCGTCTCGTCGGTCGTCATGACTGCTCCATGGGGCGGCTGTCAGCGCAGCACCTCGTCGATCGTACCGAACTCGTATCCGGCGGCGCGCAGACCTTCGATGACCCGCGGAAGTGCGGCCGCGTCCTGGGACTGCGCGCCAACGTGCATCACGTAGATGGCGCCCGGCTGGGCCTGCGCCAGGCTGCGCGCAACGATCTCGTTTGCGGGCGCCCCATTCCAGCCGAGCGTATCGACGGTCCACATCACGATCGTGTCGTAGCCCTCGGCCGCCACGTCGTGCGCGACGGTCGCGTCGAGGTCACCGTACGGCGGACGGAAGTACGGCCGCGTGCTGCGCTGGGTGAGGTGATACACCGTCGTCTCGGTCCGCGAGAGCTCGAGGGCGCGCTCCTCTGGCGTTAGGGGTGCTAAGCCGGTGGAGGCGCCCGTGAACGACGTGTGGTCGTACGTGTGGTTGATGAACGCATGCCCGTCGGCCGCCATGGCGAGCAGGAGGTCGTGGTTGCGTTCTGCCCAGGCGCCCGTGATGCCGAAAGTGGCGCGCACGTTCTCGCGGCGCAGTGTCGTGAGGATGTCGGCGGCGAAGCCCGTGTCGGCGCCGGCGTCGAACGTGAGGGCTACCATGCGGCGGTCCGGGTTGCCCCGATACACGACGCGAGCCGGTGCAGGCGACGGCCGGGCAGCGGTGTCGACCGGCACCGGCGTTGACGAGGCAGGCGTTGTCGCGGTCGCAGGGGTCACCGTAGCGTCGCCCGGATGAGCATCCGATCAGCGCGACCGCGAGCAGCGGAGCGGCGATGGCCGCGAGCAGGCACGGAGTGCGAACGCTGCGGCGAGACATTCACCTCCACCATGCGCAAAGCGCGAGACGCACGCCAACGGGCGTGCGTCTTGATTACGGACTGGAGCCGGCGGTCAGATTCGAACTGACGGCCTGCTGTTTACGAAACAGCTGCTCTACCACTGAGCTACGCCGGCGAAGCGAAACGCCCTTGTCGGGCGCCATCGCAGTATAGCGAACGGCGGCGTGATGCGATCAACGCGGGTTCACCCTGATTCCGGACGGACGACGAACACGCGCACCGGATCTGCGACGCCCTTGAGCATCTGTTCGCCGCGATCGTCGAACGTCACACCCGCTGAGGTGCGTGCCAGCTCGCGCACTGTGGCCGACACCAGGATCTCGCCCGGTTCGCACAGCCCGCAGATGCGCGACGCGATGTTGACGGCGCCGCCGTAAACGTTGTCGGCTTCGTTGATCACATCGCCCGCGTGCAGCCCGATGCGCAATTCCAGCTGACTGCCAAGCGTCGCGTCGTGGCAGGCGAGGGCGCACTCGATCGCGCGCACCGTTGAAGTGAACACGCCCATCACGCCGTCACCGAGCACTTTTCCCTCGACGACGGCTCCGCGGTGCTCTCGGATGATTGCACGCACGTGGCCATCGACCTCCCGCGCGTGCGACCGGAATGTGGTATCGCCCATGCGCTCGGTGTGGGCCGTCGAGTCAACGATGTCGGCGAACAGGATGGTCGCCGTCCCTTCCGGCAGGCCAGAACCGGCGGCACCGGGCGCGTCCTCGTCCTCGTCCAGAAACTCGAGCAGATACCGGCGTCCTCCTCGGGGTCATCGTCGAAGAGTGTTGGCCACGCCGAGGGCCGCTCCGGGATCAGATGGAGCCGCGCGTTGGGAACACTAGCGGCGATGCGGCGCGCTACGTCCACCGGTGCGAACGCCTGCCCCGCCTGGTGTACGACAAGCGTCGGGCATGTGATATGGCCCAGCTGCTCTGATGCGTCGATGCCCCGTGCTGCGGCCCAAGCGGCGTTTATGGACTCGAGCGTGGCAACATCCTTCGCCGCCTCGGCGCGACGGCGCCCGCTCTCTGTCCAGCCAAAGGCGCTGAGATTGCGGACACGCATGAAGAACTCGAAATCCACGGCGGCGATCGGCGCGGTGAGCCGCCACATCTCAGGCGTCCGGAACTCGCGGCCAGCGGCGAGGCAGTTCCACAAAACGAGACGCCGAATGCGATCGGGTGAGCGCGCCGCATAGGTGATGACGTGCGGCCCGCTGATCATTCGAGCGAACACGTCGACGGGGCCCGGGGAGGTCTGCGTCAGTACGGCGTCCAGATCACCGACCCAGGCATCGAGAGAGAATCCGGCGACGTGGCGGTCGGACAACCCGGTGCCACGCGGATCAAACCATACGACTCTGCGACGTTGTGCGACGCGTTCGATGCCAATCCTTGCCGAAGGGATCTGCCACTCGCTGGACGGGATCGCGTATCCGCCGACGTCCCCCGTATAGATGAACGGGGGGCGCTCGTCCGAATCGCCGATGGTGTAGGTGGCGATGTTCGTGCCGTCGGCGCTGCGAACGTAGCGAATCTGCGGTTCCATGCCGGGAAGTATGCGGGATCGGCGCGAGGAGCGGCTATGTAGGTGCTTCGCGAACACCAGCAAACTGTGCGGCCTAGGCACAGATGTCACGTCTGGAGCACCGCGCTTGTGAGGTGGGCTGTTTACGACACAGCTGTTCTACCGCTGAGCTACGCCGACGCGAAAGCGCCTCACATTGAACTGTCACGCGGTTTGTTCGTGCGCTCCGCGTCTTAGCCCAGGACGCCATCAATCGCCAGCTGTGTGATCTCGTCCGGTGTGATGCCGAACTCGGCGAGGATATCGAACGTGTCCTCGCCGGCCTCTGGCGCGGGGCCGCGGGCGCCGATATCGCTTCCGTAGATCTTGAACGGGGTATCGAGTGTTTCGAAGCGACCATGCTGGGGGTGATCGATCTCCGTGATCCAACCCATCTCGCGCACCTGCGGGTTTTCGATGACCTCGCTCACCTTCGCGACGGGCGCCCAGATCAGTCCGGCCTCGTCCAACTTCACCATCCAGTGCGTGCGTTCCTTTAGCCGGAAGATGACGTCCAAGGCAGCGACGAGGTCAGCACTGTTCGCGCGCAATGCAGCGAGATCCGGATAGCTATCCGACCATTCGGGCCGGCCGACCATCTGGCAGAAGCGTGGCCAATAGGCCGGGAACGGCGCCACCATGACGAGTAGCAGCCACTCGCCATCAGCGCACTTGTAGGAGTTCCAGATGGGGTGCGTCGGCGCCTTTCGACTGACGCGTGTAGCGTTCCCGCCCGAGACAAGCGCGGCCGAGAAGTCGCAGCCGATCGACCACATACCCGAGCCCTGAAGCGTCGTCTCGACGTGCTGGCTTTCGCCCGTGATGTCGCGCAGGCGCAACGCGGCGAGCGTCGCAGCGAGGATGTTGAGCGCGGTCGCCTGATCGCCCTGGCCGGGGCGGGAGAGAGGCGGTGGCGCATCCGGCTCAGCGAGCAGCCCCATGATGCCCGTTGCCGCCCAGAACGCAGCAAAGTCGAACCCGGGCCGGTTCTGGTCCGGGCCATGTGCGCCGTAGCCGCTGAACGAGACGTAGATGACATCAGGGTTGACCGCGCGCACCTCGTCATAGGTGAGGCCGTACTTCACCTGGCGTTCTTGCAGGAGGTTGGTGAGGACGATGTCGACGTCCTTTGCGATGCGTTTGACCAGTTCCGGCCCGCCTGGCTTGTCGAGTGCAACCGTGACCGAGCGCTTGCCGCGGTTACCCATCTCGAAGGCGTAGTTGGTCTTAAAGTCGTGATCGTATCCGAAGGCGCTAATGTCGAACGTGCGAAACGTGTCACCACCCGGCGGCTCGACTTTGATCACGGCCGCACCGAGGTCCACCATCAGCGCCCCGGCGGAGGGCATTGCGAGAAAGTTGGCTATTTCGAGGATGCGGATGCCATCGAGGGGAGCGGCCATGCTTACCTCCGAGAGGAGAGGTGTGATTAGGGTCGGACTATAGCGCGTCGCACTGCTTTGGTGGAGGCATAGTTGAGCGCGGCACAACGACCGCAACGCTCCTCCCGACGGCCGCATGTGCGATGCGTTCAGGAAAGTGGCTGAGATCGAACAACAGATAACTGTGCGGTCAACGGTCGGCGCTTCATGTCTGAAGCACAGCGCTCAGTGTGGGGAGGCTTACGAAACAGCTGCTCTGCCACTGAGCTACGCCGGCGAAACGAAGCGCCCGAGTCGGGCGCCACGGCAGTATAGTCGACTTATTCGGCGGATCGCACGGCGAATACGCGCACCGGATCCGCGATGCCCTTGAGGTCGTGCTCGCCGCGATCGTCGAACTGGACGCCGGCGGAGGTGCGCGCGAGGTCGCGCACGGTCTGCGAGACGAGGATTTCGCCTGGCTGTGAGAGCCCACATATGCGTGAGGCGATGTTGACGGCACCGCCGTACACGTTGTCCTTCTCGCGAATCACGTCACCGGCGTGGAGCCCAACGTGCAGCCGTAGCTCGCTCTCGGCGCTCAACGCAATGCAGCGCCGGGCGGCGGCGATCGCCTGCGCCGCCGAGGTGAACACGGACATGACGCCGTCGCCGAGCACTTTGCCGTCGACCGGAGTACCTCCAGTTTCCCGCATCGCCTCCCGAATTGCCTCGTCGAGTGTGCGCGACGCCGTGCGGAACACCTCGTCGCCCAGCACCTCCGTCAGCGCCGTAGAGTCGACGATGTCGGTGAAGAGGACAATCGCAGTGCCGGACGGTTGTACAGCTAACGGTGGCTCGGACAAAGCGACTCGCGTCGGGCGCAGGAATCCATTGATGGCATTCAGCGTCTCGTCAGGGTCCTCCGGCGCCCAGTGCCCGGTGTGGCCGCCGAGCGGAACGAACACCGCGCCGGGTATTGCGGCGGCCAACGCCTGGCCCGCACTGGCGGGAACCATGGCGGACTGCAGCCGGTGCAGCACCAGCGTTGGCGCTGTGATGCTGGGCAACATGCCGCGCACGTCGATGCCTCGTCCTTCGAGGATGAAGCGTGCGGCGATCTCACCTGACGTCGAAGCGGCGTTCAGCGCGCCGTACTCAAGCCCAAACTCTGCGTGCCCCTCGCGAGTCGACGTGTCGCCGAACAACTGCGCTGCAGCGGCCCAGTTCGTTCGACAAAGGCTGGCAAGACTCTCAAGGGCCTCGGCGGTCCAGCCTTCGGAAGGAGTCGCGTACGTGCCCCAAAGTATCAGCGCCGCGACGCTATCCGGATGCGTTACGGCGAATTGAACTGCTATAGGTCCCCAGGCCAACGGCGCGAAGAGCGCAACCTTCTCATGGCGGGTAGCTGCAACTACGGCAGCGAGATCGCGGCAGTGCGCTTCCGGCGACAATTCGCCATCGAAGTCGCGCTGGGACAGGCCGGTGCCGCGACTGTCGAAACGGATCAGCTGGCGTCCTTCCCCCAGCCGGGCGAAAAACGCCTCGTGAATCGGAACGAGGTGATCCAGCGAAAACGACTCGATCAACAGCGGGCATACGAGCAGTGGTGGGCCCTCGCCCTCGATGCAAAAGGCGATGCGCACGCCATCCTCGGTCGTGCCGTACCGGACAATGCGATCCATCCCAAGAAGTATGCAGGATCTGTTCGGGCAGAGGTACGAGCGGAAGACCGGATAACTGTGCGGGTTACGCTGGGGCTTTCACGTCTGTAGCACAGCGCAACGCTCGTGGCGGGTTACGAAACAGCTGCTCTAGCACTGAGCTACGCCGGCGCGAAAGCGCCTCGCCGCGCGAGGCAACCGCAGTATGGCGAAGCGAAGGTGGCCATGAGCAGCGGGGCGGAACGCCGATCGCTTGCTCGTCGCAGCTTAGCCGAGTCGTGCAACGGTGAGGCTAAATGAACGCGGGTATTCGCGGTCTTCGTCCCAGCTCCCGTAGATGTCCTGCAGCAATGGTGCAACTCGTCCGATGACCTGTGGCAGGTGATCATCAGGGATGTCCCATGCGCTCGAAAAGTCTCTGCGCGCGAGGCGTTCGACATGCCTCTTTGCGTTCGTGCGTGCCGTCCATCGCGCGACCGTCGTACGCGTGAGTTGGGCGCCCGCCTGTTCAAGGATCCGCCTGGCGATGGTGTCGCTCTCCTCATACGGCTTCCAACCGGTCATCTCGACCCCGGCGATCTCGCGGACGGTTTTGCGGATCGCGTGATCCGCCTCCTCGCGTACGCCCGTCTGCTCATCATCGCTGCCGAAGATCAACACGCCTCGGTCATGGACCAGTGCCCGGCCGGCGATGACGGACGCAGCAACGTCAGGAACAAGATGCAGCACATGGACGAATAGAGCCGCGTCGAACACGCCGTCCTTCAGCGGCGGGTTCGCCGCCTCGGCGAGACAGACGTCAACATCCTTCCGCTTATGCCGCAGGCGAAGGAGCATCTTGGGTGAGACGTCGAATCCAACTACCCGCATGCCACGTTCAGCGAGAGGGATCGCGACGCGGCCGGTGCCAATCCCAATCTCGATGACATGCGCGGCCGGGGTGAAGCGCCGCAACTCTAAGGCGATCGCGTCAGCGATGGTCGCCTCTGCCGCCGGCGGCAGGCCGCGGGTTTCGTCGTAGACGTCGGCAACCCGGTCGAACGATCTCAGCTGCGACATCGCCCAAGCCTAGCACCGAATTGTTACCTTCGTGTGTCCCGTGACGGACGATCGAGCGACGGCGGCTATGCGGCTTTCGGTGGGGGTTTGACGTCTGCTCCCAGCGCTGAGCAGTGGAGGCTTACGAAACAGCTGCTCTGCCACCGAACTACGCCGGCGAAACGAAACGCCCGTACCGGGCGCCGACGCGTATAGCGAACTCACTCGGTGACCCGCCCCAGGGTCTGCGATGACCTGTTAGTGCGTGCGCACCGTCTTGGTCAAGCGCGGCTGCAGCGGACGAACGCACCGCACGACGGTGGCGCCGCCGTACGTTCTAACATCTGTCACGGTGTGAACATCGCGTCGCCTATCCACTCGCTGGCCAGACCTGGAGGCGGCCGGTCAGATCACATCACTTGGCCGATACGCGTCGCGGCTGCCGTCTTCGGTCAACGCAGGAGCGGTCTGGCGGGTAGGCCCGTTGGTGCCCCGGCGTCTGCTACGGCGATTGCATCAGCCCGACGACGGATCCGCCTGCGCTTACGATGGCCGTGAGCTTGCCGCCGCCGACGTCGCGCACGTCCTGCAGCACCTCCGCGCCGGCGGCGACGAGCGCTGCGAGCCGCTCGCGGATGTCCGGTACGTTGCAGAAGGCGACCGGCCCGGGCATCGACTCGCGGTGGCCGTTCGGGTCGAGGCCGATGTCCTGGTCGCCGATGCGGAAGCCGACGTAGTAGGGTGCATCGGCGATCGGTTCCTCGCCGAGTAACGCGGTGAATGCCGCCTTCGCTCGCGCAAGGTCGTCGGCCGGAAAGATGATCGTTTGAATTGCTGGCACCGTGTTCTCCTCCTCAAGTCTGCATCGGTCCCGTCATTATCACGCTGCCCCGGGCGAGACGTGACACTCGATCAGGCGAACTTGCGCTCGACTTCGTCGAAGTACGCCTTCGAGAGGGCCTCGAAGTCCGACTCCGTGAGTGCGACCTTGTCCCCAGGGCGGTGTTTGAGCACGGATGTCTCAGGCGCAAGCTTGATGGCGTTGTCTGGCTCGAACGTCCCGCCATTGAGAATGATCGAGTTGGCCAGCACGCGCACTTCGTTCAGGGGATTCCCGTCCTTGCCCTCGACGGTGCGCAGTCGGTGCACGAACAGCTCATCGAGCACGAGCACCATGTTGTTGAAGAAGCGCGGCTCGAAGCCTCGAAGCGCCGCATGGAGAGAGGATGAATCGCCGTCCGATGCCTTCTTCGCGGCGGCGGTGAGCTTGCCATAGGCGCGGAGATCGGTGTCGACGCGCGCGCGGCACGCGTCGATGTAATCCTGGGGATAGTGTTTCATTCCGAGCATGCTGTTATCGAACCCTTTCGTCGGATGGCCGTCACATCTCATCTCTGCGAGCCGTCAGTACTATGACGGGTAGCCGCGAGGAAACGTGACGATGTCGACGCAAGATGTGCTGGCGGAGCAGTTCGAGCAGAACCGGCCGCGCCTCCGCGCCGTCGCCTACCGCATGCTCGGCTCGCCGGGCGAAGCGGACGACGCGGTTCAGGAAGCATGGCTGCGGCTGAGCCGCTCGAGCGCCGGAGGGATCGACAACGTCGGCGGTTGGCTTACGACCGTAGTCGCTCGCGTGTCTCTCGACATGCTGCGCGCTCGCCGAGCACGACGGGAAGAATCGCTGGACGTACGGAGACTGCGCCGCGCTTGCCGGCGGGCGACGCCGGCGATCCGGAGCAGCAGGCGCTGCTCGTGGATTCGATCGGTCCGGCGATGTTGCTCGTGCTCGATACGCTACCGCCCGCGGAGCGCCTGGCGTTCGTGCTTCACGACATGTTCGGCGTGTCGTTCGCGGAGATCGCGCCGATCGTCGGGCGGTCGCCCGAGGCGGCGCGCCAGCTGGCGAGCCGCGGACGCCGGCGCGTGCGCGGAGCGGCGAAGCAGTCCGGCACGGACCTGGGCCGGCAGCGCGCGGTGGTGGCGGCCTTTCTCGCCGCCGCCCGGGAAGGCGACTTCGCGGCGCTCATGAAGTTGCTCGATCCCGACGCAGCGATGCGCGCCGATGCTGCGGCAGTGGCGCTCGGCTCACCGGCGGAGGCGCGCGGGGCCCGCGCCGTTGCCGAGATGTTCTCCGGGCGTGCGCGCGTCGCCAAGCTGGCGCTTATCGATGGTGCGCCGGGGGCAGCGTGGGCCCCGGGCGGAAAGCCGCGCGTCGCGTTCGCGTTTACCCTGCGAGACGGTGTTGTGGAGGCGATCGATCTGCTTGCGGACGAGGGTCGCCTGGGGCGCGCGGGCATCGTTATTCTGGACGACTGAGCTACTTCGCGAGCACCTCGAACAGACGTGCATCGGGCGGCGCCTGGACGTGGCCCGAGAGGTGCTGGTCGATCCCGGGGCGGATCACGCCGGCGGCCTCGTTGGCTTGTCCCTCCGTTTCCCACAGGACGAAGAGCCCGTACTCGCCCTCCTTCTCGTCGCCGAACACGGTGACACCGTGGCACCCGGCGAGCGCGGCGATCTGCGGACCCACGTCGTCGGCGAGGCCCTGTGCGACGGCACGTTTGCCGGCACCCAGTGAGAATCTGACCAGTCGTGCGTACGTGGTGAAGCTCCCTCACCCAAGCGCGGATCATAGACGGCTGCGCCGCGATCGTGCGGGGAACGGCAGTCCGCCGCAACGGCCCGCAGGCGCTCGGCGCACATCTGCGGCTCAGGTGAAGGCGTCATATCGGCCGGCGGATGCGGATCGCCGAGCGCGCGAGACCTCATCGGAGAAGAACAGCACGAAACCGATGTCGAGTGGGAGAAGACGACGTGGCTGACGATTACGTACCGCCCGATCTATTCAGGATCCTCAATCGTCGACTTGCGCGAAGTAGTCCTCGAGGCGGCGGCCGGGCTCGTCGAAGAAACGCCGGTCGAGTGTCTTCAGCGAGCGCATGCGGTCGAGCCGGAAGTTGCGGAACGCCTGTCGCAGCTCGCACCACGCGGCCAGCGACCACGACGATCCCCAGAAGAACAGCCCGAGCGGGCGGATGTCGCGCTCGGTCTCTGCATCCTCCAGGCTCGTGTACTCGATGTGCACCGTGCGCCGCGCTCGATCGCGCCGCGCAGTGTCGTGAGCGCCTCGGCGACGTGCGTGCGCACGTGGAATCCGGGCGCGAACAGGGGGGTACCGTTGAGTCGCGCCTGCAGCCGCTCCGGCAGCACGGACTCGACGCTGGCAAGTGCGTCGCCTGCGGCTTTGGCAAGACCGGCGTCGCCCCAGCTCTGCACGACGCGCGCGCCGAGCACCATCGCCTCGATCTCGGAGTCGGTGAACATGAGCGGGGGGAGGTCGAAGCCGCGGCGGAGCAGGTAGCCGACGCCTGCCTCGCCCTCGATGGGGACGCCGGACAGCACGAGATCGCGCACGTCGCGGTAGATCGTGCGCTCCGAGACCTCGAGCTCCTGCGCGAGCCACGCGGCCGTCGCGACGTTGCGCCGCCGCAGCAGCTGGATCACCTGGAACAACCGGTCGGCGCGCCGCATGGTGAGGGTGCTCCGGTAGAGGTGGCGCCGGCACGGAGCGCGCGTTCCGCACTCCGTGCCGGCATGACGTGGCGTCGGTTACGGCTTGTACTCGATGAGCTGGCAGTAGTTGCCGTCGGGGTCGAGGAAGGTGGAGATGACGCCGCCCCACTCCTCCTTGCCCTCCTTGCGGATGAACTTCGCCCCGGCGCCCTCGATGCGGGTCTGGTCGGCCTTGAGGTCATCGACGAACAGGTTGATCAGCACGCGCTGGGGCTCTTTGGCGGCGCCGCGGGTGTCGCTGTGGCCGTCGATGAACAGTGTGGCGCCACCGAAGACGAGCGCGCCCTCGCCCATGTTCTCCTGCTTCGGGAGGCCGACGACCTCGTGATAGAACTGCATCAGCTTCTGGGGCTGCTCGCTGGTGATGTTGATCGCCGCCTGGGTGACCGGCATGGTTCGCTCCTTGCTCTGAATGGATGGATCGTCCGCGGATGCGTCCATCGTACGACCGCGCTCCTGACATCATTGTGTCAGGAGGAGGCGGGAGCACAGCATAGCTGCTGACAGGGTTGTGTCAGTAGGTGACAGGGCTCAGGCGCGTTCGGATTCGACGTGGGCGGGAGGGGCGGCGTGATGCATGGATCGAAGCCGCAGGAGATCACGGAACACGCCCCACGCCTCGGACGGCCGCACCTTCAGGCGCGAGCCTTCAACGTGCGTCCAGGAGACCGGCACCTGCACGATGGCGTAGCCGAGGGAGCGAGCGATGCACAGCACCTCGGCATCGAAGATCCAACCGCTGAGCTGCTGGCGCTCGAACACGGCCTGCGCGACATCGTGCCGGAACGCCTTCATCGGACACTGCGTGTCATCGATGTCCGGAAGGACTCGCATGGTCTTTCGCAACGTCGTGAACAGGCGCCCGACCATGCGACGGCGCGTCGGCTGCGTTGCGCGCATGTCGGCGCCGTTCGGTTGAATGCGCGTGCCGATGGCGACCGGGGCGCCGGCATCGAGCCGCTCGAGCAGCCTGAGCGCGTCCTCGGGCGGCGTCGCGAGATCTGCGTCCATGTAGAAGACGAATCGCCCCCGCGCCGCGAGCGCTCCGGCCCGGATCGCAGCGCCCTTTCCCATGTTCTGCGGATTCTCGACCAGGCGGACGGCGACGCGCTCCGAAGTGGCGGCTGCGTCGCGGACGATGTCGGCGGTGCGGTCGGTGCTGCCATCATTGCTCACGACCAGTTCCGCCGGCCACGCCTGCGCGCCCAGGAAGCGGATCAGGCGTTCGAGGCCGGAGGGCAAGCGCGCCTCTTCGTTGTACGCGGGTACGACGATCGAGACGTGCGGGCTGCCGCCTTCGGAAACACTGTCGGGTGGCGTCGGCGCCTCGGTCACGAAGCGTCGGCCCGTGGGGGCGTGTCGGAATCCGGCACGCCGGCGCGGCGCTTGCGCACGACGTCGGGAGCGACCAGCGGGCGACCGGTCATCTCGGCGATCGCGCTCGCTACCTCGCGCACTTCATCCAGCCCTTCGCGGGCCAGCGAGCGCGGCACGATGAGGTCGCCGACGCGAAGCGTCTTGCCGCTCACCTTGCGAATGACGATTTCGAGCTGCACGAGGTCCTGCACCTCGCCGCGCTGGCGCGCGTGCGTCACTTCTTCGATGCGCACGTGGTCGACCTTCCAGAACGGGACGAGCTCGATGGTGCCGACGCCCATCCCCAGGAAGCCCTGCTGCCATACGCCGGACTGCTTGGCCCGGTCGAACACGACGTTCGCTCCCGCGACGGCGTACACGAACCCGATGCCCGCCAGGGGAATGCTGATGATGGCGACGGCCAACAGCAACAGGCTCACCGCGAACGGCAGCGTGTCCAGCCAGAGCACGATGGCGGCGAACGACAGCGCGCCCACGATGAGCCCGAATAGCGGGAACAACGCGGCTGCGAGCGCGGGGCGCACGTTGATGCGGTCAGGCTCGATGAACGCGACCCGCCGGTTGAGGTATACGATGCGCTTCGACAGCGGAGTGGTGGACACGTCGACCGCCATGCAGCATGAGTATAGGCGGGGGATCCCGCTCATCGTAGGTGGCGGTGTAGCCGCTTCGGATCTAGCCTCCGGCGAGCGCGCCGTAACGCGCGATCGAGAGCCCTCCGGTCTTCGGCGGTGAGCTCGGTCGGGCAGCCGTTGGTTTCCGCAGCCATGATTGAGCCCGGGCCGAGGTGGTCGAGCCCGAGGAAGTGGCCGACTTCGTGGAGCAGCGTCCCGTACAGGCAGCGGGCGTCGCGAAAACGGGGCGGAGGGGCTGCATCGATGGTGATATCGGCTTCGGTGAGGTGAATGCGCTGGTCGGGATCGCAGCCGGACGAGCATTCCGACGTAGTGGTCTTGGTGAGACCGGCCTCGTACAGGCGTCCGGGTTCGGCGTCGGCGCTCAGGTCGCCCCAGCCGACCTCGTTGACGCCGTCGTCCGGATTGAGTGGCCCGCAGCTGCCGTCATCCGTGGATGGCACGCCCCAGGCCGCAAAGGCGCGGTCGACCGCTGCCACGAATTCCTCCTGCGCCACGTAGCCGGTGGGTCCGGTGGCGATGCAGTACGTGACAGGGAACCGTTCCCAGCGTGCGAGTCCGCCCGCGTTCGGAGGAAGGATGGGAGTCGGGGTCGCGGTGGGACGTCGGCAGCGGCGTGGGCGTGCTCGTCGCCGTCGAGGTGGCGGTCGGGCGAGGCGTGCGCGTCGCGGTGGCCGTGGCGCTGTCGCCGGAGACGCGGTCGCGCACGGCGGCGCATGACGTGCTCATCAGCAGCGCGAGGGCGGCCGACGCCGCGACAAGGACGGCGACGATGGTCCTCATGCCGCCACGACGCCGGTGGCGCAGCGGGCTCGGACGACACAGCCGTCGCAGCGCGGCGTCGCTCGGCAACGATGCTTGCTGTGCAGGACGATGTGCGCATGAAAGCGCCTGAGTTCATCCACGGTCGCGTACTCTCCCAGCGCTTCATGGAACAAGCCTTGCCAGGCATCGTAGGTATCGGCCGTGGGCCAGATCCCGATGCGCCGAAACAACCGCCGCGTGTAGGCATCGATGACGAAGAGGCGGCGACCGGCCGCGTAGAGAGCGATCGCGTCCGCGGTCTCCGGGCCGATGCCGTGCGTCGCCAGCAGACGCGAGCGCAGCAAGTCGCCGGGAAGCGCAAACAACGCCTCGAGACCGCCGGACTGGACGATGGTGCTCGCCACGGCCTGCAACCGGCGCGCCTTGATCGTCGGTGTGCCGCTGACACGAACGAGCGCTGCCAGCTCGACCGTGGGCATCGATGCGAGGGCCTCCGGCTCGAGCGCCGAAGCGCGGCGGAGCGCCTCCAATGCGCGCTCAGCGTTCGTCCAGTTCGTGTGCTGCACGAGAATTGCCCCTGCGATGATGTCCATCGGTCCGTCGATGTGGTCCGGCATCCAGTGCCAGGTCTCGTCACGGTATACGGCGGCGAGCGCGTCGAGGATGGAGCGGATGTCCGGGGATGGGGATGTGGGCACGCTAGGGGGCGACACCGGCGTAGGTCCAGTACACGGGATCGACGTTCTGTCCGCCGACGATCAGCTCCCAATGCAGGTGCGGGCCGGTCGCCAGCCCCGTCATACCGGAGAGCGCCACGATCTGACCCTGCGCGACGGTCTGTCCTTCGGCGACGTTGGTCTGCGAGAGGTGGTGGTAGGCCGTGAACACGCCGAGCCCGTGGTCGATGATGACGGACAAGCCTCGCGTGGTCAGCATGCCGGCGAAGGCGACGCGCCCCGCCGCGGACGCCGCGACGGGCGTCCCCAGTCCGACGCCGAAGTCCTCGCCGCTGTGGTGCACGGTCGGCGGGGAGCCGTTGTAGCTGCGTGCCGTACCGAACGCAGTCGTGACGGGGGCGCCCTGCACGGGCAGGATGAACGGCCCGGACCAGAGCTTCGTGGGCGTCACGCGCGAGAAGACCGATGCCCGGATGTCTAACTCCTCCTGCACCTTGTCGGGCGGCTGCAGGCCATTCGGCCCACCGACGTCCACCTGGAGGTACTCGACGGGGAAGTCAGTGGCGGTCACCGTGAGCGCCACCTGCCCGCTCCCGAGCAGGGCGCCGCCGGGATCGAGGAGGTTCACGGTCACCGAGTAGGCGCCCGGCGCGATGTCAGGGCCGACGCCGATCGGCGTCCAGAGCGTGTCTCCGTCGACGGCCATCGGGTACTCGCGGCCGAGGAAGATCGCCGTGCCGCCCGCAGCACCGCCCTTCGCTACGCGGATCACGGTCGTACGGCCCTGCGCGACCGTGCCCTCGGCGCCCGCGGCGGGAGGCGGCGCGGCGGCCTGAGGTACGGATGTCTCCGTCGGCGTCGGCCGAGGCGTGTCGGTCGCGGTCGGCGTCGCGGTGGCCGTGGCCGTGACGGTCGCTGTGGTTGTGGGTGTCGCGGTTTCGGTCGCGGTCGGCGTCTTCGTCGCGGACGCGCCGCCAACGACGCCGCACGCCGTCAGTACGAGAGGGAACAGCAATGGTACGAACGCCGGTAGTCTGCATAGACGGACGCGGGGCACGCGATCAGTATAGGTGAACGAGATACGTGAACGAGGTCGGCGGCTCAGTTGTCCGCGAGGACGGGGACCGGCGTCGCGTCGGGCGGAAACTTCTCTTCGTCAGTGCCGCGCGCGCGATCGCGCGTCTGCAGCCAGTGATGTCCGAGGATGAGCGCCAGCGCCATCACGAGCATCAGCGCCGCGAGCTTGAACGGAGCCAGCGGCCCCCAGACGCCGCCGATGACGCCGCCCAGCGCCTGTCCGCCGGCGACGCCCAGTCCCTGTACGGCGCTCAGCACGCCGAGCCAGAGCCCACGGCTGCCCATGTCCGTCGCATCGAGCGCAGCGGCGCCCCACACCGGGATCGTAATTGCGTAGGCGAGACCTGCGAGCACGACGAGGTTCACCACGATGTACGGGCTACGCGTCAGCGTGAGCGCAAAGATGCACGCCGCCGACACCGCGAGGCCGCAGATGAGCGGCACCTGGCGGTTGTAGCGGTCGGCGAGATAGCCGAACTTCCACAGCGCGAACCCGGCGAGAGCGGCGGGCAGCGGGAACAGGAGCGCCATGAACGACATCTTCACGCGGAGGACGTCATGCGTGTACGCGCCGATCATCGGCGTGTGCAGGCTGGTGCCTATGGTCAGGAAGAGGACGATGACGGCGAGCATCATGACGGATGGCTGCCACTGGCCATGGGACGCCGGATCAGGCATCCGCGCGCTGACGGTCTGGGCACCGTGCTCCTCGACCTCCGGGTCGATGCTCCAGAGCACCATCAGCAGCGCCAGCAGGCTGAAGCCGATGCACATCCAGAACGCGGCCTCGTAGGTCACGAAGTCGACCATCAACACGCCGACGAGCGTGCCGGCGCCGATGCCCGCCATCTGCGCGATGTTGAGCGCGGACATCGTGCGCGCGCGGTGGTGTCGCGGGGTCGTCTCGCCGACGTGCGCCATGAACGCTGGCCACATGGTGGCGGCGCCGACGCCGAGCAGCGCTGACAAGGCGAGGAACGCCCGTTCGTCCGGGATGCGCATCATCAGCGCGAGGACCGGGCCGCTCACGGCCATGCCGGCGATCATCGTCGTGCGGCGTCCGTAACGGTCGGCGATCCACCCGGCGGCCGGCTGCCAGGCGAACTTGGCGACGCCATAGGCGGCCATCGCGTACCCCGGGAAGGCGAGGCCGGTGTGGAGTTCCTGGGGCAGGTACTGCTGGACGAGCGACAGGAAATAGATGCCGACGGCGGCCTGCCAGAGGAACACGACGATCGCCAGCTCGAGCACGCGAGCGCGTTCGCCCCGAAGCGAATGGGCTATGTCCCGGAGGTTTATCATCTCAACTCCACCCCTGGAGCGTGCGGCGGCCGCGTGCGTGGGCGCTGTCCGTGTTCAGTATCGGCCAGCGCGGTGCCCGGCCTGCACGTCCCCGCGCCTCAGATCGCTCCCTTCGCGACGCGGTCCCGTGCCACCGCGAGCGCGCCGAGCGCCGCCGAGCGCTCTCCCAACTCCCCTTCGACGATGCGTACGTCCACGAAGGACTGGGCGAATGACCGGCTCCGCGCCGTCTCCACGGCCGGGCCCAGGATCGCGTCGCCCATGTTCGTCAGCCCGCCGCCGAGCACGATCGCCTGCGGGTTGAAGGCGTTGATGACGCTGGCGAGCCCGATGCCGAGATACCGGCCCGCGCGCGCGATGACCTCGAGGGCCTCGGCCTCGCCGGCTTGGGCCGCTCCGTACACGGTCTCGGCCGAGAGCGGAGGCTCCTGCTGGGCCAGGCGCGCCGTCTCGCGGCAGGCGGCCGGCGGCCATCAATTCGCGGGCCCGCGCGGCGATCGCTGTGCCGGAAGCGAATGCCTCGAGGCAGCCGACGTGGCCCGCGCCGCAGACCGGGCCATCAAGCGCGACGCCGATGTGACCCAGCTCGCCGGCGGCGCCAGAAGCGCCTGCGTACAGCTCATTATCGATGATGATGCCGCCGCCGATGCCGGTGCTGATGGTCATGAAGATCATGTTGCTGTAGCCCCTGCCAGCGCCGAATTGATGCTCCCCCACCGCCGAGCAGTTGGCGTCGTTCTCGAGTACGGTCGGCGCGCCGACGCGGTCGTGCAGGATGCGAGCGAGCGGCACGTTGTGCCAGCCTGGCGAGATTCGGCGGGTCGGTGATGACGCCGGCCGCGGTATCGATCGGGCCCGGAGCTGATACGCCGATGGCGCGCAGCGCCTTCGCCTCGATGCCCGCTTCCTGCGCCGCGTCCTGCACGGCGGCGACGATGCGGGACTGCGTCGCCTCCGGACCCTCTTTCGCGAGCGTCGGGATACGGACGTGACCGACGACCTCGCCGGCGGCATCGGCCACGAGGACGAGGATCTTCGTGCCGCCGAGGTCGACACCGGCGTAGCGCTCGCCGCCGCTCATGCTCGTGCCTCCTCAAGGGCGCGGGCGCGATCGTGCGCGGCGGCCGCGTACAGATCGAGGTACTTCGCCGGCAGCACGGCACCACGACCAGTCCTGCTTCATGCCCGCGCTCCTGCATGCGCGCGCCACCGGCCGGGCTTCGCGAAGGCGGCAAGCGCGCGCTCGCACGCGCGTTCGAGATCGTCGCGCTGTCGCGGACTCGAAGACGAAGCCCGTGCCGGTCGCAGCGCCGCGTCAGCGTCCTCACCGTGTCCGCAAGTCCGCCCGTGCGACGCACGACGCGGCACAGCGCCGTAGCGCAGCGATATCAGCTGTCCAAGACCGCATGGCTCATAGCGCGAAGGCATGAGGAACGCATCGCAGCCGCCGTAGATCTGCTGGCCCGAGCGGAGGGTTGAACTCCAGCCAGACGCGCGCCTTCTCCGGGTACTTCTGCTGGAGGTGGAGCAGCATCTGCTCGACAGCTGCGTCGCCGGTGCCGAGTACGACGAGCTGTGCGTCGCGCGTCGCCAGGATCGAATCGAATGCCGTGGCGGCGAGGTCGATGCCCTTCTGCTCGAACAGGCGCGTCACGGCGGCAAACAGCATCGCATCGTCGCGGACGGGGAGTCCCGCCTTCGCCTGCAACGCGCGCTTGTTCTCGATACGCGCGTCGAGGGAGTCGGCGTCGAAGTTGCGCGCCAGAGCGGAATCGGTCGCCGGGTTGAACTCGTCGTAGTCGATGCCGTTGACGATGCCCGAGAGCGCGTCCGCGCGCGCGTCGAGCAGGGGATCGAGTCCGGCGCCGTACTCGGGCGTCAGGATCTCCTGCGCGTAGGTATCGCTCACGGTGTTGATGCGGTCGGCATGCAGAATGCCCTGCGCCATGCCGCTGAGCACGACCTCCGGCTCGACGCCCCGGCGGGACGGCGAGGTCCTCCGTCGTGATGCCGTGCTCCGTGGCGAAGACCGCGATCGAAATCACCCTGCAGCGCCAGATTGTGAATCGTGTACACGCGGCCGGCGCCGGCCCAGACGTGGCGCGGCGTCGAGGCGAGCCGTGTGAGGAGCAGCGCGGTGTGCCAGTCGTGCGCGTGGACGGCGTCGGGGCGGAATCCGAGGTGCGGCGCGCAGGCGACGAGTGCGTCGCAGAAGAAGAGGAAGCGCTCGATGTCATCGTCGGAGCCGTACACCGTTGGGCGTCCGAAGTAAGCGCTTGTTCTCGATGAGGTAGACCGGCACGTCGCGCACTTCGGTCTCCCAGACATCGACGCGCTCGTCGCCGCCGGGCCACGGGACGCGCACGCCATGAAGCAGGTGCCGCGGATGCAGCGACGTGCGCTCGATCGCGCCGTGCATTGGCAGCGCGACGCGCACGTCAGCGCCTCGGGCCCGAAGCGCGCGGGGAAGCGAGCCGACGACGTCACCGAGGCCGCCCACCTTGGCGAGCGGACTCATCTCAACGGCAGCGAAGAGGATCTTCAAGGTTACCTGCGGGCGAACGATGTGATGGCTATGTGTATCCGATGCCGGGTGGCCTGACAATCGCGAGCCACGGCGGCGACTGTTAAGTCACGGTCACAAGCGTGACACAGTGAATGGCGTCAAGGTACGTCGCCCTGCTACGCGCGCGCCGCGGCCGGGATCGGGTCGAATGCCAGCGGGAACGATGTGAGCCCGCGCAGAAAGAGCGAGTCCATGCGCTCAATGGCATTGCTTCCCTCGAATTGCCGCCCGCGGGCGAACAGCTCCTCGAACGCCACCTTCGCCTCGAGACGGGCGAGCGGCGCGCCGAGGCAGAAGTGCACGCCCAGGCCGAACGCGAGGTGCCCCTGCGTGTTGCGCGTGATGTCGAATGTGTCGCCGTCCGGGAACTTGCGGTCGTCGCGGTTGCCTGAAGCGTAGATCGGGATCACCATCTGGCCGCCCGGATGGTCGTGCCGGCGACGTCCATGTCCTGCGTCGCGGTGCGGAAGAGGAACTGCACCGGCGAGTCGTAACGAAGCGCCTCCTCGACCATGTTCGGGATGAGCGCCGGGTCCGCAGAGACCGCATCGAGCTGATCCGCGTGCGCGAGCAGCGCCAGCATCGCGTTTCCGATGAGGTTCGTGGTCGTCTCGTTACCGGCGATGAGCAGCAGCCCGCTGAACGCGAGCAACTCGTCCGGCGGTCAGCGGGTCGTCGTCCTCCGGATCAAGCTTCACGATCGCGCTGATCAGGTCGTCCTTCGGCTCGCGGCGGCGTTCGTCGATCGCCTGCTCGAAATACGCCGGAACTCGGCGACGTCGGCCTCGCTCGTCTGCGTGCGCGTCATCATGGTCGAGGCGTCGTTCTTCGACGATGGCATTCGACCAGCGCTTGAAGTCATCGCGCCGCGTCGGGTCGACGCCGAGGATCTCGGCGATGATTGTGACAGGCAGCGGGATGGCGAGATCCGTTACCAGGTCCATCTTGCCGTTCTCCGCGACGGCGTCGAGCAACTCGCACGTAATTTCGCGGATGCGCGGCTCCATCTCCGCGACCATGCGCGGCGTGAACGCGCGGTTCACCAGGTTGCGGATGTGGGTGTGGACGGGCGGGTCGGTGTTGATGATCGTGCGCCTCGGCCGGCCCTGATGTCCATGCCCATGCCCGGCCGACGAGAAGACGGCCGGGTTCTTGAGCACGTATGACACGTCGTCGTAGCGGCTGACGATCGGCGGCGTTGAAGGCCGGGTTCTGGTACACCGGCGTGTTCTCGCGCAGCTCGCGATACGCCGGATACGGGTTGGCGCGGAACTCGGGGTCAAGCGGGTTGAAGTCCATTGTGCCGTCTCCTGCCGCGGCGACCGCCGCGCCGAGACGCCATTATGGCAGTCGCCACCGGGTAACGGGCCGTGATGCGGCCCGCGAGGTCCCGCAGTCAGGCGCCAGCGTCGTTGGTGAGGATCAGCGTGCCGGCGGCGTTGAACATGCCGCCGACGCCGTGCGCGACGCTCGTGCGCACGTCCGGAAGCTGCGCCGCTGCCTCACCGCGGAGCTGCCGCACGGACTCCTGGATGGCGAACATGCCGTACATGCCGGTGTGCGTATAGCTCAGGCCCGCCGCCATTCGTGTTGAGCGGAAAGTCGCCGCCGGGCGCCGTGCGCATCTCCGGAAGAAGGGCCCGCTCTCACCCTTGCCGACGAAGCCCAGGCCTTCGAGCGCGTACATCGGCGTGTGGGCGAAGGCGTCGTAGAACATCGCGTGGTCGATGTCCTTGCGGTCGATGCTTGGCCTCGTTGAACGCCGACTCGCCGGAGATCTTGAAGGCGCGCGACTCCGTGAAGTCGGCCATCTGGCTGATCATCGAGTGCTCGGTCGACTCTCCCGATGCCGAGCAGGTACACCGGCTTCTTCGGGAAGTCCTTCGCGCGCTCGGCCGAGACGACGATGACGGCGCCGCCGCCGTCGGTAACGAGGCAGCACTCGAGCAGATGCACGGGGTAGGCGATCACCCGCGAGGCAAGCACATCATCGACGGTGATCGGATCGCGCATCATGGCGCGCGGGTTCTTCTCCGCCCAGCGGCGCGTGGCCACGGCGACGGAGGCCATCTGCTCCGGCGTGGTGCCGTATTCGTGCATGTGACGCAGGATCGGGATGGTGAAGCGCGTGGGAGGGCCGGCGACGCCGTACGGCTCCTCGAACTGGCCGCCGTTCCCCTGCCCGCCGCCGCCCCAGCGCGTCTCGCCGACGCGGGAGCGGCCACTCTGTCCGTGCGTGATCAGCGCGGTCGTGCAGAGCCCGGCCTGGATCGCCGCCGCGGCGTGGCGCACGTGCAGCATGAAGGAACATCCGCCGACGGAAGTGCCGTCGACGTACGTCGGGACGATGCCGAGGTACTCGGCGACGGCGACGGGCGACTGGCCGGCGGTCAGGACGCCATCGATGTCGTCCTTCGTCAGGCCGGCATCAGCCAGGGCGTTGAATGCCGCTTCGGCGTGGAGCTGGATCGCGGAGCGGTCGGGCAGCACGCCGACGGCATCGGTCTCGGCGGCGCCGACGATGGCGACGCTCATGCGCAGGCTCACGGCGCGCCTCCGGCCGGGCGGAACATCGGCAGGACGATGCCGTCGCGGTCCTCCTGCCACGCGACCTCGACCGGGAGGTCGATGGGCAGGTTCTCGGGCGTCGGCTCGACGCCGATGATGTTCGTCATCATCCGCGGCCCTTCTTCCAGTTCGACGACGGCGATCACGTAGGGCGCGATGTCCTGGAAGTTGGGCATGGCGCGGTGATTGATGACGTAGGAGTACAGGCGGCCGCGGCCGGTGGCGGTGAACCACTCGACGTCCTGCGACGAGCAGCGCGGGCAAAACGGCCGCGGGAAGAAGTAGGCGTTTCCGCAGGCGCGACAGCGCTGGATGCGCAGCTCGTGGCGGCGGGCGCCATCCCAGAACTCCTGGGTCTCCGGCGTCGGCTCAGGCAGAGGGCGTTTTGGCATCACGGGCGGAAGTATGCCATCGCCCCGCCTTAGGCGAAACCGCGGGTGCCGGATCGCAAGCTCGCATTGACGCGGCGCGCGCCGTTGTCACGCTTGCGTCACCGCCGTGCCGCTAGCGTGCATTGACGGATCGGAGGTGCCGCATGCACGCGCAGCAAGAACCCGCACGGTTTGGCATTGTTGGTGAATACGAAGACATGGCGACGGCGCGGCGTGCGATTGACGCGCTGCAATTTGCCGGGATCGAGGCGCGAAACATCACGCTCGAGGGTGAGCTGGCGGACTCGGCCGCGCGCCAGACCCCGCAGGACACCACGGAGGATGAGCGACCGCTCATCGCACATGTTCTCTTGCGGGCCGCGATCTGCGGCGCGATCGGTGCCGGGGTCGGAGCGGCCCTGGGTGCGGTACTTGGGGCGCTCGGCCTCGAGTGGGGCCGCATTGGCGCCAGCGTCGCGGTGCAGGTGGCGTCGTGGGGGTTGTACGGCCTCATCGCCGGGACCCTGCTCGGCGCGTTTTCGGCGATCACGATCAACGAGGACTGGCAGCTCACCTTTGCGCGCCCGGGCGATGGTCCCGTCTCCGTTGCGGTGCGGTCCGAGGACTCGAAGGATGTCGACCGTGCGACGAAGATCCTGCGCAACCACCACGCGCTCGGCGTCTCCCGCTCCGATGGCGGGCGCCACCACCCGGCGGCGTAGCGGCTACCTCCCTGCGCGCGTGATCGCGCCCTCGCTCGCGCTGGAGACGAGGGCGGCGTACTTGGCCATCACGCCGGTGGTGTAGCGCGGGGCGGGCGCGCGCCAGGACTTCAGGCGCTCGGCGATCTCTTCGTCGCTGATCTCGACGTTGAGGCGGCGGTTAGGGATGTCGAAGCTGATCATGTCGCCCTCGCGGACGGCGGCGATCGGGCCGCCGACGTATGCCTCGGGCGCGACGTGCCCGGCCATCAGCCCGCGCGTGGCGCCGGAGAAGCGGCCGTCGGTAAGCAGCGCCACCGTCTCGCCCATGCCCTCGCCGACAATGGCTGACGTGACGCCGAGCATCTCGCGCATGCCGGGGCCGCCCTTCGGGCCTTCGTAGCGAATGACGACGACGTCGCCGGGTTTGATCTCGTGGCGGGTGACGGCGGCCATCGCATCTTCCTCGCGCTCGAACACGCGCGCGGGGCCGCGATGCGTGAGGCGCTCGTGGCCGGCGACCTTGATGACGCAGCCTTCCGGCGCGAGGTTGCCGTGCAGGATCACCAGGCCGCCGGTCTTCTTCAGCGGATCGGCGAGCGGGCGCACGACGTCCTGGCCTGTGCGTCTCGACGGCGAGCGCCGCCTCGGCGCCGATGTTGCCGTTCGGCGTCGCCTGACCGGCGTCCATGTAGCCTCCCTGGACAAGCCGCTGCGCGACGAGCTGCATGCCGCCGGCGCGGTCGAGGTCCGCGGCGAGGTATTGGCCGCCGGGACGCAGATCGGCAATGAGCGGTGTCCGCTCGCTCACGGTGTCGAAGTCGTCGATGGTCAGCGGCACGTTGGCCTCGCGCGCGAGCGCTAGCAGGTGCAGGACGGCGTTCGTCGAGCCGCCCGTCGCGGCGACGCCGGCGATCGCGTTCTCGAACGCGGCGCGCGTGAGGATGTCGAGCGGGCGCAGGTTGCGGCGCAACACGTCCATCACCAGCTCGCCTGCGCGCAGGCCGACGTCGTCCTTGCGCGGGTCCACTGCGGGCACGCTCGCGCTGCCCATGGGAGAGAGGCCGATGAACTCCATCGCGAGCGCCATCGTGTTCGCGGTGAACTGCCCGCCGCAGGCGCCAGGTCCGGGGCACGCCGCATGCTCGAGCACGTCGAGCTCTTCGTCGGACAACATGCCGGCCGCGTTCTGGCCGACGCCCTCGAAGACGTCCTGGATGTTGACGTCGTGGCCCTTGTACGTGCCGGGCAGGATCGTGCCGCCGTATACGATGATGCCGGGGATGTTCAGCCGTGCCAGCGCCATCGATGCCGCGGGGATCGTCTTGTCGCAGCCCACCAGGCACACGAGCGCGTCGAACATGTAGCCGCGGGTACACAGCTCGATGCTGTCGGCGATGAGCTCACGCGACACGAGGGAGGTCTTCATCCCTTCCGTGCCCATGGTGATGCCATCGCTGATGGCGATCGTGTTGAACTCCATCGGCGTACCGCCGGCCTTGCGCACGCCCTCGGCGACCTTCGCCGCGAGGAGGCGGAGGTTGAAGTTGCAGGGCATGGTGCCGATCCAGGTGTTGGCGATGCCGATGATGGGCTTCGCGAGGTCTTCCTTCGTGAAGCCGATGCTGTAGTAGTAGCTGCGCGCGGGCGCGCGCGTCGGGCCGTCTGTGATCGTGCGAGAGTTGTGCTTGGGATCGAAGTCCGGCATGTGCGTGGCTGCCTCCCGGAACGTCATAAGTGTCACAGTCTGTCAGCTTCGCGCGGCCGCTGCCAGCGATGCGGCGCAGCTTGACCCTGACGGCATGCTCCGTGATCGTATGGCACCGGCGAACAGGAAGATGGGGCGTATCACATGCAGAGGTGGATCCGGCTGGCGTCGATCGGGATGGCGTGCGCCGCTTTCGTGGCGGTCGCGTGTGGCGGTGGCGGCGGTTCGAAGACGGAGACGCCGACATCTGACGCGTCGCCGACGGCCGGCACGTCCGCGACGGCGCGCCCTGGCACGCCGGGAGCGGCAACGTCCGCTGCCTCCGATGCAACGGTGAGCGCCGGAACGCCGGGTGGTGGAGCGCCAGCGTCGAACGGCGGCGGTGCGCCGACGACCGCGCCTCCGCCTCCTCGCCACCGCCGGCTGCCGCGGGTAAGACGTACAGTGCGGCGGAGGGGACGGCGCAGGTCACCGCCGGCACGCTGACGCCGACGGACCTTCCGGCGGGTTGGAAGGTCCAATCGGACATGACGACCGACAACGCGGCGGCCGCGGCGGCCGACCCCGCGAATGCCGCCTCGATCGAACGCTGCGGACGGCTCACGGGCCGAACGCTGACCAATTTCCCGCCGGACTCCGTCGCATCGTTCCTCGCGGGTGAGACGCTGGCGTTCTTCACGAGCGCGACGTCGTATGCGACCGCGGCAGGGGCGACCGACTGCTCGCTCGAAGCGGCGGGCCGCCTGCAACAGCCGGGCCAGCTCGCGCGCGCGTTCGGGACGGTCTTCGTGAACCCGGACGCTGTCATCGTCTCGCCGTATACCTACCCGCAGGTGGCGGACGGTTCGTTCGCGGCGACCCTCACCGGCCAGGTGGACGTCTCCGGGACGACGATCGACCTGACGATCCTCATCGTCGCGTTCCGGAAAGGGAACGTGACCGATGTCGTCGGTTCCGCGCGATCGGGCCAGACGCCTCCGGACGATGAACTCACGCCGCTCATCAACCTCGTCATCGGCCGCATCGCCGCGGCGCAGTGACCGCATGGCTGAACGCGCGCTGAAGATCGACGTACCGGGCAGCGGCAAGATCAGTGCGCTCCGCACGGACGCGCGGAACGCGCGATGGCTCTTCGTGTACGCGCCAGGTGCGGGCGCGAACCTGCGTGATCCGTTCGGCGCATACGCTGCGAAGGCACTTCCAGCGGAGGGCATCTCCGTCGTGCGGTTCCAGTTCCCGTACATGGAGGCCGGCCGCAGCGGCCCGGACCGCCCGCCCGTGCTCGAGGCGACGTGGCGCGCAGTAGTCGAGGCCGTCCGGGGCGGCGATGCACGCGTCGTTGCGGGCGGACGCTCGATGGGCGGCCGCATCGCGTCGCAGGTCGTCGCGCAGGGCGAGAGGGTCGACGCGCTGGCGCTGTTCGCCTATCCGCTGCATCCGCCGGGCAAGCCCGATCAGCTCCGCACGGAGCACCTGCCGGCGGTCAAGGTGCCGGTACTGTTCTGCTCGGGGACGAACGACGCCTTCGCCGCGCCCGATGAGCTGAAGGCAGCGGCGAAGCTCGTGCGCCGATCGAAGGTGCACCCGCTCGATGGCGCGGACCATGGCTTCGCGGTGCGGAAGTCTTCGGGGCGGACGAAAGAGGATGTCTGGCGCGAAGCGATCGATGAGTTGGCGGGCTGGCTCGCGAAGCTGCCTTAGGGCCCGCGCGCGAAGCGCCAGAGCGAATACGAGAGCAGGGCGAGCGCGGCGATCGGCATCAGCCACCAGGCGTTGACGCCGGCGGCGACCAGCGCTGCCGTCGCGGCGAGCGCCAGCACGACGCCGGCTGCCATGTGCCAGTCGTCGCCGATGACGAAGTCGTACCAGAACATCACGAAGCCGCGGATGTACTTCATGGCTCCACCACGGTCGCCACGACCGCCGGCTGCTCGGGACGCAGGCCGCGCCGCTCGCGGAGCAGGCGCACCATGCCGAGCGACACGGCGACGACCGCGGCGAGAAGCACAATCAGCGCGAGCTCGCTACCGGGCCAGTCCGCGCCGGCCCCCTCCGCACTCCAGAACACGCCGAACGTCGTCAGCATGACGCCGACGGCGAACTTCATGTTGTTCTCGGGCACACGGCTGAGTGGGCGGTGCACGATCAGCCCTGCGCCGACGACGATGATCAGCGCCGCCGTAGCGCCGACCGCGGCGAGCGGGATGTTGCCCTGGCTGCCGCCGAACGTGAGGACGATGAACGCCACCTCAAGCCCCTCGAGGAATACCCCCTTGAACGAGAGCGTGAACGAGTACCAGTCCACACCGGCGCGCTCCTCGCGCGAGGCGGCGCGCGCCTCCTCGATCTCGGCGCGGTAGATGGCGTCCTCGTCGTGCTGCGCCTTGTAACCGCTCGCGCGCAGGATTGCCTTGCGGAGCCACTGCAGCCCGAAGATGAGCAACAGCGCCCCCACGAAGGTCCGCAGCGCATCGATTGGGATGAGCGTCAGCGCG
Organism: uncultured Chloroflexia bacterium; assembly: GCA_963736015.1. Taxonomy (GTDB): domain Bacteria; phylum Chloroflexota; class Dehalococcoidia; order DSTF01; family JACRBR01; genus CAVTNG01. Next base: position 67,468 of record CAVTNG010000008.1, on the reverse strand, counting down.
GGGCCGAGCGCTACGACAATCGCCCCTAGCGCGATGAGGGCGACGGCGACGCCGACGAGCGTCGAGCGCCAGCCGCGCGTCACGCCGACGGCGAGCACGATCGTCAGCGCCTCGACCATCTCGACGGCGCTCGCGAGGAACGCGGCCAGTACCAGGAAGACGTTGCTCATGAAGTTGCGGCGCGTGCCTGGTGCGCCATCCTCGACAGGATACCGTCTGCGTGCGGAATCCATCCCGGTGTGACGCTCTCGCCATGTATCGTGGCGCCGCGCCGATTATCAACGCCGCCCGCGTGGCACCGCCGTTTGGCGGCGGAGGACATGCGGTGATGTTAGCCCAGGGCGCCCTTGATCTTGCCCATGAAGCCGCGGTCTTCCTGCGGCTTCACCTCGCTGCCCATGGACTGCGCGAGCTGCTTCAGCAGATCCTTCTGTTCCTTCGACAGGCTCTTCGGCGTCAGGACCTGCGCGCGCGCGATCATGTCGCCGCGGCCACCGCCGCGAAGATGCGGGACGCCCTTGCCGCGCACGACGAACAGCTCGCCCGACTGCGTGCCGGCGGGGACGCGCAACGTGTGCGGCTCGCCGTCGATCGTCGGCACCTCGATCTCGTCGCCGAGGGCGGCCTGCGCGAAGTTCAGCTCCAGGTCGAGCAGGAGATCGTCGTCGTCACGGCGGAAGACCGCGTGCTCCTTGACGCCGATCTGCAGGTAGAGGTTGCCGCGCGGACCGCCGTTCGTGCCGATCTCGCCCTCGCTGGAGAGGCGCATCTGCGAGCCCTGATCGACGCCTGCGGGAATCTTCACCGAGAGCTTGCGCTTCTTCTTCTCACGGCCCGTGCCGCGGCAGTTCTTGCAGGGCGTCGTGATGATCCGCCCCTCGCCGCGGCAGCGATCGCACGGCGCGACATTCACGAACTGGCCGAAGATGCTCTGCTGTACGCGCCGCACCTCGCCGCTGCCGTTGCATTGCGTGCAGCGCTGCGGTTCGGTGCCCGGCTCCGAGCGTACGCCGTTGCAGACCGAGCAGAGCTCGGCGGTCTGTACTTCGAACTCCTTCTCGGCGCCGAAAACGGCCTCTTCGAACGCGATGTTGATGCTGCGGCGGATGTCGGCGCCGCGCTGAGGCCCACGCTGGGTGCGGCCGCCCTGGCCACCGAAGAAGGCATCGAAGATATCGCCCAGGCCGCCGAAACCGAAGCCTTCGAAGCCGCGCGCGAAACCCTCGGCGCCGCCCTGCGCTGCAGCGTGACCGAAGCGGTCGTACATCGCTCGGCGCTCGGGGTCGGAGAGCACCTCGTAGGCCTCGCTCGCTTCCTTGAAGCGCGCCTCGGCCCCTGGCTCCTTGTTGCGGTCGGGGTGGTACTGCATCGCCAGGCGGCGAAACGCCTTCTTGATGTCGTCCTGGCCGGCGCCTCGCGGCACCCCGAGCACGTCGTAGTAGTCCTGCTTGCGTTCTGTCGTCATCGATGCCTGTCGCTGGAGTCTTTATCGGATGGCGCTATCACGCATTGTAGCGACTACGCGTGCGGCCCGGCGATACGGGCACTCCCGATACTGGGCCGGACGCGGCTGAGGCCGGCGCGCTCGCACCGGCCTTAGCTGCCGTTGGCGGACGGTTACTTGATGGCCCAGGTGACCGAGACGTCGATGACCACGTCCAGCGTTCCCGGCTCGATTGGTGTCGACGGTGCCGCGACCGAGTCGGCCGCGCCTGCTAACGCCGCGCGCTCGGCGTAGATGGGGACCGGGCCACCGCTCTCCGAGATCGTGATGGGATCGCCCAGTTCCACGCCTGCAGTCTTCGCGAGCGTCTCCGCCTTCCCGCGGGCATCGGCGACGGCGGCCTCGCGCGCCTGCGCCTGGAGCTCGTCCGGCTTGTCGATCGTGAAGGCGATGTTCTGGACGTTCGTGTCGTTCCCGCCAGCGTTCACCGCGTCATCGACGACCTGGCTTGTCTTGTTGACGTCACGCAGCTTGACCGAGAGCGTGTTCGTAACGCGGAAGCCCTTCAAGAGCTGCCGACCGTTCGAGTAGTCGTACTCGGGCTGAATGTTGAACTGCTCGGTCTGGATGTCGTCCTTCGACACGCCGTTCGCCTGGATTGTCTTGATCATCGCATCGAGCGAGGCCGCGGCGCCGTCGCGCGCTTCGGCGACCGTATCGCCCAGGCGCGTGACGCCGAGCGAGATCATCGCGATGTCGGGCTTTCCGGGAGACTTGCCCTCGCCGCTGACGCTGATGCCGTGTTCAAGGCCGCCATTCGTCTCAACGCGCGTCGTGGTGTCGCCGCAGGTCGCCGCGACCGAGACGAGCGCCGTGGCCGCGGCGAGCGCGGCGAACGCTACCCAGCGCTTGTGGAATCTCATGACGTCCATCTCCTCCTCAGCCGCCACAGGACGGCGCCGACCGGGACGGCGAGCACCACCGCCACGGCAATCCAGACGACAGGGGAGGCCGCTTTGTTCCCGCCGCCCGACGACGGCGCGGTGCTCAGTGGCGCCGGGCTGGCCGCTCCCGGCGTGGTCGCCGACTTGTCGGCGGCGCCGGGCCCGGGAGCCGGGGGCGACGCGACCTCGGCCGCGCCGTTCGCTGCGGAACCCGCCGGCGGCGTTGTCTGCGCAGCGTCCGGTGGCGCGATGGCGCCTGACGCGGCCGACGCCTGCGCGAGCGTGCCCGCGGAGTCTGAGGCGGCGTTGGGTCCCAGCGCCGCCTCCGGCGTGCCGGCGGAACTGGTGGCTGCGCGAGGAGCGACCGCAGCAGCCGGCGAATCGGTCGAGAACGAGCCAGCCGTCTCGCTGGGCGCGGACTGGGCGGAGAGCAATGTCCGATTCGCAGCAGACTCGTTGCCGCTGCCGATGGTCGAGATGACCTGCACGCCGATGACAACGAGCGCGATGACGGCGACCGCTGCCGCTGCGAATCGAAGGCGTGTCGCTCCGATTCCGCGCGGCCGAGGCGTTCCGTGGTGCTCGGCAACCTGCTGCGGCGAAATCCGGAACGAGCGTGGGGCATCGACCTGTGGCATCGCCTGGAGGGCGGTCCGCGCCGATGCGAGCCCGGTCGCGGTCTCGCGGCAGGCGTCGCATCCGGCGAGGTGTGCCTCGAGACGGATGCGGGCCGACTCGCCGAGACGGCCGTCGAGCAGCGCCGACATCGCCTCGATGTCGGGATGCGCACGTCTCCGGAACCGATCTAACACTTTGTTCACACGCTCACGCCTGCCATGCCGTACGCTGGCGTTGCCTCATGTATATGGACGCTTTCCACCGGAAGAAGGTTCCGCCGAGCGGGCAAGCGCCTGCCTCAGCTTCTCCCGCCCCCGCGCGATGCGAGACTTGACGGTACCGGTCGCCGACCGCATGACTTCGGCGATTTCCTCGTACGAGAAGCCCTGGACGTCGCAGAGGATCACGGCCATGCGCTGGTCGGCGGGGAGCTCCAGGAGCGCCGTCCGGATGCGCGCCTGCTCCTCGCCGCGGAGCGCCAGCGCCTCGGGGCCGGCGTCCGGGTCCGTAACGTCTATCGGCGGTTGGTCCTCGGGCGTGGTGTCGAGCGATGTCGCCGGGCGGCGCTGGCGACGCCGCAGCTCATCGGTGCACGCATTGGCGGCGATTCGCATGAGCCAGGGACGGAAGTTGTCGCCTTTGAAGCGCGCTATGGCGCGAAATGCGGAGAGAAATGCCTCCTGCGTCGCATCTTCCGCAGCGTGCTGGCTGCCGAGCATTCGAAAGCAGAGGTTGTACGCGGCGCGCTGGTGGAGTTCGACGAGCGCGTTGAAGGCGTTGAGGTCACCGTCGCGCGCTGCGGAGATCAGGCGTGCTTCCCGGTCTGTCGGGTCCTCGCCTGGGTCGGCGGAGGGGCTCGTCATCAACGCGGCAGATTCTAACAGAGCGGCGGGGCGCGCCGCGCCGGCAGGCGCGAGAGTCCGTGGTAGAATAGGCGACTTATGTCCGACGATCCCGCCGGCCCGGACGCGTCCGGGCTGTCCTTCACTGGCGAGCCACCTATCAACGAGCAGCCCGATGCAGCGCCGGAGGCCATCGCGGCTGCAGAAGCAGCCGTCTCGGCTCCGGTGGCCGCCCCCGCGCCCTCGCCAGACGACGAATACGCCGGCACTGAAGGTGCAGACCACTCACACGTCGACGCAGACGCCGGCGAGCGTTACGTCGACGTCCCTGCATCGCTCGAGCTGGCGTACACGACGGCGGACCTTGGCCTGAGCCCGGGCGCCTTCGAGCGCGCCTATCCGTACGAGACCGTCGAGAAGCGCAGGAAGAAGACGCGGCGCCCGCGCCCGCCGCGTCGGCCGCGAGCTGGTCGAAACGCTGGTCCTGGCGCTGCTGATTTTCTTCGCCGTGCGGGCGGTGGTGCAGAACTTCCGCGTCGAGGGTTCGAGCATGGACCCCTCGCTGCACAGCGACCAGTATTTGCTGGTCAACAAGGCGATCTACTTCCGCGTCAACATGGACCGCATCCACGACTTCCTGCCGTTCGTGCCGGGCGGTGACGACAAGCGCCACCTGTTCCGCGCGCCACGCCGGGGCGACATCATCGTCTTCAAATTCCCACAGGATCCGAGCCGCGACTTCATCAAGCGCGTAATCGGCGTCCCGGGAGATACGGTGGAGGTGCGCGACGAGACGGTGTTCATCAACGGCGCGCCGTTGAAGGAGGACTACGTCCTTGACACGCCGAACTACACGTATGGCCCTAAAACGGTGCCGCCGGACTCGTACTTCGTGCTTGGGGACAACCGGCGGAACAGCTTCGATTCGCACGCCTGGGGCGCGAGCTGCGGCAATCAGCAGCAGTGCGATTTCGTGCCTGAGGAGAACATCATCGGGCAGGCGTGGCTGCGCTACTGGCCGCTCGACGTGCTCGGCTTCGTCAACAACAAGGACATCAAGCCACAGGCGCCCTGAGGCGACTCCGAGCTACTTCGTGGCGACGAACGCGGCGTAAAGCGGCTGCTCCAGGTCGAGTTCCCGCACCTCTTTGAGCCCGGCTTCTCCGGCCATCTCTTCGATATCGGCCAGCGTGAAGAAGCCCACGGCGTGCCCGCCCTTCGCGATGCCCTGCGGGATCTCGTAGAAGAGATCGATGTGCGAGAGCACGGCGTTGTATGCGCCGCGGCAGTCATCGAGCGTCTCGGCGCCGCGGATCTCGGTGACGAGCAGCGTGCCTCCGCTCTTGAGTGCGCGGCAGGCGTTCGCGAGCACGATGCGCGCGTCGTCCATCTCGTGCAGGGAGATCTGGACGTAGATGAAGTCGAACGCCTCCTCGCCGGTGAGGTCTTCGCCGCGCATCTCCTCGGCGTGCACGTGCTCGCCCAGACCGGCGTCCTCGATGCGTTGGCGCGCCATCGCGATCGAGATCGGGTCCGGATCGAGACCCGTCACCGTGCACTCGGGCAGCGCTTTCGCCAGCGAGACGAGGCCAGCTCCGGCGCCGCAGCCAATCTCCAGGATTGTTCCGCCGGAGCGCAGCCGCGCCATCAGGTCGGGGAGCGCGGGCAGCAGGACGCTCGGCAGGAACAGCTCGTACGCCGCCTTGCTGAAGGCGTGGATGGTCTCGACCATCTCGGAACCATAGTCCGCGAATGGGATGCCCTCGCCGCTCGTGAAACACGCCTCGACGCGGTCCGCGAGGCGCGACTCGACAGCGTGGCTGGTGACTGTTCCAGCCGAGTACTGGAAGTCATGATCATCGAGCAGCAGCGCGTCCATGAACGGCGCCATGGTGAGGCGGTCTGTTCCGGGGTCGTACTCGAGCAACTCACCCGCGAGCGCGGTACGGGCCCACGCGCGGACGTAGCGCTCATCGAGTCCGGCGCCGGCCACCAGCTCGTCGAGCGTGATCCCCTCGGGGCGAGCGGTGATGAGTTTGAAGAGGCCCAGCTTGAGGCCGTAGTAGGCCATGCGGAGGCTGGCGGCGCCGGCGGACCAGTTGAAGACCTTGAGGGCCTGCTCATCCTTGCTGACGGATGTCATCTGCGCTCCCCGCGGGCGATACAACGCGGCGGTGCGCCGCACGGCTATTACAGCCGACGTTCGAGCCTCACACAACGCGATCGGGAGCTTCGAGCGTTCTGGCCCAGACGGCGAAGAGGGGGTCGCTATAGACGCCACTATGGTTGCTCCGGTCCTGCATCGTCACCTCACCGAAGCCGCCTGCATTGCGGAAATAGGCGCCGATCAGGCCGCCGCGCTCGGCGTCATCGAGCGCGCGCCAGATGCGCACGGCCTTTGTCGGGAACATGCGATTGGAGTAGGTGACGACGAACGGGCCGCCGGGCTTGAGGACGCGGGCGACCTCGCGAAAGACGTCGAGCGGCTTCGTCATGTACTGCACGGAGACGGTGACGACGGCTGCATCGAACTCGCCGTCGGTGAAGGGCAACGTTGGGTCCGCGTTCAGGTCGTGCACGACATAGTCCGTCAGCTGGTCATTCTCACGCAGCTCCATCTCGTTCATGCCGAGCCCGCAGAGGCGCGACCAGCGCAGCTCCCATGGCATGTGGGACCGATAACTCGACATCAGGTCGAGGATGGCGCCGCCCGCCGGCAAGAGCTCGGCGTACAGGCGGCGCGCGGCTTCGATGGCGCTCTCATCGATGTGCACGAGCAGGCGCGGGACGCTGTAGAAGTTTGTGTCCGGAGACTCATCTTCGCGAGCGAAGAACTCCGGCTTGAAGGACGATTCTGACATGGCGCCATCGTAACCGCTCGGGCGTTTGCTATCGCTAAGGCGCATTGGCCACAATGGATGAGAGTGCGCATGGCGCAGCAGTGAGGCGATCCTATTCCGGCGCTTTCTGTGACCCAGGTCGATGAGCGCGTTGCCTCGATGGCGGGCTGGGCTCGCGATGGCGACGCTATCCATAGGGAGTTCACGTTCAAGGACTTTGCCGCGGCGATGGCGTTCGTGAACAAGGTCGCGCAGGCCGCCGAGGCGGCCGACCACCACCCTGACATCGATATCCGCTACAACCGGGTCACGATGGCGCTGTCGACGCACAGCGAAGGCGGCGTAACGGAAAAGGACTTCGCGCTCGCGTCACGTATCGATGCGGCTGTCTGAGAATCGCGAAAACACCGAGGAACAACTGATGACCGACACCGGCGAGGGCCAGAGCACGCTGGCATGGGTGCGCCGCAATGCGCAGTGGCTGCTGCTGGCCGGCGTGGTCGTGGTGTTCGCGCTTCCGCGACTGTCGCCGTTCGAGGGTGCGGCGGAGTACGTCAACGTCTTCCAGCGGCTCAGTGAGTGGCTGCTGCGCAAGCTCGAGTCGCTCTTCGCCGAGTACGGATACCTTGTGGTGTTCCTGGGTGTGCTCCTCGAGAACAGCATGTTCCTCGGGCTGCTGGTTCCCGGCTCGATCATTCTCATTCTCGGTGGCCTGTCGGCGCAGAACGGATCGATCAACCTCTGGTACGTCATCGCGCTCGGGATCGCGGGAACGATTATCGGCGACACGCTGAGCTACGTCGTCGGCCGCCTGGGGCTGACGCGGCGGCTGGCGGACGGATCCCTCGGTGGCGCGATGGAGAGGGCCGGAAGCAGCATGCGGTCGAACCACGTGTGGATGATCATGGCGTATCACTGGGCCGGCTATTCGCGTGTTGTTGGGCCGGCGGCCGCGGGGCTATTCGGCATTCCGTACCGGCGATGGGCGCCGCTCGACCACGCGGGCGCGGCGTTGTGGGTGACGAGCTACGTGATGATCGGCGTCGTGCTCGGGCTGTTCGGCGTGGAGTTCGGCGATACGAAATTAATGGTCCGCTTGTTCGAGCTGATGTTCACGGCACTGCTCGTGGCGGCGATAGCGCTCACTGTCATCCGCTCGCGCCGAGAGCGCCCGGCGGAGCATGCGGCGACCGTGGTCATCCCGGTCGAGGAGTAGCCTGCGCGTCGAAGGCCTGGTGCGGCGATCCTGTGATACCTTGTCTGCGCATGCGCCTCCCGGATTACCTCGGGCCCGACCTGGACCTTGTGTTCGTGGGCATCAACCCTGGCACGAAGTCGGCCGCGACCGGACACCACTACGCGGGGCCGGGCAATCACTTCTGGCCACTGTTATACGAATCAGGCCTCGTCTCCGAGCCTCTGACGCACGAGCAGGATGCGCGCGTGCTGGAGTGGGGCATCGGGCTGACGAACATGGTGGCGCGCGCTTCGCCCTCGATCAGCGACCTCTCGCTCGACGAGACTGAAGGCAGGCGCGCGGACGCTACGTACGAAGCTGCTCCGCTACCGCCCGAAGGTCGTCTGCTTCAACGGCAAGCGCATCTACGAGGTCTTCGCCGGACACGCGTGCGGCTTCGGGCTTCAGCCAGAAGCCATCGCCGGCGCCCGCGTCTTCGTCATGCCATCGACGAGCGCGCGTACCGCCTCATATCAGCGCGCGGACAAGCTGCGCTATTTTCGCGAGTTGGCAGCCCTCGTGCGGGCCAGGCGGCGTGAGGCCGTGGCGTGACAAGCGACGCGGCTCCGCACGCGGACATCCCCGTCTTCTCGAAGCGCCTGGACGACATCATGGCGGCGATGCTGCAGGGCGAGGCGCCGAACGTCGGGCGGTTCTGCGGCTACTGCTACACCCCGGTGGGCAAGCGTGAGGACGTGTGCGCGAACTGCGGCCGGACGACCGCCGAGTACGCGCCGGTCGCGAAGCTGCCGCTCGATTTCATCGCGCTGTACAAGCGAATGCGCAAGCGTGAGAGCCTGATCGTGAACACCTTCGCCTTCGCCGGTCTGTCGCTCGCCGTGCTGATGTTCATCGGCCTTGTGGCCCTTGCGGTGTATCGCTTCGACCAGTCGCTCTGGTGGTTGGCCGGCGCGACGGTCGCGCTGATCGTCGGCGGTCGCGTGTTCGCCGGCCTGCTCGGCGGCTGGATCGGTGACTCGGTCGGGTACGACTACGCCCACCGCAAGCTGATCGATGAGTGGCACGAGTACGAGGCGCAGCGTGAGACCGCTCGCCGCGGCGGCGTCACGGACGCGCAGGAATCGATGAGCGCGGCATCCCCCGCGCCGGCCCATCCGGCCTCGTAGCGCGATCCGTTGCAATACATCGAGATCACCGTGACGGTCGCTGCTCGCGATGCGGAGCGGGCGGCCGACATCCTGCGCGCTGCCACCGGACGCGACGTCTGGTTCGAGACAGCGTTCACACAGCCCGACCTGGAACTCGATGCGATCCCGGACGCGGGCGCGCCCGTCGTCGTGCACGCATACGCGCGAGAGGCTGACAATGCTGATCTCGCGCGCCGCGGCCTCGTGGAGGCGGGTATTGGGATTTCTGTAGCGACGCGGGTCGTGGCCGAGGAAGACTGGGCGGAGTGCTGGAAGCAGTACTTCGATGTCGAGCGCTATGGCGCGCGCGTCGTCGTCGTGCCGTCGTGGCGGACGTACGAGCCGCGGCCGGACGACATCGTGCTGACGCTCGACCCTGGCATGGCGTTCGGGACAGGGCAGCACGAGACGACGCGCATGTGCCTGGAGGCGCTGGAGCGCGCGGTCACGCCTGGCGCGAGCGTGCTGGACGTTGGATGTGGTTCAGGCATCCTCTCGATCGCGGCGGCGAAGCTTGGCGCGCGCGGGGTGGTGGCGCTCGACATCGATTCCGACTGCGTTCGCGTCACGCGAGAGAATGTCTCGCTGAACGGCGTCGAGGCCGTTGTGCGTGCATACAACGGCACTGTGGGTGAGGGGTCGCCGCTCGACAGGGCAGTGCACGCATTCGACGTCGTCGTTGCGAACATCGTCGCGGGCGCGATCATCGAGATGGCGCAGCCACTTGTCGACGCGCTCGCCCCCGACGGTCTGCTCATCGCGTCCGGCATCATCGGCGAGCGCGAACAGCAGACGCGCGAGGCGCTCGAACGCTCCGGTGCCCGCATCGACTCCTCGCGGGCGATGGGTGACTGGCGCTGCATCGAGGCGCGGCGTCGCGCGGCTCCGACGTCGTGACGAAGCGGTTCTACATCGAGTCTGGCCGCCTGAACACGGACGCGATCGATATCGATGGCGCGCTCGCGCACCGGATCGCCAGCGTGATGCGCATGCGCCCAGGCGACGAAGTCGCGCTGTTCGACGGAATCGGGTCAGAGGCACTGTGGCGGCTTGAGGCCGTGAGCGACCGCGCCGTGAGGGCAATTCTGGTCGAGCGGTGTGACGCGCCGCCCGAGCCTCGGCTCAAGCTCCGCTTGTACCAGGCGATCGCGAAGGGTGAGCGTTTTGAGTGGCTCCTCGAGAAGGGAACCGAGATCGGCGTCGCGAGCTTCGTGCCCATGATCTGCGCGCGTTCGGTCGTCAAGACGCCGGCCGAGGGCAACCGCATCGACCGCTGGCGGCGTATCGTCGTGGAGGCGGCGGAGCAGTGCGGCCGGGGCGCTGTGCCGGCGGTCGATGCGCCGCTGCGCTACGCCGATGCCGTCGCTTCGGCGCCGGGCATCGTCCTGCTGGCGTACGAGGCCGCAGGCCACGCGGCGCCGCCGATCGCTGCAGCGCTCGCCGCCGAGATCGATGCGCTGTTCGCGCTGTCCGAAGTCAGCATCTTCATCGGGCCCGAGGGCGGGTTCGAGCCGGCCGAAGTCGAAGCCGCGGTTGCCACCGGCGCGCAGGTCGTGACCCTCGGCGACCGCGTGCTGCGCTCCGAGACGGCGGGCCTCGTCGCCGCGACGCTCGTGATGCAGGCGGCGGGCGAGCTCGGGTAGCTCCCGACCGGCTCAGTTCATCGGTGTGCCGCCAGTGACGTTCAGCGTCTGCCCCGTGATCCACGATGCCTCGTCCGATGCGAAGAACGCCACGGCATCAGCGATGTCCTTCGGAGCGCCCTGCCGGCCGAGCGCGATCGAGCGCACGACCGCCTGCTTCATCGCCCTGGCCTCGGTCTTGAAGCGCGTCGCCATGTGCGAGAACGTGCCGTCCATCATGTCCGTGTCCACGGACCCGGGCGCGATGCAGTTCACCGTGATCTTGTGCGGCGCGGTCTCGATGGCCAGCATCTGCGTCAGTCCGATGACGCCCCATTTCGTCGCGCAGTATGCACCGTACTGGGGTATGCCCATCCGGCCCGCGGCGGAGGAGATGCTGATGATGCGGCCGGGAGTGTTCGCGCTCACCATCGTGCGCAGAACGCGGCTGGTCATCAGGTAGATAGCGTTGAGATTAATGTCTACGACCTCGTACCACTCGCGGTCGTCGATCTCCCACAGGCTGTGTTCGCCGGCGTATCCAAGCCCCGCGTTGTTCACGAGAATGTCGATGCGGCCGAATCGCGCGATCGCCTCGGCGACGATGCGGTCTGCATGCTCGGGCTTCGTGAGGTCGGCATCGATGCCGAGCGCGCGCCGGCCGAGTGCCTCGATCTCTGCTACGACGGACTGCCCGCCGAGCCAGCCGCTCTCCTTCTCGTGATCGGGGTAGCGCTCCGACGGCCGCGGGGAACCAACGACGACGACGTCGGCACCGCGCTGTGCGAGTCCGAGGGCGATGCCGCGTCCGATGCCGCGCTGGCGCGCCGCGCCGGTTACGATGGCGACCTTACTGTCGAGCGATGACAATGAGCTCCCTCCTCGTCGTGTGAGTTCAGTTGCGGTGGATGTGTACGCCGCTGTCTCGCGCGACCCTATCGTTCGGTTGCGCCGCGTCGGGCTCGTCGGGATCGATGTGAACCGTCACCTGCGCCCCCTCCACCAGCTCGCCGAGGTGTTGCTCGACATCTTCGACGAGGCGATGCGCCTTGCTCACGGTCAGCGTCGGATCGACGAGCACATGCACATCGATGTACATCTCGCGACCGGACTTCCGGGTCCGCAGCTCGTGGTAGCCACGGACGCCGTGACCCTCGTGCGCGAGGCACGCGTCGATGGCATCTAGCGTCTTCTGTGGAAAGGCCGTGTCGATCAGCTCCCGAAGCGCCGAGCGGAAGATGCCGAACGATGTCCAGGCGAGATACCCGGCGAGGAGCAGCGCCATGATCGGGTCGAATACGTGGTTGCCCGTCACGCCCACGAGCACGAGCGCGATGACGATCGCCAGCGCCTGGACGACGTTCGTGAGCAGGTGACGCGCGTCCGCTGCGATCGCGACGGATCCGCTAACCCGGGCCGCGCGCATCGAATAGGCACCGACCGCGAGGTTCACTGCCACGGCAATGCCCATGACGGCGAGCGATGGACCGACATAGATCTCCGTGGTGCCGTTGATCAGGCGCAGGATCGCAGCGACGGCGATGAACACCGCCCCGCCCGCGATCAGAGCCGCCTGCGACATCGCGGCAAGGCTCTCGGCTTTGCCGTGTCCGTAGGGGTGCGCCTCGTCCGCCGGCTGCTGCGCAAGCCGCACCGTAAAGAGTGCCAGGCCGGAGGCGAAGAGGTCCTCTGCGCTGTCGATGCCGTCGCCGAGCACGGCGATCGATCCGAAAATCAAGCCGACGGCGATCTTGAGCACCATCAGCGCCGCGTTCGACGAGACGGACAGGATGGCGGCACGGCTGGCGATGTCCGCGTCGTGGAACGTGCGACGAGCCGAGGAGATGAACGACATTCGGCCTATGGTACATCGGCCCGCGAGGCGAAGGCGGCGATGTGGACCGGCGGCGCGCTACGGCGTGAGTCCCACCGCCTGGAGCGCGGCGATCCCGAGATCGTGGCCGCTGCGCTCGTCCACCATGCGCGTGCGCGCGATGACGCATCGTACTTCGTGGCGAGCGACTTCATCGGCCCGGCTTGCGTCGTCCTCATCGATGATCAGCGTGTCGATGACACCACGGTAGATCGCCGCGACTCCGGCGACACTCACGTCGTGCCCGAGCCCGCGCATCATCTCCGCCGCCGGTGGCTGGAGCGATACGCCGCCGATGATCGGGCTCACGGCAGCGCGTGGCGCGCGCGACGCCTCGATCGCCTCACGAATGCCCGGTACGCGAAGGATCGGTTCGATGCTCCCGAGCGGGTTGCTTGGCGCGATGAAGATCGCCTCCGCACCGTGGATTGCTTCGAGCACGGCGGGGGCTGGCGCCGCACGTTCCGCGCCCTCGAAGCGCACGCCGCGCACCGCCGGCTGCGCGTGATGCTTCACCAGGTACTGCTGAAACGGGAGGTCTCCGGAGTCCGTGCTGACGATAGTCCGAACCGGGTCATCGCTCATCGGCAGCAGCGTCGTTTCGAGGCCAAAAGCCCGCGCGATGTCGCGCACGATCGCCGCCATCGTCCAGCCGTCGCGCAGCAGGCGCGTGCGATGCAGATGCGTTGCCAGGTCGCGGTCGCCGATGCGGAACCACGCTGTCCTCGCCGAAGCGCGGCAGCGCTTCAAGCCAGCGGGAGGTGTCGCCTCGCAGTCCCCAGCCGCGCTCCTCATCGACCTCGCCCGCGAGGGCGTACGTGACGATGTCAGGGTCGGGTGAGACGTACAGGCCGTGGAACCAGTCGTCATCGCCGGTGTTGACGATCGCCGTTATGCGCGTTGGATCCGTGACGGACGACAGCGCGCGCAAGAACCGTGAGCCGCCGACGCCGCCACATAGCACGGTGATCATCGATGGCGTGGCGTCACGAGACGGGCGTGCGGGCGGGCACGGGCTCGGAGAACAGCTCGCGGCTCAGGCCGAGCCGTTCGGCCTCCTCGTCCTCGGCGCGGCGCCAGAGGAAGAGCATGCCGAGTCCGAAAATGAGTGTGAGCGACGCGAATACGAAGAACAGCGGCCTCAGGCCGAAGTTGTCTGCGATGAGACCCCCGACCGGCTGCATGCCTGCAAGCACGAAGTTGCCCGCAACGCTCTGGACGGAGAGGATCGTCGCCCGCCGCTCGCTGGGGATGCGCTTGTTGATGTACGTGAGCAGCATCGGGTTCTGCGCGCCCGCGACGAACCCGATGCCTACGAAGCCGGCGTAGGCGATCGTGCGGTCGAGGCCTGCGAGGAGAAATCCGCAAAGTGCGAGCGTGATCGGCAGCGCGAAGAACGCGCGGCGCTCGCCCGCTTCGGCGACAAGCCGGTACGCCATGAGCGCGCCGACGATGCCTGCCACGCGAACGGGCGCCTGCCAGAAGCCGAGGCTGCCGACACCGACGCCGTGGTTATCGAGGAACGGCTGCTGAAAGACGAGTGGCGTAAACGTCGCCGAAAAGAGGACCCCGCTGAAGAGGATGATGTAACGAAGGGCGGGCCGCCCCCACGCTTCACGCAGTCCCTGACGCAGCGTCGCGAGGTAGTGCTCGCGCGGCGCATCGGGGTCGTGTTTGGGCTCGTGCATCGAGAGCGCGATCGGGATCGCCGTGAGCACGATCGCCACGCTGAGGAAGATCGGGACGGTGAATGACGTCGCGGCGGCGATCGGCGCGCCGATGAGGATCGCGCACAATGCTGCGAGGGACGTCAGCGCCCACATGCGGCCGTTGATCTTCTGGAAGTCCTCCTCACGTCCGATCTGCTTAAGGCTGTCGTAGAGGAGCGCGGTGTCTGCGCCGGACTGGAACGTCTGGCCGAATCCCCATGCCGTCCACGAGATGAGGATGACGATGTAGCTGTCCGCGATGCCGAAGACGAAGAACGCGACGGCGATGCACAGGCTGCCGATCACAAGCGATACGCGCCGCCCGAAGCGGTCGGCGACCGCGCCTGTCGGCACCTCCGCGAACACGACAAGCAGGAAGAACGGGATGTCGAGCAGTGTGATCTGCGTGAGCGAGAAGCCGCGTTCCTTCTGGAGATAGATCACCCAGATCGGCAGCCAGAGCTCGAAGCGCATCAGGAAGCGGTACACGTACGACTTCCAGATGTTGCCTTCGAACGCCATCTCGTCGCGGATGGACGCGAGCAGCTCCATGAGGGCGAGTATAGCGGCGACCGCCGGCGTCGAGAGGTTCGATCGGCGGCGGGCGCGCGGCGGCGATGTCAAGGGGCTGACGCGCGGGAAGATCGCGCGTCAGCGATCGATCACGAGAACGGGTTGAAGATGAAGATGCCCGGTGCTAACCGGTCGTAGAAGGTGTTGCTGTTCGCCAATAACGTCAGCACGATTGCCCACACCGCGAACCCGGTGGCGTTGGCTGCGAGCGTCTGTCCTGGCTGCGCATCCGTCGCGGAGGAAACCGCCAGCTGCGTCGCGCCGAACGTGAGCGTGATGGCGAGCAGAGCGATGCCGAAGTCGAGCGCCGGGATGAACATCAGGACGTTGAGCACCAGCGGAAACGCGGCGAAGCCCATCACTCGGACGAGTTCCTGCATGTCCGCGCGCGCGCGGAACACCTGGTTCAGCATGACGTACGTGACGGCGACCCAGACGAACCAGAGGAGGATGGCGAAGATCGAGCCCAGGACTGCCGACTTGAAGAAGAACCGGCCCGCGCTGTAGTTGTAGTCCTGCAGCTCGTACCACAGCCATCCGCCGATGCCCATCAAGAGCGTCGATAGGCCGACGATGATCAGCGCCGGGATCGTGGCGGTGGCATCCGTGCGCACCTCGTCGAACACCGTCGCGTCGAGCATCGCCAGCCGGCGTAGACGATGGCCCTGGACGTTGACATCCATTCCGCTTCCGCCGGGTGATGATGCCATGACGCGGCCTCCCTTCCTGGAGAACGGCCCTTAAAGGCTCAATAGCCTATCTCTTACAACACTTTAGGCGGCGCTGTCTATCCCGAAGACGCCGCTCGTCATAACGGAGCCCTCGCGGGGACGCCCGGACGGCGCGGATATTCGGACGGCGTCTCGCGTCCCTTCACGGCGACCATCAGCGTCTGCGGCGGGCCGGGAATACGCAACGGTATCGTGAACAGCCGCGCTCCGAGGGTCGAGAGCGCCTCACGTGCCGCTTCGGCTTCGTCGGCCGCGCGAGAGCCCTTCGGCGTGGCGACGCGGCCGCCGATGCGCGCGAACGGCAGCGCCAGCTCGAGCAACACCGGCAACGGCGCCACGGCCCGCGCGACCACCAGGTCGAAGCTACCGCGCAGGGCGGGGTCATGTCCGAGCGTCTCCGCTCGTCCCGTGACCACGCGCGTATCCGCGAGAACCAGCCCATCGACGAGCGCCGCGAGGAACGCGGTCTTCTTCGCCGTCGCCTCGAGCAGGGTCAGTTCAATCTCCGGCCACACGATCTTTAGTACAGCGCCCGGGAACCCCGCCCCCGCGCCGACGTCGAGCACCTTGCCGCCGGGCCGAAGGACCTCGCGCTCACGCAGCGCGGCGCCGAGGGCAATCGACTCGAGGAAATGGCGGCGCCGAACGACGTCGGGCGACGCGTCGCTCACAAGGTTCATGCGCTGCGACCAGTCGGCGAGCAGCGATGCATATTGCTCGAATGAGCGCAGCTGATCGTCTGAGAGCGCGATGCCGTAGACTGATGCATCGCCCCGGAGCTGTTCGTCCACGCCGCGAGCATAGCATCGCCGTTTGACGCTTTATGAAATTGGTGACTACAATCGAATTCGGGGAGGGAAAGGCACAAGCTTAATGGCGGACGATACGGTAGCGGTGCAGGGCACGCTTGAGGATGCGGCCCGGGCTTATCTTGCGACGCTGAAGTCAGCGGTGCGGCAGGATGCGCAGGTAGAAGTCCTCAAGTTCGTGCGCTGGGCCGGGCCGTCGCGCGATCTGTCACAGATGCGTGGCCACGACGTGGCGCAGTACGCCGAAAATTTCCCCCCGACGGTGTCAGATGCAGCAAAACGCGCGGATTACGTCCGCGCGTTTCTCAAGTGGTCGAAAGAGCGCGGCATCACGACCGAGAACCTGGGAACGCACCTGCGCGTGCGCAAGGCGACGAAGTCCAGCTCGAACGCGCAGACGCTGGAAGAGCAGCCGATCTACCTGACGAAAGACGGGCACGAGGCGCTCGTGCAGGAGATGGAGCAGCTCAAGGAGCGCCGCCCCCTGATCCAGGCGGATCTCGCGCGGGCGATGGCCGACAAGGACTTCCGCGAGAACGCGCCGCTCGACGCGGCTCGCAACGAGCAGGCGCACCTGGAGGCGCGCATCCGCGAGATCGATGGCACGCTGCGCCGCGCCGTCGTGCTGGACCATGGCGCGGAGCACCCCGGCGACGTATCGCAGATCGGCGACCTGGTCACGATCAAGGACCTGCGTAACGGGCAGGAGAAGAGCTACACGCTCGTCAACCCGGACGAGGTGCGTTCGGGGCAGGGGAAGATCTCCATCGCGTCGCCCGTGGGCAAAGCCGTCTATCAGCGCCGCGCCGGCGATGAAGTCGACGTCGAAGCGCCGGCCGGCACGTTCCGCGTCCGCATCGAGGCCATCAAGGCGACCTGAGCGCGACTACGAGCAACCTCAAGCGATCTCTCAGCTGACCCGCGTTCTCAGTCGCGGCTGGGTGGGGCGTCAGCGATACAGCGACCGTCGTTCGGGCCAGTGCTCGGCATCGACCGGCCCCGCGCGCAATCGCCGGACCTGCTCCCACTTCGTTCGCGACTGCTCTTCGAGCGTCTTGATCTGTCCGTCGTTGAGCCGCCCGTCTTTCCCGCGGAGGGCGCGGATGCGATCGGCGATGCCGCGGATCTCGCTCAGCAGCTTCTGTTCGGCGGGCGTTCCCACGTTCTTGCTCATGCCGTCGCTCCACTGCCAATCGAGATGCGCACCCTCAGTCCTTCCATTCCACTCGTCAAGGCGTTGCTGGCCCCTCCGGGTCGTGCCTCGCGAGGCGTCGCACGACCGTCTTTACCCGCTCGTCGGCGCACGATCGTGCTGACTGGGTCGTAAAATGTACGTGCGGGCAGAGCCACGTGGGTCCGCCGCCCGTTGTCGTCGCGCGATAGCTGCCGGCGCTCGTCGTTACGGCTGGCACGGGCAGCGCCTCGGGCGCAGGATCTTCGATCACATCAAGCTCCAACGCGTGGCGAACGTCACTGCCCGGCCTTCTCGCCCGGCCGCACGTCGGTTGCACCTCGCCGTTTTCGGTCCGCGCTTACTTCCGCTTCCATCGAAGTGCGCATCGCGTCCTGTTGCACGCCGGTCATCTGTGACTCGAAACCGCGCAACGCCGGCGCCGCCACCTTTGCGTCGCGCTTGAAAATCCGTTTGAAGATCACGGTAGAACCTCCTTCTGCGTGTGCGTACTCATACGCCGCAGGCACGCGCCCGGGCGCTCTCGGTGATGACACAGAGGCGAAGGTCCAGGTCGGCTGTAGATGAGTTGGGAGTCGAGAAGGAGGTTGCGTCTCTGGGGAAGCTGGTGCCCTACCTGCGCGGGCTTGAGCGCCTCGCAACGTGAGCGCGTGTAGCGCTCGCCGGTGCGTGACATCTGCATGATACATGATCTGCGCGTAACTTGCGGGCCTGCTCAACATGCTCTACGGTGGATGCATCAATCCTCCCCGCAGTTTTCCTGTTCGATACGGACTCTCCGACGCGCATGACGACTTCACCGGACGAGGTCGCCGGGCTTCATGCTGTCCGGTGGTGCAGAAACGCCGCGTCCGGCGAGCCGCCGGATCTCATGCGGCACAGGACAGGAGTCCATCATGGCAACAGGACGAGATCAAGCGATTGGAGCGCGAGCGTGGTTTCGGCTTCATCCGGCCGGAGGGAGCATCCGAAGATGTCTTCTTCCACCGCTCGTCATTGCAGGGACTCGACTTCGACACCCTGAACGAGGGCCAGAACGTCGAGTTCGAGAAGGCCGCCGACGAACGCGACCCGCGTCGCACACGCGCGATCAACGTGCGCGTCAGCGTACCCGCCTAAGGGCCGGAACGCGGCGCACTGGCCGCGCCACCACGCACGACGGCGCAGTAAACACACAGGGGCGCACACCGGTGCGCCCCTGTGTTCTTTCCGTGCTTGGCGGTCGCTAGATCCCCTGGAACGTCGGTGCGCGCTTCTCGACGAACGCCTTCGCCGCCTCGCGGTGGTCCTGGGTCTGACCTGACAGACGCATGTTCAGCGCTTCCATGTCGAGCGCCGTCAGCAGCGTCGCAGGTCGCGCCGCGGTTGAGGTTCTCCTTCATCCGCGCGAACGCCAGCGTCGGGCCTGACGCGAGCTGCGCGCGAGCGCCATCGTCTCCTCTTCGAGACGGTCGTGCTCGACACACCCGGTTCACCATGCCGATGCGGAGGCGCTCCGCGCCGTCCAGGATCTCGCCCGTGAAGTACAGCTCGCGCGCCTTGCCGATGCCGACGAGCTTCTGCAGGAACCACGAGCCCGCCGAAGTCGCCGCTGAAGCCGACGTTGCGGAAGATCGTGCCGAGCTTCGCCTTGTCGGAGGCGATGCGGATGTCGCACGCCAGCGCGAGGCTCAGTCCGGCGCCGACGGCGTGCGCCGTTGACCATCGCGATCGTCGGCTTGGGCATCGTGTGCAGCACGTAGCTCGTCCGGCGTTGCGATTCGCGCAGCCCCTCGACGCCCCGCGCCATGGACGACGCCGGCGACGATGGCGCCGTTGTCCGGCCCGCCCGAGCAGTACGGCGTCGCGGCCCGCCGCCATGCCCTTGACGTCGCCGCCGGCGCAGAACGCCCGGCCGGCGCCGGTGAGGACGACGCAGCGCACCTCGCGGTCGGTCGAGCCTTCGGCAGGTAGTCGGCCAGCATGGGCATGAGCTTGCCGCCCATCGCGTTCAGGCTGTCCGGCCGGTTCAGCGTGATCCATCGCCACGCCGTCGCGCTTCTCGATCAGTACGTCTTCAGACATCGCCATGCTCCTTCGCTGCTACGCGCTTTGTTACCTGTGCTAACCGGCGCGCTCCTCTCGGCGCGCTCTTCCTCGATGAGCTGCCGCCGCAGAATCTTGCCTGACGGATTCTTCGGGATCGCATCCACGATCTCGATGTCGCGGATCTTCTTGTACGGCGCCACCTTCTCGGCGACGAACGCCAGGACCGCGCTCGAGATCGAGGTCGGAGTCGCGCGGCACGACGAACGCCTTCGGCACCTCGCCGGCCTCCATGTCGGCCTTCGGGATGACGGCGGCGTCGCGCGACGCCGGGATGCTCCATGAGCACCGACTCGAGTTCCGCCGGCGCGACCTGGTAGCCCTTGTACTTGATCATCTCCTTCTTGCGGTCGTGGATGCGGACGTAGCCGTCGGCGATCGGCCGACACGATGTCGCCGGTGCGCAGCCACCCGTCGGGCGTGATCGTCTCGGCCGTGGCGTCGGGCCGTTGTTCCAGTAGCCCTGCATCACCTGCGGCCCGAAGACGAGCAGCTCGCCGATCTCGCCCGGCGGCAGCACTGCGCCCGTGTCGAGGCTCACGACTTTCTCGATGCGTGTCCGCAACGGGCGGGCCGACCGTACCCTCGCGCGGCGACGAGAGCGGGTTGACGTTCGTGACCGGGCTCGCCTCTGTCATGCCGTAGCCCTGCATGACGACGCACTCGAGCTTCTCGGCCGCCTGCCTGCCGACTTCGGCGGGGAGCGGCGCCGCACCGGACATGAGCAAGCGCACGCGACGACATGTCGAAGTCGTCGAGCCGTGGCTGATTGACCAGCGCCAGCACGACGGGCGGCACGCAGAAGAGATCCGTCACCCGGTGCTCCTGCGATGATACTCATCGCCGCTTCCGGCTCGAAGCGCGGCATGATGATCTGCGTCGCGCCGGAGACGAGGCCGCAGTTCAGCAGCACCGTCATGCCGTAGATGTGATAGAAGGGCAGGAAGTCCAGCATCACGCTGTCCTGCATCGTCATGTCGAGCGCGATGCATCTGGCGGATGTTCGCGGTCAGGTTCTGGTGGCTCGAGCATCACGCCCTTGGGCATGCCCGTCGTGCCGCTGGAGTACGGCAGCACCGCGATGTCCCTCAGAGGATCGAGGGCGACGGGCTTCGGGCTTCGCCGCGCGCCGGCGGCCATGTCCCATACTCGAGGACAGGTCGTGCACTCGCCTGCACCGTCGGCGCGTGCGTCTTCGCGCTCATCGACGGCGGGCATCAGCGGGCCGAGCGTGAAGACGAGCTTCGCGTCCGGCGTCGTTCAGCTGGTGCTCGACCTCGCGCTCGCGATAGAGCGGGTTCAGCGTCGTCACGATGGCGCCGGCGATGAGCGCGCCGTGCAGCACCACCGCGTACTCGACGGAGTTCGGCGCGTAGAGTGCGATCCAGTCGCCTTTCTCGATGCCCTGGTCCTGAAGCGCGCGCGCCACGCTCTTCGCAGCCGACCAGAACTCCGCGAAGCTGTACGTCTTGCCCTCGGCCGTCATGAGCGCAGTTTTGTCGGGGATACGCTCGACGGTGGCGGCGAGCATGTCGGGGACGGAGAGAGGCGGATAGGGCTCGAGGCTGGGCCAGGGGCTGTTAGAATATCACGAGACCGGAATCTCCCTCGCGGTGCGTCGGACGACGGTGGCATCCATAATGCGCCGAACGCGCGTAGAAGGCTAGCGGCGGACGACCTTGCGCCCCGTCGTCGCGAGGTGGTCCGTCCATGCCGTGGCGGCCTCCTCGAACCGCTGCTCCGCCTCCTCGAGCTGTCGCACCATCCACTCGGGCTCGTCGCTGAACTCCGCGCGCCGCTTATCGAGCGCCTTTCGCGCCTCCCGGACGGCCACCTGCGCTTCCTTGAACGCCGCTCCGAGCTCGATGGAGTGCTCGTCCTGCGGCGTCGGCGCTTCGAACGTGCGAGGCCGCGAGTCCGTGCGAGGCCGCGAATCCCGCGGTGGGCGTCCCTCCCCCCGGAGCGCCCGTCGCGGCCCCGAGCGTCGCGCCGAGGACGCTCCGCAGCGCTCGGGCTGCGTTGCGTGTGACCGCCGGGCGGACCGGGTGGCGCTCCGCCGTCGTCGCGCGTCGTGCGTCGGCGGTCGACGCGCGGTGGGCGCGCGGATTTCGCCTCGCCTGCGTCAGCTGCGGGTGCCGATTCCGGCGTCGCGGGCTGCCCATCGGCCGGGGGCCGGTTGCTGCCGCCGCGGCGCCTGCGTCTCGAACGTCTGCCTTCTGCCATCGGCGCCAGCGTATCGAATCGCATCGGGAGCCGCAGACGGGACCCGCAGACCTCGTCGTGGCCCGCCCGGCGTGCGTGTGCTAGGGTCGCAACAATCCTCCGGCCCCGAGGGCACATGAACGTCGCCGAGATCCCCACGCCAGCGCTCGTCGTCGATGTTGCGGCGATGGAGCGAAATATCCGCGCGATGGCGGAGTACTTTGCGGGCCGCACGTGCAAGCTGCGACCGCACTTCAAGGCGCACAAGACACCCGCCATCGCGCGCCTTCAGCTCGCAGCGGGTTCCTGCACCGGCATCACCTGCGCGACGATCGGTGAGGCAGAGGTCGTCGCGCGCGAGGGCGTGTGCGACGAGATCCTCATCGCCAACGAGATCGTCGGGCCCGGCAAGGCGGACCGCGCGGCGGCGCTCGCGAAGCGCATCCCGGCGCTCATCGTCGCCGTCGACTCCGATTACGCGCTCGATGATCTCTCGCGCGCGGCCGTGAGCGCGGGCACGGAGATCGGCGTGCTCATCGATGTGAACGTCGGGCTCCCCCGCTGCGGCATCGCGCCCGGCGAGCCGGCGGTCGCGCTGGCGAAGCGGGCCGAGGGCGGTGAAGGGCCTGGTGCTGCGCGGGGCGATGGGGTACGAGGGGCACGTGATGGGCTTCGCTGACCGGAGGGAGCGAGAGATGCGCGCAGCGCGCGCGATGGAGCGTCTGCTCTCGACCGTGCGGATGATGCGAGACGAGGGCCTGCGCTGCGAGGTCGTCAGCGCGGGCGGCACCTGCACGTACGACATCACGGGCGCGATGGAAGGGATCACGGAGGTTCAGGCGGGCACGTACGTCCTCATGGACAGTACCTACACCTACCCGGACCTGCCGTTTGAGCAGGCGTTCTCTGTGCTGGCGACGGTGATGAGCCGGCCGCGTCCCGAGCAGTGCGCCGCGGACGCCGGACTCAAAGCGATCGCCTCTGACCACGGGCTCCCGCCGGTCAAGGGTATCGATGGCGCCGAGGTGCAGTTCCTGAGCGACGAGCACGCCACGGTCACGCTGCCCGCCGATTCAACGCTTGCGCGCGGCGACCGCATCGAGTTCTGGCCGTCGCACATCGACCCCACGATCAACCTTCACGACGTGCTGTATGCGGTGGAGGGAGACCGGGTGGTCGAGGTCTGGCCGGTAGCTGCGCGCGGGTACAGGCAAGCCGGAGCAGATTGACGCACACGTGTGCGCCAGCGTAGCATCGGCTTCTCACTGGAGGCATCGATATGAACGAGACGACGACCCAGCCGGCATCGACGGCCGACCGCGAGGCGCTGCGCGCCGAGCTGCAGGCGACGCACGCCGAGTTCCGCGACCTGGTGGCCTCGGTCGGCGAGGAGCACTGGCGCACTCGAAGCGGGAACCCGGCGTGGACGTGCGGCCAGATCGCCTGGCACCTCGCCGCCAGCCCGGGTTTCATCGCCGGGCAGATCGACAGCGCCAGGAAGGGAAAAGCGACGAACCCGCCCTCGTTCCTGATGGGCATGATTTTCAAGATGAGCGAGATGCGGGTGAAGTTCATGTCCCGCAATGCGACGCCGCAGTCCGTGCTGACGGACTACGACGCGGGTGTGACGAAGATGCTCAGCGTGCTCGACGCCGTGAGCGACGATGAGTTCGCGATCAGCAAGACCAGCTTCGGGCAGACTCGCACGATCGAGGAGCAGTTCCACGTTCCGGCGGAGCACTTCGCAGAGCACTCGGCCGAGGTGCGCGCGGGCATCAGCTCCGCGAGCTAAGGGCCGGCGCTCGCCGGCGCGGGCGTTGATTCGCACAGCCGTTTGATACGACTAAGGGACGCAGTCACGGTCGACTTCGTCGCGCGGCCGAGATAGAGCCACTCGACAGCTTCGCTGAGCAACGGCACCGGTAGCTTCGCGGACATCCACGTCGTGAGCCGCGTGCCACTGTCGGTCGCCTCGAGCACGTAGGTCTCATCGAAGCGGAACGGACCGACAGCGAGCAGCGAGCGCAGCATACGCTCAGCGACCACGTCCTGCGGGCGATCGTGCAGAAGGCGGAAGGGACCGTTCCGATAACGCCACTGCACATGCTGGCCGGGCCGCGGGTAGTCCGCGGGCGCGTCGAGCGCGGCCTCGATGCCGGTGTCCCAGCGCACGACCTCAGCCGGATCGCAGAGCGCGTGCCAGACGCGCGACGGCGGGGCGCCGATATCCACACTCACGACGAAGCTGTACACGCCGCGATTCTAGCGAATACGAGATATCACCGGCGGGCGTGATATTGTGGCTGCCTGTCCGATCTTGCGAACGAAGGAGGCGCCGCCATGGCCGTCCGATATGAACCGCAGGGACGAATCGCCGTCATCACGCTCGACCGGCCCGATGCGCTCAACACCTTTGATCGCGAGATGCATCTGGAGCTGCACGACGCGTGGGTCGCGTTCCGGGACGATCCTGAGCTGTTCGTGGCCGTTGTGACCGGTGCGGGCGATCGCGCGTTCTCGGCCGGGGCCGATGTCCGGGGCTGGGGCCAGCCGCAGGATGAGTCGCGGGTGCATCCGCACGGCCCCGGGCGTCACATCTGGGAAACGCGCTACGACTGGGACTTGCAGGGCGGGCTGGAGATGTGGAAGCCGGCCATCTGCGCCGTGAACGGCTACTGCATAGGCGAAGGGCTCACGCTGGCGCTGGCGTGCGACCTGCGCATCGCCTCCGACCGCGCGACGTTCGCGTTCCCGGAGGTGCAGATAGGCGTGCCGACGATTGCGGGAGCGATCCGGGCGCCGCGCGTGATGGGCCTGGGCGCAGCGCTGGAGCTGCTGCTTCTCGGTGACCGCGTCGATGCGGCGCGCGCGTACGACATGGGGCTCGTGAACAAGGTCGTGCCGCACGAGGAACTAATGGCGGAAGCGATGCGCTGGGCTGACCGCGTGTCTCGGAACGCGCCGCAGGCGATGGCCGCCACGAAGGAGGTGGCCGTGCGCTCGCAGGCGCTGTCGTTCACCGATGCCCTGCGGATGGGCGAAGCGATGCGCAAGCTCGGCGGTGGCACGGACGACGCGCGCGAGGGCGTGCGCGCGTTCCGCGAGAAGCGCGCGCCGGAGTACAAGGGCATGTGACCTCAGCGCGGCTATGGGCTCGGGTCGCGCTTGGCCGTCAGCTCCTCACTCACCTCCCACAGCCGCCGCGCGATGGCAGCGTCGTGCGACTCGGCGTTTGACTGCGCCTCGCGGCACTTGACGAAGTATCTTCCCGTGACGCCTTCGACTGTCGGCGACGACGCGAGGTACACGGACGTCTGCGCGCCGACCTCCTCGCTGACATAGAACGGCCGCCCGATGACCTGCGCCACGCCGAACAGCGTGCCGATGATGCCGGCGTTGTTTTTCCCGAAACCCGTGCGTACTGCACCGGGGTGCAATGCGTTGGCGGTGACGCCGGTGCCTTCAATCCGCCGAGCCAGCTCGTAGGCGTGCAGCACGTTCGCCAGCTTGGACTGCGAGTACGCGGTCGAGAAGTTGTACTTTTTCTCGGCCATCAGGTCATCGAAGTTGATGTGCCCGCCGACGTGCGCGCGCGAGCTGACGTTGACGACGCGTGAGGGCGTGCTCGCCTTCAACGTGTCGAGTAGAAGCTCGGTCAGCAGGAAGTACGCGAGGTGGTTCACGGCGAACGTCATCTCGTAGCCATCGACGGTCGTGAGGCGGCGCATGTTGATGGCGCCGGCGTTGTTCACCAGCACATCGAGCCGGTCGTGGCGCACGAGGAAGTCCTGCGCGAGGCCGCGAATCTGCTCAAGGGAGCTGAGGTCCGCGATCATCAGCTCCACGGTGTCGTTGCCGGTTGCCCGGACGATGTCGCGGCGGACGCCCTCGCCCTTGTCGGGGTTGCGGCAGACCATGACGACGCGCGCGCCCATCCGCGCCAGGTCGAGCGCGGTCACACGCCCGATGCCAAGGCTGGCGCCGGTGACGATGATCGTCTTGCCGTCGAGTGGCCGCGTGGTCGTGCTCGGTTGTGCCTCTGGCGTCGCGATGGCCATACGTTGCTCCTCTGCTGGCGCTCCCGGCCAGTTAGCGCCAATCGGGCCTAGCGGTCAACCCGTCGACTTCGCGTTCAGTTCGCGAACACGCTTTCGACGGATGTCACGCGTACGGCCTCGGGAGTGACGCCGAGACTCCGCGCGCCGACGACCCGGTCCTCGTCGGTGATTCTCCTGCGGCTTCGGCGCGTCGTAGACGATCGTCGCGGGTTCGGACGACAGGAGCTGTTCGCGCAGCGCCGCGCCGTCGGGTGTCACCATCACGACGCTCAGGTCGCGCGCCGAGAGGTGGCGACGCACGGCTTGATTCACTTCGCTAACCGTGAGCTTCGACATCGCCTCGCGCATCGTCTCGGTGAACTCGCCAGTGCCGTACCAGGCACTGTCGAGCGCGTAGCCGAGCTGCTGATCTTGCGTCATCGTCATGACGAAGACGTTCTTCATCAGGTAGTCGTGCGTCGTGTCGAACTCCTCGCGGTTAGGCCCTGCTCGACCATGCGCTCCAGCTCGTGCAGCCCAAGCTTGAGCGCGAACACCGCCTGCTCCGGCGGGACGGGCCGGATCCAGATCTCGAAGATCTGCGAGCGGCGCACGCGGTTGGCGTCCGGGAAGAACTGGAACATACCGCGCGGGAACGCCTCGATGTACGCGTAGTCGCCGTAGTTCATGCCGCGGATCTCACGGATGCGCTGGAACAGGCGGCCGTGCTGCTCGCGATGCTCCCCGAGCCAAGCGCGCGCCACCCAGAGCGCGGCGAAGTCCGGGTGCGGGCGTGTAACTTCGATCGGATGCCCGAGCGAGATCGCGACGGCTCGCGTCTCCTTCTCGATGATCTCGATCTCGAGGCCGCGGGGCTGCCGTGCCTGCACGGCCGACGCCGCGAGTGCGGCGCCGGCGGGCAGCGACGCCAGCTCCCGATGCAGCCGCTCCTCGAAGGCCGCCGGCGCGTCGCCGGCGAGCGCGGCGCTGAGTGACGCGAGCGTGTACGTCCGCTCGACGTAGGTGCGCACGTCGTCGAGCGTGATCGCCTCGATCCCGGCGACGGTGCCGAGCGTGGTGTGCCCGTACGGGCCTGCCCGCAAAGATGTTCGTCTGCAGGCGCTCTTTCCCGAGCTCTTCCTCGTTGTTGGCACGCAGGTCCTGGACGAGCGCGTTGAGCTGCTTCGCCTTCAGGCGCGCGAAGTCGTCCTCGCGCAGCCCAGGGTCCAGCAGTTGTTTGAGCGCGATGTCGGCGAAGCGGTCGGCGTTGTCGCGGTGCACCACGCCTGTGAACACGGTCATCTCGCGGTCGACCTGCGCGTCGAGGCTGCCGGCCATCGGGAACAGCGCGCGGTTGATCTCATCGATGCGCATCTGCGCGCTGCCGGCATCGGCGATCATCGATGCGGCGAGCTGCGCGAGACCCTCGCGTCCGGTGGGGTCGTGCGCGGAGCCGGCCGCGAACAGGAGCTTCATACGCAATAGAGGCGAGGGCGAGCGCTGGAGCAGGAACTCGCGCGGCGCGCCGCCGGACGCGCGCGGCGGCGCGAACGTCTCGAGCGATGGAGGAGTGGCGACGCTCGATGCGAGCGGCTCGCGCGAAAGCGTCGTGAGCACCATGCTCTCGTCGGAGAGATACCGCGCCGCCGCGGCCTGGAGGTCGTCGGGCGTGAGCGCATCGTACCGCCGGTAGAGCGCGTTCAGCGTGTCGTACGAGCGCCGTACGCGCACGAACGCCGCGAGCGTGCCGGCGATCGACTCCGAGTTGTCGAGCGTGCGCGCGAAGGCGTAGCGGCCGTGTGACTTCGCCTCCTCGAGCCGCTCGCCTGGGACGGGATCGCGGCGCGCCCGTGCGATCGTGGTCAGGATGGCGTCGCGGACGTATTCGGCATCAGCGAGCCTCTTCAGCCGTGCCAGCACCGTGACGAGCGCCGGGTCCTGCGTCAGCGGCACGTAGGGCCGGAGCTGGTCGAGCACCTGCTCGTCCTCGACGAGGCGCCGGTAGAAATCCGACGTCCGGCCGAATTCCAGGTCGAACAGCATGTCGAGCGCGGCAAAGTCCGGCTCGATCTCCGAGAACGCCGGGCCGTGGAACCCTACCGTGACCCAGGGCAGCGTCTCGACGGGCCACTGGACATGCGCGGTGACAGACGCGCGCGCGGGCGGCTCCTGCGGCACGTCGACAGAGAAGCTTCCGCGCTCCCACGACCCCAGTGCCGCTCGACCATTCCACGACCGCCTCCGGGCGCACATCGCCGGCGACGATTACGGTGGTGTACTCGGGGCGGTACCAGCGGTCGAAGAACAGCCGCGAGTACTCGAACTGGTTGGGCATGTCCTCGATGTCGGCGATGAAGCCCATGACGGTGTGCTTGTATGTGTGCGACGTGAAGGCGTGGTCGCGCTGCACCTCGAACAGCTTCTGCATGGGGTTGGCGGAGTTCTTGTTGTACTCGCCGAGGATCGCCCGCGACTCGGTCTTGAAGTCAGCCTCCGAGTAGCTCAGGTGCATGAATCGGTCCGCCTCGAGCTCGAGCATCTGCTCCAGGTCCTCGGCGGCGAAGGTGAGGTGGTAGTTCGTGTAGTCGTCGCTTGTGTACGCGTTCTGGCGCGCGCCCGTCTTCGCGACGATGTCGCGGTAGCGGTCCGCGGGATAGCGCTCGGTGCCGCGAAACATCATGTGCTCGAAGAAGTGCGCGAAGCCGGACTTGCCGGGCTCGACCTCGTTCCGCGAGCCGGTCTGGACGGGGATCTGCAGCGACACGAGGTTGGGGAACCCCGTCGGCACGACGATAACGCGCAGTCCGTTGGGGAGCGTCGCCTCGGTCGCGCGAAACGGCAGGATGTCGGCGGATGGCTGTTTGGGCATGGGCTCCTCGCTGCTCGAGCAGCCCACAACGTACAACGGCGTCAGAGGCTGTGGAAGCTGCCCTCTGCCGTCTCCAGGTGGTGCACATCGTTGAGGCGGAAGAGCGCGCGACGGCCGTCGGCGCCGGCGACGATGTTGATGGAGGTGTGGGACGGGCGGAAGAACATGTCGTACTTCGAGCCGATGACGTGGCCGACGTAGGCGTTGATGACGCCGCCGTGGCAGGCGACGACGACGCGCTCGCCGCGGTGGCTGAGCATGATGCCCTCGATGGCGTTGATCACGCGCTTGCGGAACTCGAAGCTGCCTTCGGAGTAGGGGTATACATCCCAGCTCTTCTCGACGACCATACGCTCACGCACGCCGCGCAGCACCTGCACGCCGATGTAGTCCAGGGGAGTGCGGTCGCGCGGGATGTCGCGGAAGACGGCCACCTCCTGGAGATCCTCGACAACAACCGGATCGAGGCGGTGGTGACGCGCGATCTGAGCCCCTGTGTCGCGCGCCCGCTGCAGCGGACTGGCGTAGACAGCGTCGATCTTCTCGGTCGAGAGCGCCTCGCCGACGAGCTGCGCCTGCGTGCGGCCGAGCGCGCTCAGGGGCGGGTCGATCAGCTCCGAGACGGGGCCATTGACGTCGTACTCCTGCTGGCCGTGGCGGACGAGCCACAACTCGGTGACGTTCTCGACGTTGGACAGGAACGCCAGGTCGAAGGACCCGGGAACGCGTTGCTTTGCGGCGCGCACATCATCGGATGCGGCGACCGCTTCGTTCTGTTCGCGTTCGGTATCGCTCATGGTGACAGGGTACCGCGTCGTGTTTAACGGGTGATTAATGCGTTAGGTCGCGTGCGGCGCCCCGCAGGAAGGCGCATGTCCCTGCTCCGTCCTCGGGTGTCGAGGTGTGGAGGGCGCGGCATGGGCGAGGATCGCGGCGGCTATACGCCGATGGCGGGCTTGAGGCCGAGCAGCGTACGGCAGAGCTCCAGCTCGCCGAGGTGGGTGAATCCGTGCGTCATGCACACCTGCCCGAGCGCGCGGATCGCCGGCATCTCGCCGAGCGGCTTCACCTGCACGATCGTGTCGAACGTCGAGGCGTCGGGATTCGCCAGCCAGTCGCTGGTGCTGCGCCAGACCTCCTGTACGTATTGTTTGAACGCATCGAGGTCCTCGATGCGCATCGCCTGCGCGTCCGCCGGCGGCATGCCGGTGCCCTGCGCGATCGGCGGCAGCCCGAGGCGCTCGGCCCAGCCGCCTTCCATCCAGACGGTGGGGCGGCGGTTCTGGAGGATGAAGCGCACGATGTTGTCCTCGGTGCGCGCGTAGTGCCACAGCTCGAAGGCGATCGTGTTCGCGGCGGGGTTGCCGGCCGGGATGGCGTGCCACTGCTCGGGCGTCAGGTCGGCGACGCTTCGGTCAAGCATCGCGTGCAGCCGCGTCAGCTCCGCTTCGATGAACTCGACAAGGGTCATGGTGCGCATCTCCTCACAGCGTCCGATGTGGGCGCATTGTGCGCCAGCGAGCCGCGAGGCGCCACGAGAATCGCTCAAGGGCGACGAAGGGCAGCTAGCGGTTGGCGCGCCGATCCTCACGACGCCGCTGGAGATAGCCGAGAGCGATCGTGGCGACTCCTCCGAACGCGGCGGCGAGCAGAAGCGCGTAGATCAGCCGGATGTCCTGGTGGAACCAGAGGAAGTTGACGCGGACCTGTTGCAGGTTCTGAAGCAGGAAGATGATCAACAGCGCCAGCGCCGTAAGCCCGGCTACGGCGCGCGCGCTGATCCGCGTGCCTCCTGCTCCGGATGTGTCGCGCCCGGTCGTTGTTCGGTCAGCCATCAGTCTCCCTCCATAGCGCCGCCTCGCGGCCCTGCGAGCGGCTCTGCCCGCTTCGTTGACTGGTGCGCCAGTTTCGTGCGCTCCACGACCTCGAACAGATCATCGGGCGTGGTGACGGGCGCTGAACAGAGCATGCCGTAGCAGGCGTAGGCGGCGGGGGCAGGGTGCGGCGGCAGCCCCTCGGCCTCGAGCGAGGCGGCGTCGCCGGCGTCGATGATGCGGATGACGCGGTCGACGACGGGCAAGGCGAGGGCGGCGGCATGGAGCACCTCAGGCCGCGCGCCGGCGGGCGCGACGATCTTGACTTCCGCACCGGGGTTCAGCAGGAGGTCGACGGCCTTGGCATAGTCGGACGCGAAGTAGCCCTGCGATTCGGCGACATGGGTGTAGCCGGCGAGCGACGCCCGCGCGATGTCCTCGTAGCGCTCTTCGTGGGTCAACCGCGCCATCCGCAGGAAGACCATGGCCGCGATGCTGTTCTCCTTCAGCGGCTTCTGGCGCGTCGAGAGCCGCCCCAGCTCGTCGTGCCCGTGCGGCGTGTCGAAGAAACCGCCATTCTCGGCGCCTAATCGATCGACCATGAACGCCGCGAGCGTCTTTGCCCGCTCGAGGTCCTGCGGCCTGCCCGCGACCTCGTAGGCATCGAGCGCGGCGAGCGCGGTCCAGGCCTGGTCGCCGAGCAGGCCGGCGATCTGCGGGCCGTCGGGCGCGAGATAGCGGTGCATGCCGCCATCGCGCGTGTAGAGCCGGTCGAAGAGGAAGTCGAGCGCCCGCAGCGCGCGCTCGCGCAGGTCCGGGCGGCCGCGCGTCCACGACGCTTCGAGGTAGGCGCTGATGGCCATCGCATTCCAGCTCGTGTAAACGGTCCTGTCGACGTATGGGGCGGGCAGCGCGCGCCGCGCCTCTGCTGCGAGTGGGTAGAAGTCCTCGTCGGCGTCCTGCGATCCGTAGAACGCACCGGTGTCCGGATCGCTCAGCCACCGATCGAGGTACTCGATCGTGAAGTCGATGTAGCGGCGGTGGTCGGCGTCCTCGCTGGCGCGGTAGAGCTTCAGCAGGTTGTGCAGGAGGAGCGCGTTGTCCTCGAGCATCTTTTCGTAGTGGGGGACGCTCCAGTCGCGCTTCGTGGAGTAGCGATAGAAGCCGCCCCACTCCTGGTCGTAGGTGCCGCCGCGCGTCATGTATTCGAGCGTCTTGCGCGCCATGTGCAGGGCGTCGCGGTCGCCGTCGCGCAGATACGCGTGCAACAGCAGGTCGATCGCGTCGGTGTGCGGGAACTTCGGCTCGCTGCCGAAGCCGCCGAAGACGGGGTCGTAGGCGTCCGACGCCGAGTGCAGGACATCGCGCAGGATCTGGTCCGAGAGCTCGCCCGCGTCACCATCGCCGGCGCGCTCGCGGTTGGCGATGATCTCGGCGATCTTCTCTTCAATCGTGGCCTTGTTGTCCTTGTAGTAGGTGCTGACCTGGTTGAGGACGTCGCGCATCTGATCCGGCGGGATGTAGGTCATCCCCGCCATCACCTCGCCGCCGGGCGTGAGGAACGCCGTCGTGGGCCAGCCGCCCATGTTGTAGCGGGCGTTGATGTCCGGGCGCTGGTCATTGTCGACGCGGATCGGCACGAACCGCTCGTTGATCAGCCCGATGATGTCGGCCTCGGAGTACGTGGTCTCGTCCATCACGTGGCACCAGTGGCACCAGACGGCGGAGATGCCGAGCAGGACCGGCCTATCTTCGCGCTGCGCCTCCTCGAAGGCATCGGCGCTCCACTCGCGCCAGCCGATCTCGGCGGCGCGATTGGGGCGTGGAGAGAAGTGAAACGGCGACCTGGCCAACGGCTGCCTCCGGGGATCATCGTATCAGGAGCTTCCAATCGCCGTCCTGAATCGGTGGCTTAGCGCTGGTACGGCCGCCGGATCGATGGGACACTGCCGCGTGACTTTCAGCATCATCGCCCGCGACCCCAACAGCGATGCGTTCGGCGTCGCGGTCTCGACGGCGGTGCCGTGCGTCGGCGCGATGGTGCCGCACGCGAAGAGCGGCGTCGGCGCGATCGCCACGCAGTCGTACACCAATGTCCAGCTCGGGCGGCGCGGCCTGGTGCTGCTGGAGATGGGTCTGAGCCCGCGGGCCGCGCTCGAAGGGATGCTCGCGGACGATCCGGGCGCGTCGCTGCGGCAGGTCGCGGGCATCGATGCGCACGGCCGCATTTTCGCGCACAGCGGTGCGGACTGTGTCGACTGGTACGGCAGCCGCGAGGGTGACGAGTACTCCGTGCAGGGCAACATGCTCACAGGCAAGCAGGTGGTGGACGCAATGGCGGCCGCGTACGAGGAGCGCGCCGGCAAGTGGCTCGGCATCCGGCTGATGGCCGCGCTCGAGGCCGGACAGGCGGCGGGAGGCGACAAGCGCGGCCGCCAGTCAGCCGCGCTGCTGGTCACGCCGATGGACGCGATGACACGGGCCCGCCGGCGGACGCCTTCAACGCGCGCGCCTACGAGATGAACATCCGCGTCGACGAGCACGCCGATCCGGTGGCGGAGCTGCGGCGCATCTTCAACATGCTGATCCAGATGGGCCGCGCCGCGAGCTGAGCACACGCGTCAGCGCTGCCGCTACGTCAAGTCTCCGTGGCGACGTCCCCGCGCAATAGAGACTCGATGATGCCGACGTGGAACTGAAGGTGCTTCAGGTTTCCATCGAGCGCCTCACGGAGCTTCTCATTTGGCGAGGAAGCCAGTGCGGACGTGGACGCATGGACATCGACCCATGCCCGCAGCACTTCCTCCACGTCCGTCGTCGCCTTGCCGCCGACGTCCTTAAATGGCGGTTCGCCGGCGAGAAAGTGGGGCGCCAGCCCAAGCGGACTCCATGGCGGCTTCTCAGAATGGAACTGCCGGAAGTGGAGTTGCTCGGCGAACAGCAGATGGCGCACGTTCTCGAGGGGCGACCACTCGCCGCTCGGCGGGCGCTGCGTGATGGCCGATGCATTGGCTGCCCGCAGTAATCCACGCAGCGCGGACTGCTCGGCCCCGATCGACGCCAAGACTGCATGGATGTTCTCAGGCATGGGATCGCTCGTCAAATCAACACCTCCGACCGAGTTGCTGCACCGCGAAGGCGATGTCGCGCGCATCGACCTTGCCGTCGCCGTTGGCGTCGTACTTGAGCTTCGGCTTCCTGTCGTGCAGGTGCTGCGTGATGAGCGCGACGTCGTGCACCGTCACGCGATGGTCGCCGTTGACGTCGGCGCATCGCACGTCGTGCGGAGCGCGGGTTGAGCACGGCCGGAGCGATGTCCCGCATTGCGGCGTGGCCGGGGGCGAGGCGGTCCGGCAGGGTGGACTGAACGTCCCTCCACACTGCGGCGGTGACGAAGGCGTCGGCGTGAAGCACGGCGGGCTCGCGGCGCCGGGCGACTCGGGCGGGCACAAGGGGCCGCACGGCGGCGACTCCGGCCAACAGGGCGGGGATGTCGCCGTGGGACATGGCGGACTGAACTCCCCGCATGGGGACGCCGTGGGCGTGAAGCACGGCGGGCTTGGCGCTCCTGGAGGGGATTCCGGAGGCGGGCAGAAGGGCCCGCACGGTGGTGTGTCACACGGCGCCGGCGGCAGGCAGAGCACGCGGATCGACGCCTGGATCCTCGCGACGTCGACCTGCACGGCGATCTGCCCGTACGAGGCTCCGAATCCCTGCACATCGGTGCCAGTGACGCCCCCGAAGGTGAGCCCGACCGTCGAAGTCAGCCCTGCGGCGCCGAGCGCAGTGAAGTACACGGGCGTCCCGTCGGCGACATCGCCTCCGAAGCGAGAGCGCAGGTGCACGCCGATGTGGGAGAACCGCGAGCCGTCGCAGACGATTCTCGTCGGGGTCGGCGCTGAGCTCGATGCTGAAGGGCTCGCCTGCGGGCGGCGGCGTGGGACAGATGCCGCTGCCGGGCGGTGACGGCGGCGGCGAAAGCGGGCCGCAGGGGTTCGGCGCTGGCGTCGGCGTGATCGATGGAGTCGGCGTGATCGATGGCGTCGGCGTGAGGGTCGGCGGCTCGGCATCGCCCTGGACGACGAAGGCGCCGGGGCAGGCCACCGCTAAGGAGAGAGGAATGATGGTCCGCAAAGCCAGTTGCTTGCCGCGGGCGAGTTGACGCTGCTTGATACCGTCTCCGCTGAACTCGAATGTCTCCACCCCGGTGCCGTTTGCTTCGACCGTGAACGTCGCGAGCAACCCGGGCTCGGCACGTCAGTTCGCCCGGCGGACGAAATACTTGCTGTTGCAGACGATGTGCGCGGCCACGGCCGTGGCACCGGGTGGCGAGGAGGACTGGACCGGCCACTGCGTGTTCGCCTGCGGAAACGAGAATCCGAATCCGTTGCAACCCAGTCCGACCCAAAGCCCAGCGGTCCGGCCGCCTGGTTGAAGTCGGGATTGTCGTCGAGCGCGTCGCCGGCGTCGGTGATTTCCGGCGCAGTCGCGACGCCCGCCACGCCCAGAGTACGGTGGCCTCGAACGCATCCGGCGCTCCGAAGCTGCCCGACCAGGCAGATCGCGACGGTGTAGACTCCGTTCGTCGGCGCGTTGAGTCGCTGCGTATCGACCGGATCGCATGGCCGCGAACCGTTCGTCGTGTCGGCATCGATTGCGAGGTGCGGGTATGGGCCCAGGGCGTTAGCTGTGGCGTCGGGAACGGGTGCGGGCGTCGACGTCGGGAAGTGTCGGGGTGTTGCTCGGTGTGGGCGTGATCAGCGGGCCGTCGCCCTGCACGACGAATGCGCCCGGGCAAACGGAGTTCGAGCCGGCAGACCCGGTTTCACTTGGGGTCATCGACGGGTGAATTCACACTGCTGTGAGCCATCGGTCGTGAAGTCGAAGACTTCGAGGCCCTCGCCCTGCGCGTCGATCGGTGAGGGTGGCGAGCAGGCCGGGGTTCGGCAGTCAAGCTCGCCGGCGTCGAGCGACTTGCTGTTACATCCGATGTGCTTGCGTCGGAATCGCGGCGTCATTCGGGGCGTCTCCTACCGGATAGGGAACCAAACACCGTACAATTCCAGCCTTCGCCGGAACCGAACGGGCCCGGCGCCTCGTTGAAGTCAGGGTTGTCCTCGAGTGCGTCGCCTATGTCCGCGACCTCAGGGATCGCGGCGACTCCCCCAGACCAAATGATGCGTGCCTCCCAGGCGTTCGGCGCGCAACTGCGTCGACCAGGCAAATGGCGACCGTGTACGTCCCGCTCGTCGGCGCGCCGAGACGGGTTGCGTCGACGGGGTCGCAGGGGCGGGACCGTTCGTCGGTCCGCGTCGATCGCCAGGTGGGCAGGTCGGACGGCGTGGGCGTCGGCGTGGCGACGGCCGCCGGCGCTGCCGCCGAATGCGGCGCTCCGGCCCGGCGACGTTCGCCGCCGGTCAGGCCGGCCGCGCTCGCGGCTACGAGCCCGAACGCCAGCGCGGCGCCGATGCACACGAAGATGATCGCCGTACGTGTCCTTCCGGTCATCGTCTTGCTCCCTTCGCGATAGCGGTGCGCGAACGTGGATCGATACGTGCGGCGCTGGCTCGCATGTGCGTGGTGGCGGCTATCGTATCACGAGGGATGGCTTTGGGAAGCGGCAGTTTTCCGGCGGATGTCCTACGGGTTGTCGACGATCAGCCGAGGATGAACGCCCGTACCTCTTGCTCGGTCAACGCGTCGACGACGAGGTCGGCGTCGCCGAGGTCGGCGGCAGGGTGCGTCGTAGTCATGCCGATGGCACGCATGCCGCCGGCCTTCGCGGCGCGCAAGACCGGCCGGCGCGTCCTCGATGACGACGCAGATCTCTGCGGCGACGTCGAGCCGCCGCGCCGCGACGAGAAAGCCCTCCGGGTCGGGCTTCCCGCGTGACGCGTCCTCCTCGGCCACCAGCGCCTGGAACCGCGGTGAGGCGAGCGTCTCGAGGATCATCTCCAGGTTGGCGCGGGGCGTCGAGGTGACGATGGCGCGCGGCACGGCACGCGCATCGAGCGCGTCGAGGAGCTCGCGCACGCCGGGCAGCGGCTCGAGGTGGCCGCGGGCGGCGTCGCGGAAGAGCTGCTCCTTGCGGGCAGCAAGCTCCGCCAGGCGCTCCGGCGGCAGGTCAGCGACCAGCCCGCCGATGATGGCGTCGTTGCGGAGGCCGAACATCTGCGTGAAGTAGTCGGGTGTGTGCTCGATGCTCTCGTCGCGGGCGAACTGGTGCCAGGCGGCGAGATGGTAGGGCCGGCTATCGACGATTACGCCATCGAGGTCGAAGAGGACCGCGAGGTCACTCCGCACGCGAGACGACGACGAGGCGGAAGCGGCGGTCGTACTGCCCGCCGGCGTAGTAGTCGCAGCACCAGCGGCAGGCCACCTTGTCGCGCCGGCCGCGGCGGTACATACGATGGCAGCGCGGGCACATCATGTGCCAGACCCTCCGCTGGGAGCGCTCCTTCTGGGCGAAGGGCGGGCAGGTGATAGTAATCCGCGTGTCCAGTTCGTGGGCGACCTTCCGGAACTCGCGCCCATGCGGGGCGATCTTCCGACCGTAGCGCCAGCGGGCCGCCCAGTGCGCGAGCTCGTGCTTCAGCACCAGCAGCGTCTCATCGATGCCGTGGTCGCGGTGGTACAGCGTCGCGATGCGTATCTCGCCTGTGTCCGGGTAGCAGCGGCCGGCGCTCGAGGTCATGCGTGCGCTCAGCTCGAGGCGCGGGTAGGGTGCGCGCGGCATCGCCAGGACGTCGCGGAAGTGGGTCCTGATGACCCTGTCCATGGCGTCCTGCAGCTCGGCCTGGAGCCAGAACTCCGGCCCTCCGAGGGGGAGCATGTACCCTTCGGCGTTGATCGCTCGACTGACCACTCAGCCCTCCGCGCCGGCTATGGGATCACGCAAGCTGAACGCTCTCCCTCGCAGTCTGATCATCGGAGAAACGTGGCCGATTGCCACGTCAGAAACGGTGCTGTTCCTGGACGCCGGTCGCAGGCCAGCCGTTGTGCCGCATCTTACATCGACTAACGCCGCGGCGGCAGTACTTCGACGCGTCTGGCGCGAAGATTTATGTGCGACAACGAAGCGAAAATGAGCGCGTTGTCAACGGCGCAATGGCTAACCGCATCGATACCCTGCACGACCATCAGCTACCTCTATGGCCCGGGCGAGGAGGCCGTCCGTGCGTACAGAACATATATTCTCATACGGCGACCGACCAGCGCAAGCGCGTCCGACGCTACGCGCGCCCGGAGCGCTGTCGAGCGGTCGGCTCCCATGTCCGGTACTCGATCGCGCCGGCGCACGTGAGGAACATCCGCGCGGTGACGTCGCCTATGTGGTGGAAGCGCTTCTTCACGTCGCGGATGAGAGCGTCGCTGTCGCCGCGATATGAGCGCAGCCAGCGCGTCATGCCGCCGCCCGCCGCGATCGCGCGCATCTCGCGCGCATTCTCGACGGTGCCGAGCACCTTCTTCTCGTTGCGGACGATGCGCGTGTCCGACATCAGGCGCTCGACCTTCTTCGGCGTGTAGCGCGCGACCTTCTCGTAGTCGAATTCGTCGAATGCCTTCGCGAAGTTTGGCCACTTCGAGCGCAGCAGCCGCCAGTTGAGACCTGCGCCGAAAACGAACCAGGTGAGCATCTCGAAGTACGCGCGGTCGTCCGGCGGCGTCTTGCCGACGGGGAACGGAAAGATCTCTTCCGGGCTCGCACCCTCCGGTCCGCTGCGAGGCATCGCGCGCTCCTTTCCTGCCCGTGTACTCTACGCCGCCGGTAGCGCCCACGCATCGCTCGCACTCCGGCGACGTCCGCTAGCATGAGGGCGTGACCGCATCCGACCCGATGGCCCGAAAGATGCAGGCCGACCTCGTCATCGACCGCGCGGCATCCCAGTTGCGCCTTCTGCTGGAGGAAGCGGCGCGGGAGCTGCGGCCGTTCCCGCCGTTCCCCGGCGCCTTCTTCACCTGCGCCGTCGAGGTGAATCTCGAGGGCGTCGAGCGGGCCGATCTCGGCTGCATCGTGGTGGCGGAGGACGGCGAGCTGTACGAACTGGAGATGCAGATCGACTTCGGCGAAGAGTTCGGCGATGTCATCGATCCGGTACAGGCGCGCGAGGAGCGGCTGAAGAAGCTGGAGGACCTGCACCCGCGCGACTACATCGTGCTCGCGTACAACGCGCTCGGGCAGCTCACTGAGCTGCTCATGGAGCAGAACGCCAGTACGGCGGGATGATAGCCGTGCGCGCTGCGGTCACGGCCGTCTCCGTAGCTGCCGTGATCCTTCTCATCGCCGCCGCGTCCGCCCAGACGCCCGATGCCCCCGTATCGGCACCCGACTTCACCGTCACGCCGACGCGCGCCACTGTCGGCGACCGCATCACTGCGACGATCCGTGTTGACGCGGAGACCGGCGTCACGCTGACCGCGCCGGGCTTCGGCGCGGACTTCGGCGGGCTCGAGGTTCTCGCCGTGGCGTCGCCGGCGGAGGAGCATCGCGGGGACGGCACGACCCGCACGCTTTACTCGTACGAGCTGACGTCGTTCAAGACGGGCATTATCACGATTCCGGAGCTGACGATTTCGTACACCGCCCCGGACGGCGCATCGGGCGACGTGAAGACTGAACGGCAAACCGTCACATTCGAGTCCGTGCTGGCGCCCGGCGAGACGGAGTTGCGGCCGCTCAAGCCGCAGCTCGATATCGGTCAGGGCGCGCCGACGCCGATCCTGCCGGTGCTCTTCGCGGCGATCTTCGCCGGGCTGACGGCGTTCGGCTACGTGCTGTATCGGCGGATCGGGCGCATCGCCCCGCCGCTGCCGGTGTTCGCGCCCAGGGCCGTTGTCGTATCGCCGGAGGACCGGGCGCGCGCGGAGCTGGCGGCGATCGCGGCGGCCGGAATTGCGGCGGCGGACACGGATGAGTACTACGCGCGGATCGCCGCGACGATACGGCGATACCTGACGGAGCGGTTCGGTTTCCCCGCCTACGCGCTCACGCGCAGCGAGATGGAGGGCGCTATGATCGGCGCCGGCGTCGAGCGCTGGCCCTCGCGCCTCACGGCCAACCTGCTAGCGCAGTGCGATGCGGTGGAGTTCGCCGGCTTCCGTCCGGCGCCGGAGCGCTGCGATGCGGACCTCACGGCGGCGCACGAGATGATCTGACATCAGCGCCGCCGTCGGCCGTCGAGCCTGTGGCGGGAGTGAGTGCGCCGACGTAGCGAGGGCGTGCTGTCGATGAAGCCGATCGACCTGCGTTCGCGCTCGGTCGAGCCTGCCGCAGCGGCCCGGATGCTCGCCTGCCCCGACTCAGTCCAGCTTGTCGACGCGCTCGTCAAGCTCGCGAATACGGCGACTCAGCACCGGCAGCATCGCCACCGCCATGTTGGGGTTGGAACGCAACTCTCCGACGAAGTCCCAGCGCGACAGCACGAGGCACGTACAGTCGTCGATGGCCCGTACCGTGGCCGACCGCGGCTCCCCATCGAGGAGCCCCATGTCGCCGAAGAAGTCGCCGCTACTGTACTCGGCGAGGCGATGTGGGTGGTCCGTGGCGACGCCCCGCACCGCTTCCGCTTTCCCTTCGACGAGGACGAAGAAGGCGACGGCCTTTTCCCCTTCGTCGATGATCGCCTTGCCCTTCTTGTAGTGGCGTTCGACGATCATGTTGGCGAGCTGCCGCAGGTCTCTGCGGCCCAACTCTGAGAACAACGGCACCTTCGCGAGTGTCTCGTCGTGCGACATTGAGGCATCCCCCCTGCTTCGCCCTCTGCTGACCGAGCGACTGAGTGATCACCCGCGTGAACGTGCCGCCGATCAAGTCCTTGATCTGGCGACCAGGACGATCGCCGCGGGTGGACGATCGGCGCCGGTTCGTCGTGGTGAGCGCGATCATACCACCGTACGGCGCAATCGGGGCAACATCCCCGGAGCCGCAGCCGCCACCACCGGATTTGACCGCTTACAGCTTCGATTGGTAGGCTTTTCGTCAAGATGACCCCTCACCGCATGGCGATGCCTCTGCCCCGGGAGAGCCGGGGCGCCCTGTCGGGATAACCACATCCCCTCGCCGCCGCGTGCGCCAGATCGGGCTGCGGCGGCACCAGGAGGTACGCCATGCCATACGCCAAGGCGCTGCGCTGCCGGGAGTGCGGCCGCGAATACGGCCTCGAACCCATCCACGTCTGCGAGTACTGCTTCGGCCCGCTCGAAGTCGCCTACGACTACGAAGCGATGCACCGCAACATCACGCGCGAGACGATCGAGCGGGGCCCGACATCGGTCTGGCGCTACGCCGACCTGCTGCCGGTCGACCCGGCGTACGCCGTCGACATCAATGCCGGATTCACGCCGCTCATCCGCGCCAAGAACCTCGGCGAGCACCTGGGCCTGCGCAACCTCTGGCTCAAGAACGACTGCGCCAACCCGACGTGGTCGTTCAAGGACCGCGTCGTTACCGTCGCTGCCACGAAAGCGCGCGAGTTCGGCTTCAAGACGCTTGCCTGCGCCTCGACGGGCAACCTGGCGAACAGCGTCTCGGCGCACGCCGCCAGCGCCGGGCTCGACGCCTACGTCTTCATCCCGAAGCGACCTCGAGCGCGGCAAGATCGTCGGATCAAGCGTCTATGGCGCGACGCTGGTCGCGGTCGACGGCAACTACGACGACGTCAACCGTCTGTGCTCCGAGCTGGCGGACAAGTACAACCCGCGCTGGGCCTTCGTGAACATCAACATGCGGCCGTACTATGCCGAGGGCAGCAAGACGCTCGCGCTCGAGGTCGCCGAGCAGCTTGGCTGGCGCGCACCTGAGCATGTCGTCGCGCCGATGGCCTCGGGCTCGCTCTACGTGAAGATCTGGAAGGGCCTGCAGGAGCTGGCGAAGCTCTGGCTGATCGACAGCGTGCAGACGAAGATGTCGGGCGCGCAGGCACGCGGATGCTCGCCCATCGTTACGGCGTACGAGGCGGGGACGCTGAACGTGCGCCCGGTGCGCCCGAAGACGATCGCGAAGTCGCTGGCGATCGGCAATCCGGCTGACGGCTATTACGCGCTCAAGGTGATGGAGGAGTCGGGCGGCTACGGCGTCGCTTCCGAGGACGAGGAGATCGTCGAGGGCATCAAGCTGCTCGCCGAGAGCGAGGGCATCTTCGCGGAGACGGCCGGCGGCGTCGTGATCGGCGGGGCTCAAGAAGCTGGCGCTGACCGGCAAGATCGCGCCGGATGAGCTAACGGTGGCGTACATCACCGGCTCGGGGCTGAAGACGCAGGAAGCGATCGAGGACGCGCTCGACCTGCCGCTGCACATCGCGCCGACGATGGCCTCCTTCGAGGAGGCGCTTGGCGCGCGCGATGCGGCGGCGGCCGTGTAGTACGATCCGGCGATCGAACCAGGACTGACGAAGGACGCGCGTCGGCGCGACAGCGCGAGGAGCGAAGACGAATGGCGAAGCAGCGGGTGAAGTTCACCTTTCCACAGGAGCTGATCACGCTGCCGATCATCTACGAGTCGGGGAAACAGTTCAGCCTCGTTACGAACATCCGGCGAGCCGACGTCACGGAAGACCGCGGCTGGGTGGTGCTAGAGCTCGACGGCGATATCGGCGAGATCGAGCGTGCACTCGACTGGGTGGCCTCGAAGGGCGTCCGCGTCGATCCCGTACAGGGCGACATCGTAGAAGGATGAGGCCCGAAGTCGCTTCTCGATTCTGAAGTTCAGGTTCCAAGATTCTCCGGAGACTACCATGGCCCAGATCCGTATCCCAATGCCGCTGCGCAAGCTCACGAACGACGCGGATCTCGTGACGACGGACGCGTCTACGCTCAGCGACGCCGTCGAGCGTCTCGAAGCCGATTTTCCCGGCATCAAGGAGCGCATCGTCGATGAGTCGGGCGAGATCCGGCGATTCGTGAACATCTACGTCAACGGCGAGGACGTGCGGTTCCTCGACAACCTGAAGACAGCGCTGAAGCCCTCGGACGAAGTCAGCATCGTGCCCGCGGTTGCCGGCGGCTAGAACGCACCCAGCGAGCGCCCGGCGACGTCCGGTGAGAAGATGTCAAGCCTTCCCTCGTTCCTCCGCAAACCTGCGACTTGCGTAGCTTGTGACAATTGACACAAGTGCGGCCGGTGCTAGAATCTACGTGACCCTTCGGCGGCCACGAAAGATTGCATAGCTTTGCCCACGTTCTCTGCCGTCCAGGAAGCAGCACCGGTACCGCTCGCGTCCGACCGCTGGCTGACGCTCGGTCAGGCCTGCCGTGTCCTCAACGTCGACGAGTCGACGTTGCGCCGGTGGGCGGACTCAGGCCAGATGCGGACCTTTCGCACACCGGGAGGGCATCGCCGTTTCGCGGAGAGCGACGTGCTGGCGATCATGAACGGCCGCTCGCGCGAGCGCATCTCAGACGTCGGGGATCTTGCGACACGCCGCATCCGCCGCCAGCTACACAGCGGGCACGAGGACTGGTACGCCAGCGTCGGCGAGGCGCAGCGCGAGAAGCTGCGCCCGCTGGGGCGCCGCCTGATGACGCTCGTCGCCGAGTACGTCGCAAAGCGCGGCAAGCGGGCAGGTCTGCTCGAGGAAGCCCGCGCGACCGGCGCGCAATACGGGGCGGAGCTGGCGAGCTCGGGCATGTCGCTGTCGCAAGCCATGCACGCATTCACGTTCTTCCGCCGCAGCCTGGATCAGTCGGCGAAGCAGGCGCTTACGAAGTCCGGCGCCGGCCCTTCGACCGCCGTGGACGTCTGCGAGCAGATCATGGTCCTCGCCGACGAGGTGCTGCTCGGCATCGCCCTCGCCTACGAGGCCCCGCCGGGAGGGCGGCTGTGATGGGGGACGCA
The DNA here is from genome assembly GCA_963736015.1 of uncultured Chloroflexia bacterium. Taxonomy (GTDB): domain Bacteria; phylum Chloroflexota; class Dehalococcoidia; order DSTF01; family JACRBR01; genus CAVTNG01. Next base: position 24,047 of record CAVTNG010000008.1, on the reverse strand, counting down.
CGGCCCCAGCGATCGCGCATCGGGCCATGGCGGCTGCTCGACATCGTCCAGGCATCGATGTTCTCGCGGCACGGGCTCATGGGCGGCGCGGCGAGCGGTCCCGAGTACGGCCCGCCGGACGTGCACGCGCCGCAGGTTGATCCGGACGAGTTGCCGAATTCGAACATCGCCGAGCACGAGCGCGCGCAGGCGGTGCAAAGGGAGCGGATGCGCCGCTTCGTGCGCACGCGGCGGGTGGGTGAAAGGATGGGCGAGTAGTGGCGCTCTATCCGATCTTCATCGAGGCGAAGGGACGCCGCGTCATCGTGATCGGCGGTGGGAACGTCGGCGCCGAGAAGGTGCGCGGGCTCCTCGCGGCCGAGGTGGACATTACGCTCGTCAGCCCGACGCTGATCGATGAGCTGCGCGAGCACGTGGACGCCGGCCGCATCCGTCACGTCGCGCGCGCGTACCGCGAGTCCGACCTGGACGACGGCTACGAGTGGATCATGGTTGCCACCGACGACGGCGCGATCAACGCCGAGGTCGCCGCCGCCGGCAAGCGACGCGGCATCTGGGTCAACGCCGCCGACGACCCGAAGAACTGCGACTTCATCCTCCCGGCCGTTGTGCGCAGCGGGAAGATCACGCTCGCTGCCTCTACCGGCGGCACCAGCCCCGCCATGGCGCGCCGCCTTCGCGAGGAGCTGGAGGCGTATCTCACGGAGGACATGCCGGCGCTGGCGGATCTGCTCGCGGAGGTGCGGCAGGAGATGCGCGCGCAGGGCATCAAGGTCGAGAACGACCGCTGGCAGGAAGCGATCGATGAGCAGCTACGGGTGCTGCTGGCACAGCGCAAGTACGTGCAGGCCCGCGAGCGGCTCATCGACCGCCTGGGTATCGAGCTGGCGCCCGCGGCGGCGGGCTAAGGGCTACAGGACGCATGCACATCTCGGTGGTGGGCATTTCGCACAAGACGGCGCCGGTGGAGGTGCGGGAGCACTTTGCTTTCGCGGCCGATGAGCTGCCACCGTTGCTCGCGCGCCTGGGCGAGCGATTCCCTGGCGCGGCGGTGCTCTCGACGTGCAACCGCACCGAGGTCTACGTCGCGAGCCCGCGCGGCGTCGGCGACCCGCGCCCGATCGAGGCGCTGCTGAGCGAGATAAAGGGCGAACCGCCGATCGAGGGCGCGCCGTTCTTCTCGCTCGCGGGAAAGGACGCCGCGCGCCATCTCTTCCGCGTCGCCTCCGGGATCGAGTCAATGGTGATCGGTGAGTCGGAGATCCTGGGCCAGGTACGTGTGGCCTTCGCCGCCGCGACGACGGCCGGCACGAATGCGCCCGCGCTCTCGCGGCTTTTCCACTCGGCGATCCGTGTCGGCCGGAAGGCCCGGTCGAAGACGAACATCGGCCGCGGCGCCATGTCAGTCAGCTCGACGGCGGTCGCGGTCGCGCGGCAGGCACTCGGCGACCTCGAGGGCAAGACCGCGCTCGTCGTCAGCGCCGGCGAAGCCGGGAAGCTGACGGCCCGCACGCTCGCCGGGAGCGGCGTCTCGCAGATGCTGGTCACCAGCCGCAACGAGGATCGCGCGTCCGAGCTTGCGGCGGAGCTTGGGGGCCGCACGGTGCCGTTCACGGAGCTGGCGGCAGCAGTGGCGGCGTCCGACATCGTGATCACGTCGACGGCGTCGCACCAGTTCATTATTGATGCGCCGCTGGTCGCCGGCGTTATGCAACGACGACAGGCCCGGCCGCTGCTGCTCATCGACATCGCGGTGCCGCGCGACGTTGATCCGGCGGTGAGCGAGATCCCCGGAGTGCACCTGCACGACATCGACGCGCTGCAGGCGATCGCGCGAGAGAACATGCATCTCCGCCGCAACGAGCTGGCGCGGGCCGAGGAGATCGTCGAGGACGAAGTGCAGAAGTTCGGCGACTGGCTGCGCTCGCTCGAAGTCGTGCCGACGGTCGCGGCGCTGCGCGCGCAGGCCGAGGCGCGTCCGCGTCGCGGAGCTTGAGCGCACACTCGGTAAGACCAAGCTGACCCCAGCGGACCGCAAGCGCATCGAAGCCATGACAGCGGCGATCGTGAAGAAGCTGCTGCACGAGCCGGTGCGAAGGCTAAAGGCGTCCGGCGACGGCGAGCGCTACGTCGAGCCCGCTCGCGCGCTGTTCGGGCTGGACGAAGACCAGCCATGACGCCCGGGGCGAATGCGGGAATCAAGATCGACGCGCGGCCCGGGCCGCGTTCTTTGTCCGCGCCGGAGGACGGAGCCGGCTCATGAGCCGGACGTTTGTCATCGGTGCGCGCGGCTCCCAGCTTTCCCTACGGCAGGTCGACATCGTCGCCCGCGCGCTCACCGCAGTGCGGCCGGACGTCGAGATCGAGGTGCGCCAGATCCGGACGGAAGGCGACCGCAACGCCGCCCCGCTGTCCGTGATCGGCGGGCTTGGCGTATTCACGAAGGCCATCGAGGACGCGCTGCTCGCCAGCGAGTGCGACATCGCCGTGCACAGCCTGAAGGACCTGCCGCCGGCGCCGACGCCGAGGCTGGTCATTGCCGCGGTGCCCGAGCGCGCCGATCCGCGCGACGCGCTGGTGACGAGTGAACGATGTCCACTCGCGGACCTGCCCGCTGGTGCGCGCATCGGCACCGGCAGCGCGCGGCGCGCAGTGCAGCTGCTGGCGATGCGGCCCGATGTCGTCACCGCAGAGATTCGCGGCAACGTCGATACCCGCATCGCGAAGGTAGAGTCCGGCGAGTACGACGGCGCCGTCCTGGCGATGGCGGGCCTCGAGCGGCTTGGGCGCGCATCGAAGGCCGCGCACGTGTTCTCGATCGATGAGATGACGCCGGCCGTCGGGCAGGGAGCGCTCGCAGTCGAGGTGCGGGAGGATGACGAGGACGCGGTCGCGCTCGTGAGCGCCATTGATGACGCCACAACTCGCCTCGCGGTTGAGTTGGAGCGCGCGTTCCTGGCACGCCTCGGCGCAGGATGCCGGATGCCGGTCGGCGCCTACGCCACCGTCGCCGGCGGACGCATCGAGGCGAGTGCCGTGATCGGCGACAGCGCGGGCGGCGTGCGCCGGGAGCGGCTTACCGCGCCCTGTGGCTCGATCGACGATGTGTGCGCGGCCGGCGTCGAGCTGGCGGAGCGGTTCGTCGCGATGGGAGTTGTCGAGTGAGCGAGGGCGCGAAACGGGGAGTCGTTTCGCTCGTCGGCGCCGGGCCGGGCGATCCGGGACTGATCACCATCGCCGGCGTCGCGCGTCTCGCCGAGGCCGACGTCGTCGTGTACGACCGTCTCGCGAACCCCGTGCTCCTGGCACATGCCCGGGCCGGGGCGGAGTTGATCTACGTGGGCAAGACGCCGGACCGTCACACGCTGTCGCAGGAGGAGATCAATGCGCTCCTCGTCGAGAAGGCGAGGGCGGGCCTTCGCGTCGTGCGGCTGAAGGGCGGCGATCCTTTCGTCTTCGGACGTGGCGGCGAGGAGGCGCAGGCGCTCGTGGCCGCGGGCGTGCCGCTCGAGGTCGTGCCCGGCGTGACTTCGGCTGTCGCGGCGCCTGCCTACGCGGGGATCCCGATCACGCATCGCGGTCTGGCTTCTTCGTTCGCCGTGGTGACGGGGCACGAGGACCCGTCCAAGCCGGACAGCAGCATCGACTGGGCGCGTCTGGCCACCGGCGTCGATACGCTGGTCTTCCTCATGGGCGCGGAGCGGCTCGATGAGATCGCTGCCCGGCTGATCGAACACGGGCGCGACCCACGGACACCGGCGGCTGTCATCGAGTGGGGCACCATGCCGCGGCAACGCGTTGCCGCCGGGCGGCTCTCGACCATCGCGGCGGAGGTGAGCGCACAGGGCATCACGTCGCCAGCGGTCACGGTGGTGGGCGATGTAGCGGCGCTGCGAGGCGATCTGCGCTGGTTCGACAACCGCCCGCTTTCAGGCGTCCGCGTGCTTGTGACGCGCACGCGCGAGCAGGCGAGCGAGCTGTCCCGCGCCCTGGCCGCGCAGGGCGCCGAGCCGGTCGAGCTGCCGACCATCGACATTCAGGCTACGTTCGACCCACGGGAAGTCGTCGCGATGCTGCGCGAACTTGGCACGGCGGCGTTCGACTGGGTGATCTTCACAAGTGCCAACGCCGTCTCGATCTTCATGGCGCAAGCTGCGACGAGTGGTTTCGACGCGCGCATCTTTGGACGCGCGCGGATCGCCGCGATCGGCCCCGGGACCGCGCAGGCGTTGGCACGCCATGGCCTGCGCGCCGACCTGGTACCGGCCCGGTACGTTGCCGAGGCCTTGCTCGAGGACCTCACACCACGGGTGATCCGCGGTGAGCGCGTGCTGCTGCCGCGCGCGGAAGGCGCGCGCGATGTCCTCGTAAACGGCCTCGAGCGTGCGGGCGCGGTCGTGCGTGAGGTGTGCCTCTATCGCGCCGTCACGCCTCCTGAGCCGCGGCTCGAAGGCCTGCGCCGGCTGCGAGCAGGCGACATCGATGTGGTGGCTGTCGCGTCTTCGTCGTCGGTGCGTGGCCTCGTTGATCTCCTCCGCAGTACCGCGCGTGATGACGCCGGCGATGCGCTGGCACCGCTGCGCCGTTGCAGCATCGTTGCCATCGGTCCCGTGACCGCGGCCGAGGTGCGTGAGCAGGGCCTAGAGGTCGCCGCTGAGGCAGAAGAGCACACCATCGAAGGGCTTGTCCGGGCGGTCGCCGAGTGCGCCGCCGTCAGCGCTCGCTGACTAGCGGCGGCTCAGGCGGCGTCCTCGCTGCGGCGCGGCGCAATGTGCGGAGGCAAGACATCGTGCTCGTCGTACGCCTCGTCCAGGCGGTGCGGGCTACGGTGCTGCAGCTCCGGGCGCGTCTCCATCAAGCGGGCAAACGCGGCCACGACTTCCGGATCGAATTGCACGCCGGTGTTCAACTCGACTTCGGCCATTGCCGCTTCGTGCGTCATCGCGGCGCGGTACGGCCGATCCGATGTCATCGCGTCGTACGCGTCAATGATCGAGAAGATGCGCGCCTCGAGTGGGATCTTGTCTCCCATCAGGCCGAACGGATAACCGCTGCCGTCGAAGCGCTCGTGGTGGTAGAGAAGGATCGGGAGGGCGCCCTCGAGGAAGCCGATCTTCGAGACCATCAGGCCCGCGAGCAGTGGGTGCTTACGCATCGCCTCCCACTCGAGGTCGTTCAGCGCCTTCGGCTTCTTGAGCACCGCGTCCGGTACGCCGATCTTGCCGACGTCGTGCAGCAACGATCCGCGCTCGATGTTCACGAGCTGCTCCTCGGAGACGCCCATGTCGCGCGCGAGCTGGATCGTGAGCTTGGCGACGCGCTCGCAGTGCGCCCTCCGTTACCTCGTCCTTGGCGTCCAGCGCGGCCATCAGCGCCTTCAGCGTGGCGTCATAGCTCAGCTCCACTTCGTCGGCGTACGAGCGCACCTTGGCGAACAGCTGGGCCTGCTCGACCGCGGTCACGGCCTGTCCGGACAGCTGCTGCACCTGCATGATCTCAGTCGCCGAATAGCCAGCGGGCCGGCGCGACGTGCGCAATACCGCCACGACGCCGACCACCCGCTCTCGGAGTGAGATCGGCACGCAGAGAATCGAGACCTTCCCGGTCATGCGCTCTTCCAGCTCCGCGCCGAAGAGATGGCGGTATGCGCTCGCCTGCTGCGTGGTGACGACGGTGGTGTTGGTCGCGGCGCAGCGGCGTAGAGACCACTCCTCGACCGGCCGCTGGTGGTGCGCGATTCGTGCCCGTTTCCGAATCGAAGGTCGCCTGCAGGACGAGGTCGCTCGACGACTCGTCGAAGAGCGCGATGATGCCGTAGTCGCCGCGCGCGAGACGCGTCGCGTCGCGGGAGAGATGGGTCACGACTTCGTGCAGGTCGAGCGAGGACCGTATCTCGTCGCCCCGGTTGTACAGGTAGAGGAGCCGCTCGTGGCGTGTAACCAGCCGGCGAACCATGAACCAGAACGTCGCCTGGATCGCGCCGTACGCGAGGAGCGCGAACGCGGTCATCAGCATCAGGAATGTCCGCTGCGCGCGGAAGATGCTCGCGTTGAGCGCGCCAGCCGTCTGGTCAATCTCGATCGTGTAGGGACCCGCGTCCGTATAGGTCACGAAGATTCCGTCGCCGGCGCTGTTCGCGGCCCGGCGGGACCGGGCGTTCACCGTTGGCGCCTGCGGCTTCGACGAGAGACGACTGGTCGCCTGCGGTGTAAACGAGGCCGCCACTCGGGCCCCAAACGCGCAGGCCGGGAAGGCTCGCGGACAACAACGGGATGGCTACGGTGTCGAGGCGCTCGCGGACGGTTGCCGGCAATGTCTCGCCGCTCGGAGCACCGGTCAGGGCTGCGGCCAGGGGCCGGCCGGCGATGTCCGACGCGCTGCGTGCCGCCGACTGCTCGGCGGAGCTGCCGATGAGCCTGATGCCGAGGAAGGCGACGATCGCGGCAATGACGAAGATCGCCGCGAAGCTGACTCCGGCGAAACGCAGGTAGATGGAAGAGCTCGTATCGGCGCTCATCGTTCCTTCTTCACCCTGCGCTGCCCCTCTTGGGTATCGGCGTCACTACTCTCATGCTGTAGGTCGGAGGCCCCGGGTTGTCCTTACGGGAACACTCCCGGGGCGGCCTTAGGGACCGGCGCTATCCTGCCCGCATGGAACGCGGACCGGAATCGAAGCAGACGGAGCTTCGGGGCATTATCGGCGCGATGGAGTCCGCCATCGTGGCGTTCTCGGCAGGCGTCGACAGCACCTTCGTAGCGGCTGTGGCTGCCGATGTTCTGGGGCCGAGGGCGCTTGCCATAACGGGTGTATCACCGTCGATCCCCTCGACCGAGGTTGAAGAGGCGAAGGCGCTGGCGGCTCGGATTCGGGATCCGTCACGAGCTGATGCCGACGTCCGAGATGGACCGACCGGGCTACGTCGAGAACTCCTCTCAGCGCTGCTATCACTGCAAGACGGAGCTGTATTCGCTGCTCGAGGAGCGGGCCGCGGGCGATGGCTTCCGCTACGTCCTCGACGGCTGCAACACGGACGACCTGGGCGACCACCGCCCGGGGCGGGTGGCGGCTGCCGAGCACCGCGTCCGCAGTCCGCTCATCGAGGCCGGGCTCGGCAAGGCTGACATCCGCGCGTTGTCGAAGCAGCGTGGGCTCCCTACGTGGGACAAGCCCGCCATGGCCTGCCTCTCGTCCCGTATCCCGTACGGCACACCGGTGACGGTCGAGGCGCTCGATCGAGATCGGCGCGGCCGAGGCGTTCCTGCGCTCGCTCGGGCCGCGCCAGGTGCGGGTGCGGCACCACGGCGAAGTCGCACGCATCGAGGTCGAACCGGCGGACCTGCCGGCCGTCCTCGAGCATCGCGAGCGCATCACGACGCGGCTGCGCAACCTGGGCTATCGATATGTGACGCTCGACCTCGCGGGCTTCCGCAGCGGCAGCATGAACGAGGTGCTGACGCTGGAGCCGGTGAGCGGATCTCGTCCATAGCCCAGCCAGAAGCCCACGGCTCTGCCTCTGGGCGGGCAGCCTTTCGCGAGCGCGGGCGGCGAGCCTTCGAGCGTTACACTGGAGCGATGCTGGATCTCTCGACTCGCGGTGACTTCGCCCGGCACCGCCGCTTGCGGCAGTCGGCCGGCGTGCGGCGCCTGGTCGCCGAAACGCGGCTGTCTGCGGCCGACTTCGTGTATCCCTTGTTCGTCACCCACGGCTCGGGCGTCCGCGAAGAGATCGAGTCGATGCCGGGCCAGTTTCGGATCTCGCTCGACCAGATAGCGCGCGAGGCTGACGATCTCAAGACGCTTGGCGTACCCGCGGTGCTGGTCTTCGGGCTGCCGGCATCTAAGGACGAAGAAGGTTCCGAGGCGTACGACGATGCCGGCATCGTGCAGGACGCAGTGCGTGCGTTCAAGCACGCGGCACCGGACCTCGTCGTCATCACCGATGTCTGTCTCTGCGAATACACCAGCCATGGCCACTGCGGCGTCATTCGCGATGGTGACGTCGACAACGACGCGTCGCTCGATCTGCTGGCGCGCAGCCGCCGTCTCCCACGCCCGCGCCGGCGCCGATATCGTCGCGCCGTCGGACATGATGGACGGGCGCGTGGCGGCGATCCGCGAGGAGCTGGACGACGCCGGCTATGTGCAGACGCCCATCATGGCGTACAGCGCGAAGTACGCGTCGGCGTTCTACGGGCCCTTCCGCGAAGCCGCCGACAGCGCGCCGCAGTTCGGCGACCGCCGTGGTTACCAGATGGACCCACCGAACGGCCGCGAGGCGCTCCTGCGAGATCGAAGATGACCTCGGCGAGGACGCGGACATCGTGATGGTAAAGCCGGCGCTTCCGTACCTCGACGTGCTCGCCCGCGCCCGCGATGCCTTTGATGTGCCCATCGCTGCCTACAACGTGAGCGGCGAATACGCGATGGTCGAAGCAGCCGGCGCTAACGGCTGGCTCGACGGCCGGCGCGCCACGCTCGAGATCCTGACCGCGATCAAGCGCGCCGGTGCGGACATCATCATCACGTACCATGCGAAGGAAGCGGCGCGGTGGCTCGCCGAGGGGCGCGCATAGCGGTCGCCCCGCGTTACTTCGAAGCCGATCCGCCTCCACGCTGAGCGAGCAACTCATTCCGCGCCGCCATCGTATTCGGATGCAGCGGCCAGCCCGTCTCGAGGGCCACGCGAACGTGATGGTCGAGGTATGCGAGCATCGCCGCGTCAAGGTCGGTCACGGCGAGGTCGGCGACATGCTCGACCGCCTCCGCGCGCTGTCGTTTCTCCGGCTCGATCTTGTCCGCCACGAATAGCAGCTTCTGCAGCTGCGTCATGCCGGCGTGCGCCGTTGTGTGGTACGCGGCCGCGCCCAGGACGTCGGCGTCCACCACGCCATACTGCTCGCGCAAAATGGGGACGGCAAGCGGCCCGTGGAGGAGCACCGGCTCCATGCGGTCCACCGCATCGAGCGGGTAGCCCTGCTCCGCCGCGACCGCCAGCAGGCGCTCGTTGCTGTGCGCGCGAAGCAGATCGTGCCCGAGCGCCGCGACCCGCGCCGCCTCCTTGTTGACGCCATGGATCTCGGCGAGGCGCGTCGCCTCGTCGACGACGCGCAACACATGTTCGGCGAGGCCCGCCGGGACCTTCGTCAGCGCGGCGCGGAGGACTTCCTCGGATTCGTGCATGAGACTCCGTGACGCGCGTGATGGGGATTCGGATTTACGGTTTCCACGATACGAGCTTGCGCGGCGTGACGCGAATGAGCACCCGCGGCTCGTCGCGTCGTGCCTCGAGATACGCCTGCGCATCCTCCACGTAGCGGGCGACGATTTCCATCGCACCGTCCCATGCGTCGTCGTCCTGTGCAACGATCTCGGCTCGTCCGTAGGCTGCGATGGAGGTCTCCTCCGCCGGCGCATCGATGAGCAGTGACACGCGAGGATCGCGCACGATGTGCCGGTATTTCGCTGTCGTGCGGTTGGTGCTGATCCAGAATGATGCTCCGTCCCAGCGATACCAGACCGTCGTGAGATGTGGCGTGCCGTCTCGGCGCAGGGTCGCCACCACGACGGTGTGGCGCTGCGCAAGAAGCGCCTCGATCTCGGATGGCGTGAGCCTCATGCGATCGAGTGTAGCGGCGCCGGGCGGCGATTTTGTTGCGGGCCGGCGCGACCCGGTTGCCGTCATGCAACCGGTCCTTATCGGCGACAGTGATGTGTCGCAGGTGATACGTCAGCGGCTGCGCGCTCTTATACTGCCGCCACGCGGCGGGAGGTTGCATGCGTCAGAAGATCCGGCTCGAAGGCGCGGTCACGCAGCGAACACAACGGCGGCTATGTCTATCTGCCGTTCGCGATGCCTCCAGGAGCGCGCCGCATCGAGGTGGATTACCACTACGACAACCAGGTCACGGGCGCGCAGGAGACGCACTCCGGCAACAACCTCGACATTGGCGTGTTCGATGTCCGTGGCGCCGGACTTCCTGACCGGTGGCTTCCGAGGCTGGAGCGGCGGCGCGCGCACGGGTTTCAACATCGCGCCCGACGGCGCAACGCCCGGCTATCTGCGCGGACCGTTGCAGGCGGGCGAGTGGACGATCATCTTCGGTTGCTCCAAGCTGGATGACCCGCTCGTGCGGTACCGCGTGAACATCACTGTCGACGTCGATGCCGAGGCGTTCGTGCGCGAGCCCGCGGGGGACGCCGACGTCCCAGTCCCGGGATCAGCGCTCGTCGCCGCCACGCGAGACGGCGGCACGGATGTTGCTCCTGCCACGGGCGGGCGCTGGTACCGCGGCGACCTGCACGCCCACAGCGAGCACAGCGACGGCCAAAACACCGTCGATGAGATCGTGGCCTACTGCCGGAACGCCGGCCTGGACTACTTCGCGCTCACCGACCACAACACCATCAGCCATTGGGACGACCTCGCGCGGCTCGACAGCGAGTCGCTGCTGCTGATTCCGGGCGAAGAAATCACGATGTACGGCGGCCACGCCAACGTCTGGGGCCTTGACGGTTGGATCGACTTTCGCGGCACCGATGCGGAGCGCGTGCAGCGAGCTGGTGGAGCAGGCGAACCGCCGCGGCTCGATGTTCTCGATCAACCACCCGGATTCGCCCATCCCGTGGCTCCACGATGCCGTGCGCAGCTACCAGGCCGTCGAGGTGTGGAACGCGCCCTGGCGCTGGTTCAACGAGCCGGCGCTTTTGCGCTGGGAGGAGCACCTCAAGCGCGGCGAGCGCATGGTGGCGGTGGGCGGCAGCGACTCGCACTGCGTGCCCCCCGCGCATATGACGCAACCGAACGGCCCCGGCGAGCCCTGCACGTGGGTGTATGTAGAGGGCCCGCTCACGCAGCACGCGGTGCTCCGTGCCGTGGAACAGGGCCACGTGTTCATATCGGAGGCGCCCAACGGCCCCTTTGTTGAGCTGCGTGCAGACGCCGACGCGGACGGGGTATTCGAAACGCTGCCCGGTGACCGCATAGATGCAGGGCGCGTGCGATTCCGCGTCGTGTATCGCGGCCCGGACGGAAAGCACCTGCGGTTCTTCTCGCGCGCGGGCCTCGTCAAGGAGGTGACGCCGGCGGTCGAGACATTCGAGGATGAGTTCGATCTCATGCTCGAAGGCGACGACTACCTCCGCCTGGAGGTGCGTGGCTTCCGCGGCCGTCCCGAGCGCGGCGAGGTCGTGCACGCGATGACGAACCCGATCTACTGGGGTCGATGGTGACCCGCCCGGCGCGCGCTCAGGATTCGCTGGCCGCGACGAGCTGAACGACGGTCCGTTCTTGGTGTTGCTGCAATCATTTTGTCACCCCCTCTCAACCATCGTTCCCCGCGCGTAACGGCGCCTGGGCCATAGTTGGGCATCCCGGCCGACAGTCCCGCGCCCGGGCGCCGAGCGCGCCCTGGCGCAGCTTCCCGGGCATGAGGAGGAATCTCGATGGTATCGCTGCTCTGGCTGCTCTTTCTCGTGCTGCTCGTGCTCTGGCTCGTCGGGTTCGCGGTGAACTGGGGCGCCTTCATCTGGATCCTGCTTATCGGCGCGCTCGTTGTGCTGATCGTGAACGTAGTGTCCGGTTCCCGTACCGGACGCTGGTATTGAGGAACGCGACGCCGATTGAAGTCCGCGGACCGAATCCTGGAGCATGGATGAACTCGCCAACCCGCCTGCTGATCGCCGACCCCGAACAGATCTACCGAGATGGCCTCAAGGTCATCCTGTCCCGGCACCCGGACCTGCGTGTCGTGGCGCTGGCCGAGACCGGAGTCCGAGGCCTACGAGAAGGCCCGCCGCGCAGAGCCGGACGTGGTGCTCCTCGAGCTGGCTCTGCGCGATCCTGATGGCATCGACGTGACGCGGGCCATCTCCTCGGCGTTGCCAGCAACGCGCATCGCGGTGCTGTCGACGTCGTGTGCCGAGAGCTACGTTCTCGATGCGATCAAGGCCGGCGCGCACGGTTACATCACGAAGGATGTCAGCGTAACGACCCTCGTCGAGTCGATACGCACGGTCGCTCGCGGGGAGGCAGTGATTCCGCCGTCGTTTGCCGCGCGGCTGCTCGAGGAGTTCACAGCGCTCACGCGTGGCCGCGATGATGAAATGCGCGCTGTGGAGGCAGACCGCGCGAAGGTGACCGAGCGGGAGCGCGAGGTGCTGCGGCTCCTCGTGCAGGGGGCGACGAACCGCGACATCGCGCACCAGCTCGTCATCACCGAGAACACGGTGAAGGTCCACCTCCGGAACATCCTCGACAAGCTGCACCTGCGGAACCGGCAGCAGGCCGCCGCCTTCGCGATCAGTTCTGGTCTCGTCAAGCTTCCGCAGGAGCAGAGGAACGGGCACCTGCGCAACGGCGTCGGCCGGTTCGCCGGGCCCGCTCACGCTTCTACGTACATGCGCTGACCCTCGATGGTTAGGAGCCCTCTCGTGGATGGATTGCCGCGAAATCCGTAGTGGGCTGACGTCGATCGGCGCGGCGTCGTGTGGGTTACTGAACCACGCTCTGGTCCCAGCCGTACCGCTCGGAGAGCGCGGCGGTTTCGAGGTCGGGGCTGTGGCGCGTCAGGCCCAGCGCGTGCCCGAGCTCGTGGAGCATCAGTCGTTCCCGGCGCGCCTCCAGCTCGGGGCCGGGCGGGATGAGGTCGTTGAGAAAGATGTTCGCGGCCGCGATCTCGCCGGTGCAGTTCATCGGGAGTGGCGATGGCGGATAGTTGCAGGCGGCGCCGCTGGCGTCGTACACCGCTGCGAACCCCCCGGCTCCGGGTGGAAAGACGTATCCGGGCAGCTCGGGCGGGTGGGCGTCGTCGTAGCGGCGCACCGTGACGACGATGTTGGCTTCGTCGGCGCGGTCCTGGAATTCGAGCTCGGGTGCGGCGGCGGCGTAGGTCTCGACCGCGGCGAGGACCGCGGGCGACCAGTCCGTGCCGCCGGTCTCGTCGATCACGGCGACGCGAAGCGGCTCGCCGGACGCGTAGTCGTAGTTCAGCGCGGGGTGCAGCCCATCGAAGGGGATGGCGCCGCAGCCGCTGGCCGTCGCCGCCAGGAGCATTGCTCCGAGCACGAACGCCACGGCGCGTGTGAGCGCGCGGGGTGATGCCAATGTGACCTGCCGGCGGGGCACGGACACGCGGCGGGGTTGCCGGTGCGCCCAATGGCGCTACATGGGTACTAACGCTGGGCGGTTGGCCCGCATGACAGGGGGACTAGACGCGCTGGGCGTTGTTTCGGGGCCAGATCGCCCAGGCGAGCGAGCCCCAGAGCGCCGCGTCAAGGAGCCAGTTGCCCAGCGGCAGTCCGAGTAGCTTCGGGCCCAGGCGGATCTCGGGGATCGGCGCACGATCCAGCGGGATGTGGGAGCCGACGATGAGCGCGCCCATCAACGCATCCGCCACGAGGTCGCGCTCACCCTCGATGTTGCCGGCGCTGAGGGCGCCCGTCATTCCGGCGAGCGCGCCGGCCGTCACAGCGAAGTTCAGCGTGTGCATGCCCTTGCGGTGCATCTTGTACGGATCGCCGTGCAGCAGGAACCCGACGATCATGTCCGCATCAGGGAGGCTGGCCGCCATGCCGGCGGCAAGCAGGCCCGCGGGTGACCGCACGCCCAGCCGGCGCGCGAGCGCGATTCCCACAAGACCATGCCCGACAGGTGTCGCCATTGTTCTCCGAATGGGCCGGCCCCGGCCCTCGTGATCATATCCGAAGGTGCGTTGGCCATCGTTGGACATGAAGAAGAGGCTCCCGACTCGGGAGCCTCTTCTCATCTGCGCTAGTGTCAGCGACTAGTCGCGGCGACCTGCGGCGACGACGGCGCCACCGGCGAGGACGAGAGCCATGCCGGCGCCGGCCAGCAGGATGAGCATGGTGCTCGCGCCGTCATTCGCCGTCGAGCCGTAGCCAGCGCTCGGCAGTGCCGACGTGCCGCCCGGGCCGCCGTTGTTGTTGCCAACGCTGCCCTCAGGGTTGATTCCCGGGTCGGTCGGTGCGACCGCCGGCGGAGCTGCCGGGACTTCCGGCGGCGACTGCGGCGGCGTGCCCGTAGTCGGCGTGAGGTTCACGGTCGGGGCGTCGGTGCCCGCACCCTGCGTGCTCGTGACGGTGAAGCCGGCAACGAGTAGAACACCGGCTACAGCGGCGATCGCGACGCCCGCGACAAGGCCCTTACTCTTCAGCATGCGCATCCTCCTGAATCGTTTGGGTCATCGCGCTCGCGGCAGGGCGAGCCCCTATGCCGTGACCCCCGTTTGTCTCAGATGGATGTTCGGCCCCCGGACGGTGCCGCTTAACCCGTAGGGCCGGCCGATTTCAGAGTAAAATCGCGGCCCTCGCCGATCCCGGGCTATGCAGGCGATTGGGGGACTGGGCGCCCGCCCATGCGGGATTCCCTGAATGACGCGGGGCCTCCGGCGCGGGAAACTCCCCGAGTCGCCCGGTCAGCGCCGCTGGAACGGAGTCCTGGTGAAGCTCATCGTTACGATCCCGGCGCTCGACGAAGCGCCAACCATCGGCGCCGTCATCAGCGAGATCCCTCGTACGATAGAAGGCGTCGATTCTGTCGAGGTGCTCGTGCTGGACGATGGCTCGCGTGACGAGACCGTCGAGCGCGCGCTCGAGGCGGGCGCCGACTACGTCATCTCGAACCGCCTCAACCGTGGGCTCGCCGCGGCGTTCAAGACGGCGCTCCAGGAAGCCGTCGCGCGCGGCGCCGACATTATCGTCAACACGGACGCCGACAATCACTACGACCAGACGCGCATCCCGGAGCTGATCGCCCCATTGCTCAGCCATGATGCAGACATCGCGGTCGGCAGCCGGATGATCGACAGCCTGCCGATGAAGCCGGCGAACAAGTACGGCAACAAGGCGGCGAACTTCATCATGCAACGCCTGCTGCGTTTGCCTGACATCGACGTCTCGACCGGATTCCGCGCATACACACGCAACGCGGCGATGCGCCTCAACGTCCTCTCGGACCACACGTACACCCACGAGACGCTGATCAACGCGCTCGACCAGCGGCTGAGCATCGTCAATGTTCCCGTCGAGGCGCGTCATGTCGTGCGGCCATCTCGTCTGATCAAGAGCATCGGCAGCCACGTCGTGCGCGCCGGCGGGGTTATCGTCCGCAGCTTTCTGCTCTACCGGCCGATGCAGGTGTACGGCATGGCCGGAGCCTTCCTTCTCGCGCTCGGGCTTGTGCCATTCGCGCGGTACGCGTACTTCGTCGCGCAGGGCGATCGGGCGGGCCACTTGCAGTCGCTCGTCATCGGCGTGGCACTCTCTTTCCTTGGCGGACAGATGCTCATCACGGGCATGCTAGCGATGGCGATAGGTTGGAATCGCCGCATGCTGGAAGAAGTCTTGTTCCGGATGAAAACCGAACGTGCGGAGTTGGCGGCATCGAAGCGCGCCACCCGCGCGAGTGTGCTGCGTCGCGTGGACGAGGACGGCGGCACGGCGATATCCGATACGAGGAGTGAATATGCCGCGTGAGTCGCACAACGTAATCGGCGTCATCGGGGCCGGCGTGGTCGGCGGCGCGCTCGTCCACTATCTCCGGGAGCGCGGTGTGGACGTGTCGATCTACGACCCGCCGAAGGGCTTCGACTCCACAGCCGCGATCGACCGGGCCGATACCGTCTTCGTCTGCGTGCCGACGCCGTATACACCAGGACGTGGATTCGACGACAGCTACCTGCATCAGGCAATCGGCATGATCCGCGGCGACAAGACGGTCGTTATCAAGTCGACGGTGCTGCCAGGCACGACATCGCTCATGCAGGAGCGGTTTCCTCGCCACCGGTTCCTGTTCAACCCGGAGTTCCTCCGCGATGCGACGGCATACGAGGACTTCGTCCGGCCTGACCGCCAGATCATCGGCGCGACGCCGCAAAGCGCGGGCGACGCGGACCGCGTGATGGAGATGCTGCCGCGCGCCCCTTTCGAGCGGATCTGCGACGCGTCAGAGGCGGAGATGGCGAAGTACGCGGCCAACTCGTTTCTGGCGGTCAAGGTGATCTTCGCGAACGAGATGTTCGATCTCTGCGAACGGCTTGCCATCGACTACGCGCAGGTGCGCGACATCGCTGCGGCTGATGTTCGCATCGGCGGTTCGCACATGGACGTCTTCGATTCGGGCTATCGCGGATACAGCGGGAAGTGCCTGCCCAAAGACAGTAAGGCGCTGCTCGACCTCGCACGCGTCGCCGGCGTTGACATGCACGTGCTCGCTGCGGCCGACCGTGTCAACTACGCGCTCCACCGCGCGTCGGGCGTGCACGAGCAGCTCCGCCTGGAGGATCTGGTCGAAGAGCAGGCGGCATAGCGCACTCCGAACGCGGGAGGACGAACGCGATGTGGGAGCAGGCGGGCACGCCGGACTCCACGCCCCGGGCAGCCGCGCCGCCGCCTGCGTGGTCGGCGACCGCGGCGTCCACTTCAGCCACAAGCCTTTCCCGCTTCACGATGATCGCCCTGGCTGTGACCCTGGTGGCGACACTCTTCCTGCCGATCGCGGTCGCACGCAGGGCGAATCTCACGTCGGATGAGTCGCTATATCTGGCCGAAGCTCACGCGATCGCCGGGGGGCGAGGACTGGTATATCCGTCCGGCGAGCCGATCACGCACCGCGCGCCCCTGTACCCGGCGCTACTGGCACCGTCGATCGAGCTCGCGCGCGTTGAGGGCCCGTACGCCGTCTCGAAGCTGATCGTGGCGGTGAATGTATTCCTCGTCGCGCTCATCGCGTGGCGCATCGGCGGCGCGCTTGCGGCGATTGCAGGCGGGATCGCGGCTGGGGCTTCGGCGTTCCTGAACGGCTTCGCGGCGACGCTGTACCTCGACCCGCTTGAGAGCTCGTTTGTGCTCCTCGCGATCGCCGCGCTCGCCGAGGCGGTGCGCCGGCCGCGCGCATGGCCCTTCGCCGCCGCCGGCGCCGCGGTGGGGCTCTCGTTCCTCACGAAGGAGGCAGCGGTGCAGTACGCGCCGCTCGGGATCGCCGCGTGGCTCGCGCTGCCTGCCCTCCGCACGCACACGGGCGCGCGCGGCGCGGTCGCGTTCACAGTCGCATTCGCGGCGGTGACGATACCGTGGTTCGGGTGGGTCTGGGTGCAGACCGACGCGATCTTCATGCTCGGCGACGTTAGCGCGTCATCCGTCGCGTTGGTGGCGCTGACGACGCTGGGCTTCGGCGCCTTCGTTGCGGGCGTGGCTCTGTGGCCGTCGCTGCCGGAGTCTCGCCGCGCCGCTGCACGCCGTCTGGCCGCCCCCGCCGCCGTGGCCCTGGTCGCGACATGGTGCGCGCTGATGCTGTATATGGTCGAGAGCCACGATTCCTGGGACTACCGCGTTGCGTACTGGTCCACGATCCCGCGCTACCTGACCACGATCGCGCCGGCGGCCCAGCCCTACTTCCTTCTCGTTGCGGCGGTTGTGTGGATGCTGTACCGCGCGCTGCGCGGCGATGACTACGCTCGCCTGCTCGCACTGTTCTTCGTGATGTTCGCGCCGTTCGCGATCGTCGCGGCGAATCGCTCGCTGCAGCTCCGCGACGCGTTGCCGATGGTGTACATCGCGTACATCGCCCTGGGCGTGGGATTCGCATCCATCGCGCGCGCACTGGCGCCGCGCATCGAGACGCCGGCGCAGGAACTGGCACTGGGCGCGCTCGCCGTCGTGGCCGCGATCGTCTTCGTCGCGCAGCAGACGCACGCGTTCGTGTCGTCGAATACGGCCGCGGCATCGGTGGGAGTGCGTGCGGACTCGTGGGACAGCGCGTTCGTGGACGAGATTGCTGCCTCGCTCGAGCGCGACGTGCCGACCGGCGCGAATGTGCTGAGCAGCCGCCTGTACTTTTCGAGTCTCGACGTCGATACGGACGGCCGCTACCACATCCGCCAGATGCCGACCGTCGGCGTAGATATCGATTCCACGAGCGAGCACCTGCTCGTCCGCAACTCCAACCTCTTTCGATGGGAAGACCGCGAGGTGCGTCCTGCCCGGGCCGGCGACACGTGGATCTGGCTGAAGCGATTCGAGGGCAAGGACTACTGGGTGGGCCTGGGCGAGGAGGAGCTGCTCGAATACATCCGCGACCACGAGATCGACTACGTGCTCCTCACGGGTGAAGACGCGGCGTTCAGCTCGCTGCATGCCGCCGCATACCTGAGCGCGAACCCCGCATTCAAGCTGGTCGAGGCCCGGCGCCGGTCGCCGTCCGACCAGTTCTACCTGTACCGCGTGGACCGCTCCGCGCTGGCAAGAATCGCGCACTCGACGACACTCAGCCCGTCCGATGCCGCGTCGCTCGTCGCCGAGAGTGGACTGTCGATGAAGCAGATCGAGCAGGAGCTCGGTACACCCGTGCGCATCAGTGATGAGGACGCCGGCCTGTCGCCCCGCGAGGAGCACGCCGCTGTCGATGGGGTTGACCTTGGGCTGCAGTGAACGCGGTCTAGGGAGACACGCGCGGACGCGTAAGGGAAACACCGGAGTGTCGCTGCGACGACGGGCTCACATACTTGTGCGTGCGCTAACACGACACGGCGGAGCGCCGGTGCAACCGGCTAGGTTCAAACACCTTGGTCTACACAGCGACGAATGACGACCACAGCCTCGGCCCCTCGTCGGAGCAAGCACTCGTGGCCGGCGCCCGCGTTGTGAGACCTCGCAATCCGCGACTACGCACCATCTTCGCGTTCCTTGTGATGGCACTGATGGGCGCTTTCGGGCTCTGGCGCCTGCAGCGCAGCGCTTTGAGCGTCGATGCCGGGTTGATGCGCGAGAACCTCACGATGATCGGCGCCGCACTCGCATTGTTTGCGCTCGCGACGTTGCTATTGTCGGGCGTCTGGATCGTGCTTCTCGAGAGCGTCTCCGGCCGCAGGCGCCGCCGCAGCGAACTGGTGATCGCGTTCTCCTACGCCTGGCTCGCTCGATACATCCCGGGGACGCTGCCGTACCTCGCCGGCAAGGTCTATCTGGGCCGCCGCCTCGGTTTCGCGACGCGGCCGCTCGTCATGGCGACGACGCTCGAGGCGGCGCTGTCGATCGTCGTTGCCACGCTCTTCGGCGCGACGTTGCTTGCGATAGCCCAGCGCGACGCGATCGGTTTTGTGCCGGCGATTGGCGCCGCCGTCGCGGCGATCGCTGCAGGCGCGATCCTGCTCCAGCCACGGCTTTTCGGCGCGGTGCTCGGGCGGATGCTGCGCCTGGTCGGGAGGCAGCCACTCGATTCGGACGAGTTCCCCGGCACGCGAAGTATGGCCCTGGCCGCGATCCTCGTGCTCGGGAACCAGGCGGTCAACGGGATCGCCGTGCTGATGCTGTTACATGCCGTTGCCGGGGCGGCGTGGACGGACTTCCCGATGGCGACCGCCGCGCTCTCGCTTGCGGGCGCGGCTGCGATGCTCGTAGTGCTCGCGCCGGCGGGGCTCGGCGTGCGCGACGGCGCGATGACGACGCTGCTGTCGAGCCGCTTTACGTTCGAGGCCGCCGCGCTCGTCACGGTGCTCGTGCGAGCCATCACGGCGGTCAGTGACATCATGCTTGCGCTCGGCGCGCTCGTCTACGACGTCGTCGCAGGCAAGCGCGTGCTCGCGAGGGCGCTCGGGCGAGAGGAGACGCCCGTCCGTGCCGTGCCATCGCCGCAGCTGGCGGAGGAGCGCGCCGCATGACCAACCGCTGCCTGCGTCTCCTCGTGCTCACGACTACGTTCCCGCGATGGCGCGGCGACAGCTCGCCGGCCTTCGTCGCCGACCTGTGCGCCACGCTTAGCGACGAGATGGATGTCACGGTGCTCGCGCCTGGATCCGCCGGCGCGGCTACGCGGGAGCGCGTCGGCGCTGTGGACGTGCACCGGTTTCCGTACAGCTGGCCCGCGTCCAGCCAGCGCCTGGCGGACGGCGCGATCCTCCCGAACATACGCCGGAACCGGCTGCTCGCCGCGCAGGTGCCCGCGCTCATCCTTGCGGAGCTGTGGGCAGCGTGGCGCCTCGTGGCCGCCGGCCGGTTCGATGCCATTCACGCGCACTGGGCCGTGCCGCAGGGCGCTGTCGCCGCGATGCTCAAGCACCGCGCCGGCGTGCCGGTATTGACGACGGCGCACGGGGGCGACATCTATGCGCTGCGTCGCGGCGCGCCACTTGGCGCAAAGCGTTGGGCCCTGCGCGCGAGCGACGCGATCACCGCAGTCAGCTCGCAGCTGAAGCGCGAGGTCGTCGCGCTCGGCGTCGACGAGCGGCGCGTCAGCGTCGTGCCGATGGGCGTCGACACGGCCCGGTTCGCGCCTGAAGCGGCCTCCGATGCGCTGCGCCGTGAGCTCTCACCCGACGGCCCGCTGCTCTTGTTCGTGGGACGTCTCGTCGAAAAGAAGGGCGCGCGATACGCGATCGATGCGATGCCGGCGATCCTACGCGCCGAGCCGGGCGCGTGTCTCATCATCGTCGGGGATGGCCCCGAGCGGCCGGCGCTCGAGCGTCAGACCCGCGAGCTTGGTCTGCAACGCGCGATCACGTTCGCAGGTCCGAGCGCCCACGACGACCTCCCGCGACTATACGCGTCCGCCGACGTCTTCATCGGTCCGTCAGTCGTCGAACGCAACGGCGACACAGAATCGTTTGGCGTCGTCTTCGCCGAGGCGCAATCCAGCGGATGTCCGGTCATCGCCTCGGACGTCGGTGGCGTCACGGACGTCGTGTCTGACGGCGAGACCGGCATCGTTGTGCGGCAGCGTGACGCCGCCGCCGTCGCGAGTGCCACGGTTGACCTCCTGCGCGATCCCTCGCGGCGCGCGACGATGGCGGCGCGCGCCCGCGAGGCGATGCGCGAGCGCTTCGACCAGAGACGCATCGGCGCGCGGTACGCCAGCCTGCTGCGGGAGATCGCAGCATGAAGCGAGCGCGAGCATGAGCTCCACGACGGCCGCGGGCATCCCGCGCATGTCGCCACGCGAGCTGCAGGCCTACTGGCGGCGCTTGAGCCGCGACCACCTGGCCGCGAGCGATGACGGCTTCGAGGTGATCTGTTACGCCGGGATGCCGCGCTGGTTCAACGCCTTCATCCACCGATACCAGGTGAAGGCGTTCCGGAGGCTCACGGCGCACGAGTCGTTCGCCGGCTGCGATGTGCTCGACATCGGCACTGGCGTTGGACGATGGGCGCGTAGCTTCTCGCGCTGGCCGGGCGCGCGCGTCGTCGGCATCGACATCGAAGGCGATCGCTTGGAGCGCGCAGTCGCGTGTGGCGCGGGGCCGGCGTACGGTCGGATGTCGGCCGATGCGCTGGGGTTCGCGCCGGCGTCGTTCGACGTGGTCAATTCCATCACCGTGCTCCAGCACATCGGCGACGAAGCGAAGGATGCGGCCCTCGGCGAGATTGCGCGCGTCCTCCGGCCAGGAGGCCGCGCGATCATCTTCGAGGTCACCGACGCGGCGGATGATGCGCCGCACGTCTTCCCGCGCAGCGAGACGGCGTGGGCAGAGGCGTTCGCATTACGTGGGTTCTCGCTTCGCCGGACGGTCGGCACCGAATACATCCCGCTCCTGCGGGCGCTGAAGCGGCTGCATGGCGTCGCCGCGGGCACCGGCGCGCGGGGCGAGATTGACGCGCTGAAGGCGGGGCGGTCGAGCGCGCGAGATCGCGCGAAGCTGGCGGCCCTGCGCGTGGCTGTTGCCGCGAGCTACCCGCTCGAGGAGGTGAGCAGCGTCCTGCCGACGAGCCGCGCGCGCATCACCGGGTTTCTCTTCGTGAAAGGCGGCGCGTAGTGGCTCGCCAGGTATCGGCGGCGGAGCGCGCCGCATTTCTTGCCATCCCGATGGCACTGGGCTTACTCACCAAGGTTATGCTCGGCGATCACGCGCGACGGGCGGCCGCACGCCACGCCGAACCCGGCGCGGATGCCGCTCCGCGGCTAGCGGACGGCGCGGATCGCGGGGTATCGCGCATGGCAACCGTCGTCGAAGTCCTGACGGTCCTCGGCGTGTACGCCGTGTTCGCCGCCGCGCTCTTTCCGATCGCCCGCGTGCCGGCGCTGAACCCCGACTCGGGCACTGTGCTCTCGATCTCACGCACGCTGAGCGAAGGACACATCGCGACCGTCTGGAACACGCAGTCCCCGATCCTGCAGGACGTGACGTATGCCGTGCTCATGACATACGCACCGGCGCTCTTGCACTACCCCATCATCGTCACCAGTTTCCTCACCGCGCTGCTGCTCGGGCTGCTCGCCTGGCGCATCTCCGGGGCCATGATCTGTTGCGCCGCACCCGTCGTAGTACTCATGTTCTCGGATGCTTTCTGGCAGCAGACCGGCTCCCTCACGTTCTACGCCACCTTTGTGGTGCTGGGCTATGCTGGACTCTACCTTTGCATTCACTTCGCTGTTGGGGGCAGTTCCTACGCGCAGGCCGTAATCGGTGCCGTCCTCCTGAGCGCCAGCCTCTACGCATACACGACCGCAATCGTATTCCTGTGCATACCGATGATTGCTGCGTGTTGCTGGCCATCACGCAAGACGGTCTCGCGCACGGCGCTCATCTACGCGGCGGTTGGGCTGCTCATCGCACCTTTCGTGTTCTGGCACATCGAGGTCGGCGGTGTGGCCCATTTCTATTACCATCCGCTGAACTGGTTTACGGAGAAGTATCTCGGTGTTGTGAATACCGAATTCTGGCACTACGAACGCCAGTCACCGACGGCGTACGCCTACGAGATGGGCCGCGTGGGGCTGTTCGACGTCGTCCCACCAGGGTTGCTTGCCCTGGCTCTGCCTGGACTGTGGGAAGTGCAGCGGCGCATGGGCGGGCGCGCTGTCGTGTTCTGTCTGGCGTGCTTTGGAATCTACGGCGCACTTCTTGAGTTCACGCGTCCTTCGCCTTTTGCGCGTTATTACTTCCCGATACTTCCGCTCCTCGTTGGCCTCATCGCTGCCGGGCTATTCGCGATCGCCCGCACGATTGCTGAGAGCGGTGGGGCAGCCAGCGAGCACAGCGTCGCGCTGCGAACCCGTCTCATCCTTTGCCTCGTGATGGTGGTGGTTGCCGGCTTTTTTCTAGTCGGCCACCAACCGCAAGCCCTCGTGGATGCACATCGTCGCTACGTCGCGGCGCTCGACACCAGCGCCGGTGCCGATGACCTCTCGACGATGGCTCAGATGATTGGCGCGACGCGTGGCGGCGTGATCGCGCGCGATTCAACGATTCAGCAGCTCGTGCCGGACAATCAGGTTTATACCCACTTCCTGCTCACTGAGCCTGAGTACGTCAACTATCTCGCCTGGCCCAATGATGCGACCGTTCGGGCCACCCTCGACGCGCGCGACATCGAATGGGTGATCCTCCGCAACGACGTGCGCTGGGAACGAGACTACAACGTCTGGCTCGCCAAGTCGTACGGCGTGCCGCCCCAACACTATCTCCGCATTGCCGCATCGCCCCTATTCGAAGTCGCATATCGCGGACCGATCTACACGCTCTATCACGCCGTGCCCAATACGGGTCTAGCGCGTCACTGAGATCGTATGGTCCTTGAAGTTTCCAACGGCGTCATACGCCCGGGCGCGGATCTGGTGAGTGCCAGGTGACACCGCTGTCGTATCCCATTTCGCGTTGTACGGGGCTATCGCGTCGCTGCGCAGGTACGCGCCATCGATGTAGAACCACACCCGCGTGACGCCGACGTTGTCGGTAGCCGTCGCAGTGATATTCACGGCGCCGGAGACGGTGGCTCCGGCCGCCGGCACTGTGATCGTGACCTGCGGCGGCGTGGAGTCAGCCCCCACGTTCACGTTTATGATCGCGTCGGTGAAATTGCCTGCCGCATCATACGCACGCGTACGCAGCTGGTGTGCGCCCTGGGCCGCGCCGGCCGTGTCCCATGATGCGTTGTACGGTGCCAAAGAGTCGCTACGCAGATAGGCGCCATCGGCGTAGAACCACACCCGGGTCACTCCGACGTTGTCCGTTGCATTTACCGTGATGTTCACCACGCCACCGACGTTCGCCCCGTTTGTCGGCGAGACGAACGACGTGGCTGGCGGTGTCGTGTCGCC
>CAVTNG010000007.1:0-238362 GCA_963736015.1 uncultured Chloroflexia bacterium | reverse complement strand
AGATCACGCTGCTTTCGGCGAAATTCGTGACGACGTGGCACCACGCCTGGGACGACCGCGGCGTTTCCGGGCGGATGTTTTGGGTGGGACAAGTTTTGGCGGCGCCATCTGCCGGGCACGCGGCGGCAGCGCGATGTGAGCGTGGTGGAACAGATTGGCAGCGACTCGCGATATCGCAGCACCGCCTGCAGCGGCGTGATCTTGGCGTTGGTGCGCAACACGAAGATGCCATCGAAGCGAGCCTCCTCGGCGAGCTTGCCGGCATCAATCTCGAATGCCGGCGTGTCCCTCGTCTCGTGGGTCTTGCGCAGATAGCGGCGGTAGGCCGAGTTGCCGACCAGGGCCTTGTCACCCCTTCTTCAATTGGGCATCGAGGGCGGCCACGATCGCCTCGCGGTCCTTGCGATCTTTCTCGGCCTCCGTCTCGTTTCGGCAGACAATGTAGCGCTGGTCCTCGATCGTCACCTGCTTGGCGAAGAGCTGCGTCTCGCCGCTCTGCCGCTCGATCAGGAGCGGCACCCAGGGGTCGTCATTCTCCATGACGATCTTCTTCACCAGCGCGTCGCTGCGCTCGCGTGCACCCAATATGTATTCGAGCCGGCGCTCTTCGAGCCTGGCGATGGTGCACTGCCGAGATGATGCCGGGTCGGCCACGACGCAAACGCGGCCGATGCCGAAGCGCTGGCGCAGCCGATCGATCACCGGCAACAGCGTGACTGTCGAGGTCTTTGATACGGAGATGACGTGCGATCACCTCCCCGCCGCATGAGATCACCACGTCATGGACGTAACCGCGCACAAGCACATCGCGGTGACCATAGGTCGTCGGCACCGAGTAGTCGTTGAGCCGGTAGCGCACCAGCGACAGCGAGGAAACCGTCGTCGCAACCTTCTCACAGGCGTCGTAAGGCGCGGGCAGCGGTGTTTGAAGGCGGCAAGGCACGCTCCAGCCGTCCGCCGATCGTCCCGTCATGCCCCCGCAAACGGTCAGCCATTCGACGGCGGCAGCATTCCAACCCACGTGAGGCTGTCGAGCGGCAGGCGTGCGCTACACTATCTGAACGACGACAGAACCTTCCTCTATTGTCGGCGGCCATTCGATACCAGACGCATTTTGTCGTATCCATTCCCTAGCAACCCGCGTGCTCTCCTCCGCTCCTGCCTTATCCTCGCAAACGGTCACCGCGACACCACCTTCTCCGCTGCGGACCAGCGTATAACTTCAGACCTCCTGACATAGCGTAGCGCAAAAATGTCCGGTCTTGGCGCCGATCAGGGAAACCGGGGCAACGGCCGTGGTGGCGCTGCGCTCGACCCGCGAGCCGGGGAAGGCAAGCCCAATACGCGGTGGCGAACGCACTGCAAAGCGCATGCGCAGGCGCGAGCCTGGGAAGAGTGTCGCCGTTTGGTCGAGCATCTCACAGAGAGCCTGGGCGGCGTGCGTTCGATGCGGCGAACTGAGCGGAGCCAAGGTGATGTGCAGCTCGCTATCGCAGACGCGGATGTCGCCGGCAGTGGCGAACAGCTCATGCAGCAGAGTTCGGCCCTCTTGATCGGCACGGGCGTAGTGAGGTCGCAGCAGCGCAAGCAGATCGCTCTCGGCTTGATAGGCAACCATCTTGATGATGTCGGTCAGGTGCTTTCGTTCGGTGGCGAGCTTGACGACGGCCGGCTCGTTGAGGTCTCGGACTTCGACGCGCTTGGCAACGTCGCGGCGCTGCTCGAAGAGCTGCGCCACGCGAGCGTGGGCTGTGCGCAGCTGCTTGCCGAGCCTGCCGTGGGCGATCTTGAAGCCCCGCATGGTCGGCCGGCGCCGTTCGGCGTTGTCCACGGCGGCGGCACCATAATCGCGTTCGAGCCTGGCGAGATCGGTGCGGGCCGCACGGATCTCCTTATCCAGAGCGCGGCGCTCGGGATTGGGGATGGTGCGGGTCGGGTCCTCCGACTCGATCTGGTAATCGATGAGCGCATCGAGCAGGAACTCTTCACGCATGTACTTGAAGAAGTTCTCCTGTCGCCAGCGCTCGAACATGCGGTAGGCGACTTCGATGTCGCGCAGGTCCCATCGACTGGTGATCACCTGCGTCTGATGGCCGCCGTCGCACAAGCGCGTCACTTGCCGTAAGCGCAGCTTGCCTTTGAGGAAGCGCACGGGCTGGTCGCGCAGAAGATAGTCCACCCAGCGCCCGTCGAGCTCGGCGCGACGGCGGATGAACCGCCGCTCATTGATGCGACGGCAGCGGCCCTTGCGATAGGTCAGCAAGTCGAAGCCGTCCGTGATCATCGTGCTGAACAGCTTCGGGCTCCAGCCGCCGCGGTCGAACACGATGGTGACCCGTCGCTCGCCGACCACGTCCCGCACTTCGCGCAGCAGCTGGGGCAAGGCTTTCGTCAACGCAGCGTCGACCTCCCCGGTAATCACCAGCAACGGATCGCCGGAGCGGTCGTTGATCCAGTAGTCGGTGCTGGCGGACATGGCCAGATGGCGGCGCGCCACGTAAGCCTTTGATGCGATAGCGCGTTGGCCGTGATAGGCGCGCACATGACCGTCAACGTATAAAAACCCCATGAGATGTCCGCGCTGATCGACACGCAGACGCGCAAGCTCCGCACCCAGCTGCTCGGCGCAATGGTGCGCCGCAAGGCGAGTGAGCCGCCGCCGCAGCGTCTTCACTTCCGGCGCTCGGTCGAGCCCGAGGAGGCTGCCGAACGCGGCCGGGTCTCGTTCCTTGAGATGCTCGGGCCGCTTGATGCGGAGCAGCGCCATGAACAGGAGCGTCAGCAACGTCGTGCGCAGGCCATAGAACGCCGGACCGATTTCACCGTAGAGCTTGCGGCTGATCCGGAGCAGCCCGCTCTCGAGCAAACACGGCAGCGCGAGCAGGACACCGACACCGGGAACCGAGCACCCCTCGCGAAACAGCGGTGCGGCATCATCGAGCAGCCCGAGATAGGCGAGCTGCCGATCGAAGGTCCGATCGCTTGCATCGCGGTCGAGGCTCATCGGCACCGGCTCACCGTCTTCCGCAGGCGCGGTGATCGGATCGCGGTCGCCGGCGCGGTCCTCCGCCGATGACGTGGCGCCATCCACATCATTGCCGGTCGACGTTGCAGACGGCACGCGAGTTGCCGGCGGCCTCCCCACTGCGGTCATGATTCCGGCGAGCGCAAGCTGCCCGCTCTCGGCGGGCTTCGAAGGTCCGACCAGCTTGCGGATGGCCTTCTCGCTGACGCCCAGCCGGTGCGCGATCGCCCGGTTGCTCATCCCCTGGGTCTTCAGCATCTCGATGCTGCGCAGACGTTTCCCGGAGATCCGTCGTCGACCGCGACACCAACCCTCCGCGCGACCGAGCGCCCCCATCCCGCCCTGCGCATAGCGCCCTTGGTACCGCCGCACGGTGCGCACCGATCGGGCAAACGCCCGCGCCACGTCCGTTTGCTGGGCAAAGCCCGACTCCACCAAGAACACCATCGCATAGGCCTCGGCGACCGCATCCTCCCCGCGATAGTGATGCACCGGCAGTCCGGCGACGACGATCACGCGCTGATCCGCTTCGATCCGCAAGCTGCAGCGCGCATTGATGACCACGGTATTCGATGCCGCCGGCGAGGGCAGCGCCAAGGCTTGTTGGGCGCTCATGCGACGAGCTAGAGCGGACAAGTTTGAGTCCGCAAGCTCTGCCGCAAAACCTTCGCCGGCGCAGCGGGTTGCGTCTTGCAGACCCGAAAAACCGGACAGCTATTGGTCCGCACCTCGGGGGACGGAAAGGCCAGTGATTTCAGTCGTGGAAATCCGCTATGTCAGGAGGTCTGAACTTACAAGCCCCGGCACAGAACGCATGACGGCTTCTACTTCGGTCTTGCGCTTCTCCAGCAGGTCGAAAAAGTCCTTGGCTCCGACGCCCGAGTAGGTTCTCACGACCGCATACACATCGTCCTCCTTGCTATTCGGACTCCCAATCGTAGGCATGTTGGGTCAATGGACCCACTCACGCGACCGTAACACCCCGGGCCGCCCGCCGCCACGGCCGCAACGATCGCGCTCGATGCCGCGACCGCGTCGGTAGGCGTCTTACCTCGCCAAGGTCGTGAGTGCATTTGTGAGCGCGGTCGATCTGCACGAGCACGAGCGCCGTCTTGCGGCACTTGAAACCACGGGGAGTGGCAAATGACCCGGCGCAGCGTGGCCGCGCAACTCACGGCGCTCGAGACGCGGAAGCGGGCGGGCGTGCGCAATTTCGTCGTTGGCATGAGCGATCCTCCTACAGCGGAGGAACTGGAAGCACTTGCTCTGGCCGAAGCCGAAGGGCTGCCCTTTATGATCATGCCCCCCGTGTGTGCGACCGTTGAAGAGTGGCTAGCGCAAGTGAAAGTCGACGGGCTGACTGCATGATCTTGCAAGTGGTCGTCTCGCCGCACCTTCGGACGGACGGCACCAAACCCGAACGCGTTTGATGCCCGTCTCGCTGGGAGCGATGCGGTGCTGTGCGTGTCTGAGACACCGTTGCTCTCCGCAGCGCGCGCCTTGCTTGCGAGCGGCAAGGCCAGCCCGGAAGACATCATTGTGATGCGGCACGCCGGAACGGACACAGAAGCGCTCCGGGCGCGGGTCACTGAGGGCGGAAGCCGCCCGCAAAATCGCGAGCGGCTGTCGGGTTGCACTGTTTCTTGCAGAAATCGAGCTTAGGCCGCCTGGGGGCGCTCTACCGATTCGGCCGTCCGCTTCGTCGCTTCGTCGGCCATCAGCAACGACGTTTCCGCGATTTGGCGGGTGCACTGAAGGAAGCTCTCCAGATTGTCACGCAGGACTTCGCTCTGCACCGCTGCGAGGTCCTGCGGGGTGCGGCAACGCAACAGGCTCTCGAACCGATTGAAATTCTGCTCCATGCGTTCGCGGGTGAAATTCACCCATTCTCGCGAGATGCTCTGAGTCACCACGGCGAGCACGGAGGTCGACTGGATGATCGCATTGAGATTGTCGGACGATTTCTGCGCAGCCTTGTACGCCTCATCGCCCGAAATGCCGAATACACGGCCGAACTGATCCGCCGAACACTCCGTAAGGCGCGCCGCAATCTCGGCGCTCGATTGTACCGCTTCCTGAATGGTCTCTGCATTGCGTTGGAGCATTTCCGTCCCGGCGCGCGCCGCCCGCTCGCTAATATCCGTGGATATTTCCGCAATCCGGCTGGCCTGTTCGGCGCCCTCACGCGCCGTCTCTTGCACGGCCTGGCTGGCGTTTTCTGTGTGTGGATTTAACATTGTCCGCCTCCTCAGTCGATCGTCTCACGTCTGATCGAGTCAGCGCGTGTGATAGGCTTACTCAGCGACAAAAGAATGACGCGCGTCCGTGTTCGGGTTGGATCGCAGAGCCGCACCTGCCTTTTTTCGCTCATCCAATACTTCGAATACCAAATTGCAATTGCTTTTACAGAAAGTTAAACGCGTGCTCAAAAAGGCAGCAACTGCCGCGCTTGTCTTCTGCGAACTATGGCCTACATGCACGAACGGAAAACCGGATGAACAGCGTCCGGTGAGGAGGATGCGCTCGACGAGGGAAACCGCAAACGCAGAAGAACGCAGCGGAGACCCCCGATGCAGCAAGTCTTTATCGAAGACGGCGTGATCCGGAAGCTCTGGAGCATCGAGACGGACGCCTATCGCGACCATCTGCTCCGGCTGGATGCTGAAAGCCGCCGTAGTCGTTTCAGTGGCGCGATCGCCGACGACATGGTTCGCACCTACGCCGCAACCGCGCGCGGCAGCGATGTGATCGTGCACGGCTTCTTCGTGGACGGGGTGCTCCGCGGCGCCGCCGATCTGCGCATTCTCGGGCCGCTCTATCGGCGCGAGGCGGAGGCCGCCTTCAGCATCGAGAAGCCGTGGCAAAGCCACGGTGTCGGCTCGGCGCTGCTCGAACGCAGCTTGCTCGCCGCGCGCAATCGCGGCGTCCAGCTCCTGCACGCATACTGCCTCGCGGGAAACCACCGCATGCAGCAGCTCGCCCGCAAGTTCGACGCCGAACTCACCTTCGATTTCGGCACCGTGATCGGCAAGATGGAAAACCCGCATCCGACGCCGCTGTCGGTCATGCGGGAACTGGTGGTCGACAGTCAGAGCTTCGCCGCCGCTTATGTCGATTTCCACTCCCGCCTGTTAAGGCCGGCGGGGGCATTTTCAAGCAAGGCGCCGAGCGCATCCTAGCCGCTGAGCCGACAGCTCGACCTAGAGCGGACCTCATGACGCACTTCAGCGTGGGTCGCACGGCAGCCCGAGCTTACCATTCGTCTCGTGCCGATGCGGGCCCGCGGTCACCAATTTATCTCTGACACCTCACGGGCTTCGTCATGCATATGCGTCAGTGGCCTCAGATTTCGGATATACTGAGCCGACCATCGCGGCCATGATCGGCCATTCGAATAGAGGCCGATGTCACGTGCGGACAACATCTTTTGAAATTCGCTACTAGCGCCCCCAGCTCGTTGATGCATCGCTCGGTCGTTTTGATATGATCCAGAGGGCGGGACTCTCTCGGCAGAGGACATGATCGCGCGGTTCCCCGAGCGCGCCCGCATAGTCAGTGTCCGGAGGTAAGAGAAAATCGAATAGACTTCGTGCGAGAAGCAGCGAACGCGAACTAAGACGCAGCGAGCGGCGAAAGCGCGCGAGGGTGAGGGGACTAATCAAGCTAACGGGAGGCAAATATGCCAACCGACGACCTTCTGGCCATCTTGGCGCTCTTTGGGGTCGCCGCCTGGTTGCTCTCTCTGTTTCGACTGCTCATCACGAAGCTTTTTCCGTTAGTCACGGGGCGCTTTCGCTTCCGGCGTAATTCTGAGGAATCCCCCAACCTTCGTAGTGCATCAATCCAAGATGAAAAAGCGCGTCAGGGTCTTCCCGGCTGGCTAATTCCTGGATCTTCGACAGCTCAGCCTTGTACTTACGGATAACCGCAGCCCCCAATCCTTCCTCGAGTGTCGGGCGCATTATAAGCACACCCCTAAGCTATTTCCCAACAGCTCGGCGAATTCATTCTGCCCTACGACGCGGTGCGAAACCCGGAGCCCGTGAGGATTAACGGCTCCAGTAACATAATCAGAGCGGGGCACAGCTTTCTCAGTTCTTGCCACGCCGAATTCCGGCAGCCGCACAACTCATGCTCGCGCCGCCAATCTCGACGCGCTTCCGGTGAGATTCTTACGCTGGCGCCAAGATACATCGGTCGCGTTCCCCAGCCTTCCCTCTGCATGACGTAAAAATGTGCGCGCGAGATGCTGGGAGGTGCAGAACTCGTGGATGCGTCGGCAGTCTCAG
The DNA here is from genome assembly GCA_963736015.1 of uncultured Chloroflexia bacterium. Lineage (GTDB taxonomy): Bacteria > Chloroflexota > Dehalococcoidia > DSTF01 > JACRBR01 > CAVTNG01. Next base: position 231,048 of record CAVTNG010000007.1, on the reverse strand, counting down.
CCAGCTCCAGGACCTCGCGTTTGCGAGACCCTAGCTGATTTGGGCGATGCCCCAGAGCGCTCACCCCGCCTTCCGGCGGCTGTGTGAAGCCCGCGCGCGCGGTTTCTTGGTGCTGCTCGCGGACCGGCGCGGAGCGACCGACGGCTGTTCTTTGCGTTGGGCGTCGAGGCTCCGCTTGAGCGCGTCCATCAAGTTGACCACCTTGGCCGGTCGCGGTGCTTCAGCCGGCACGATCGTCTCGCCGGCTGCCTGCTTCCTGCGAAGCAGCTCCTTGAGCGCTGTCTCGTAGTGGTCCTCGAATTTGTCCGGCCGGAAATGACCCGACTTCTGCTCGACGATATGCCGGGCGATGTCCATCATGTCCTTGGGCAGCTTCAGGTCCGGAATTTCCGCGAAATACTCCGTCGCGTCGCGCACCTCGTACGGATACCGCAGCAGCGTTCCCATGATACCCTTGTCGCGGGGCTCCAACGCAATGACGTGCTCCCGGTTGGTGAGCACGACGCGGCCAAGCGCCACCTTGCCCATGTCCCTGATGGTGTCGCGGAAACGACGAAGGCGTCGGTTCCCGAGTTGCCGTCCGGCGCGATGTAGTATGGGCGAACATTGTAGAGCTGGTCGATCTCCTCCTTCGGCACGAACTCGTCGATGTCGATGGTTCGCTTGCTCTCGACCGCAATCGCCTCAAGCTCCTCATCGGTCACTTCGAGATAACTGCCCTTGGCTACCTCATAGCCTTTGACGATGTTTGCGAAGTCCACCGGCTCGTGCGTGGCTTCGTCCACCCGCTGCATGCGGACGCGGTTGCCGGTTTGCTTGTTGATCTGGTGGAAGGAGACCTTTTCACGATCCGAGGTCGCCGGATACAGCGCAATCGGACAGGACACGAGGGAGAGTTGAAGGTATCCCTTCCAGTTTGCACGCGGTGCCATGAGTTACTCCTACGCCAACGTTGCAATGGCAGTGAATGCGGCAAGCTACTGGACGTCGCGACAGGCCACGAACGATCAGAGGATCGCATATGACCGCTGGGCCTTGGTTTCGCGAGAGGTGGCGGCCGTGATTGTCATGTCGGCTTATGCCGGCGCAAAAGTCGCAACGCTTGCGGACAGCCAAGGCTCCCAAGAAGCCAGCGGCACCCGCGCGCACAGCGGCGGTGCAGCCGCAAAACACCGAGCCGAAATCGGCGCCTGCTTAGACCGAGCCGTCGCAAGGTCCATGCCCGGCCGCCCCGGCAGCCGGAACTTTCTCACGCTGAGTGTTCCGCCGCGTCCGCACCGTCGGCCCTTTCCAGGCGCGTCATGAGGCGGTAGCCGTCGTGCTTTATCTCGTGCAGCCAAGCGGGCCCGGAGGGCGACACTCAGGGCGGCTATCCAAGTAGGGCGGTCGAGGAGACGGCCGGAACGCCGAGCGAGCACGGGTTGGCGAGGGACATTGGGGCGGAAATGTCCGACGAGGCCGAGGCATTCGACGCCTGATTGCCGCACTAGATGACCAGGAAGGCCGACGGGTGGCCTATTTTTCTAATCTATCGAGTGAATGGTCGAACGTTCTTTTCCTGAGAGCACCTCGTTTACGATGGCGTACGCTTGGAAAAGTGCGTCTGAGTCGATTCTTGTCGTCGCCGGGGAACACGAGGTCGAGGGGAATGATCGGGGCTCATCCAGTGACGCAAAGCGGTCATTTTGCGCGCGGTTCAGACTCGCACGGGATTCAATGCACTTGGAATATCCCGTCGATTGCCTTGATCTCCGCCGGTTTGATTAGCCGCGAATGGGCAACGGTCACAGAATGCAGCGGGGCTTCGAGCTGCTCGCGCCAGAAACCAAGAAAGCGGTTCAGCACGGGAAAATGCGGGCAAAGATCGTATTCCTGCCAGACATAGCTTTGCAGCAGCCACGGATGATCCGGACGGCGATAGAAAATGTGGGCTGTGGTCAGACCGTAGCCGCTGAGCTGCCGGCAAAAATCCTGAGAGGCCATCCTGCCCTCCTTGCGCGCAATAATGTTCGCCTTTGAGCTGGTCATTGCAAGCGGAAAGGATAAACAAAATGTTTATTTTCAATGTTTTAGCAGCATACGGCCGGCGGTGCTAACAACGCCTCCATCCGGGAGCTTGGTTCGCAGGCATGTTTGCGGTTACGCCACAATCAGGAGCGCGTCGCGGCGCACGCGCATCCCTCTTGGCACTCTCGGCCGAATAGTGCTAATGGGGCTTGGCAGTCGATCGAGGGGAGTGCCAAATTTCTTCGAGGCTCCTCTTGAACGGCATTCGCTTCCTCTATTGCAGCCGAGCGGACCGGCCGGGTCCGCGATCGCCATCGGAATGAAGCACGCAACCTTTCTTTCTTTACATCCAGGAGGACAGCATGAAGTTCCGTCCGCTTCACGACCGTGTCGTCGTCAAGCGCATCGAAGCCGAGGAAAAGAGCGCCGGCGGCATCATCATTCCGGACACCGCCAAGGAGAAGCCGCAGCAGGGCGAGGTTATCGCCGTCGGGCCCGGCGGGCGCGACGAGACTGGGAAGCTCATCCCGCTCGATGTCCAGGTCGGCGATCGGGTTCTGTTCGGCAAGTGGTCGGGCACCGAGGTCAAGCTCGATGGCGTCGAGTACCTGATCATGAAGGAAAGCGACATCATGGGCGTGCTGACCGACACGGAGGCGAAGAAGAAGGCCGCCTAACCCCAACACTCCCCGTTCTTACGAGCGCCCCGCAGGCGCATCTCGCAAACGAGACCCAGGAAAATCACGAACCTCATCGACCTCATTCTTTGAGAGGGCCCTGAGCGCCTCCTTGGATGAGGTGACAAGGGAGTAAATTCGAATGGCTGCCAAGGACGTAAAATTCTCAACGGAAGCGCGCGACAAGATGCTGCGCGGCGTCGACGTACTCGCCAATGCCGTGCGGGTGACGCTCGGCCCGAAGGGCCGCAACGTTGTGCTCGACAAGAGCTTCGGCGCGCCCCGCATCTCCAAGGACGGCGTCACCGTCGCCAAGGAGATCGAACTCGAAGACAAGTTCGAGAACATGGGCGCACAGATGGTGCGCGAGGTCGCGAGCAAGACCTCGGACGTGGCAGGCGACGGCACCACGACTGCAACCGTGCTCGCCCAGGCGATCGTCAAAGAAGGTACGAAGGCGGTCGCCGCCGGCATGAACCCGATGGACTTGAAGCGCGGCATCGATCTTGCCGTCGAGGCGATCGTCGAGGATCTCAAGAACAACTCCAAGAAGGTGACTTCGAACGAGGAAATCGCCCAGGTCGGCACCATTTCCGCCAACGGAGACGCCGAGATCGGGCGCTTTCTCGCCGAGGCGATGAAGAAGGTTGGCAACGAAGGCGTGATCACGGTCGAGGAGGCCAAGTCGCTCGAGACAGAGCTCGACGTCGTCGAAGGCATGCAGTTCGACCGCGGCTATATCTCGCCGTACTTCATCACCAACGCTGACAAAATGCGGGTCGAGCTTGAGGATCCTTACCTCCTCATTTACGAAAAGAAGCTCTCCGGCCTGCAGGAACTGCTGCCGCTGCTCGAGACCGTGGTGCAGACCGGCAAGCCGCTCCTGATTGTCGCCGAGGATGTCGAGGGCGAGGCGCTCGCCACCCTCGTCGTCAACAAACTGCGCGGTGGCCTGAAAGTCGCGGCGGTGAAGGCGCCGGGCTTCGGCGACCGGCGCAAAGCGATGCTGCAGGACATCGCAGTCCTCACCGGCGGGCAGGCGATCAGCGAAGATCTCGGCATCAAGCTCGAAAAAGTCACGCTCGATATGCTTGGCCGCGCCAAGAAGGTGATGGTCGAGAAAGAGAACACCACGATCGTCGACGGCGCTGGCAAGAAGGCCGACATCGAGGCGCGCATTGCCCAGATCAAGGCGCAGATCGAGGAGACCACTTCCGACTATGACCGCGAGAAGCTGCAGGAGCGGCTGGCCAAGCTCGCGGGCGGCGTCGCGGTGATCCGCGTCGGCGGGGCGACCGAGGTCGAGGTGAAGGAGCGCAAGGACCGCGTCGACGACGCGATGCACGCGACCCGCGCCGCGGTCGAGGAAGGCATCCTGCCGGGCGGCGGCGTCGCTCTGCTTCGCGCCATCAAAGCCGTCGGCAAGGTCAAGACGCAGAACGAGGACCAGAAGCACGGCGTCGAGATCGTCCGCAAGGCTTTGTCCTGGCCGGCCCGCCAGATCGTCATCAACGCCGGCGAGGACGGCTCGGTGGTGGTCGGCAAGATCCTGGAGAAGGACGAGTACAGCTTCGGCTTCGACGCGCAGAATGGTGACTACGTCAACCTCATGGCCAAGGGCATCATCGATCCGACCAAGGTGGTGCGCATTGCACTGCAGGACGCGGCCTCGATCGCCGGCCTTCTGATCACCACAGAGGCGATGGTGGCCGAGCTACCGAAGAAGCAGACCCCCGCCCCGGCCATGCCTCCCGGCGGCGGTATGGACTTCTGAGTCGCGAACTTACGCTCTCCGGGCTTGGAGAAGCGGAGCCACTAACGGAAGGCCCGGGCCCGAGCCCGGGCTTTTTCTTAGCAGGGTGTCGGGTTCGCCCTCGCGCACCGACTGGCCGCCGATTGCGCCGCGCTGCACGAGGCCGTGGACATGGCGCAGGTCTCGCACGGCTGGGCCTATCGCCGGTCGGCTGCGGATTTCTGCACCCGGGGGGCGGAGTGGGAATACGCCTCGGCGCCCATTTATGAGCTCACTAAAAGGGAGGCCGCCGAGCGCGAGCCAAGGACCACCGAGATGCATCGACCCCGTCTTGATTTCTGGTTCGAATTTGCCTCGTCCTATTCCGGCAGTGATGGGGATCGCCCCGCTCGCCCGCGAGGCGGAGGTTGAGGTGCGGTTCCGGCCGTTCCGGCACGGTTGGCGGCGCCATCTACGGCGGCGCCGTAGCGGCCTTCATTCCACATTCGACCGAGATCTCGCTTTTCGCGGTCCCCGGCCTGGCCATAGCTCCGCCGGCCGTCATCGCTGCGATATATCCGAGCCTCACCGTGGCCCCCGATCACGGCAGTAATTGTCGTACAGGTTCCCGAAATGACCCACACAAGCGCGATCGCTTCGGCGGTTGATCGCGTTCTTGAGGTCGCGGTTGGACCCGCTACCGGGCGGAGACGTCAGGTCAATCCAAAAAAGATGTATCAGGCGTTTCCGCCAACTTGAGATACAAGCTCATCGGAGGCTCGAGCAGAGGCATCGCGGACGGACCAGTGCCGGGGAAGCGCCCTGAGCAAAAAAACGCAAGAGTGAATTAGTTCATACGTACTTCAGAATGTGTTCCGGCAGACATGAGTAGGATTTTCCTTGCGCTGATCAGGGAAAATAATGGGCCACGATCGACCAAACGTGACGAGGAGGGCCGACATGCTGATTTACGATCAGGAGAGCGTCGGCAAGGAGATCGTGGGACCAGTATTCACACCGCTCCATGAGCCGGTACGGTCGAGCGCCGGACCCAAGGATTGTGCCTCCGATAATCTGTTGACCGTCTTTGTCGCGGAATTATTTGCGGTTTTGCATCCTGCTACGTTGCCGATGCTTGAGCGCATGTTTGAGGATGTCAAACAGGATGCTGAGAACGATGGCGAATTAGAGCTAAAGTGGCGCGCAGAGATTGGCCTCGCTGCGGCTCGAATTGCACTTCGGGAACAAGAAGCGCTCGAAAGCTGAATAAGGCTTCGATTTTTGTGGTGACCGCCCGGCCGCCGGTACATCCGCGGTCGGCGCGAGCAGGGCGCAGCGGGGCCGGCTCGTGGCAAATTATTCTTCGAGAAACTATTTGGCAACGTAGTTAGCCCAGTACCAATATACGCCTACCCCGAACAAGAGACATAGCCCCATCAGGGGAGTGCCGAAGGTCTGATCTGGGCGGAATATTTGGAGGTGTGGCTCCCGAGTTCCTCGGCCGGATTCGCGCGGTGAGGCAGAATCAGCGCATCATCGCATTCGATGCTCGCGATCCTGCGTTTGCTTGCAGTGTTTATCGTCCGTGCTGCCAACAGCGGCCGTTGGAATCGGTCGCGCCCGCGCCTGGAGGCGAAAGTGTTCTTTGCCCCGAAGAGGGTCGGGGGCTTATGGCTGCCTGAGCTTGCCCGGGAAATCGCCGAGGCAACAGCCTTCGTCCTGCTGGTTGGCGAGAAGGGCATCGGCGCGCAAACGCGGGCGCCGTTTCCGGAAGGCGTCAACGCGCCCGTGCAGTACGGCCCGCGGATCGGTGCGTTTGTACTCTATCTCTTGCACTACCAGTTGTTGCCCGAGAAGCGTCTGGTCGAGTTGATGGCCGATCTCCTCGGGGTGACGCTGGCGGCCGCGACCATCGCCCGGATCAGCCGGGACTTTGCCCGGCGCTTTCAAGGCTTCGCAAATGTGGTGCGGGATCACATCGCCGCGGCGCCGGTCAAGCACATGGACGAGACCGGCTTTCGGATCGGCGGCAAGACGCGATGGCTGCATGTCGCCTGCACGGCGCAGCTGACCTTCGATCACGTCTGCACCAAGCGCGGCAGCCTTTTGGCGAATGTCGCCGGCATCGTCGTCCACGATCACTGGAAGCCCATTACACCATGCCGGGCGTGCTGCACGCCTTGTGCAACGCCCATCACGTGCGCGAGCTGAAGGCGCTCGTCGAGATCGAGAAGAGGAGTGGGCGCGCAAAATGCAACGGCTCCTGCGCCGCGCCTGTCACGCGGCGAATCTGCACGCGAACGAGGAGGGCCGCCGAAGCCGTCTCTGATCGCCTGATCGAGCGACGTTACGATGCCGTCGTCGCCGAAGGGTTGGCCTTCCATACGGCCCAGGCGCCCCTCGCGCGATCCGTGACGGGCGGACGAAAACCGCGCGGCCGTGCGCCTCGCCGAACCGGGCACAATCTTCTCTTGCGTCTGGCGGCCCGCAAGCAGGACACGCTGCGCTTCCTTCACGACCCGGCGGTCCCCTTCACCAACAATCAGGCCGAGCGCGACGGCCGCATGATGAAGTTGCGCCAGAAAATCTCCGGCGGGTTCCGTTCGATCGAAGGCGCCATGGACTTCGCGCTCATCCGCTCATTCCTATCAACCGCCAAGAAGCAAGGCTGGGCCATCATCGACGCCCTGACCGGCGATCCGACATCCCTGGCGAATTCCCTCCGCCTGTTCTGAACCAAGTCCACAACCTGGGCAGTTACCCTGAAAGTAACTATTGAACGCCAGCTTGGCTTGTTCAACGCTTTGCTCTGTCACGGCCTGCATTTCCTTGGGGATTTCCAATGGCCGTGTGGTGCCCTTGGTCATAATACTCTCCTGTCGCGCTGGCGGGATCCGGTCTCGGCCCTGACCCAACTTCGAGGGTTTGGACGTTTGATAGTGTTGGAAAACGCTGCAAATGCTGGGTTTCTGCGCCCGCGGTCGATTTTGTGGTGCTAAATGATCTAGATGTTCGGCGCGCTTTGTCTTGACCGAATCGCGCTTTTCGTGGTGCTTTCGTGGGACCGCCAGGGTGCCCACGATGTTCGTCCGGGTCAAGAAGATCGGCGCCTACGAGTATCTCTATCTCGTCGAGAACGCCCGCGAGGGCGGACGGCACGTACAGCGCGTGGTCAAAGCGCTGGGACGTCGGGACGAGGTCGAGGCGTCCGGGATGCTGGATGCGCTGGTGGCATCGGCGGCGCGGCATTCGCGGCGCTCGATCGTGCTGTCGCGCTTCTATCGCGGCGAGCTTGCCGAGTTGCGGCGGGTCAGCATCGGCCCTGATCTTGTGTTCGGTCGGCTGTGGCGGGAGACCGGCTGCGCCGAGGTGATCCGTGCCCTGCTTGTCGGGCGACGGTTCGGCTTCGACGTCGAGCGAGCGATCTATCTCACGGTATTGCATCGCCTGATGGTCTCGGGCTCGGATCGCCATGCCAGCCGATGGCACCATGGCTTCCGCATTCCCGGCGCTGAAGAGCTGACGCTCGATCACGCCTACCGCGCGATGATTTGGCTCGGCGAGGAGGTCGCCGACGGCCGCACCACTACGGATGCCATCGAAGAGGACCTCTACCGCCATCGGCAGGAGCTGTTTGGCGAAGTGTCGATCGCCTTCTTCGATACGACATCGCTGTACTTCGAGGGTGCCGGCGGACAGACGCTGGGCCAGTTCGGCCACAGCAAAGACTATCGTCCGCACCTCAAGCAGGTGGTGCTCGGCATGGTTCTCGACGGCGACGACCGGCCGTTCGCCTCCTTCCTGTGGCCCGGCAACACCGCCGATGTGACGCGGCTCATGCCGGTCGTCCAGCGGTTGCGCGAGCGTTTTGGCATCGCCCAGGTGTGCATCGTCGCCGACCGCGGCATGATCAGCGCCGCCACCATTGCGGCGCTGGAGAAGGCCGGCCTCGCGTACATTCTCGGCGTGCGCGAGCGGTCCACCAAGGAGGTCCGCAACGAGGTGATCGAGGATGACGGGGTGGCGGTGCCGCTCGTCATTCCACGCCAGAAGGGCGAGACCCAGCTCGCCATCAAGGAGACGACGCTGAAGGGGCGGCGCTATGTGCTCTGCCGCAACGAGGAGGAGGCCAGGAAGGATGCCGACCGACGGGCAGCCATTCTGGCCGGCCTTGACCGCAAGCTCGCCCATGGCGACAAGGCGCTGGTCAGCAACAAAGGCTTCCGGCGCTTCGTGAAGACCATCGGATCCGGCAACTTCTCGATCGACTACGACAAGGCCGAGGCGGATGCGAAGTTCGACGGGCTGTTCGTCCTGCGCACCAACACCAAGTTATCGGCCTTGCAGGTCGTCCTGCGCTATCGGAACTTGCTGGCGGTGGAGGACACATTCAAAACCACCAAGGCGCTGCTCACCACGCGGCCGATCTTCCACAAAACCGATGCGGCCATCCGCGGTCACATCTTCTGCAGCTTCCTTGCAGTGTTGCTGAGGAAGGAGCTGTTCGACCGCCTCGCCGCGCGCCGTCACGGCGATCTCGAATGGCAGCACATCGTCGATGATCTCGACGAGCTCAGCGAAATCGAGGTCGAGCAGGATGGCCGCCGCGCGCTGCTGCGAACCGCCCCAGGCGCCACGATCGATCCCCTATGCCGCGCCCTTGGCATCACGTTGCCACCCGTCTTCCAGGAGATCCCGCCCGCGCCCGAACCAGCCCGATCGTGTGGCGCCTAAAACGTCCGATGGCTCGCAAGCCATTGATGCACAACTATATTTATTTTGAAACCCTCGAAGTTGGGCCTGACTGTGAACTCGACATTATTGCACCGCACCATGAATGCTGCAATGCACATTAGCGAGAACTCCGAAAGCATCACGCCGCTGTTGGACGATGCTGTTGGACGATAAAGTCGGATGGCCGCGAGCTGTGCGCGAGGTCCGGGCAGCGGAGCCGGCCGACCCACCCCCGTGTTCGCAGCTCAGCCCAGCACCTCCCGGATAGCCCGCGCGAAGACCGGCAGCGCCCGGTCGACCATGGCGTCGGTCGCGGTCAGGCTGATCCGCAGTCGGCCCGGCAGCTCCGCGACGCTGCCCGGCAAGACCCAGACGTCCTCGGCGGCAAGCCGCGCCGCGAAGGCGGCATCGTCCGGCACCGGGGAGCGTGGGATGAGGTAGAAGGTGCCCTCCGGGACCGGCACGTCGTAGCCGGCCGCCCGCAGCCCCTCCACCATGCGGTCGCGCCGCCGCTGCAGGGCGGCGACGTCGATGCAGAGTCCCTCCAGGTCCGGCAGTGCGCGCTGCAGGGTCCGCCCGGCGAAGGCCCAGCCGTGCGAGACCTGCACCATGTCCACGGCCTCGCGCAGCGCGGCGCGATCGGCCTCCGGCATGTCCGGGCCGAGCGCCAGTGGCTCGTAATCTGGAGAAAATAGCGTTTCAAGCTTCTTGTCCTACTACCCAACGCTCACGGATGGACTAAGGCCAGGGTGATGACGCTCGCCGCCATGACGAACATGGCGAACGTCAGGACGATGAAAATTGCCTCTCGCACCGGAATCATGACCATCCGCCCGTACGCGAATCGCCTGAGGTACGCGCCCCTCTCACTTGGACAAGCATTTCGCCTAATCTAAGAACGTGACGCTTGGTTCTCCGGTTCCCCCTCGCGCCGCTGGTACATCCGCAGGCCGGCGACGCGCGAGCAGGGCGCAGCGGGCAGCGAACGTGACGGCTTCGTGTTCATCTGTGGTAAATCCCGACGGGGCGCTTTCTCGTGACGAGAAAGTCCCGACGGGACCGCATGGCCGCGAGGCTGCGAGAAATCAAGGAGGGACTGCGACAGCGGCTGCACCAGGTCCCAATAATAATTGGGACCTCACCCTCTCAACTGAACAACATTGTCGGCCGGCGGAAGGCGGCATTGGGCTGGGTTAATCACAATCAATAATCAAAGTTTGGTATACTCCGACTCATTGAAGTCTCGATGGAAAATCCTTGAATTTTCCGGTTTGGCGGATTCCGATGTTCGCATGAATTCGAGGCGGCTTTCTCAGCGAAGAGGATCGCAACAAGCTGATCGCGTTGGCGCGCGAAGGGTCGGTGGCCTCGCGCGTGACGCGACGCGCAAATGCCTTGGTGCTTTTGGACGACGGGTGGAGCTGTCAGGAAGTCGCCGATGCGTTTTTGTTGAACGACGACACGATCCGTGGCTGGTTCAAACTGTTTGAGCAACGTGGGATCGAGGGCCTGACCAGCTTCGACGTGGGCGGGAGCGCGAGCTTTTTGAGCGCCGAGCAAGAAGACGCATTGAAGGCCTTTGTCGGCGCGACGCTGCCGCGCTCGACGCGCCAGGTCGGCGCCTTTATCGAACAGGAATTCGGCCTCGTTTACGAAAGCCGTTCGGGACTGATTGCGCTTCTGCATCGTCTGGGGCTGGAGTATCACAAGCCGGACATCATCCCGCGCAAACTCAACAAAGAGAAGCAGCAGGCATTCATCGAGAGCTACGATAATCTCTTGAATTCCTTGGCCGACAACGAAGCCGTGCTGTTCGCGGACGCGGTGCATCCGACCCATGCGGCGCGGCCTGCCGGCTGCTGGGCACCAAGACAAGAGAAGCTCGCGATCGAACAAACGAGCGGGCGCGAGCGGATCAATATTCACGGCGCGATCGATCTCGCGACCGGCCAGACCCGGATGATCGAGGTCGTAACCGTCGACGCCGTATCGACGATCAGGCTCCTGGAATCGATCGCGGCGCTCTATCCGATGTTGGCGCTCATCCTGTCTTTCTCGACAACGCGCGCTATCATCACGCCAAGCTGGTGCAGGAATGGCTTGCGCGACCCGGGTGCCGGATCAAGCTGCATTTCACCCCGTCCTATTGCCCGCATCTCAATCCGATCGAGCGGTTGTGGGGCCTCATGCACAGAAACGTCACGCACAACAAATGCTACGCCACATGCGCCCAATTCGCCGATGCGACGCTTGGTTTCCTGCGTGAAACAGTGCCCCGGAACTGGGCGGACCTCTGTGATTCGGTCACCGACAATTTCCGCGTCATCAACCCAAAGGATTTTCGGGTCATGACGTGAACGGGGTATAACTGCCCAGGTTAGGCGGCAGCGGGGTTCGACGAAAAAATTCTCTCGACGGCGGAGGCGGGTTCCGATTCAAGCATCGGATGACTCGCGAATTGCCGCGTGCGCCGTCGCTGGAAGACCTGCTCGCGCTGGTCGCGGCCCTTGAGGCCGAGAATGCGGCGCTGAAGGCGCGGCTGGCGGAGCTCGAGCGCCGGCTCGGGCTGAACAGCTCGAATAGCGGCAAGCCTCCGTCGAGCGATGGGCTGACGAAGCCGGCGCGGGCGAGGAGCCTGCGGGACCGGTCCGGCAAGAAACCGGGCGGGCAGAAGGGCCACAAAGGCGAGACCCTGCGGCAGGTCGCTGAACCCGATGTCGTGGTCAATCATTACCCGTCGGCCTGCTCCGGGTGCGGCGCGGGCCTGGATCAGGACACGAGCGTCGGCCACAGCGCCCGGCAGGTGTTCGATCTGCCCGACCCGCGGCCCCTCGTCGTCACCGAGCATCGTGCGCACGATTGCCGCTGCGCCGATTGCGGCGCGCAAACGCGGGCGCCGTTTCCGGAAGGCGTCAACGCGCCCGTGCAGTACGGCCCGCGGATCGGTGCGTTTGTACTCTATCTCTTGCACTACCAGTTGTTGCCCGAGAAGCGTCTGGTCGAGTTGATGGCCGATCTCCTCGGGGTGACGCTGGCGGCCGCGACCATCGCCCGGATCAGCCGGGACTTTGCCCGGCGCTTTCAAGGCTTCGCAAATGTGGTGCGGGATCACATCGCCGCGGCGCCGGTCAAGCACATGGACGAGACCGGCTTTCGGATCGGCGGCAAGACGCGATGGCTGCATGTCGCCTGCACGGCGCTGCTGACCTTCTATCACGTCTGCACCAAGCGCGGCAGCCTTTTGGCGAATGTCGCCGGCATCGTCGTCCACGATCACTGGAAGCCCTATTACACCATGCCGGGCGTGCTGCACGCCTTGTGCAACGCCCATCACGTGCGCGAGCTGAAGGCGCTCGTCGAGATCGAGAAAGAGGAGTGGGCGCGCAAAATGCAACGGCTCCTGCGCCGCGCCTGTCACGCGGCGAATCTCGCACGCGAACGAGGAGGGCCGCCGAAGCCGTCTCTGATCGCCCTGATCGAGCGACGTTACGATGCCGTCGTCGCCGAAGGGTTGGCCTTCCATACGGCCCAGGCGCCCCTCGCGCGATCCGTGACGGGCGGACGAAAACCGCGCGGCCGTGCGCCTCGCCGAACCGGGCACAATCTTCTCTTGCGTCTGGCGGCCCGCAAGCAGGACACGCTGCGCTTCCTTCACGACCCGGCGGTCCCCTTCACCAACAATCAGGCCGAGCGCGACGGCCGCATGATGAAGTTGCGCCAGAAAATCTCCGGCGGGTTCCGTTCGATCGAAGGCGCCATGGACTTCGCGCTCATCCGCTCATTCCTATCAACCGCCAAGAAGCAAGGCTGGGCCATCATCGACGCCCTGACCGGCGATCCGACATCCCTGGCGAATTCCCTCCGCCTGTTCTGAACCAAGTCCACAACCTGGGCAGTTACAAAGTTTGATGTTATACCCCGTTCACGTCATGACCCGAAAATCCTTTGGGTTGATGATGCGGAAATTGTCGGTGACCAAATCACAAAGGTCCGCCCAATTCCCCGGAACCTTTTCACGCAGAAAACTGAGCGTCGCATCGGCGAACTGGGCGCAAGTTGCGTAGCACTTGTTGTGAGTGACGTTTCTGTGCATGAGGCCCCATAACCGTTCGATCGGGTTCAAGTGCGGGCAATACGTTGGGATGAAGTGCAGCTTGATGCGTCGTCCCGGCAGGGCCAACCATTCCTGCACGAGCTTGGCATGATGATAGCGCGCGTTGTCCAAGAAAACATGGATGAGCGCCAGCATCGGATAGAGCGCCTCGATCGATTGCAGCAGCCTGATCGTCGAGGCGGCGTCGATGGTCAGGGCCTCGATCATCCGGGTTTGCCCGGTCTCCAGGTCGATCGCGCCGTGAATGTTGATGCGTTGACGCCCGCTCGTCTGCTCGATCGCGAGCTTCTCTTGGCTCGGCGCCCAGCAGCCGACAGGTCGCGCCGCATGGGTCGGATGCACGGCGTCCGCAAACAGCACGGCCTCGTCGTCGCCCAAGGAATTCAGCAGCTTTTCGTAGCCCTCAATGAAAGCCTTCTGCTTTTCTTCGTCGAGCTTGCGCGGGATGACATTGGGTTTGTGATATTCGAGCCCCAGGCGATGCAACAACGCGATCAGTCCTGACCGGCCTTCGTAAACGACGCCGAATTCATTCTCGATCCAGGCGCCGACTTGGCGCGTTGTGCGCGGTAAGGACGTGGCGACCCAGGCTTTCAGCTTTTCCTGTTGCTCGCCGCTCAACTGGCAAGCGCTGCCCTCGTAGCTGAAGTTCGTCAACCCCTCGATCCCATCCTCTTCATACAGGCGATACCAAGTGCGGATGGTGTCGTCGTCCAGCAACAGGACCTTCGCAATCGCCTCGCAGCTCATCCCATCGTCTAGCAACACCAGCGCATTCGCACGTCGGGCCAGACGATCAGCGGCCGACCCGTCCCGAGCCAACTCGATCAGGTTTTGCCGCGATTCTATGTCCAGAAAGCCGGGCCGTATCATCCGTTCGGTAGAATCCGAATCGCGCCGTTTGGCAAGGGGGGTCTTCGGATTCTCGCGGAGTTGGGGTATATAATTAAGCATTGATACTACGAACCTTGCCTATCCGGTTGTCACCCACAGCCACTAGCGGTAGTGTTCGGCCATGCTCATGGACGTTCACCAGCGTGGCAATCTTCGGTTCCCACAATCGCTGCCAGAGTTCCAGCGACTTTTCCCTGACGATGCGGCCTGTGCCGGCTACCTGGAGAAGGCTCGCTGGAGCGACGGGTTCGTTTGCCCCCATTGTCAGGCGGCGGGAGAGCCGTTCCGCTTCGCAAATCGTCCTGGCGTCTTGCGCTGCCGCAAGTGCCGCCGTGACACCGGATTGACGGTGGGAACGGTCATGGCGCGCTCGCACACGCCGCTGAGCGTATGGTTTTGGTCTGCCTATCTGGTGTCCAGCCAAACACCCGGCATGTCGGCCGTGCAGCTTCGGCGACAACTTGGCCTGTCGCGCTACGAGACGGCGTTCCAAATCCTCCACAAGCTCCGCGCGGGGATGGTGCGCCCGGATCAGGACCGGATCGGCGGCAGGCCCGGCGAGCACGTCGAAGTCGATGAAACCTGGGTTGGCGGCCGGACGCGCGGCAAAGGCCGTGGCGTCCACGATAAGGTTCTTGTCGCCAGCGCTGTGGAGGTTCGCCAGCGCAAGCCGGGCACCAAGCTCGACAAGCGGAAGGGTGGTCGCTATGCCGGGCGGGTTCGGCTCGCCATCGTGCCGGACCGCAGCGCGGAGTTGCTCTGCGGCTTCGTTGAGTGCGCCGTTGTGCCGGGCACGTCGCTCGTCACCGACGACTGGAGCGGCTACGCCAGCCTCGCCAAGCGCGGCTACAAACACCTCGCCATCGCTGAACGGGGCGATCCGCAGGTCGCCGAGGAATATCTGCCAATCATCCATCTCGTCTTCGCAAACCTGAAAACGTGGCTGAACGGCATCCATCACGGGGTCAGTCACCAGCACCTGCAAGCCTACCTCAACGAATTCACCTTCCGCTTCAACAGGCGGTTCTATCCGTTCAACGCCTTCCGTTCCCTGCTCGGCATCGCGGGCGACGTCACCGCACCGACCTACGCAGAGCTTTACTCCGGAGCCTGGCAGCACCCTACATGTTGGGGGTGTGGGTAATAACCGGATAGGCAAGCTAGAACATATGCATTTTTCAACTCTGTTGGATGGCAGATGAGCCTGCGCGGCCTGTGCCGCTGGCGCGAGCCGCGATGAAGGGAGGCGGCAAATGGCGCGGCTGGGCGCCTCGCCGAACCGGACATAATCTCCTCTTGCGTCTCGCCACGCGCAAACAGGACACGTTGCGCTTCCTTCACGATCCAACGGTTCCCTTCACCAACAATCAGGCCGAACGCGACGGGCGCATGATGAAGCTTCGGCAAAAAATCTCCGGCGGCTTTCGCTCGCCGCAAGCGCGATGGACTTCGCGCTCATCCGCTCCTTCTTCTCGACGGCAAGGAAGCAGGGGTGGAACATCATCGACGCCCTCACCCGCGACCCCTCGAACTTGGCCATATCCCTACGCCTCTGTTGACCCATTAGACAACCTGGGCAGTTACATCACCTTGCTAATCGCCGTACTTGTACCGGCAATTAAGACGATGAGCCGCTGTGTGTGCCGGAAACTCGAATTCGAACATATCGGTGATGTAAGCCGCCGGCCATGGCATGCGAACGATGCGTCCGATCCGCTGAACCGGGCGCGAGACAGGCGCATCCTTGTCCAATGAACGGTGCGTTCGCGAGGTGTTGTAATAGTTCGCGTAAGATTTTAGGACTTGGTGCAAATGCTGTTCGCCCAATGCGATGACATGGTCGACGCACTCGCGCGGATTGTTCCGATCAGCCGCTCGGCAAAGCAAGTTCTGCCACGGCGAGCCGAGCACAATGGGCTTATCACGGATGCCCATGGCTCGTAATCGGCGCCCGACCGCGGTGCCGAGATCGCGTCGCGATCGCGGATCAGGTAGTGTGGGGCCTCGTTCCAGGGGAATGCTTCGACAATTTGCCGCGATCCATTCTGCCGTTGGGTGCGCTGTCACGTTGATCCAGACGAGCTCTCGCCGAGCCAGCTGGACAATGACCAGAACGTAGAGCAGGTCAAAGCCGATCGTCGGGACCATGAACAGGTCCATCGCTGCGATGTGCGGCGCATGGTTGCGCAAAAACATGCCCCAACTCTGCCCGGATGGATCGCTCTTCCTGACCATGTACTTGACGACGGTCGACTGAGCCAGATCCTGAACCCGCGCAAGCACCTCAACGAGATTTACGTGAAGCACACCGGCCAACCGATCGAGAAGATCGAAGAGGCTATGGAGCGCGACACGTTCCTCACTGCCGAGGCTGCGAAGGAGTTCGGGTTGGTCGACAAGGTAATCGAGCAGCGGCTGGAGGAAGGATGCGTTAAAAACGAACCACCGGACAGGTGCGCGTCGAGCATGGAAAAATCGGTGAGGTGACTTTGGCGATTGTTTTCTCCCTCGTTATTGGCATGGCGTCAAGGAAGGTCTGCATCGGGGTTTTACCGAAGCACCAGCGTCCTTGATGTGGCCGCGCCCAGTTCTTTGAAGGCCAGCGTGCGCATCAAAGCGGCCCTATGCGGTCGAGACCGAGGCCCACGGCCGCAGTCCCGACGAGCGCCGCGCGCTGCGCCAGACGAAGAGCCGGCCCCTGCTCGACGCCTTCGAGCCCTGGCTGCGCACCAAGCTCGACTTGATCAGTCAAAAGACCAAGCTCGCCGAAGCGATCCGCTATGCGCTGTCGCGCTGGGCGGGATTGACCCGCTTCCTCGACGACGGTCGCATCGAGATCGACAGCAACGTGGTCGAGCGCTCGATCCGGCCCATTGCGTTGAACAGAAAAAATGCGTGTAGTTGAAAAACCAAGCATTGTCTTGCTGACGTTCGTCGGGTGGCGGACGTCGTGATCGGCGCGCGGCGGCTCGATGACGCATCTCGTCGTGTTCGAGGTCGGATCGTCGAATGATCCAGGGCGCCCCTTTGCACGGCTGTGTCGCGGGAAGCACGCCCTCGGCGATGAATTCGGCGGATTGTCGTCGTGCTGAGCGCGAGCGCGGCCGCCGCTTCCTCAAGCGTTGCCTCGCCGCGTTCGGCGCGCTCACCTTCACAGTAAATCCCAATGTCATATTGACGCCGCAGGGACCGACGCTCCAACTCGCTGGCTACCAGCCGGTTTTCCGGGTCGGATACGTCGTATTGGCGCTGCGCCCGGGCGGCCTCGTAGCGAGCCTGCTGCAACGCCAATTCGAGCTGATCCCTTTTTTCGGAGCGCTGCTGGCTGCGCGTTTCGATCACGGCCAGCACCGCCTCGACGCCCAACGGCTGCAATCTCTCGAGCCCTTCTTTGGCGAGGACCCGGTCGACGCGCATTCCTCCGAATGTGAGGCATCGCGCTGCTGCGAGCTGGTTGAAAGCGCCCACGCATTCGTAGCGATAGGTCTGGCCATAGCGAACGTGGAGCTTCTTGCCGCAGCGCGCGCAGCGAAAGAGACCGGATAGCAAAGCTTCGCCGGAGCGAACCGCCCCGCGACTTATGAAGCGCTTGTCATTGGCGTTGTCGGCGATCAGCTGCTGATTTCCTTCTCGAACTCGGCCCAGCTAATGTAGCCCTCATGGTGGTCCGGGATCAAAACCTCCCAGCTGCGCCAATCACGTTGCATGCTTCTGACGACGCGCTTGCGCCCGTTCTCGATCGACACGCGGGCAGTCCTGCGGCCGAAGGCATAGGCGCCCGCATAGATGGGATTGGTCAGGATGTGGTGGACCGTCGGGTAGACGGGCAGCGCCACATGATCCGGCCGGCGCTCTGCTCCTTCCGCCATCGCGGGCAGGAGAATCTTCTCCTGCCTGCACCACACCAGGACCTGACGAATCGTCTGAAGCTCGGCAGAATTTAGGGAATACGAGCGCCACCGCCTCTTGCACGCGCCGGTCCGGGTCCTTCTCGATCCGGTCGCCTGCCAACCTTCACATAGCCGACCGCGACGGTCAGGAACAGTTCGCCTCGCCGCGCCTTCTGCTTCAATGCTTCCAGCGAACGTTGCCGCAGGATTGACAGCTCCATCTCGCTCATCGTGCCCTTCGAACCGGCGACATACTGCCCAACAACAGCTGTTTGAAGTTGTCGTCCGATATCCGCATCACCCGCGCGCCGGCGAGCGCGTCATGGTTTTGCGGCGACTCCGCTGTGCGGATTGCCCCCACTTTGTGATTGAGCAGCCGGGTGGCAGCCGGCTTCTGTTGCCCGCGTGGATGACCGAGCATCACGCGGCGACGCTGCCCCTGGTAGCCGTCCCGCGGCTCTCCTTCCACTGCCTCAGAGAGCTGCGCCACCTGATCGAGGCGCAGCGCCTATCCTTATCGCCTTCGCTCGAATCGAGTCGAAAGGACGAAGGCGATGATGGAACAGCATGCCCGAAGGCAGCAACTCGATCTTCTCGTGCTGGCGGCCCGCGATCTCGCGCGCCGGCGCTTCGACCCGGCAACCCGCGCGGAGATCGTCAATCTCCTCAAGGTTCTGCTGAGCGAGTGCGCCGTCGCCGCGGCCGGCAGACCGGAGGTGGACGATGACTAAGATCACGCCCGATCACCTGGCGCGCAGCGCCTATGTCTACGTGCGGCAATCCACCCTGGGCCAGATGCTCCACAATCCGGAGAGCCGGCGGCGCCAGTATGCCCTCCCGACGCGCGCTCGCGCCCTCGGCTGGGAGAAGGTGGTTGTCATCGACGACGATCTCGGCCGTTCGGGCGGCGGGACGGCGCGCCCCGGCTTCGAGCGCCTGCTGGCGGCGATCTGTGAGGGGCGCGCCGGCGCGGTGTTCGCGATCGAGGCGTCGCGCCTGGCTCGCAACGGGCGCGACTGGCACACGCTGCTGGAGTTCTGTGCGCTGCTGAACACCCTGATCATTGACGAGGACGCGGTCTATGATCCGCGTCTGGTCAACGATCGCTTGCTGCTGGGCATGAAAGGAACTTTCAGCGAGCTGGAGCTCTCGATGTTCCGGCAGCGCTCCCAGGAAGCTCTGCGCCTCAAGGCCGCGCGCGGCGAGTTGCATACGACGCTCGCGATCGGCTACGTGCGCGGTGCTGACGATCGTCTGGAGCTGGACCCGGACCTGAGAATCCGCGAGGTGCTGTCCTTGGTGTTCCGCAAGTTCGGCGAGATTGGCAGCGTGCGCCAGCTCGCCTTGTGGCTGCGGCAGGAGGGGATTGAGCTGCCGGTTGCCGTCTATGGCCCGCAGGGACGGACCGTGCAGTGGCGCCCGCCGCGCTACCATGCGATTCATCGGCTGCTGACCAATCCGGTCTACGGGGGAGCCTATGTCTTCGGGCGCACCGCCTCCCGGGCCCGGTTCGAAGGCGGTCGCAAGGTCATCACTCACGGGGTTGCGCGCCGGCGCGAAGAGTGGACGGTGCTGATCCGCGACCACCATGATGGCTACATCTCCTGGGAGGAGTATGATCGCAACCAGAAGGTAATCGCCGGCAATGCGAACAGGATGGGGGCGATGGTGCCAGGCTCGGTACGCAGTGGCGACGCGCTTCTCGTCGGGCTGCTGCGCTGCGGGCACTGCGGCCGCAAGCTCAAGGTTCGGCATCATGCCCGGCGCGACGCGCGCTATCACTGTGATGCCGAGATCGCCTCCCCAACCGGCAAGAGGTGCATCGCCTTCAGCAATGCGCGGGTCGATGCTGCGGTGTCGGCGGAAGTCCTGGGTGCGATCTCGCCGCTGGCCATTGAGGCGGCGGTCCAGTCGATCGCCGATCACGAGGGGGCTGATGCGGCGCGGCTGCGGCAGATGGAGCTCGCCCTAGAGCAAGCCCGTTACGAGGCGGCGCGGGCACACCGGCAATATGACGCGGTCGATCCGGACAATCGCCTGGTGGCCAGCGATCTTGAGCGACGCTGGAATGAGAAGCTTGGCGAAATGGCGCGGCTCGAAGAAGAGATGCGCGTCGCCCGAGAAACGCAGGCGCCGGCGCCGACCGAAGCCGAGCGGCGCGAGATGCTCGCTTTGGCGACAGACTTGCCGCGCCTGTGGAACCATCCTGCCGCCTCTCCCGAGACCCGCAAGCGGATTTTGCGGGCCGTTCTCAAGGAGATCATCGTCACGGTCGCGCCCGGTCGGCTGCACCTGGTGCTGCATTGGCAGGGCGGAGATCACACGCGGCTTGAGGTGGTGAAGAACCGGTCTGGCCAGAATCGCTGGAAGACCGACGTGGCGACCGTGCAGCTGGTGCGCGAGCTGGCGCGCATCCTGCCGGACCACAGCATCGCTCCCCTTCTCAACCGGCTCGGTATCCGCTCGGGCAAAGGCCTTACCTGGACTGAGTTGCGGGTCCGCAACTTCCGCGGCACGCATCGGATTGCGGGCTATCGGGAGGGCGAACGCGCGGCGCGGCACGAGCTTATCCTGCACGAAGCCGCGCGCCGCCTCGGTGTCAGCAAGATGACCGTGGTGCGCTTGATCCGCGATGGAGTGCTGCCGGCGAGGCAGGTCTGCGTGGGCGCGCCCTATGTGATCCCCGAAGAGGCTCTCGATCGGCCGGCAGTCCGGCAGGCGATCGCGAACGGCCGCGCAATATCACGCGACGCGCGACAACAAAACCTGCCTTTTCAATGAGATGACGAGGTACTGCATCATGTCACCGTCCCGTTCATGCCGAGCAGAAGTCGATCGTTGGGCGAGGTCACGTCGTAGATACCGTCCTCGTCGATGATCAACGTGCTGACGAAGCCGCAGAACTCGAGCAGCGTGTGCCAATCCCGTCCATTGCGCGCCAGTCGTGAGGCTTCCAGCGAGAGCACGGGCCGACACGCCCTTCGCAGATCGCTGCCAAAAGCTTTTCGAAGCCAGGCCGACGTCCGCCGCCGCCCGATCGCCCGAGATCGTCGTCGATCACTTCGGCATCGGGCCAGCCGAGCTGACGAGCCCGGTCGACCAAGCCGTATTGCCGTCGCTGGCTCTCAAGGTTTTGCGCGACCTGAAATGTCGTTGATTGGCGAACATAGACGATCGCATCACGCGCCAGGTGATCAGGCTTGATCTTGGTCATCGCCCGCCTCCTGCCCGTCTTCCAAGATCGCCGTCGCCTCCATCAACAGCGCTTGGATTTGTTCCAGCGCGCTCGCGCGCTGCACCGGCGCAAGCGCCATTCTCATCTCCGGCGGTGGCTGCTCGAACAAATCCAGCTGAATCTTCACCAATTGCTTTGCCATGTTCGCTTCTCTCGGAGATCTCACCCCGCACGCAAGAGGCTAGCTCGAATCAAGAGCGCCCGTAACTCGAAGAGACGGGCGATGGGAAAGCACGGAACTTCGAAGGATTTTGATCGACGCCGCATCGGGGCTGAGCATCCACGCCGGCACCAGAAACGAGCGGTCGTCGCCGGAACGCAAAGTCAGATGCCGACTACCGTTGTGCATTTGATCGGCGACCACGGTCGCCGACCGCTGAAACAACGGGTGGAACGGATAGGTGACTTTCACCTCATGCCCCAGAACTCCGGGCATCATGAGGCCGCTTTGGACGGCGGCAGCGAGCACTGGGCCGTCATCGCCTCGCTCGTCGAGACCTGCAAGCTCTGCGATGTCGACACCCACGCCTATCTCGCCGACGTCATCACCAAGATCGTCAACGGTCATCCCAACAGCCAGATCGACGACCTGCTCCCGTGGGCTTTTCCCACCGCCTCGAAGCTCAGAAACGTGGCCTGAAAACAGCGCTTACGGTAATGCGGCAGAAGGGTGTTACCGGCGGCGCGTTTCCGCGTAAAGTTGGCGGAGAAAACCGCACCGTGACGGTTGGCCGACGGCTGTGGTGGCCAAGGATGGCCGGGTTGCAACCTCTATCAACGCGGGCCTTCGGCCCCCGCCTCCGGCGGCTTACGGCGTTGACAGCGCTTGCCACCCGGCCGTTGATTGCCACCAAGAGGCCGACGGCAAGGTCCGGCCAATCCGTCTGCAAATGTCATGCCGAAAAATCTCGCTCCGCCAACTTTGCGCGGATCCTGACCGCCGTTCACAAAGGGCGCGACTTATCTTCGCGGGGCCCGTCTCCTGCTTCCGCACGCCATGAAATTCTCCCGCCGGATCACGCATCAGGACGGAAAGATTTTCGCCCAGACTGAATTGCGTCCTCGAGGAGATCAAGGGGACCTCGAATAATTGGCTGTGGCGCGGCGCTATGCGAATCTCGTTTGTGAGGACGCTGATTTTGCGGAGCGAGACGATGGGACAGTCGGGGTTTTTCGATGCGGAGAAGCGATTAGCGGCGCTGTCGAAGAAGGGTGATCCGCTGGAAGCGATTGCGGCGCTGGTTCCCTGGGGAGTTTCCGGGCCGACATCGAAGCGGTGGCACTGACCCCGGACGCGGAAAAGAAGAGCCGTGCGGGTCGCAAGCCGTTCGACGCGATCCCGATGTTCCGGATGCTGATCCTGCAGTCGCTGTAGGAAGACGAACTGTTGAGCAGAAACATGGCCCCCCCCCGCCTAATGCTGCCGGCCGTGCACTGCGAGCCATCGGTGCGCGACTACATCGTCCGCCTGACGCAGGCGACGCGCGCGCACGACGCCGTGGAGCTGGGCGCGAGCCCCGCGCATCCCTGGCGCTGTTCCGCGCGGCGCGGGCGCTGGCAGCGGTACGCGGACGCGACTACGTGATGCCTGACGATGTGAAGACGCTGGCGGCGCCGGTGCTGGCGCACCGCATCACGCTGGGCTCGCAGTCGCGGCTGCGCGGACGCGACGCCGAGAGCCTGGTGCGCGAGCTGCTGGACGAACTCCCCGTCCCGGTCGAGGGTTAGGCCCGTGCGCGACGTGCGCGAGCTGTGGCCGTGGGTTGCACTTGCGATCATCATCGCCGGGATCGTGGCGCGCAGCGGCATCGTGACGATGCTTGGGTTCGGCGTGCCGCTTGCCTGCGGCGGCGCGGCGCTGTGGGCCCGCTGGTCGCTGCGTCGCGTGGAGCACGAGCGCCTGCTGCCGGAAGACCGCGCGTTCGCGGGCGAGAGCGTGCCGTTGACGCTCCGCATCACGAACCGCAAGCCGCTGCCCCTCACCCGCCTCGAGGTGGACGAGCAGTTCCCGGAGGCGATGCTGGCCGGCTCGAAGGATGAGCTGGCCCAGGTCGGCCAGGTGGGCTCCGTGAGCCTGCGCTGGAAGACGAGCGCCGGCGGCTACGAGCGCATCAGCCGCTCGATGGACCTGCGTCGCCCCGAGCGCGGCATCTGGGAGATCGGACCGACGCACATCCGCTCCGGCGATCCGTTCGGCCTGTTCGAGGAAGAGCATGTCGAGACGCGCCGCACGCGCGTGGTGGTGTACCCGCAGGTGATCTGCTCGACGACCTGGGGCTGCCAGCGCGCCGGCCGTACGGCGACCGCCCGAAGGGGCTCCCCGTATTCGAGGACCCGTCGCGCGTTGCGGGGATCCGCGACTATCGGCCCGGCGACAGCATGCGGCGCATCGACTGGAGCGCGACGGCACGGCTGGGGAAGATGCAGTCGCGGGTGTACGAGCCGACGTCGTCGCGCTACCTGCTGCTGTGCGTAAACACGCAGACGATGGTGCCGGCCTGGGCGGGGTATATCCACGACTACCTGGAGCGCGCGCTCGTGGTAGCGGCATCGATCGCGCGGACGCCTACGACCGGCGTTACAGCGTCGGCCTGCTGGTCAACAGCACGGTGCCTGACGCCGACCGCGCGATCCGCATCGCGCCGGGGCAGCGCGCCGAGCAGTTCATCCGCGTGCTCGAAGCGCTGGGCGTCGTGACGCCGTTCGTGCTGGAGCCGCTGGCGGCAATGCTGGACCGCGAGGAGCACCGACTGAGCATCGGCACGACGATTGTCGTCGTGACGGCGACGATGCCGGAGGCGCTGGCGGCGACGCTGCTGCGGCTGCGCAGCCGCGGCCAACAGGTGCTGGTGCTCTCGACTTCCGGCGAGACGTGGCCGGAGCTACTTGAGGCCGTGCCCGTGCACGACGTCTCGCACGTCGAGAACGCGTGGAGCGCCGCCTCGCCCGCGGAGGCCTCGCGATGACCGTGCGCGCGGCGCGGACGCCGCTGGCCGTCGCGCTCGACGTGATCTCGGGCTATGCGCTGGCGGCGCTCATCGTTGGCGTCCTGTCGAAGGGCGAGGGCGCGGGGCCATCGCTCACGACGGTGACGGCCGTGGTGGCCGGATTGTTCGCGCTGTCGCGAGTGCTCGCCGAGATGGACCTCGACGAAACGTCGATGCGGCGCGTGGGCGTGGCGGCAAGCGTGCTGGCGATGTTCGCGATCCTGCACTTCGAGTACGCCGCGTCGACCGCGCCGTGGGACCTCGGTTGGCTGCGCGCGCTGGTCACGGAGACGGCGACGAGCTTCGACGAGCATCGCGGCGTGTTCGGCGGCTCCATCGTCCTCATCGGATTGTGGGTGCGCGGCGTCTCACGCGGGCAGCAGCCGCTGGAATACGACGACGTGCTCGGGACGGCGGCGTTCGGCCTCGCGGTCGTGCTGATCGCGGCGATCGTGGCGCCCGACACGCGCGGGCCGGACGTCTTCGGCGCGCTGGGGGTGCTGTACCTGCTGCTGGGGCTCGCGGCGCTGGCCCTGTTCCAGGCTCCGGAGCCCGACGCGCCGGTGACGGGCTTCGTATCGCGCTGGGCGCTCGGCGCGGGGCTGCTCGTCGGCGCCGCGGCGGTACTGGCGGTGGTCGCCGCGGCCTTCGACCCATCGTCGGCGGGCGCGCTCGAGCCTGTGGCCCGGCCGCTGGCGGCGCCACTCGAGCTGTTCGGACGCTACGTGCTGGAGCCGCTGTTCGCGGCGCCGATTCGGCTGCTGCGGCACCTCTTCCCGTCGCTCGACCAGCCGCCGCCCCCCGACCAGCAGCAGACGCCGCAACAGCCGCTCGAGCACGACACGACGCGGCCGCTCTGGCAGCAGGTGCTCGGTTGGGTCGTCGCCGGCGGGGTGGTGGCCGCGCTCGGAATCGCGCTGCTCATCGTGCTCTGGTTCGCGTACCGGCGCTTCGCCGCGCGCAAGGGCAAGCCGGGCGAGGTGCGGACGCAGGTCGAGCGCGACGTCTCGCTCGGCGATGATCTGCGCGCGCTGTGGGGCGACCTCACGGGACGGTTCCGGCGCGGGGCGGGGCGGCCAGCCGCGACGGGCGTTCAGCGCCTTTACTTCGACATGCTCGCCGACGCTGCATCGTCAGGGCTCGAACGCCCGCCCGCCTCGACGCCGATGCAGTTCGCGCCGCCGCTCGATGCACACTATGGCTCCGCCGTGCCGGGCGAGGTGAGCGCGGCATTTACGGCGTCGCGTTACGGCCAGATCCACGCCGACGAGCGCGCGACGGACGACATGCGCGCGCGATGGCAGGCGGCGCGCCGCAACGCGCCGGCGTAGCTCAGACTTCGCGCCCGTAGCCGGCGGCCGCTGACCACGCCCAGCCATCGAGGTCGGGCGTCCCGATGCCGGCGCCCTCGAGCGCGAGTTTGATCTCGGTGCGATGCTCGGCACCGTGCTCGATGGCGTGCGCCAGGAAGAAGCTCACCGGCAGGCGCGAGGTGCGCCCCATGTACGACAGGTCGATGTCGCGATCCTCGCCCAGGCCTTCGGCGATGGCGATCAGCTCGTCGCTCGTCTGCGTGATGATCTGCATCAGCACATCGAAGCCGGGCCAAGGGCTGCGCCGGTTCAGCTCGCCCTCGTGCTGGCGGCCCTTCGTGCGCAGCACGAACGTCTGCTGGCTGCCGGTGATGTGCACGAGCAGGTGGCGCACGGAGTCGCGCCCAGGCGGGGCAACGTCGAGCTGAGCGTCGGTAAGCGCGCGACATGCCTCGAACAGGGTGAGGTTCGCCCAGCGGTTGTAGCGGAGGACATCCGCCAGCGGCTGGTTCTGACGCCGGGCGTCGTCCGTCACGGCGTCGTTTCGTGGCAGACGCCGACGGTGTCGACCGCGTTGCCGTGGGTGACGTTGGCCGACGTGCGCACGTCGCCCGCGTGATAGATGCAGATGGCAGAGCCCCGGTTGTCGGTGATCGTGTTGCCGCTGATCGTCCCGAGCGATGTGTTTACGTACGACACGCCGATCCCGCGGTTGTTGTGGATGCGCGAGTTTGTGACGTTGAGGTTCGCGCCCTGCCCGAGCACCCCGCCGCCGAGCGTGCCGGTCTCGGGCAGCACGACGGTGTCGTGGATGTCGTTGGCGTTGAGGCTGCCCGCGGCGCGCACGGGGAAGTTGTCGCCGACCTGGCCGTACTTCAGGGGATCGGGGTAGGCGCGGAACTCGATGGCGTGCTCGTCGTTGCCGGAGTACTCATCGCCCTGGGAACTAACGTTCGCGCCCCACGCGAAGAGGCCGGTGAGGTGATTGCGCCAAATGTGGTTGTTCGACATCGTCGCCTGCGTGCCCGGGAACATGACGATGCCGGTGCTCTGGCTGGACTGGATGACGTTCGAGTTGAGGATGATGTTCGCCCTGCCGACGAACGCCTGCAGGTTCACCAGGTAGCACTGCGGCACCTCGACGTGGCCCGGCGGCAGCAGGGCGCACGGCGTCTGCCCAGCGAACACGCCAGGGCCCTGGTTGTCGGAGATGATATTGCGCGTGATCGTCGTCGTCGCCGTTTCGCCGACGGTGGAGACGCCGACGCCGCCGTTGAGGAAGATCCAATTGCGCTCGACGCTGACGTTCGAGCCGCGGCGGATGAGCACGGCATCGCCGGTGAGCGCGTAGATGAACGAATCGCTGATGCGGCCGGTGCTGTTGACGTCGTAGTGGATGCCGATGTCGCCGCCGCCCGCATCGATGTGCTGGAACGTAACGTTGGTGCTCTGCCAGACGTAGGCGTCAGCGAGATGCCCGAAGAACAGCTTCAAGTTCTCGACCGTGATGTCGGAGCTATTGAAGATCAGCATCGCGTCCTTCGCGCCGCCAGCGATGATCGTCTGCTGCTGGCCCTGCCCGCGCAGCGTGAGGTTGCGCTTCGCATTGACCGTGACCGGGCCGATGAACACGCCGGGCGTGAGGCAGATCACGTCGCCGGGCGCGGAGGCATCGATCATCTGCTGGATGTTGTTCGGGAAGGCGATCTTGTTGCAGTCCGCGGCCTCGGCGTGCGGCGCGCGAACGGCGCCCGTCGCGGACATGGCGGCGACGACCGCGAGCAACACAAGGGCGGGCAGGAGTCGTCTCGCAATCATCATCCAGACCTCCGCATCAGCACACGCGAGTCAACCTGCCGATGGTAACGGATGGGGTGGGGGTTATCCACGGGCGGGATGTGGGATCCCCGAAAGTAAGAGGCGAGAAGCCGGGAGTGGGAAGTGAGGCGAGCGACGCGTCGATTCGGGGCGCTTCAGTCCGCAGACGAGAGACTCCTCGGTACACCCGGAATGACATGGCCTGCGCAGGCTAGGTGCGTTGCGGCACGAGTTCCTTCACCGCTGAAGCTGCGTCTGTGAGCGGGACGACGCGGGCGTCCTTCTCCGTGCGGCGCTTCACCTCGGCGCCGCCGTTCTTCGATGCTGCGGGGGCTTACGGTGACGCGTACGGGCATGCCGAGCAGGTCGGCGTCGTTGAACTTCACGCCGGCGGTGCCCTCCTCGCGGTCGTCGTAGAGCACCTCGAGCCCGGCGTCCTGGAGCTGCTGGTACACCTGCTCCGCGCTCTCGCGCACACCCGGCTTGTCGAAGCCGAGCGCGACGAGGTGCACGTCGTACGGCGCCAGCTCCGGCCGGCCAGATGATGCCGCGCTCGTCGTGGTTGGCCTCGATCGCGCCGGCGAACACGCGGCCGACGCCGATGCCGTAGCAGCCCATGACGGCCGGCTTGCAGATCGCCGTTCTCGTCGGTGAAGAGCGCGTCCATCTTCTCCGTGTACATCGTGCCCGAGCTTGAAGACGTGGCCCATCTCGTACGCGCGCTTGGCCTGCGAGCCGCGCCGCCGCATCGCGGGCAGAGGTCGCCCTCGCGCGCGAGCGAGATGTCCGTGACGACAGTCGGCGCTCCAGTCGCGGCCGTGGTTGACGTTGCGGTAGTGCGTGTCCGGCTTGTTGGCGCCGGCGACGAGGTTGGGCGACGTCAGCACCGTGTCATCGGCGATGGTGCGGATGTCCTTGAGGCCGACGGGCGACGCCGAACCGGCGACGAGGCCGTGCTTGCGGACGCCCGTCGTCGTCGAGCATCGCGACCGTCGTAGCCTTGAGCGCGTTCGCGAGCTTGACCTCGTTCACCTCGAGGTCGCCGCGGATGGCGACGAACACGGGCTCGCCGTCGGCCTCGTAAAAGACGGCCTTCAGCGTCCTCGTCGTGCGGCACGCCGAGGAACTTCACCAGGTCATCGATCGTCTTCTGGCCTGGCGTGGCGACCTCTTCGAGCGGGAGCGGCTCCTCGGGCGGCAACTCGCCGCTTCCGGTGTCCGGCCTTCTCGTCGTTGGCGGCGTAGTCGCAGTTCGGCAGAAGAGGACGGTGTCCTCGCCGGAGTCGGCGATGAACATGAACTCCTCGCTGTCCTTGCCGCCGATCGCGCCGGAGTCGGCCTGCACGGGCACCGTCGGCACGCCGCAGCGCTCGAAGATGCGGACGTAGGCCTCGCGCGCGGCGTCGTAGGAGTCGTCGAGCTTCTCCCAGCTCTCGTCGAAGGAGTAGGCGTCCTTCATGGTGAACTCGCGCACGCGCATCAGGCCGCCGCGCGGGCGCGCTTCGTCACGGAGCTTCGTCTGGATCTGGTAGACCATGAGCGGCATGTCGCGGTAGCTCTGCACCTGCTTCTTGAAGAGATCGACGATCACTTCCTCGTGCGTCGGGCCGAGGACGAGGTCGCGCTCGCGGCGGTCCTTCAGGTGGAAGAGGACGTCGTGCATGGTCCGGGCGCGGCCGGACAGCTCCCACAGCTCGGCGGGCTGCACGACGGGCATGACGATCTCCTGCCCGCCCGCGCGGTCCATCTCCTCGCGGATGATCTGCTCGATCTTGCGCATCACCTTCCAGCCGGTGGGCAGGTAAGAGTAGATGCCGGCCGCGAGCTGCTGCACGAGCCCCGCGCGCAGCATGAGCTGGTGGTTCGGCGTCTCGGCCTCGGCGGGTGCGTTGCGGAGCGTCTTGCCGAAGAGGCGGGACATTCGCATGTGGCGGATTCTATCGGACGTGCGCGGGTGGCAGTACGCGCGCTGCTGCGTGACTTCAAACCGCGGACGCGGCGATAATGGCGCCGATGGTCCGTAAACGCGACCCCGGCGGGCGGAGCAACGTCTTTGGCGGTACCGTCAACATCGCCGCACGCATCAGCACCCTCGCCGAACCCGGCGAGGCGCTCGTCTCACGCACCGTCGCCGATCTGGCACGCACCTCCGCGGGCGTCATGTTCGACGACCGCGGGGACCACGCACTCAAGGTCATCGCCAAGCCGGTGCGTGTGTATGCGGTGCGCGTGCCGGGGGCGGGCTGATGGAGCCGCGCATTCGATACGCGCGAACGTCCGATGGAGCGGACATCGCCTACGCCATCGCCGGTAGCGGTCCGCCGCTTCTCATTGTGCGGGCGATCCTGCGACTGGCCGTCGACGATGAGCTTGCTTCGGACAGTGACGCACCGTGGCTCTCACTTGCGGATCACCGCACGGTCGTAATCTGGGACCCGCGCGGGCTTGGCCTTTCCGCCGGTTCCGAACCGGAGTACACCCTCGAATCCTCGGTCCGGGACGTTGAGGCCGTCGCCGACGCACTCCAGTTCGATCGATTCGACCTTCTGGGACACCTGACGCCTGCCCAGACCGCCCTGGCATATGTCGCGCGGCATCCTGAGCGCGTACGGCGGCTCGCGCTCTGGAATCCCTCACCACCGGGCTCGTCGATGCGGAGGGCGGCGCTCGCCGGTCTCCCCGTGATTGAGCAGACGCATTTTCACGAGTACCTGCAGCTGGCCGCGCTGCGTACGTTCGGATGGGACCGAGCGCGCGGTGCGAAGAGATGGGTAGAACACACCTCAAGACAGTTCACGGCAGAGTCCTGGGACCGTGTGATGAGCGAGCTTGAGCAACTCGACTCGACGCCTGAGTTGCCCAACGTGACGTCGCCAGCCCTGGTCATCGAGGACACGTCCCCAACCGCCGTTGGAGGGCGCACTCAAGAAGCGAGTCGCTTCGGGAAGAAGCTTGTCACGCTGCTGCCGAACGCGGAGTTCGCCACCATCAAGCCGGGCTCCGAACAAACGTACGCGACAATCGTCGAGCAGTTCCTGGCCGCGCACGGGGAGGGCGACGACGCGTTGGCATCAGGAACCGCCGTCATCCTCTTCGCCGACATCGCCGACCACACCGCGCATACCGTGCGCATCGGCGACGCCGCCTTCCGCGAACAGGCACGCCCCCTCGACGAGGCGCTGCGCATCGCCGTGCGCGACCACGGAGGCACGGTGGTCGATGGGAAGACCCTCGGCGATGGCATCCTCGCGACGTTCCCCGCAGCCTCGCAGGCCATCGCGGCAGCCCTTACGTTGGAGGCCGCCGCCGCGTCCGACGGGCCTCGGCCTCCATATCGGCCTCCATGCCGGAGACGTGCTCCGCGAGGTCGATGCAGACGGCCGGAGCAACGTATTCGGCAGCGCGGTCAGCATCGCCTCGCGCATCAGCGCGCTCGCGCCTCCGGGCGAGGTCCTCGTCTCGCGCACCGTCGCCGATCTCGCCCGCAGTTCCGCCGGCGTGACGTTCGAGGATCGCGGTGAGCACGCACTCAAAGGGATTGCCGAACCCCAGCGAGTGTTTGCGGTGCGGGAGGCGGTCGTCGAGTGAGCGATGTCCGAGCGCTCTATACGAAGACCCGCAGCGGCGTCACCATCGCCTACCACGTGGCCGGCAACGGCCCGGCGATCGTCGCCATTCCCTCGGTGCCCGTCAGCAACCTGGAGATGGAGCTCGACCTGCCGGGGTCCAGGCTCCACGCCGACCGCGTCGCGCGATACCGGACGCTCGTGCGATTCGATCTGCACGGCTTCGGGCGGTCGCAGCGGGACGCTCTTGACTTCTCGCTCGACGCGTGCGCGGATGACATCGAGGCCGTTGTAGATCGCGTCGGATGCGAGACCTTCGCCCTGGACGCAACGGGGCTTGCGACCCCGATCGCGCTGACCTACGCCGCACGCAACCCGCAACGGGTTTCACACCTCGTCCTGAACCGCGCGTTTTCGCGGTTCGACGAAATCGCCGATCCCTCCACGGCGGCTATCGTTTCGCTCGCCGAACGGGACTGGACCATCACCACGGAAACGCTCGCCCGAGTCGCGCTCGGCTGGGGGGACCACGAGTTGGCGGCGAGCATCGCCGAGATGATCCGCGCGAGCACGACGCCGGCCTCCCTGCTGACCTTCTTCGAGCAGGTCACCTCCTGGAATGTGGAAGGCATCCTCCCTCATGTGACGTGCCCGACCCTGCTTATCGCGAATCGGGCGGGCCCGCAGGCGATCTTCCTGGAGCCAACGCGGCGGATCGCGGCGACGCTCCCGAACGCGCAACTGGTCGAGATGGAAACCGAGGAAGAAGTGCAGGCGATGCCGGCCGCGACGTGGAGCTTTCTCGGCGTGCCCGAACTGGCCGTGCCGGTGTCTCCGCCGCAGAGGATGGCCCTGCTGTTGTTTGCGGACATCGCGGATTCGACGGGTCTGACGGAGGCACTCGGCGACGAGTCGTTCCGGGCAAGGGCGCGCGGGCTGGACGGCACGCTCCGGTCGGTCATCGAAGGCCACGGCGGCACCCTCATTGAGGGCAAGCTGGTGGGTGATGGCGTGCTCGCGACGTTCCAGTCGGCGTCCGAGGGCGTACGAGGCGCGCTCGCTGTGCTCGCGGCGGGTGACGACGCGGGGCTGCCGCTGCACATCGGCCTGCATGCGGGCGATGTGATCGTCGAGTCCAACAATGTGTACGGCGGCGCGGTGAACATCGCCGCGCGGATCTGCGGGCTCTCCGCACCCGGCGAGATCCTGGTGTCGGACGTCGTGCGAGGGATGGCGCGATCGTCGGCAGGAGTGACGTTCGGAGATCGCGGCGAGTACGAGCTCAAGGGTATCGCCGAGCCGGTGCGCGTATTCGCCGTGCGCGCGGGCTGATGACCGCGGCTACTCAGCACAGGGCTTCAACTATCCGTCCCGACGCATCGCAGCGGCATCTCGCCTGCTCACGAGCGCGCTCTGGAACTCGTCTCGCAGGATGCCCATGAGGATCACGTCACGCCATGCGCCGAGGCGATAGTGCCGCTGGCGCAATCGAGCCTCGTCGCGGAAGCCGCACTTCGCGTACACGTGATGCGCGCGCTCGTTCGAGTCCAGCACGCCCAGCTCGACGCGATGTAGCCCCATCTCCTCGAACGCGAAGCGCAGGATCGTCCGCGTGGTATCAGTGCCGTACCCCTGCTCCCAGCGCGCGCGCTCGATCGCGATGCCGAAGTCCGCGCGGCGATCTTCCTGCGCGCCGCGCTTCAGGCGGACGATGCCGATCAGTTCTCGATCTTCTATCTCGATCCCGAGCGACACGTCCGAGTACGACGGCGCCGGTAGCGAGCGGATGAAGCCTTCTATGGCGCCGAGCGACGAGGGATAGGGGTTGCCGTCGAGCAGGCTGAACTCGTGGTCGCGATACCAGCGCCACATCGTGGGCGCGTCGCCGGGTTCGAGCGCGCGCAGACGGACGCGTTCGCCGTGAGAGCAACGGTCACTCAGCCCAGAGCTTCGATGAGCCCTTCATGAAGCGCAGCATCATCAGCATCGATGCGACGCCGGGGCCGCCGGGCTCGCGCATGATGGTCTCGTACCAGAGGTACTCCGTCTTCGGCGTGTCGCCGAGCGCGAGGATCGTGCCCGAGACCTCGTAGTCGTGCTCGGCGAAGACGGGGCCGCGCAGGTGCCGCACCTCGATCGCGCCATAGAGGCCGACGGCGCGCGCGCGCGTGCGCATGCTGGCCTGAGCCTGCACCATCATATGCACGACGAGGCCGGGGTTGACGACGGCGCCGCCCCAAGGCGACGCGTCCTCGTACCAGGACATCGGCTCTGTGATCACTTCTAGGCGCGGCGCGGACTCCTTGCGTGTGAGGCGCACCGGGACGGTATCGAGTGCGTCGCCGGCGTTGAGGTCGGCGAGGATGCGCAGCTCGCCGCGCTCGCGTGGCTCCGCGAGCTTTCGCCGCAGCATCGATGGCTCGGCCGGATCGCCGACTGACGCTGTGCCCTTCGAGCACCTGCATGCCGTCGTCGCGCTCCATCCAGATGTTGATCTGCGCATCGGCCGCGCCAGTCGGCGGAACCTCCACGAGCGGGCGCACGGCCTCGTTGTCGACGGTGGCGTTGCGGAAGTAGCAGGAGAGGCTGCCGCTCTCGAACCAGCGCTCGCCGAATGCGCGCACGAGGATCGGCGGGAACTGCTCCATGTGGATCGAGCCGGCGACGGTGCCGCCGCGGAAGCCGAGCTTCTGCGCCGTCGCGTCGTCGTGGATGCTGCCCCGCTGGTTAATCGCCAGGTTACGCGGCCGCCGGTGCGGCCCGACGAGCACTCCGCTCTTCTCGATGATCTCGGTGGTAGTGGTGTCGGTGGTCATGATGCGGGCCTCCTGTGTGTGGGATGCCATTATCGCATGGGCTGTCAATCGCGGGTGAGACGCGGGAAGTGACAGAACCGCGGTCTACAGGCGGCGAGTCAGCCTCGCGGCGACACCACCGACGAGCGCGGCGCCTGTCAGGCCGGCGATGAGGGCCACCGACGGAGAATGCTGTGCTGTCCGATTTGGGCGTCCCCCGATCCCACGGCGGGTAGCCGTCCGGAGTCGGTCTGCGTGGTCGTGTAGCCATAGGTTGTCCGCGTTTGGACGCTCAACGTATCCGGATTGAAGCCTGTATAGAGGTGGATCTGCGCGACATGCCCAGGTTGCGAGCCGCCGAGCCGGTCGTCAAGCGCCGCGGCCTGACAACCGGGCGCGCCGAGTGTCACCATCTGCTCCCCGTGCCCACTTGCATCGACGGAGATGAAGCCGACGCGGCCGAGAGTCTCGTCCGATGACGGCCGCGCAATATCGATCGGCGTTTCCGAGTTCGGCGTGATGCCGTCAAGCGTGATCGTTACGGTAGCATCGCACGGCCCCGTCGCAGGGCTTATATCCATTGACGCTTGTTCGGCGGACGCCGCCCGCACCGTTCCCAACACGCCGCTACCGACAACAAGCATCAGCCCGACCGCAAGTTCGATTCACCCCAACCAACCTCTGCGCTCTCTGTGGCCCCGTGCTGCACCCGAACCTACGTCAGCGAGAACATCTCGATCGGGCGCACGAGGCCGGTGCGGTCCTTCGCGCGGCTTGCCCTGCGCGGCGAGACGCAGGTCGAGGCGGTCGAGGCAATCGGTCGCGTTCTGGTTCTGCACGCCGCAGACGTTGCACGGCTCCTTGTGGCAGTCGGCCGTCTGCTGGCCCTTCAGCGTGCGCAGCCACTCCGCGCGCAGGTACGACTCCGTGACGCCGATGTTGATGTGCGACCACGGGAACGGATCCCACAGCCCCGGCTCGCGGTAGGCGAAGAACCCCGCATCGAGGCCGCTGTCGGCGAGCGCCTGCTCCCAGCGCGGCCAGTCGTAGTGCTCGTGCCAGGCATCGAAGCGCGCGCCCGCCTGCCACGCGCGCTGGATCGCGCCGCCCAGGCGACGGTCGCCGCGCGAGAGCACCGCTTCGAGCAGGCTGTGCTCCGGGTCCTCCCACGAGAACTGCACGCCCGCCTTCTTCAGCGCGTCGCGGAGGTAGTGGTGGCGCGCGCGCAGGACTTCGGGGCGCGCCTGCGACGCCCACTGGAACGGCGTGTGCGCCTTCGGGATGAAGTTCGATGTGCTGACGCGCACACGCGCGCGGCCGCCGTGGTGCCGGCGCCCGATCTCGCGCACACGCTTCGCCAGCGTGACGATGCCCTCGATGTCCTCGTGCGTCTCCGTCGGCTGGCCGACCATGAAGTACATCTTTACGTTGCTCCAGCCGGTCGAGAAGGCGTTCTCCGCCGCCTCGTATAGCTGGTCGTCGGTGACGATCTTGTTGATCGTCATGCGCAGGCGCTCCGTCCCCGCCTCCGGCGCGAAGGTGATGCTGTGCTTGCCGCGCGTCGCGACCGCCTCGGCGATGCGCACCGAGAAGCTGTCCACGCGCATCGAGGGCAGCGACATCGTCAGCGTCCCGCCGAACTCCGCGCGCAGGCCATCGACCATCGGCACGATGCGCGAGTGGTCGGTCGTGCTGAGCGAGACGAGCGACAACTCGTCGTACCCGGTGTTGCGCACCAGGTCCTTCGCCGCCTGCAGCACCTCCTCGGGCGAGCGCTCGAGCCGCGGGCGGTAGATGATGCCGGCCTGGCAGAAGCGGCAGCCTTGCGTGCACCCGCGCTGGATCTCGATGGCGGCGCGGTCGTGCACGGTCTGCAGGTACGGGACGATGGGCGTGGTCAGTGCTGGCGGCAGCTCCTGCACGAAGCGCTTCGTCACGCGCGGCGGCAGGCCCTCGACGACGGGCGCGACCGCCTTGATCGTGCCGTCGGCGTTGTACTCGGGCTGGTAGAAGCGCGGGATGTAGATGCCCCAGATCTTCGCGAGGCGCAGCAGCATCTCCTCGCGCGTGCCGCGGCCCTGGCGCTTCCACTCGCGCACGAAGTCGACGACATCGAGGATCGTCTCCTCGCCATCGCCCAGGCAGAAGACGTCGACGAAGTCAGCGAGCGCATCGGGGTTCAGCGCGCCGGAGCCGCCGCAGATGATCAGCGGGTGCGCGTCGGTGCGCTCCTCGGCGCGCACGGGCAGGCCCGCCAGGTCGAGCATGTTGAGGATGTTGGTGTACGTGCCCTCGTAGCTCAGCGAGAAGCCGATGACATCGAACTCGCGCAGGGGGTGCCGCGTCTCGAGGCTCCAGAGCGGGATCGACTCCGCGCGCATGATCGCCTCGAGGTCGGACCAGGGCGCGAAGACGCGCTCGGCGAGCATGCCCTCGCGCCGGTTGACGATGTCGTAGAGGATGCCCAGCCCCAGGTTCGACATGCCGATGTCGTAGAGGTCGGGGTAGGCGAGCGCGACGCGCACGTCGCAGGCGTCCCAGTCCTTCGTGATCGAGTTGAACTCGCCGCCCGTGTACCGGGCCGGCTTCTGGACGCGGGCGAAGACGGAGTCAAGGGAACGTAAGGCTGGCACGGTATGTCACCTCCCGGCAGTGGTTATGGTAGCAGGTTCGGCTCCACGCATGTCATCCGAGCGTAGCGAGGGATCTTCTCCGGTCAGGGCGATCGCTGGAAGGACACGCCGCAGCCGATCGGGAGCGCATCCAACGACCCCGCGTGCACGTTTGATGAGGCCGTGCCATCACGGGCTAGATTCTTCGCGACGCTCAGAATGACAGGCCGGGGCACCCCGCATGACGACTCAGCGCGATCCCGCCGCTACCGCCGCCAGCTGACCTCGAAGACGTGGACGGGGTCCTCGAAGCCGCGCAAGACGACGTCGCCGTGGTCGGCGAAGAGGAACTGCTTGCCGGCCGCCAGCTCCCGCACGACGTTCGCCGCCAGGATCTGGCCGGGCTCGGCGCGGGCGCAGATGCGCGCGGCCATCTGCACCGCCGTTCCGAAGAGGTCGCCGTCCTCGGCCACCGGCTCGCCGGCGTTGAGGCCGATGCGCACCCGTACGCGCGAGTCGGGGTTGGTCTCGTTACGCGCCTCGAACGCCTGCTGGATCGACGCCGCGCAGCCGAGCGCAGACGATGCCTTGCCGAACGAGGCCATGATGCCGTCGCCGGTGTGCTTCACCTCGGTGCCGCCGTTGTCCTTGAGCGCGGCGCGGATGACCTCGTTGTGACCGCGCAGCACCTCCTGCGCGCCGGCATCGCCGAGACGTTGCGTCATCGACGTCGATGCTTCGATGTCCGTGAACATGATCGTGAGCAAGCCCGAAGGCGCGGCCGCGACCTCGGATTGCGCGTCGGCTACGCTCTCCGGCTGCACGAAGTCCTCCATCAGCTCGAGGATCCTGTCGTACGCATCGATGGGCGCATGGTCGCCCTTGTACTGCGCCAGCGTGGCGTTCGGGATCGTGGCGGCGAGACGGCGCGCGTGTTCGAACGGAACGGCCCTGTCCGTTTCGCTGTGGATGACAAGCGTGGGCGCCTGCACCTGCGGCAGCAGATCGCGCACGTCCGTCTCGACGTTCGCCTTGAGCATCGCGGCGGCATCGGTCCTCGTCGCCGCTTCGCGCTGGAAGCGGACGAACCGCTCCTGGATTTCCTTCGATGCCGATGGCACGAAGATGCTGGCCATCGTCGCGGAACCCAGGCCCCACTCCGCGCCAATGAGCGCGATGAGGGCGTCAGTGGTCTCCGAGTGGCCGATGTGCGCGAAGGTGCCGAGCAGGATCAGGTGTGAGACGCGCTCCGGGTGCCGCACGGCGTGCGCGATCGCCACCGGGCCGCCCTCGGACTGACCGCGCATGGCGTAGCGGTTGAGCTTGAGGCGATCGATCACGGCAGCGAGGTCGCGCAGTCGTGGCTCCAGGCTGAAGTCGGTTGCGCCGCGGTCGGAGAGCCCTGTGCCGCGCTTGTCGTAGCGGACGAGCATGTAGCGTTCGGCCAGGCGTTCGAAGAACTCGCGGTTCGGGGAATCGGGCTCCATATCCAGCTCGAGGTGGCTCACCCAGCCGGGCACGAGGACGAGCGGATAGCCCTCGCCCATCACGCTGTAGGCGATCTGGACGCCGTCGCTCGTTGTGCAGAACTGGACCCGCTGCTCCATCGCGCGATCTTATCACGGAGGCGTCGGCCCGGCGTCAAGCCAGTTCAGGCGAAACGACAAACGCGGACCTCGGATGAGGTCCGCGGGTACGGCTACGTTAGGGCGCGCCGCCTCAGGCGACCGGGGTCACCTCGCGGCGTTCGGTGCGGTTGAGGGGGATGCTGGCGCCCACGTCGTGCGGGTACTCGAGGCCGCGCTCGAGCTTGTGCACACGCGTGCTGGACAGCGTGAAGGCATCGACAATGCGGTCGATGGCGGGCAGCTCATCGAACCCCTTGCAGGAGAAGATGTCCACCCAGACCTGCTCGTGCTCGGGGAAGGTGTGGATAGCGATGTGGCTCTCGGCGATGAGGACGAACCCCGACACGCCCCAGTCGTCCGGCTTTTCACCCCGATACTCGAAGACGTGCGGCTCCGAGATCTTCGTCATTCCGATTTCGTCCGGATAGCGGTCGAGCAGGTTGCGGACCAGTTCCACGTTGGAGAGCTGCGCAGGGTTTCCGCCGAACCCATCGATCGTTACGTGCATTCTCGTGTCCTTTCCCCTCGTTGCAAGCGAGGGTGAATGCCCGGGCGAAACCCGGAACGCTACGTGAAGCCGGTCGGTTTACCGCCGTCCATCCGAATCTCCTGTGACAACGCAAAAGGCCCCCGGCAGTCCCGCTCCCGTTCGCGGATGCTGCCAGCCAGGCCCCGGGTCGTCTCTCCTGTAGAGCGCTGTAGCCAGTCTCTTATTGATCGCGGTCCCCTGGACACGCGAACGGAATGGTAACAGCCGCGCGCGCGCCTTCGCAATGCGTTCGGGAGCCACGACAGGCCCCCAGGATTTGAATCTGACCATGTGCGCGCGATCGGTCGTTAACGCGATGTTCACATGCCGGCGGGAGCCCGCTGAAGCGGCGGTGTTATCATAAAGACGCTCTATCGCATCGATTCACGGTCTGAATATTCCAATCGGACGTTTACTGGCCCAAAACCGTCTTCTTGCACCGCCAGCCTGAAGGAGCACACCCGCATGAGCAGCCTCGGTACCGGACTCAAGGGCGTCGTACTCGACGAGACGCGCATCAGCCTCATCGATGGCGATGCCGGCAAGCTCGTGTACCGCGGCTACAACATCCACGACCTGGCGCAGCACGCCACGACTTCGAGGAGGTCTCTTACCTGCTCCTGTACGGCGCCCTGCCGACGCGCGACGAGCTGGCGCGCTTCGACCGTGAATTGAAGGCCGGGCGCGCGATTCCGCAGCCGGTTCTGGACGTCATCGAGCGGGTCAAGGCCGCGCATCCGATGGACATCCTGCGCACCGCCGTCTCGGCAATCGTTGCGCTCGACGAGAACAGCCACGAGGCGAAGGTCGAGGTGGCGCAGCCCGTCGGCGTGCGGCTGATCTCGCAGGTGGCGACGATCGTCGCGGCGATGCACCGCATCCGCAACGGCCTCGATCCGGTTCGCCCCGCGACGACCTCTCGCACGCCGCGAACTTCCTCTACATGATGTTCGGGCAGGAGCCGAAGCCCGAGGACGCGAAGATCATCGACCTCGACCTCGTGCTGCACGCCGAGCACAGCTCCAACGCATCGACGTTCGCCGCGCGCGTCGCGGCGGGCACGGCGGCGGACATCGGCTCGTGCATCGTGGCCGCGATCGCGACGCTGAAGGGCCCGCTGCACGGCGGCGCGGCCGAGGCGGTGCAGAAGACGGTCGAGGAGATCGGCGACCCGCAGCGCGCCATCGACTACATCGAGGAGCAGCATCAAGGCCGGCGAGAAGGTCATGGGCTTCGGCCACCGCGTCTACAAGACCGATGACCCGCGCGGGCAGGAGCTGCGAGGCGTCGCACGCGAGCTCGGCCACGAGATCGGCAACGACACCTGGTTCCAGATCCTGCAGGAGATCGAGCGCGCGATGGAGCCCTACCGCGCGAAGGGCATCTACCCGAACGTCGACTTCTACGCCGGCGCCGTCTACTCGCTGCTCGGCATCCCCGACGAGCAGTTCATCCCGATGTTCGCCGTCGGCCGCATGCCCGGCTGGGTCGCGCACGTCCTGGAGCAGTACGAGGACAACGTGCTGACATCCGCCCGCTGCTCGAGTACACGGGCCCGCGCCACCTGCGCTACCGCCCGACCGCGGAGCGTGCCTAGGTAGGAAGTGCGAAGACTAGAAGTGGGAAGTGGGACGGACGTCTCACCTCCCACTTCCCCTTGCCCGCCCGACCCTGCGGTGCAATCCCGCGCATGAAGCCCGCCGGCCGCATCGATACCATCGATCTCTTCGCGCCGGAGCGCGCGGCGCTGCTCGACCTGCTGCGCTCGCTGTCCGATGCGGAGTGGCGCGCGCCGACGGTGTGCGCGCGGCTGGTCGGTGAAGGACCTCGCGGCGCACATCCTCGCCGACGATCTCGGCGGGGTGTCGCGGGGGCGCGACGGTTACACCGCGTCGTGGTTCGAAGGGCCGTGGGAGGAGCTGATCGCATACATCAACGCCCAGAACGAGGCGTGGGTGGAAGCGATGCGGCGCCTGAGCCCGCAGTTGCTCATCGAGCTGCTCGGCGTTCTCCAGCGAGCGCGCCATCTCGCAGTTCCGGTCGCTGGACCTCGATGCGATGGGCCATCCTGTCGACTGGGTGAGCGCCGACGCAGCACCGGTCTGGCTCGACGTTGCGCGCGAGTACACCGAGCGGTGGGCGCACCAGCAGCAGATCCGCGACGCCATCGATGCCGCGCGCGGCGACGCCTCCGCCTCGGGCCTGAAGGACCGCCGCATGATGCACCCCGTGCTCGATGCCTACGCGCGGGCGCTGCCGCTCACGTTCGAGGGCATCGATGCGCCGGAAGGCACACACGTCATGCTGCGCATCACCGGCGACGCCGGCGGCACGTGGTC
This sequence comes from uncultured Chloroflexia bacterium, assembly GCA_963736015.1. GTDB lineage: Bacteria > Chloroflexota > Dehalococcoidia > DSTF01 > JACRBR01 > CAVTNG01. Next base: position 190,178 of record CAVTNG010000007.1, on the reverse strand, counting down.
CCTGCTGCGACGCGACGTGTGGACGCTGTACGAGGGCATCGAGACCGCGCCGGACGCCGTCACGACGCTCGACCAGGACACGGCGTGGCGCCTCTTCACGAAGGCGATCACGCCGGCGCGGTGCGCGGCCGCTTGCGCAGCTCGAGGGCGACGATGCGCTCGCGTCGCGCGTGCTGGAGATGGTGTCGGTGATTGCATGAAGCTCGTGGTCATCTACGGCCCTCCCGCCGTCGGAAAGCCGCACGCGTCGCGCGCGCGCTGGGCGCCGGCGACGTCGTACGCCGTGTTCGACATCACCGCCGTCGATTGCGGGCGCGCGTGTTCGGCGGCGATGCCCGAGGCCGTTCACCCGGTCGAGAAGGCGCCTGAGCGTCCGGGAAGAACGGCGCGTGCAGGACGTGAACGGATCTCACCTTCGTCTACGCACACGCCGCACGATGCTGCGACGTCGAGTCGATATCGGCGCCGTCGAGCACCCACGGCGGACGAGGTCCTGCCGTGCAGCGCGCCTGCCATGCCAGCAGGACCGCCGCGTCGAACGCGTCGAGCGCCACGACCGCGAGAAGAACCGTACCGTCGACACTCCCGTCATACGGACGGCAACATCGCGTGCACGCTCGATCCCCGGCGCAGATCAATTTGCCCATGCGCCCGAGCGATGTGACCGCGACTGGATCGTCGCAGCTGCGTCGATGGTCGGCCCGCTCCGTGACAGATCGGCGTGCGCTTCGCGTGCCGGTGCAGTCCGCCGCCGGGCTCGGCGACGAACATGGTGTCGTAGAGGCGGCCATCGCGCGCGTTCCGCGATACGAGCTCGCGACCACCATTGCCTCGAGCGCGCTAGTCAGCGCATCCAAGTCACGGTGCGGCCGTCCGCATCTGCCCACAGCTCGAATCAGCTCGGGACCGACGAGGTAGCAAACGTCGAGAGCCTCCGTCAGCGTCGACGAGACGCGCTCCGCGCTCGCGGCAGTCGCATGAACGCCGCGGACTTCGCGAGGCTCGCGACGCACTTCGGACGCACGTCCATCTGGACGGTCGCACGATGTATCGGTCTGCGATGTCTTCGCTCGCGCTCGAACAGGATTGATGGCCGTCGGCTAGAGCGGCGCATTGGGTACTGCAGCGGACGGAGAACGAGTTGGCCGCATACATTCGGGCAACCACGCCCCCGCCTTCCGCAGCGCCGACTGCAGCGACGCCACATCGAGCGACTGCACGGGCGACGACGCGCGGAGCGCATGCGTGGCGGCGATGCCGGCGGCCTCGCCCGTCGCGAACGCGGGCGGGATCTCCTTCGTCGCGTGGTGCACGCGATGGTCGACGCTGATGCAGCGGCCCGCGACGAGCAGGTTCGGCGTCGCGCTGCGGCAGCAGGCTGCGATAGGGGATGTGGTAGACGGCGCCGTACTTGGTCCAGTGGCCCGTCGTCGCGATCGTGTCATCGAACACGCGGCCGGCGTCGTCGCGCGCGAGCGTGTAGGCGCCGGTGAGGCGGCGTGACTCCGTGACGCCGAGCGTCAGCGCGACGTCGGTCAGGTAGGCGTCCTCGAAGCCGGGCACCTGCGCGCGCAGCCGGGCGACTTCGTCCATCACCATGCGCCGGCACTCGACCTCCGCGAACGTCAGGTCGTCCGGGTCCGTCGCGTCGATGCGGCGCGCGATGCGCTCGGCCGCGCCCCACGGCATCAGCACCTGTCCCGGCTGCACCGTGCGGAAGAAGAAGCCGGCGCGCGCCGACTGCGCCGCATCGACGTCGCGCACGCCCGACATGCGGAACCAGAGCCACGGGTGGATCTGCTCCTTCTCGGAGGGCTCGCCCGCCATCGTGAAGACGTCGCCGTCGCCGGTGGCGTCGATCACCTGCGACGCGCGGATCGCCTGCCGTCCGGCCTTCGACGTGAAGACGACGTGCGTGATCCCGTCGCCTTCACGGATCACGTCCGTGGCCCAGCGGTGGTACATCAGCCGCACCCCCGCCTCGCGCGACCCACGTGTTGGCGACGTACTTGTACTCCTCCGGGTCGTACGCGACGGAGTAGCGCACGCGGTGCGGCCCGGAGCCCCAGACGAGGCCCCAGCGGCGGTACTTCTCGACGAGCTGCTCGTCGTAGCTGGCCCCACTCGTCCTTCGAGGGATAGAAGCAGGCGCCGCGCGCCTCGAGGCGCTCCACCAGCTCCTGGCACTGGCCCGCGACGACCTGGTGGCCGTCGCCGTCGTCGAGCGTGAGCAGCAGCACGATGAGCCCGCCCGACGCGAGCCCGCCGAGATAGCCGTAGCGCTCGACGAGCACCGTATCGGCGCCCTGCCGCGCCGCCGCGATCGCCGCGGACATCCCCGCCGCGCCGCCGCCCACGACGAGCACATCGCACTCGGCGATCACGGGCACGCGCTGCTCGGGCATCGTGACGTAGTCGGGCATGGCTCGATCCTACGGGATGGGAAGTGAGAAGCGCTGTTCGAGGCGAGAAGCGGGAAGTGGAGGCGGGATGGCGCGCGCGACTGATCCCGTTTCTCGCTTCTCGCCTCTCGCTTCCCGCCCGTTCGTATAGGGGAATCAGTCCCCGAAATGCGGTGAACCGCCGGTGGTCGGGCTCCAGCTCGCGTTCTACGATCGTGTCCTGAGGAAGCAGCCAGCCCCGGAGGATTCCCATGCTGAAGTTCGTCGTCATTGCGGGCGTAGTCGCCGTCGCGGCGTTCGGCGCGAAGAAGTTCTTCTTCGATGCCGGGAACGACGAGCCGATCGAGTACTTCCCTCCGGCCGAGGACGAGCGCCTCGCCGCCTGACCAACATTGCCCCGCAGCACGCGAATGGCCTCGCAGGGACGCGAGGCTGTTTGCGTGTCTTGCTTTCACCGCAGATGGCCGCACTTCGGGGTGAGAGGATCTGCCGTTGAGCGCGCCGAAGCGCCGCTCAGTCGCGCGCTGACTCCGGCGCCCGGATGAACAGCGGAGTGTGCAGGTCCGCAGGGACGATCACGTCCAGCACGTCCGGGGCGACCTCGAAGCGCATGGGCGTCTCTCCGCAGAGCTCACCGTCGACCTGCACCGGCACACCCGGCGTCGCGATCTCGATGGTGCGAGCCCGCGTGTAGCCGATGTTCGGCGAGCGCTCGTGACGGCCGAGCAGCAGCATGACGCCGTCGCGGACGAGGCGGTGCGCCCCCCCGCGGCGCATGACGACGGCATCGAGCGCGCCATCATCGGCGATCGCGCGGCGGGCGATCTTCGTGAGGCCGCCGTATGAGCGCGTGTTGCCGATGACCATCCAGTACAGCGACGGATTGGCTGCGTCGCCATCGATGCGCATGTCGACGGACCACGGCTTGGTGCCGAGCGCGGTGCGCGCGCCCATGAGCGGGAACGAGGCCGCGCCCAGGCGCCGCTTCATGTCACGGCCAACGCGGGGGATGACGACGGCATCGAGGCCGATGCCTGCCATGAGCAGGAAGTAGCGCTCACCTGCGCGGCCGAGGTCGATGCGCCGCCGCGCGCCGCCGACGATCTGGCGCATAGCCGCGCGCGGCTGGCGTTCCATCGCCGTCTCCTTCGCCCAGATGTTCGCGGTACCGGCGGGCAGCACGGCCAGCGCCGTCCGCGTGCCGGCGAGGCCGTTGGCTACCTCGTTCACAGTGCCGTCGCCGCCGTGCGCGATGACCGCATCGACGCCCTGGGCGGCGGCCGCGCGGGCCAGCTCCATGGCGTGGCCGGCATGCGTCGTCGGCGCCAGCGTCACGTCCCAGCCGGCGGCGCGGGCGACGGACAGCGCATCATCGAGCGACGCCGCATCGGTGTGGTTGCGGGCAGCGGGGTTCGAGATGACGATGGCGCGCGTCACGGGCGCACCATCGCAGGCGCGAGCACGCGCGGCAAGCGGAGAGGAGCCGACTTATGCGGGAATGACGACCGGAACGGTCATGGTGATGGCCGGCTTCGGCGGATGAGAACCCTCATCTTCGTTGTGCGCGCTCACCCACGCGACGATTGCTTCCTTGCAGTTCTCGGTGAGTTCGTCGAGTGTCTCTCCCTGCGAGACGCAACCTTCGAGTTCGAGTACTTCGCCCCAGTAACCGGTTTCTCCGTCTTCCGCCTCGTGCACACGGATCGTGAACACCGTCTCCACGGAATCCCGGGCACCCACGTCACGCGACTCAGAGGAACTCACTGAACTCGTCCTCGGTCAGCCCCGCCAGCTTAATCTGGTGTCGGAGCAGGCCCGTCTTCAATGCGCCGGCCGGAAGCGAAAGCAGCTTGCCGTTAGGCATCTTAACGATCCGGTGGCTACCTTTACCGGCGCGCTCGACGCCGCCGGCCTTCACGAACGCCCGAACTGCCGCTTCCTGGCGAACGTTGCGCAGCGCTGGTGCCAGTCGGAACCTCACTCCCCTGTTCGAACGTTGCGCGTCTATCGTCTACGCGATTGTACATCCGAATCGATGTGCGATGCCGGGCCCGGCACATAAGAGACTGTGGTCATGCCCTCGCGCGGCGCGCCGACGAGGATGGCCATGTTGCCGTCCGGGATTCTTGCCCTCGTACATGAGCTGGTGGCATTCGCCGACGCCGTCGTACGGGAACACGCGCGACAGGCAGGGATCGATCTTGCCCTCCACCACGAGCTGGTTGAAGGCGTAGGCCTGGTCGTCGTTGGCGAAGTGCGAGCCCTGCAGGCGCTTCTGTCGCATCCAGAGATAGCGCAGGTCGACGTCGGCGTTGTAGCCACTCGTGCCCGCGCAGATCACCGACCATGCCGCCGTTATCGACGAGGAAGATCGACGTCGGGATCGTGTCCTGTCCCGGATGCTCGAAGATGATGCGCGGGTTCTTGCGCTCGCCGAGCGCATCCCACACCGCCTTGCCGAAGGCCCTCGCGCCGCGCGCCCACTCGCCGTACTGCTCGTCGTTGTCCCAGTCGGGCATGCGGCCCCAGTGGCTGAAGTCCTTGCGGTTCACGTAGCCCTGCGCGCCGAGCTTCTTGCAGTACTCCCCCTTCGCGTCGCTGGACACGACGGCGATGGGCACGCCCCCGAACGCCCGCACGAGCTGGATCGCCATCGTCCCGAGGCCGCCGGCGCCGCCCCAGACCAGCACGACGTCGCCCGGCCGGACGTTATGCGGCTTCCAGTTCGTGAGCATGCGGTAGGCGGTCGCACCGACGAGCGTCGGGGCGGCCGCGGCCTCCCACGTCAGGTGCTTCGCCTTCGGCATGCACTGGTGGGCCCAGACCTTCGTGAACTGCGCGAAGCTGCCCCAGTTCGTCTCGTAGCCCCAGATCTGGAACGAGGGCGCGAACATCGGGTCGTCGGCGGCCTTGATGTCTTCGGCTTCGGGGTCCCATGAGCCGCAGTGGATGACCACCTCGTCGCCGACCTTCACGTTCGTGACCTCGTCGCCGGCGGCGTAGACGATGCCGGAGGCGTCGCTCCCGCCGATGTGGAAGCCGGTCGTGTCTCCGGACGCTTCGTGCACCTTGATGACATCGACGGGGATGCCGAGCGCCGCCCATACATTGTTGTAGTTGATGCCCGCCGCCATGACGTAGACGAGGACCTCGCGCGGGCCAATCTCGGGCACATCCACCACCTCGTCGCGGAAGGCCTGGCGGGGCTCGCCGAAGCTCTCGCGCCGGATGGCCATTGCGTGCATGCGAGCCGGTACGTGGCCGACGGGCGGCGCTTCGGCGACGTCGTAGAGGTCCTTGGTGACGGTGCTCATGGCATGGCTCCTCGAGGCAGTGGGCGGCGACGCGAAAGGATATCCCCTGAATCTCGATGCCGCATCGCCGGGCCGCAGTCGAATCCGGGCGGGCAGGCCCCGGCGTCATCAAGATTATGCGTGCCGCGGCCGAGGCTCTTGGGGTGGGAGGCGGAAGTCCGCCCGGGCATCGATCCCGTATAGATGCGCGTGCGGTGCGATGAAATCGCGATGCCGCACTTCGGAAAATACGCGGCGACGTGAGTCCCGGCGGCCTCACAATCAGGTTCAGGCGGGCCGGAACAGCCGTCTCTCAGAATTGAAGGATATTGACAGCGCTGATACCATCGCTGTGAGTTTGCCGAATCTGAGACGGCCATCAGTAAGGGAGGTGTGGCCGAGGAAACCCCGTCTGGTCCAATGGACCAATCTCGGACGAAAAGTGGAGGAGGCGAAGGAGAACCTTCGCCGAGGAGGGACGATGACGAAACGGAACCGCTGGTTCCTGCTCCTGGCAGGGACGATTACGGCGGCGCTGGTCGCGGCGGCGGCATGCGGCGGCGGCACGAGCGACTCAGACAAGACGGCCACTGCCGGGGCAGGCGGCGGCGCAAAGACCACGACCTCCGGCGCGGCCGACAAGGCGCCGGCCGACCAGCAGAACGTTACGATGCAGCTCGCGGAGCCGGAGTTCTACGACCCGCACCGCTCGAATTTCGAGCAGGACATCGGCGTTGAGCGCATGCTCTTCCGTGGACTCTGGCTGCAGACCGATGACGGCAACGGCGGCGTCAAGATCGTCGACTCCATCGCCGACGGGGATCCCCAGATCTCGGGCAACGTCTACACCATCAAGCTCAAGAGCGGGCTCAAGTGGTCGGACGGTAAGCCGATCACGGCGGCCGACTTCGTATACGGCGTCCAGCGTGAGTGCACCGCCGCCGTCGCGAGCCCGTACCAGTACCTCCTGGGCGCGGGTGCCGGCGAGGTGAAGGGCTGCGACGAGCTGTTCAACAACAAGGACGCGGCTCAGGAGGAAGCGCTGACCGCCGCCGTCGGTGTCGCCGCGCCCGATGACACGACGCTCGTCGTCACGCTCAACAAGCCGGTCGCGACGTTCAAGACGATCTGGTCGCTCTGGGCGACCTTCCCGTCGCGCAAGGACGTCATCACGCAGTTCGGTGACAAGTGGACAGACCCGGCGAACATCGTCGTGAACGGCCCGTTCACGCTGTCCGAGCTGGTGCCGAAAGACCACGTGACGCTCAAGCCGAACCCGAACTGGTACGGCCAGACGCCGGCGCTCCAGCAGATCACCATCAAGTTCATCGATGACCTGCCCGCGGCGTTCAAGCAGTTCCAGACCGGCGAGCTCGACGAGACAGAGATCCAGGCGACGGACACCACCGTCGCGAAGAACGACTCGTCACTCGAGAAGAACGTCCTGATTGTGCCGTCGGCGCGCATCACGACGATTGAAGTGCAGATGGACGACCCGATCCTGGGCGCCAACGGCCTCGACGACGCGGCCAAGGAGAAGGCGTTCAAGCTGCGGCTGGCAATGTCGCGTGCGATTAACCGCGAGGAGCTGGTGAAGGTCGTCTACGACGACGTGCACACACCCGCGAACTACTGGGTCGTGAAGGGCCTGAAGGGCTTCCAGGGCAACGAGCCGTTCGAGAGCACGATCGGCTACGACCCCGACGCGGCGAAGCAGGCTATGAAGGACGCCGGCTACGAGAACGGCGCCGGCCTGCCGGCCTTCAAGATGACCTACCGCGACACCCAGCAGCGCCGCAACGAGTTCGACTACCTGTCGAAGACGTGGAAGGACACGCTCGGCATCAACACGACGGCCGAGTTCGTCGACAGCAAGACGCGCTCGGCGACGTTCAATGCCGAGACCTTCCAGCTGTTCAACGGCGGCTGGCAACTCGACTACCCGGACATCGAGAACCCGCTGGTCGGCCTGTTCAACACCGGCGGCGGCCAGAACCACTACAACTGCTCGCGACCGGATGTCGACGCGGCGTTCCAGGAGGCAGCGAACGCGACGAGCGACGACGCGCGCATCGCCGCCTACCAGAAGGTCGAGGACCTCATCGTCAAGAACCTCTGTGGGATCATCCCCATGTTCCAGGATGCGAAGCCGTACCTGGTGAGCGAGAAGCTCGGCGGCGTCGTGGCCAACGGGACGATCGACGCGGGCCAGCCGGGCAACTACTGCCCCGAGTGCTGGTACGTGAAGAACTCCTGACGGAGAGACGATAATCTACGGATGAGCAAGGGGGCGGGGGCCGCAAACGCGGCCTCCGCCCGCCTTCAAGAGCAGATCGACGATGATCAGCTACACCATACGACGGCTCCTCTGGGCGATCCCCGTGCTCTGGGCGGTCGCCACGATCACCTTCCTGCTGATGCACGCCGTTCCCGGCGGGCCCTTCACCGAGGACAAGTCCAAGCCTGAATCGGTGATCGAGGCGCAGGAAGCGCGCTACCACTTCAACGATGCGCTCTACGTGCAATACGGGTACTACCTGCGCAACATAGTGCAGGGCGACCTGGGGATCTCCACGCGCGGCGACCTGGAGGTGACCGATATCATCCGCCGCACCTGGTTCGTGACATTCCAGCTCGGCGTGCTCGCGTTCATCGTCGCGGCGTCGGTCGGGCTGGTGCTGGGCACGCTCTCGGCGCTGAACCACAATGGGCCGCTCGATTACATCGGAGTGGGCTTTGCCACGTTCTTCGCCAGCGTGCCCGGGTTCATCCTGGGATCGTTCCTGGCGATCATGTTCGCCGTGAACATCCAGATCTTCAAACTGAGCGGTTGGGGCGGTCCGCTCCAGCCTTCGGACATCTTCGACTCGGCCGCCTATGACTGGCGCAAGGTCGTACTCCCCGTCGTGGCGCTTTCGGCGCTGTCGGCCGCGTACATCGCGCGGGTGACGCGCGCGAGCGTGCTGGAGGTGATGAACACCGACTACATCCGCACGGCGCGGGCGAAGGGCCTGCGCGAGCGGGTGGTGGTGCTGCGGCACACCCTCAAGAACGCGCTGATTCCCGTGCTCACGGTTATGGGTCCGCTGTTTGCGGTGCTGGTCACCGGTTCCTTCATCATCGAGACGATGTTCTCGATCCCCGGCCTGGGGCGCGAGACGATCAACGCAGTTTCCGCGCGCGACTACAACGTGATCATGGGTACGACGCTCGTCTTTGCGTTCGTGGTGACGATCGCGAACCTCGTCGTCGACCTGCTGTACGCCGTGGTCGATCCGCGGATCAGGTACTCCTGATGGCGACGCAGGAAGTCGCGCGCGGCGGCATCTCGACGCTGGAAGCGGCGCCCGAGCCCAAGCAGCATCGGGGGCTATGGACCGACGCCTGGCGGCGGCTCATCCGTAATCGGCTCGCGATCACCGCCGTCGTCCTGCTCGTAGCCATCACGCTCATCGCGTTCGTGGGCGCCTATGTCGGGCCTCTGGCTCGCTACGACTCCAACGATCAGAACTACGACGCGGTGCAGCAGGGCCCCTCGGCGGAACACTGGTTCGGCACCGACCAGCTCGGGCGCGACATGTTCGCCCGCGTGCTCGAGGGGATCCGCATCTCGCTGCAGATCGGCGTCGGCGCGGCCCTCGTCGTGTTGATCATGGGCCTGTCCGTGGGGGCGGCGGCGGCGATGGGCGGGAAGTGGTCCGACAACTTATTGATGCGTTTCGCCGACGTGATGATTTCGTTGCCGGAGATCCTCGCCATCATTCTCTTGCGGTCCGTGCTCATCGGGCATAGCTGGCCCGTGGTGACGAACAAGAAGATGATCATCATCCTCGCCATCGGCCTGGTGGCGTGGATCACCGTCGCGCGGCTGGTGCGCGGCCAAATGCTTTCACTCGCCGAGCGCGACTTCGTGATCGCCGCGCGCGCGCTGGGGGCATCGCGGTGGCGCATCGTCTCCACGCACATGCTGCCGAATACGCTCGGTCCGGTGATCGTCGCAGTCACATTCGCGCATCCCGGCAGCGATCTTCGCCGAGGCGGCGCTCGGGTTCCTGGGGCTCGGGTTACCTCCGCCTGCGGCCAGCCTCGGCACGCTCGTCAGCTCGGGCTACGCCGTCATCCAGCGCAACGTCTGGAACGTCGTCTTCCCCGCCGCGGCCGTGGCGTTGCTGATGCTCTGTTTCACGTTCGTCGGCGACGGCCTGCGCGACGCGCTGGACCCGCGCACGCGGTAGCGCAACGCACGCGCAGGCTGATGCGGGGCCGTGCCTGATCCGTCATACTAACGTTCTCTAATAAAGCCAGGCGGCAGCGTTGCCCGGAAACGGGCGCGACGCCCGAGCCAGGGGTCCCACATGGCATCGATCACCCACTCCCAATCTGAATCTCGGGCCGCCGCCGCGAAATCTTCGCTCGGGCTGGCCGCGCGGCTGCTGCCGGCCTCGCTCTCGCTGGCGGCGGGCGCGGTGCACTTGGCGATGTCGCCGATCCACGCCCCAAGCTCCTCCACCGAGGCCATTGGCTTCGCCGTGGTGGGTTGGGCGCAGATCGTGCTGGCGATCGCGCTGCTCGTACGGCCGAGCCGCGAGGTGCTGGTCGGGACGATCGTGCTGAACACAGCCGTGATCGTCGGTTACATCATCAGCCGCACCGTCGGGCTACCCGTGGGCACGAACCCGGGCGTGGCGGAGCCGGTCGAGGCGATCGACCTGATGACGACGATCTTCGAGGCGGGCCTGGTGGCGTGCGCGGCGCTGCTTCTCGCGAAGCCGAACCTCGGGGAGGTCGAGAGCGGGACGAAGGGGCTCTCCTTCGAAACGATCGCCGTCGCTGCGGCGATCCCGGTACTGGTGCTGGCGGCGACGTCGGTCGGGCTCTCCGACCCGGAGCTGGTACAGCACAGCCATAGCGACGCCGGCAGCGGTCTCGTCTCGACGGCCAGCGGCCACACGCACGGCAGCGGCGGCGGCACGACGGACGCCGCGGCGCTGGCGGCACTCGCGAAGAGCCGCTGCGACCTCGGCATCAACCCCGCCTCCTACTGGCAGGAAACGACGCTGGCCGGCATCGACACGGTGACCGGCGGCGACAACCCGGGTACCGTGGGCGCGATCCAGGGCTCGCCGGAGCTGGACAAGCTCATCGGCCTGCACACGACGGTGAAGGGCGAGATCGGCGACGCGCAGATGGTGCTGGCGCTGTCCAAGGTCAACGACGAGGTCTACGACAACTGGCTGCGCTGGCTCGGCGCTTCGGGCAAGGCCAACCACGTCCACGGCGCCAGCACGACCACGACAACGAGCACGACCACCAGCTCGGCAGCAGCGCCGGACGACACCGGCATGGGCGGCCACCTGGGCCCGCAGCCTTGGACGGCGATGACCAGCAAGAGCGATTGCCAGCAGCTCGAGTCTGAGCTGGCGGAAGCGCGCGACACCGCGCTCACGTACCCGACCGTGAAGGACGCGAAGGCCGCGGGCTGGCGGCAGGTGACGCCGTACGTACCCGGCATCGCGGCGCACTTCATGAACTTCTCGCTCGTCGATGACAAGTTCGAGATCGACAAGCCGGAGATGCTCCTCTACGACGGCACGGACGACAGCTCGCACGTCATCGGCCTCTCGTACTACATCCTGCACCAGGGCGACGCGGAACCGACGCAGGGCTTCACCGGACCGAACGACCACTTCCACCGCCACATCGGGCTCTGCACGAACGCGACTGGCGTCATCGGCGACAGCACGACGACGGAGGAGCAGTGTGCAGCGATGGGCGGGAAGAAGGCGAACGGCGGCAACGGCTGGATGAACCACGTGTGGATCGTCCCCGGCTGCGAGAGCCCGTGGGGCATGTTCTCGGGCGCCTCGCCCGTGCTTGACGGCGATCTCACGAAGAACCAGAGCGAGGGCGCGTCCTGCGCCGGCAGCGGCACGCGCGCGCGCTACAACCTGGAGCCCGGCGAGAAGGACAACGTGCCCGCATCCGCCGGCGGAACGCTGGCGCTCGCGGCTGGAAACTGAACGGGTCGCGCCTCCGCTGAGGCACCTGGAATCAACGAACCGGCGCATCGTCCTCGATGCATCGCCTGCCTAGGTTGACGCATTCACATTGCGCGCCCGGCGGCCTTCCGCATACGCTCGACGGTGCCTGGTAGCGACGGCGATCGCCGCGGCCGATGAACGAAGACCTGATCAAGGCCGCGATCCTCGGCATCGTCCAGGGCCTCACGGAATTCCTCCCCATCTCCTCCACGGGCCACCTCATCCTCGCCGAGCGCGTGCTCGGCGTGGACAAGGACACCTACGGCCTGCCATTCGATGTCTCGCTACACATGGGCACGCTCATCGCGATCCTGATTTACTTCCGCCGGCGCTGGCTCAGTCTCGCGCGCGGCGGCATCCATACGCTGCAGGAACGCTCACTTGGTGATGCCGAGGGACGGCTGGCATGGCTCATCGTGCTGGGCACGATCCCTGCGGGGATCATCGGCCTGCTGCTCGAATCAAAGGTGGAGGATGCGTTCCGGAACGCCTTCCTCGTCGCGACGATGCTCATCGCGTTCAGCGCCGTCTTCGTCGCCGCCGAAGCAATCGGCAAGCGGACCCGCGACATGCACGCGATGCGCTGGTTCGACTCCGTGTTCGTCGGATTCGGACAGGCACTCGCGCTGGTGCCGGGCGTCTCACGCTCTGGCGCGACGATCTGCGCCGGCCTCTTCCGCGACCTCAAACGGCCGGAGGCGGCGACATTCGCGTTCCTGCTCTCTGCGCCCATCATCGCCGGCGCGGGACTGAAGGAGATGCCGAGAATCATCGGTCAGTTCGCGGACGGCACGCGGGGCGGCGATGACTTCCTGTTCTTCCTCACCGGATTCCTGTTCTCGTTTGTCGTCGGCTACGTGGCGGTGGCGTTCCTGATGCGCTTCCTGCGCACGAACACGCTGATCCCGTTCGTCTGGTACCGCGTCGGGCTGGGGCTGTTCATCTACGCCGTGCTGCTGGTGCAGAATCTGTCGTAATAAATCGCCGATCGCATATCCTCAGACGAGGTCACACACCAAGAGCGTGGAGGCGATCATGGCGATTCGTATGATTGAGGGGCTGCCGGACAACGTCCTGGGATTCGAGGCGATGGGAAAGGTCACCGGCGACGACTACAAGGACGTGATCATGCCCGCCGTCGAGGCAAGCGTGAAGAAGAACGAGAAGCTTCGCATGCTCTACTTGCTCGGCGCCGAGTTCGAGAGCTACTCGCCCGGCGCGATGTGGGACGACGCGCGCGTCGGGCTGTCGCACATGGGCTCGTTCGAGAAAATCGCCTTCGTCACGGACCACGACGTGTACCGCACGGCCGTGAAGGCGTTCGGCTTCGCAATGCCCGGGGACGTGAAAGTGTTCGAGGTGGCCCAACTGGACGATGCAAAGAAGTGGGTGGCCGCGTAAGGAGGGTCCGGCTCGCTCAGGGCCCGGGCGGCCCCGGCGGTGGGCCCGGAGGCGCGCCCTGCGGTGATCCGCCCTGCGGCGCCTGATCCCCGCCCCCGCCGCGCCGGCGCTGACGGCCACCGCGTCGCCCCCGTCGCTTGCGCGCCCCGCCCTCGTGCGGCGCGGCATCACCGGCGGGACGCGTCTCGACCGGGGGCGTGCTGAGCTGCGGGGCTTCGTCTTCGGGCACGGCTTCGCGTAGCGGCGCTTCGATCTCCTCGACCAATTCGACCGGACGCACGGTGAGGCCGTACTGCATCTGCAGGTCCACGGCCGGCATCTCGAGCACCTGCTTCTGCTCTGTGAGCCACAGCCGCACGGTCTTGCGCAGGACGTTCACGCTGTTGACCTTCGCCTCGCCGACAGGCGTCGAGACCATCGAGCCGACGCGTGGCATCTGGCCCCGCAGCTCGCGGTAGCCCTCGTACTCGAACGTCAGGCAGCAGTAGAGGCGGCCGCACACGCCGGAGATCTTCTGCGGGTTCAGCGGCAGATCCTGCTCCTTCGCCATCTTGATGGAGACCGCCGGAAACGCCGTCTGCCATGACGCGCAGCAGAGCCGCTGGCCGCAGACGTCGTAACCGTCGATCAGCTTCGCGCGGTCCCGGTCGCCCACCTGTAGCATCTGCACCCGCACGCCGAAGCGCGACGAGAGGTCGCGGACGAGGGGCCGGAAGTCCACGCGATCTGCGGCGGTGAAGTAGAAGGTGATCTGCGGATCCGCCGAGGTCGTACTCGCCGGAGACGATCTGCATATCGATGTCGCGCTCCGCCACCTCGTGCTTCGCCTCTCGCAGCTCATCGGCCGCCTTGCGCTGCAGCTCGTCGCGCTGGCGCAGGTCTTCCGGCGTGGCGGGGCGGACGATGGGCTTCAGGGACTCCTTGATGTCGCTGGCGATCACCTGTTCGGCGGAGATGACGACACGCCCAATCTCAAGCCCGTGCGTTGTCTCGACGACAACGTAGTTGCCGACGTCAAGCTCCGCGCCGCCGCCATCGAAGTAATAGACCTTGCCGGCTTCCTTGAATCGCACGCCGATGGGCATGCGCTGGTGCTGTTCTGTCATATCGCGTCGTCCCGCCCCGCTCCCCTGGAAGCGGCGCTGCTATTCGTCACTGGCTCGCCAGGCGGCTGGCCACGAGGTTCGGCCGCAGCCGCGGCAGCGCGAGCATCATCGCCTCGATCGTGAGCACCGGGCTGGCGTTCTCGGCGAGCTGCTGGCGCGCGTCGCCGATCGCCCGCACCGCCCGGACGGCCGAGGGCACGTCGCATTGTGCCGCGAGCGGTCGCAGGCTGTCCAACCGGTCGCGGTGATCCGCGCCCGCCTCGCGCCCGGCGGCGATGAGCAGGATGTCGCGCCACCACGCCTGCCAGGTCTCGAGTGTCGCTTGCACGCCGGTACGGTCGCGCGTGTAGCGGCCGCCGACATCGCCGGCGACGGCGAAGCGCTCGGCCAGCGGCGCCGACGCCAGCGCCTCGGCGCGGTCCAGCTCCTGGCGCTGGCGCTCGAGCAGCCCCTCGTCGTGGAGGGCGAGGACCGCCCAGCCCAGGCGCCCGCCCGAAAGGCGCGCCAGTTCGGCCGCCCGGCTCGGATCGACGTCCCAGCGGCTGCGCAGCGCGCGCTCGAATCACGGATCGCCATGCCGGAGAAGGCGATGCGGCGGGCGCGCGAGCGGATCGTCGGCAGCAGCATCTCCTCCTTGTCGGTCACGAGGATGATGACGACATTGTCGGGCGGCTCCTCGAGCGTCTTGAGCAGCGCGTTGGCCGCGACAGGCTCCATCGCCTCGGCCGGCTCGATGATGACGACACGGTAACGGCCCTCGAAGGCGCCAGCGTGACGACGTGCTGCAGCCGCCGCACCTGGCAGACGCGGATGCTCCGCGAGTCGTCGGCGGTGTGGCGTGCTCCGCCTCGTCGCAGAGCCCGCCGATATCGACGATCTCGACGTCCGGATGCGCGCCGCCGGCCATGTGCTGGCACTGGCGGCAGCGGCCGCAGGGCGGCTCCGGCCCCGTGCAGTTCAGGAGCTGCGCGAACTGGAGCGCCGTCAGCGTCTTGCCCACGTGTTGCGGGCCGGTGAAGACGTAGGCGTGCGACAGCCGCCCCTGCTCGAGGGCGCCCGTGAGCGACTGGATGACGGAGTCGTGTCCGGCGACGGTCCAGGCCATGCAGGCAATCAGCTTTCAGCTAACAGTCGAAATCGCTAGCGCCCGATGGCGAGGCGGTCGCTGAGCCACTGCGGCAGCCCGGCAGCCCGCATCTTCGCCTGCGTCGCGGCGATGTCGTACTCGACGCGGTGCCACGTGACGGTCTTCGCCTGATCATCGTACAGGATGTATGACGCGCGAGGATCACCGTCCCGCGGCTGGCCGACGCTGCCCGGATTGAGGATCACGCGCGGGCCGCCGAGCTTCAGCACATCGCCATCGCCCACCGGAATGAGCAGTGGCATGCCGGCCGGACGCTCTTCGACCCAGAACGGCAGGTGCGAGTGGCCGACGATGCTGCCGTGCGTCTTCTGCAGTTCGAACTGGGTCAGCGCCTGCTCGCCGGAGAGCAGGTACTCCCACTCCGGCCGCGCGATCGACCCGTGGGCGAGCGTGAAGTCGCCGGCGACCTCGATGAGCGGCAGCCCGTGGAGGAACGCGCGCTCGTCATCCGTCAACTGGCCGGCGTTCCATCTCGCCGCCGCGGCGGCCTGGGAGTTGAACTCCTCGACGCCCATGCGGCCGCAGGCGGCGAGATCGTGGTTGCCGGCGACGGAGGTCAGTCGCTCCTGCCGCAGCATCGCGATGACGGCGGAGGGGTCGGGGCCGTAGCCCGTGATGTCGCCGAGGCACCAAATCGCATCGACGCGCGCCGCCCGAGACAGCGTGCGCGAACACGGCCGTGAGCGCTTCGATGTTGCTGTGGACATCCGAGACGATGGCGACGCGCATGCGGCATGCTAGCCGCGCGACGGGCGGTACGCTATCGGCGTGGACGTCCGCGACCTCGGCGAGTTCGGCCTGATTGAGCGCCTGCGCAAGACGATGGGCGCTCCCGGAGAGCGCCTCCTGCTTGGCCCTGGCGACGATGCCGCGGTCTGGCGCAGCGGCGGCGGCTACACCATCGCGACGACGGACACGCTGGTCGCCGGCGTCCACTTCATGCCCGACAGGGCGCGGTGGAGCGACGTCGGCTGGAAGGCGCTTGCCGTGAACGTCAGCGACATCGCCGCGATGGGTGGGACGCCGTCGTTCGCCCTCGTCACGCTCGTTCTGCCGCCGGACACCCTGGTCGATGACATCGATGCGCTGTACGCGGGGCTGCGCGAGTGCGCCGAGGCGTACGGCGTCGAGATCGCAGGCGGCGACATCGTCTCCGGCACGGAATTCGCGATCACGGTCGCGCTTACGGGCGACGCCGCGGTGGCCGCCGACGGCTCACCGCTGCTCCTGCGACGCGACGCGGCGCGACCAGGCGATGCCGTCGCGGTGACCGGCGCGCTCGGCGGCTCCGCCGGCGGGCTGCGTGCATGAAGGAGCACGCCGAGCGACCGCTGCCGTCGATGCGATGATCCGGCGTCACGCGCGGCCGCAGCCCGCGCATCGATGCCGGGCGCGCCGCCATTGCGGCGGGCGTCGCGCTGCGCCATCGACGTCAGCGACGGGCTCGTGCAGGACCTCGGACACGATCTGCGCCGCGAGCGGCTGTCGGCGCCGAGATCGATGCCGCGCGCCTGCCGATCGATCCGCGCGCTCGCCGGCGACATACCCGGACGATGCGCTCGCGCTGGCGACGAGCGGCGGCGAAGACTACGAGCTGGTCCTGGTCGGCGCAGACGCGAGCGATCGCCGGCGTCGCGCGCGCAGGGCGGCGGCGACGTCACCACATCGGGCGCATCGTCGGCGGGCGGGGCGTGCGTCTGCTCGATGCAGACGGCGCGAGATCGCGCTGGCGAGTCGCGGGCTGGGACCACCTGCGCAGCCGAGCGGACGCCGGCGTGACGGCTCTCGAGCTACACACAGCGACGCCGGGCGAGACGCGGCGCATCGGCGAGCGCATCGGCCGCACGGCTGCGCGCGGGCGACGTCGTGCTGCTGTCGGGCGAGCTTGGCGCGGGGAAGACGGTGCTGGCGCAGGGCATCGGGCGCGGGCATGGGCGTGCGCGGACGCGATCAAGTCATCGTCGTTCGTGATCATGAACGAGTACGACGGCGCGTCGCTGCGGCTGTTCCACGCCGACCTCTACCGCCTCGAGGACCCGCAGCAGGTGGCGGAGCTGGCGCTCGACGAGCTGGCATCGCGCGGCGTGCTCGTCGTCGAGTGGCCGGAGCGCGCGCCGGCGGAGCTGCCTGACCAGCGCCTCGTCGTGCGCCTGTCGTACGACGGCGCGAAGGGGCGCTCGATCGAGATCGAAGGCGACGGCGATCGGTACCGCGCGCTCGCGTCGGCGCTGGCTCCGCGGACACCGTGAGCGACGAGCTGGTGTGGCGCGATGCCACGCTCGACGAAGTGCCCGAGGTCGAAGCGCTCGCGCGAAGATGCGACGAGGCGTACGGCACGCTTGAGACAACGGTGGTCGATGGACTCCGTCATGAGCTGCGGCGCAGCGGCGGCCGCGCATTGTCGCTCATCGCCACATCCGACGGTCGTGTCGTCGCGGCGGGGTGGGTGCGGCGCGTTTCAGCGGGGTCGCAGCACCGCGACCTGATGTATGCGCTCGCGGACCCTGCCCGGTCCGAGCTGCACGACGACGTGCTGCGCTCACTGCTCGACCGATGCGGGGCACCGGCCGCCGATGATGTCCAGCGCATCGAGCGCGTCCTTGCACCCGCGCGGCCGAACTACCACCGGCAGTGACCGCGCTGTATGCTCGCTCGGCTTTGGACTGAAGTACATCGAGCACGAGATGGTGTGCGATATGCGTACGCTGACAGCGCCGCCCGTACGGCACGTCGGCGAAGTCGCGATCGCGTCATGGTCGCGCGGCGCGCACACGAGCATCAGGGCGGCGTACAACGACGCGTTCCGCGACCGCGGGCTCGAGGGGTATGGAGCTGGTGAGTGGGAGCGGGCCTTCCCGGTAGCGGAAGTGGACGCGCCGGCATCCTTCGTCGCACTCGAGGGCGATGTCGTCGTGGGTTTCACGCTGGCGGCGGATCCGAACAGCCAGCCAGAGTGGGTCGACCCGGGTACGCGGGGCTGCGGCTGGATCGGGAACGTGGCGTGATCCCGGCCCAGCGCGGTCGCGGGGTCGCGACGGCGCTGGTGGCGCGCTTCGATGCGGGCGTTCCGTGACGCGGGCATCGACCGCGCGGCGCTGCGGGTTAACGACAACAACGATCGCGCCCGCCGGGTGTACGAGCGCCTGGGCTTCGTGCCGGTGCGGAACACGTGGTTAGAACGTCGCGGCTAATCAGACGCCGACAACCGAAACGAGAACCGTAGCTACTGCAGGTGGACGACGGAGACGCCCTTCGCCCACAGCCCTTCGAGGTTGTAGTAGCGCGCGCTCGTCGCGGCGAGAACAGGTGCACGATCGCGTCGCTGAAGTCGATGAGCACCCAGCCGGAGTCGGGCGTGCCCTCGACGCGGCGCGGGCGCGCCTCGGGGCGCAGGTCCTGGTCGAGCGAGTCGATGAGCGCGTTCATCTGGCGCGGGTTGCCGGCCGTGGCGATGACGAAGTAGTCGGTGAACGTCGACACCTTGCCGATGTCCATCAGCACGATGTCTTCGGCCTGCCGTTCGGACAGCAGGTCGGCGATGCGCTGGGCGAGGTCGAGCGGACTCCAGTACGCGTCTCCGGGGTGCATGTGTCGGCGCCGTTGCCATGCAGGTACGGGAGTATAGCAATTGGCCCGCCCGATCGAGCGTGCGCTAGGCTGACCGCGATGGCGAAGAAGCGCGTGGTTGTGGCGATGAGCGGCGGCGTCGATTCCGCCGTGGCGGCGGGCTGCTCGCGCGGCAGGGCTACGACGTCATCGGCATCACGATGCGGCTATGGACGCTCGACGATCCGGACGCGCCGCGCGGCAAGAAGCGCTGCTGCTCCGTCGAGGACACCGACGACGCGCGCGCAGGCCGCCGACGTGCTCGGCATCCCGCACTACGTGATGAACATGGAGCGCGAGTTCCACGAGCGCGTGGTCGACTACTTCGTCGCCGAGTACGGCCGCGGCCGCACGCCGAACCCCTGCCTGGCCTGCAACGAGCACGTGAAGTTCCGCGCGCTGCTCGACCGCGCCGTCGCGCTCGAGGCGGACTACCTGGCGACGGGCCATTACGCGCGCATCGAGCGGTCCGCGCTCGGGCGGGTACGTGCTGCGCCGCGCCGTCGATGACGACGAAGGACCAGTCGTACGTGCTGTACACGATGGGACAGCCGGAGCTGGCGAAGACGATGTTCCCCGTCGGCGCGTACGCGAAGTCCGAGATCCGCGACGCTCGCGCGCGAGATGCGCCTGCCGCTCGCCGAGAAGCCGGACAGCGTCGACATCTGCTTCGTGCCGGACGGCGACTACCGCGCGTTCGTGCGCGAGCGCATGCCGCAGACCGCGGGCGTCGTGCGGGACGATGCGCGGCGCGGCCGTCGGCGCGCACGACGGCGTCGGCGGATTCACGATCGGTCAGCGCCGGGGCATCGGCGTGGCGACGGGCGAGAAGCGCTTCGTGACCGGCATCGATCCAGCGCTCAACGTGATCACGATCGGGCCGGAGGAGGACCTCTTGGCGACCAGCGCTCGTCGCCGAGGGCGTGAACTGGGTCGCCGGTGTCGCCCGGACGGACCCGTCGTGCGTCGGCGAAGATCCGCTATCGCACGCCGGCCGCAGCACGCGACGATCACGCCGCTCGACGACGGCACCGCGCGCGTCGAGTTCGAGCGACCGCAGCGGGCGATCACGCCGGGCCAGGCCTGCGTGTTCTACGACGGCGACATCGTGCTGGGCGGCGGCGCGATCCGCGAGGCGGTGCGCTAACGACGGCTCATGCGCCGGCTCGCGGCTACGCCGACGGCGGATCCGCCTCTGCGCGGCCGGCCTTCTCGATCAGCCGGCCCTGCTTCTCCTCGATGCGGCCGAGCGCGCGGCCCTTTTCGGGGATCGGGTCCTTGATCACGCCGTAGACCTCGCGGCCCTCGTGGCCCTCGGGCAGGTACTCCGTGATCGGCAGTCCTTCTTCGTTCACGAAGAGCAGGCAGTGGCAGTACTTGTATTTCTGCATCTCCTCGCAGGCGCAGATCCAGGTGCTGTTCTTCGCCTCCGCGGCCTTGTCCTCGTAGAAGTTGCAGGGGCAGAGTGGGCGGCCAAGGTCGTCCATGTGCTTCGCGAGGCCGATCACCAGGAACTCCGTGATCTCCTCGTGGGGGTGCAGAAAGGTGCCGCTCTTCTCGGCGAAGTGGCGGGCGTACTTCCACATCTTTTGCGTGTTCTTTTCGGACGCCTGCATGCGGTCGGCGTCGCTGGGCTGGTCGAGTCCGTACTTGCTCTCGGGCTGCTGCTCGTCGGCCATGGCACCTCCCGTGCCGCGCCTACTTCACCGCGGCCAGCTGGACATCCCGCTTCATGTCGTGCTTGAGGTAGAAGGTCATGGACTGCAGCGACAGCACGGGGTCGATGTCCTTGAGGTGCACGCTCGGCGGCACCTGTGCGGCGATGGGCGCGTAGTTGAGAATGGCCTTCACGCCACAGTCTACCAGCGTATCGATCACCTTCTGCGCCGACGACGCCGGCGTCGCGACGATGCCGATATCCGCACCGTCGCCGCCGAGCACCTCGCGCATGCGCTCGATCGGCTCGATGACCAGGTCATCGACGTGGCCGCCGACGGTCTTCGGGTCGGCATCGAACGCAGCGATGATCTTGAAACCCTGCGGCGCGAATCCGCCGTAGCTGAGGACCGCCCGCCCGAGCTGGCCGACGCCCACGAGCACCATCGTCCAGCTGCGGTCGAGGCCGAGGATCTGGTGCAATTCCTCGAGCAGGCGCTTGACGTTGTAGCCGCGGCCCTGTTTGCCGAAGCGGCCGAAGTAGCTGAGGTCCTTGCGGATCTGCGCGGGCGTGACGCCGAGCTGCGTGCCCAGCTCCTGGGAGCTGACCACCTCGCGGCCGTTGCGCTCGAGCGCGGCGAGCGCCCGGGCGTACACGGGGAGGCGGTCGATGACGACCTCTGGGATCTCGATGGGCATCTGGCTCCCGCGGTGCCTCGCAGGCGAGGGGAACGAGGCGATTGCGCAATTTTGCGCAATGTAGCACCGGCCCAATACACGGTCAACGAGTTATGCGCCGTTCCCCGCGATGTTACGGCTGCGTTCCGGTGGGAGTACGCTGGCCGCGTGGACTACGACGAGAGCCTGCGCTGGCTGCTGACGCTGCCCGACTTCGAGCGCACGGGCGACTTCGCCGACCGGCCCGACCTGGCGCCGATGCGCGCGCTACTGGCCGAGCTGGGCAGCCCGCACCTCGGCCGCGCGACGGTGCATATCGCCGGATCGAAGGGGAAGGGCAGCACGGCCGTGATGGCCGAAGCCATCCTGCGGGCCGCGGGACGCCGCACCGGCACGTACATCAGCCCCCACCTGCATCGATACAACGAGCGCATCCGCATCGATAGCTCGCCCTGCGAGCAAACGATCGTTCGCATCGGCGATGACGCAGACGCGCGAGGCGATGGACGCCGTGGCGCCGCAATTCCCCGGACGGCAGTTCCTCGCGTTCGATGCTCTCACGGCGGCGGCGTTCGTCGCCTTCCGCGACGCCGGCGCCGATACGCAGATCATCGAGGTGGGGCTGGGTGGGCGCCTCGACTCGACGAATGTCTTCGGTGACGAGAACCGCGAACGGAACGCTGAACGCCCCCACGTCGTGATCCTGACGCCGATCAGCCTTGAACACACGGCGATCCTGGGGACGACGATCCCGGAGATCGCGCGCGAGAAGGCCGGGGTCATCACGCAGGGCGCGTGCGTCGTCGTGGCGCCGCAGCGCGAGTCGGCGCTCGATGTGTTCCGGGAGGTGGCGGCCGAGCGCGACGCATCGATCATCGAGGTCGCGGCGGCGTGCCAGCTCACGCGGACGGCCGCGTCGTCCGAAGGCCAGGAGTTCAAGCTGAAGACGCCGCGCGAGACCTACGCCGGGCGTCTGCCGCTCGCGGGCCGGCACCAGCTCGACAACGCCGCGGCCGCCGTGATCGCGTGCGAGGAGCTGGCGCAGCGCGCGGGCTTCGAGCTGACATCGGCTCACGTACGCGAGGGCCTCGCCGCCGTCACCTGGCCCGGCCGCCTCGAGGCGCTGAAGCGCGCGCCGTACGTCATCGTCGACGGCGCGCACAACGGCGATTCGGCGAAGCGCATGGTCGCCGGGCTGCGCGAGCACTTCGGGCTGTCGCGCGCGATGTTCCTCTTCGGCACGCTCGCCGGCAAGGACATCGGCGCCATGGCCGACGCGGTCGCGCCCGCCGCGGACGCACGTCTTCGCGACGGCGTGGCCGCACGCCCGCGCCGCCGACCCGCGCCCGGCCGCCGACGCCTTCCGCGAGCGCGATGTACCCGTCACCGCGTTCGGCGACCTGCCGCAGGCGTACGACTCCGCCGTCGCCGAAGCGGGACAGCGCGGCGCCATCGTCGCGTTCGGTTCGATCGCCTTCGTGGCGGCCGTGCGCGAATACGTGCTGGGCATCGAATCCGATATGATTCGATTGGCCACATCCAACGCATCCCCATAGCGCGAGATAACAGCCGATGACCTCCAGCAACGGCACCGACCACCGCGGACGCAGGCGCGTCGTGATCACGGGCATGGGCACGTTGAACCCGCTCGGCAACACGGTGCAGGAGTACTGGGACGGCTGCGTCGCCGGCAAGAGCGGAGTGGGATGGCTGACGCAGGTTGATTCCGCGAACTACGCCACGCATATCGCCGGCGAGGTGCGCGGCTTCGTGCCGGAGGAGTACATCGACCGCAAGGAGGCGCGACGGATGGCGCGCTTCTCGCAGCTCGCGCTCGCGGCCGCGCGCGATGCGCTGACGCAGGCGCGCTTCGAGATGGACCGCACGGATCCGTATCGCGTCGGCGTGATCTTCGGCAACGGCATGGGCGGCTACCCCGACACCGACAAGGCCGTGAAGGACATCGTCGCCAAGGGCGGCAACCGCGTGGACCCCTTCTACATGGTGAAGATGCTGCCGAACATGGCCGCCGCGCAGGTGGCGATGAGGTACGGCGCGAAGGGCTACAACGCCACCATCTCCACCGCCTGCGCCTCCGCCGGCAACGCCATGGGTGAGGCGCTCGAGATGATCCGCTACGGGCGCGCCGACGTGATGATCACGGGCGGCACCGAGGCCGGGCTCTCGGAGCTGGGGCTGGCCGCGTTCCAGGTTATGAAGGCGCTCTCCACCAACAACGACCCGCCCGAGGGCGCGAGCCGCCCCTTCGACTCGAAGCGCGATGGCTTCGTCTCGTCCGAGGGCTCGGCGGTGTTCGTGATCGAGACGCTGGACCACGCGAAGGCACGCGACGCGACGATACTCGCCGAGTTCGCGGGCTACGGCTGCACGTCGGACGCGCACCACGTCGTCGTCCCGGTCGAGGACGGCGAGGGGACGGCCGCGTGCATGACGCAGGCGCTCGAGGACGCCGGCGTAACGCCCGAAGACGTGGACTACGTCAACGCGCACGGCACGTCGACGCAGATGAACGACAAGTACGAGACGATCGCCATGAAGCGCGCGCTCGGCGAGGTCGCGTACCAGATCCCCATCAGCTCCACGAAGTCGCTCATCGGCCACACGCTGGGTGCGTCCGCCGCGATCGAGTCCGTCGCGTGCGTGCAGTCGATCCTGACGGGATGGGTGCACCCGACGATCAACCAGGAGTACCCGGACCCCGACTGCGACCTCGACTACGTCCCGAACAAATCG
Source organism: uncultured Chloroflexia bacterium (assembly GCA_963736015.1). Classification (GTDB taxonomy): domain Bacteria; phylum Chloroflexota; class Dehalococcoidia; order DSTF01; family JACRBR01; genus CAVTNG01. Next base: position 166,094 of record CAVTNG010000007.1, on the reverse strand, counting down.
CGCCAGGTCGGCGACGTCAACGTCATCCTGAAGAACAGCTTCGGCTTCGGCGGCCAGAACGCCTGCCTCGTCTTCAAGAAGTACGCGGAGTAGTCGAGCAGCGCTCAGGATGCCCAAGAAGAACCCCATCGACCGCGTGCGCGAGATCGCGCTGGCGCTGCCGGAGACGTCGGAGCGGTTGTCGCACGGCGAGCCGACGTGGTTCGTCCGCACGAAAGTCTTCGGTTCGTGGGAGGACCACCACCACGGCGACCCCATCGTCGGGCTGTGGCTCGCGGCGCCCGCCGGGCTGCAGGAGACGCTCGTCGGCGCGCAGCCCGAGTGCTTCTATCGCCCGAAGTACGTCGGCCATCGAGGCTGGATCGGCGTGAACATGGAGGCGGCGCTCGACTGGGGCCACGTCGCGGACCTGATCCGGGGGTCCTACCGGATGGTGGCGCCGAAGAAGCTCGCGGAGATGGTGGGTTGAGTTCTCGCTTCCCGCATCGCGCTTCTCGCCTCTCACTTCCCCACCGCCGATACTTCCCCGCATGAACGTATTCGTCACCGGCGGCGCAGGATTCATCGGATCGGCGCTGACGCGCGTGCTGCTCGAGGAGGGGCACGGCGTCACCGTGCTCGACGACCTCTCGAAGGGCTTCCGCGACCTCGTGCCGGAGGGCGCGCGCTTCATCGAGGGCGACGTGCGCGACGAGCGCCTGCCAGAGTGGCTGCGCGGCCACGATGCCGTCATCCACATGGCGGCGTTCATCGAGGTCGGGCGCTCCGTGCTGGAGCCCGTCCTCTTCGCCGAGAACAACGTCGTCAACTCCGTCCGCCTGCTCGAGGCGATGCACCGGCGGACGTCGGCAAGGTCGTGTTCTCGTCGAGCGCGACGGTATACGGCACGCCGCAGTCGCTGCCAATCCGCGAGACGGACCCGCTCGGCGCGCAGTCCAACCCCTACGGCGCGTCGAAGGTCTCGACGGAGGCGTTCGTCGCCGTCGTACAACCAGCTCTACGGCATGGACGCCATCGTCCTGCGCTACTTCAACCCCTACGGCCCGAACGAGCTGCACGAGCCGGAGACGCACGCCATCCCCAACTTCATCAAGGCCGCCCTGCGCAAGGAGCGCATCCCCCTGCACTGGAACGGCGAGCAGGTGCGCGACTTCATCTACGTCGATGACCTGGCGCGCGCGCACACCGCCGTGCTCGGCGAGACGGGGCTGCAGTACTACAACGTCGGCTCCGAGACGGGCTCGAAGAATCATCGACGTGCTGCACGAGATCGGCGACATCGTCGGCGCGGAGCTGGCGGTCGAGGACCTGGGCGAGCGGGCGGGCGACGTGCACGCCACCTACGCCTGGAGCGAGAAGCTCGCGAAGGCGACCGGCTGGCGCGCGCAGGTGTCCCTGCACGAGGGGCTGGAGCGCACGGTCGAGTGGTTCAGGTCGCGGGAGTAGGCACCGGCACGCCCGAATCAACGATAATCGCGGGCATGGAGCCGCAGATCCAGTTCTGCACGACCGCCGACGGCGTCAGCATCGCCTACTGGACGCAGGGTGAGGGGCCGCCGCTCGTCTACCTGCCGCCGATGCCTCAGCACGCGCAACTCGACCGGCAGATGGACCACATCCGGACCATGTACGAGTGGCTGGCGCAGCGGCACCGTCTGATCCGCATCGACCCGAGGAATACGGGCCTTTCACAACGCGGCGTCGAGGACCTGTCGGCTCAGGCGCGTGAAGCCGACGTGACGGCGGTGGCGGACCGCCTCGGCATTGCGGAGTTTGCCATCTTCGGCCACGGCTCTGGCGCCGGCACCGCCCTCGCGTGCGCCGCGCATTATCCGGCGCGCGTGCGACGGCTCATCTTGCTGAATTCCAGCGGCGTGTTACGTGGCGTCTCGCGGACGCCGGCCGTCCGCGCGCTCACAGAACTCCTGCCGTACGACTGGGAGACATTTACCGAGACCCTGAGCGGCGTCGTGTGGGGCTGGGCCGCCGGCGACGAGGCGCGCCGCTACGCCGCGTTGCTGCGTGCCTCGTGGAACTGGGAGGACGCCAAACGCCCCGGAAGCCTCACGATCGATGTCACCGATCTCCTGCCCCTCGTCACGGCGCGAACACTGGTCATCCATCACCGCGAGGCCATTGCGACCGCGTTCGAGTCGGGGCAGCGTCTGGCGGCCGGAATCGCCGACGCGCGGCTGTTGTCACTGGAAGGACGCGGCGTCGCCGTTGGCTACAACGATCCCGTCATGATGTCCGCGGTCGATGCGTTTCTGGACGAAGCGGAAGCCTCCACCACCGCGCCGCCGGCCGCCCTCCGCCGCGCCGCCGGCGGCACCGTCACCATGCTCTTCACCGACATCGCCGGCCACACGGAGATGATGCGCCGCCTCGGCGACGATGCCGGGCGCGCGGTGCTGCGCGAACACGAGCGGATCACGCGCGACGTGCTGAAGGAGCACGGCGGCGACGAGCTGAAGACCATGGGCGACGGCTTCATGGCCTCGTTCGCGTCGTCCAGCTCGGCGCTGCGCTGCGCCGTGGAGCTGCAGCGCGCGTTTGCGGCGCACAACGATGCGGCGGCCGAACCCATCGTCGTGCGCGTGGGGCTGAACGCCGGCGAGCCTATCGACGAGGACTCGGACCTCTTCGGCGCCAGCGTGATCCTCGCGGCGCGCGTCGCCGCGCACGCAAGCGGGGGCGAGATCCTGGTGCCCGAGCCGGTGCGCCACCTCGTCACCGGCAAGGAGTTCCTGTTCTCCGACCGCGGAGACGTGCTTCTCAAGGGCTTCGAGGACGCCGTGCGCCTGTACGAGGTGCGCTGGCGGGAGTAGCGCTTACGCCCACACCGCAAACACCACCGCATCCGCCGGACTCGACGGATCGAAGGCGACGCGGCTGGCGCGCGCAGGTGAGCCTGCACGAGGGCCTCGAGCGCACGGTCGAGTGGTTCAGCTCGCGGGACGGCCGCAGCGGATGCACTAGCGTCTCTAACGGAGCCGGGTGACTCCTCAACGCTCGCACGGCGGTCAGCTTCATGCTCCGCAACGACTGAGTCGTGCGCGTCGTGAGCCATCGCGGTATATCGGTCTCATGGCCTCTCGGCGCAACCGCTGGCATCTGTCACTCGTCCCCTGTACCGCATGGTATCTACAAGCTAGGCGTCTGGCCGCTTCGCGGCTGTCCGAGCACCGGTGGGTGGCCGTCGAGGACCAGCTCCCGATGTTCGAGTATTGGCTGCGGATCGCCGGCGGTTGCGTGGCGGCACATGGCTATCGGCGTACAGTCAGCTCTATCGCTGCGCTCGGCCGACAGGCAAGCATTCTCTACGTCCACACTGCGAACACCACCGCATCTGCCGGTTCGACGGATCGAACAGCGCGACCGCGACCTTGCGCCCGGCCGTCATCTCCGCGTGCGGCGATGTTGCGCGCGACCGGCACGCTCGAAGAGCCACGTCTGCAGCGAGCCCGTGAGCTGCACCGTCGCGAGCCAGTTCACGTTGTCGAACGACTTGAGGATGCCCTGGCGGAGTTCCGGCATGGTCGTCGCTCCCTTCGCTACACCGCGCCGAGCGTGATGCGCTGCTCGTACACAGCCCGATGGCGGTCATACCGCCACTCGATGCCGGCGATGCGGCGCTTCACCGCCGACGCCGAGATCGAAGCGTCGCTGAAGTCGATGACGTCGAGCAGCTCCGCGCCGCAGTGCGGCGGCACGACGATGCTGCCCGCATGCGCGTCGAGCGCGCGCTGCCGCAGGTGCGCGACGGCCGTCGCCGCGGCGGCCCCACCCGTCGTGCTCGTGATGTCGCGCACCAGCTCGCGCGTGCCGATGCCTGCGCCGCCCGCCGCGAAGTCGATCGCCTCGCCGAACGCGCCCGCCCCGAACGCCTGCGCCTCGCTCACGGCCGCCGGCTCGGCGCGCAGACGCACCGCACGCAGCGGGTGCGACGTCCCGAACGTGTACGCGCTCGCGTCGGAGGCCAGCGGCTCGAACACGGCGCATCCCGCCAGCGGCGACATCCGCACGCGATCCCCCAGCCGCGCGAGGGCCTGCCGCAGCGCCTCGAAGCCCGACGTCTGCGGATGCACCGTGAACTTCGGCGTCACCGACGTCGCGCGCGAGGACACGCCCGCCGACGTCAGGCGCAGCCCCGCCCGCGCCATGATGCGCACGAGCACCTGCAGGTAGCTGTCGCTGCCCGTGTGCACCACCTGCGTGCGCTGACGGCTCCGTCGCAGCAGCTCCCACCCGCCCTCGACGTAGATGCGCAGCGTCGATACGCCGCCGCTGCGCCGGTGCTCGAAGCCCGCGATCCAGAGGTCCGCCATGCGCGACGACTGCGGCCCTCTCGCCGTGCGATAACCCCACGACACCGACACGAGATTGCCGATGGCCATCGGCGCCGGCGGTCCCGCGTACGCGCCCGATGCGTTATCCAGCTCGACGTAGCCGGCCGTCGCGTCGCTGCGCTCGTCGATCGCGATCGACGATGACGTCCGGCGTCAGCGTCGCGAGCTGCTGCGACTGCGGCGCGCCGTAGACGGCGTCGGGCGCGCTCTCGTACACGTACCCGGCGCCTCCCGCATCGGCCGCGATCGCCAGGCCCTCGGCGCCGCCGTAGTTCACGGGCAGCGGCGCCCGCAGCGTGAACGCGCCGGCGACGAACGTCGACGCCGGGTGCACGTTCGTGCGGTACACGCGCGTCGCGCCACCGGTGAAGGCATCCGCCTCGACGTAGGTGATGCGATGGCAGTCCGTGAAGGCGATGAACGGCGCCGCGAAGCTGACGGAGCTGTCGCTCTCCGCCTGCTGCTGCGGCTGCAGCGTCGCCCACGTCCCCGCCGCCGCATCGGATGCCGTCGCCGTGGACGATGGTCCACAGCGTGCGCCGCAGCGTCGTCGCCTCGATCCCCGTGAGCACGATGTCCCAGTCGAACCCGTAGCACATGCCGACGCCGTTGAGGCTGCTGACGCTGATGCCGCTATTCGACGCCGACCCGAACGCGCCCGACATGCGCTTGATGATGCTGAGCGCCGCCGCCGTGATCCAGGCGATCGCCAGGTCGCCGCTGGTGTTCTTGTACGCCACCGCGAGCCCAACGACGGCGGCCGCAGCCGTCGTGACGGCGATCTCGGCGCCGTAGGTGGCGCCGTTGTCGGTGCTCTCCTTCAGCTTGATGCCCGTCCCCGCGGCATCGGCGTACACGACGGCCACGCGCGAGCCCTTCGCCGCGCATGCCACCTGCGCGCCGACGCCGGCGCGAGAGCGTGTTCCACGACGTCCACGGCCCGGAGCCGGGCGCGGTCACGCGCTGCTGCTTCACGTTGCCCGCGCCGTCGGCGCGCACGCGCGTCACGGAGCCATCGCCCGCAACCGCGACGCCATGCCGGGCGATCGTTTGCGCCGTGTTGTCGAGCAGCGTGAAGTCCAGCCGCCGGATGCCCGCGATCGAGTTCTCGACCACGACGTCGACGACTGCGGCTCGGTCGAGGCGGCGCGCTGTGCGGCGATCAGGTCGGAGGAGAGAGTGCGCATCTAAAGTCTCTCAGTTGTTCAGTCGCTCGGTCATTCAGGAGCAGTTCTCACGGCGCTCTTACGGAAATACTGAACAACTGAATCACTGAAGAACCGCCTAGTACTTCACCCTGGCTCTGCTCGAACACCGACGGCGCGTCCGTCGTGTACAGCCGCCGCTGCCGCACGGTGTTGCCGCGGCCGATGCGCATCAGCTCCTGCCGGAAGTAGCGCAGGCGCTCGTCGGCAAGGGCCTTGTAGCGGCCCCAGACGTCGTCGCCGCCGGTGTTGATGCGGTTCGTCGCGAACGACGTCCAGTCGAGCGCCGCGTACGCCGTCGCTCCGGCCGCGACGATGTCCTCGTGGTGCGCGGGCAGCGTCGACGTGCTGCCATCGAGCGTGTGCGGCTTCGTCCAGAAGACGTAGACGCTGTCCGCGGCCGAAGGCGCGCTCGACGACGTCGAGCGTGATCGTCGTCTGCCACTGCGACCAGGCGACGCGCCTCGGCGGGAACTCGCCGACGGGCCACTCCACCGCTTCGATCTCGATCAGCCCCGACAGCGACGCGATGCTCACGTCGCGGCTTCCCGGCGTCGCCGTCAGCGTCGTCTTCTGCTCGAGCGGCGCGAACAGGCTGTACTCGCCCGCCGCGCGGCCGATGTGGCGGTCGAGGACGGCGTCCGTCCAGCGATACGCGGCGCTGTCCTCGTCGTGCAGGTCCTGGCGCACGCGGGCGCGGATGGTGGCGATGGTGGTGGGCATGTGTGCCTCCGGCAGTCTTTCAGGTCGTCAGTCGGTCAGTCTTTCAGTCTGTACGCGGTCATTCGTTCGGTCGGTGAGGCCGCGCGGCGTGTGCTGGCGCCGCGCCCGCCGCGGGACGTGCAGGCCGCATCGGACCCGCGCCCCGACGTCGCCTCGCCGATCCGGCGCCGATGGCCATCGGGCCGTACGTCACGCCGGCCGGGACGATGACGGCGAGCCGTCCCGTGCTCACCGACCACGTGATGCGCCGGGCGCCATCGGCCACGAAGGCGAAGCCGGCGTGCGCGAACAGCTCCCAGCGCACTAGGCGAGATCGGTGATGCCGATGTGCACCGTGACCTGCGACGCGGCGGATGCGAGTCCGCGCAGCTTGCCTCCGGCCTCCATCGCCAGGGGCGTGCCTCCGAGTGCGGCGAGCGCGTTGATCATCAGGCCGTTCGATGGCACGACGATCGCCTTCGCGATGATGTTGTCGTCGCCGGCGCTGCCGCCTGACGGCACGTAGTGCAGCGTCGCGGTGACGGCGGTCACGTCGTCGTTGACGAGGCCGATGTAGTGCACGAACGCGCCCGAGGCGCCGGCGGTGTACAGGTCACCGAGCGACGCGCCGAGCTGTTGCGGGTCGACGGCGACGGGCGTGAAGTTCACGGGCGTGGTCATGTCAGTTGTTCAGCTCCTGCGTCTGCAGCACGAGGTCGAAGCCCGTTGATGCGGGGCGGCCGCGGGCGCGCGCGGCGATGCGCTCGCCGTCTTTGACGAACAGCGGCCGCGCGAGCCGGAAGAGTCCGTAGCCGGGGCCCGGCGTCAGGTCGCGTCCGCAGATCGGGACGAGCGCGCGCGAGACTTCGTTGCCGGCGCTGCCGGTGCCGATCTCCAGGTCGAAGCCGCCACCGATGCTGGTGCCGCCGGTCGCGACGCCGGTCACGAGCAACGGCGCGGCGGCCGCCGCGACGATCTGCGCCCAGCTGCCGAACGTCCAGAGCGAGGCGCCCGTGGTCACGGTGGCGTTCGCCAGCGACGGTACGACGGCGGCGCCGCCGGGGACGTGGCGCGCCTGGAGGTAGAGATCAGGATCGCCGATCGGGTCGATGGGATCGAAGGTGCCGGCTGCGTAGCCGTAGAGCTTGGCAGCGGTGATGAACGTCGCGGCGGTGGCGAAGTTCGACGTCGCGCGGACGGCGACGCGCGCGCCGGCCGCGATGCGTGTCGGCTGCACGTCGAGGATCTCGCCTTTCATGACGTTCTTCGTGTCGAGCGTGCCGGAGGCGCTGTAGCCGATGGCGGTGGCGGCGCGCGCGATCGGCTGCTCGCTGCCAGCCGCGCCGACGCCTACTTCGAATTCGATGATGCCGCTGATGGGTGTCGCGGTGGCGTTGATCAGGATGAAGGTCGAGAGGCCGGTCAGGATCAGGTGATCGGCGAGCGAGGCGGTCAGCTGCGTCCAGGCGCTCCAGGCGTAGGACGCGCCGGCAACGGCTGATGCCCCGTTGGCATTGTTCGGGTAGCAGACTTCCAGGACGTCGCGCTTGGCGTCAGGCATCGGTAGTGACTGGCTCCTTCGGCTTGACGTCGCGCCCCGGTGGCGTCGACGCCGGCGGTCCGGGGGCGTACTCTCGCAGGGCCGAAGGCGAAGTCAAAGCATTCGCCGGCACGGCCGAATCTGATATGGGAGGAGGGCCGGGGCCGTTCAGATGATCGTGATCGCTGCGCCAAACCCGCCGCCGGCCGCGCATCGGCCGCTGCACCTCGCCGGGCTGCTGGGCGCCAGCCTGCTCGTCTTCGGCATCATCGCCGCGGCCGCCGCATCGGCCCTGTACGTCGCCAGCGACATCCAGGCCCGCCACCACGCCGCCGTCGCCGGGTCGATGGTGGAGCCGACGCAGGCGGACTTCGACCTGCCGCCGGGCATCATCGCCGTCCACCGCGTCGACGACGCGGACGCGTTTGAGTCATTCGCCGGGTTCGCGCCGTTCGTGCCGGACGCCGTGCCCGAGACCACCGACGCCGAGAGCCTGTCGTACGCCGTCTCGTTTCCCGATGCCAACGGCGTGCGGGCGGGCCGCATCGGCTATTCCGCGAAGGATGTCCCGGCGGTCGACGGCATCACCGGCCCGATCATCGTGCTGGCCGAGGCGAAGGCCCGCGACGGCGCCACGTACGACGGCGAGCTCAAGCGCATGACCGACGGCACCGGCCGCGCGCTCGCTGCGACACTCCGATGCGGTGACCTGGTGATCGACGCGCAGCTCTACTTCGGCCCAGATCCACAACCCAACGATCCGTTCATCACGCCGTACATGACCGACGTTGCGCAGCGCTTCATCGACGGCGTGAAGCGCCAGTGCGGGGAGTAGCCGCGTAGCTCGCCCCCCGTCGCGGACGACAGACGCCCTCGCCTCTCCCGCTTCGAACAGGCTCTCCCGTCACGTCGCCACAGCATGGGTTCAGCCGCGCGTGATCCGCGCCGCACGCGCCGCCCTGCGTACAATGTCCGCGGAGGCACGCATGGCCGAGGACACAGCAGCACGCGAGGGCTACCTCGTCATCGCCGACATTGCCGGCTACACGAAGTTCCTCACCGGGACGGAGCTGGAGCACGCGCAGGGGATCATCGGCGAGCTGACGCACCTGATCATCGAGCGGCTGGCTCCGCCCCTGACGTTCGTGAAGCTCGAGGGCGACGCCGTCCTCTGCTACGCCGACGCGGCACGGTTCACTCAGGTCGAGCGCCTCGTCGAGACCGTCGAGTCGTGCTACGTCGCGTTCTCGGACCGGCTCCTCGACATGCAGCGCAGCACCACGTGCCGCTGCGCCGCCTGCGCATCGATGGGTGAGCTGGACCTGAAGTTCATCTGCCACAAGGGTGAGTTCGTTGTGCACGATGCCGGCGGCCGCGCGGACCTCGCCGGCCCCGACGTGATCCTCGTGCATCGCCTGCTCAAGAACACGATCACCGAATCGACGGGCGTGCGCGCATATGCATTCTTCACCGCGCCGATCATGCGCGACCTGCCCGATGCCTTCGCGCTGCCTGCGCACTTCGAGACCTACGAGTCGCTCGGCGAGATCGGCGGCGGTGTGCACGACCTGCGCGCCGTGTGCGACAGCGTCAGGGCGCAGCGCCGCGTGTTCATCGGGCGAGAAGAGGCGGACTGGGAAGTGATCATGCGGATCGACGCCCCGCCATCGGTCGTCTGGCAGTACTGGTCGGACCCCGAGAAGCGGTTGATGTGGAGCGACATGACGGCGGTGGCCGACACAGGCAATGATCGCGGCCGCCGGGGAGTCGGCGCTACGTCGCACTGCGCGCACGGGAACTGGTCGTCGCTCACGGAGTACACGGATTGGCGGCCGTTCGAGTACTTCAGCGTGAAGCGCAGCATCACGAAGGCCTCGTTCATGGCGGCGCCGCCGGCGACCGAGACGGTGGAGTTCGTCGCGGCGGATGGCGGCACGGACGTGCACTTCCGCATCAAGTGCGACGACCGTTTCGGGCGGATCAGAGTCCGCGTCATGGGCTGGCAGGTGCGGAGGATGTTCGCGGCTCAGGCGGCGCGCCTGAACGAGATCCTCGCAGCGCGAGCGAGCCGCCGAAGTACGAGTCGCCCGCAACCGAGCCGGCGGCGGCGCGGTGAGGCACGCCCCCGTCCGCGAACGGCGCTGAACACATGACGGACATGCCCGCACCGTTCCCGCGGCTCGACTTCGCTCCCGGCTGGCAGGCGACGAACGACAACCTGGTCGAGCTCGTGGACCTGTTCGATGATGGCAAGCTCGAGTGGGTGCCGAGGCACGGCGAGTGGCCCGCCCGCGTGATCTTCGCTCACGTCATCGGCGCCCGCTACCACGGGCCCATTGCCACGCCGGATGACATCGCGCGCCTCGGAGATCTGCTGCGTCTGTGCCGGACGCCCGAAGGCATCAAGCAGGAGCTACGCGCATCGTGGGAGGCGCTGGCCCGCTTCCTGCGCGACCAGAAGAAGCTCGACGACGTCTACGACGCGGGCAGCAGCGCGAGCGAGTCGCAGCCGACCCTTCCGCCGCCGCTGCTGGGCTCGGTCGAGCGCGCGATGGCCGGGATGGACCTCGGCTACGTCGACGAGCCGGTATCGGTACACCGGCCACTACATCGCGTACCACCGCTTCGCGCACGACCTGCACCACCGCGCGACGCTCATCGGCTACCTCTCGCAGCTCGGCGTGAGCCTCGACGGCCGCCGCATCCGCCCGCTCTGAGGCGATCCGTTAGCATCATCGCGTGACGACGCACACAGCCGCATCGCTGCGCATCGGCGCCAAGACGTTCGCCTGGGGCGCGCGCACGTACATCATGGGCGTGGTCAACGTCTCGCCGGAGTCGTTCTCCGGCGATGGCGTCGATAACGCCGACGACGCCGTCGCGCTCGCGCGCCGATTCGTGGACGAAGGCGCGGACATCCTCGACGTCGGCGGCCAGTCCACGCGCCCGGCATCGGATCGCACGCGCGCCGGCTTCGACGAGATCGCGCCGGAGGAGGAGATCCGTCGCGTCGTGCCCGCGATCGAGCGCATCGGCCGCGAGCTGCCCGACATGCCGATGAGCGTCGATACGTACAAGCCCGAGGTCGCGCGCGCAGCGCTCGATGCGGGCGCGCACATGATCAACGACATCTACGGCTTCCGGCATGATGCGTCGATCGCGCGCATCGCGGCAGAAGCGGGCGTGCCGGCGGTCGCGATGCACAACCAGCGTGGCCGCGAGCCCGGCGATGTCATCGCGCGCGTGCTCGAGGGCCTGCGCGAGTCGATCGCCATCGCGGAGCGCGAGGGGCTGCCGCGCGAGCGGCTCGATCCTCGACCCGGGGTTCGGATTCGGATGGCGGCCGGAGGAGAACATCGAGATGCTGCGACGCCTCGGTGAGCTGCGCGAGCTGGGGTTGCCGTTGCTCGTCGGGACGTCGCGCAAGTCGACGATCGGCGCCGTGCTCGGCGGGGCGGATGTGCCGGAGCGCATCTTCGGCACGGCGGCGAGCGTCGCGTTCTCAGTCGCCGGCGGCGCCGACATCGTGCGCGTGCACGACGTCGCGGCGATGAAGCAGGCGGCGATGGTCGCGGACGCGATCGTGCGCGGGTGGGCGCCCGCGGAGCCGTGATGGCCGAGCGCGTCTTCCTGGGCCTCGGAGCGAACATCGGCAACCGGCGCGAGAACCTGCGGGCGGCCGTGCGCATGCTCGCGCGCGAGTGCGAGATCGTCGCCGTGTCGTCGCTGTACGAATCCGACGCCGTCGTGCTCGAAGGACAACCGGTCGGGCCGGACTACGCCAACGCCGCGGTCGAGGTGCGCACGGCGCTCGAGCCGGCGGCGCTCCTCCGCTTCGTGAAGGAGATCGAGCACGAGATCGGCCGCCGGCCGGCCGAGCGATGGGCGCCCCGCCCGATCGACATCGACATCCTGCTCTACGGCGACCGCGTCATCGACACGGACGATCTCGTCGTACCTCATCCAGCGATGGTTGAGCGCCCGTTCGTGCTGGCGCCGCTGGCGGAGATCGCCGGCGACGTCACGGTCCCGGGATCGGCCCACACCGTCTCGGACCTGCTGGAGAACATCGAGATCAGCGGCCTCCGCTACATCGAGCCACCCTCGTGGGCCAATGACTGACTCCCTGAGTCCCTGAACAACTGAATCACTGAATCACTCGTCACCGCCTTGACCCACGGCGCACCCTGCGATGGAATACGGCGCGATGGTGCAGGAGCAACAGCACGAAGTCCTGGCGCTGGACCCGGCCTCGATCGGCACACTCGACCTGCCGGGGCCGATGTGGGTGCCGCTCGCCGATCTCGTCGACGCGGACTTCCTGCCGACGCGCGTCAGCCTCGGCGGCGAGGAGTACGCGTGGCAATCGAGTGTCATCATCCGCGGCCACGGCGCCGTGCTGCCCGCGCGCATCCGCGACCTGCAGGCGAGCGGCAAGAAGGTGCTCATCATCGAGCGCGAGGACCGCTACTACGTCTTCGTCAGCCCGCCGTAACGAACTCCTGTCGGCACGGTACCTCTGAGATCCAGGCATGCCCCCGAAGAAGAAAGTCAACGAGCCGCACGTGAAGCTCTACCAGAGCGACTGCCCCACCTGCGGCCGCCATTACGAGGGCAACTTCCCGATGTGGGTGCGCATCGGCGACTTCCCCTGCATCTGCGGCGCCACCGTTCCCGCGCCGCTAGGCCAGGGCGGCCAGCACGACTACCGCTGGGACGACTGACACGCCCATGAACTACTCCGTCCGCGTAGAGCGCAACAAGCTGAAGTTCGCGGCGGCGCACTTCGCGACGTTCGGGGGACAGTGCGAGCCCCTGCACGGCCACAACTACGCCGTCGCCATCGAGGTCACCGGCACGCTCACGGACGACTCCTGGGTGTGCGACTTCTCGACGCTGAAGTCGCTCGGCAAGGCGTTGTGCGACGAGCTGGACCACAAGTTCCTGCTGCAGCGCGACAGCCGCGTGCTGGAGATCGACGAGACCGCGACCAACTGGAAGATCCGCTTCGCCGGCCGCGGCTTCGTCTTCCCGAAGGCCGACGTGCTGGCGTTGCCACTCGACAACACGACGGCGGAGCGCCTCGCCGAGTGGTTGGCCGCGCGGCTGCGCGATGACCTGCGGGCGCGCGGTGCATCGAACCTGGCCACGATCTCGGTCGAGGTCGAAGAGGCGCCGGGCCAGTCCGCGTCGGCGGGCGAGCGCTTCTAGCGGTGCACCGGGCCTGCGCCAATTGACACGGCCGGTGCCAGAGCATCGAAAACCGCATCGGAATTGGCGCAGAAGTCCGTAATTCCCACGAGTGACCCCCTGATTGCCTATGCGATGCTAAGGGCGGAGGATCACGACATGAAGGACCGGGGTCTCAAGGCATCGTTCGAGCGCAACGCCCGCGCGCTCCAGCTCCGCCCGGCGCTCGGCCGCGGGACGGCGGTGACGACGGTCCGGGCGCGCGGCGCCGATGGCTCCTGCCAGATCGAGGATGGCCCCTGGTCCCTCAGCTCCGCGCTCAGCAAGGAGCAGGGCGGGCAGGGCGATGCCCCCGACCCGGGCGTCTTCGTCCGGTCCGCGCTGGGCTCATGCCTGACGCTGGGATACCTGATGTGGGCGGCGCACATGGACGTCCCCGTCGACGACATCGAGGTGCGCATCGAGACGGACTACGACGCTTCGGGCATGTACGGCATCGGCGATGGGGCGCCCGGCTACGTGGCCGTGCGCTGCGTCGTTTCCGTGACCAGCCCCGCGCCGGAGGACCGCGTGCGCGAGATGATCGAGGCGGCGGACCGCTGCAGTCCTGTGCTCGATGACATCGTGCGCGCGCTGCCGGTCACGCGTCAGATCGAAGTAGCGCGGCCAGGAGCGCGGGGCTGATGGACGCGAGGATGCATCGACGCGTGCAGCGCTACGGCTGGGACCTCGCGGTCGCCGACTACGACAAATACTGGGTGCCGGTGCTCACGGCGTGCTCGGAGCGCTCGATTGCGCTGTCGGATCCGCGGCCCGGCGAGCGTGTGCTCGACGTTGCGACGGGCACCGGCGTGGCGGCGTTCATGGCGGCACAGCGCGTCGGGCCGGCCGGCGAGGTCGTTGCGACCGACATCTCCGAGAAGATGGTCGCCGCGACGATGGAAGAAGCGGCGCGGCGCGGCGTCGCGAACATGCGCGGCGAGCGGGTCGATGCCGAGGACCTCGCATTCGAAGACGCGTCGTTCGACGTCGCGACGTGCGTGCTCGGAATGATGTATCCCGCCGACCCACAGAAGGCAATCGACCAGATGTACCGCGTGTTGCGCCCCGGCGGGCGCGCCGTGGTGTGCGTGTGGGGCCGGCGGGATCACTGCGGCTGGAACGCCGTGTTTCCGATTATCGACGCGCGTGTGTCATCAGACGTCTGCCCGATGTTCTTCTTCCTCGGCGGCGTCGGCGCGCTCGATTTCGCGTTCGAGCGGGCGGGCTTCATCGACCGGCACGAGGAGCGCGTCCCGCAGACGCTGGTCTGGCGCACGGACGAAGAGGCGTGCGGTGCGATCTTCCCCGGCGGCCCCGTCGCGCTTCCCTACTCGAAGATGACGCCCGAAATGCGCGCCGAAGTGCACGCGGAGTACGTCGAGAGCCTGCAGCCCTACCGGCGCGAAGACGGCGCGTACCACGTCGATGGCGAGTTCGTGTACATGCTCGGCCGCAAGCCGTAGCGTAAGCCGTAGCGCAAGCCGTTAGCGTAAGCCGTAGGCCAGCGCGGCGTCGTCCGTTACACTCGAACCACATGTTCACGCGCGCGATCCTCACCGCCGCTGCGCTCTGCGTACCGCCGATCGGACTGACGCTTGCATCGGAGCGCATCATCCGGCCGCGGCTGTTCTATATGGGGCCCTGGCACCCGGACCCGCCCGACCCCGTGCGCTGGCCGTACGAGGAGGCGGAGATCTTTACCGCCGATGGCCACGAGTTGCAGGGGTGGTTCTTCAAAGCGAAGCGGCCCGAGGCGCCGACGCTGCTCTTCTGCCACGGCACGAGCTACAGCGCCAGCGACATGTGGGTCACCAGGGAGCGCGCGGAGTCCTTCCACGACTTCCTGCGCGGCGTCGGCTGCAACTTCCTCGTCTTCGACTATCGCGGATACGGACGCAACGGCGGCTCCCCGACCGAAGAGGGCACATACACCGATGGCGCAGCCGCGCTCGCCTGGCTGTTCCAGCGGAATGACGTCGACCCGACGACGATCTTCCATTACGGCTTCTCGCTCGGCACGGGCATCGCGACGGAGCTGGCGATCCGCGAGCCCGCCGCGGGGCTGATCCTGCGCGCGCCGTACACGTCGATCCGGGGCATGATCTGGGACTGGTACCCGAAGCTGCGTCCGCTGCTCGCGTCGCGCCTGGCTGCCGGTGACGAACTACGACAACCAATCCAAGATCCGGCGCATCGGCGTGCCGCTGCTCGTGATGCACGGCGACAACGACCAGACGGTGCCCGAGTACATGGGCCAGCGTGTGTTCGAAGCGGCGCCGGAGCCGAAGACCTACGTCGCCTTCCCGGGCGGCGGCCACAGCGATGTCGCGACGGACCTCGTGGTGCCGGCGATCCGCCAGTTCGTCGATGGCGTGCTCGAACGGCCCGCGACGGCGCCGGCGCGTGAGACTGCCGTCGCGGGCTGACCCCGTCCGCTGCTAATCCGCGTGCTTCGCTCGCTCCGATGCCTGGAGCCCCGCGATCGTCTCCGCGCTGCGTCCGTAGATGTCTGGCACGTCCCAGCCATTGAGCCCCGCGTACGTGTCGATCTGGCTGCGATGGTGAATGTCATGCTCCACCATCATCATCAACACGCGCCAGCCCGAGAGCGACGCATCGGTGTCGATCATCGTCACTTTGCGCTGAAGCCACGCATCGGGCGTGCCTTCGAGCTGGGCACGCAGCTCCGATGCGCTCCACTCCAGCGCCGGCAGCCATTGCTCCCGCCTGCTGACATCGGGCGCCGCGGGGCTAATCCAGCCGCGCCCTGAGTACGCGCTGGCGAAGTACAGCCGCGATCCGGCCATGTGACCGACGAGCTGGTTGATGCTCCAGGCGTTCTCGCCCTGACCTGCGGGCGGTGCCCAGCCATCGGCGTCCGGCGGAAGCGCGGCGACATCGCGCAGCGCACGCCGGTGCACGGCATCGAAGTAGCGCAGGAAGCCGGCGATCGAGCTGATCATCGCCCGGATCATTCCGCGCCGCGCATCGCGATGTCAAACTGTGCCCCGTGAGACACACCATCGATGAGCGCGATGCACGGAGGCTGCTTGGCGGCGGCCCCGTCGTGCTCGTGACGACGGCATGGCACGGCAACCAGAACGTCATGCCGGCGGCGTTCGTGACGCCCCTCAGCATCGACCCGCCCCTCATCGGCATCGCCGTGCATCCCGCGCGCCACACGCACGACATGATCAAGTTCAGCGAAGAATTCGCGCTCAACATCCCGACGCGCCAGCTGCTGCATCACGTGCAGTACCTGGGTAGTGTCGGCGGCGCCGAGCTGAACAAGCTCGAGCTGACGCGCCTGCCGACCTTCCGCGCCCGCCGGATCGCGGCGCCGCTGCTCGAGGGATGCGTCGGCTGGATTGAGTGCGGCGTGAACGACGCATACACCGTCGGCGACCACACGCTCTTCGTCGGCACCGTCGCCGCAGCCTCGGTCGAGCAGGACGCCTTCGACGAGACGTGGCTCCTCGCCGACCCGGAGGAGCGTCCGTTGCATTACCTGGGCGTCAACTACTACGCGATCCTCGGCGAGCGGATGGAGGCCCGCATCCCACAGCCCGCCGACATCAAGCGCGACGTCGAGGCCGGGGCCGCCAGCATGGACGACGAAGCCGAAGCGTCAGAGCGTCGCGAGCGCGAGGCGCAGGAAGAGGACCGCCACGAGCGCGGTTGATCTGCGCTCGCGGCTAAACGCCGATCGGCGACGACACGGAGAGAGGCCGAACACCCCGCTTGTCCGGCCTCCCGACCACTCGCCGCATCCCCGCGTCGAGGTGGTTTCTGCTGACATCGCAACACTACCGACGAGCGATTAAGCAGGCGTTATCGCCCGTTAACTCTCGCATCTCGTATCGAGCTTCTCGCGCCGAATCTTGCCCGTAACATAAGCCTCCCGTACATTGCCGATCGCTGTCCGGACGGGGCCGTCCGGCTGCCGAAATCGAAGCTGCGGCACACTCTTTCCGCGCAACCACACAACAAACGCACAAGGAGGCTCATCATGGGCAATCGACTCGAAGGCAAGGTCGCCATCGTCACCGGCGGCGGCCGTGGTATCGGCCGCGGCGAGTGCCTGGCGCTGGCGTCGGAAGGCGCGAAGGTCATCGTCAACGACTTCGGCGGCACGGCGTCCGGTACAGGCGGCGAGAAGGGCCCCGCTGACGAGGTCGTCGCCGAGGTCAAGAAGATGGGCAGCGACGCCGCCGCCAACTACGACAACGTCTCTGAGTTCGCGTCCGGCGACCGCATGGTGCAGCAGGCGATGGACACGTTCGGGCGCCTCGACATCGTCGTCAACAACGCCGGCATCCTGCGCGACAAGATGATCTTCAACATGACGGAAGAGGAGTGGGACATCGTCCTCGCCGTCCACCTCAAGGGCCACTTCAACCTGAGCAAGCACGCGGCCGTGATCTTCCGCCAGCAGCGGAGCGGCGTCTTCGTGAACACCGCATCGGAGTCAGGGCTGGGCAACCGCGGCCAGGGCAACTACGCCGCCGCCAAGGAAGGCATCATCGGCCTCTCCCGCACGCTCGCGCGCGATATGGGCGGCTACGGCGTCCGCTCGAACGCCATCCGCCCGCGCGCCGGAACGCGCCTCGTCATCAGCGACGAGATGCGCGAGGCGGCTCAGCGCGGCGGCGCGGCCGGCATGCAGGGCTTCCAGGCGCTCGAGGGGTTCGGCAAGGCGAACCCGCCCGAGGCCGTCGGCCCCTTCGTCGCGTGGCTCTGCACCGACGCCGCGGCGAACATCAACGGCCGCGACTTCATGGTCAGCGGTCCGCTGATCGGCCTCTACAGCCTGCCCGAGATCGTGAAGTCCGCGAAGAACGAGCCGGGCCACGTCTGGTCGCTCGACGAGCTGGACAGCGTCATGGGCGACGTCACCGGCGACCTGAAGAACATGTGGCCGAAGCGCGAGGAGAAGCCCGCGACGGCGTAACGCACCTCGATGGCTGTAGCGCGCGCCGTCTGCGCACGTCGCACCGTCGCCGATCGCACGCCGCCCGGCACCGGATCGGAGGCCCGATGGCGAATCCATTTGCCAGCGCGCCCTGGTTTCACAAGCTCGGGCATGCGACGAACACGATGTTCTGGCGCGCGCTGCCCACGCCCGCCGGGCTCGGCGTGCTCACGACGACCGGGCGCCGCAGCGGCAAGCAGCGGGTGCGAGCGCTCCGTGTCATCCGCGATGGCAACCGCCTGTACGGCGTGGCCATGCTCGGTCCGAAGTGCGCCTGGCTCCACAACATCCGCGCCCATCCTGACGTCCGCATCAAGCTCGGCGAGCAAGCACGCACGACGCGACCGCGCGCGAGCTGACCGACCCCGTCGAGCGCGACGCCGCTGGCGCGATCTACATCCCGAACGCCGGCTGGTTCGACTACGCCGACTACGCGAACCTCATGTGGAGCATCCCCACGAAGGAGAAGGTCCTCCGCTCGCACGAGGAGTTGTGGTCCAGCGGCGTGCCCGTGGCGTTCGACCTCGTGAACTGAGCTATCGCGCCGTGTCCGCGCCGCGCACGCACCAGTGCGCCGCGCCGGAGAGCGTATTGACATCGGTCAGGCTCGCTGCTGGCCCGTCGCCCACCAGCGATCCGCGGAACCGAACGGTGTAGATGTTCTGTGTGTTGGTAGCGTCGCGCGTGTTCGTCCAGAATGCGATGGCGCCGCTCGGGATCGTCCGGAACGGAGCTCCTGCCGGCAGAGCGAATGCCGGCGTCACCATGCTCGGGTCGGCGAGGCTCAGCATCTCCGCCGCGGTCGGCAGCCGCCAGCCCTTTGTCCCGCCGCCGGTGAAGTTCGTGCAGGTGCTCTGCGCCCCCTCCCACGACGACAACGCCCCTGAGAGGTCGCGCTGCCACACGAGGCCGGTCTCGTGGTCGAGCACACCATCGATCGAGAAGTGACACGTCGGGTTGCAGGCGAAGCTCGTCATGACGCAGTCGAAACGCGACGACCCGCAGCCGTTGCCGTCGCCATTGTTCGATGCGAGCGCCGCGTACCAGTCCGGCGGCATCTGGTTCAGCGGCTGCAGCGTGCTGTTCGGCGGACCCGGCGGATCCAGCGGCCCGCCGCGCACGACGTTCGCACCGGCAAGCACCACCGCGACCGCGAGAGCGCCTGCGGCGGCCCACCCGACCGTGCGCATCAGCCGAGACGTCATGCCGCCCATCAGTCCGCACCCCGCACGCACATGGCGGCGTACGTCGATACGTCGTCAACCGAAATCGCGAAGCCCGGCGTGGCGCCGGGTGACACTATGAACACCGCCCAGAAGTTCCGCGGTTCCTGCGACGTCGGGTAGTCGAGGCTGTTCGCCCAGTACCACGGCAGAAACGGCACATTGGTGAAGGGATGGCCGATCGGGAACGACGGCGTCGGCCCGACGACGTTGGCATCGATCAGCGTCGTCAGCTCGCCGACGGTCGGCAGGCGCCAGCCCATGCGCCCACCGCCGTTGTAGTTCAGACACGCCGTCACGGCCTGCGACCACGACATCGTGTCGGAGTTGCTGAGGTCTCGCTGCCAGACGAGCCCCGTCGCGTGGTCGAGCACTCCGGCGGAGCCCAGCACACACTCGAAGCGGTCGGAGCCGCAGCCCGCGCCGTCGCCGTTTGCCGCGTTAAGCTGGAGCACGTAGTCCGGCGGCATGTGCGAGAGCGTCTGCATCGAAGGCGCGGGCGCGCCGGGCGGATCGAGCGGCCCGCCATGGACGACGCCCGCAACGGACGCCGCGAGCAGGACGGCGAGGCCGCCGGCGATCGAGCCAGCCCAGCTTGTCGAACAGAGGACGCATATCCACCCCGCGCCGCCCTCGAGGTCCGGGGCACCATCGTACGACGGCGGCCTCACGATGTCGATGGCCCCGCGCCCGCTTCGGGTTAACTTCTCGCGCTCGTCAAGTTCGTTCTTGACACCAACGCCCCCAGCGGCGATACAGCAAGTCCCCGCCTCCCATTGATCTCACCAGGAGGCTCCCCGCATGTCCACCGTCACGAGCCGCGCCGGTTGGGTGCTGGCGCTGGTGATGTCACTGCTCGTCGTCGCGTCCCTCACCGGCGTCGTCCGCGGCGGCCCGCTCGACCCGCCCGGACCGCCCGGCCCAACGCAGCCCCAGATCGAGCCGCGCATCCCCATCGACCACCTGCCGTTCGACATCACGGGGCCCGGCTCGTACTTCCTGACGCAGGACCTCATCGCGCCGACGGACACCGCGGGCATCACGCTCGGTAACGATGCCAACGGCGTGACCATCGACCTCAACGGCTTCGCGCTGCAGGGCGACACGGAGCTGTTCGATGGCATCGCCGGGCCCGGGAGCTTCCACTTCATCACCGGCCTGAAGGTGAAAAACGGCGCCATCCGCGGCTGGCGCAACGGCATCGCCGCTGACCTGGCGAACTCGCCCGCGTACGAGGACATCGTCGTGTCGCTGAACAGCGCATCCGGCATCCGCGCCGGCGCCCGCGCGACGATCCGCCACTGCCGCGCCGAGAACAACGGCGAGCACGGCATCGTATTGGCCGGCCTGAACGCGGGCGGCGCCATCGTGGAGGGGTGCACCATCTACGGGAACACGCAGAACGGCATCGAGATCGCCGGCAGCGGCGAGGCGCTGGTGACCGGCAGCGAGTCGACGGGCAACAGCGGCGCCGGCATCCACATCGCGAGCGCAGCCCACAACGTGCGCCTCGAGGGCAACAACGTCAGCAGCAACGGAAACTACGGCGTGTTCATCGAGTCGGACGCGAACATCGCCGTGCGCAACTCCGGGTCGAACAACACGCCGAGCAACTTCTCGTTCGCCGCCGGCAACGTCGCCCCGGAGCAGAGCGGCACGACGCCGGACCCGCTCGCGAACATCAACTACTGAGCGGATCGAGATTCGTCGGCCGCAGCTCCAGGCTGCTTCCGGCGACGATCAGGCGTCCGCGAACACGCCGGCGATCGTAGCGGCCAACAGCGCGCCGCCGATCACGGCCGGTGGCCACGCGACGCGCGGACCGAGCCGCTGCGCGAGCGCGCCACCGGTGGCGGCAACCACGGCGGGCACCACGAGCACATACAGCAACAACACGAACATCCGCCAGTCCTGCGACGTGATCGGCAGCGCCATGAAGCCCAGGATGCAAAACACCGCCGGGACCAGCGCCAGCCAGAGGACGGGCGCGCTGGCCTGTCGCAGGCGATCTTCGACGTAGTCGTACGACGGCGCGATGAGTACGCCGAAGAGCACGAACAGCGCCTCGAACATGAGGATGTTGAGGGCAGGGCTCCCGAAGCGGCTGAAGTCGTCGCCCGCGCTCGTCATCACGCCGAAGCCGAGCGTCGCCGCGAGAAACAGCCCGAAGAGCAGCCCGCGCCATCGGCCCGCCGGCGCGAACCAGCGCCGCACCGCCGCGTACGCGAGGGCGCCGACGATCCCCGTCAGCGTGCCGGCGAGCACCAGGAACATCGTGCCGTCGAGCGTGATCTCGCCGACCACCGCTTCGGCATCCGTGATCCGGCCCTGGTCCGCGCTCGATGACGTGAGCGCGACCGCGCGCATCGCCAGCCTCGTCCCCACGCCCCCGGCGATGAAGCCCGACCGGGATGCCCGTGATCACGGACGCCGACAGCGGCCGCAGCAGCGATGCGACAACGTCCGCGCCGGAAGGTTCAGTCCGCTCCATCGCGCGAAGCATACGGTACCGGCGCGGCGCCAAAAGCGGCCGTTTGCACGGAAACGCCGGTCTTGCTCAGCCCGAGAGGCTCCTAGCCTCCGGCTGCTCCTCCGGCCGCCGCCGGAACTCCGCCTCCGGGTCCTCCAGCCCCTCCTGGTTGGCTTCGCGGCGTGGCCGCACCGCGCGACAGGTGGTGTCGCGCCGCAGCGTTAGGCTGAGACGGAGGGAAAGGAGCGACCTTGGACGAGGCAAAGGACGTAATCGTGAGCTGGATGACGTGGGCCGACGTGACGCCGCTCCAGACGTGCGTCGCGCAGATGCTCATATCGGGCAGGCCCGACGCGGAGAGTTTCGTCATCGCCTCGGCCGGCGACGTCTACATGCAGTTCGCCGGCGGCCTCCTCGACGAGAACCTGTACTGCGAGGCACCGTCCGACATGTTCCTGCCGGAGACGATGGCGTTTTCCGGCGAGCAGGAGCGGGCACTCGGCATGCTGGGCTTCGAGGCGCCAGGTCCCGTCGACGGCGGGTACCACCCCGAACTTCCACCGGCGGTGCGACATGACGAGCGAAGGTTCCATGCGAGACCTGGCGACGCTCGTCCGCATGGTGATGCTCGGCATCTACCGCTGCCCGCCGCAACTGCCAGTGAAACTGGAGTTGCACATGAACGTCTGGCCTCGCGACGTAGCTTCGGCCGAGGGCGCCTGAGCGGCCTCGCCGACTACGCGCCAGGCATGGACGGTCACCTGGCTACCGTAACCCCGCAGCCTCGCGCTGCTCCTCCAGCCACCGCCGGAACTCCGCCTCCGGGTCCTCCACACCCAGCTCGTCCGCGGCGCGCCGCGCGGCTGTGGATGCCGCTCGCGACGAGCACCCGCTCGTCCTCGACCAGGCGGCTGCGGTCGAGCGGCAGCACGCTGCCCCACACGATGCGCGAGCGGTACGGCGCGAACGTCGCGCCAGCGCGCGGCGCGTACTGGTCGAGGATGCGCAGGATCATCTCGTTCCGACGCCGGTACGCCGCGGCCGCGGATCAGCCGCTTCCGCTGCACCTTCTTCAGCAGCGGGTCCAGCTCGACGTTCAGCGCCACGCCCGACAGCCCCGAGCGGTTGTCGCCGAACGCCGTCCGCGGCGACTCGCCCAGGTCGTGCATCGCCCGGTACACCAGGTCGACGTAGTCCGCGTGCAGCTTCACGCCGCCGCCCTGCAGCAGGTCGAGCAGGTACGCCCGCGCCCGCTCCGGCAGCTCCCACACCGCGCCCGGCATCACGGCGATGTCCGTCGACTCGCTCACGTTCTCCAGCACGGCGATCGGGTTGCCGGACAGCTCCAGGATCATCGAAAGCTGCGTCAGCGCGCGGTTCAGCTCGCGGATCGGCTCCTTGATCGGCGGCAGGTCGCTCAGCCCCCAGAACTGCTTCGGCTCGCGGATGTTCGGGATAGATCACGAACGGGATGAAGCCGTACGGGTTCTCGCGCTCGTCGATGCGCGCGCCATCCGCCCACAGCTCGAAGCGCTCCGCCGTCCACACCTCGACGATCTCGACCGCCGGCCGCCGCGCCGATGTGCCCGCCGCCGCCGATGCCGCGATACCGCCCTGCAGGTTCTTCGCGGCCAGACCGTACATCGCGCGCGCCGACTCGGCATCGATGCCGTAGCGGCTCGCGACGCGCCACACGCGCGAGACGTCGTCGCCGTGCCACCACGCGAAGAGGCCCTGCACGTCGGGCGCCGTCACGCGCACCCGCCGCTCGGCCGCGTCCCACGTCACCTTGTACGCGCCGTCGCCGAGGATCGCCGCATCGATCTCCGTGTCGAAGTCGAGCTGGTCGAGCTGGTTCGCGTCGTACACCTCCGCCAGCGCGCGCTCCGCCGCCCGCGCCCGCGCCGCCGCCTCGGCCGTGTCGTCCGCGGCATCGACGGCGAAGTTCAGCCCCGAGACCAGGTACGACGTCGTCTTGTCGACGATGGCCTTCGCGTAGTTGAAGACGAGGCGGCGGTTCTGGCGCCGCACCATCGATGCCGGCCACTGGTCGCCGCCGTAGAACGCCAGGTTCTCCGCGTAGCGTCGCAGTCGTGCCGCGTCCATCTGCCGGAGCTGCTGCGGGATCGTCGCGTCGGTCATCGTGCCTCCGTTCGTTCCGTCGAAGATGCCCCCGCCGGGCTCGGCCGCGCGCCGGTCAGGTCGCGCGTGCGGGCGTATGATTATGTCGATGCGAAACATCGCCGCCGCCTCGCTGGCCCTCGCTGTCGTCGTGGCCGCGACCGCGATGCCGGCGCGCGCCCAGACGCCGCCAGCCGGCTACGTGCCGCCCGACCCGACGCTCTTCTCGACCACCGTCGGATTCCGCCTTGCCTGGCCGCCCGTGACCGGCGCATCGCGCTACGCCATCCGCCTCGGCCTGACGAACGACGACGGCATCTTCATCGCCGACGACGAGCTGGCCAACATCGACGCGAGCCAGCGCACGTACGACATCGATGCCGTCCTGCCGCACACCGAGCCCAACCGCTGCTACACGGCGCGCTGGCGGATCTACGCGCTCATCGGCACTTCCGCGGCGGAACCGCCCGGCGAGCACTCCGTGCGCATGTGCACCGACGCCGACAACCGCAGCTCCTTCGTGAACGTGGCCGCCGCCGCGTCGATCCCGGCAGTCGGCACCGGCCCCTCCCCGGCCGCACACCCTCACGCCGCGCGCGCCATCGCGTACGCGCTCGCCCTCGCCGGCGCCGCCCTCATCGACATCGCGGTGCTGCGGCTCAGGCGCCAACGCTGATCGCCGGATCGGGGCGTGCGCAGGCGGGGGCGCTTGCGCCCCATCGCCCATCCCACTTCTCACTTCCCGCTTCCACTTCCCACTCACCCGCCTCGCTGCTCAGCGAGGATCCGGAAGATGCTCCGACGCGAGAGCCCGTACGTCCGCGCGAGCAGCGTGATCGGGCGCGCGATGCCGCCGTCGCAGCAGCGCGATCTCGCGGTCACGCGCGCCGGCGACGAGACGGCGCGTCCCGCCCGGCTCGTCGTACTGGCAGCGGCTGAGCGGGCAGCGCAGGCAGCTCGGCGAGAGGCTGCAGCCCGTGTCGCGGTACGTCGGTGTGCTCCGGCAGCGTGTCCTTGCGGACCAGCGGCAGCGGCGCGACGGCGTCGTCGTCATCATCGAGGCGGACGACCCGCAGCGGCGTGCGGCGGTGGATTCGATGCGGGCGGTCTTCGTGTCGTAGCGCAACCATCGTCTCGTCTCCAGTCCAGGGTGTGTTGCTCCCGCGCTTCGTGCATCAGTCATCGCATCGTGCGCCAGGCGGTCGCCCGGGCGATTCGCGACGGCTTTCTCGCTTCCCGCTTCTCGCTTCTCGCCTCCCGTCTCTCGCTTCCCACTGCTCACACGCGCACGCGCCCCATCGCCACCCGGCGCACGCGGTCGCGCGATGCGTGCACCAGCAGCGCCGCGCTCATCACGTAGTCGTCGTGGCCCTCCGGTGGATCGACGAAGAAGTTCATCGTCCGGTTCGCGCGATACGCCGCGCGCGCACGCTCGGCCTCGAGCCAGAACTCGCGATGCTCCGCCGATCCGTCGCCGCGGTACATCTTCAGCCGGCCGCCGTTCACCGCCGCCAGCAGCGCGAAGCCGAGGCGCGACTTGCTCTCCTGCGTGAACTTCACGCCCTCGACGCGCGCCGACCGCAGCGATGTCGTCAGCAGCCTCGCCATCGTCTCGCCGATGCCGGTCGCGTCGACCGCCACCGCCGTCACGCGCCAGACGTCGCGGAGCAGATCGACGAGCCGCGGCAGCAACGTCTCGTGCGGCTCGCCCGTCCACGCGTAGTGCTCGACGATCTCGACGCGCGGCTCCGGCACCAGCGCGCCCGTCTCGGCGTACACGAGCCGGCCGATCGTCAGCACCGTCGCATCGCGCGATGCGTCCGGCGTCGAGGCGTCACCGTCATCGCCGCCGGCGAGGTCCAGGCCCGCCACGTACGCCGCGCCCGCCACCGGCGTGCGTTCGCGCTCGTGCGCACCTTCGAGCTGCGCGCGCTGTCCCGCGCTGAACAGCCGCCCGCCGCCGGCGATCGTCTTCAGGCAGTACTGCGTGAGGAAGAGCGGGTGCGTCTCGCCGAGCCGCTCGCCGCTCGCGCTCGACGAAGGCGCCGTACGCCGGGTTCCAGCGCGCGACGTGCTCCCAGTCGTACTCGAAGTGGCGGCGGCGCCCGTCGCGGCGCTCCGCCTCCAGGTTCGCCTGCTTCGCCCGCTCGAGCAGCGATGCGTCGTCCCAGGCCGTGCCGTAGTACACCGTCGTCGCGTTCGTGCTCGATGCCATCGGCCGGAACTCGCGGTCGAATTTCTCGATGGCGATGTCCTGCGCCTCGTCCGCCTCCAGCAGCAGCGACGCCGTGTGCCCGACGACGTTCGCGCCCGCGCTCCGCCGAGAGGAAGTGGATGCCGCGAGCGCCCCAGCACGATCTCCGACTCCCGCATCCGCGCCACCGCGCCCAGCCGCCACGCGCCGATGCAGCGCCAGAGCCGCCGCATGCTGATGTGGAGCTGCGGCCGCAGCGTCGGCGCGCACTTCACCGCCTCGAGCCCGTCGCGCCGCCGACAGCACCAGCAGCGTCAGCTCGACCTGCGCCGACAGCTCGTTCTTGCCGCCCTGCCGCGCGATCTCCACCGTGATCGAATCGCCCCGCCGCCCCCGCACCGACTCCACGATCGCCCGCCCGGCTTCTCGCTGGTACGGCCGCAGCAGGGGTGGTGAGCCAGTGTGTTGGTGGGTTAGTGCGTTAGTCATGGGTTGATCAGTTGTTCAGCTATTCAGTTGTTCAGTTGTTCAGTTGTTAGCAGCCCTACTGACACACTGAACAACTGACTCACTGAAACACTCCTAAACCACCTTCATCAACACCTGCGTCACGACCGCCCCCGCCACGACGAACAGCAGCCCGTTGATCCGCGTCCGCACCTCCGCCAGGTCGCGCTCCAGCGTGCGCAGCCGCTCCGCGACGAGCAGCCGGAACGCCTGCGGGCTCATCGCCTCGATGCGCTCCGCATCGATCCCGGCGTCATCGCGCCGGCGCGCCAACCCAGCCAGCGCCCGCTCCAGGCTCCCCGTGCCCGGCATCTTCACCACGTCCGCCTCCCCCACTGAACAACTGAACCGCTGAACAACTCACTCGCCTTCATCCGGAAACAACTGCGCCCCATCTGCGACATCACTGCCGCGAGCGACTCCGCCAGCTCCGACTTGCTCTGCGCGCTCATGCGATAACGCACGCTCGCGGCGCGAATGAGCACCGACATGCCCTTGAGCATCAGCTCCACGTCCTCCGGGTGCTCCTTCATGAACCGCCGCAGCCGCACGCGAAGCGCCGCCACCTCGTCGTCGATGCCCTCACGCGCCATTGCGCTGATCAGCTCGGCCTCGTCGAGCACCGAGCCGTAGAACGGCTTGAAGGCGGGCTTCTCCTCAGCGGGCGTCATCGACACCCCGCCCGTCCCGGTCCCGCCCGTCCGCACCGTCGCGCGCATCCGGCTCTTCGCCCGCGAGCAGCGCCAGCAGGTCATCGACCGTGCCCGGCGGCGCCTTGCGCGCGGCGATGCTCACGCCGAGCAGCAGGCACAGCGCGACGCGATCCCACTCCCGCCGCTCGATCGCCAGCGCCATCGCGCGCCGCGACGCCGTCACGATGCCCTCCGCAGGATCAGCATCGAGAGCATGAGCGTGCCGCCGAGCAGCAGTGCGCGCGCCGCGAGCCACGGCGCCGGTGCGAAGAACGCATCGATCGGCGCCCCGAAGCGGTGCGCCGAGAACAGCGCCTGCGCAAACGCCGCCTGCATTGCTATGCCCGCGCTCAGCACCGCGAGCGTCAGCGCCGCGAGCCGCCGCCCCCGCTGCTCAATGCGCAGCCAGTGCGCCGAGAGCCAGGTGGCGTTGAAGGCGCCCGCCACGGCCGTCGCGGCGTCGCCGGCGAAGACAAACCCGGAGCCGGGGTCCACAGTCCGCATGCCTTTCTCCGTAGAGGGTGATGCCGGATGCGCCAGATTAGAACATTTGTTCTCTACGCCGCAAGGCGCTCATGGCACAACGCGATCTCCGCGTTACGATTCGCTCGTGGTCGACTTCTACCTGGCGAAGTTGGACATGCGGGATCTGGGCATGCAGCCCATCCCCTGCTCAGTGGTCAGGCGCGTGCGTACCGTGCGCGGCGAAGACTCGGTCCTCGTCGAGCTGTCGCCAGGCCTTCGCCGCCGTCGCGACTCCGATCCCTCGGACCTCATCCGATACGTCGTACTCGCTCCGCGTTGGGAAGGACACTCCGTTTGACGACGGCCACGACTGGCCCATCGTGGGTGTATGTGCTTGAACCGCTCGGCCGGCATCCGGAGCAAACCGAAGTTATCATTGACGGCCGGTTCACGATCAAGGACTGGGGAATGGTCTATCCCACGGACGATGACGCTGACGACCAGGTCAGAGTCGGACACGTCGTCCCGATACGCCCTACAGCGCCACCACCATCTGCTTGAGCCACACCAGCGCGTCCCGCCGGATGCAGTAGCCGGACCGCGGCCCCGGTCCCGACTGCTCCACCAGCCCCGCCTCCTTCAGCACGCGGATGTGCTCCGAGACCGTGGACTGCGCCAGCGAAACCTCGCGCGTGAGGTCCAGGCAGCTCGCATCGCCGGCGCGCGCCAGCGCCGCGATGATCTGCAGCCGCGCGGGGTGCGCGAGCGAACGCAGCATCGTCGCCATCCGGTCGATCTCGCTGAGCTGCATCGTCATTGCATCGCCATCCTACGATGGCCGACAAAATCGCGCAACGGAGGCGAATTTTCAACGCCCACGAAACCTGCTCGTAACATCGATGGGGTATCTTCAGGTGCGCAAACAGGCACCAGGGAGAGAGCGCGGCAGGCGGGCCGCGACATTCGTACAGGAGCAAGGAATGGGTAGCTACTACAGGGCGGAATACATCTGGATTGACGGCAACAAGCCGACGGCGAAGCTGCGATCGAAGACGAAGATCGTGCCGAAGGGCGAGAAGCCGCCGATCTGGGGCTTCGACGGCTCGAGCACCAACCAGGCGCCCGGCGAGAACTCCGACTGCGTCCTGCAGCCCGTCCTCGTCGTGCCCGACCCGATTCGCGGCGGCGACAACAAGCTCGTCCTGACCGAAGTGCTGCTCACCGACATGACGCCGCATCCCAGCAACACGCGCGCGGCCTGCGCGCGAGGTGGCCAAGAAGTACGCGGCGCACGACACCTGGTTCGGCATCGAGCAGGAGTACACCTTCTTCGAGGGCGCGAAGCCGCTCGGCTGGCCCGACAACGGCTTCCCGGCGCCCCAGGGCGGCTACTACTGCGGCGTCGGCGCGGACGAGGTCTTCGGCCGCGAGGTCGTCGAGGCGCACACCGAGGCCTGCCTGGAGGCCGGCATCCAGATCTCCGGCACCAACGGCGAAGTCATGCCCGGGCAGTGGGAGTTCCAGATCGGCCCCCTCGGGCCGGTCGAGTGCTCCGACCACCTCTGGGTCGCGCGCTGGCTGCTCTACCGCGTCGCCGAGGACTTCGGCAGTCAGCGCCACGCTCTACCCGAAGCCCGTCAAGGGCGACTGGAACGGCGCCGGCGCCCACACCAACTTCTCGACGAAGGAGATGCGCCGCTCGTACCAGCCGTGCGTCGACGCGCGCCGAGGCGCTGAAGGCCAAGCACGACCTGCACATCGCAGAACTACGGCTACGCCATCGAGGAGCGCCTCACCGGCCTGCACGAGACGGCGTCGTACAAGGAGTTCACCTACGGCGTGTCGAACCGCGGCGCCTCGGTGCGCATCCCGTGGCAGGTGGCCAACGAGAAGAAGGGCTACATCGAGGACCGCCGCCCGAACGCGAACATGGACCCGTACGTCGTCACGCGCCTGATCACGGACACGGTGTGCAGCGCCGCGCTGGCGGACGAGCACCAGCACGCGCGTCGCGCTTCAAAAACGGCGCCAAGGTCCGCAACGGCCGCAAGCCGACGAGCCACCAGCCGTAAGACGGCCGCCCGGCGTTAGCCGCGGCGAACGGTCGCGGAGTGAGAAAACGGGGCCGGCTGCATAGCCGGCCCCTTCGCGTAAACACGTTCGCACACGCTGGTGGCGCGTAAGGGCGGCCCACCCCGATCAGGACGCCGTCGTTGGGTGCAGTGCGTCCTTCCCCCATCCTGAGCGCGATGGACTCGCCCGACCTGACTCTACGCCTCAGGCGCGAGCGATCAACGGGTTTGTCAACGCTCGCGGTTCTTGGTCTTGACAACGCATCGAAATTGACGCGCCGTCGTACGGACACGCACCATGGACGCCGCCGACGACGGTCAATCTGCGACCAGCCATCGCGCGAGTTATCCTGTCGGCCACCGCGCGAAAGGAGCATCATCCATGACTACCGCGACCTGCTCTACGACGTCGACCGAGGGCATCGCGACCATCACCCTGAACCGGCCCGAGCGCCTGAACGCGATCAGCGGCGGCATGCTGGCGTCGCTCTCGCACGCCTTCCGCGCCGCCGACCGCGACCGCGACGTGCGCGCGATCATCCTCACGGGCGCGGGCCGCGGCTTCTGCGCCGGGCTCGACCTGAAGGACAGGGCGCGAACGCCAACGGCAACAGCATCAACGGCGCCGGCGGCGGCCTGCCCGCGAAGTTCGACCTGCGCGACGCGCCGCCGATCGTGCTGCACCAGATGGACAAGCCGGTGATCTGCGCGCTGAACGGCGCTGCTGCCGGCTACGGGATGGACCTCGCGCTCGGCTGCGACATCCGCATCGCGGGCGAGAGCGGCAAGCTCGCCGCCGTCTTCACGAAGCGCGGCGTGCTGCCGGAGAGCGGCGGCACGTGGCTGCTGCCGCGCCTGGTCGGCTGGGCGAAGGCGTCCGAGATCGCGTTCACCGGGCGCACCCTGCCCGCGCAGGAGTGCCTCGAGCTCGGCCTCGTGAACCGCGTCGTGCCGCGACGACTCGCTGATGGAGGAGGCGCGCGCGCTGGCGCACGAGATCGCCGCGAACGCGCCGCTCGCCGTGCAGGCGACGAAGCGCATGATGCGCCTCGGCGCTCGAGGAGACGTTCGAGGCGAACGTGCACCACGTCTACCTGCAGCTCCTGCCCCTCTTCCGCTCGCAGCGACTTCGGCGAGGGCGTGAAGGCTTCCTCGAGCGCCGCGAGCCGAGTTCGACAGGGCGGTAGTGCCCGGTTGCTCAGTGACAGTGGTGATTCAACGCGCTCACGGCCCGCTCGATGGGGCTTCGGGAACGGAAGTGGCCGTCCATCGAGCGGGCCGCGGCGCTGGGCGGTGATGCGCTGGAGCCGTGGGCGCCGGTGCCCCGGCGTCAGGAGATAGGGTCCGTATCCGGAACGCCCGGGTTCTCCACCTCGGCGAACAACTCCTGCCTCATCACCTTTACGTCGCCGGGGCGCTGATCCCGAGCTTCACGCGATCTCGCTCGACGCTCAGGACCTTCACCCAGATATCGCCCTCGATCCAGATGCCCTGCTGGACCTTCCTTACCAAGATAAGCATCCTGCCTGTTCTGCTACTTCCTTCCACCTTGCGGGGCGGCTTCAGGTCTCTCTCCGCGTTCCCCCTCGGGCGGCTTTGACCCGCCGCCCGGCGCCTCAATCTGCTTCGCTCCACCTACTTACAGCTTGACATTGGAGTGGCTTCTGGTGCTAACTAGGAACCTGAATGCCGGATGCCAGAAGCCGGAAACCTAAAGTAAGTAGACCATTACTGGAACTACATTACCAGTATTATGCTTCTATCATTCCTCCTCTGTCAATACTAGGGCGGGAGAAACAATGAGCGGCCGCTGGGGCCTCCTCACGAACCACGCGCTCGTGCTCATCCACGTCATCGAGCACCCGCGCTCGACCCTTCGTGACATCGCTGACTCCGTCGGGATCACCGAGCGGGCCGCCCTCTCGCTCCTGCGCGCGCTCGAGGAGGACGCCATCATCGCCCGCCGCAAGGACGGACGCCGCAATGTCTACACGGTCGATATCGATGCCCTGATGGCGCATCGCACCCACGGGACTTACAGCATTGCCGAGATCGCGAATGCCCTCTTCGCGCTCTCCGGCCGTATCCCCGGCACGGAACTGCCCCCTGGACTGCAGCTCCGGTCGCCGACGGCACGCGTCGCGTCCCACTCCTGATCAAGCGTACGATCACGCGGGCCGCGCGGAGGCCGTCACCCGTTAAGCAACTATTAGCGTCCTGTAATAACCCTTACCGTCGTGACGGTATTGGCCCATTACGGCGCCGCCGTCACCGTGAACGGCGTGTGCATGCCCTGCTGGAAGTGGTCGACCTCGCTCCCTTCTTCGCCCTTGGCGATGAGGCACGCGAGCACGTAGGCGCCGGGCTGCATGTCGATCGTGACTGAGCCGCCTTTACCAGGATCGATGTCCTCGACCTCGCCCAGGTTGTCGTACGAGCCGTCGTCCTTCACCTTGAGGACGGCCAGTTCGTGCACCTGGCTGGCGCTGGCGTTCGTCGCCGTGAAGCGGATCGTGTCCGCCGGTACCGATGCCTTGTCCGGCGTCACGGAGTACTCGACGAGCGTCACGGCGATGCTGGCCGAAGGCGTGCCCGACGCTGGCGGTTGCTCCGGCTCTTCCTCCGGACCGGCGGTCGCCCCAGCCGGTGCTGTCGAAGCCGCACCCCTCACCCGCCACCACCTCGATAATCGTGGAGACGTCACCCGGCACGTAGCACTTGAGCTTCGTCACACCTTCCTCGTCCGGCACCGTGTAACCGGCTGAGCGAGTCTTACCCTCCGGGACTGCGAGCTCCTCGAACTTGGCTCCCTCGATGCCCTCGACCTCGTACGGGTCGTGGCCACTGTCGTTCTTGATCACCAGGTTGAGCTTCTCGCCCGGCTTCGCCTGGATCGCCGTGGGAGCGCAGCCGTCGTCGCCCTGCGTGATCTCCACTTTGCGTCCGCCGGCGCCGCTGCTCGAGCACGCGAACGCGAACAGCGCCACCCCGGCGAGCACAGCGAGATAGGTCCGTACGGGCATGTTCATCGAATCACCTCTTCCGGGCGTGTTGGTTCAGACGTGTGGTCCGGTTGGGGTCTAGGTTTCAGCCGCGGCGTTAGGGCGCGCCGTCGGCGGTGACTCGGACTCGACGCGCACGGCCTTCGGCGGACGTGAAACCGGCAACAGCAAGTACGCCGCCAGCACGATGAGCAGGAACGTCCAGTACGCGACGATCTGGGCCATGGCGGGCGCTGAGTCATAGCCCAGCACGGTGTGCAGGAACTTGCCCATCGTCGAGGTCATGGGGATCGTCGCCTCGGTGTCCCACGGCCGGGAGCCGAGGTTCGTGAGCAGCGCCGCCTCGTGTAGCGCATTGAGGCCGTTAGCGAGCAGTCCGGCGGCAAGCACGATGACGACGACGCCGGATACGAGGAAGAACTGCCTGAGCGGCAGCTTCGCCGCGCCGTAGTACAGCACGACCCCGGCCACCGCGGCGATGGCGAAGCCGAGAATGCCCCCGAGGACGAACTGCCAGCCCGAATCGCTGGCCGTCGACCCGGCGAAGAGAAACAACGAGGTCTCCAGCCCCTCGCGCGCGACGGCGGAGAACGCGAGCAACGTCAGCGCCATCACGGATCCGGCCGAGAGGGCGCTGTCGATATGCGACCGAAGTTCCGAAGAGATACCCGCCGACTGGCGCTTCATCCAGAAGACCATCCACGTGAGCACGCCGACGGCGAAGAGCATCGTCACGCCCTCGAACGTCTCCAGGACGCGGCCGCTCAGCTCTCGCGAGGTCACCTCGAGCACCGTCGCGAAGCCCAGCGAGAGAGCCGTGGCGGCCGCGACGCCGATCCAGATCTCGCGGAAGTGCTCTTTCTGGTCGAGCTTGCGCAGGTACCCGAGCAGGATCGTGATGACGAGCGCGATCTCGAGGCCTTCGCGGATGGTTACAAGGAAGGAAAACAGCACGGCAGGACAGCACCTGACTGAGCGTCTACTAGCACGAGCGTTAGCTTAGGCTAATAGATTGCCTTAGTCAAGACCAATTCTACATACGTTTGAGGAGCTGCGCGCTCGCCCAATCGGACGTTGGCATCGCCAACCTGCATCACCGAGGCAGCCGGGGGAGAGGAAAGGGCACCACGCCGGCGCCCTCTCTCGTATTGGCTATTCAGTTGTCCGCGGGGCCGGCCTAGTACCCGGCGCCCACCGCCGCCACCGCCGCCGCTGCGGCCGTAGCCGCCGCTGCTCGGCGCGCGCTCCTGGAAGCAGTCGCGGCAGTACACCGGACGGTCGCCGCGCGGCTGGAACGGGACTTCCGTCTCCTTGCCGCAGTTGGCGCACGTCGCCGGATACATCTGGCGCGGGCCCGACGAATACGAACCGCCGCCGCCGCCACCGTAGCTGCCACCGCCTCCGCCCACATCGCCGCGAGACGCCTTGCGGGCGCGGCGGCAGTCGGGACAACGCTTCGGTTCGTTGGTGAAGCCCCGGCTCGCGTGAAATTCCTGATCATCTGCTGTGAACGTGAACGACGCCCCGCAGTCGACGCAGGTCAACTGTTTGTCGGTGTATGGCACCCGACGACCTCCTGTGAACGTTTCCTTGTCGTCAGGGCGGAGCGATGCGGGTCGGCGTCGCGGCGGACTTAGGACGGGAAACTACTCTTAGACCGCATAACAGTAACAGAGATGTCAAGCCGCCTGCAACGATCCTCGGCGCCGCCCGCCGCCCGGTTCCGAAGCTACGAGAGCGGCTCGACCAGTTCCTTGTTAATGCGCTCGTACACTTCGCGCTTCCAGGGCCCCTGCGTCTGCATGATGACCTCGGTCACCCCCGCCTCCGCGTACCGCTCCATCACCTGCCGTACGTGCCCGGCCGGGCCGATGGGGAGCACCTTCTTCGCCTCCTCGGCTGACAACCCCATCCCCGGGCCGAACATGCCCGCAAGCCGGTCGATGAGCCCCTGGTTCTCACTGACGATGACGGTCGACGACATCGTCCGCCGGATCTCGCCCGGGTCGCGGCCGGCGTCGTGGCAGTGCCGCTCGAGCACGTCGATCTTCTTCTTCACCACCTCTACGGTGCCGAAGACGTTCATCACGTCGCCGTAGCGCGCGCACGTCCGCAGCGTCCGCTTCTCGCCGCCGCCGGCGACCATGATTGGCGCGTGCGGAGACTGCGCGCACTTCGGCACGAAGACGGCGTCCTTCAGCCGATAGTGCTTGCCCTCGAAGTCCACCTTGCCATCCGCATCGAACAGCATGCGGATGAGCTGCACCGCCTCCTCCAGCCGGTCCTCGCGCTCGCGCACCGGCGGGAAGGGGATGCCGTACATGCGGTGCTCGCCCTCGTGCCAGGCCGCGCCGATGCCGAACTCCAGCCGCCCGGCGCTGGCGTGGTCGACCGTCGCCGCCATCTTCGCCAGCACCGCCGGTTCGCGGTACGTCACGCCCGTCACCAGGCAGCCGATGCGCACGCGCTCGGTCATCACCGCCAGCGCCGAGAGCGATGCCCATCCCTCGAAGCAGTTGGCGTCGGGCGTCTGACCAACCCCGGGCGGCACGAAGTGGTCGAACGTCCAGACGCTGTGGAACGCCGTCTCGCGGTCGAGGAAGCGCCACATGTCGGTCAGCTCGCGCCACTCGACGTTGTTGAGACTGGTCTGGATTCCGAAGCGCATCTTCGTCACGCGGCCACCGTCCTTTCGCGCCGCAACGTATCACGCCCCGCCGTCACGGGCGATGCGTCGCCGACGGTGCGTCGTCTGTCATTCCGACCGATAGCGAGGAATGAGATGCCGCGCAATTGCGGCCTCATGACAACGCGCTCACTGCTGCGGCAGCGGGTGCGCGGCGAAGAACCGCCACATCTGATCCGTCGCGTTGATCTCGTGCGTCGTGGCGCCCAGGCGCGGCACATCGATGCTGCCCGGCCAGGTGTGTCCGCCTCCCTCGACGACGACGAGCACGACGAAGGCGTCGTCCTGACAGCCGATGTAGCTGATCGTGCGCACGTTCGCTGAAGCGTCAGCATTCGCGGGCGCGGGGTCGCAGTTGTTGTGCTTCGCCCAGTCCCGCGCCGCATCCTCGACCGCCGGGATGGGCAGCATCAGCCCGCACTTCGAGGTGCCGCCGCCGTACGGCACGCACGGATCGTCGGTGCCATGGAAGGCGATGATCGGCATCGGCCGCGTCCCCGCGCAGCGGAGCGGGAACACCATCGCCGCCACCGCGCCGACGGCCGCGATGCGGTCGGACATCGCGCACGCCAGTTGCTGCGCGAACCCGGAGCCGTTCGATATCCCCGCCGCATACACGCGCGCCGGGTCGATGCAGAGCTGAGCCTCCAGGCTGTCGAGCAGGTCGCGGATGAAGTCGATGTCGGTACCCCCACCGAGCGCCCAGCGCTGCGGCGTCCCCGTCCCGTTCGGCGTGACGGTAATGAATCCCTCCGTGTCGCCCTTCGCCGGCAGCCCGGAGTAGATCGCCTGCTGCCGCGCGTTCGACCCAAAGCCGTGCAGGTTTACGACGAGCGGCACCTCGTGCGCGCCATCGTAGGACTTCGGCACATGGAGGATGTAGGTGCGGTCGACGCCGCCCGACTGCAACGTGACCGTCTCGTCACCGGCGGTGTGCGGACGCGCGGACGCGCACGGCGCACCCGTGGGCCCGGGCGCTTCGGCGCCGGAAGCCCCGCTCGCTGGCGATGCCGCAACCGATGGCAACGCCTCCGTGTCGCCGGGCGCGTCCAGCATGTCGATCGACTGCGAGCTCGCCGTCTGCGCGGCCTGCGTATCGCCCTTGTCGCGGTCGCGGCACCCCGCGAGCGCGGATGCGCACACTACGAGGAGCAGGACCGCGGCAAGAGTGCGTCGAGTCAGGACCACAGGTCGGGATAGCGCACGCGATGACGCTCGCTCAGCTCATCGAACAGCGCGCGATAGCCCTGCGTCGCGAGCGTGGGCGTCGTCATGATCACGGCGTCCTCGTTGTTGTCGGTGTAGTAGCGCTTCCGTAGCCCGACGCGCGCAAAGTTGTACTTGTCGTACAGCCGCTGCGCGCTGACGTTCGAGGCGCGAACCTCGAGCGTCATGACCTCCTGGTCATACTCAATGGCCTGCTGCATGCAGGCGATGAGCAGCCGCTCGCCGATGCCCATGCGCCGGTACGTATCGCGCACCGCGACGGTGACGATGTGCGCCTCGCCGACCATGAGCCACATGCCGATGAATCCGAGCAGGTACTCGCCGCTGGATGGCGCCGACTCGCCGCCGACGATGCGCCGAAGCGTGCCGAAGAGGCCCGGGGAGCGCGGCTCCGCGCTGCGGCTCAGGGTCTCGCAGCTCCGAGATCACCGTGTAACGGGCGATCTTGTTCGACAGCTCGCGGCGGTATGCGGTCTGCGGCCACATCGAGGGAAATGACTCGCGCTCGATGTCGGCGACCTGCGTGATGTCATCCGATGACATCGGGCGGAGGCGCGTGCGGAGAAGCGTGCGCATGGCCTGAGAAGTCTAACAACGACCCGCAGAGTCTGCCCCATGCGAAGGCTCCCGATCCGCGCTTACACTCAGAGTCCACGCGACGCCCGCTCGCCGGGTCAACGGCGCCGCCACCGGAAGGAGGCCAGCCATCACGGAAGAAGCACGCAAACAGCCCGATATCGAGCGGGAGTACCGGGACGAGCACATCGCCGTCTACTGGGAGCCCCGGTACTGCATCCATACGGCGAACTGCCTCAACGCCGCGCCCGACGTGTTCGATGCCATGCGACGCCCGTGGGTGATGCTCGAAGGCGCGGACGCGCAATATGTCGCCAACGCCGTGATGCGCTGCCCGACCGGTGCCCTTACGTTCGAACGGATTGATGGCGCGCCCCAGGAGCCCGTGCCCGAGGAGACGGCCGTCCAGCCGCGGCCCGACGGCCCGCTCTTCCTGCGCGGGAAGATTCGCATCACCGACCGCAACGGGACCGTCACCAGGGAGGCGACTCGCTGCGCCCTCTGCCGCTGCGGCGAATCCGGCAATAAGCCCTTCTGTGACGGCACGCACCGCGCGGTGGGGTTCCGAGCGCCGTAGCCTACTGCGGCAGCGACGGCCGGTCGAGCCCCTCATAGAGCTGCCGGTAGCGCGCGTAGTACTCCATCACCAGTTTCACGTACGAGCGCGTCTCGTCGAACTCCAGGTCCTCGATGAAGAGGTCCTCGTCGTCGCCCGCCGACTTCAACGCGTCCGAGGCTGTGCCCGGGGCCGCCGTTGTACGCGGCGAGCGCGTGATAGGGGTCGCCGTCGAACTGCTTCAGCACCGTGCCGAGGAAATTGGCCCCGAACTGGAGGCTAACCTTCGGCCGGTACAGGTCTTCCGGCTTGAAGTCCGTAACGCCGAGCTGTGCCGCGATCGATTCGCCGGTCGATGGCACGACCTGGGTCAGGCCGAGCGCACCCGCGGTCGACCCGGCATCGGGCTCGAAGTAGCTCTCCTGCCGCACGAGCGAGAGCAGCAGCAACGGCGGCACGCCCTCGGTCTGCGCCGCATCCGCCACCAGCGCGCTGTAGGCAAGCGGGTACGCCAGACGGAGCAGATCGGCGGGCGGCTCCTTTCCCGACTCTGAGCCGTCGCCGTCCTTCAGCTCTTCAACCAGGGCCGTCGCGGCGCGCGCCGTCAGGCTCGCGTCGCCGGCGTCGGAGGCCGCCTTCGTCTTCGAGATACAGCATCGTCGTGTCGAGCATGTCCGCCTGCAGCACGGAGCGCGCCACCGTGTCGGACTGCGCAGTGAGGCCGACCTTTCGTAGCTCAAGCGCTTGCGACCACGCTTCGCAGCACGCGCCCTTGAAGGCCCGCGGGTCGCTCCCTTTGGCGTCCTTGATGAAGGACGCGATCTTGCCCCAGTCTGTCTTCTGCTGATCGAGCTTCGCGGTCCGCTGCTTCGTGTCGTTCTTGCCGAGCAGCACCTCGGCGCGCAGGCCGTAGAAGTCATCGGGCGCGTCGTCGTGCAGTTGCTTGAGCACGTCGTCGGCCGATGCATCGCCCGCGGCCTTCAGCGCGCGTCCCTGCCAGAGCCGCGCCCGCAGCGCATCCGTCCCGCTCGCGGCCGAAGCGTCGGCTTCCCACGCGCTCGCCGCACCCGCGTAGTCGCCTGCGCGATAGAGCACCATCCCGCGATGGAAGCCCGCGTCCGCCGCGAAGCCCGACGTCGGGTACCCCGCAATCAGTGCGGCGAAGTCGGACGCCGCCTCGTCATAGCGTCCCGCCTGCTCGAGCAGCGCGCCCCGCCACCACAGCGCATCGTCCGCGAGCGATGACGATGGATCGAGATCGTGCGCTCGTTGGTAGCCGGCGATCGCCGACGCCGTGTCACCCGCGCGCTCATCGATTGCGGCGACGTAGTACGTCGCCTCTGCGGCGTGGTCGTTGGTAGCGATCGCCTCCTGCAGCGCCGGGCGTGCGAGCGCATCCTGCGAAGCGCGGTAGCGCACGAAGCCGCGCGTGTAGGCCGGCACCGGCGCACCCGTGGCGTCCAGCTCGTCGAGCAGGTCCTTCGCAACGCCGCTCTCCGGGTACCCCTGCACGGCGGCGGTGTAGTCCGCCACCCAGGCCGGGTCGCCGAGCCGCTGCTTGATCGCGCCCGTGCGCGCGAGCGCCGACGCGACGTCGCCGCCGTCCTTCGCGCGGTCATACCAGGCGAGCGCGCTCTGGTCCGCGCCCCCCTGCTCGAAGGCGCGCGCCAGGCTGAACATGAACGACGCCTTGAATGACGCCAGCAGCCCGCTCGCGAGCACTTCCTGTCCCGCCGCTTCCGCCTCGGGCACGCGGCCCAGGCGCGCCAGCAGCTTCGCCCGCTCGACACGCGCGTAATCCGACAGCACGCCGCCGGCGGCGATGTAGCGGCTGTAGCCGTCGATCGCGCCCTGCGTGTCGCCGAGATCATCGAGCGTCGAGGCGAGCATGTACTGGCCCGCCGACCCCGCGCTGTCGGCGCCCGCATCCGCGACGTACGACTCGAGCACGGGCTTCGCTTCTGCCGCGCGGCCGGTCTTCGACAGCAGCTGCGCCTGCGACTCGAGCGCGCTCCGCCGCGTATCACCCTGCGATGAACCCGCGACCGCGCCGTAGACGTTAATCGCCGCCTCGTAGTCGCCCTCCGCCCGCAACTTGTCCGCGAGCTGCGCGTCGGCCGGCGCGCTCGTCGGGCTGGCCGGTGCGGACGACGCGGCGGCGGTCGCGTCGACAACGGGCGGCGAAGTCGGCGTCGCCGTCGGCGCGCTCTTCGACCCGCTGCAGGCTGAGGCTGTTACGCCGATGATCGCGACGATCGATGCGACGCACGTGAGGGCGCGAAACTGCGCGAAATCCATCGTGTTCCGGGGGGTGCCGTGCCGTTTTGACAGGCTTTCGGAGGCAATGGTACCTTCGAACGAAGCGCCCCCGCAATTCGGAAACTGTTATGAACCTGCTTCGAATGACGATCATCGACCGCGACGGCGCCGTGAGCTTCATCGCGCACGGCGAGGCGCTGCCGGCGCTGCTGAAGGCATGCGCCACCAACCCTGGGGATATGGACGAATTGCTCGCACGCAGCGAGCCCTACTACCAGGGCCTGCACGAGCGCGTGGTCAACGGCATCGCGATGTTCGACGAGCGCAACAGCGCCGGCCACTATGACGCGATCCACGCCGCGCTCGAGCGCGCCCGGCCGGACGAATCGCCGCTGTTCCGCGTCGTCGATGACGTAACGAGGGAAGCGAGCCTGCAGCCGGTGAAGGCAGGGGCCGTCATCTTCAACCTGATCGACCGCCGCATCGTCACGCTGCAGAACGGATATCGCGAGATCACCCGCAACGGCCGCGGCGAAATCTTCGACGGCGAGCGCCTTACAGGTGCGACGTACACCTATCGCCTGCCGAACTCCTGGGCGTTGCGGCCATAGCGGGCGCGCACAACAACATTGCGCTACGGTTCACGAGACCCGAGCGGTGTGCCGGGAAGTCTGGTCGGCGGAGGACTTTCCGTTGCATCCACAAGGCTCACGCACCCCGGCTGCCCGGCGCCGATCGACGCCCCTGCGTAAGCTCGTCGGGCCGATCGGCAGCTTCGTCAGCGAGGAATCGAACAGCAGCGTTGCCCTGCTCGTCGCCACGGCGGCCGCGCTCCTCTGGGCCAATCTCTGGACCGCCTCGTACGTCGACTTCTGGGCACACACTGCGAACGTCAGCCCGCTAGACCTTCATCTCAGTCGCAGGGATTGGGTGAATGACGCCCTCATGGCGTTGTTCTTCTTCGTCGTAACGCTCGAGATCAGACGCGAGGTGACGCGCGGAGAGTTGCGCGAGCGGAAGACGGCCGCGCTACCGGTGGCGGCCGCCGTAGGCGGCATGGTCGTGCCAGCCGTGATCTACATCGTTATCAACGCCGGCCGGCCATCGGTGTCCGGGTGGGGAATCCCGATGGCCACGGACATCGCGTTCGCGCTCGGAGCACTGTCGCTTGTCGGCAACCGGGTGCCCGTGTCTCTGCGTGCCTTCTTGCTCGCGCTCGCCATCGTGGATGACGTCGGCGGCATCGTCGTCATTGCGGTGTTCTACACCTCCGATCTCTCGTTGCCGTGGTTGGGCATAGCGGCCATCGTCTTTGTCGCGACGTATGGCCTGGCGACAGCGCGGTTCCAGGCGTGGATCCTGTACGCCGTGCTCGGGTGCGTAGCCTGGTACGCGGTGCACGCCTCCGGCCTGCACGCGACGATTGCCGGCGTGGTCCTCGCACTTGTGATCCCCGCGCAGGATGCCGATAGCCGCGGCGGGATCTATCGTGCGGAGGATCGGCTGCACCCGTTCAGCAGCTTCCTCGTCGTGCCGCTATTCGCACTCGCTAACGCCGGTATCGTCCTCAGCGCCTCAGCATTGGCGGACGCGATGTCGTCCCACGTCGCGATGGGTGCCGCGATTGGTCTTGTTGTCGGCAAGCCGGTGGGCATCATGCTGTTCTCGTACTTCGCCGTGAAGAGCAGGCTCGCAGCGCTGCCGGACGATATGCGCTGGACCGATCTCCTGGGGGTCGCCCTCCTCGCGGGAATCGGTTTCACCGTGGCGATCTTCATCGCGACGCTGGCGTTCGATGATCCGGTGCTCGTCGAGGAAGCAAAGCTCGGCATTCTTATGGCGTCGGTGACAGCGGCGCTGCTGGGCGGGGCATGGTTGACGCTTGCGTCCGGACGGCGCAATGACTGAGTTGCCGCCAGACGGGTCAGTCCAGCCGGCGCACGCTTTTTGCGAGCCGGTGCGCTGTATCCTGACGCCGTGGATTCCCCGGACGGAACGCGCGCGGCATCGCGATGGACCGGACGCCCCTGCTGGGCCGAGATCGATCTCGATGCCCTGACCCACAACGTGCGCGCGCTCGCGGCGCGTGCGGCACCGGCGAAGCTCTGCGCCATCGTCAAGGCCAACGCCTACGGCCACGGCGCCATCGCCGTCTCGCGCGCCGCGCTCGACGCCGGCGCCTCCGCGCTCGGCGTCGTGTGCGCGGACGAGGGTGAAGAGCTGCGACTCGCGGGGATCGATGCGCCGATCCTCGTCGTCGGCATTCACGCAGGCGTCGGAGGCCGAGCGCATCGTCGAGCTGCGCCTGACGCCGACGATCGGCACGATGCAGACCGCACTGGCGCTCTCGCGCTTCGCGTCACAGCGCGGCGTCGTGCAGAAGGTGCACCTGGAGCTGGAGAGCGGTCTCAACCGCCACGGCCTGGAGCTGGAGCCGCTCGTGGCGTTCGCCGAGGACGTGCGCGCCCTCCCCGCCATTGAGGTCGAGGGCCTGTACACGCACTTCGCCGCAGCCGAGGAGGGCGACCGGTCGTTCACACGCGCCCAGTACGACGCACTGATGGAGGCGTCCGCGCGCCTGCCCTGGATCCCCACGCGGCACTGCTCCGCCTCCGCCAGCATCATGCTCGACCCGAACATGGGGCTCGATATGGTGCGCGCGGGCATCGGCATGTATGGCTACGAACCGGCGCCGGGCGCCGGCGATGGCCTCGGTCTGCGCCGGGTGCTTTCGCTCAAGACGCGCGTCGCCCGCGTGCTCGACGTCGAGCCGGGCGCGACGGTCGGTTACGGCCGCACATGGCGCGCCGAGCGGCCATCGCGCATCGCCCTGCTCATGTGCGGCTACGCCGACGGCTATCGGCGCGCACTCTCGAACCGCGCACAGCGTGCTCATCCGCGGCGCGCGGGCGCCGATCGCTGGCCGCATCGCGATGGACATGTGCATGGCCGACGTCACGGACATCCCCGGCGTTGCGCCGGATGACGAGGCGGTTATCATTGGCGCGCAGGGCGCCGAGACCATCGATGCGGATGATCTCGCCGCCCTCTCGGACACCATCGCCTGGGAGATTCTCGCCGGGATCGGCGCGCGCGTACCGAGGCTGTACATGCGCGCCGGCGCCGTCGTAGCGGAGACGACGCTGAACCGGCACCAGCCCGCAGCTGAGCGCGAAGCAGCACCCGCGCCGTAAGGGATACCGATGCCATCAGAGACGCCGAACGTCTTCACCTATCCTCGCAACGAGCCCGGCACGCAGGGCCACTTCGACCTGGTCGAGCCGCTGCGGGCGCTGCCGAAGGTGCTCGCGGACGCCCTGCGCGGCATCTCCGAGGCGGAGGCCACCTGGCGGCGCGACGAGGGCTCGTGGTGCGTGAAGGAGCTCGTCGGCCACCTGCGCGACGCGGCCGAGGTCTACCACAAGCGCCTCTACCTGATGTCGACGCAGACGGACCCGATCCTGCCGCCGTACGATCCGGACGCGTACGCCACAGAGCACGCGTACATGGATCGAAGCATCGATGACATGCTTGTCGAGCTACGGGGCTATCGCGAGCGCACCGTCGAGCTGCTGACGACGCTCGTCAACTGGAACTGGGCGCGCACCGGCCAGCACCTGGAGGACGGCCGGCGCAGCATCCGCCAGATCGTCGAGCACATGATCGAGCACGAAGCCGATCACGTTGCCGAGATTCGCCGCCTGCGCCT
Source organism: uncultured Chloroflexia bacterium (assembly GCA_963736015.1). Lineage (GTDB taxonomy): Bacteria > Chloroflexota > Dehalococcoidia > DSTF01 > JACRBR01 > CAVTNG01. The sequence goes on along the minus strand of CAVTNG010000007.1, from coordinate 122,335 downwards.
GGAAGCGCCGTAGCGGCTAGTCGCCTTACTCCCGCGCCAGCCAGCCCCGCACGCGCTCCGGCACGAGCGCGACCAGCCCGATCCCGATCGCCAGCGCCATCAGCAGCAGGCCTACGACGATGCTCGCAGCGAACCCGAAGCCGCTCATGCCGGCCGAGAATGCGTTCATGAAGGTGAAGGCGCCGATCATGAAGGTGATCACTGCAAGCAGCATCCCCGCGTAGCGGATCCGCTTCGGCGGCAGCGATGCGTCGTCGTCCGGCGCCGGCGCGCGGCGTCCCGATGACATCCCTACTCCACCGGCCCGAGCGCCAGCCCGATGAGCCGGTACGTCAGCTTCGCCGCGAGCTGCGCGCACGATCGCGGCCCCAGCGACGGCGATAGCTCAGTCACGTCGAACCCCACGATGCGCTTCGCCCGCGCGACCGCGGCGAGCAGATCCGACACCTCGTCCCAGTGCAGGCCGCCCGGCTCCGGCGTGCCGACGGCCGACATCTCGGATGGGTCGAAGGCGTCCAGGTCGATCGTTATGTAGACATCATCGCTCAGCTTCTCGACCACCGCGGCGACGCCCGACTCGCGCAGCGCAGCCGGCGAGAAGAACGACAGACCCTCGATCGCGGATCAGCGCAGCATCCTCGGCCGATGCGCTGCGCAATCCCACCTGCGTCACCGGCGCCACGTCGAGCGCGCGCCGCAGCGTGCAGGCGTGGTTGTACTTCGAGTCCAGGTACTCGTCTCGCAGGTCCGAGTGCGCGTCCAACGCCAGCACCGAAAGCCCGGACGTGCGCTTCGCGTGCGCGCGCACCGGCCCGACGGCGACTGTGTGTTCGCCGCCGAGCGTCACGACGAACTTCCCCGCATCGATCAGCTCGCCGGCCACGGCCTCGATACGCTCGATCATCGCCTCGGGCGAGCCCGTGTGCGGCGCCAGCTCGGGCAGCGTGTGGATGCCGTGCCGGAACGGCTCCAGGCCGGCGCCGACGTCATACAGCTCCATGTCGGCAGACGCATCGATGATCGCGCCGGGGCCGTCGCGCGCACCCGCCCGCGCCGTGACCGTCGAGTCGTACGGCACCGGCAGCACCACGACCCGCGATCGCTCGAAGGAGCAGTACTCCTCGTCGAGCGACCCAAAGTTCGCAGCCGGATAGAAGCGCTCGTCACGCATGGGGTGAGTGTATCAGCGCCGTCAGTTTGTCAGTCCGTCAGGGTCAGGAGCGCGAACCGCTAATCAGGCGCGCCCGCAGTAGTACGCCCGTCATTCTGAGCGCGTCGGCGTTCAGCCGCCTCGGTCTGCGGCTCCCACGCCTGTCATTCTGAGCGCTAGCGAAGAATCTCGTGCGATCCCGCTGCACAGCCCGACTGGCGACCGACGACACTGAACGACTCGACTGAAGGACTGAACAACTGAAGAACTGACGAACTGACCCTACCGCCGCGCGCCCGTCGATCCCCGCAGGCGCGGGTCCAGCACGTCGCGCAGCGTGTCGCCGAGCAGGTTGAACCCCAGTACCACGACGCTGATGACGATCCCGGGGATCAAGACCGTCCACAGGTGCTGGTTCCCGCCGTTCGCACGGCGAAGCTCAAGTCGTAGCCCCAGCTCGGCGTCCCGGGCGCCACGCCCAGGCCGAGGAAGCTCAGCGTCGCTTCCGCGAGCACGGCGACGGCAAACACGCTGCTCAGTCCGATGAGGATGTACGGCATGATGTTTGGCAGCACGTGATACCGCAGCACGCGGAACTCCGTCGCCCCGGTCGCGCGCGCCGCCAGCACGTAGTCCTTGTGCCTCTCGATGAGCGCCACTGCGCGCAACAGGCGCGAGCCGCCGAACAGCGCGCCGATCGCCACGACGAACTCGACCGTCTTCAGCCCGGGTCCGAACGCCGCGATGAACGTCAGCAGCAGGAACAACTGCGGGAACGCAGCCCACGCCTCGCTCGAGCGCTGGATGGTGTAGTCGGCCCAGCGGCCGAAGTGTCCCGAGATCACGCCGAGCACCGCTCCCGGCACGAAGCCGAAGATCAGCACGATGGCGCCGAACTTCAGGTCAATGCGCGCGCCCGGAGAGGATGCGGCTGAACATATCCTGGCCGAACTTGTTCGTGCCGAAGAGATGGTCCGAGCTCGGGCCGAGGTATCGCGCGCTTGAGTCGATGGCCATCGGGTCATACGGCGCAAGCATCGGCACCGAAGAGGCCTAGGAACACAAACCCCATCACCAGGAAGAACGCGATCGTGCCAATCGGATTCTCGCGCGCGAGCTTCCACGCCTTCGAGTAGAAGGGCTGCCCCTTCGGGATCTCCCACGCTTCCGCGGTCGCGACGCGACGGCTGGGTCCTGCAATCGTCGCCATTAGCTGTACTTCACTCTCGGGTCGGCCCACGCGTACGAGAGGTCAACCACCAGGTTCACCAGCACCACGACCGTCGCCGTGTATAGAGCGAGAAACTGGATCACCGGCAGGTCACGGCTGAACGTCGACTGTAAGGTCCACAGCCCGACGCCGTTGATGCTCAGGACGCGCTCGGCGATGACCGAGCCAGCGAACACCGTGATGAACGCCGCTCCGACCGCCGTCAGGATCGGCGTGCTCGCGTTGCGCAGCGCGTGTGACACGATGACCGTACGCTGCCGCAGCCCCTTCGCCTGCGCCGTGCGGATGTAGTCGCTGCGCAGCACCTCGAGCATCGTCGTGCGCACCAACCGCATGAGCGCCGACGGCACCGGCGATGCCGATGATGATCGCGGCCGGGAAGAATAGGCGGACGTTCGTCCACGGGTCTTCCCAGATCGGTACGTAGCCACCGACCGGTTGGGAGTAGTTCCAGAGATAGGACGGAATGATGATGAGCAGTGTCAGCAAGAAGAACTTCGGGTATCGATGCGCCCAGCACCGCAAACACGCGTACGTTGTAGTCCGCAATCGAATTCCGGTACATCGCCGATAAGATCCCGAACGAGATCCCGACGACGACGCTCATGATGAGGCTCAGGAAGACGATTTCGAAGCTCGGTGGTAACTTCTGCCAGAACAGGGTTCGCACATCCTGATCGCTGCTGAATGTTTGCCCGAAGTCGCCACGCACTGCGTTCCCAAGCCACGTGAAGTACTGCTGGTAGAGGGGGTCATTCAACCCGTACTTTTCGCGGATCGCGGCCTTTTGCTCCGCCGTAGCGTTGCTGCCACCGATGACGTCGGCGATGTCCTGCGTCGGCAGGACGCGCAGCAGCATGAACGTAAAGATCGAGACGACGATCAGGATGATCGGAAGGAACGCAAGCCGCCGCAACGTGTAGCGGAGCATCTAGCTGGCTCCCTGCGGTCCACCGGCGCAGAGAAACGCCGCCGTCATTACGACTTGTCCAGCCAGGTCGTTGTGTTGAAGAGCCCCATCGAGCCGCGGCCCGTGATCGATCCCTTCACGTAGTCGTAGCGCGCGCCGTAGTTCACGGCCGAGTACAGATTGAACATCGGCGCCCACTTCTTCATGACCACCTTCTGCGCAGCCATCACCTTCTTGATGCGCTCGTCCTCGTCCAGCTCTTCGGCCGCGGCGAGGATCGCCGCATCGACCTCGGCATCCTGGTAGCCCATGAAGTTCTTCCGGTCGCCCTCCGTCCCCAGGTAGAAGCGCAGCGGCAGATCCGGGATCCTCGTACGGCAGGTGCAGGAAGCAGGTCATGTGGAAGTTGCCCGTCCCGAGCGACTGGCTGAACCACTTCACCAGGTCCTCCGGCACCAGGTTCACCTTGACGCCACCCTCCTTGAGCTGCTGCTGAAGGATCTGCGCGAGCTGCGCGTCGACCGGCCGCACGGAGTGCTTCAAGTCGTGCGTCTGGTCGTAGTCGTAGCCCGCCGCATCGAGCAGCTTCTTCGCCTCGGCGACGTCGTGCTTCCAGTATTCCTGCAGGTCCGGATCGCTCTCCGGCAGTGCGTACTTCTTGTGCGCCGGCGGCACCGGCCCGGACTTCACCCCGGAGCCCTCCTCGAGCAGCAGCATCGCGTCGTCGCGGTCGATCAGCAGGTTGATCGCGTGACGCACCCGCTCGTCTTCGAACGGCGGCTCGTACTTCAGCATCAGGTTGACGTAGTCGCGCGCCAGGTCGCTCCCGACGACGATCTTGTCGCCCATCTCCGCCGCGGTGTCCTCGGACTCGGACTTGTTCGTGAATCCGTAGACGTCGATCTCGCCGGCCTTGAACGCCGCCAGCGCCGCCGAGTCGTCCGTGATCAGCTTGAAGTCCACGCCGTCGAGCAACGGCTGGCCCGGCTCGCGGAAGTTCTGGAACTTCCGGAACTTGATGTTCGCGCCGTTCTCGTGGCTGTCCAGCACCCAGTGCGCCGACCCGATCGCGTCGCTGTTGAGGATGCTGTCGTCGTGCAGAATCTCCTTCGGCAGGATCGAGCTCGTCCACGGCGAACCCGCGTTCGATGACGTCATCACCCACGCCCACGGCCGCTTCTGCGTGATCTTGATGTCGTGGTCGCTCGTCGCGACGATGTCGTCCATCACGTTGTGCAGCCAGTCGAAGCCGATGCCCAGCTCCTCCCGGAACCGCTTGAAGCTCAGCTCGATGTCGTCGGCCTTCACCGCGCGGCCGTTCACCGGCGCCTTGTCGTGGAACGTTGCGTCCTTGATCGTCGCCAGCAGCGTCAGCGCGTCCGGCTGCTCGACTTTCGTTGCCAGGAAGTTCTGCGGCACACCCGTGTCCGTCGGCACGTACCACATGTGGTCGTAGACCGTGAAGCCCAGCGTCAGGCCCTGCGCCAGCGCGAGGATGCTCGGCCCGAAGGGCTTCATGCTCGGAAGCGCCGCCCCCTGCCGCGTCCGCAGGATGCCGCCCGGCTTGCCGGGACCGTCCTGCGTGCCGTCGTTCACCTGCGCCGTCGATTGACTGACCGGTGTGGTGCCGGACGAGCTCTTCTTGCTGCTACTCGAGCAGCCCACCAGCGCGATCGCCCCGAGCGATGCGCCGCCCACAGCAACGCCGCCTAACAGGCGGCGTCGAGATAAGCGCTTGGCTTGCCAGTACCGAAGGTCCAGATCGTTGCCCATTGCCTCTCCGCCTCTTCCTCTTCCATCGGCCCGGCGCCGTTTCGATGAACGGAGTTCATTCTCCGCCGGGTTGCTATTCACTGTCAACAGTACGGCGTCCGCCGTCTCCTGGCTTCGAGCCCCCTAATGATGTCCGGCCGCGCTCTGGTCCGGCGGCTTCGATGTACGTCCCAGCAGCCGCCGTACGACGTACGCCGCCACACCCAGGCCGAGCACCGTGAACGCCGCGATCCCCAGCACGACCAGCATCACCGGCACGCGAGACTCCGAGTGGTCATCGACCTCGGTCTGCGAAGCAGGCGCCAGCGACGCGCCGGCCGCATGCCCCGGATGCGAAGCCGCGACGGCGGCGCGCGCCCGAAGTCCCGTGGCCATGCACGTCATACCTGTGATCAAAGCTAGCAAGAGGAGAACGCGGCAATGTTTCAAAACCAAAACGCGTCTCAGTCCGAACCCGCCGGGGCCCCGCCCGCCCGTCAGGTGGGCGAATCCTAGCATAGCCTTCCCCTAGGCTCGATTCCCGCCTCGCGGGACGCTGTCACAACTCTGTCGTATCGCGCCCAACGCCACTTTCCGGCTGGTTGATGCGGATTCCACCAGAGTGAGGTTGCCGCCAACGCGAATCACGAAAAGGAGAGCGACGTGCCCGATCAGGACAAGGACAAGTGGGAAGGCCGTGGCGACCAGGCCGTCGGCAAGGGGAAAGAAGCCGCCGGAAAGGTGACCGGCGATGAAGACCTTGAGAGCCGAAGGCAAGGGCGAGCAGATGACCGGCAAGGTCAAGGAGACGATCGGCAAGGTCAAGGAGAAGGTGAAGGACCTCACCGACTAGCGGTCGTTCGATTCACGCAGGGGAGCGGCCCAATGGCCGCTCCCGCGCGTTTCCGGACGCGCGAGGCAGCGATATGACCGTCCTCGTGATCGATGATGATCCCGCCCTGCGCCGCCTCCTGCGCATGATGCTCGAGAGCGACGGCTACGACGTCTGTACCGCGGCGAACGGCGCGGACGGCCTCACCTGCATCGATGACGCGCCCCACCCGGAAGCGATCCTGCTCGACCTGCGAATGCCGGTGATGGACGGTCAGACGTTCTACCGTCTCCTGCGCGAGCGCGACGAGGATGCCCCGGTCATCGTGCTCAGCGCGAGCGAGCGGGAGGCTGCCCCGGCCGGCGCGCAGAGCTACATGCGCAAGCCCTTCGATCCTATGGAGCTGCTCGATGAAGTGAAGCGGGTGGCCCGCCCCGACGCGGCCTGACTCAGGCGACGCCGGGCGCCGGCGCTGTCGCGGCGGCGGCGCCGTGGCCGTTCGTACTGTGGCCGTTGCTGCTGAGCGCGTGCTGCTCGTACGTCATGCGGTAGAGGTTCGCGTAGCGGCCGCCGAGTTCGCCAGCAGTTCATCGTGCGTGCCCTGCTCGACGATGCGCCCGTGCTCCAGCACGATGATGCGGTCGGCGTTGCGGATCGTCGAAAGCCGGTGCGCGATGACGAACGATGTGCGGCCCTCCAGCAGCGTCGTTCAGCGCGCGCTGGATGATCACCTCGGTCTGCGTGTCGACGTTCGCCGTCGCCTCGTCGAGGATGAGGATGCGCGGCCGGGCGATGATCGCGCGCGCGAAGCTGATCAGCTGGCGCTGGCCCACGGACAGGTTCTCGCCGCGCTCGTGCAGGTAGGTGTCGTAGCCGCTCTCCAGCCGCATGATGAAGTCGTGCGCGCCCACCGTGCGCGCCGCTTCCTCGATCTCGGCATCCGTCGCCTCGAGCCGGCCGTAGCGGATGTTCTCGATGACCGTGCCGGAGAACAGGAACGGCTCCTGCAGCACCAGCCCTGTCGCTCTGCGAGAGGCTGCTGTGCGCGATCTGCCGCACGTCGATGCCATCGATCTCGATCGAGCCGTCGGTCACCTCGTAGAAGCGCGAGAGCAGCGCCGTGAGCGTCGTCTTGCCGGCGCCCGTCTGGCCCACGAGCGCGATCGTCTCGCCCGGCTGCACGTGCAGGTCGATGTCGTCGAGCACCGGCACGTCTTCGACGTAGTCGGAAGTCGACGTGGTTGAAGTCGACGCGCGCCCTGCATGTCGTCGGCAGGTCGACGGCATCCTCGGCGTCCTCGAACTCCGGCTTCGTGTCCAGCACCTCGAACACGCGCTCGCCGCCGGCCATCGCCCGCTGGAGCTGCGTGTACTGGAGCACCAGGTCGCGCACCGGGTCGAAGAACAGCTGGAGCTGCAGCGCGAAGGCGATCAACGCCGCCAGGCTTCCATGTGGCCGTTGAGCACCTGGTAGCCGCCGAACGCGACGACCAGCGCCGTCGCCGACGCGACGATCACCTCGACCACCGGCGTGACGGCGGCCGGTGAGCCGGCCGGCATCGATGTTCGCGCGCATGTTCTCTGGTTGATGGAGTCGAAGCGCTTGGCGTTCTCGTCCTCGCGCGACAGGCTCTGGATGACGCGCACGCCGGAGACGTTCTCCTGCAGGTTCGCGTTCACGACGGCGATCGCCTGCCGCACGCGCATGAAGGCGCTGCGGGAGTAGACCTGCCAGATCGCCATCGTGAGCACGAGGATCGGCACGACGCTGAAGGTCACCAGCGCCAGCTCCAGATCGAAGTATGAGCAGGAAAACGACCGACAGGGCGATGCCGACCATGTCGCCGACGATCGTCAGGAAGCCGCTCGTCATCAGGTCCTGCATCGCCGTCACGTCGTCTGGTGACGCGCGACATGACGCGGCCGGTCTCGTTGTTGTCGTAGAAGCGCAGCGAGAGCTTCTGCAGGTGCGCAAACATGTCCTTGCGCAGGCCGCAGCAGCAAGCGGTGGCCGATCCAGCCCGTCGTTGTGAGCTGCAGGTAGAAGAACGACAGCGACAGGACGGCAAGGGCGATGTAGAACCAGCCCCCACTTGTTGACGGCGCCGAAGTCCTCGTGGATGGCGCCGTTCACGAGCGCCGCCGACGGCCAGCGGCATCGCGCGAGTGGAGAGCGCGTAACCGAGCGTGCCGATCAGCGCGAACAGCAGCCGCTTGCGGTACGGCTCGACGTAACTTGAACAGCCGCACCACCACGCGGTGGTTGTAGACCGACCCCAGCTCTTCGTCGTCCCAGCCGTCGGCGCTGCGCTTGAGCGATGTTCGGGCGCAGCTGGTTGTTCCAGTTGCCCTGGCCACCCCAGCCGCCCGCCGCGCCGGCTCCGCCAAAAAACACGCGTTACCTCAGTGCCTTCTCGTCCTAGTCCGCGCCGCCACGCGGCCGTCGCCGCCTCGCGCTACTTCCGGCTCGACCGGCAGTTGCGCCAGGCCGCTCCAGTCTCGCGCTTCGAACGCCTCTTCCTGGTCACGCAGCTCCAGGTCGTAGATCTGGCGGTACGGCCCGTCTTCGTCGATCAGCTCCTCGTGCGTGCCGCGCTGCGCGATCGACGCCGTTCTGCAGCACCAGGATCTGGTCCGCCGTTCTTCACCGTCCGCAGCCGCTGAGCGATGACGAACGTCGTGCGCCCCTTCATCAGGTCCGCCAGCGCCTGCTGGATCAGGTACTCCGTCTGCGTGTCCACGCTCGACGTCGAGTCGTCGAAGACCAGGATCTTCGGGTCCAGCAGCAGCGTGCGCGCGATCGAGATGCGCTGCTTCTGCCCGCCCGAGAGCGTGATGCCGCGCTCGCCGACCCATGTGTCGTAGCCGTCCGGCAGCGACTGATGAACTCGTGGATGCGCGCCAGTCTTCGCCGCCGCGCACGATCTCTTCGTCCGACGCGCCTCGAGGCCCCGTAGGCGATGTTGTCGCGGATCGTCGCCGAGAACAGGAACACGTCCTGCTGCACGATGCCGATATTCGCGCCGCAGCGACGCAAGCGTCACGTCGCGGATGTCGAGGCCGTCGATCGTGATCGCGCCGCCTGTCACGTCGTAGAACCGCGGCATGAGGTTGACGACCGTCGTCTTGCCCGAGCCGGTCTGGCCCAGCAGCGCGACCACCTGGCCCGGCTCCGCATCGATGTTCGACGTTGCGCAGGACCGGGCTGATGGCGTCGTAGCCGAACGAGACGTCCTCGAAGCGGACGTGGCCCGGTCGGCCGGCCGATGTCGACGGCGTCCGGCCTCTCCTTCACGGCCGACTCGGCGTCGAGGATGTCGTAGATGCGCTGGCCGGATGTCCCGGCGCGCGCCCACATCATGTTCACCCAGCCGATGCTGCGCACCGGGAGCTGGAGCATGGTGAGGTAGAGCATGAACGATGTCAGCGCACCGGCGCTCAGGTTGCCGTTTGCGATCTGGATTGCACCGACCCACGCGGTGGCGACCATCGCCAGCGACCAGACCCCGCTTAAGAGCGGCGAGTGCGTCGCCTGGATGCGGTTCGTGGCGTAGGAGTTCTCGAAGAGGTTCTGCGCCTCGACGTTGAACTTGTCCGATTCGAACTTCTCGCGGCCGAACGCCTTCACCACGCGCATGCCGCGTCAGGTTCTCCTGGAGCCGCACGCCAAGCTCGCCCTGCAGGTTCTGGACTTGCAGCCAGATCGGGCGCAGCTTGCTCGTCATGTGGATCGCGATGATGGCCGTCGGCGGAATGAAGAGCCAGCTCAGCAGCGCCAGGCGCCAGTCGGTCCATAGCATCAGCGCCAGCGTCGAAATGAGCAGGATGATCACGTACACCAGACGGATGACGCCCAGGTTGACGAACATCCGGATGCCCTCGACGTCCTGAGTGGCGCGCTGCATGATCTGACCCGTCTGCGCCTCGTCGTGGTAGGCGAAGCTCAGCCGCTGCAGGTGGTCGTAGATGTCGTTGCGCAGGTCGTACGCGACGCGCTGTGCGACCCACTCGCCCGTGTACGTCTGCCAGAACTGGAAGACGCCGCGTGCGATCGCCGCGCCGACGATGAGGAGCGCCGCGATGAACAGCGTCCGCGCGTTGCCCGTTGGCACGAGGACGCCGTCGACTCTCTGGATGTCGATTCCGGTGTTGATCGCGTAGCCGACGAGCAGCGGACCGACGAGCTGGAATACGGTCAGCCCCATCAGGGCCCCGACGGCGAGCGCCAGCCGCTTCTTGTACGGCAGCGCGTAGGACAGGAGCCGGATCGGAATCGGCAAACGGCTACGGGGAGTCATGGCGCGGGATTATATCGCACTCTAACGTGCACGTAAAGGTTGGCCCCGGCGCGCTCAGTAGTCCTCGGGCGCGGCGTCAGGACCGCCGCCGTGCTGCTCTGTCGCCGCCCGGTTCGCGCGCTGCAGCAGGTCGAGCACACGCAGCGCCTCCTCCTCCGTGAAGTTGCGATCGATCCCTCGGAGCGCCTCATCGAGCTGCTGCTGCAGCTCCTCCGGACTGGGCTCTGCGTCCGACGGCGATGGCGTCCCGCCCTGCCCCGTCGGCGAAGTCGCGTCTGCCTGCGCCGTGCCCTGCTGCTGTCCGGACGCCTCGGCCGTCTGGTCGGCGGGCTCCTGGGTCCCCTGCGGAGGGCCCTGGGTCGGCGTTGGGCTCGGTGTTGGCGTGGCGTTCAGCCGCTGATCGATGATCTCGAGGTTGTGCTTGGCGTCGACGTCGGAGGGGTCCGCCAGCAACGAGCGCCGGTACGCCTCGCGCGCGTCCTCCAGCGCCTGCTTGGCGGCGAAGTGGTTGCCCAGCCCGTACTCGGCCTTCGCCTCCAGGTCCGGGTTCGACTGCGCGCGGTCGATCGCCTTGCGGGTCTCGTCGATCGCCTGGTCGTAGGCGCCGGTCTGGTCGTACGCGTTGCCCTCGTTGTGGTAGACCTCGCCCTTCGAAGGGTCGATCGCCTCCGCTGTCTGGTACTGCGCGATGGACTGGGCGTAGTTGCCCGCGTCGTAGGCGCTGTTGCCGCGCCGGTTGACTTCAGCGACGCCGGCACTGCAGATGGCGCCGACGAACAGGCCCGCGCCGGCGAGGGGCAACGCGCGCGCCAGCCCGCGCGGCGCCCGCGCCCGACGTAGCAGCGCCGGCGCGACGAACGAGGCCATCACCAGCACGAGCGCAATCGCTGCGAAGATGCGGAACCGGTCGATGTGCAGCGCGCTCTCCTTTGTGGCGAACGTCGCCGGCGCAAGCCCGTCCAGCTCGGCGACCAGCCCCGTGAGCGGCCGGTCATCGCCCGAAAGCTCGATGTAACGTCCCCCGCCATCCGACGCGATCTGCTGCAGCGCCTGCGAGTCGAGGTGAGTGATCACGAGGTTCCCGGAAGGGTCCCGCCGATCGTGGGTCTCGAACGTCACCGCATCGACATCGCGCACCGGCGCGCCGCGCTCCGTCCCCACGCCCGCGGTGTAGATGTGGATGTCGGCCTCACGCGCCTGCGCCACCGCGGGGGCGATGCTCGCGCCGTGGTCCTCACCGTCGGAGACCACGATCATCGCCTTGCCGGCGCCGTCATCGAGGCGCAGCAGCTTCGTCGCCGACGCGATCGCCGCACCCAGGTCGGACCCCGGGCTGACGAGAACCCGCTCCTCCCCGACGCCGCCCGTGATCGTGCGCAGGGCGGCGATGTCTGTCGTCAGCGGCGAGCGCACGAACGGGTCGCGCGCGAAGATCACCAGCCCGACACGGTCGCCGTGCATGCGGTCGAGCATCGTCTGTATCTCGTCCTGCGCTCGCGCCAGCCGCGTGGGCTGCGCGTCCTGCGCGAGCATACTCGTCGAGACGTCGAGCACGACGACGGCATCGATACCACGCTCTTCGACGCGCGTGTCGTTGGTGCCGATCTGGGGCCGCGCCGCCGCGAACGCTGCCAGCGCGACGGCCGCCGTAAGCAGCTCGAACACCGCCCACCACGCCGCCGCTGGCGCCGGCGGCATCGCCCTGGCGCCGAAACGCTCCCGCGCCCGTGCCCGCCACGCCACCCAGAGCCCCGCCCCGATCAGCAGCACCGGTACGAGGAGCAGGAACAGCAGGTATCCCGGCGCGCCGAAGCTCATGCCGCCACCCTCCGGAACGCCGACAGCCGCAGCAGCATCTCGAGCGCGAGCGCCGCCGCCGCCGCAGCGAGGAAGTACGGAGCGATGTCGTCGAAGCGCGTGAACTCGCGGCCCGCGAGCCGCGACTTCTCGAGCTGGTCGATGCGCTCATAGACCTGCTGGAGCGCGGCCGGATCCTCGGCGCGGTTGTACGTCCCGCCCGTCACCTCCGCGATCTGGCGCAGTGCCTCTTCGTCCACCTGTCCGCGCTGCACGCCGGGGATGACGCCCGTCGGCGTGACGACGCCGATCGTGTACACGCGCACGCCCAGCTTCTCGGCCAGCCGCGCCGCGGCGAGTGGCTCGATCTGGTAGACGTTGTTCTCGCCGTCCGTCAGCAGGATCACGACCCGGCTCGCCGCCGTCGATGAGCGCAGGAGGTTAACGGACTGGCCGATCGCCAGCCCGATCGCCGTGCCCGGCGTGAGCTGGATGCGGTCGACGTTCTGGACATCGGACTTGATCGCCTCGTAGTCGGATGTCAATGGGCTGAGCGTAATGCTCGTGCCCTGGAACACGACCAGGCCCACACGATCATCGCTCCGCGATGTCACGAAGCGCGAGACGACGTCCTTCGCCGCCGAGAGACGCGTGGCGTTGCGGCTGAACGGCAGCGTCATGCTCGACGAAGCGTCGAACGCCAGCGCGATGTCGATGCCGTTGCCCGAGGCCTCGGTCGCGCTCTCACCGCGCTGCGGCCGGGCGAGCGCGATCACGAGCAGCGCCGCCGCGAGCAGGCGCAGCCCCGGCAGGAACGGCTCGAGCTGCAGCCGCCACGTCCGCCGCGGCTTCGGCATCACCCCCGTCGCACCGACGGCCACCGCAGGCTCGTCGCGGCGCCCGCGCAGGTACAGCAGCGCCGCCGGCACGAGCAGCAGCAGCATCAGCACCCACGGCGAAGCGAATCGCAGGTTGTCCATCAGGCCACCCGTCCGATTGTAGCCGTCGCGCACCGGCGGCCCATGTATGCCTCCGGCGCGGCGTGTGATAGTACGAGCGGGAACCTGCGGCAGTTCCGGGAGCGACACATGCCCGTCGAAACCAGAGAGATCGAAGCCAACGGCCTCACCTTCCACTGCCGCGAGGCCGCCGGAAGCGGTGAGGCGGTGATCCTGCTCCACGGCTTCCCCGAGACGTCGCACATGTGGCTGCCGCTCATGGATCGGCTCTCGGCCGAAGGCTATCGCTGCCTGGCCCCGGACCAGCGCGGCTACAGCCCCGGCGCCCGCCCTGACGGCGTCGAGAGCTACCACCTGCCTCAGCTCGTATCCGACATCGCTGCAATCGCCGATGCCTGGGGCGCGTCGAGGTTCCATCTCGTGGGCCACGATTGGGGCGCGGGCGTCGGCTGGGGCTTCGTCGCCATGCATCCGGAACGCGTACTGAGCTGGACCGCCCTTTCCGTGCCGCACCCGGCCGCGTTCGGGGCTGCCATCCGCGACGACCCGGACCAGCAGCAACGCAGCCAGTACATCGGCGTCTTCCAGCAGCCCGGCGTTGCCGAGGCCATGCTCTCCGCCAACGACTTCGGTCCACTCAAGGCCATCTGGAACGAGTCGCCGCCCGAACAGGTGGAAGAGTACGTCGCCGTCCTCTCGCAGCCGGGCGCGCTCACTGCCGCCCTCAATTGGTACCGAGGCGTCGCCGATGCCGACCCGGACCGGACCTTCGCGCCGGTCTCCACGCCCACGCTGATGATCTGGGGCAACCAGGACCCCGCGATCGGACGCAGCGCGGTGATGGCCGGCGCCGCCGATGTCGCAGGCCCCTATCGCCTCGTGGAGATCGATGCCGGCCACTGGCTCATGCAGCAGGCGACGGCGCGTGTGATCGACGAGATCGTCGCGCACGTCACGGCCAATCCCGCGACGTGAACGTCGACGTCCACTGGCACTACCTGCCCGATGAGTACCTCGCCGCGATGCGCGCCGGCCGCGGCACGTCCGGCGAGTCCATCGAGACCGATGCTGACGGCGACGAATGGATCGTCATCGGCCGCGCCCGCATTCCCCTCCCGCCGCAGTTGCACAGCCCCGATGCGCAGGTCGCCGAGATGAGCCACCGCCGCATCGATCTCGCAGCCGTCTCGCCTTCGCCGACGCTGTTCCAGTACCACCTCGACGCGTCGAAGGGCCTCGCCCTGCATCGCATGGTCAACGACGCCATCGCCGGCATCGTTGCGGCGTATCCGGACCGATACGTCGGCCTCGCAGCGGTACCGCTGCAGGACCCTGCCCTCGCCGTGAAAGAACTCGAGCGCGCGATGCAACTCAAGGGCATACGCGGCGTCGAGATCAGCACGCACGTCAACGGGCGCAACCTCGATGACCCGGACCTGCGCCCGTTCTTCCGCGCCGCGGACGAGATGGGCGCCTTCGTCTTCATACATCCGCTCGCCGTCCTCGCGCCGGAGCGGTTGAGCCGCTACTACCTCACGAACCTGCTAGGGAACCCGACCGAGACGGCGCTCGCGATCGCCAGCCTCATGTTCGGCGGTGTGTTCGACGATTGTCCTGACCTCACCTGCTGCTTCGCTCACGGCGGCGGTTCCTTCGCCGCCCTCCTCGGCCGCTGGCAGCACGGCCACGCTGTGCGCGGCGAGCCGCACGCGAACGGAGCGCGGCCGCCGCGCGATTACCTGCCGCGCATCTTCGTCGACAGCCTCGTCCACGACGACCGCGTCTGCCGCCTCGTCATCGACACCGTCGGCGCTGACCACATGATGCTCGGGAGCGACATGCCCTTCGACATGGGCTGCGACGACCCCGTCGACCGAATCGAACGCCTCGCCGGACTGAGCGCCGCGGAGACCGCATCGATCCTCGGCGGTACGGCCGCGAAGCTGCTCCGCCTCCACCCCGCATAGCGACAGCGCGACGTTGCCCGCCGGGCCGATCCATAATCAGCGCATGGGACAGCAGACGCGCGCAGCATCAGGTACCGCTGACCCGGCGCTGCTCGCGCTCAGCGGCGCTATCCTCGCGATCTCCGGCGAGCTCTCGTACGAGCGCGCGCTCCAGCGCATGGCCGATGCCGCCCGCGAGCTGGCGTGCGCCCGCTACGCCGCTCTCGGCATCCCGGACGGCCACGGCGGCTTCGAGGAGTTCATCACCTCCGGCATGAGCGACGCGCTCGTCGCGGCCATCGGCCCGCTGCCGCGCACACACGGCCTCCTGGGTGCGATGCTCGAGGACACCGCCCCGTTCCGCACCGCCGATATCAAGCACGACCCGCGCTTCATCGGCTGGCCGAACGCGCACCCGGTCATGGGCTCCTTCATGGGCGTGCCCATCGTCTCGCAAGGGCGAGATCATCGCGCGCGTTCTACCTCACCGACCGGCAGGACGCCGCCGAGTTCACGGACGATGACGAGCGCTACATCAGCCTGCTCGCCGCGCACGCCGCCATCGCCATCGAGAACGCGCGCCTGTTCGAGCGCAGCCGCGAGCTGAGCGTCGTCGAGGAGCGCAACCGCCTGGCGCGCGACCTGCACGACTCCGTGACGCAGACGCTGTTCAGCGTCGTCCTCACCTCCGAGGCCGCGTCGACGCTGATCGACCGCGATCGCCGATGCCGCGCGCGCGCAGCTCGAGCGCCTGCAGGAGCTGTCGCGCGATGCGCTGCAGGAGATGCGCTCGCTGATCTTCGAGCTGCGGTCCGCCGAGTTGGAATCCGACGGCCTCGTCGCGACGCTGCGCAAGCACCTCGACGTCGTCCAGCGCGTCCGCCGCACCCCGATTGAGCTGCGCGTCGAAGGCGAGCGCCGCCTCTCGCCTGACGTCGAGGGGGAGCTGTTCCGCATCGCGCAGGAGGCCCTGAACAACGCGATCAAGCACGCAGACGCGAAGCGGATCGATGTCGAGCTGAAGATCACGCCGGAGCGTGCGGCGCTCACGGTGCGCGACGACGGACGCGGCTTCGACCTGCAGCGGCCCGGCCTCCGGTCTCGCCGGCTGGGGCTGACGTCGATGCGCGAGCGCGCGGAGTCGGTAGGCGGCCGCGTGCGGGTGGAGTCGAAGCCCGGCGAGGGCACGGCCGTGCGCGTGGAGGTGCCCCTTGCCTGAGGCCAAGATCCGCGTGCTGATCTGCGATGACCACGCCGTCGTGCGCCAGGGCCTGACGGCGTTCCTGCAGGTGCAGGACGACATCGAGGTCGCCGGCGAAGCATCGGACGGCGCGCAGGCACGGGCGCAGGCGGCGGCCCTGCATCCCGACGTCATCCTCATGGACCTCGTGATGCCCGACGTCGGCGGCATCGAAGCGATCGAGCGCATCCGCGCCGACGACCCGCAGGCGAAGATCATCGTCCTCACGAGCTTCGCAGACGATGACAAGATCTTTCCCGCGATCCGCGCCGGCGCGGCCGGTTACCTGATGAAGGACGTCTCGCCGAGAGACCTGGCGCGCGCCATCCGCATGGCCCGCGACGGCGAGCCGCTGCTCAGCCCCGATATCGCGCGGCGCCTGATGGACGAGGTCAGCCGGCCGCCCCAGCCGGAGCTCGCCGAGCGTCTCACCCCGCGCGAGAACGATGTACTCCGCCTCATCGCGCAGGGCCGCTCGAACAAGGAGATCGCCCGCGACCTCACACTGTCAGAGAAGACGGTGAAGACGCACGTCAGCAGCATCCTCCAGAAGCTGCAGCTTGCCGACCGCACGCAGGCCGCGCTCTACGCCGTGCGCCACAACCTCGGGTAGCGCTCCCATGGCAAAGCTCATCTACTCCGTGATCTGCTCGCTCGATGGCTACATCGAAGACGCTGGCGGCAGCTTCGACTGGGCCGCGCCCGACGAGGAGGTGCATGCCTTCGTCAACGACCTGCAGCGCCCAATCGGCACCTACCTCTATGGCCGCCGCATGTACGAGACCATGGTGTACTGGGAGACGGCGCACACGGCCGCCGACCACCCCATCGAGCTCGACTACGCCACGATTTGGCAGGCCGCCGATAAGGTCGTCTACTCGCGCACCCTGGACCATGCTTCGAGCGCGCGCACACGCATCGAGCGCCAGTTCGATCCGGCCGAAGTCCGCCACATGAAGGCGGAGTCGCCGCGCGACATCACCGTCGCCGGCCCGGAGCTGGCCGCGCACGCCATCCGCGCCGACCTCGTGGATGATCTGCAGATGTTCGTCGCGCCCGTCATCGTCGGAGGAGGCAAGCGCGCTCTGCCGGGCGGCGTACGTCTGGACCTCGAGCTGCGCGACGAACGCCGCTTCAGCGGCGGATGCGTGTATCTACATTACGCCGTGGGCGGACTGGAACGAACGTAGGGGCGCACCGCGGTGGCCCCTACGTTCGTGCTGGTGTCAGACCGACGCCGATCAGCCGACCCTACTTCGTCGTGATGTAGTAGTTGTTCAGGATGTCGCCCTCGACCTTCGCGACGGTGACGTCCTTGAACCCCGCCTCCTTGATCAGCTCGATCGCCTTCTGCTCTCCCCAGACCGTGCCGAGGCCCTCGCCGCCGTAGGCCAACGACACCGTCATGCAGTGCATCGTCGAGATCGTGTACAGGAACGGCCCCATCGGGTGCTGGATGTTGTCCGCGAGGTCGCTCGATGCCGCGATGTCGACGCAGAGGTATGTCCCGCCGGGCTTCAGCGCGTCGTAGATGCCCTTCAGCACGCGCCGCGGCTTGGCCTGGTCGTGCACGGAGTCGAACGTCGTGATCAGGTCGAACTGCTTCGAGCCGTCCAGCGTGGCCGCGTCCTTCTTCTCGAACGTCGCGTTTGACAGACCCATTCTCTTCGCTTCAGCTTTGCCCTCCGCGATGCCCTCGTCAGAGAAGTCGAAGCCCGTGAAGCGGCTGTTCGGGAACGCCTGCGCCATCAGGTTGATCGCGTGGCCCGACCCGCACCCGACGTCGGCAACGTCGATACCGGCATTCAGCCGGTCCACCAGCCCCGGCGCGAGCGGGAGCGTGACGTCGATGAGCGTCGCATCGAAGACCTGGCCGCTTTCCTCCTTCATGAGCTTCTGGAAGCGCGGGAAGTCTTCGTAGCCGACCCCGCCGCCTTCGCGGAAGGACTTCACGATGCCCTGCTCCACCGTCCCCATCTCCGCGAAGAACTGCGCGAACGCCGCCAGGTTGCCCGGCCCGGCCGCGCGCGTGATCGATGCTGCATGCTCCGGCGGCAGCGCGTAAGTCCGCTTCGCCGCGTCGTATTCGACGATGCCGCCCGCGGCGAGCGCGCCGAGCCACTCCCGCACGTAGCGCTCGTTCAGGCCGCTCGCCTTCGCGATCTCCTCCGACGTCGATGGCCGCAGCGTCGACATCGTGTCGAGCAACCCCGTCTGGTGCCCGATGCTCAGCATGTACGTCAAACAGGCGCCGTTGAGCAGGCCGACGACCTGTCCGCCGAACGCCTCCGCCTTTGCGGGGTCCATGGTCTGGGTGGTCATGTTCGCTCCTTTTCGTCTTGCTTCGAGTCGCGGTAACCCGATTATTAACCCGGCACGCGGGCGCCGTCTATGAATCTGTTCACACACCAGGCGCGGTGAGCGAATGCACCGCGTTGGCACCCGTCCTCCTCCCGTGCGAACCTCTAGGCGCCGCCCAAGCCTGGCGGCCGCGAGGTGCGATGCCACGACCGCAGACACGGCCCGCCCAGGAGGCACCCACCGAGGCGCTCGCCTCGTCGCCGCTGCTCGCGACTATCGAGGCCGAGGATCTGCAGGCGCTCGCCCGCGCCGGCCGTCCCCGCTCATGGCCGCCCGGCACGACGCTGTTCCAGCGCGGCGACCCCGGCGATGGCATGTATGCCATCGTCACGGGACATGTGCGCATCGTCCTCGAAGGCCCGACGGGCGCGGAAGTCATCGTCCGCCGCCTCGGCCCGGGCGACGTCTTCGGCGAGCTGGCCGCGCTCGATGGCCATCCACGCAGCGCGAGCGCTGTCGCTGAATCGAACGTGCGCGCGCTGCACATATCCACCCGCGCCTTCCGCTCGTGGATCGACGACCATCCGGCCGTCGCCGTGCCGCTGCTCGCGCAGCTCGCGCACCGCCTGCGCACGACGAACGACCAGGTCGCGGAGATCGGCCTGCTCGATGTCGAGACGCGCATCGCCCGGCGCCTGCTAAACCGCTTCGCTTCGCCGCCGGGCACCCTCACACATGGCGCTCGCGTCGCCGTAAACCAGCGCGACCTGGCGGCGGAGCTCGGGCTCACGCGCGAGAGCGTGAACAAGCACCTCGCGCGGCTCAAGGCGCGCGGCGTGATCGCCCTCGAACGCGGCGTTGTCATGCTGCTCGACCCACCGGCGCTCCGCGAAGCGGCGGAAGCGATATGACGCGGCCGTTCGTCTCCGTGCTCGTCCCCGTGCGCAACGAAGAGCGCTACATCGAGCGATGCCTCTACGCGCTGGCCGCGCAGGACTATCCGCGTGATCGCTTCGAGGTCATCGTGCTCGACGGTCAGTCGAGCGACAGCACGCCGGAACTCGTCGCCCGATTCGCCGCCGAGTCGACGCTCGACCTGCGCCCGGTCGTGAACCCGCGCCGCCTCCCGGCTTCCGCGATGAACATCGGCCTGGGGCTCGCGCGCGGTGACGTCATCGTGCGCGTCGATGGCCACGCCGCCGTCGCGTCCGATTTCCTGCGCCGAAGCATCGATGCCCTCGAGGCGACGGGCGCGGACTGCGTCGGCGGTGCGATCGCGTCGGAGGGCGACACCTTCGCGGGACAGGCGATCGCGCTGGCGATGTCGTCGCGCTTCGGCGTCGGCGGCGCCGCCTTCCGCACGGGCGGCGAGGGCCCCGCCGACACCGTCGCCTTCGGCGCCTACCGCCGGGACGTCGTCGAGCGCATCGGCAGCTTCGCGGAGGACCTGGAGCGCGGCGAGGACGACGAGTTCAACTACCGCCTGCGGGATGCCGGCGGGACCATTCTCCTCATCCCGGAGATCCGCAGCAGCTACACCGTCCGCGGCGACCTGCCGTCGCTGTGGCGCCAGTACTACGGCTACGGGCGCGCCAAGCCCGAAGTCCTGCGCCGCCACCCCGCGCAGGTGCGTCTGCGCCAGCTCGCGCCGCCCGCGTTCGCCTCGGCGCTCGCGCTCGCGGGAATCGCCGCGATCTTCGGCAAGACCGGCCCCCTCAAGCGCATCGTCGCGGTATATACTCTGGCCGCCACCATTGCATCTCTGCCCCTCGCCCTGCGGCACGGATGGCGCTTCCTCCTGCCATTAACCTGCGCCTTCGCGTGCCTGCACGTCTCATACGGGCTTGGTTTCCTCGCCGGCGTGGTAGGGCTCGCCGGCCGGATCGCCGCCCGCACCCCGCGTCCGGACGCTCACCAGAGCACGGAGGCCCCAGCCTAGCGGCCGGCACGCGGGCATTCCCTGCGTCCGCAGCGGCTCCTTGCATTGCGTTACCATGCCCGCGCGATGCTGGTCACGAGGATCGGATACGCGCTGATCGCGTGCGTCGTCATCGCGGCCGCCGTCGCGATCTTCTACGTGCTCGTCGGCCCGGGCGGCGGTGACGATGCCGCTACGCCGACGATCGAGTTCGACACCGTCGTGAACTACGCCCGCTACGGCGTGATCGAGAGCATCGACGTCAAGGGCCAGACGATGACCGTGCGCTTCATCAAGGACTACGACACGAAGACGCAGTTCGGGACCAGCAACCACGTGTTCGTGTGCACGGTGCCGGAGGGCGAGGACATCGAGACCGCGCTCACGGCCGCCGGCATCTCCGTCGGCGATGGCGCCCTGCCCGTGCACAGGGAGTGAGCGTGCGCGAGGACTACCTGCCCTACAACCTGCCCGATATCTCCGACGTCGAGATCGACGCCGTCGTCGAGACGCTGCGCTCCGGCTGGCTCGCGCCCGGCCCGCGCGTCAAGGCGTTCGAGACGGACTTCGCGGCCTGGACCGGCGCGCGCCATGCAATCGCGCTCGATTCCGCGACCGCCGGCATGCACCTCGCCCTCGTCGCCCTCGGCATCGGACCCGGCGACGAGGTAATCACGACGCCGACCACGTTCGCCGCGACGGTCAACGTCATCATCCACGCCGGCGCCACACCCGTGCTCGCCGACATCCGGCTCGACGATTACTGCATCGACCCCGCCGCCATCGAGCGGGCGATCACGCCGCGTACCAAGGCCATCATGCCGATGCACCACGGCGGCTCGGCGTGCCGCATGAGGGAGATCCTGGACATCGCCCGCGCGCACAACCTGCGCGTCGTCGAGGACGCCGCCCACGGTCTCGGCACGTACGAGGGCGGCCGCCGCGTCGGCAGCTTCGGCGATGCGACGGTGTTCAGCTTCTACCCGACGAAGAACGTCGCCAGCGGCCGCGGCGGCATGCTCACGACCGACGACGATGCGCTCGCCGAACGCGGCCGGCTGCTCGCGCTGCACGGCATGAGCAACGATGCCTGGGACCGCTACACGGAGCGCGGCTCGTGGGCCTACCGCGTCCTCGCGGCCGGTTACAACTACACCATGAGCGACTTCCAGGCCGCGCTCGGCCACGCGCAGTTCAGCCGCATCGACGACTTCCAGCGCACGCGGCGCACGCTGGCGCAGCGCTACCACGAGCGTCTCGCCGCGTTGCCGGAGATCATCCTGCCGTCCGAACGCGAGGACACGACACACGCCTGGCACCTCTACGTCGTGCGGCTGCGACATGAGATGCTTACAATCTCCCGCGAAGAGTTCATCGCCGAAATGAAGGAGCAGGGCATCGGCACGTCAGTGCACTTCATCCCCATCCACCACCACCCGTACTACCGCGAGACGTTCGGCTGGGCGCCGGGCGACTTCCCGCTGGCGGACGAGGCGTTTGAGTCGATGGTGTCGCTGCCCCTCTACACTCGCATGACGGACCGGGATGTCGACCGTGTCGTCACGGCGGTCGAGGAGATCGTACGGGGTCACCGGACATAGTAAACATGCTGACCAGGGCTTTCGATGTCGCCGCATCCCTTGTCGGCTTGTTCGTCTTCGTGGTGACGTACCCGATCATCGCGATCGCCATCAAGCTCGACTCGCGCGGTCCCGTGATCTACGCGCAGAAGCGCGTCGGCCTGCGCGGCAAGCTGTTCACGATGTACAAGTACCGCTCGATGTCGCACGAGGGGCACAAACCCTACACGACGCCGAAGCTCGAGCACGTCCACTTCGAGACCTTCGTTTTCACCACGCCGACGTCCCGCCTGACGCGGGTCGGCCGCCTCCTGCGCGCGACCAGTCTCGATGAGTTGCCCAACTTCTGGAACGTGCTGACCGGCGACATGAGCATCGTCGGCCCTCGTCCGGAGATCCCCGAGCTGGTGGAGCAGTACCCGCCCGCATACCACCGCCGCCACGACGTGAAGCCCGGCATCACCGGCCTGGCGCAGGTAAACGGCCGCGCCGACCTCTCGTACCACGAGACGATGACCTACGACATCGAGTACGTGAACAGTCGCTCGTTCCCCGGCGACATGCGGATCGTCGCCCGCACGCTGGCGACGGTGATCACACGCAAGGGCGCCCGGTAGCGACCTGCTATCATCGAAGCGCTATGGTCGCTCGAACCCATCGCAACGACAGCGCCATCATCACGGATCCCGCGATTCTCGCCGGCAAGCCGGTTGTGAAGGGCACCCGCATACCCGTGCAGGTCGTGCTCGAGTATCTCGCGCGCAACCCAAACTTCGACGACCTGTTCGCCGATTACCCGCGCCTCACGATGGACGACGTGAAGGCATGCTTCGCCTTCGCTGGCTCGCGGCTGGCAGCGCGCCGCCCGCGAGCCTCTAGCACTTCGTAGTTGAAGTTCCTCCTCGACGAGAGCGCCGAGTATCGAATTGCGCGCTTCCTCCGTGACCGTGGCCACGATGTGACAACTATCGTTGATGACTTGACTATCCCGCCCTTGGAGACCACGAGGTCCTCACGGTGGCTCATCGCGAGCGCCGAATATTGATCACGAACGACAAAGACTTCGGTGAACTCGTGGTGCGGCGGCGACAACGGCACAGCGGCGTAATCTTGTTGCGCCTTCCAGCCGGCGACACGGACGCGAAGCTTGCGGCGATTGAGCGGCTGCTCGCCTCCCATGCCGATCGAATGCGGGAACTCCTGGTGATTGACGGCCGTGGCGTCCGGGTTCGCACCGCTCCCTCACAGCCCTAACGCCCAACCATCCTCCAACTCCCTTGTGGCATACTGACCCGCGGCGGAGCACGGAGGCGCACCCTGCGCGCACACACCCCACACGAGACGGCACGATGACAGGCGACGTCGCACGACGCGCGCGTGACTTCGCGCGCCTCCTCCCGGTCATGCTCCTCGATGCCGCCGTGATCATCGGCGCCTGGGCCGCCGCCCTCGCCCTCCGCTTCGACGGCGACGTGCCGTACGAGTCGTGGCACCTCTTCTTCAGTCGCCGCCCCCTTCATCGCCGCCGCCTACATCATCGGAATGATCTTCTTTCGCATCTACCGCACGTCGTGGAAGTACGCCGGCATCGTCGACGCGATCAACCTTGCACTCGCAATCGCCCTCGTCTCCGTCGTCCTCTTCGGCATCAACATCTTCCTCCGGCCGCGCCACATCCCGCTCACCGTGAACTTCACCGCGCCCGCGCTGATGCTCATCGCCATGGGCGCGATCAAGTTCTGGCCGCGCCTCTGGGCGGCGCGCAACCCCTGGGGCGGCTACGACGCCGGCGTCAAGAACGTGCTCATCGTCGGCGCCGGCCACACCGGCCAGCTCATCGCGCGCGAGTTCCTGCAGAACCCCACAGTGGCAATACCGCCCGATCGGCTTCATCGACGACGACCGGCGCCTGCGCGGCGTGCGCATCCACTCCGTCACCGTTCTCGGCGACCGCTTCGACATCCCGCAGATCTGCTCGCGGAAGCGCGTCGATCTCGTCGCGCTCGCCATCCCCTCCGCCGGCGGCGCCACCGTGCGGGAGGTCGTCGGCATCGTCCAGACCACCGGCGTGCCGGTGCGCACCGTGCCCGGCTTCCGCGACCTCGTGCGGAGCGAAGCCGAGATCGCCCGCCTGCGCGAAGTCACCGTCGATGACCTCCTGGGCCGCGAGCAGGTCGACATCGATGCCGAGC
This sequence comes from uncultured Chloroflexia bacterium, assembly GCA_963736015.1. Taxonomy (GTDB): domain Bacteria; phylum Chloroflexota; class Dehalococcoidia; order DSTF01; family JACRBR01; genus CAVTNG01. Next base: position 98,229 of record CAVTNG010000007.1, on the reverse strand, counting down.
TCTGCGCCGCGACGATCCGCGGCAAGTCGCGTGCTGATCACCGGCGCCGCCGGCTATATCGCCTCCGAGCTGGCGCGCCAGGTGCTCGCCTTCGGCCCCGACCGCCTGCACCTGGTCGACGTCAACGAGACCGGGCTCTACGACCTGCAGCGAGATCTGGATGCTGACGAACTGGACCCGGAGGGATCGTCGTCACCGCTCCGCATCTGGCTCTGCGACGTCTCGGACGCCGCACAGGTGCGCGCCGTCTTCTCGCGCGCACGCCCGGACGTCGTCTTCCACGCCGCGGCGTACAAGCACATCCCCGTGATGGAGGAGCATCCCGACGCCGCGCTGCGCGCGAACGTGCTCGGCACCCTCAACGTGTGCGCCGCCGCGAACGAATCCGGCGCGAAGAAGATGGTCTTCGTCTCGACGGACAAGGCCGTAACCCCGACAACGTCTATGGCGCCACGAAGCGCATCGGCGAGCTGCTGGTCGACCGCGTTCGGCCGCGGCAGCCGCACGACCTACACCGCTGTCCGCTTCGGCAACGTCATGGGCAGCCGCGGCAGCGTCGTCCCGCTGTTCCTGCGCCAGATCGAGCGCGGCGGCCCCGTCCTGATGACCGATCCGCGAGACCACGCGCTACTTCATGTCGGCGGAAGAGGCGGCGAGCCTCGTGATCCAGGCGGCGTCGTTCGCCGATCAGGGCCAGGTCTTCATCCTCGACATGGGCGAGAAGGTGCGCATCGCCGACCTCGCCGAGAAGATGGTGCGCCTCAAGGGCCTGGAGCCCGGCCGCGACATCCAGATCGTCGTACACCGGCCTCCGTCCTGGCGAAAAGATGCACGAAGAGCTGGTCGGCATGTCCGAGAAGCTGCTGAACACGCACCACCCCAAGATCTTCCTCACGCAGGGCCGCCCCACCGTCACGCGCGACGAATTGGTCAGCAAGATCGACCAGCTGGCGCACGTCGCGCCGCTCTCGCGCGAGGAACTGTCTGCGCGCCTCCACGCGCTCGCCCGCATCGACCTTCGCGACACGGGCGAGACCTCGCTCGAGAGCTTCGACGTCGTCGCCGACATCGAGTCGCAGCTCGACGCGGACCATGATGCTCAACGCGTCCCCGGCGGTTTGCTCTTTGCTGTTTGCTTTTGCTGTCCCGCTGACGCTGTTTGCCGTTTGCTGTTTGCTGTTCCCCGCCATGCGCTTCCTGACCGTCGTCGGCGCGCGGCCGCAGTTCATCAAGGCCGCCGCGTTCTCGCGCGTCGTGCGCCACACCACACCGAGATCCTCGTGCACACCGGCCAGCATTACGATGCCGGCATGTCCGACATCTTCTTCGAGGAGCTGGCGCTGCCGAAGCCCGACCACCACCTCGGCGTCGGCTCCGGCACGCACGCGCGCCAGACGGCGCAGATGCTCGAGCGACTTGAGACGGTGATGCAGCGCGAAGCGCCCGACGCCGTCGTCATCTACGGCGACACCAACAGCACGCTCGCCGGCGCGCTCGCCGCCGCCAAACTCGGCATCCCCGTCGCGCACGTCGAGGCGGGCCTGCGCAGCTTCGTCCGCGACATGCCGGAGGAGATCAACCGCCTCGTCGCCGACCGCCTCGCCACCTGGCTCTTCGCGCCGACGCGCACCGCCGTCGAGAACCTGGTCCGCGAAGGCGCCGTCGTCGCGACGGCGCATCGACGCCGGCGAGCGGCCGCATCTACGAGACCGGCGACATCATGTACGACGCCCTGCTCCAGCACACGCGCCATCGCCGCCGAGCGCTCGACGCTGCTGCGCGACATGCGCCTCGAGCCGGGCGGCTACGTGCTCGCGACCGTGCATCGCGCCGCGAACACCGACGACCCCGCCCGTCTCGCCGACATCGTCGATGCCCTCGCGCTGCTCCACGAGCCCGTCGTGCTGCCCATGCACCCCCGCACGCGCGCGGCGCTGCTGGCGACGGACATCGAGGTCGAGCCGCCCGTCCGCGATCATCGAGCCCGTCGGCTACCTCGACATGCTGGCGCTGGAGCAGCACGCGCGCATGGTGCTCACCGACTCCGGCGGCGTGCAGAAGGAGGCGTACCTGCTCGGCACGCCGTGCGTCGACCCTTCGGGCCGAGACAGAGTGGGTGGAGACGCTCGAGGACGGCTGGAACGTCCTCGCCGGCTCAGACGCCGAGCGTATACTGGCGGCGGCGAAGCGCCCGCGCCCGGACGGCACGCCGCCCGCCGTCTTCGGCGACGGCCACGCCGCCGAGCGCATGGTCGCGGCGCTCGAGTCCAACCAACCGTAGGGGCGCAGACTGGCTGCGGCCGGCACGCGCATGCCGCGTCCCGACACCATGCCACCCTTCATCCACCCCACCGCCGATGTCTCCGCCGACGCCACGATCGGCGAGGGCACGCGCGTCTGGCACCAGGCGCAGGTGCGCGAGGGCGCGCGCATCGGACGCGACTGCATTCTCGGCAAGGGCGTATACGTCGATACGGGCGTCGTCGTCGGCGATCGATGCAAGATCGAGAACGGCGCGTCGCTGTTTCACGGCGTCACGCTCGCAGACGGCGTCTTCGTCGGCCCGCACGCGCTCTTCGCAAACGACCGCTTCCCGCGCGCGATCACGCCCGAGGGCGCGCTCAAGACGGACGCAGACTGGACCGTCGAGCCGACGGCGGTGCATCAAGGCGCGTCGATCGGCGCCGCGGCCGTCATCCTCCCCGGTCTGACCATCGGCAAGTGGGCGATGGTCGCCGCGGGCGCCGTCGTCACGGCCGACGTCCCTGCGTACGCCATCGTCCGTGGCAACCCCGCACGGATGGCCGGCTGGGTCTGCGTCTGCGGCCGCCCCGTAGGAAAAGTCGGCACGAACATGTACCACTGCGACGCATGCGACCGCCCGTACCACCTCCCGGAGCTCGGACGGAGTGACGCGTTCGGCGACCAACCGCATGATCAAGCTCGCCCACCCCATCATCGAAGACGAAGAGCGCCGCGCCGTGCTCGAAGTCCTCGAGTCCGGTCAGCTCGCGCAGGGCCCGCGCGTCGCCGCGTTCGAAGCCGCGTTCGCGGAGCTCGTCGGCGTGAAACACGCCGTCGCCGTCAACAGCGGCACCGCCGCGCTCCACCTCGCCCTGCTCGCGCACGGCATCGGCCCCGGCGACGAAGTCATCGTCCCCGCGTTCAGCTTCGCCGCGAGCGCGAACACCGTCCTCCACGCCGGCGCGAAGCCCGTGTTCGTCGATGTCCGCGAGGACGACTTCGGCATCGACGCCGCACAGCTCGAAGCCGCGATCACCGATCGCACGCGCGCCGTCGTCGCCGTGCACCTCTACGGCCAGATGTGCGATATCGATGCCGTCGCCGCGATCTGTGGTCGCCGGGGCATCACGCTGATCGAGGATGCCGCGCAGGCCGTCGGCGCGATCGTTGCGCGGCACGAACGCCGGCGCGAAGGGCACCGGCGCGTTCTCGTTCTACGCCACGAAGAACCTGCAGACCGGCGAAGGCGGCATGATCACCACCACCGACGACGCCGTCGCGGCCCGCGCCGCGCTCCTCCGCTCGCAGGGCGAGCGCGAGCGCTACGTCACCGAAGAGCCCGGCTACAACTACCGCATGACCGAAATCGCCGCCGCCCTCGGCCTCGCGCAGATCGCCGAAGCTCGACGCCCGCACCGAGCGCCGCCGCGCGAATGCCGCCCGCCTCACGGAGCTGCTCTCCGGCTGCGACGCCATCGTCACCCCGCGCGAGCTGCCGGGCCGCCACCACGTCTGGCACCAGTACACCATCCGCGTCCGCGCCGGCCGCGATGCCCGCGACCGCCTCCAGTCCGCCCTCCGCGACCGCGGCATCGAGTGCGCCGTCTTCTACCCCACCCCGATCCACCGCCAGCCCCTCTACCAGCGCCTCGGCTACGGCGACATCCGACTCCCCATCGCCGAACGCCTCGCCGGCGAAGTCCTGTCCCTCCCCGTCCACCCCGCGCTCACCGACGCCGACATCGACACCATCGCCCGCGCCGTCCTCGAATCACGTCGCCTCGACGTAGGGTCGCGCATAGTCATTTCGAGCGCCCCGGCCTGTCATTCCGAGCGCCCGGCGTGTCATTCCGAGCGAAGCGAAGCGCAGCCGAGGAATCTTAGCCCGCTCCACCACGACCGCACGCTGGGCACACACGCCGACCGGCGACGGTCGACGCGGCGGCGTGCGCTCCCGAGGCCAGCGCTGAACGAACCGACGAAGATCCCTCGCTACGCTCGGGATGACAAACATGGTCACCAGTGTCCGGGCCTGTCATCCCGAGCGGAGCGCAGCGCAGCCGAGGAATCTAGCTCGATTTGAACACGACCTTTAGACCCAATCGCCGACGCGTCGACCCAGACCGTCACCGACCGGGCGCTCCAGCCGGAGGCCGACGCTCCGCACCGAACCGACGTAGATCCCTCGCTACGCTCGGGATGACAAACATGGTCACCAGTGTCCCGGCCTGTCATCCCGAGCGGAGCGCAGCGCAGCCGAGGAATCTGCCCATCGCACGACGGTTCCGTGACCGACACACCACGCACGACCCGGGCCGCCTGCCCTCGCGCCAACTCGTTCTCCGGAGCCGTGCACTCGCCCGCCGTAAATCCCTCGGCACGCTCGGGCTGACAGCGCGTATCCCACTTCCCACGTCCCGCTTCCCACCCCTCGTCTCCCACTTCTCATCCCCTCGATACACTGCCCCCATGACCGAACGCACGCTCCGCGCCGGCGTCATCGGCCTTGGCGCGATGGGCGCGAACCACGCCCGCGTCTACGGCGACATGCCCGGCATCGAGCTCGCCGCCGTCGCCGACACCGATGCCGCCCGCATCGAGGCCGGTGACGCACAGGTCGCACCGCCCGTGGCTACGGCGACCACCGCCGCATGCTGCACGAGGAGACGCTCGACCTCGTCTCGGTCTGCCGTGCCGACGCGCGCCCACCTTGCCCGTCGCCTCCGACGTGATCGCCGCCGGCGTACCGGTGCTCGTCGAGAAGCCGCTCGCCGCCACAATCGAAGAGGGCGCGCGCCTCCGCGACCTCGCCGCGCGCATGTCGGTGCCGATGACCGTCGGCCACATCGAGCGCTTCAACCCCGCCGTCATCGAGCTGAAGCGCCGCCTCGAAGCCGGACGAGGCCGGGCCGCGTGTTCCAGGTGCACGCGCGGCGCGTCGGCCCTTTCCCGGAGCGCGTCCGTGACGTCGGCGTCGTCCTCGACCTCGCCCCGCACGACATCGATGTCATGCGCTTCCTCCTCGGCAGCGAGATCGCGCGCGTGCAGGCCGAGACCGAGCAGCGCATCAACACCGAGCACGAAGACATGCTCTTCGGCCTGCTGCGCTTCGCGAACGGCGTCGTCGGCGTGCTCGACGTCAACTGGCTCACGCCGACGAAGATCCGCGAGCTGTCCGTCCTCGGCGAGCGCGGCATGTTCGTCGTCGACTACCTGGCGCGCGAGCTGACCTTCTACGAGAACGCGCACCCGCACGAGGCGGCCGGCGACTGGGCCGCGCGCCACCTCAAGGGCGTGAGCGAGGGCCCCGTGCATGTCGTGAAGGTGGACAAGCGAGAGCCCCTGCGCGTCGAGCTGGAGTCGTTCGCGCGAGCCGTGCGCTCGGCACGGCGCCCGCCGTGTCGCCGCGACGACGGCATCGCCGCCATGGCCGCGGCCGAGGCGCTCGTGCGCGCTGCGCGCACCGGCGAGCACGTGACGCTGCCCTGGAGCCCGCCGCGAAGTGACGGACGCGCCGGTCAACGTCTGCGTCGTCGGGCTCGGAAGATCGGCATCCCGCTCGCCGTGCAGTTCGCCTCGAAGGGCGCGCAGCGTCGCCGGCTACGACATCAGCGCCGCGCGCGTCGCCGAGATCAACGCGAAGCGCAACCCGCTCGCGCGGCGAGCCCGGCCTCGACGACGCCGTCCCGCGCTCGTCGCATCCGGCGCCCTGCGCGCCACGACGGATGCGCGCGACGCCGCCGCGGATGCCGCCGTCGTCATCCTCATCGTCCCGGTCGACATCGATGCCGCGCACCGCCCCGACTTCGCATCGCTCGATGCCGCGGTCGCCGCCATCGCTCCGCACGTCGCCGCGGCGCCCTCGTCATCGTCGAGACGACGGTGCCCGTCGGCACCACGCGCAGCCGCGTCGGCGCGCAGATCGCGGCGGCGTCCGGCCTCGCGGCCGGCGATGGCTTCGCGCTCGCGTTCAGCCCCGAGCGCGTATCGTCCGGCCGCGTGCTCCGCGACCTCGCGACCTACCCGAAGATCGTCGGCGGCATCGATGCGGCGAGCGCCGAGCGCGCCGAGCGGTTCTATTCCTCGATGCTCGACGCCGAAGTCCTCGTCGTGCGCGACGCCGAGACCGCCGAGTTCAGCAAGCTCGCCGAGACCACCTACCGCGACGTCAACATCGCGCTCGCCAACGAATTCGCCCGCATCGCCGACCGCCTCGGCGTCGACGCCCTGCAGGCGATCGAGGCGGCGAACTCGCAGCCGTACTCGCACATCCACGCGCCAGGCCCCGGCGTCGGCGGCCACTGCATCCCCGTATACCCGTACTTCCTCGACCCCGCGGAGGGCGGCATCATCACGGCCGCGCGCGCCCTCAACGATGACATGGCCCGCTACAGTGTCTCCCGTCTCTCCGATGCGATAGGCGGCCTCAAGCGCGCGACGTGCGTCGTGCTCGGCCTCTCCGTACCGCCCCGGCGTGAAGGAGTCCCGCCACAGCAGCGCCTTCGCCCTCGTCGATGCCCTCACCGCCGCCGGCGCGAAGCCCTACGTCCACGACCCCATGTACACGCCCGACGAGATCCGCGCCGAGGGCCTCGAGCCGCCGCCATCCTTCCCGCTCCCCGCCGATGCGCTCGTGGTTCAGGCCTGGCAGCCCGAATACGCCGCCCTCGACCTCGCGGCCTTCCCCGGCCTCCGCGCCATCCTCGACCCCCGCGCCGCCCTCGATTCCGCGCGCGTACGCGCTCACGGCATCACCTACGTCGGCCTCGGCTGCTGAGCTCGTGTCCCAGCGGTCAGGCGCGCGCTATCGACGGAGTTCACGCGCTCATGTAGCATGTGCGGCACACACGCCCAGGAGCTCGGAATGTCGTCTCCTCGCTACTGGACTACGCTGGCAGTCGCAAGTTTGGTCGTCGGACCACTCCTCATGAGTGTCGGCGACCTGCTCCATCCCGAGGAACGCCTCGACACTGCAGATCAGGCAGCGATCATCCTCGATCACCCGGAACGCTGGTATGGCGCCCACCTGCTCCTGTTCCTCGGCATGCTGTCCTTCATCCCCGGTCTGTTGGCAGCGGCAGAGCTCCTGACACAGCGCGCCAATCGGTCGGGATTCTTCGCCCGCATCTTCGTCCTGGTCGGAGCGGCCGCATTCTCCGCCGTCTTTGCGCTCGAGATGGTCATCGGCCGCTTCGCTTCGGACGGCGCGGACATCGCGGCCACGACCCGCCTGATCGAGACAATTCAATCAGGCTGGATGTTAGGGATGATTCTGGTCGGCGGCATCTGGTTCTTCGTTGGCGTCGGCCTCTTGGCCGGAAACCTCATCGCTGCGAACGATGGTCTTCGCTGGCCGGCCGCTCTCGTCGCGCTGGGCGTCGTGCTGATCATCGTCGAGATCGCCAGCGCTCAAGTGATCGCCAGTCAGGTTGGGAACGTCCTCGTGCTCGTCGGCAGCACGTGGATCGCCTGGCGCATCGCCTCGGGCGCGGAGCGGCTGGACGTGACGCCGTGAATGGCGCCGGTAACGACGCACCGTCCTCGGAGGCGTAGTACGGGGACAACGGGCTGTCTTTACGTTATGCCCGCCACACCTTCCCGCCCGTCGCCATGTCCGCTAGCCCCGAGATCTCGATCCGCCACGGCGTCAGCTTCAGCAGCCCGAACGCGGGCGACGCCGGGCTGTCCCACCCGGGGATGATCGCCGGGTCGTAGCCGAGCGGCGGCGGCGTGTTCTTGTACAGGTCCCAGATCCGCTGCTTCGTCGCCGGGTCGTCGTCCCACTCCGCCTTCGCATCGACGTAGATCTGCTGGTGCTGCGGGTCCCAGTACGACAGCGAGACGTAGGCATTCCGCGCCAGGTGCTTCTCCTTGTGCGAGTGCCGTCCCGTCGCGATCCAGCCGGTGCTGCCCTCCCAGATCGGATGCAGAATCCGCTGTCCGCGGCCGCCCCTTCGTGTCGACGGTCGCCACCGTGCACCACGCGATGCGCCGCACCCGCGCCATGAACTCATCCTCGATCTCGGCGAATGTCGCTACGTCCATCAGTACAGTTCCTTTCGCCGCAATCGGTCGGCGTGCCTTATCCCAACCCATCTGTGTCATCTGTGTATCTGTGGATAACCCCCCGAAGAAGTCACCGATCGAGCACCTCGCGCTCCGCCTCCCGCGCGATGTCCCGCTCCGGCAGCACGTCGTCCACCCAGCCGCCCTTCTTCCACGATGGCACCGGCGTCTCGCATTCACTCTTCGGGACGAAGCGGGAGCGCTGCACCAGCTTCATCTTGTGGATGTAGCGCGGGCAGTTGGCGAAGATCTCCCGCGCCCGCACCCGCACGATGAACTGCGCCTCCGGGTACTCCGCCATCAGCGGGTCCGCGCGGTCGATCGTCGCCTCGCCGTTGAGCCGCATCCGGTGCTGCTGCTCGAAGTCGATGAACAGGAGGCCCGACCTGGCTCGTCTGCACGCACGTTACCCATCGACATGTACATGCCGTTGCCGTCGTAGTTCGGGAACGCGATCGTGTGCTCATCGACGACGCGCACGAAGCCCGGCTCCCCTCCCTTGTAGGAGCAGTTGGCGTGCCCCTGCGCATCCACCGTCGCCAGGAAGAACATGTCCGCCCGCTCGATGAATGCCCGGTCGTTGTCGGTGAGGATGTCATGCACGATGCCGCCGACGCGGTCCGCCAGCTTCCGCGTGTCGAAAGCATCCTGAAGCTGCCGGTTACCGTCGTGGAACAAGTCCGTCATCGTCGCACCTCCGAGATTCGGTGCGCTCAACCTAGACCGGCGGCCGCTTCGGAGTCAATGGCGAAGGCGGTCCCGCGAGGAACGCCGCAGCGGACAACCAACGCTGGTGGTGGCGCCAAAGCGTTGTCATTCTGAGCGTAGCGAAGAATCTACCCCGTGCACCTCCAGACGTTCGCGTCCAACGCAAGACGCCATACAAGCCTCGCCGCAAGCCGCACACGAACGCTGATCACTGGAACACGTCGGCAGTCAGCCGCAGCGGAACGATCCTTCGCGTGCGCTCAGGATCACAGGCGCTGACCCTGAACAGCTGAACAACTGAACAACTGAACAACCGACGAACTAGTACGCTTCCGCGTGCACCGCCGCCGGCGCGCCCCCGCTCTCCCCGACGAATCGCGCGAACGCCGCCCACACCATCACGCACAGCGCGAGCATCTGGAAGTCCTGGAACCAGACCAGGATGCGGAACGTCTGCCAATCGATGTAATGCTGCCCGCCCGGGATCTCGGCGTCCGACATCGATGCCAGCGCGATCGGCCCGATGATCCGCACGAGCGCGACGAGCAGCGCCCAGAACGCCGCCCAGCGCGTGCTGCCATCGGCGTTGAAGAGCCAGTAGGCGCAGCCCAGCCCCAGCAGGTACGGCACGATCGTCGCCAGGTACTCGTCACGTACGACCCAGCTATCGCCGTAGGCCAGCCCCAGCTCCGAGCCCGGGTGCATGGTCATGCCCGACTGGAAGTAGATGGCCAGCGGCACCGTCACGAGCGTCACGCCCGTGACCCAGACGAAGGGCATGTACCAGCGATGAATGAATGTCCACTCGCTCATTGCGAAAACATCCTAAGGGCGCAGGAGTACGGCGTGTATCAGGGAACACCCTCGGTTCTGGTGACGTACGCCGGGGCAACGGCGCAATGGGAAATGGGACGCGAGAAGCCGGATGCGGCACTGGCCGGCGGCTCCGCAACATCCATCCCGCTTCCCTCTTCCCGTCTCTCGCTTCCAAACGCGCTATTCCCCGTCCAATCGGCCGGGCTTACACTGAACCCACCACCTGACCTGGATAGTTGTCGATAGAAGGAGTCTCCCATGCCTCGAACGCTCTTCACCTCCGTCGCCGCCCGCGCCCTCCGCGCCGCTGACCGCATCGCCGCGCCCGCCACGGCCGAGGCCCACTGCGACATCCCGTGCGGCATCTACGACCCGCACCTGATGCAGATCGGCGCGCTCTCGGTCCTCCGCATGAACCAGCTCATCGATGCCCTCGGCGACGACGCCGCCAAGACGAAGGCCAACCTCAGCCGCTACATCACGGTGAAGGAAGAGCACGCCGAGCTGGTGAAGCGCGAGGTGCGCGTCATCTGGGGCGACTACTTCAAGCCGGAGCACCTCGAGAAGTACCCCGACCTCAACGCCTTCGTCTGGGAGCTGATGAAGACGGCCGGCAAGGCGCGCCAGGAGATCAGCACGCAAATCGCCGAGGACCTGCTCGCCCAGACGCAGAAGTTCGCGGAGATGTTCTGGGACACCAAGGGCGTGAAGACGAAGCGCCAGCCCTCCAACCAGGCCGTCGGCGGCGAGCTCGTCGTCCCGGCGAACTAGACCCGATCACAGCGCGCGAAGGCCGGGCGTATCATCACGCCCGGCCTCGTCGCATCATCGCCGCATGAAGACCGCCCGACGCATCGCCGTGATCGCCGCCGCTGCCGCCGCGCTGGCGATGATCCTGCGCCGCGCCGGTATGCCGCTCACGCGCTACGCCGTCGAAGGCCCGAGCATGGAGCCGTCGTACCACGAAGGCGACCGCGTGCTGGTCAACCGGCTCTCATATCGCCGCCGGGCGCCCGCCATCGGCGAGGTCGTCGTGCTCCATGACCCCGAGCGAGACGGCCACACACTTCTCAAGCGCATACATACCGCCATCACCGCCGACGAAGTCGACCCGCGCTACATCGTCACCGGCGACAACGTAAACGCCAGCCGAGACTCCCGCGCCTTCGGTCCCGTCCCCGGCTCCGCAATCATCGGTCCCGTGGTGTACCGCTACTAGCGAGGCGGCATGCGCAGGTGCGGCTACCGAGCGCGCTTCAGGAGCACGGCGTGGTCGGCCGTGTTGGGCGCCGTGTTCCAGGCGTAGACAATGACAGGTTCCCAACCCTCCGCCGCCGCTTCGTTTATCGCTCCTTCAAGGTGCTTGTGCGTGTCAGCCTTGACGATTCTGTACTCGAACAATGGACCTCCTCCTTCCGCACTGTCGGAGAGACTCGCCCGCTCTTTCGACCTCGACCCCTACCACCTACGACCTACAACCTACCTCCTATCCCGCCTCCCAGCCCTCCGGCGGGTCCGGCATCCACGACAGCCCGAGCAGCGAATCACCCTTGTCGCGGTCGACGTGCTTGAACGCCTCCCACTCGTGCGGCTCGACGTCCAGGTCCATCGCCGGATAGCCGATGGGCACGCCGCTGCCGTGGCAGACGAACGTCTTCGGATCGAACTCCGCCGTGCCGTACGCCGCCGCGATCGCCGCGCCCACCTCCTGCTGCCACGCCGTCGGCACGACGCCCGACCTTCGGCACGACACCGGCGTCCGCGCGCCATCGTGCGATAGCTCGCCGGATGCGCCATCCGCCCGGCGTTCATCATCGCGCCCTGCGGCGCGATACCGGCGCCGCTCCATCGCCTTACGCTCGAGGGCGCCGAACAGCCCGTGACGCCGGTACGCAGGTCCGATGCAGCAGATGCCGGCCATCGCGACCACCTGCTGTGGCAGTCGCGGCAGGTCGAGGATGCGCATCTCCCCCAGCGCAAAGCCCGCGGAGTCATCTCCGCACGTCGCGATCGCCGCGTAGTGCAGCACGCCGAACGACTTCTCCAGGTACGCGTGGTTCGCCTGCCGGTACGCCACGTCGAACAGCGCGAACATGCGCGCGCGGTCGTCCGCCGTCAGCTCGTCAGTCCGGACGCTGCGAAACGAAAACGCCGAAAGGTCGCGCTCCGCTGTCACGGCGCTCAGTATCGCCTAAATTCATGTTGACCGAACGTCTGAATAACTGAATAACTGACCGACTGAACGACTCTTTAATACGGCTGAAACTCCGCCAGCCACACCATCACCGGGATCAGGAACAGGATCACCAGGCACAGCACGATCGGCACGTTGTCGTCCAGCAGCTCGCGCAGCTCATCGGTCGGCTCGTTGCGCTTCCGCGACTTCAGGGTCTCGATCTCGACCCGGTTCAGCGCGTGGCCGAGCAGCGGCACGCACACGAACAGGATGAACAGGTACACCAGCTCCAGCGTCACCAGCCACCCCGTCGTGATGAAGTTGTAGCCGATGTCGCCCGCCAGGAAGACCCCCGTCGCGCCCACCGCAATCGTCCCCGGCAGCAGCCCCGCCTTGTGACCCGTCGAAGCGTCCTCGAACGCGACCAGCTGGCGCTCAACGTCGTCCTCGCGCCAGCCGCGCCATAGCGGCACCATCACCGCGCCGAGCCCGGCCATCATCAGGAAGAGGGACAGGAAGTGGAGGAGGAGGAGGATGTCCTCGCTGGTCACTCCGCCATCGATGCCGCGGCGGCCACCTTCGGCCGTTCGGGCGTCAGCAGCCCGGCGTCATGCCCGGCCTGCAGCAGCTTCGCCGCGCCGACGAACTCACGGAACAGCGGCTGCGGCCGGTCCGGGCGCGATCGGAACTCCGGGTGAAACTGCGACCCCAGCATGAACGGGTGGTCCACGATCTCCGCGATCTCCACCAGCGAGCCATCGGGCGACGTGCCGCTCGGGATCAGCCCCGCGGCCGCGAGCTGCTCGACGTACTTGTTGTTCAGCTCGTACCGGTGCCGGTGCCGCTCGATCACTTCGTCTGTCCCGTACGCCGCCGCCGCCTTCGTGCCCGGCACGAGCTTGCAGGCGTAGCCGCCCAGCCGCATCGTCCCGCCCATGTCCTCGATGCCGAGCTGTTCGCTGAGCATGCTGACGACCGGGTGCGGTGACTGCTGGTTGAACTCGGTGCTGTTCGCGCCGAGCAGCCCCAGCACGTGCCGCGCATACTCGATGACCATGATCTGCAGCCCCAGGCACACGCCCAGGTAGGGGATGCGGTTCTCGCGCGCGTATCGCGCCGCCTCGAGCTTGCCCTCGATGCCGCGCTCGCCGAAGCCGGGGCACACGAGCACGCCGTCGACGCCCTCCAGCAGCGACGCCACCGGCTCCTGCTCCAGGCGCTCGGAGTGCACCCAGCGGATGTCCACCGCCACCTGGTGCGCGATCCCGGCGTGGATCAGCGCTTCCTTGATCGAGAGGTATGCGTCGTGCAGTTCCACGTACTTGCCGACGACGGCGATCTGCACCGAGCCCGTCGGGTTCTGGAGCCGGTCCACCATCTCCCGCCACCCCGCGAGATCGCGGTCCGAGGCATCGAGCCTCATCAACTCGATCACGTAGTCGCCCAGGTTCTCGTCCTGCAGCACGATGGGCACCTGGTAGATGCTGTCCATCGTCGGCAGCGAGATGACGCCGCGCTCCTGCACGTCGCAGAAGAGCGCGATCTTGCGCCGGATCTCAGCCGTCACCTCGTGGTCCGCCCGGCAGAGAATCACGTCCGGCTGGATGCCGGCGCTGCGCAGCTCGCGCACGGAGTGCTGCGTCGGCTTCGTCTTCAGCTCGTTCGTGGAGCCGACGTGCGGCAGGAAGGTCACGTGGATCGAGAGCGTGTCTTCCGGCCGCTCCTCGCGCCGTATCTGGCGGATCGCCTCGAGGAACGGCTGCCCCTCGATGTCACCGACCGTGCCGCCGACCTCGACGATCACCACCTGCGCCTCGGTCTCGCGGCCGATCTGGCGCACCCGCGCCTTGATCTCGTTCGTGACGTGCGGGATCGCCTGGATCGTGCCGCCCAGGAACTCGCCCTTGCGCTCCTTGGCGATGACCGCCTGGTAGATCTGCCCCGTCGTGACCGACGACGCTTTCGTCAGCTCCTCGTCGATGAAGCGCTCGTAGTGGCCGAGGTCCAGATCCGTCTCGGCGCCGTCGCTCGTGACGAAGACCTCGCCGTGCTGGTACGGCGACATCGTGCCGGGATCCACGTTGAGGTACGGGTCGAGTTTCTGGATGGAGACGGAGACGTTGCGGCTCTTGAGGATGCGGCCGAGGGCCGCCGTGGTGATGCCCTTGCCGACGGAACTCACCACCCCGCCGGTCACGAAGATGTACTTCGGCATGCGCTCCTTGCCGGGGCCGGGGGCCAGCACAAAAGCAATGGCGGCACCTTCCGGGGGATGCCGCCCATCAGCATCTTACCGGCCGCCTCAATCCTCCGGCAAGATCGTGTGGTGCTGCATGTCCACCCGCACGCCGCTGCCGCCAGCGAGACGCCAGCCGGCGTTCATCAGCGCTCCGCCGACGGCCATGCGCAGGCGAGGCCGCGTCCGGGTAGATCCGCTCTCGTGGCGCGCCGTCGCGGCCAGTTCCGCCTGCCGCCGCATCTCTCCCAGCCGCCACTCCCCAATCTGCTTGTCGATCATCGGGTCCATGGGTCCCTCCTGCGTCGTAACCTTCTACTATTCTACGCTGGTTATTCACACCAGTCAAGGCGTATTGCCGGTTATGGTAGAATGAGGTCGACGCCGGTGAAGACATCGTACGGGACGCCTGCCGACAGCGTTGTGTCAGGATCTGCATCGCTCCTGACAGTCGGCGTCATGAATGGACTAGATGGACACGAACGACATCATCCGAACGCTCTACTCCCCGCCTGAACGGCCGCCCGCGCCCGGCGCCCTCTTCGTGGTGCAGGACTTCGTGAACGCGCACTTCGACGAGGAGCCGGAGTCAGGCCGCGACCGCGCGCCCGAACCGATGACGCGGTGGCTGCGCGCCTTCAAGCTGCTCGGACCGAATCAGCGCCTCGCGCCCGAAGACGCCAGCGATCTGCTGACGCTTCGTCGCGGCCTCATTGCCCTGCTCGAGGCGAACGATGGCCACGTCGCGGACGCGCGCGCCGTGGACGCCCTGAATGCGGTCGCATCGCGTGCGCCGCTGGCGGTGCGGTTCGAGCGCGGTGAACCGCAGCTGGAGCCGCTCGCATCCGGCGCCGATGCCATCGCCGCGCGACTGGTCGCGATCGTGCAGGCGGCCTTCGCCGACGGCACATGGCAGCGGTTGAAGGTCTGCAGCGCCGATGACTGCCGCTGGGCGTTCTTTGATACTTCCAAGAACCGCGGCGGCGCCTGGTGCTCGATGGCCGGCTGCGGCAACCGTGCGAAAGCGCGCGCCTTCCGCCAGCGCCACGCGCGCACACAGTCGCCGCGAGCGCTAACCGTCGCTCGCATCGCATCGAGCGGTGGCGCGACTACTTCGCTTCTGCCTAAATGGACGGCGGCCGCGACGTGAGCCGGCCGCGTTCCCGCCGCTAGTCGCCGCCTGCCGTCGCAGGCGGCGCTGGAGCGTTCGTGAGCCGCCTGCTCCACCTCGAGTACAAGTACCTCGTCGCCATCGTCTTCATCTTCGGTCTCTTCCTGGACCTGATGGACACGACGATCGTCAACGTTGCCATCCCCACGCTGCAGGAGGAGTTCAGCGCGAGCACCTCGCTCGTGGAGTGGACGGTGACCGCGTACCTGCTCTCGCTCGCCATCGTCATCCCGGCCGCCGGGTGGATCTCCGACCGCTTCGGCACCAAGCGCATTTTCCTGCTGGCGATGGTCATCTTCCTCGTCGGCTCCGCGCTCTGCGGCGCCTCCCAGTCCATCTACCAGCTCATCGCCTTTCGCTTTCTGCAGGGCATCGGCGGCGGCATGATGACGCCCGTCGGCACCGCGATGCTCTCGCGTGAGTTCCCCGGCGCCGAGCGCGCGAAGGCATCGGCGATCATCTCCGTGCCGGTCGTGCTCGCGCCGACGCTGGGGCCTGTCGTTGGCGGCTTTCTTGTCGAATACGTCTCATGGCGGTGGATCTTTTTCGTCAACCTGCCCGTCGGCATCGCCGGCCTGATCTTCGGCGCGCGCGTCCTGAAAGAGCACCACGAGGCCTACGCGCAGACCGCCATTGACCTTCCCGGGCTGATCACGGGCAGCGCCGGCGCGGCGATGCTGCTCTACGCCGTCTCGAAGGCGGGGTCGGACGGATGGGATTCGCCGCCCGTCGTCGGATTCGGTCTCGCCGGCCTCGCGATGCTGATCGCGTTCGTCGTCATCGAGCTGACGGTGGCGCACCCGATCCTCGACCTACGCCTGTTCAAGCGCTGGTTCTTCGCATCCGGGAACATGATGATGGCGCCGGCATTCGCTGCCTTCGGCGGCTTCATCCTGATGCTGACGCTGTTCCTTCAGGAGCTGCAGGGCTACTCCCCGCTGCAGGCGGGCCTGATCCAGGCGCCCAGCTCGATCGGCACCGCTATCTCCCTGCCGCTGGCGGGAAAGCTCTATCCCACCATGGGCCCGCGGCGCATGATGCAGGTCGGGTTCGGGCTTGCGGCGCTCACGATCCTGCCGTTCGTCTTCATAGGCCTCGACGCGCCGGCGGGAGTCATCATCTTCTTCCTGATCCTGCGTGGCCTGCCGTTCGCGTTCGGCGTCGTGGCGTCGCAGACGCTCATCTACGGCCCGCTCGAGAGCGAGAAGCAGGGCCCGGCGTCCTCGATCTACAACACGCTGCGCCAGATCGCGTCCTCGCTCGGCATCGCGCTGATCATCACAATCGCCCTGAGCCGCCAGCGCGCGCACGAGGCTTCGGCCGTGGCGTCACAGGGGCTCTCGGCACCGACGCCGGAGATCATTCAGAACGCCGCCGTCGCCGGATTCCATGACGCGTACCTCGCCGTTTTCCTGTTGCTGCTGATCCCGTTCGCGCTCGCGTTCACCATCAACGACCGCAAGGCGGCGGAAGCGCTCGCCCAGCGTCAGCGTCCCATCGTAGAGGTGGAGCCTGCCGCCGGCGGAGGCGGCAGCGGCTAGCCAGCTACGGGCGCTTCCTCACAAACACCATGTGCGCCGCCGCCTGCGAGCTCACGAACTCCCTGCACTCGTACCCCTCCGGCGCGCGCTCCAGCCCCTCGAACAATCGCTCGCCGCTCCCCAGCAGCACCGGCACGATGGCGATGTGCAGCTCATCGACGAGCCCCGCCCGCAGGTACGCCCGCACGGTCGATGCGCCGCCGCCGAGCCGCACGTCCGCACCGTTTGCCGCATCGAACGCGCGCGCGAGTGCCGCCTCGATGCCATCCGTCACGAAGTAGAACGTCGTGCCGCCGTCCATCGGGATCGGATCGCGCGCATGGTGCGTGAGCACGAACACCGGGTGGTGGTACGGCGGGTTGTCGCCCCACCACCCCTTCCACGCATCGTCCGGCCACGGCCCGCGCACCGGCCCGAACATGTTGCGCCCCATGACCGTAGCGCCGATTCCCGCATCACCCCGCACCAGGAAGTCGTCGTCGATGCCCCGGTCTCCTCCCGGCTCGCCCTGCCTCTCGTGCCACACGCGCGTCGGGAAGACCCATTCGTGCAGCCGCTCGCCGCCGATCCCGAGCGGCTCCTCGACGCTCTGGTCCGGCCCGGCCACGAACCCGTCCGCCGACATCGAGAAATTGTGCACTCTCAGCTTCGCCATACGTCATGCCTCGCTTGCTTTGATCCAGTCTAGGACGTCCAGCCTCTCACTCCTCACTCCCCACCACGCCTGGGTGCCAGCACCCTGTCGCCGCTGGGTGCTGACAGCCGAAGACGCACATGGAGGGATCCATGCTCGGCCGTATCGGCTTTCTCGGCATCATTGCGCTCGGGCTCTTCGTCATCATCTCCGGCGCCGGCTCGAAGGCCTCGGCGAAGATCACGGTCACCTGCGCCGCACCCGACGCACCGACCGCGACCGCGCTCATCGAATGGAAGGCCCCGAAGCAGGACGCCGTCCAGTCCTGGCTCGATGTCTCCCTCGCGCCCGACTTCACCCCCGGCTGGTACCAGGCGCATGGCCCGCTCGCGCCGGCGCAGACCACAGTGACGGTCGATGGTCTGCCGCAGGGACGGAAGTTCTACTACCGCGTCAACACCCTGTACCCGGGCGAGTGGAAGCAGACCGCGCACGGCAGCTTCACCGCCACGTGCGCATCGCCCACACCCGGGTCGTCGCAGAATCCTGCCGGCTCGCTCGCCGGTACGGCCGTCGCGTCGGGCGTGCAGCACGCGGTCCAGACGGAGATCGCGGCGCGCCTTCCCTGATCGGCTAGCGGCCGCCGCGCAGGCGCGGGTCCAGCACGTCGCGCAGCGCGTCGCCGAACATGTTGAATCCGAACACCGCGAGCGCGATCGCCAGCCCCGGCCACAGCGCCTGCAAGGGGTACGCCCGGAACTCCGACGATCCGCGTGATGTTCAGCATGCCGCCCCACGACGGGAACGGATCGACGGATACCGTATCCCAGGAAGCTGATGGTGGCCTCGGCGAGGATCACCGTGCCGAGTTGACGCGTCGCCAGTACGATCGCGACCGGAAGCACATTCGGGACGATGTGCCGGCCGATGATGCGGCTGTCTGGTCGCGCCGAGAGCCCGCGCGGCATCGACGTACTGGTTGTTCGAGGTAGAGATCGCCGCGCTCCGCACGACGCGCACGCGCGCCGGCCGAGATGAGGAAGCCCACGATGACGATGATCCAGAACATCGTCGCGATACGGGCCGGAGCGTGCCGGCGAAGACGCTGACCGGCCGAAGATGACGAGCATGATCGCCGGGATCGAGAAGATGATGTCGACGAGACGCTGCATGCGTCGTGTCCACCCATCCACCCCAGAATAGCCCGAAATCGTGCCGATGAAGAGCGAGAACGTGACGACGATCAGCACCGCAGAGAGCCCGACGACCACCGATATGCGCGCACCGTAGAGGATGCGGCTGAACATGTCCCGGCCCGAGCTGGTCCGTGCCCATCGGGTGGCTCGCCGATGGATCCCCGTTCTCGTCGCCGAATGTCCTGGTCGTTGTAGCCGTACGGCGCCAGCAGCGGCTGCGCTCGCGTCGCCGAACGAGATCGCGCGCGTCCACGAACAGCGCGCACGAACAGCATCAGCACGACGATGAAGCCTCCCAACGCGCCCATCGGCTTGCGCCGGCAGAACTGCCAGACCGTCGCGCGGCCACTGCGCGATCCGCCGCGTGGCTCGGCGAGCGATGGCCCCGATCCAGAGCGGAGCGTCGATCGCGGTCGCCATCAGCTGTACCTGATCCGCGGGTCGAGGTATGCGTACGTGATGTCGACGACGAGGTTCGAGAGACACGACAGAATCGCCGTGACCAGCGCGATCGTCTGCACCGCGGTGTAGTCACGGAACCCGATCGACTGGAAGAACCACTGCCCATGCCGGGCACGTTGTAGATGCTCTCGACGATCACGCTGCCGCCGACCACGATCGGCACCTGCAGCCCGATCACCGTGACGACCGGGATCATCGCGTTCTTCATCGCGTGGCCCACCGACGACGCTGCGCTCCTCCAGCCCCTTCGCCCACGCCGTGCGCACGTAGTCCTGTCGCAGCACCTCGAGCATCTGCGCGCGCATCAGCCGCATGACCGTGCCGGACAGGCCGACGCCGAGCACCACCGCCGGCCCGACCGGCATGAAATAGCCGAACGGAAACAGCATGAACTTCAGGTTCGCCACGGGTTCTCCCAGAACTGCGCGTAGTCCTGCGGCAGCGGCGTCGCCTTTGTGAACCACACCGATGCGTAGACGATGATCATCGTCCCCAGCCAGAACGACGGGATCGCCAGGAAGCCGATAGCGACGCTGCGCGAGACGTAGTCCGTAATCGAGTCCTGCCGCATCGCCGAGATCATCCCGACGGGGACGGCGATCAGCAGCGAGATCATCGAGCGCGAGGATCGCCATCTCCATCGTCGTCGGCAGCGTGTCCTTCATGCGGTCGCGGATCGAGCTGCCGTCGCGCAGCGAGTTGCCGAAGTCTCCTGTGACGCACGCCCTTCAGCCAGTGCGTGAACTGGTTCTCGGAATGGAACTGCACGAACGGCGCGTCGCCGCTGACCGACACCGGGAAGCGCGGCCCGTCGATGCCCAGCTCCGCCTCTTTCTGGGCACGGAACTCGGGCGTCACCTCGTTGTCGCCGGCCAGCTGCTGCACAATGTCGCCCGGCAGCACGTGCAGGAGCGAGAACACGAGGATCGACACACCGATCAGCGTCGGCACGGCGAGCAGCAGCCGCTTGAAAATGTAGGTTCGCATGACGGTCCCGCCGTTCCCCCTCCCGCCCGCCGTGCGGGCGAAAGGGGTTGAGCGCCAGCTCCTACGCGCGCATCACGACTGGAACCAGTTCGTCAGCGCGCCCTCCGTCCCGACCGCGTACGTCGTCGGGCCGGTCGTGTTCAGTACGCCCTGCAGCTGCGGGCTGCGCGCGGCGAACTCGACCGGCGTCACGACCGGCACGTAGTACATCTTCTCCGATGTGTACTTCTGCAGCTCGAAGTTCTGCTGGCGGATCTCGTCCAGGGTCTGCGCCGCCACCATCTTCTTGATGTTGTCCACGAGCGTCGCGTCGTTCACGCTCGAGTGGTTGCGCCCACCGCCGGCGTCGCGCGGGTAGAACATGTTCTGCCAGTACGCCGCGATGTCGCTGAACACCGACTCCAGGCTGAACGCCATGCCATCGAACTTGCCCGCGAACGTCGAGGCGATGTAGTTGCCGTACTCCTCCGGCACCTCGTTCACCTTGACCCCCGCCTCCGCGAACATCGCCGGCAGCGCCTGACGGACGATGTCGTAGTACGGCACCACTGTCGTGTACACCGTGCTGCTGAAGTGCATCGGCACGTTGATCTCGGACACGCCGGCGGCCTCGAAAAGTTTCTTCGCCTCGGCGACGTCGTACTTGTAGTTGTCGCCGGCGGCGCCGATGTCGCTCCCCTGTGGGTCCAGCCACCACGTCTTCCCGAAGCCGGCGTTGATCGGCATGTTCGGCCACTCGCCACCCTCGTTCGAAATCAGGCTGAGCAGCCCCGCACGGTCGATCGACCGGGACAGGCCGCGACGCACGCGGTCGTCGTTGAACGGCGGCTTGTCGTCCGTGTACGACGCCGGCTCGAAGATCATCATGCTCAGGATGTTGCGCAGCGACTTGTCGATGATCGCGTCCGGCCGCTGGCTGGTGACCGATGCCGCGAGCTGCGGCGGCACCGAGATCGTGTCGAGCTGCTTGGCGGCAAACTGCGACAGCACCTGGTTCTGGTCGGTGATGATCGCCAGGTTGACGCGCATCGAGGTATGGAAGCTGGTTGCCGTCCACATCCTTCTCGAAGTAGTCGGGGTTCTTCTTCCACGCCATGACGACGTTCGGCTCGTACTTGTCGAAGATGAACGCGCCCGACCCCAGCATCGAGTCCTCGGAGGCGTTCGGGCTCGACTCGATGAAGTCCTGCGGCATGATCCACAGGTCCTGGAACGAGGCGGTCCGGTTCAGGAACAGCCCGAACGGCTCCTTCAGCTTGAACGTCACCTGCTTCTTGTCGGCCGATGCCGTGACCGTATCGACGAACGAGAAGTTCGCCTTGTTCGGCGAGATTTGGCTGTAGCGGTTGAACGAGTAGACAACATCGTCGGCCGTCACCGCCCGGCCGTTGGTCGGCGGCAGGTTGTGAAACTTTGCATCCTTCAGCGTGAAGATGTACGTCAGCGGGTCGGGGTTCTCGACCTTCGACGCCAGCTCCGGCTCCGGTGTGTACCAGTCCTCCTGCGCCAGCTCGCCCTGCGTCGTCTTGAAGCGCATGAGCCGGCTATACGAGTACGACGCCAGCGCGTGCGTGAGGAACGTCGACGCCTTCATCGGGTCCTTGCCCAGCACCAGGCTCACGGTGCCGTGCAGCGTCCCGCCCGGTACCGGCTTGCCCGAGCTGCTCGAGCTACCGCCCGCCGTCGCCGTCTTCGTCTTGTCGCCGTCGCTGGTACCGCCGCTGCTGCAGCCCACGACGGCCACCGCACCGGCCGAAGCGCCCGTGATCGCGGCCATCTGCATCGCGCGCCGGCGCGAAATCCGGCTGGATGTGACCCTGTCCCAGAACGAACGGTTCGCAGCCATGGATCCTCCCTCTCCGTTAGGCCTCTCTATATCGAGAGTCTACTACCAATGCGGCGCCTTGCGAGATACCAAATGGACTGCAAATCCCGCAGCGGCATATGCCTTCCATAAAGAAGTACGCTCGAGAAAGACCGCTCGGACGGGTGTGACCGGATGTGTCGACCGTTGACGGGCGCCGGGCGCGCCCGACACCGGGGATTACTGCGCTGAGGGCAGATCGAATCGGAACTCCGTCCCCTCATCGATCCCGAGGCGATCCGCCGCGCCGGCGTTCAGCTCCAGCACGTAGCCGACGGGCGCCGGCGGATGATAGAGCACCAGCTCCGAGTCCGGCGCGCCGGGCTGAGGCTGGATATCGCGCGTGACGCCGATCACCCGCTTGCCGGTGTCGATCCAGACCATATCGAGCGGAAACCGCATCCCGCGCATCCAGAACCCCGGATCGCGCTCGCCGTGCATGTCGAAGATCATCCCGGCGTCCGAATCGAGTGAGTCGCGAAAGCCGAGACCGCGGCTCGTCTGCGCCGGAGTGCTCGCGACCTCCACGGGAATGGTGCGGTCATCGAAACTGAGCGTCGTGGTCGGAAATGAGACCGGCGCGACGGTCGCGGCCGGCGTGGCGCTGCTCTTCGCGGCAGACGAACTGCCGCCGCACGCCGCTGCGATGAGTGCGACGATGCACAGCGCCCCGGCCGTCAGCCTCATGCGACCATGATACAATTCGGCGATTTGTGCCTCGCCGCATTCCGCGACCGCCCTCGCACGCAACGACGCGTAGCAATTGATCCCCATCACCGCTTACGACGCGCGCGATCGTCACCGCAACACATGTTGGTGACGGCGTGAGCGAGATCGCCCGGGGCGCCCGCACGCGGCCGGCTACGCTTGCGCGCGCGGTCGACTGGGGCGCAATCGCCCGCTGGGCGACGATGATCATCGTCGGCGGCTGGGTCGGCTACTTCCTGTTCACCGCGATGCCGCAGCTCACGCTCACCGTGTACCCGCGCACCATCGCCCTCCACGCGATGTTCGCCGGGCTCGCCGCCGTCTACGTCGTCTACTTGCTCGCCGCGCGGCGCCTGCCCGGCGGCTCCCCGCTCGACCTGCCCGTGCTCGGCTTCCTTGCCGCCTACGCGCTCGCGACGTACGCCTCGATCAACTGGCGCACGAGCCTGGAGCCCGCGCTCATGGTGGGCGCCTCCGTGCTCGTGTTCTACGCGCTCGCCGACCTCCCGTTCCTCACCGCCGCCATGCTGCGGCGTGCGTTCATGCTCTGCGCCCTCGCGCTCTCCGTCTACGCGCTCTGGATCGTCGGCAACGACTACGCCGATTACCTCCGCCTGGCGCGCAGCGTCGAAGGCCTGCACGCAGGCAACATCTTCCCCGCCACCGTGCCTCGCGTGCACGGCGTCAGTGATCACCCGAACATCCTGGCGATGGTACTCACGCTCGCGCTCCCGTTCTTCGCGCTCAGCGCATGGCGCCCCGATGCCTGGTACGACCGCGCCATAGCCATCGCCGGACTCCTCTGCGGCGGGATGGCGCTCTTCCTCACTCTGTCGCGCGGCGGCTGGTTCGGCGCCTCCGTCGGCGTCGCGCTCACGCTGGCAGGCGCGTGGATCACCATCCGCCGCTACGCAGCCGAAGGTCGCGGCGCTGCCCGCTCGTGGCGCGAGTACGTGCCGGCCGGGCTCACGCCGCCGGCGCTCGCCGCGATCGCAGGCGCCGCCGCGCTCGCCGTCATCGGCGCGCTCGTCTTCGTGTCGAACTCATCGAGCCGCCCGGGATGGCTCTTCCGCAGCTCGCTTTCGCCGCGCCAGGACGCCTGGCATGCCGGCTGGCAGATCTTCAAGGACCACCCCTTCCTAGGCGCCGGTCCGGACATGTTTGGCATTCTCTACCCGCAGTACGCACGCGAGAACTTCCTCGTCCATACGCAGCACGCGCACAACGGCTTCCTGCAGTTCGCCGATGACGCCGGCCTCATCGGCCTGATCGCGCTCGCGGCGCTCGGTATCTCCGTCGCGTATGTGCTGTTCCGCACGTGGTCCGTTGGATCCCTCGAGCAGCGCCTCGTCGCCGTCGCCTGCGCAGGCGCCCTCATCGGCTTTTGCCTGCACAACCAGCTCGACGCCGGCAACATCTGGAAGGCGCCCGCGATCTCCCTCGCCGTCATCGGCGCGATCATCGTCCGAACCTGGCGCGAGGCCACCGCCGGCACGCGCGCCGCCCCGGCGCCCGAAACATCGTCAGGCGATCCCGTCCGGCGCTACGGACACATCGCCGCGCGCGCCGTACTGCTCGCGCTGATCGCGCTGCCTTTCGTCGCCTGGTACCGCATCGACCGCGCACACGATGACTTCTCGGACGGCTCGCGCCTCTTCGCCGAGCGCAAGCCGGGCGCGATCGAGAAGCTGCAGTCCGCCGCCGACGCGGACTCCAGCCTCATGCCCTACCAGCTCCTCCTGGGCGAAGTGCAGGCGACGACATTCGACGGTAACGGCCGCGCCGACGCGCCGATGATCGCGTCCGCGATCGCGCACCTCCAGCGCGCCGTCGCGCTCGATCCGCGCAGCGACATTGCGCACGCCAACCTCGCGAAGGCGTACCTCTTCGCCGGACGCGAGCGCGACGCCGCGGACGAGGCGCAGAAGACCCGCTTCATCGCCCGCTTCCACGTGCCGCCCGTCCTCGCCGCCGCCGAGGTCTACGAAGCGCTCGGTCGCACCGATGACGCCGTCGCGACGTACGGTCAGGCGCTCTCGATGGACGCCGGCATCGCCGACTCGCCGTACTGGCAGATGACCGACTTCCGCCGCCAACACTTCGACGAGATCCTCCACCGCTCCGCGATCGGCGTGAATCAATGCACAGAGGGCGCATTCCTCGTGCAGGCGCATCAGTCGGACGCAAGCGCGCCGCTCGGCGGCCTCGACCAGGCATCGCAGGGCTGCCAGTACCTCGCCTTCGCCTACCCGAACGATCTCGTGCTGCGCGTCGCCTTCGCGAAGATCCTCATGCAGCAGGGCCGCATGGACGAGGCGCGCTCGCACCTGCAGTACGCCATCGACCGCCAGCCCGACTTTGGGCCCGCGCGCACGGAGCTTGGGCGCTGGTACCAGCTCAACGGCGACATCGAGGACGCGCGCGCGCAGTGGGTCACGGGCGCTCAGCTCGATGAGGCGGAGTCCGTCCTCCTGCTCGGCGACTCCTATCCGGCGGAGCAGCGGCCCGCGGGCCTCGACGACCGCCTCGAATCGCTGCTCCAGACAACGGGCACCAGCATCCGCAACGACGCCATCGCCATCCTCTATTACCGCATGCGCTACGGGCGCGTCTCGCCCATCGACACCATGGTCCCCGGCGACTGGCAGCAGGCGATCCCGCGCCTGTATCGCGACATGCAGGACACGCTCGCCCGATGGCGGGGGGGCGAAGCCACTGCGACCGCGCGCTGATGGCCAACCAACCGGATCGCAACAACTGTGTGGGCCGCGTCAAACGCGCGTCTGCTATCGTTTTCGGGTTGGTTGTGACGGGGGATTCGAGAGGACTCTGATTCGATGAGGCTGGTCATGGTGTGCGCGCTCGCGGGCGCGCTTCTCTTTGCCGCGTGCGGCAGCGACTCGAAGAAGGACAGCGCAGGGACAACGCCAGCCGTTTCGGCGGCACAGACCGCCACGACGCCCGGGGCGGCTCCCTCGCCGCAGGCGGCGGCCACGACGACAGGAGGTCACAAGACGTACTCAGCAGAACCGCCGATGACGATCGACCAGAACAAGAAGTACTTCGCCACCATCAAGATGGACATTGGCGACATCAAGCTCGAGCTCTATCCCAAGGACGCGCCGCACGCCGTCAACAGCTTCGTCTTCCTCTCGCGCGATGGCTACTTCGATGGCGTGACGTTCCACCGCGTGCTGCCCGGATTCGTCGCCCAGGCAGGCGATCCGACGGGCACGGGCCAGGGCGGCCCCGGCTACACCCTCCCGGACGAGGTCAACTCCAACAAGTTCCTCGATGGCACGCTCGGCATGGCCAAGACATCCGCGCCGAACTCCGGCGGCAGCCAGTGGTTCATCGACTACGCGCCGCAGCCCGCACTCGATGGAAAGTACACCGTCTTCGGGCAGCTCGTCGAAGGCCGCGACATCCTCGACAAGATCACGCCGCGAGACCCGTCGAAGGGCGGCAATCTGCCTCCCGGCACGAAGATCAACACCATCGTCATCGAGGAGCAGTAGCCGGCGGACGTCAGCGCAGGTGCGCGTGAAGCGCCGCCGCCAGCTCGTCGCGCCGCTCCTCCGACACCGCGGCCTCTGGCGCAGCACCGAGATGCGCGAACACGCCCGGTCCCACGCGATCGGCCTCAGCGTCGGGCATGCGCGGCACGACGTGCACGTGCACGTGACGGTGCTGCGGGCTTTCCGCGAAGAACGCGAGATACGCCTTAGTCGCGCCGGTGACCGTCTCGAGCGCCGCGGACAGTGCCCGCACGAGTGGCCCGAACGCCAGCGCCTCCTCCGGCGTCATCTCGGACAGCGACTCGATGTGACGCTTCGACACGAGCACGAGCCATCCCGGCAACGACGTGTCGAACGCGTGCGCGACGCGCCAGTGCTCGTCGGCATAGATGCGCTGCCAGGCAGGAGCATCGTCGCCTTGCGCCGTGATCGCGCAGATGTAGCACTCCGCCATCGGGGCCACGCTACCGGAGCCGCAGGTCCTCCGCTACCGCGGACACAGTCGCCGCGCGCGATTGTCGCTGCGCCTGCAACTCGCGCAGCGCTTCCTCACCCGCATCGCCGCGCGGCACGAGGTTCTTGCCCTCCTCAACGGCCACCGGTACCCCATCCCGGTACAGCACGGCGTTCGTGTGCAGCGCCGCCACCCGCGGCCCCGGCATGATGACGCCGGCGAGGTTCAGCGGATCGCAGGCGTTCACGCGGACGATCTCGCCCGTACGCTCCTCGCGCCTCGACCCGCCGCAGCGCATCGACCGCATCCGGCATCGCGTACTGCTCGCCGATGAAGCCCGCGACGAAGCGCCCGCCCCGCACGACGCCGCGCGCCTCCTGCCGTCGCAGCGCCCGCACGACGTCCCGCCACGGCACGGCGAAGTTCTCGCGCGCGACCAGGTCGCGGAACACGACGCCGTAGCGCGCCAGCAGCTGCATCGCGCAGCTTCTCTGCCAGTTCGTCCGCCGCCGAGGGCTCCGGCTGGAAGCGGTGCACGATCGACCAGCCGCCCTTGCGGCGCTGTCGCGCGCGGCAGCCGTGCTCCCGTACTGCGCGCGTGCCGCCGCGCCGCCCGCGCGCGCGATGATCCGGCCGGCGTCATGATCTGCCGCAGCGACTGGAAGCCGTCGCCCGTCACGATGCCGCGCGCCACGAGATCCCACAGCGCCTCCTCGAGCTGCGCCGGAAGCTGCCGGCTCGCCGCGGCGAGGTCGTCGAAGAACAGCGCGCCGTGCTGCCGCAGCGCATCGAGACGTGGCGCTCGCCGCGCCCGCCGTCGGATCCTCCGGCTCTTGCACGCCGCGCACCGACTCCAGCAGCCAGCCGAGATCGCGTCGCAGCGCCAGCGCGATCGGCGTCGCCCGCTGCGGCGGCGAGCCGCGGCCCGTCGCGCCGTTCTGCTTCCGCAGCGACAGCCGCGCCCACGCGACGTCGCCCGCCAGGCACAGCTCGTCGAGCCACTGCGGGTTGTAGTTCACGACGCGCGATGCCAGCACATCGCGCTCCCACGCAACGGCCGCGATCTCGAAGCCCTGGAGCTGCGCGATCGCCTCGAGCAGCCCCGCGCTTGCCCTCGAGCCGGCGCCTGCCGCTCGACGTGCTGCCGCGCCAGCAGGAAACGCATGAAGTCCTGCGCGCTGACCGGCTCGATCTCGCTGCGCAGCCGGTCGAGCGTGTAGCGATGGATGCGCGCCAGCAACCGCCGGTCGCAGAACTCCTCGTCATCGGTGCCCGGCGTGAAGCGGCCGCGCAGGACGATGCCCTCGCCCTCAAGCCGCGCCAGCGCAGACGTCACCTCGCCCGCGCGCAGGCCGAGCATCGCCCGCGATCGCGGCCGGCGTCATCGGCCCCAGGTACTCCATGTGGCCGCGCACCGCCGGCAGCACCGCGTCCTCGCGCTCCGGCCTGCGCGCCATCGAGGTGCGACGGCAGATCGACGCGTGGCGTCGACCCTCGCGTCCGGGTACAGCGCCTCGATCAGGCGCACGTGCTCGGCCGCGAACCACATGTCGCCAGCCGACGCCCGTACCGTCGATGCGCGGCGCGCCTCGACCAGCTCGGCGTACTGCGCCGCGTGCTCGGACCATCGCCGCCGCAGGCAATACGACGAGGCCCAGCAGCAGGTCGTGCAGCTCGTCGGCATCGCGCGGCTCCGGGCGCGCCTCGTCGCGCACGCGGGTCGATCGCATCGGCGTCGAGCGCGCCCAGGTCGCGCTGGTGCTCCGGCAGCGTGCGCCGCATCGACACCGCGCGCGTGCGGCGCTCCTCCAGCGGCGCGTCGTCGAGGTACGCGTACGGCTTCGCGTTCAGGATCTCGTGCGCGAACGGCGATGGCTCCGTGGTGTCGCGCGCGTGCAGCCGGATCTCGCCGCGCTCCATCTTCTCCAGCACCGACGTGAGGCGCGGTCGAGGTCCATCGCCTCGAACAGGCAGTCGTTCACCGTCTGGCGGATCAGCGGGTGCTCCATGGGGATCGGCAGCGGCCCGCGTCAGGTTCTCCTGGCAGCCGACCTGCTCGGGGAACACCGCCGCCAGCAGGTCGTCCGACCGCATGCGCTGGATCGGCGGAGGCACCTTCTTGCCGCCGTTCTGCCGCAGCACCGCCAGCGCGCGCGTCGCGTTCCAGCGCCAGCGCGCCCCGAACATCGGCGCCACGAGCATCGCCTGCTCCAGCGACTCGCGCAGCACGTTCGCGCGCACGAAGTGGAACGCATCCTCGAGCGGGAAGCTGTGCTGCGGCCCCATCGACAGCACGACGGCATCGTCGGTCGCCGCCGCCTGCAGCTCGAAGTCGAAGTTCACGCAGAAGCGCTTGCGCAGCGCCAGCCCGAAGCCGCGATTGACACGCCCGCCGAACGGCGCGTGCACCACGAGTTGCATGCCGCCGGCGTCGTCGAAGAAGCGCTCGAACACGACGTCCGTGTCCGACGGCACGACGCCGATCGCCGCGCACTCTGCGGTGATGTAATCGACGATCTGGAGCGCGGCCTCGCGGCTCAGCGCGCACGCTTCGACAAGCCACGACACGACGTCGCGCGTCGCCGTCCTCGATGCGCGACGCGATCTCGCGGCGCAGGACGGCTGACCTCTTCCGACAGCTCCCACGTGCGCGATGGCGCCTCGCCGAGCCAGAACGGCACCGTCGGCGGCCGCCCCTGCGCGTCCTCGACCCGCAGCACGCCTCGCGCCGACTCGACGCGCCGGATCTTCCATGAGTGCGACCCGAGCAGGAAGACGTCGCCGGCCATGCTCTCGATCGCCCAGTCCTCGTTCACCGTGCCGATGAACGTCTCGTCCGGATCGAGCACGACGCGGTAGTCGGCGACCTCCGGGATGGCGCCCCCGCTCGTCAGCGCCGTGATGCGCGCCGCCCGCCGCCCCCGCAGCGTGCCGTTGATGCGGTCCCGGTGCAGGTACGCTCGCCCGCGCCCGATGCGCTCCGCCACGCCCTCGCTCAGCATCTCGATGATCTGGTCGAAGTCCTCGCGCGTGAGCGAGGCGTAAGGCGTCGCCGCGCGCGCCATCTCGAACAGCTCCTCCTCATCCCACTCGCGGGTCGCGCACTCCGCGACGATCTGCTGCGCCAGGATGTCGAGCGGCGCCGCCGGCGGCTCGATGCGGTCGAGCCGCCCCGAGTGCACGGCGCGGATCAGCGCGGCGCACTCCACCAGTTCGTCGCGCGACGTAGCGAACAACCGCCCGCGCGACGTCAGCCCCAGCGCGTGCCCCGACCGCCCGATGCGCTGCAGGAACGTGGTCACCGCGCGCGGCGACCCGATCTGGCACACGAGGTCGACCGTGCCGACGTCGATCCCCAGCTCGAGCGACGCCGTCGCCACGATGGCGCGCATCTCGCCGTTCTTCAGCCGCTGCTCGATGCGCAGCCGCCGGTCCTTGGAGAGGCTGCCGTGGTGCGCCGACGACGTGTTCTTCGCCGAGACGCTCGCCCAGGTTGTGCGCCACGCGCTCCGCCATCCGCCGCGTGTTCACGAACACCAGCGTCGTGCGATGCTCCGCGATCAGCTCCGCCAGCCGGTCGTAGATATCCGACCACTGCTCGTGCGTCGGCACCGCGCCGAGGTCCGTCGGCGGCACCTCGACCAGCAGGTCCAGGTCGCGGCGATGCCCGACGTTCACGACAGTAGCGCGCCGGCGCCTGCGTGCCGACGAGGTAGCGCGCGGCGTCCTCGATCGGGTGAACCGTCGCCGACAGGCCGATGCGCAGCGGCCGCTGCTCGCACAGCGCATCGAGACGCGCGAGCGAGAGCATGAGATGGCTGCCACGCTTGTCCCGCATCAGCGCGTGCAGCTCATCGACGATGACCGTGCGCACCTTCGCGCAGCAGCGCACGGCTGCGCTCCGCCGTGAGCATCAGGTACAGCGACTCCGGCGTCGTGATGAGGATGTGCGGCGCCGTTCGCAAGATCGCGGCGCGCTCCGACTGCGTCGTGTCGCCCGTGCGCAGAGCCGTGCGGATCTCCGGCGGCGCGAAGCCCATCTCCTGCGCCAGCTCACGAATGCCCGCCAGCGGCTCGACGAGGTTCCGCTCGATGTCGCTGCTCAGCGCCTTCAGCGGCGAGACGTATACGACATCGATCCCCTCCGGCAGCTCGCCGGCGAGCCCGCGCTTGAGCAGCGAATCGATGCTCGAGAGGAACGCCGTCAGCGTCTTGCCGGAGCCCGTCGGCGCGGCGATCAGCGCATCGCGGCCCTGCGGCGATCGCCGACCAGCCCGAGAGCTGGGCGTCGGTGGCCGCATCGAAGCGGCCCTGGAACCATGTCCGGACGGCGGGATGGAATGCGTCGAGTGCGCTCATGTGTCGCTCGTTGCGCGTTGACCGTGTAAAGATGTTCGGAGCATCAGTCTATCGAAAGGCGGTGATGCGTGAGCGGCAATCCGCGCACCGGCGGCCACGCCTGCTGACACGTGGGTGTCAGGAGCGACGCTCGCACCCGTTGCACCGTCCGGGACTCCGCGGCGATAGTGGCATCGTGATGCAACAGACAGCCGCCAGCCGTAAGCGCCGCGAGCGCGTGATGAAGATCTGCGCATCGCTGCCCGAGGCATCGGTGAGCAGCGGCGGCCAGCACGCCAAGGCCACGGTGCGCGGCCGCACCTTCGCCTACTACCTCTTTGACCACCACGGCGACGGCGTCGAAGCGATCTCGTGCAAGGCCGCGCCGGGAGGCCAGGACATGCTCATCCGCATGGACCCGGACCGCTACTTCGTGCCGTCGTACTCCGGGCCGAAGGGCTGGATCGGCC
Source organism: uncultured Chloroflexia bacterium (assembly GCA_963736015.1). Lineage (GTDB taxonomy): Bacteria > Chloroflexota > Dehalococcoidia > DSTF01 > JACRBR01 > CAVTNG01. Next base: position 66,640 of record CAVTNG010000007.1, on the reverse strand, counting down.
AGCGCCTCGACCTCGGCGCCGTCGACTGGGACGAGACGCAGCGCCTCCTCGTCGAGAGTTACCGCCTCGTCGCGCCGAAGAGGCTCGCGGCCCTGGCCCCTGCTTCCGTCTGAAAGAATCGCTGCGCGCGTGCGTCACACCCTGCCCTCACGTCTCAATCGACCCTGAGCGGAGGGCGCCGGAACGCGATGTGCGCACCTTGCGCGCCGTCGCATATGATGCGCGGCGATGACTCTGGCACCGAAGTTCACCTGCGGTTACCAGCCGTTCGAGTGGCACGATGACGAGCGCGCGTGCCCCGTCAGGGCGACCGCATGGTTCCCCGCGCCCCTCACGTTCGACGAGCAGCCGATTGACTATGGTCTCGGCGCCGGAGCTGTCGTGCCGGGCGCCTCCATCTCGAGCGAAGGAGAGCGCTTTCCCATCGTCGTCCTGTCGCACGGCGCGTTCGGAGCGCCGGCGAACTACGCATGGCTCGCCGAGTACCTCGCGCGTCGCGGCGTTGTCGTGCTCGGCGTGGCGCACTACGGCGAGTCATGGGTGTACGGTCCCGAGACCATCGATGCGGCGGCCGCGACCCGGTTGTGGGAGCGCCCCCGCGACTGCTCATTCGCGCTGACCTGCTTCCTCGCCGAGGACACATTCGCGACGCGGCTAGACGCCGCGCGCATCGCCGCCATCGGACACTCGTCCGGTGGCGCGACCGCCGTCGCGCTCGCGGGTGCGCGCCTCGATCCGCAGGCCCTCGCGGCGTACTGCAGTTCCGACGCCGGTGCGATGGATCACGGCTGCGACTACGCGCGAACTGCACCCGTCGAAGCGTTCCCGCCCGAAGCAACCGCTTCCTACGCCGATCCACGCGTGAGCGCGATCGTCCTGCTCGACCCCGCGGCCGGACCGGGCTACAGCGCCGAATCGCTCGCCGCAATCGATGTCCCGACGCTGGTCATCGGCTCCCAGGACAACGACTTCCTGCCGTTTTCGCACCACGCCGGCCCGCTACGCGCAGCTCATCCCCAACGCCGCGCTGCGTTCGCCTCTCCGAACGGAGAGGGGCACTTCGTCTACCTCAACGCGTGCGCGTCGGACATCGCCGCGAACGGCGTCCCGCTCTGCATCGACCGCGCCGGAGTCAGTCGTCAAGCGGTGCACGAGCGTCTGGCGCCCGATGTGCTGCGCTTCCTGCAACGGACGATCGGCGCGCCCGCGTAACGTGGCGCCCGCCGCGCTGGGCTGGCACAATCGTCCCGATGCAGGACACCGCCGAGACCTCCACTCAGGCAACGCATACCACCGGCTGGTTCGTCAGCAACGACGGCCTCCGCCTCTTCGAGCAGGCGTGGCTGCCCGAGAACCCCGTCAGGGGCGGCATCGCCATCGTCCACGGTTACGCCGAGCACTCGACGCGCTACGACCACGTCGGCCGCTACTTCGCGGAGCGCGGCTACGCCGTCTCGGCGTACGACCTGCGCGGCCACGGCTACTCCGATGGCGACCGCGTACTCGTCGGCTCGTTCCGCGAGCATCTCGAGGACGTCGATGTCTTCCTCGACGTCGCGCGCCGCCGCTCGCCCGAAGCCCCGATGTTCCTCCTCGGCCACAGCATGGGCGGCGCCATCGTCGCCCTCGCGGAAGTGATGCGGCATCCGGCCGTCCGGGGCATCATCCTCACCGGCCCGGCTATCGGCGCACGGTCGGGAGCGGGTGCGATCGTCGCCGGAGCGCTGGTCGCCATCGGCCGCGTCTTCCCCAAACTGCCGCTGATCTCGCTCGACGCCGCGGCCGTCTCGCGCGACCCCGACGTCGTCGCGCGACTACGACGCCGACCCGCTCGTGTATCGCGGCCGCATGCCGGCCGGCACGCTCGCGTCCGCCATCCGCGCCGTTCGCGCCATCGACCACAACGCCGAGCGCGCGTCGGCTCCGCTGCTGATCATGCATGGCTCCGAGGACCGGCTCGCCGATCCTGAAGGCAGCCGCCAGCTCTACGCGCGCGCAGGCTCGCCCGACAAGACGCTGAAGATCTACGACGGCCTGTACCACGAGATCCTGAACGAACCCGAGCGCGCGCAGGTGATGGCCGACATCGCCGCGTGGCTCGAAGAGCGGGTCGCGCAGGGCAACGGTTAGCGCTCAAATGACCCGGCGGAGCCGCCGCTCACCCGGGCATCCGAACGCAGCCTCGTACTCAGCTTCGCGCGCTTCTCCGACGACAACGAATCCCGAAATGAGACCGCGACGCTGCCTGCATCGCCTACCACAGGAACGAAGCGTGTCTCCCGAAGGTATTGCCCGACGCGCCGCCTTGCTAAGCTCGTGCCGTTGCGGCTCACATGGATTCGGAGGATACGATGGCTCTTCCCAACGCAGATGTGCTCCAGCGCCTGGTCGATGCGTTCCTCGCCGGTGACGGGGCGGCGCTCGACGCCCTCTTCACCGATACCGCCGTCTGGCACGAGCCGGGCAGCGCTCCCATCTCGGGAGACCACAAGGGCAAGGCCGCGATCTTCGAGTTCTTCGGGCGTGTCGGCGAGCTCTCGGGCGGGTCGTTCCGCCCGGAGGTCCACGACATCTGCGCGTCGGAGGCGCACGGCATCATGCTGTACCACGCCACGGGGAAGCGCGACGGGCGCGAACTTCATACGCCGGAGGTCCTCGTCGCCCACATCGAGGGCGGCAAGATCGCCGAAGTCTGGAACACGATCGCCCAGGGGGAGGGCGACTGGAATGCCTTCTGGAAATAGCGCTCGTGAACGGCGCCGACGTGCGTGTTGATCGTTATGACGACGTGCGGTTCGCATCGTGTTCACGATCTGATCATGCGCGTTGATCTATTGTCGCTTGTCAGGGGCTGACCTATACTCCTCGCAAAGTGATTACGCAGGTGAGCGCAATGAAGGTGACGTGTCTCCAGGAGAACCTGGCGAGAGGTCTCGGCATCGTCGGGCGGGCAGTCGCCCTCCGCAGCACGCTCCCCATCACCTCGAACGTCCTCATCTCGCACCGAGCACGGCCGCATCAAGCTCGCCGCGACCAACCTCGAGATCGCGCTCAGCTGCTGGATCGGCGGCCAGATCGAGGAAGAAGGCGCGATCACCGTTCCCTCGCGGCTGCTCACCGACTTCGTGAACTCGCTCCCCGCTGACAAGATCGAGCCTCACCCTCGCGCCGCGCGCCCGCCAGCTCAAGCTCGAGTCCGGCCGCAACAAGGCCACGATCGGCGGCATGGACGCCGATGACTTCCCGCCGATCCCCGCCGTCGAGGGCGACACCATCGAGCTGGACGCGAAGATGCTGCGCGAGACGATCTCGCAGGTGGCGTTCTCCGCCGCCACCGACGACTCGCGCCCGATCCTCACCGGCGTCGATATCGCCGTCGAGGGCACGCGCCTCACGCATGGTCGCGTCCGATGGCTTCCGTCTCGCCGTGCGCCACCTGGAGTTGAAGAAGAAGGTCGCCGAGAAGCACGAGGTCATCGTCCCCGCGAAGGCGCTCGCCGAGCTGAGCCGCCTCCTCCAGGACCAGGAAGAACCCGTCGCGATGACCTTCAACGAGCAGAAGACGCAGGTGCTCTTCCGCCTCAAGGACGTCGAACTGGTCGCCCAGCTCATCCAGGGGACGTTCCCCGACTACAGCCGCCTCATCCCGAAAGAGTGGCAGAGCCGCGCCGTCGTCGAGGTGCGCGACTTCCTGCAGGAGACGAAGATCGCGTCGATCTTCGCTCGCGATGGCAGCGGCATCGTCCGCGTCACCTTCCAGGCAGGCGAAGGCGGCGCCCCCGGCCAGATGACCATCGTCGCCCGCGCCGAGGAGATCGGCGACAACGAGGGCATGCTCGATGCGCAGGTTGAGGGCGAGCCGGCGAAGATCGCCTTCAACGGCAAGTACCTGCAGGAAGTCCTGCAGGTGCTCGATGGCGGCCGCGTCGCGCTCGAGACCACGGGCCCGTCACAGCCCGGCGTCATCCGCCCTGTCGACAGCGACGACTACATCCACGTCGTCATGCCGATGTTCGTCCAGTGGTGAGCTGACCCGCAGGTTCTCCAACACACCGCCCCTGACCCGAATTGCGTCGAGCGCTCATGCTCAGTCGCGATGTATCAGCGTGACGTGCCGTTAAGCCGTGTTATCGATCGGTAAACGCCGGATCAGGGACTCTCCCGCTCCAGGCCGTCCATCTCGCGGAGGCGCCGGGCCATGACGCGCATAACGTTGAGCGCGAAGTTTGGCGTGTTCTGCGTCATGAACTTGAATTGCCGCTCATCGACGACGGCCAGCGTTGCAGGCGTACGCGCGACGGCCGTCGCGCTGCGCGGCTCGTGCTCGATGAGCGCCATCTCTCCGAAGATCCCGCCGGCAGCAACTGTCTCGACCACGTCACCACCAACAACGAGGTCGACGCTGCCCTCCTGGACCGCGAACATGCAGTCGCCGTCGTCGCCTGCGCTGAAGACGGTCTCGCCAGGCTCGCACGTCCTTACGTTCGGCGATGATCGGAACAGGTTGAAGTTGCTCTCTTCGGCCATCTCGCCCCGCGCTCAAACCGCAGCGCTGCCGAGACGCTACGCGTCGGCCGTTAACGTGCCGTTAAGCCCGGTTATCAGCGTGTAAAGGCGGGCGCCGGTGCCTCGCCCGACAGCGCGCGCGCCAGTGCGGCAGGGTTGGCGTGGCCTCGGACGCGCTGGAACGGCACCGCGCGCGCGATGCGCCGGTACGCGGCCGCGGGTGAGCGCTCATGCAGTGACAGATCGAAGACACCGAAGTCCTTTGCAGTGACGCGCATCGCGTCGAGCGCTTCGTCCGCTTCCAGCGGCGCGATGTCGAGACCGGTCCCGGACGGCTTCCACTCCAGGCTGTACGCGATCGCCAGCGTGGCCTCGAGCCGCTCGTGCGCGCCCAGCGCCGTCGCGACGTCGACGTCGTGCTTGTCCTCGACACTCCAGAGTGCTGTCGGCGACATCTCCCGGTAGATGGCGCGCTTACCCTGGGAGAGAAGCTGCTCGAGCCGCGCGCTCGACAGCAGCGTACCCGGGTTGACCCGCGGCTTCTTCGGGAGCCCCACGACGTGCACGCCCCGGCGCGTCGGCTTCAACAGCACGCGGTCGTTGCTCACGTACTCGTAGCCGCCCTGTTCGATGAGCTGCAACGCGAGCGACGACTTGCCGGAGCCCGAGTTGCCGAGAAAGATCGGCCGCCTCGTCCGTCGCCGGTTCGCACGACGGCCGATGCGTGTAGCATCGCGTAGCCCTTCTCGACGAGCGACAGCCCGAAGAGTGTTCCGATCAGGTTGACGACCTGGTTGAGGTTGCGCTCAACGTCGCCGATGATCAGCGCATTGCGTCCGCGCAGCTTGATCAGCATGCCCGTGCGGTTCTTCAGGATGTACCGGCAGCCGCCGGCATCGTAGTACGTCTCCTTGGGTGCCCGGTTACGGTCGCTTCTCCCCCATTCCCGGAGCCTGCCTTCGTCGTACTCCGGCTCGCCGTCGATCACGTCGATGCGCGCGTCGACCGGCAGGCCGGGCGTGCCTGGATACGCCCCGAAGTAGCGCTGCAGCCGCGCCGCTGCCTGCAGGTTGTTCGTGCGCACCTCGATGCGAAAATCGACAAACTGGAGGAGTAAGGTGGCCGTTGCGGACGATGGTGGCAGGCCGCGCGTCAATCAGCCTCCGAGCGTCTCTCGCACGTGCGACGCGTACGCGATCGAAGGGTCCACGCCCGTCGCCTCGAACAGACCGCGAAAGCCCCCGAACGCGCTGACCTCATAGACGCAGGAACCCGCCATCGGTCTCAACGAGGTCGACGACGGTGTAGTCCAGCCGGAACGCGCGCGCAGCACGCTCGGCGAGCGCAATCGCATCCGGCGCAAGGTTGCAGGCCTCGTATCGTCCCCCCGCGCTCGTCGTCGTCATCCACGCGCCGTCAGCCGCCACTCGATAGAACGCGCCGACAAACTGCCCGCCGATCACCGTCGCACCGATGTCCCGGCCCGGCGCGCGCACGAACTCCTGCACCAGGTACGCCTGTGTGCCCGCATCGATCTCGGCTGGCACCGGCTCACCGGCCGCGATGCGAACCATGCCCCGCCCCTTCGACGTGAACACGGGTTTGACGACGCAGTCGCCAAACTCGTCGACCGCGTCCTGCAGGCTGTCGCGACCGCTCGCGGCGATCGTGCGCGGTATCGGCAGTCCGGCAGCAACCAGCCCCATCGTCATCCGATAGCGGTCCATCGCCACATCGATGGCATCCGCGCGGCTGAACACGCGGACGCCTCGCGCCTCGAGCGCGCGCAGCGGGTGCAGCCGGAGCCGCGACCAGGCCGAGCCCTGGTCGCCGAGCTTCTTCACGACGACACCGTCGAGCTGCGAGAGATCGACGTCGCCGGCGAACATCCGGTCCTGCGTGAGGTCGTGCTCGATGGCGTCGGGCGAGAACACGAACGACTGGATGCCGGCTCCCTGCAGCGACTCGGCCATCCGTTCGCTCGACCATGCTCCCGGGATGCCGGCGACGGCGACCTTCATGCCTTCAGCTTTCGCAGCACGCGCTTCAGAGATCGAAAGGCCCTCCGCGAAGAGCGCTTCCGCGCGGTCCGCGTCGTCCGTGAGCCGCGCCGACGTCATGAGCGCCCGAGCCCGCGCGAGCTTCAGCCGGTCTTCGAAGCGCTGGTCGTGGTTCGCGGCGGCGAATCGCGATCACCTGCTCGATGAGCGTGTCGTTGACGAGACTCAGCGTGCGGGCCACCTTCTTGCGCGGGAACTGCCGGTACGTCGAAGTGAGCAGGACGCCGACGTCGCCCGCATAGTCGCCATACCGCGAGCGGTGCACGTCGATGAACACCACCTGGCGCGTGGCGGAGTCGTACACAACGTTGTTGGCGTTCAGGTCGCCGTGCACCCACGCCGAGAACGGCGGTGCAAGCGTGTCCTGCACCTTTTGCAGCACATCGAGCGCGCCGAAGATCCCGCCGTGCTTCCCGAGCTCGTCCTTGGCCATCGCCTCGAGGTCGGGGTGCCGGCGGATGACCTCCCGCAACCGGCTCCGGATCTGCTGCGCGTAGTCAAGCCGCGGCACCCGCGTCACCAGCGTGCTCGACCAGATGTCGATCAGCGCCTCGACGAGCGAGTGTGTCGAAGCGAACTTTGTCTCGTCGCTGTCCGCGCTGAGCAGGATGTCCTGCAACAGCGCGCCCTGCGCAAACTCGCGCAACACCGCGCGCCGTTCCTTGTCCTGCGCCTTGCCGATGAGCCGGGGCGAGTGCAGCGGCGCCAGGTGCTCCCACTCGATGCCGCGTTCGATCTCCTCGTCGATTCTTGCGCTTCGACCCCTCCTTGAACAGCATGCGCTGCCCGTTCGGGCCGTCGATTTCGAGCACCACCGCGCCGGAGATGCCGTCCCAGAAGTGCCGGTAGACGACGGAGCCTTGCTGATCGGCCTCGGCGAGCAGGGTCTCGAGCTGCTTGAACTGCGGGTACTTCAGACGCGTGCCTGTAACGGCGAAGAACGTGCCCTCGCCGATGTTCAGCGAGAAGTCTGCGATCTTCTCCAGGTACTTCATCACGGCCAGCACGTGCAGCAGGTAACGCGCGTGACCTTCGCCGCGATCGAGCAGCTCCATCACCTGCTTGAGCTTCTTCACGTACAGCTCGTCGAGTTCGCGCTCCATCTCGCACGCTGCCTTCGCGCGCTGCAGATCCTGGCGCACGAAGGCATCGACGCTCTCCGCGACGAGACTCGATCGTCAGCTCGGACAGGTCGTCGATCGGAAACTCGATCGTCGGCGGCGGCTCCGCCGAGACCATGATGCAGTGCTTCGCAATGTGGCGCGGCCGCGTCGCCGATACGTTCGAGGTTGGAGAGCACCCGCAGAGCCGCTCGGAACCGCCGCGTTTCGCGACACGTTGCTGCTGGATGGATCGAGCGAGGTGAAGATGCGCTCTTCCATCGCTCCGTAGAGGTTGTCGACGACGTCGTCTCGCTCGACGACGGCGTCGGCCTCGGCCGGGTCGCCATCGTGGAACGCGCGCAGGGCATCGCGGAGCTGCTCCCTCACGGTCGCGCTCATGTTGATCAGGGCGCGTTCGACTTCCCTCACCAGCGCTCCTGCGTTGCGCCTGCGGCGGGTTGCTCGGTTCGACGGTCTGAACGGTTAGTCCGCGAAGGCGGGGGCCTCGCTCTGCTGTTGCGCCGGCGACGATCGAGCAATCCGGGCGGCGGCGCACTCTCTTCGTCACGGCGCGCGCGCCAGCTCAGGCTGAGCTCGACCGCATGCCTTGCCCTTTTCGGCGTCAGTCGATGCGGAGATCTCGAACCTTCACGTCGTCCGCAACCTCGACTGACAGCGAAGTGTCGCCCGGACTCGAGCAGCATCGACCGTTCGCGGAGGCCCTTGGCAATTGACTCCAGGTATTCCGCGGCTTCCTGGGCGACTGGCTGTCCCGAGAATCGCAGCTTCTCCTTCGAGCTCTTTCGAAGCCATACTCCCTCTTTCGCGCGGGCAGGACACTACGCCACGGCCTCGGTAGTGAATCGCGCCCTGCCACTTGGCAACGCGCTTCACTTCCTGGCAGGTCTCGACGACGGGCCGTGCATACGCCTTGGCGTGTACGCGCGTCCGCCCAGCTTCGATCGACGCGCGGACGTGATCGTAATGTCATGTCGCCCGGCGGCACAATGGTCGAGCGAATCCCCACCTGGAGATAGAAGTGAGCGTCGCTGCCGCCGGAAAGCGGCTTGCCCTTGTTTTCGGCCAGCGCCACGACTGCCCGCTCGCCACCGTGGTCACGGCCATTCACCTCGATCGCGTGGAACAGCGGAAACACACGCTCGTCGAGTTTCGCCGCTTCTTTCCCCACCCTGAACGGGTGCGCCAGGACCAGCACGAGGTCGCGCTCGCGCACCGCCTCGGCAACCTCGAGCGCGGGCGCGTGGTTCCATGCTGACAACCGCGGCCGAAACGCATTGTCCAGGCTTCGCAGCTGGTCGAGCGGCCCGAAGACGATGAAGTCGACGCGCTCCGCGACAGTGAGCTCGGCGCCCGAAAACACCGCGAAGTCATCGGCGACCTGGTAGGCGCCATCGTCGTACTCGAAGTCGCTGTTGAGCCGCTCGTGCATGTCCCAGAAATTGACGGCATGAATGTGCTCTGTGAGTACGAAGCCATCGAGCCCGCGGCGCCGCCCGAGGCGCACGAGGCGTTCGAGGTTAGCGGCGTCGTACTCGAAGCTCTTGGAGAGCCGGCTGTGGACGTGAAGATCGATCTTCAAACGCTCGTCCCTCCTACCTTCCCTTTTCATAACCGACCTCCGTTAAGGTGCTGTTAACTGTGGTTAATTCACTGTAATAGTTGAGCGCCTAAGCACTATATCAGAACCGCCCACGTTCGTTCGCTCGCTAAGAGGGGCCGCAACTTTCTTGATCGATGCTTCGGCGGTCGACCCGTGCCGTCGCACACCGCATTCATAACGCGGTCCGATACCTCTATTGTTAACAATCCGGCGTGAATGCCTATCGGGGTTGTGTACAAGAGTTCGACGGGCGATGCTGCCTTCCCCTGCACCGTTTCGCACGAGAGGTCACAACGATGGCGACCAAAGAGCGAGAGAAACAAGAACTGGCATTCAAGGCGGCCGTCACACCCGACGAAGCGGCCGACTACCTCCAGTCCGTCGTCGATGGTTTGCGCCAGCGCGCGCTGCTCGCCGAGAGCGGCAACGACTCGATCGAGATGGCCGTCGCGACCGACGTGCAGTTCGAGGTCGAGTTCAACGCGAGCGGGAAGAAGTCGAGGATCAACATCGCGCTCGACTGGCGGTCCGAAACGCAGGAGCCGGCGCCGCGTCCAACGCTGAGCGTGCTTTCCGGCCGCGACATGACCGAGCGCGAAGTCGAACTCGCCGGAGAGCACGACACCGAAGAAGCCCCTGGCACCAACGGATCTCACGCCACGCCTGCGGCCGAGGAGCCTGATCCAGCGCCGCGCACCGCACGCCCCTCGGCGTCCGCAAACGGGACCAGTCGAGCGGCGCGGCCTGCGGCGTCTGCAAACGGGAGCAGCCGAACCGCGCGCCCGGCGGCATCTGCAACCGGGACCAGCCGAACGGCGCGCCCTGCGAGGCGAAAGCCTGCGGCGCCGTCCCGTGCCCGTCCTCGCGCGTCATCTCCCACTCGCGCTTCACGCTCGAAGAGCACGCGCACACGAAACGCGCGCGCAACCAGGCCGGCCACGAGGCGCGCCGCTCCGAAGAGACGCTAAACAAGCGTCAACGCCCGCAGCATCTCGGTCGTCTTGAAGCGCAGTCTGGCCGAGCAGACGCACTAACATGACCGGCCCTTCCGTTCGAAGATTGGACGCCTTCCACAATCGCGTACGCGAAACAGGCCCGTAACCCCGATCACACGCAGCCGTAACACCAGCGACATCGGCCTGAAACCTCCTGCGGCGAAGATGACGCCATCCGAGAGGCACCAGGGAACACCCGATGTTGCAGCCATTCTGTCCCGCCTGCGGTTTCCGCGGGCAAGCTTCAGACTCCTTCTGTCGCGCCTGTGGCGCTCTGCTCGATGAGAGCCGCGCCGGCGACCCGATCCCCGAGGCTGAAGCCCTTGCTGCCGGCGGCCATCTCGATGACGCGATTGCCGCCGTACAGCGCGCGATCGGGCTGCGCGAGACCCCGGATCTCCACGTCGCGCTGAGCACCCTGTACCTGCGCCGCGGCGGCTCGGTCGAGGCGCGTCGTGCGCTGGATCGGGCGCTCGCCATTGACCCCCGCTGCGCCGTCGCCCACGCGTACCTCGCGGGCATGGACCTCCATGAAGGAAGGGTCCACGACGCGCAGGAGCGGCTCGACCACGCCCGCGATCTCGCGCCGGACGACCTGCTCGTCCGCATCAAGAGGGCGGAGTACTGGCTGCGGCTGGGGATCTTCGACAACGCAAAGGACGAGCTCCGCCACGCCCTCCAGAACGGCGGTGGTTCAGTGCAGAACCGCGCTCTGGCCGAGACGATGTTCGCGACCGTCGAGAAGCGCAGCAGCGGGTCGTTCACGCGCAAGACCGTGACCCTGCCCTCGCTCTCTCCGCTGAAGAGGCTCGTTCACCGGCGCAACTCTGCCCCGAGCGCGGTGAACACCGAGATGGAGGCGTAGACCATGCCCGTCGTCATGCTCCTGGTTGCGATGATCATCATTGCCGTCGTGCGCGTACACGCGCCGTTCGGGCAGCAGGCCGAAGGCAAGCCCATCGGCCGCATCACGCTGTCGATGCGTGAACGCGCCCTGCTCCACCGCACGAATATGTACCTGATCGGCGCGGTGATCCTGGATTAGCGCGATCGGCGGATTCCTCGGTGGCCCGCTCGAATTCGTCGCTCTTGCTGCGGCCGTAGGCGTCCTGACGATCCCGGTGCGATACACGCTGACCAGCCAGGGCATCGCCATGAACAACGTCGTCTTTCGGTCATGGACCGAGTTCACCGGATACCGCGAAGATCGCACCGGCGTCGTCCTTCTCGGCGAGCCGGGCCGGCGCAACTTCCGGCTTCACGTCACTGGCAGCAACCGGGCAACAACCCTGAAGGCCATCGCCCGCCTGCTTCCGGTTTCCGGTGGCGAAACGCCCGTAGGCGCACGGGCGGCCGGTACGACCGCGAAGGCGCGATGAAGTATTGAGCCAGGGGTATCGGACGGAGGAGAGGACTTGGCAAGCAGATCAGCAACCACCATCGCGACCCTGACCCGCAGGCGATACTGGATCGCCGCGGTCGCTGTCATCGCCATCTTCGCGGCGATGACCTACGTGGCGCTTCAACCCGTGACCGTGTCGCATGCACAGGAACCGCCTCCGGCCGAGGAGCCCGCGGCGCCCCCGCACGACCCGAGCGGCAACGGCACCGGGACGGGAGGTGACCTCGCAGGCGTCGCTCCCGGCACGCTCACCGAGGACGACTTTACCCAGGCACAGGACTCCGAGCCGTTCGCCGTGAAGCTCGCCGACCTCGTTAATCAGAACCGCCTCGGCATCAACTTCACGTGGCTGCTCATTACCGGATACCTCGTCATGTTCATGCAGGCGGGCTTCGCGCTTGTGGAGACCGGCTTCTGCCGCGCGAAGAGCGCCCTGCACGTGATGATGACGAACTTCATGGTGTACGGCCTGGGCATGCTCGCGTTCTACGCCGTAGGCTTCGCCTTCGCGTTCGGCGGCATTGGCAATGTCGGGGTCGGGCAACCTCGGCGGGCTTTCCCAGCTGGATAGCGAGTGGACCGTCAGTCTGGGCGGTGTCGATTGGGGGATCCTCGGTCATAAGGGATTCTTCCTCGCGGGCTCCTCCTACGACGTTGGTATCGCCGCGTTCTTCCTCTTCCAGATGGTGTTCATGGACACCGCCGCCACGATTCCGACGGGCGCGCTGGCCGAACGCTGGAAGTGGACCGGGTTCGTGATCTACTCGCTCTTCATCGGAGCCGTGATCTACCCCGTCTTCGCGAACTGGGCCTGGGGAGGCGGCTGGCTCTCGCAACTCGGCTCGCACGACCCCAGCCTCGGGCGTTGGTTACATCGACTTCGCGGGGAGCGGCGTCGTCCACGCCGTCGGCGGATTCACCGCCCTCGCCGGCGCGATCGTCCTCGGGCCGAGGATCGGGAAATTCAACAAGGACGGCTCGGCGAACGCCATACCCGGCCATAACCTCATCTTCGCAGCCCTCGGCACGTTCATCCTGGCCTTCGGTTGGTTCGGATTCAACCCGGGTAGCACCTTCGGCGCCGCCGGCAACGGAAGCCTCCGCATCGGCATGGTCGCGACCGTCACGATGCTCGCCGGCGCGAGCGGCTCCGTCGTTGCGATGTTGATCACGTGGGTGCAGCACGGCAAGCCGGACTCGGGCATGATGATCAACGGACTGCTCGCCGGCCTCGTCGCGATCACGGCGCCGAGCGGCTACGTCAGCCCCGCCTCCGGCGTCGTCATCGGCGCGATCGCGGGTGGCATCGTCATCTACTCGGTGTTCGTTCTTCGAGAACGTGCTCAAGATTGACGACCCCGTCGGTGCGATCTCCGTGCACGGCATCTGTGGCATCTGGGGCGTCTTAGCAGTCGGCATCTTTGCCGACGGCACGGCGAACTACGGCGGGACCCAGGTGACCGGCGCGCTATTTGGAGACTGGGGTCAGCTGGGGGCGCAGATGGTCGGCGCGATCACCGTCATGGTCTGGTCGTTCGGTGCGTCCTACATCTTCTTCCGCGTGCTGATGGCGGCGAAGCTCTTCCGCAGCAAGCCGGAAGACGAGGTCGGCGGACTCGACATCCCGGAGATGGGCGGCGTCGCCTACAACTGGGACGAGGAGTTCGCACGAGGCGCATGGCCGATGCCGACCCCTGCAGGTCCTGCGCTCGCGGGTGGTCCCGCGGGCGGCGGCGGATAACGGTAGTTCGCGCGCGCGAAAGTGCGCGTAACTATGCGGAGGCGGCCCCACTCCTCCCCTGGCGCCGGGCCGCCTCCGCAGCATAGATGAAGAAGTCGTACTGAAGGCGGACTGAAGGCGGACTGAAGGCGGAGTCGTGGAGTCGAGCAACCTCCTTCTCACGATCGCGTTAATCCTGGTCGCGGCCAAGCTCGGCGGCACCACGGCACAGCGATTCGGCCTTCCGAGCGTGTTCGGGAAGCTCGTCGTGGGGCTCCTCCTCGGACCTGCTGTCCTGAACCTCATGGAGCCGAGCCAGTCGCTCGACAGCCTTGCCGACATCGGCATCATCCTGCTGATGTTCATCGCCGGGCTCGAGACGGACATGGTGCAGATGCGCAGCGTTGGCCGCGCTGCGTTCCTCGCCGCATCGGGCGGTGTCGCCCTTCCGATGGCCGCCGGCGTCGGACTCGGTCTCGCGTTCGGGATGGGTACCGCGCAGGCCTTCTTCCTGGGCACCGTGCTCACGGCCACGAGCGTGGGGATCACGGCGCAAACGCTGACCGAGCTCGGCCGGCTTCAGTCGCGCGAAGGCAGCGCCATCCTGGCGGCCGCCGTCATAGACGACGTGATGGGCGTGATGGTGCTGTCCATGGTCCTAGGCTTCAGCGGTGGTGGCAGCCCCCTCATTCCGCTCGCCAAGATGGCCGTGTTCATCCCGATGGCCTTCATCATCGGCATCTACCTCATGCCGCTCGTGATCCAGCGTATTCTCCACCTTGAAGAAGGCGAGACGCGGACGGCCATCATCATCGGTATCGCGCTGATGTATGCGTGGGCCGCCGAACACTGGGGCGGACTAGCCGCGATCACGGGCGCGTACATCGCGGGGCTCATGGTCGCCCGCACCGAGCTCAACGACCACGCCACCGAGTCCATGAATCGAATCGCCTACGCGTTCTTCATCCCGGTGTTCTTCGTGGTGGTCGGGCTGAAGATGGACGGCAGCGCTTTGCGTGAGGCTCCGCTCTTTGCCGTGGCGCTCATCGCCGTCGCGATCGTGACGAAGATCGTCGGAGCGTTCGGCGGGGCGGTGGCCGGCGGGTTCAATGTCACGGATGCGACCCGCGTCGGGTACGGAATGGTGAGCCGCGGCGAGGTCGCTCTCGTGGTCGCCGTCGTGGGTCTCAACCACGGACTCCTCGACAACAAGGAGTTCTCGGCGGTCATCCTGATGACCCTCGCGACGACGCTCGCCGCGCCTCTGCTGCTGAAGTGGGCGTATCGCAAGAAGCCGCTGCCCGCACGGGCGCCCGAGGACGCGCGCGTGCCGGCGATCCTGCTCGGATCCGCGGAGCCCGTCGAGGCATGACTTCTCCAGAAGGCACGAATTCCGCAGCCATGAGCCCTGAGCGACGCCGGCGTACTCGCCAAAACGTTGACCTGCGCCTTGAGTCGTCAAGAGCACGTATTGAGTATGGGGAGGATGACGAGGCCCTGGTCCGTGCCACGCGCGACCTGATATTGCCTCATGCTGATACGATCGCCGCGGCCGTGTACGACCACCTGCTGAACCATCGTGAGACGGCCGCATACTTTACGACGCCCGACGGCATGCCGGATCGCGCGCACTTGAACGCGCGCGAGGCGAGCCTCAAGGAGTGGTTGCTGTTCGCAATCGAGGCGCCTCTCGATGAGCAGGCAGCAACCTATCTCACCCAGGTTGGTCTCGCGCACGCAGGGCGTGGGCGCCGAGGACCGCCGGGCGTGAAGGGTCGATATATGGTGTCGACTATGAGCTTCGTCCAGACGGCTCTGGTGGGCCTGCTCGAACCGCAGATCGCCGACCGCACGGAACTGCTTGCCACGATTGTGGCCTGGAGCAAGTTGCTGATGGTCCATCTCGACCTGTTCCTCGCGGCGTACTCGTCCGCGGAGAGGAATCCACACTGGTACTAGTACCGATCATGGAGGAGAGACTATGAAACGCGTCGAAGCCGTCATCCGCGAGGAACAGCTACCGCAGGTCCGCGCTGCGCTCGAGGAGGTTGGCTACCCGGGACTCACGATCATGGCCGTGCGAGGGCACGGCCGCCAACGCGGCGTCAAACAGCAGTGGCGTGGGAAGGAATACACCGTTGATCTTCTTCCCAAGATTAAGCTCGAGCTGATCGTCGACGATACCCACGCCCAAAACATCGCGCAGGCGATCGCTGACAACGCGCGCACGGGGGCGGTCGGCGACGGCAAGATATGGATCTCGGGCATCGAATCGATCATGCGCGTGCGGACTGGCGAAACGGGCGAGATCGCAATCTGACCCGGTCGCGGTTCGCGCCGAGCTGGGCTCACGGGGTCGACCGCCGCCAACCACACTGCCACTCGAGGGCATCGGTTGGTCGTCGGTCGGCCCTCGTGACGACATCTGATACGCCGCGTCGCGCAACATTATCGTCATTCGCCCGACACGGTCCCGTAACACGGTTCGCATAAGGTCGCGTCATGCGGGGTCCCCTCCAGGAGGTCATCGAGCGGCTTCACGCGCGCTACTCGGCGCTTGTCGAGGGCGACGTCGCCACCTACATCCCGGAACTCGGGCGCGCGGACCCGGCGCACTTCGCGATCTGCTGCACAACCGTCGATGGTGAGACATATGAGGCCGGCGACGCCAGCGTAGGCTTTACCATCCAGTCGATCTCCAAGCCCTTCGTGTACGGCCTGGCACTCGAAGACGCGGGTGTTCAGGCCGTCACATCCAGGGTCGGGCTCGAACCGAGCGGCGAGGCGTTCAATGCCATCAGCCTGGAGCCCGTCACCGGCCGGCCGCGCAACCCGATGATCAACGCCGGAGCGATCGCCACCGCATCGCTCGTGCGTGGCGCCTCAACCGACGAGCAGCTGGAGCGCGTGAACGCGACGCTCTCGGCCTTCGCCGGTCGCCCGTTGGAGATGGACAGCTCCGTGTACCAGTCCGAGCGCGCCACCGGACATCGAAACCGTGCGATCGCCTACCTGCTGCGCAACGCCGACATCCTCGGCGATGACGTCGACGCCGTCCTCGACCGCTACTTCATGCAGTGCTCGATGCTGGTGACCGCGCGCGACCTTGCCCTCATGGCCGCGACCTTGGCTGCCGGCGGTCGTCACCCCGTCACCGATGAGCAGGTGATCGCCTTCGACCACGTGCAGCGCGTCCTCAGCGTGATGAGCACCTGCGGAATGTACGACTACGCCGGCTCGTGGCTGTACCGCGTCGGCATGCCGGCGAAGAGCGGCGTCTCGGGCGGCATCGTCGCGGTGCTTCCGGGCCAGCTCGGCATCGGCGTCTACTCGCCGGCCCTGGACACATCTGGAAACAGCGTCCGCGGGATCGCCGTCTGCGAGGCGCTCTCGGACGAATTCGGCCTGCATCTCCTCAGGCCGCCGTTGCAGCCTGCGTGCATCGTGACACGCCAGCACACCCTGGCAGACGCCGGTTCGAAGCGGCGACGCACGAAGGACCAACTCGAGATCATCGCGAATGGCGGCCGCGAAGTGCACGTATTCCGCCTGCAGGGCCCCCTGGCGTTCAGCACCGCCGAGGCCGCCCTGCGACGCGCGTCCACGGTGTACGAGCCCGGCGCCACGATTATCTTCGACTGTCAGCGCGTCCCCCGCGCCGATGCCGCCGCCCTGCGTCTGATGCAGGCGTTCGTCAACGAAGCGCAAGGATCCGGAGGTACCGTGATCGTGACGGCGCTCCGTACTCCCGACCTGTGGCTGGCGAGCTCCGCGCCAGAGGGCGGCGCCGGCCCGCTGTTCTTCGCCGATATCGATAGCGCGCTCGAGTGGTGCGAAGACCGCCTCGTGGGAGCCTCCGCAATCGAGACCGCCGACGAAGAACTGCCCCTGGAGCGCCATCCGCTGCTGGAGGCGTTGACACCCACTGAGCTGCAGGCGCTCGCGTCAATTGCGGCGCGCCGTAGCTACGAGGATCGGGATGTAGTGGTACATCAGGGCGAGGCTGCCGACGCCGTCTATTTCGTCATGGCCGGCACCGCAAGCGTGTATCTGAATCTTCCAGGCGAGCGACGTCACCGGCTCGCCACCATGGGGCCCGGGACCGTGTTCGGCGAGCTGGCGCTGCTCGATAACCAGCCCCGCACGGCCGACGTCGAGGCCGACGGCTCCCTCGTCTGCCATGTGCTCGACGTCGCGGATCTGGCCCTGCTCGACGAGTCGGCGCCAGGCGCGCGGGCCAAACTGCTGGAGCAGTTGGCCCGCGACCTGGCGACACGCTTGCGGCGCGCCGACCTCGAGATCATGACCCTCGCCACGTAGCGGTCGGCGCGCCGTCGAAAGTTGCTCGCCGTCGGCTGCGTCACGCAGGCGACAGCGCGCTGCCGTGATGCCGAATGCGCTCTGCAAGGCTCTCGAGCAGCGGCCCGTACATCACTGTCGCCACGCCGACGCCGATCAGCGCCATGCCGGCGACGGCCAGACCGCCGATGGACTCATCGAGCAGCACGACGCCGAACAGTAGTCCAAAGACCGGAATCACGTACGTCACGGTCGATGCACCGACGCTGCCGACGTCGTTGACGATCCTGAAGTACAGCACGAACGCGAGCCCGGTGCAGACGACGCCGAGCGCCACCAGCGCCGCGGCATCGGCGCCGCCGAGCCCTATGAACTCACCGCCGCCTCCGGTGATCGCGACAGCGACCGACGCGAGGATCGCGCCCAGCGCCAGCTTCACCGCCGTGAAGTTCGGCGCGTCGACGCGCCGCAACAGCGTCCGCGCATACAGCGCGCCGGCCGCATAGGACGCCGCCGCGCCCACCACCGCGAGTTGCCCCGCTGCTCCCGAATTCAGGATTGTCGCAGGCGAACCGACGAACAGCAGCACACCGGCGAACCCCACGGCTACGCCCGCCAGGCGCAGCGGACCGATGGTCTCATCGCGCTTCGTTGCCGACGCAAACATCACCGTGAAGAGCGGCATCGCTGAGATCAGCACCGCCGCAGATCCGCTGTCGATGCGGGATTCCGCCCAGCCCACGAGGGTGTACGGCACGAGCGTGTCCAGCACCGCAACCGCGCCGATGGGGAGCAAGAGCGCCAGGCCGGGCCAGCGCACCGCCCCGCGCAGGAGCAGAAATACGAAGACCGCGACCGCCCCGAGCGCCAGCCGGCCCGCCGCAATCTCGACGGGGCTGAGGTCGTCCACCAAAACCTTGATCAGCGTGAACGCACCGCCCCAGATCGCACCGAGGACGATGATCTGTACGATTGACATTGAGTCGCGCGCGTTGCTCCGCATTGTGACTTCCCCCTGTCTGCGTTTCCGTCTCTTCCGTACAGGTGGCGGCCGCGCCTCAAAGGCCGGCGCGCGGCCATGGGCACGACGTCCGGTATGCGCCGAACTCGTCCCGGAAGAGGTTCCCTGCCTCCACGCGGTTGCGCAGCCAGCGCTCGGTCCGGAGTTCGTCCAACGTGAGAAACCTCACGATGTCTCCGAGCGTCACCGCCCCTGCGTCCGAGATGAATGAGTACGTGCACTCCTGTGGCCGGTTCTTCGCGAGTGTCTGAGTCATGTCCGTCTCCTCTCATCGGCTCCGCTTACAACTTCGATGATGCTTTCGCGCGCGGTCGGTGTACCGCGATCGCCTTGTGTGCCCGGTGACCCTGGCCGGCGTGCGTTTGGCGCGCCGCGCCGATCGCAGTCCCGTGGGTCCCTTCGACGGAGCCGCGGTCACCGCGAAGGCCGTCGAAGAGGTCGTCCTCCTTCGCGCTCGCGGGGACCAGGCTGTGGACGCGGTAGAACGTCGCCTGGCCCCACAGCGCTCGATGGTTCTCTGCCGGAAGGTCGAGCAGTCGCTGGTAGCCGGGAAGCTGCGATCGATGGCATCGGATCGCATCCCACGCCCGCTGCCAGTGATCCGACGTGTCGATCCACGTGGACAGAGCCCACTCTGGCCAGGCGACCGCGCGCCGCTCCACCCCGTCAATCGTCATCACCAGCTCGCCAAACGCACGTTCGTAGGCCTCCTTCGCCGCCTGCGTCCACGCGAAGTAATAGAGCTTCGACACGGCGTGGGGGCCCTCCGTCGTACTGGTCTTGAAATCAGGGCTCGCAGCCGCCACAACCGCCGCCGACGTCGCGCGCGTCACAGCGATGTGATCCGGGTGACCGTAGACTCCGTTCTGATCAAACGCCACGACGACGTCCGGCTTGATGCGTCGCACGTGCCCTGCGATCGTGCGCACCAGCTCGCCCTGGTCGGCGCCCTCGAGCTCTCCGTCGTGGTAGTCGAGGATGGTCACCTCGCGAATGCCCAGGACGCTCGTCGCGCGTCGCAGTTCACGTTCGCGGATCTTCCCCAGCGCGACCGGTCCCGGGTTCGCCTCGGGAGGACCGAACCAACCCCGCTCGCCCCGCGTCGCCGTAACGACGTACGTCTCGACGCCTTCGGCCTGGTACTTCGCGAGGACACCGCCCAGGGCCAGCGATTCGTCATCCGGGTGGCCCAGGACGCAGAGCAGCCTTAGACTCTGTCCTCGTCCTGCTGAACTCGCGTGCACTCCCGCTACGCGTGTCATGCTGCACCTCCCCTTCCTGTCTTCGCCCGAAGCCGAACCGGAGTCCGGTTGGAGAAGCGGACGCGGAACCACCGCGGCGTCGCCGTTCCCCGAGGCGTCTCCAGCGCGCGGGCTTCGCGCGCGAGATCCGCGTTTCTCTGCAGTAGCCGCGCTTCCTCGAGTCTGTGTTCCATGGTCTTTTCGGCGTAGTAGTTCATCTCAGTGCTCCTTCGCCCGCCGACCCGGCGAGCGCCCCCGGCGATCAGCACGTCAAACCGCGCTCTCTCGGCGTCATCTGGCCCGCCGGCGTCGGAACGACCGCGAGCGTGCAGCGGGCGACGCAGACAATCTTGCCGGCCTCGTCCCGGATCTCCACCGACCACACCTGCGTGGTGCGACCGACGTGCACCGGCACGGCCGTCGCTCTCACCACGCCCTCAGTCTTGGGCCGCACGTGGTTGGCGTTGATCTCCAGGCCCACCGCGACCATGCCCGCCGGGCAAACGAGGTTTGCGCCGGTTGAAGCGGCGCTCTCGGCGAGCACGAGCGAGGCTCCACCGTGCAGCACACCCATCGGCTGGTGCGTGCGGTGGTCGACACGCATCGTCATCACCACTCGCTCCGGCGCGACCTGCTCGAACTCGAGCGGAAGAGCGCCGCCGATGGTCTGCCGGAAGCCGCGGTTCCATATCGCGACCTCCTCGGAGGGCTCCGTATATGTCGTCGTCATGGCCGTGTCTCCTGATCCGATTCCCACTGCGTCATGCGTCTTGAAGACAGTCTGCCAACGGCGCAAGCGCATCGGATCGTGGAGGCTACGGACATCCCGGCTGCGCCCTACGGAACATTCGGCGGACAAAATTGGGCTACTACGTAACGTGTGCCGGAGCCAAATGGAGCAGCGGACGACGTCAGTCCCGCGAACGGGTGCGCCGGTGCGGGAGATCGAGGCACGGCCCTTCGCGGACCATGAGCGCCTACCGCCGTAATCGACGATCTCCCCCTGGACGTCGACGCCGTCGCGTGCCTCACTCCTCGAAGGCCACCGGACGGCGTTAGACTTCCTTCATGAACGTCGAGCCCTGGTGGCGCGCTCGCCGGTACGGCGTCGCGCTGACGCTTGCCTCCACCGCCACGCTGACCGCCGTCCTGGCGCCCTTCCACGACCAGATCGGCCTCCTCAACGCCGGGCTCCTGTTCCTGCTCCTCACGCTCGTCATCTCGGGAACGTGGGGCCGCGCCGTCGGCCTGTTCGCAGCTGTCGTAACGAACCTGGCACTGAACTTCTTTTTTGTCGACCCGCTGTACACCTTCACCGTTCAGGACCCCGAGAACATCATCGCCCTGTTCGTGTTCCTCGGCGTCTCCGTGATCGGCAGCTCGCTGCTCAGCGCCGCCCAGGCCGAGGCCGAGCGCGCTCGCCACCGTGATGCTGAAACGCAGGTCCTCCTGCGCCTCAGCCGCTCGCTCATCGGCGAGACGGATCCGCAGGAGGCCCTCACCTCGCTCTGCGCCGAGGTCGTGGCAGCGTTCCGCGCCCCCGGCGCCGCCGTGCTCAGCGCGTCGGGCGGCTGGCGCGTACTGGCATACGCCGGCGCCACCGACACTGGCCGCGCGACCACTGCGACCGAACGATTGATGGCCGAACGCGCGGTCACGTCGGGTCAGGTCGAGCGGACCGGGAACACCGGCCTTGGCACGACGCGCCGCATCCGCATCGCCAGCGGCACGGGCAAGGCGCGCGTGATCGACATGGACCGCGGCGTCGCCTTCGTCCCGCTCCAGATCGGCGACCGCGTGTTCGGCGTCCTGCGGCTCGATGGCCCGATCGGCGAGACGGCGTTCATCGACGCACCCGAGCGCCTGCTCTCCGCCTTCGCGAGCGAGGCGGCGCTGGCCGTGCAGCGCGTCGAGCTGGCGAGCGCGGCCGCGCACGCCGAGGCGCTGAAGCAGGCTGACGAGATGAAGACCGCGCTGATGACCTCCATCTCACACGACCTGAAGACACCGCTCGCCGGCATCAAGACCTCCGTCTCGAGCCTCCTGGACGAGAGCATGGTCTGGAGCGACGACGACCGGCGCGCGTTCCTACAGACCATCGATTCGCAGGCCGACCGCCTGAACCGCGTGATCAGCGACATCCTCGACCTCAACCGCATCGAGTCCGGCGCGATCGCGCCCGCGCTGGGCCCGGTCGATGTGCGCGACGTCTTCGACGACGCGAGCGACCGCGTCCGTATCGTTCTCGACGGCCGCCACCTGCGCGTCGACGCTGAGCCAGGCCTCGTGGTCGAAGCCGACGCTTCGCTGTTGTCGCAGGCGCTCGTCAATCTCATCGAAAACGCGATCAAGTATTCGACGCCCGGCGGCGACATCACATTGCGCGGGCGGCGCGCCGGTGACACGATCGCCATCAGCGTGGAAGATGAGGGCCCGGGCATCGCCCCAGAAGATCTTCCCCACGTCTTCGAGCGGTTCTACCGCGCGGCCGAGGGGAGCCGGCGCGTGAAGGGCAGCGGGCTCGGGCTGGCTATCGTCCAGGGCTTTGTAACGCTCTCCGGCGGCAAGGTCCGTGTCGAGAGCTCCCGCTCCGGCACACGGTTCGAGATCACGCTGCCCGCGTCGAAGCGCGAGCCGGTGAACGCATGAGCGGGCCGCGCGTTCTCGTGGTCGATGATGAAATCCAGCTCCGCCGCGTGCTCCGCCGCTCGCTCGAAGGCCACGGCTACGACGTGCGCGAGGCGGAGGACGGCGCCGATGCCGTGCGCCAGGCCGAGGCGTTCCACCCGGACGTGATCCTGCTTGACCTGATGCTTCCCGACGCGACCGGCGTCGAGGTCTGCCGCACCCTGCGCGTCAGCTACGACACGCCGATCATCGTCCTCAGCGTCGTCGAGAGCGAGAAGATGAAGGTCGCCGCGCTCGACGAGGGCGCCGACGACTACCTCACGAAGCCGTTCGGCACGGATGAGTTGCTGGCCCGCGTGCGCGTCGCCCTCCGCCGCGGCTCGGCCACATCGCGGCAGCACCGTCCGCTGACCTTCGATGGCCTCACCGTCGACGTCGAGCAACGGCGGGTGATGCTCGATGGAACTGAACTGCACCTTACCCCGACCGAGTACAGCCTCCTCAAGTATCTGTCCCAGAACGCGGGTCGCGTGCTCACACACCCGATGATCCTGCGCGCCGTGTGGGGCGCTGAGTACGGCGCCGAGACCCACCTCCTGCGCACATACGTGAACCAGCTCAGGGCGAAGTTGCAGGACGACCCCGCCGCGCCGCGATTTATCCGGACGGATCCGGGCGTCGGCTACCGTTTCGCGGAAGAGAGCGTGCAGACGACGAGCGACGGACTCTCGAGCTGAGCGTGAGCGCGCGCGCGGTAGTTGGTACCAGCTAGATCAGCGTCCATTCGCAGACGTATTCGTTGGTGCTCTCGCGGGAGACCTGGATCCGGGAGACAACAAGGCTGCGTCCCTCTAGCGCGTGCAGACACGTCAAAACGTCGTCATCCGCAAGTGTCGGTGGTCCACTCTCGCCGCCGCCGGCCGTGGCGGTCACCGACGGCTGGACGAGTTCGACGTCGCCGATCGAACGCTCTTTCAGGCGCGTCACGATACACCCGCGTTCTTGCATGATGGCCAGCAACTGGCGCTCCTTCTCGGGAAGATGCTGCTGTAGGACGCTCATACGGCAGCTCCATCGCGAAGGCGCCTTGGAACCCAAGAGCGCGAAGGTGAAGTTCCTCGCCGGCGAGAGCGGGGCGGGCTCGGCGGCGGCATCATCGGCACGAACGTGAACCCTGCCCCGGTCGCGAGCGCATCGAACTGATCCGCGAACCAGCGAGCGGGTGCGGGCGAGTCGTCGCATGTGTCGACCATCATGCCCAGCCAGAAAGGGGCTGAGCTGGTGACGGCTGGCCGCGCTGGCATTGCTGTGTTCGCACGCCGGGTCGGCTCAGGCCGCACGGGGGAAGCGTTTCCGAAGCGTCGCCGAAGGGAAGAGAGCACGTTCCGCTCCTTACGACTGGTGGCCAGTGCCAACGCCACCACTTGATCGATGCTAGCTCTGGCGCCATCAGCAAAGGGTCATGACAGACCGCGACTGCGTAAGAGACTCGTCAGAGACCACGAGGCGTCGATTGCGCGTCGCATCAACCGCTCGTGCGGCGGGGGCTCAACAATGCTTTCGTTCGTCGCTCAATCAGCGCCGGCCGGAGCCTTGATCTGCGGGTGACTGGTAGCCAGCGAGTACACCCTGGCGCCGACAGCGAACCGTATCTCCCGTCATTACGATCCTGACGAATTCCTGACGCGAACAGACCGAATGGCAGACATGTTTCTGACATATTGCCGTGTAGATTCCGAGGTAAGGAGCGTCCACCCATGAGGATCCTGCTGGTAGAGGATGAAACCGCGCTCGCGGACGTGATCGCACGGAACCTCCGCGCACGCAGCCACGATGTCGTCACCGCTGCCACGGCCGAAGCCGCACTGCTCTCAATGGCCGAGCGCTGGCCCGAGGTGGTGGTGCTCGACATCAACCTGCCGGACCACTCCGGCTGGGAGATCCTCCGCCGCCTGAGTAAGACCGACCGCGAGCGGCTGGATGTCGTCGCGATTTCAGCTGCTCCCATCTCGCAGAAGCGAATCCAGGAGTTCCAGCCGCTGACGTGGCTGCAGAAGCCGTTTCCCATGGAAGCGCTGCTCAGGGCGATCAGCAACGGTCCGATGGCCGCGCCGATCGCGGCGCAGGAAGAAGATGCGTGAGGTCGCGGCCGGGGCCGCCCCACGGGATAGTTGCGAGGGAGTGAGTCATGAATCCGGATGTCGTCTTCGTCGTCTTATCGGCGGTCATGTTCGCCATCGCATTCGCCTCCATCTGGGCGCTGGATTGGGTGTAGGACATGGAGAACGTACTGCTTTCGATCGGCGCCAGCGCGGTGATGATCTACCTCATCCTCGCGCTGATCCGCCCGGAATGGTTCTAGGGGTGTCGTCGATGACCGTTTGGGGCATCATCCACATCCTCCTCTACTTCGCCGTGATCCTCGCGCTGACGAAGCCGCTCGGCGCCTACATGCATGCCGTCTTCGAGGGCGAAAGCACGCATCTCGAAGCGCGTTCTTCGCGCCCGTAGAGCGCGTCATCTACCGCATCTTCTTCGTCGATGAGAAGAAGGAGATGGACTGGAAGCGCTACGCGGTCAGCGTGCTGATCTTCAGCGCGATCAGCATGTTCACCGTCTACGCGATCCTGCGCGGGCAGGGACACCTGCCGCTGAACCCGCAGGACTTCCAGGGCACCACCGGACACCTCGCCTTCAACACCGCAGCCAGCTTCACATCGAACACGAACTGGCAGTCGTACGGCGGCGAGACGACGCTGAGCTACCTGTCGCAGATGCTCGCGCTGACGGTACAGAACTTCGTTTCCGCCGCTGTCGGCATCATCGTCGTCATCGTCCTGATCCGCGGCTTCGTCCGGCAAGACCACGACGGACCTCGGCAACTTCTGGGTGGACCTCACCCGCTGCACGCTCTGGATCCTCCTGCCGCTGGCGATCGTGCTGGCGCTGCTGCTCGTCTCGCAGGGCGTGATCCAGAACTTCCACTGCTACAAGGAGATGACGACGGTCGAAGGCGCGACGCAGATCCTCGCCATGGGCCCGGCGGCGTCGCAGATCGCCATCAAGCAGCTGGGCACGAACGGCGGCGGCTTCTTCAACGCCAACTCCGCCGTGCCTTTCGAGAACCCGACGCCGTTCTCCAACTTCCTCGAGGCCGTGGCGATCTTCCTCATCCCGGCGGGCGCTGACCTACACGTTCGGCAAGATGGTCGGCAAGACGAGCCAGGGCTGGGCGATCTTCGCCGCCATGGCGATCATCTCCATCGCCGGCGCGTTCTTCGTGTACGGCGCCGAGCAGACCGGCAACCCGACGCTCGCCAACCTGGGCGTCGACCAGGCGTACCACACGGGCGACGCCGCGTCGTCCGGCGGCAACATGGAGGGCAAGGAGGTCCGCTTCGGCATCGCCGACTCGGCGATCTGGGCGAACGCGACGACCGACGCCTCCAACGGCTCCGTCAACTCGATGCACGACAGCTACACGCCGCTCGGCGGCCTGGTCCCGATGTTCAACATGCACCTCGGCGAGGTCGTCTTCGGCGGCGTCGGCTCCGGCCTCTACGGCATGCTGATCTTCGCGATCATCGCCGTCTTCATCGCCGGGCTGATGATCGGCCGTACGCCTGAATATCTCGGCAAGAAGATCGGCCCGAAGGAGATGAAGCTCGCCGGCATCTACTTCCTGATCACGTCCGCCTTCATGCTGCTGATGACGGCGATCGCCGTGTCGACGACGCAGGGCCAGGCGGGCCCGCTCAACGCCGGCGCCCACGGCTACTCGGAGATCCTGTACGCGTTTACGTCCCAGGGCGGAAACAACGGCTCCGCGTTCGCAGGCCTCACCGCCAACACAACGTTCTACAACACGACCGGCGGCATCACGATGCTCGCAACGCGGTTCTTGCCCATGGTCGCGATCCTGGCGCTGGCCGGCGCGCTCGTGCAGAAGCAAAAGGTGCCTGAGAGCGCAGGCACGCTGCCGACGAACTCGCCGCTGTTCGTCGGGTTCCTGGTCGGCGTCGTGATCATCGTCGGCGGACTGACGTTCTTCCCGGCGCTCGCGCTCGGGCCGATCGCGGAGCACTTCCTCGTGCACGCCGGCGTGCTGTCCTAGGAGCGAGAGATGACATGACAACTGAACCCGACACCCACAGCTGCACCGAGGACCGCGAGCACCGCTCCGAGATCGCGCAGCTCCGCCAGTCGCGAACCGTCGATCTGGAACTGGCCGATCATCCGCCAGGCGACGCATCGACTCGTTCAAGAAGCTCAACCCGCGGCATCTGCTCGGCAACCCCGTCATGCTCGTCGTCGAGATCGGCGCCGCCGTCACCACCGTACATGTTCTTCGACGAGCTCTTCGGCAGCCGCAGCGAGCCAAAGTTCTTTACCGCCGCGGTTTCCGTCTGGCTCTGGTTCACCGTGCTCTTCGCCAACTTCGCCGAGGCGATGGCCGAGGGCCGCGGCAAGGCGCAGGCCAACACGCTCCGCGCCATGCGGCGCGACACGATGGCGAAGCGCGAGCGCGACGGCCGCGATCGAAGAAGTCGTCCTCGTCCGCGCTGCGCATGGGCGACATCATCCGCGTCGATGCCGGCGACGACATCCCCGGCGACGGCGACGTGATCGAGGGCGTGGCCTACGTCAGCGAGGCCGCGATCACGGGCGAGTCCGCGCCGGTCCTCAAGGAGCCGGGCACGGACATCCGCAGCTCGGTGACCGGCGGCACGACCATCGTCAGCGACTGGCTGCGCATCCGCATCTCGGCCAACCCGGGCGAGAGCTTCCTGGACCGCATGATCGCCCTGGTGGAGGGCGCCGCGCGCCAGAAGACGCCGAACGAGATCGCCCTCAACATCCTCCTCGCCACCTTCACGATCATCTTCCTGCTCGCCGTCGGCACGATCAGGCCGTTCGCCGAGTACGTGGACGGCAACGTGACGACGACCGCCCTCGTCGCCCTGCTCGTCTGCCTGATCCCCACCACCATCGGCGGCCTCCTCTCGGCCATCGGCATCGCAGGCATGGACCGCATGGTGCAGCGCAACGTGCTGGCGATGTCCGGCAAGGCCGTCGAGACGGCGGGCGACATCGACACGCTGCTGCTCGACAAGACCGGCACGATCACGTTCGGCAACCGCCTGGCAGCCGAGTTCATCCCGGTCGCGCGGCCACACGCGAGAAGGACGTCGCGACGGCGGCGCTCCAGTCCTCGCTGGCCGACGAGACGCCCGAAGGCAAGTCCATCGTCGAGCTGGCGCAGCGCCTCGGCTACAACGGCGTGACCGTGCGACCCGACGGCGCGAGCTGATCCCGTTCAGCGCCGAGACGCGCATGAGCGGGATGCAGCTCAACGGCCACAGGGTGATGAAGGGCGCGGTCGATGCGGTCGCCGGCGCTGGCGCACGAGATCGCCGACCGAGCTCGGACGCGTCTCGGCGCGGATCGCCATGGAGGGCGGCACGCCGCTCGCGGTGGCCGACAACGACCGGATCATCGGCGTCATCTACCTGAAGGACACCGTGAAGCCCGGCATCAAGGCGAAGTTCGAGGAGATGCGCCGCGCCGGCATCCGCACGGTCATGATCACCGGCGACAACCGCTCACCGCCGCGACGATCGCCGCCGAGGCCGGCGTCGACGACTTCGTCGCCGAGGCGAAGCCCGAGGACAAGATGCAGCTCATCCGCGACGAGCAGGCGAAGGGCCGCCTCGTCGCGATGACCGGCGACGGCACCAACGACGCTCCCGCGCTCGCCCAGGCCGACGTTGGCGTGGCGATGAGCAGCGGCACCGCCGCGGCCAAAGAGGCCGCCAACATGGTCGACCTCGACTCTGACCCGACGAAACTCATGGACGTCGTCACCGTCGGCAAGCAGATGCTCATGACACGCGGTTCGCTCACGACCTTCAGCATCGCAAACGACGTCTCGAAGTACTTCGCCATCATCCCCGCGATGTTCGTCGGCATCTACCCGCAGCTGGACAAGATGAACATCATGCGCCTCTCCACGCCGGAGAGCGCGATCCTGTCCGCCGTGATCTTCAACGCGCTGATCATCATCGCGCTCGTGCCGCTGGCGTTGAAGGGCGTGGCGTATCGAGCCGCGCCAGCCGCCGACATCCTGCGCGGCAACCTGCTCATCTACGGCGTCGGCGGCATCATCGCGCCGTTCATCGGCATCAAGCTGATCGACATGCTCCTCGACGCGCTGCAGCTCGACTAGGCACGAGGAGGATCGACCATGCTGCAGAACACGATCAAGGACCTCCGCACGGCGATCATCGCCTTCGTCGTCTTCTCCGTCCTGCTCGGGCTCGCGTACCCGTACGCCATCACCGGCATCGCCCAGGCCGTGTTCAACCGCCAGGCGAACGGCAGCCTCGTGGAGCCGATGGCCAGGTCGTCGGCTCCTCGCTCGTCGGCCAGAACTTCAGCGCACCCGCCGTACTTCCACCCGCGCCCGTCGGCCGCCGGCGCCGATGGCTACGACGCCAGCGCATCGTCCGGCTCGAACCTCGGCCCTTCGAGCCAGGTGCTGGCAACGACCGTCGCCGGTCGCGTCGACACAGTCCGCAGCGACGAAGGCCTTGCGCCCGATGCGAAGGTCCCGGTCGATGCCGTGACGTCTTCCGGCAAGCGGCCTCGACCCGCACATCTCGCCCGCCTACGCACAGCTCCAGATCGCGCGCGTCGCGCGAGAACGGGGTGGGGCCGAAGAGAGCGACATCAAGGCGATCGTCGACAAGTACACCGACGCATCGACACTCGGGGTGCTGGGTGAGCCGAGGGTCAACGTGCTCCGCGTGAACCTCGCGCTGGATGAGAAGTATGGTCCGCCTCCGTCCGCAGCAAATCCGGCTGCCGAGGCACCGTAGATCGAGGCGAGAGTGACAATGGGCGGATCTGCCATGAACGAGAGTCGAAGACACACCGCTGATGTCGTCGTGATTCACCCGGGATATCGCGAGACCATCGCGCTCACGGCCAGACTCGGCGAGAATCGATTCAACGTCATGTCTGTGATCTCGCAGGATGTGCCGAAGGCGTCGTTGGAACTCGCGCGGACCGCGCCTGATGCGATGATCGTCGGGCTCAGGGGAAGCGAGTCTGTTGTCGAGCTGCGTGAAGTGCTCCAGGCGAGCGTTGGCACGCGATTCGTGATTCTCGTCCCCGACATGCCGCCGAGCGCCGCCCTCGCGCGACTGGCGGCCGCCCACGGTGCGGCCATCCTCTGGGAGGAGGAGCAACCTGTCGTCGTGGTATCCACGCTGATCTCGCTGCTCGCACAGGGCATCGGCGCCACATGACGGATGACGCCCGCCCGAACCCGGACGCGATCCTCGCGCGCGTGAAGCGCGAGGAGCAAAAACTCTCCGGCCGCGGCGCACTCCGCATCTACCTGGGCGCCTTCGCTGGCATCGGCAAGACCTACGCCATGCTCAGCGAGGCGCAGCGCCGCAAGAACTACCACGAGGACGTCGTCGTCGGTTTCGTCGAGACACACGGCCGCAGCCAGACCGAAACGATACTCCAGGGCCTCGAGGTCGTGCCTCGCCGGTGTGTCGAGTACCGCGGCGTCAGCCTGGAGGAGATGGACGTCGACGCAATCCTCAAGCGCCGGCCTAAGGTGTGCCTCGTCGACGAGTTGGCCCACACGAACGCACCCGGGTCCGAGCGCGAGAAGCGCTATGAAGACGTCAAACTGCTCCTGGACGCGGGCATCAATGTCGTGTCGACCCTCAACGTTCAGCACATCGAGAGCCTCAACGATACGGTAGCGGCGATCACCGGCGTACGTATGCGCGAGACCGTGCCCGACTCGGTCGTCGACAACGCTGACGAGATCATCCTGATCGACCTGTCGCCCGAAGCGGCGCGCGCCCGTATGGAGCATGGGAACATCTATCCGCCCGCGCAGGCAAAGGCCGCCCTGCAGAGCTTCTTCCGCTCAGAGAACCTGGCTGCGCTTCGCGAGATCGCACTACGGCGCACCGCTCAGGAGGTCGATGAGCAACTCGACGAGTACATGCGCGAGTCTCAGCGAAGCGACGTTGATGAGCGCGTGCTGGTCGTCATTGATGCCGATCCTGTCGCCCGCACGCTGATCCGCCGGGGATGGCGCGTGGCGCAGGGCGTTCGCGCTGATCTCATCGTCGCCTACCTGCGCAGCGAACGCACCGAGGCGGAGCGCGTCGAGCTCTCGAAAACCATCGAGCTTGCCGAGGACCTCAATGCGCGCGTGTGTCCGCTACAGGCCGAAGGCGACGTCGCTGCTGCGCTGGCCGAGTTCATCCGCCGAGAGGGCGTGAACCACGTCGTCCTCGCGCACCGCCGTCGCGGCCCTCTCGCGCGACTCTTGAGTCGCTCTGTCGCCGATCGCCTCATTTTGGCGGTCCCGAACCTCGACGTGCACCTCGTCGCCGAACGCTGACCCCCGAGCGCGGCGCCTCCCGCGCGTGCGATAGAGTGCCGCCCATGACCTGGGACGACGTCTGCGCCATTGCGCTCGACCTGCCCCTCAAGACGCTCGGCTCGTATCACGGCTACCCGTGCCTGCGCGTGGAAACACGGTTCCTCGCCCGTCTGGGTGACGACCACGCCAGCCTTGAGTTCAAGTCGTTCGACGCCACCGAGCGGACGATGCTGCTCGAGACCGAGCCCGACATCTTCTTCCTGCCGCCCGGATTCGGCGGCGCGGGCGACCGTTGAAAGCCTGGGCCGTGATCTTCGCCGTGGTCGCGTGCTTCGCAGGCGGCATCGCTTGCGGCGGCGATGACACGTCGCCTGACGCCGGCGCCGAAGCACGAAGTCACACCTGCCCTCACCCGTCCAGCGGGCGTGGATGCAGCGCTCGCCGATTCGATGCTGCTGACGCGCGATGATCTCCCCGAAGACTACCTGGAGCGAAGGCACGACCCGGACGCAGCGAAGGCTGCCTACCTGTCATGCACCACCGACCCCGCAGACACCGCGTCCGGCGTGGCGTCGTCCGACGACTGGCTCTTCGACGGCCAATCGCCCGCGATCTCCGAGACGGTTCGCGTGTATCCCACGGAAGCCGCAGCCATCGACCGCGCGATCTTGCCCCGGCGCACGTCGCATGCATGGTCGATGCTATCAACGCCGGCAAACTCGACGGCGATGGCGTCCCGCTGAACGGCGGCGCCGCCATGCCGGTGAGCGTCGATGCGGGTGCTGATCAGGCGGCCGCGTTTCAGGTCCACGCGACGCAGACCTTCCCCGGCGAGACCCAGACGGGCGCCGTGCAGTACACGATCGCCGTTCTGCGCCGGGGGCGCGTAGTGCGCGAGATCCTTGTGCGTGGAAGCGGCACGCCGTTCGATCCTGCGGAGCTGTCGGACATCATGCAGGCCGCAACGGCGCGCATCCGCCAATAGCCTCCCCACACGCCTGTGACTTGACATCGAAATTGACATCGCGGCGATCTTCGGACCTGCCGGCGCTCGCCGTCCGGCGGGCAGCGTTATCTTATGGTCAGCCCCCGCACCTGTCCTTCACGCGCATGCGATGGGCGCCATGGCATCGTTCTGGCAACGGCTACACGACGAAGCGGAAGAGCGCTGGTATGTGCCCGCACGCACAGCCGAGGTGCTCTTCCTGCTGCCGCTCGCCGGATCGCTGCTACTGCTCGCGACGGCGCCCTGGCGCTCGCTCTTCGTCGGCATCACGCACGAAGACGGTGTCCTCGAGTGGGCCGAAGTCGCCGCGTGGCTGCTCGTGATCCCGGGCGCCTTGATGATGTTCTGGCACCTCTGGCACGATGATCGGCACCGCTGGCTGGCCATGCCCTACCTCTTGCTTGCCATCGGCGCCATCTTCGTCATGGGAGAGGAGATCAGCTGGGGCCAGCGCATCCTTGGGCTCGACACGCCCGCATCGATCCGCAGCGAGAACGAGCAGGGCGAGACCACCGTGCACAATCTCCGCGCCGTCCACCAGGAGTACCGGCTGGCGCTGTTCCTCATCGGCGCCTACGGCTCGATCTTCGTCTACGCCGCCGGCAACTGGGTGAACCGCCGCTGGACGGACGGCTTCAACCTCTACCTGCCGCCGCTCTTTCTCACCTCGGGCTTCCTGGTGCAGGCGGTCTATCGAGGCATGCGACTGCTCTGGATCCACGAGCCCACGATCTACCTCTGGGGGTTCGCCGAGTGGCCCGAGTTCTGCATGCCGATGGCGATCGCGCTGTTCGCCTTCCTCAACCTCCGCCGCCACCGCATCGATGAGCGCGAGCCTGCCGTGCAACCGGCGTCAACCGCCCGCGAAGTAGCGACGGATCCCGGCACGACCTGATCGCGCCGAGAACCCGCTCTGGTCATCCCGAGCGATAGCGAGGAATCTCCTCCGATCCACCTCGCTCCCTGCATGAGTCAGGCCACGCCAACGTAGGCGAGTCCCTTGACATCGCCGATGCGCGCTTCATCGAAATCTGCGCACCGCGGCGCCCATGCGCACGACGATCACGCCGAGTTCTGTTATGATCGCAACTCCGTACCCTCACACCCGCAATCGATCGGCACGTACTTGTGAAACTGGCAGCCGTCGCGCTGTTCGCGCTGCTCGCGGCCTGGATGGCGTCGCCGGCCTCTCCGTCGATGGCGGTCGTCGTCGCACAGCCGGAACCCCCTCTCACCTACGCTCTCGCACCGGACCTGCCCGTCGTCGCCGCCGCACGCCGCGTCTGCCGCCTCGTCGGCGACAACCCGTCCGCCGCGCGCGCCACCGTCCTCGGCGTCGACGGCGCGCAGAGCGTGATGAGCGGTGGCAAGGCCTACTGGCTCTTCGGCGACACCTTCCGCCAGGGCCCCGGCGGCCGCCGCGATGTTATCGCTGCCGGCATGGCAACGAGCAGCGACTTCGATGCGCGCGACTGCGTCGACCTGGCGTTCCACACCGATGCGGCCGGCATCGTCCAGCCGATGTTCCCGCGCGGCGACGAGACGACGGCGTGGCCCGACGGCGCGATGACGATGCCGGACGGGAGCATCATCTTCTATATGGTGAAGTCCTACCGCACCTCACCAACCCACGCCGACGTCGGCGCCATTGGGTTGGGGATGATCCCCGCCGGTTCCACCACCGGCGTCCGCCTCACGGAGAAGATCTGGGACGGCGAGTCCGGTTTCTACGGCAATCTCGCGGGCGCGCGTTCGCCGCTGCGCATCGGCGATGACGTCTACGTCTACATCAACACCGACGAAGGCAACTATCTTGCCCGCGCACCCGTCGCTCGCATGGCGGAGGCGGCGGCATACACCTACTGGGACGGCGCCGATTGGACGCCCTCGCCCTGGGACGCGCGAGCGCTCTGGTACGACGAGCCGTCGATGCTCCCCGCCGACAACGGCGTCTCCGTCAGCTTCGACGGACGCACCGGCAGGTGGATCGCGATGTACAACGCCGGCCTGGGAGCCATCAAGGTGCGTCTCGCCGACAACCCGTGGGGCCCGTGGTCCGCACCGATCTCCTGGCTGGATTGCCAGGCGCTCGCTGACGGTCACTATCCCTACTGCTACAGCAGCTCCGCCCATGACGAACTCACCCGCGACGGCGGCGACACCCTCTACGTCACCTTCGCCAACCCCGACCCCTACGACGTCGCCCTCGTCGAGCTGCGCCTCGGCGCCGCCGTCCATGCCTGGACCACGGACGATGGCGCCGTACGCTACGCGCCGACGTCGCCCGGTGACGGCTATACCGACGCCGGCGTCGCCTTCTACGCTTCGGCGGCACCGCTACCCGGCGGAGTCGCCATATACGAGACCGGCACCCCCGCGGGCGCGCGCTACAGCACCGACGCGCCCGCGCCCGCGGCGGTGCCTGCGTTCTACGCCTACGCCACGCCGCCCTTCGCGCCGATCCACACCATGCCCGTGTACCGCTGGCAACGCGATGGCCGCGAGATCCTCGACACCGCCGACCGCTCCCGGCTGGACACGCGGCGACGTCGCCTTCTACGTCCCCTGCATCGACTTCAAGAGTGATGGCCCCACGACCACGTGTGTGCGGTAGCGCGGCCCTGGTGGCGCACGCGCGCAATTTCCTGACAGTTTCGACGCGCGCTCGCAGCTCTGCCCGCGCCGCGGACCATGCTTGAGGCGATCAAGCGCAGTAGCATGGCCTGAAACAATCCGCCCCGGGTGAATGACCATGACCGCCAAGGCCTCCACTCGCGAACAGCGCGTCAAAGAAGGTATTGAATTCGGCGCCACCGTTTTGATGGCGGTCGCCGCGATTCTCACCGCGTGGGCCGCCTTCCAGTCGACGAAATGGAGCGGCGTGCAGGCGGACAACTACAGCGCCGCTTCAGCGGCACGCACGGAGTCCGCGAAGGCCACGACCCTCGCCGCGACCCAGAGAAGCATCGACGCCGAGACCTTCCTGTCCTGGCTCAACGCGTATTCCGCGGACCTGAAGTCAGGCGCCGTCGACCCCGCCGGGGCCTATGACCCGGACGCGGCGACGCTCTCCGGCTTCATCGCGGACAGGTTCAGGCCGGAGTTCCTGCCGGCGTTCGATGCATGGATCGCGTCACGCCCCGTAGTCAACGACGAAGCCGCGGGGACCCCACTCGAGCTTCCCGAATACCAGCTCGAAGCCAGCGCCATCGCCGATCAATTCGAGGCCGATGCCTCGGCCAAAACTGCCACGGCGCGCGATGCGAATCAGCGCGGCGACAACTACGTTCTGTTGACCGTCCTCTTCGCCACGGCGCTCTTCTTTGCCGGAATAAGCGGCAAGCTGGACAGCATCTGGAGCACCTCTCTCGCGTTTGGAGTCGGCGCGCTGATCGTCATCGTCGCCGTAAGCATCATGGCCACCTTTCCCGTGAGCGTCTGAGAAGGGAATCCTCCCGTCGCGCAGCGACCATTCTCCGCGATTGATCCCCGCCCGCGCGCAGGGCTATGATTGGCGCGCTCTCACCCGCCACGCACACAACGAACGGAGTAGGCCGTGCTTCGACGGATCTGGCTGCTGGTTCTATGCGCGGCCGCGCTGGCGGTAGCGACGCAGAGCACGCCCGAGGCGGGCGCTGTACAGCCGATCAACTTCGTTCGCGGCACCCTGACCGGAAGCGCCTTCGCCACTTCGAATCCCAGCACGCTCGCGTTCGGGCCCGACGGCCGACTCTACGTCGCCGACACCAACGGACGCATCCAGGCGCTAACACTCGATCCCACGACGAAGGCCGTGACGGCCGTACAGCAGATCACCACCAACACCGACATCCAGGAGATCTTCGGTATCGCCTTCGACCCGAACGACACCTCGAACCCGCCGCCCATCTACATCAGCAACACGATCTCCGGCTTCGCCGACGCCGGACAGGCCCCGCCCGGCGCCTACTCGGGCAAGGTCACGAAGATCAGTGGTCCCGGCTACGCGACACGGACCGACATCATCACGGGCCTGCCGGTCTCGAACTCCGGCCATGAAACGAACGGGCTCGCCTTCGGGCCTGACGGCAAGCTCTACATCGCCCAGGGCAGCACTACAAACGGCGGAGTCATCAACCCCAACCCCGGCCTGTTCCAACGCGCGGAGTCTCCCCTGTCCGGCGCGGTCTTGATCGCCGACATCCACGCCTCCGGCTTCGATGGCGCGATCACTTACAGCCCGCCGAACACCTACAGCGACACGGTCGACAAGACCAGCGGTGACGTCAGCGTCTGGTCCCCCGGCTTCCGCAATCCCTACGACCTCGTGTGGCACAGCAACGGACGGCTCTATGTCACCGACAACGGCCCGAACGACACCTACGGGCCGGGCTCGCTCGACTGCACGACCGCGTTCCCGAATGACGCCTCCGCGCTCGACTCGCTCGAGTTGGTCACGCAGGGCGAGTATCACGGTCACCCGAACCGCAACCGGGGTCGCACGGACCCGCGCCAGTGCACCTACCACCCGAACACCGAGGCCTCGAACGGCAGCTATACGGGACCGATCGAGTCCAACCTCCCGGCCTCGTCGGACGGGCTGGTGGAATACACGTCTAGCGTCTTCGGCGGCCAGATGCAGGGCGACCTGCTCTATGCGGCATGGGTCGACAACCAGTTGCACCGCGTGAAACTCTCGCCCGACGGCGCCTCCGTCGTCTCCGATACCACCCTCGCCACGAACCTCACGAACGCGCTCGACGTCGCCGTCGACAGCGACGGCACCATCTACGTCGCCGAATACGGCGGCAATAAGATCACCTTCTTCAAACCCGATGAGTCGCCTGTCAGCTCGATCACGGTCACCGGCATCTTCCCGCCGGGCGGCCCGCTCGCCGGCGGCCAGCCGGTCACGATCACCGGCACGAACTTCACGACGTCCGTAGACACCATGGCGACCATCGGCGGCACGCCCCTCACGAACGTTGTCGTCCAGAACTCGTCGACACTCACGGGCGTGACTCCGGCGGGAACGAGCGGCCCGAAGAACGTGACCGTCACGAACTCCGTCGGTACGGCGACGCTGACGAATGGCTACAACTACTCCGCGGGCGGCGGTTCGACGCCGCCTGTCGCCGCCGCCGGTCCCGACATCATCACGCCGATCGCGCACGAGGACCACGCCCACGTCACGCTCGACGGCCGCGGCTCCAGCGACGCCGATGGCTTCATCGTCACGTACGTCTGGAGCGAGAACGGCGTCACGCTCTCATCCCAGGTGCTCGACTCCGTGCAAATGCAACTGGGCACCCACGTCGTCACGCTGACGGTCACCGACAACGACGGCTTCGTCACGACTGACGAGGTGCGCATCACCGTTACCGCAACACCACTCAACCCCGACCCCTACTACTGCTTCGACGTCGACGGCGATGGCGATGTTGACCCAGCCGATCTTAATCTCGTCGTGCAGTCGTACGGCGCGGCGCTTCGGCGACGCGAGCTACAGCCGCCTGCGCGACTGGAACGCCGACCGCGTTATCAACGCCGCGGACGTGAAGGGCGTCGTCGATGACTACACCGCGCTTTGCCCGCACGTCGACCGCCAGATCCGCGACGCGACGGCAGCGATGCAGCAGTTCCAGGACATCAACAATGCGCTGGCGGCCAACTACCGTCAGATCACGCAGTTCATCCCGGGCATGGGCCGCCACATGTACCGCGTCAACCCTCCGGCGGACACGGTATTCAATCCGGCCGACCCCGAGGCGCTGCTGTACGAGCCGGATCCCTCGGCGCCGCAGGGCTGGCGGCTGAGCGGCGCGATGTTCGTAATCCCGATCGCCCAGGTGCCGCTGCCGCCCGACGGCTTCGACACGAACGATGATCCGTGGCACTACCACACCTCGCTGTGCTTCTTCCCGAACGGCAACGTCGCCGAACTGCCGCAGGCGACGTGCCAGGCGCAGGGCGGTCTCTGGCAGGACAAGAGCGGCTGGCTCCTCCACCTCTGGAACTACCACCTCAACCCCAAGGGGCGGTTCATCGAGATCAACGATCTCTCCGGTACCTACGCACTGTCGCCGACGAACGCTGCCGTCCGCATCGATGCCAACCCGCTCGCCGCTGGCGTGCAGACATCGCGCGGCTTCCTCGGCTCGAGCGTGTCCATCGACATCGTCGCGTCCGGCGTCTCCGACGTCGGCGCGTTCAACTTCGACATCGTGTACGACCCGGCGGTGTTCTCGCCGCCATCGATCACCAGCGGGCTCAGCACCGACCGCAACCCTGATGCGGATCAAGCGTTCCTCGAGAGCAGCGGCCGCGCGTTCTCGTGCACGCCGCCCGATCCCGCCACCGCGCTGACCGCCGGCACGAAGAAGGCCGCGCGCATCGTCTGCACCAGCACCGGCACCGTCCCTGGCGCAGCGCTCGGTCGTGCCGCACCGGCTGGCGACGCTCACGCTGTCGGTGATCGGCAGCGCGCCTGGCGGATCGACGCTGAGCCTCGCCAACGTCAACATCTTCGACACGAACGGCGAGCACGAGCTGGCGAGCTGTAACCCCGGCATCAGCGTCACGACCGTGTGCACCGGAGCCACGCTCTCGACGCAGACCGGCGCCGATGCTGACGCCGATGGCGTGGCCGATGCTTCCGACAACTGCGCGGGCATCTTCAACCCTGACCAGGCGAACACCGACGCCTTCGGGCGCGCGGCCGCTGCCTTTGCCGTAATGGACGCCACGGTCCCGGCGGGCGATGCCCTCGGCGACGCCTGCGACCCCGATGACGACAATGACGCCCTGCCCGACGCGGGCGAGTACGCCGCGACCGGCTGCGCATCGTTCGACCTGAGCGCGACAGCCCACCCGCAGGCCGCGGGCGGCGACATCACTGACGACGACAACGGGGACGGGACACCCGCGCCGTTTGCCGGGACCGACGCGGCCGACAACGGACCATCGTGGGATACGGACGGCGACGGCGCGCTCGACGGCGTCGAGTGCCAGCTCGGAACCAACCCGCGCGATGTCACCACGCGGCCATCCATGGCGGCGTGCGGCGGCAGTATGGACGCCGACGGCGACGGACTTACGGCATCGGCCGAGCGCTGTAAATGGGGGACGTCGGACACGGCCGTCGACAGCGACGGAGATGGCATGAAGGACTGCATCGAAGCCAACGACAACAACGGCGACGGCGTGCAGAACTTCCCGGGCGACGCAGTCGCTTCAGCGAAGGCCTCGGTAGGCGTCGCGCCGAAGACGAACGACTACGACCTCAACGGCGATGGCGCGGTGAACTTTCCTGGCGACACCGTGCTGTCCGCGAAGATGGTCACGCACATGGGCGGTATCTGCCCCTGAGCCACGCGCTTTCGCGGGCGAGGCTCCCGCGCCAACGCGATGGCGCGCTCGCGCCCATGCCTGCATGAGCTCCGACCGGCACCCGCGCGTCGGAGCCGCGCCGCGCTCTTACACGCCCACCAGCTCGCGCCCTGCATCGAGGACGCGCGGCACCAGCGCCTCGTCGCCGACGACCTCGGTGTAGATCCGCAGCAGCGGCTCCGTCCCGCTGAACCGCAGCAGCATCCATCCCTTGTCGCCCAGCATGAAGCGGAACCCGTCCGTCGTGTCGATGCTCGTCACCGGCATGCCCGCGAGCGCGTCCGGCCGCGCCCGCTCCGCCCGCTTCCAGATCGCGTCGCGGTCCTCTGGCTTCAGCGTCACGTCGAGGCGGTCGTAGTAGTGCGGCCCCACCTTCGCGTACAGGTCCGCGAGCAGCTCGCTCGGCCGCTTCCCCGTGCGCGCCATGAAGTCCAGCATGTACAGCCCCGCGAGGATCCCGTCGCGCTCCGGCACGTGCCCGCGGAAGCCGTAGCCGCCGCTCTCCTCGCCGCCGATCAGCGCGTCGGTCTCCATCATCTTCGGGCCCAGGAACTTGAACCCCACCTGCGTCTCGTGCACCGGCACGCCGTACAGCTCGCCCAGCCGCTGCACCATCGCCGTCGTCGTGATCGACTTCACGATCGCGCCGCGCTCGCCGCGCACCTCCAGCAGGTAGTACGCCAGCAGCCCGAACACCTGGAGCTGGTTGATGAAGTTCCCGCGCTCGTCCGCGATCCCTACGCGGTCCGCATCGCCGTCCGTCGCGATGCCGATGTCGTACCCGCCTTTCGCCATGAGCGCCGCCTGCTCCTCGAGGTTGCGCGCGATCGGTTCCGGCGCGTGCATCCCCGGGAACACCGGGTTGCGAAACCCGTGCAGCTCCGTCAGCTTCGTCGAGCCGCCCGCCAGCAGCTCCGTCAGGTATCCCGCGCCCGTCCCGTACATCGCGTCGTACGCGACGCTCAGCCCCGCCGACTTCAACCGCTCGATGTCGACCAGCCCCGCGAGCGCTCGCAGGTACGGCGCGCGCGCGTCGAACATCTCCACCATGCCCGCGCGTTTCGCCGCCTCGAACGTCCATCCGCGGCACCGCGCGCCCCACCAGCTCCGGCAGCGGCGCCTCGATCTCCGCCACCACCTCCGGCGATGCGCTCCCGCCGTACTCCGGCTTGTACTTGAAGCCGTTCCACCGCCACGGGTTGTGGCTCGCCGTAATGACGATGCCGCCGCCCGCCTGGCGGTCGATGATCGAGAAGCTCACGACCGGCGTCGGGCACAGCGACGCTGCTCAGCGCCACCTTGATGCCGTGCCCCGCCACCACCTCCGCCACCGCCTGCGCGAAGTCCTCCGAGGCGAAACGCGCGTCGTACCCCACGATCATCCCGCGGTCCGCCAGCCCGCGCTTCTGCACGTACATCGCCGCGCTCGCCGCGCACGCCCGCACGTTGTCGAACGTGTAGTCCTCGCCGATGATCGCCCGCCAGCCGTCGGTGCCGAACTTGATCGAGGTTGGCGGAAGTGCATCGAGAGCCATGCGCGGGCGCTGCCTTTCACAATATGAAGAGAAGACGGCGCGCAGACGCCGCGCGAGAAGCCTCGCACGCAACGCCCATCAGAGCAATCGTGAACTCAGTTGAAGGTCACACCACGCCGTAGCGGCCGCCCTGCGTGTCTGCCCCGCGCCCAATCCGCAGCCCGCCCGCATCGACCCATCGGCAGTTCATCCCGCGGCCCCCGCCCACCATCCCGACCGCCAACAATGGCATCCCGAACGCCCACCCTGTCACGCTGAGCGCCATCACTGTCATCCCGCGCACCCCGCCCACCATCCCGACCGCCAACGATGTCATCCCGCGCGCCATCATTGTCATTCCCAGCTCCAACATTGTCATCCCGAGCGCCAACACTGTCATCCTGAGCGCCAAGATTGTCATCCTGAGCGTAGCGAAGGATCTACTCCGGCCAGCTCCACAACCTCGTTCGCCGCGTCAACTCACCGGCCTTAAGACCTGAACGCCTGACGACGGGCGTCGTCACCACGTGCCACACCATCGACGGCCGCGTCGTCGCCATGCGAAAGGGCACGGACGGCCAGATCTACTACCTGCTCGCCGACCAACTCGGGAGCACCAGCGCCGTCGTCGATCCCGCGACCGACGATCGGGGCGCTGCTCTATCTCCAACGATCCGCTGATATTGCGGCCTGTGGAGCAGATTCCGGTTGCCTGCGGCGCTCTGGGTGGTCAGCCAACCACGGAGCGTAAAGGCGCGTCGCGGCCCGCTCCGAACCCGCCGTCGGCATCCCCGACTCCTCGTCCGGCAAGGCCCGATCTGGTGGTCGCTGCCCCACTGCAGAACGTCTGCACGGGTTGTGGCCAGAAGACCCAACCCCAAAGCCCGGGCGGTGGCGCTTGCATCGCGTGCCCCCTAACCGATCCGGTTGGCGATGCATTCAGCTCCTTGGGAGACTGCAATTGGGTACAAGTAGGCGCGGGTGCGTTCCTAGTCACTGTCGGTACGGGAGAGCTGATTCTCATCGTCTACGCCACGGGAGGCGCTGGCTCCGTCGTGGCTACCGAGGTCGAGGAGGGAAGCGCGATAGCCTTACTTGACGGGCTGCATGAAGCAGGCATCGTTGGCGCGACCATGGAAGGCTCCGCCTTCGGCCCCATAGGGGTTGGCGCCTACATGGCGTATAAGGCATGTTGACGAAATGAAGCTGGGGCCCCACTCACTCAGAGCAATGGTATTCGTCCTCGCTTCGCTGGTGATTCTCTTGCTTCTCCTTCGGGTAAACCCGCTGTTCGTCATCAGGATCTACGGCGTTCGTCGGTTTGATGATGCTCGGATGGTTTTGGGTGTTTTCGCGGTTTTTGGGGCCTCCGCCATAGCGCTCGCCCTAGTAGCGCCTGACTAGACCGTTCGGAATCCTAGGTCTTTGTCGCGGCAACGACGGAGTGCCGTCTCGCGTCGCGCTTTTAGCGGGGAGCCGTTGCTGACCCGATGCCCAGACGGCAACCGATGTGGATTCGCGCGCATCGGTGCGTACTGATGCGAAACCGTCTCGGTGAAATCCCATCGTGTGCGCACGGTTGCCGGATGAAGGTCTACGACCTGTAAAACCGTGCATCGCGGGACGCCGTCGATGCACGATGACTTGATCGTGCTACACGCCGCTGCCACGGCCGCGTCTCGCCCTGGCCTTCCTGACCGCTAAGGTGACGGCAACCCGCGCGCACTAGCGCGGACGAGTGCGCACTGATGCGGAAAGCACTCGCCGGATTCCGATCGTGTGCGGCCGCATGCGGACGGCGGTGGACGAACGTCCACGACCTGTAAAACCGTGTATCGCTGGTTCGAATCCGGCCAACCCCGCCTCGCCCGCCATCGGCGCCAGCCGCGACCGCCTACCGCTTCCGCCCGCCCGCCGCCGCCTTCCGCCGCGTTCCCGTTCCCGCCGACCGCGACTTCGCACCGTTCCGCGCCGCTGCCGGCGCCTTCTCGTCCGCCGGCAGCGACACCGTCTGCGCCAGGATCCGCGACATCTCCGTCGCGTCGAACGCCCGCATCGTCGTCGCCGACACGTTCCCCGCGCTCACGATGTTCAGCATCGCCCCCATCATCGCCTCTTCCGAGGGCGCGTCCACGATCGCCACCATGTCGTACGGCCCCTGCGTCCAGAACACGTCCTGGATCTTGAAGCCGATGCGCGCGTTGTCCTGCCGGATCCGCCCCGCGCGCTTCACCGACTCACGGATGCTCTTCGCCCCCTCCGGACTGAAGTTGTAGAGCAGGATGTACGTCGCCATCTCGATCCTCCCTCGCTGTCGTATGCCCGCGATGTTCCCGCGGGTGACGCCCAGCATACGCCGGCGAAGCATGCAGTCAATACGCCTGCGCCAGCCGCCCGCACCCGCGGCGCCTGCCGTACACTTTCGGGCATGAGCGATATCTGCGCCGTCGAGCGCGATGACCACGTCGGCGTCATCCGCCTGCTCCGCACCGACAAGCACAACGCCTTCAACCGCGAGCTCGATGCCGCCGTCGCCGCCGCCCTGTCCGAACTCGACGCCGATGACGCCGTCCACGTCGCCGTCATCACCGGCTCCGGCGCCGCCTTCAGCGCCGGCGCCGACATGACCGAGGCCGTCGCCGCGATCGATGGCAAGGGCCGCAGCGAGGGCATGGCCGCCACCTATGCCGCCGTCGCCGCGTTCCGAAAGCCGCTCATCGCCTGCGTCAACGGCATCTGCTACGGCGGCGGCGCGCTCGTCGCCACCATGTGCGATATCCGCATCGCCTCCGACACCGCGCGCTTCCGCTTCCCCGGCGCGGCCTACGGCCTCGTCGTCGGCGGCGCCGCCCTCCCGCGCATCATCGGCCCCGCCTACGCCAAGGAGTTGCTCTTCACGGGCAAGGTCGTGCACGCCGGCGAAGCGCTGCGCATCGGCCTCGTGAACCAGGTCTTCCCCGCCGCCGATGTCGAAGCCGCGGCGATGTCGATGGCGCGCGAGATCGCCGCGAACTCACCGTCCGCGCTCGTCGCCACCAAGCACGTCGTCGATCGCGCGACCGAGGTCGATGAAGCCCTCACCGCCGAGGGCGAAGCCAACCGCGGCCTCCGCCTCTCGCCCGAGCACCACGAGCGCTTCCGCGCCGCCACCGAGCGCGTCGCCAAACGCGGCAGTTAGCCGCCCGCGCGGCAGCTTAGCCGCCCGCGGCCCTCACTTCTGCACGAGCGCCAACTGGTGCCCCCCATCCGCCAGGTCGTGCGTTCCCGTGATCCCCGTATCGACGCCGTTGATCCGGAACGAAACCGTCCCGTCCTTCGTGCAGGCCGGGATCACCGTCGGCGACGCGACGTTGATCTCGTAGCTTCCCTCGGTCTCGTCGAACACCATCTTCACCGGCGGCACCGAGAACGCGCCGCACAGCGTCGAGCCGATGTACGCCTCGATCTTCGTCCCGGGCCCGAGGTCGTTGCCGTTCGCGTCCCGCAGCGATCCGTAGAACCCCGTCCCGAACACATCCTCATACGACGCCGCCGCGCCCGCCGGCTTGGCCGTCGAGAACGTCACGTCGAACGTCGCCTGCGTCCCGGAAGGCCACGGCATCGTCTGCTCGCTCAGCAGCCGCGTGTCGCGGAACAGCAAGAGCCTGATGGTCGAACCCGGCGCGCCGCACCCCGCCGTCTCGGCGTCGGGCGCGAGTGTCAGCCGGTAGCGGCCGCCGTCGATCGCGACCTTGCCGTACGAGCACGCGCGCATCATGCCGTCCTTCTCCACGATGGCGAACATGAACGCGTCGTCCACCTGCTGCCCGTCTACCCTCACCGTCCCCGAAAGCTCCAGCCGCTGCCCAGCCGTCGGCATCGCCGAGGCCTCCGGCGAGCCGAGCCGTGGCGAGCGCGTGA
Source organism: uncultured Chloroflexia bacterium (assembly GCA_963736015.1). Lineage (GTDB taxonomy): Bacteria > Chloroflexota > Dehalococcoidia > DSTF01 > JACRBR01 > CAVTNG01. The sequence continues at coordinate 21,840 of CAVTNG010000007.1, read as the reverse complement.
ACTTCGCGCCGGCGTTGCTCACGTCGCCCGAGAGGTCTTCGCCATCCGGCTTCTTGCCCTGCTCCACCCAGTCCACCAGCGCCTGGAACCCTTCGCTCAGCTCGCGGTTGCTCAGCCCCCGGTCGAAGCAGTGCTGCGAGGACTGCACCGCGCGTTGCACCAGCAGGTCCTCCTTGCCCGCCGCCTCCACGCGACGCCGCAGCTCCTGCGATGAGCTGAACACCGTCAGCGCGTCGCCCGTCGGCTGCATCGTCAGCGTCGGGATCTTGATCTCGCCCGTGATCCGGTTCACGTCCTCGTACTTGTCGGCGCCCGGCACCGTCTTCACGCGGATCACGCCGCGGTTGAAGTCATCGCTCGAGACCCCCGCTGAAGGCCCCAGCTTGTACTCCACGCCGTCGTTGCCGTCGATCCCGGGCACGATGTTGCCGGTCGCCGTGGTCCACAGCGTGGCGTAGTAGATGTCCACGCCCTCCGCGACAAACGGCCGCTCGCCGCCGCTGATATCCGACCACAGCGCATCGAACCGCTGGCGCGTCGCCGGATCGCGCAGCGCCGGCTTGATCCGCGTATCGATGATCGTGCCGATGTCTCCCGCGTCATACTCCGCCTGCGTCACCCCGGCGATGAATGCCGCCGCATAGAAGAAGTCGCCCTCAACGCGCGAAGGCGGCGCGTCCGCGCACAGCGGCAGCGCGCCGGCGTACCGGTCCCCGTACCGCTCGGCCGCCGTGAACGCCGCCGCCCCGCCCATGCTGTCGCCCATCGCGTAGCTGTACGCCGGCCGCCCGTGCTTCGAGACGAAGTAGTCCCACAGCGCCGCCGACTCGTCCGCCGCCACGCCGGAGACGACGGCGACGTTCACTGTGTAGCTCGCCGCCGCCCACGCGTAGCCGTGCTCGATCAGCCACTCGCGGTTCACCGGCGGATAGACCTGCAGCTCAGTATCCAGGTCGTTGCCGTGCGTGTACATCACCAGACGCCCGTTCCAGGCGTCCGGCATCTCGATCTGGTACAGCATCCCGCCCAGTTGCCCCGCCTCGACGCTCGCGCCCGCCAGCGCCTCCAGCGATGGATCCCCGAGCGTGAACCCCGCCTCGGTCGCCGGAGGCGTCGCTACCGGCGACGGGATCGCCCGCGGCGTTGGCGTCGCCGCGCTGTTCTTCTTGCCTCCGCCGCACGCCGACGCGACCACGCCGATCACCGCCGCGCACGCCAGCGCCATCATGAGAGCTTTCGCCGTCAACCCTGCCTCCATCCAACCGTGAGTCCGCACAGATGACGCGCATGATACGATACGCCCCTGAACCCCGTTCACCAGGGAGCTCGTGGACTGTCCCTCCTGTAACCACCAGAACCGCGAGGGCGCAGCCTTCTGCGAAGCATGCGGCACGCGTCTCGAACGCGTCTGTAACAAGTGCAACGCGGCGCTCCGCCCGGACGCTCGCTTCTGCGACGCATGCGGCGCCCCCGTCGTTGCCGCCGCCACCCCAACAACGCCCGCGCCCCGGGCGCAGCCGAAGCCTGCTGCGGCTCCGCTCCCCACGGCATTCGCTTCCGGCCGTTACACGGTCCGCTCATTTCTCGGTGAAGGCGCGAAGAAGCGCGTCTACCTCGCCGAGGACACCCGCCTCGACCGCGACGTCGCGTTCGCGCTGATCAAGACCGATGGCCTCGATGCCGATGGCCTCGTCCGCGTGCGGCGCGAGGCGCAGGCCATGGGCCGCCTCGGTGACCACCCCAACATCGTCACGATCTTCGATACCGGCGATGAGGCCGGCGCGCCGTTCATCGTCAGCCAGTACCGCGCCGGCGGCGCCGTCGAGGATCTGCTCGCGAAGGCCGAGGGCCACCGCATCCCCCCCGACCAGGCGATGCGCATCGCCGAGCAGGTCTGCCTCGCGCTCCAGCACGCGCACGGTCGCGGCATCGTCCACCGCGACCTCAAGCCCGGCAACGTCTGGCTCGACGCCGATGGCAACGCCGCCCTCGGCGACTTCGGCCTCGCCGTCGCCATCGACCGCTCGCGCATGACGATGCAGGGGATGATGGTCGGCACCGTCGCCTACATGCCGCCCGAACAGGCCCTCGGCCGCACACCTGACGCCCGCAGCGATCTCTACGCGCTCGGCGCGATGCTGTACGAAATGGTCGCCGGCCGCGCGCCCTTCCTCGGCGATGATGCCGTCGGCGTCATCAGCCAGCACATCAACACCCCGCCCGTGGCACCGGCCTGGCACAACCCCGAGTGCCCGAAGCCGCTCGATGCGCTGATCCTCCGCCTGCTCGCGAAGTCGCCGGATGAGCGCCCGGCGTCCGCGCAGGACGTCGCGCAGGAGCTGCGCCGCATCCTCGAGCGCTCGACCGTCACGCATCATCCCGAGGCGCCGCAGACCGACGGCGCATCGGACCTGCGCGCGCTCAACTGGGGCTGGTTCGTCGGCCGGCGCGAGGAGATGGAACAGCTCAAGGAGTCGTTGGAGGGCGCGCTGTCAGGCAAGGGCTCGCTCGCGATGCTCGTCGGCGAGCCCGGCATCGGCAAGACCCGCCTCGCGGAGGAGTTCGGCGTCTACGCCGGCCTGCGCGGCGCCCAGGTCCTCACCGGCCACTGCTATGAGGGCGAGTCGTCGCTCCCCTACCGCCCCTTCATCGAGGCCTTCCGTCAGTACACGCGCTCACGCCCCGACGAGGAGCTTCGAACGCAGCTCGGACCTGGCGCGCCGGAGATCGCAACGCTCGTCTCCGAGATCCGCCAGCGATTCCCCGACATCGAGGAGGCGCCGAAGCTCGACCCGGACGCCGAGCGCCTGCGCCTCTTCGAGTCCGTGACGGAGTTCCTGCACAACGCCTCGCAGGCGCAGCCGCTCGTGCTCCACCTTGATGACCTGCACTGGTCCGACAAGCCATCGCTGCTGCTGCTCCAGCACCTGGCCCAGCGCACGGCCCGCGACCGCCTGCTCATCCTCGGCGCCTACCGCGACGTCGAGCTGGAGCGCACGCACCCGCTGTCCGAGGTGCTCGGCGCCCTGCGCCGGCTTCCCAATTACCGCCGTGTGCTCCTCCGCGGCCTGCCGCAGGAGTCCGTCGTCGACCTGCTCACCGTGATCGATCCCAGCGACGAAGGCGCGCCCGCGCGACAGGCGCTCGCCGCCGCGCTCTACCAGGAGACGGAGGGCAACCCCTTCTTCATCCGTGAGGTGCTCGCCCACCTCATCGAGTCAGGCAAGATCGTCCACGAGAACGGCCGCTGGGTCGGCCGTGTTACCAGCGTCGAGGAGCTCGGCATCCCGGAAGGCGTGCGCGAGGTGATCGGGCGGCGGCTATCTCGCCTGTCCGACGACTGCAACCGCATGCTCACGCTCGCCTCGACCATGACAGGCGGCTTCTCATGGGAGGCGCTGAAGGCGATCAACGTCGACGCCCCGGAATCGCAACTCCTCGATCTGCTCGAAGAGGCCCTCGCCGCCCAGCTCATCGCCGAACGCAAGGGCGAAGGCGCCGGCACCTACGACTTCACCCACGCGCTCATCCGCCAGACGCTGTACGACGAGCTGAGCACGCCACGCCGCGTCCTCCTCCACCGCCAGATCGGCGAGTCGCTCGAGCGCCTGTACGGGACAAACATCGACGCGCATCTCCCCGATTTGGCGCACCACTTCTACCAGGCCGCACCCGGCGGAGATGTGCAGAAGGCGATCGACTACGCCCGCCGCGCCGGCGATCGTGCGTTCGAATTGCTGGCGTACGAAGAAGCAGCGAGCCAGTACGAACTCGCCATTCAGGCATCAGACCTGCAGAGCGCGATCGACCCTAGGCAGCAACTCAGCCTTGTGAGCGCCCTTGCGCGCGCACACACACGGGCCGACAACCCGGAACCGGCCCTCGCCGGGGCCGAGCGTGCAGTCGGCCTGGCCGATGCGCTCGGAGATCCGGAGTTAGTTGCGCAGACCTCACTTGAATACGCGCTGGCGGTCGATCGCAGTGCGTTGTGGGGTACGGGAACGGCGGTCCCCGTCCTAGAGCGCGCGATCGCCGTGAACACGGACCGCGGCAGGACGGCGTTGCTGTCGCGTCTGCTGTCGGCGCTGAGCACGTCTAGCCTGCGCCTCGGTGACCTCGCGGCGGACGTCCAGCGGAGAATCGCGCTGGCCGAGGAAGCCAGGAGCATCGCCGAGGAGCTGGGTGACCCGAGAGCACTCGTGGGAGCGCTTCGGGCGCTCCACAGCGCGATGGCCGGGCCGGAGTTCGTCGAACGGCGCATCCCCCTGGCGAGCGAGATGCTGGCGGCCGCCGGGGAGGCAGACGACCGCGTCGAGGTCCTGTGGGCGAGGCTGTGGAGGTTGACCGACTTCGCGTATATCGGCGAAATCGATGCCCTCCGCGAGGAGATCGTCGTTGCGACAGCGCTCGCTGACGCAATGCGCGAGCCCTCGTACAGCGGCTGGCGGCCGCTTTGGGAAGGGATGCTGGCGCTGCGAGACGGCAGGTTCGATGACGCAGAGCGGTTCATCGCGCTGGTCGCACCGCTGGCCGAGCGGACGAATCATCCGAACTTCGTCGGATCGCTGCTCGCGCAGATCTACACGCTGCGATGGGGGCAGGGCCGCCTCAACGAACTGGAACCGGCGATTCTGCAGAACATCCAGAACACGCCGGACGTGCTCGTATACCGCGCCACCCTTGCGCACATCCACGCGGAGGCAGGCGACACCAACCGGGCACGCGAGCCCTTCGAACGCCTCGCCGCCAACGATTTCAAGGACGTTCCCCAGGACATCAACTGGATCGTGACGATCATGCTCGGAGCCGAGATCGCCCGCGCGCTCGACGACGCACCTCGCGCCGCGGTGCTGTATCGCATGTTCGAGCCATACGCGCTGTGCGAGGTAGGCGTCGGGAATGCCGTGGTGTGCGACGGGTCTGCGTCGCGATCTCTCGGCGAACTTGCCGCGACGATGAAGCGCTGGGACGACGCGGAGCGTCACTTCGAGGAGGCGCTCCGCTATAACGAGCGCACCGCCGCGTGGCCATGGCTCGCCATCACGCAGCTGGGCTACGCGCGCGCTATGTACGAACGCGGCCACGACGCCGACTCGGCGCGATCGCGGGATCTCGTCGGCGCCGCCGCCCGGACGTTCGAGCAACTGGGCATGAAGCGCTACCTGGAGCACGCTCTCGCGCTCAAGCTGAACTGCAAGGCGTGTCCTCCGCCGGCGGTATCTACACCTCCATCGACAGCGTCGCCCGCGCCGTCGAGGCCGAGCGTCCCAAGATCACCATCCATCCGGCGCCCGACGGCACCGTCACGATCATGTTCAGTGACATCGAGGACTCCACCGTCCTCACCGAGCGTCTGGGCGACCAGGCGTGGCAGGAGCTCCTCCGCAAGCACAACGCCCTCATCCGCGAGCAGATCGGCGCCTTCGACGGCTACGAAGTGAAGACGATGGGCGATGGCTTCATGGTCGCCTTCCAGTCCGCGAAGAAGGGCCTCGACTGCGCCATCGCCATCCAGCGCGCGTTCGACGGGCACAACGCCGCCGATGGCGAGCACGTGAAGGTCCGCATCGGCCTCCACGCCGGCGAAGCGATCAAGGACGGCGATGACTTCTACGGCAAGAACGTGATCATGGCCTCACGCGTCGCCGGCAAGGCCACCGGCGGCGAGATCCTCGTGTCGTCGCTCCTCCGCCAGCTCGTCGAGAGCAGCGTCGCCCCCGGCACCTTCGCCGCCCCGCGCGAGGTCGAGCTGAAGGGCCTGTCTGGCACGCATGCGGTCTCTCGGGTGGAGACGACGCCATGAACTGCGCGAGCTGCGGCGCCGAGAACCGCGCCGCAGCGAATTTCTGCGAAGCATGCGGCGCGCGCCTCGAGCGCTCCTGTGCCAAATGCGATGCCGCCCTGCGTCCGTCGGCCCGCTTCTGCGACTCCTGCGGCTCCGCCCGTCGCTGCCCCTGCCCCTGCCGCTGCTGCTTCGACGTCGACAACAACGTCGCCCCCGCCGCAACCAGCCCCTTCGCAGGCCCCCGTCCCGGCCGCCTTCGCCAACGGCCGCTACGCCGTGCGCCGATTTCTCGGCGAGGGCGGCCGCAAGCGCGTCTATCTCGCGCGTGATGAGCGCCTGGATCGCGATGTCGCCATCGCCGTCGTCAAGACCGAAGGCCTCGACGAGCAGGGCCTCTCGCGCGTGCGCCGCGAGGCGCAGGCGATGGGCAAGCTCGGCGATCACCCGAACATCGTCACCATCCACGACGTCGGCGACGACATCGGCCAGGATGGCCGAGCGCAGCCCTACATCGTCAGCCAGTACATGTCCGGCGGCGCGGTCGATGCCCTCGACCTGCCTCTGAGCGCGGAACGCACCCTGGAGATCGCGACCGGCGTCTGCAAGGGCCTCGCGCACGCCCACAAGAACGGCGTCGTGCACCGCGACCTGAAACCCGGCAACGTCTGGCTCGCCGCCGACGGCACCGCGGAGATCGGCGACTTCGGTCTCGCCGTCGCCCTCGAGCAGTCGCGCCTGACGATGCACGGCATGCTCGTCGGCACCGTCGCCTACATGCCGCCCGAACAGGCGCTCGGCAGCGAGACCACGGCGCGCGCCGATCTCTATTCGCTCGGCTGCATGCTCTACGAGATGATCACCGGCCGCCCGCCCTTCGTCTCCGACAACCCGAGCGCCGTCATCAGCCAGCACATCAACACGCCCCCGGTCGCCCCCTCGTGGCACGCCGAGTCATGCCCGCAGGAGCTCGAGGACCTCATCCTGCGCCTGCTCGCGAAGGATCCATCCGAGCGCCCCGCGAGCGCCGATGATGTGCTCGCGCTGCTTGCCCGTATCGATCCCGAGGGCAAGGCGGCGACGCACTCCGAATCCAACGTGCTCGATCGCCTGACGCTGGGCGTGTTCGTCGGCCGCGAGAACGAGCTGGAGCGCCTGCGGAAGGCGTTCGACAACGCCGTCTCCGGTCACGGCGGACTGGCGATGCTCGTCGGCGAGCCCGGCATCGGCAAGACGCGCACGACGCAGGAGCTGGAGACGTACGCGAAGATGCGCGGCGCCCAGGTGCTCTGGGGCCGCACGCACGAGTCCGCGGGCGCGCCCCCGTACTGGCCCTGGATCCAGGCCGGCAACCAGTACGCCCTCGCGCACCAGGACGACCTGCCCACCGTTATCGGCCCTCAGATGACGCAGGAGGCGATCAACGAACTGACGCGCATCTTCCCGTGGCTGACGCAGGGCGAGAACGTCGGGCTGCCGGAGACGTGAACGATCCCGAGGTGGCGCAGTTCCGCCTCTTCGATGCCTACGCCCAGTACCTGAAGGCGATCGCCGCGCAGGCGCCGCTCGTCGTCGCGCTCGACGATCTGCACTGGGCCGACAAGCCGACGTTGCTCCTGCTCCAGCACGTCGCCCGCGAGCTGTCGCGCACCCGCATCCTCATCGTCGGCAACTACCGCGACACCGACATCACGCGGCAGAGCGCGCTCTCGGAGACGCTGGCCTCCCTGAACCGCGAGTCCGGCTTCGAGCGCATCGTCCTCCGCGGCCTCGACGCGCGACGAGGTCGGCGCCTACATCAAGGCGCGCGCCAACGTCGAGCCGCGCCGCGAAGTGCTCGACCGCATCTTCGAGGAGACCGAGGGCAACGCCTTCTTCCTGAGCGAGGTCGTCAACCTCATGGCGCAGGAAGGCACCCTCACGAAGGACTTCGATCTCCGACATCGCCATCCCCGACGGCGTGCGAGAGGCGCTCGGCCGCCGCCTCAACCGCCTCTCCGAGGAGACGAACGAACTGCTGCAGATCGCCGCCATCATCGGCCGCGACTTCACCTACGACACGCTCACGCTGCTCGGCGACCGCGACGAGGACGCGCTGCTGAAGATGGTCGAGGAAGCGCTCGAAGCGCGCGTGATCGAAGAGACGGACCAACCCGGCCGCTACCGCTTCACGCACGCCCAGATGCAGGAGACGCTGCTCGCCGAGCTTTCGACGACGCGGCGCGTGCGCCTGCACGGCCAGGTCGGCGACGCACTGGAGAAGCGCTACGGCGCCCACGCCGACGAGCGCGCCGGACGCCTCGCGATGCACTTCAGCGAGGCCGCGACGCTCTCACCGCGCTTCAGCGAGAAGGCCGCAAAATACTCGGCGCTCGCCGGACGCCAGGCCGTCGCCCAGTCCGCCTATCCGGAAGCCGCGCGCCACTTCCGCGCCGCGCTTCCGCCCGCGAAGGTCAGGAAGATCGACGGCGAGATGGCGGATCTGCTGTCGATTATGGCCCGGGCGAGCTACGCATCGGCGGACGGCCGGGAGGGATTTGCGGGCCACGCGCCAGGCCTTTGACTACTACGAGAGGAACGGCGACGGACCGAGCGCAGCGAGGGTCGCGCTTGTTCCAAAGCCGGGACTCTCCGGCAACAATCTCGCGAGACTGCTCGAGCGCGCTCTTGCGCTCGACCGACGAGGACTCGCGAGCAGTACGCGATGCTCAACGCTGCACTGGCAGAGTCGTACGGCACGGTCGGAAACGATGATGCCGGTGCGCAACAGGCGCTCAAGCCGCGCGCGAGATAGCTGACCGGCTTGACTCAAAGCCGCTTCGCCTGGCGATTCTCCTCGCCCATGTCGGGTCGACGGCCAGCGGTGGCGCCAACGCGAACGCTTCGCAGATAAGCGACCGAGGCAGTGGCGCTGGCGCGAGAACTCAACGACCAGTACTCGAGAGATGGTCACTTTCCACCGCGAAGCAGCGACTGAATTGCATGCTCGAGGTGCGAGACGCATCACGCGAGCACGCCTGGGCTGCGCGGGAGATTGCGGAACGCTTGCATCACGGCGAGGCGATCTCGAGCGCCACCGACGCGCAGATATTCGCCGCGACCGGCGCAGGCGACTGGGACGCCGCCCGCGAAGCGGCCGGCCGCGGGCTCGGTCGTCATGCTCGGTGGATCATGCTCCTCGCGCCGATGGCGGAGGCTGAGCTTCATACCGGGAACCTGGAAGAGGCCGGCAACTACCTGACGCGCATCGCGGACATCGGGCAAGAAATGCGAGCGCCTCTCGACGCGATCGCGTTTCCCGTCCTCGCGCGCAACCAGGCGATGCAGTGCTACGTGACGCGGACTGCACGACGCACTTCCTCGCGTCGAGCAGGCCGGCGCGCGTGGTTGAGAGCGCGGCGGCGACCACGCCACCAATCTGGCTCGGTGTCGCTCGAAGCGGGCTCGCGATCCAGGCATTTCTCGAACGCGATCGCGGCGCTGCACGCGAGCAGCTCAGGCGCTCGAAGCTTTCGCCGGCTTCTGGATCCACGGTCTGACCATGGATCACATTCGCGGACTGCTGTTCGAAACCCTCGACCAGACCAACGACGCCATCGCAGCCATCGAGACGACGCTCGCCTACGCACAAACCGGGTACGGCTTCCGGGTCTACTGGTCGTGGGCCGCCTACGACTGTGCGCGCATCCGCCTCCTGCGCGACGCGCCCGGTGACCGCGACCGCGCGCGCGCGTTGATCGACGAGGCGCTCGGCCACGCGCAGAAGCTCGGATGAAGCCGCTGTCGAGAAGCTCGTCGCCTCAAGCTCGAAGAAGCCGGCCTCACCGCTCGACGCGACATCTACACCTCGATCGAGATCGTGGCCGACCGCGTGCAGCAGGAGCGCCCGGACGTCGCGTCCGCACGCCGCGCCCGACGGCACCGTCACGATCATGTTCAGCGACATCGAGGACTCCACCGTCCTCACCGAGCGCCTCGGCGACCAGGCGTGGCAGGAGCTCCTCCGCAAGCACAACGCCCTCATCCGCGAGCAGCTCCAGGCGTTCGACGGCTACGAGGTGAAAACGATGGGCGACGGCTTCATGGTCGCCTTCCAGTCCGCCAGGAAGGGCCTCGACTGCGCCATCGCCATCCAGCGCGCGTTCGACTGGCCACAACGCCGCCGACGGCGAGCACGTGAAGGTCCGCATCGGCCTCCACGCCGGCGAGGCGATCAAGGACGGCGATGACTTCTACGGCAAGAACGTGATCATGGCTTCGCGCGTCGCCGGCAAGGCCACCGGCGGCGAGATCCTCGTGTCGTCGCTCGCTCCGCCAGCTCGTCGAGAGCAGCGTCGCCCCCGGAACCTTCGCCGACGCGCGCGAGGTCGAGCTGAAGGGCCTGTCCGGCACGCACGCGGTGTATGCCGTGAGTAAGGACTGAATCACTTGATCTGCAGCGCATGCGCCCACGAGAACCCGAACGACGCCCGCTTTTGCGAGGAGTGCGGCGGCGACCTCGCGCGCGCGTGCACGTCGTGCGGCACCGCGAACACGCCGACGGCAAAGTTCTGCAAGAACTGCCGCGCGTCGCTGGCGACGGCAAGCACGGATCCGCCGCCCGCACCTCCCGCGCCGGTCGCGCCTCCCTTGCCGAAGTCGTTCGCCGACGGGCGCTACACGGTGCAGTCCTTCCTCGGCGAGGGCGGACGCAAGCGCGTCTATCTGGCGCACGACACGAAGCTCGACCGCGACGTGGCGTTCGCGGCGATCAAGACGGAAGGCCTCGACGCCGATGGCGTCACGCGCATCCGGCGCGAAGCGCAGGCGATGGGCAAACTCGGCGATCACCCGCACATCGTCACCGTCTTCGATACCGGCGAGGAGACCACCGCCGGCGGTGTCATCGAGCCGTATATCGTCAGCCAGTACATGGCCGGCGGTGAGCTCACAGGCCTCATCGATGCCGCCGAACGGCGCCGCGTGCCAATCTCCGACGCCGTGCGCATCGCGACGCAGGTCGCGCAGGGACTCGAGCATGCGCACAAGAACGGCATCATCCACCGCGATCTCAAACCCGGCAATGTCTGGCTCACCGACGCGGGCATCGTGAAGATTGGCGACTTCGGCCTTGCCGTCACGCTCGACAAGACGCGCATGACGGTGCAGGGCACCATGGTCGGCACCGCCGCCTACATGCCGCCGGAGCAGGCGATGGGCGGCGAGACGACCGCCGCCAGTGATCTCTACGCCCTCGGCTGCGTCATCTACGAGATGGTCACTGGCCGCCCACCCTTCGTCGGCGACGATGTCGTCGCCGTGATCTCGCAGCACGTCAACACGCCGCCCGTCGCGCCGACCTGGCACACAAACGAATGTCCGCCGGCGCTCGAGACGCTGATCACCGCGCCTACTCGCGAAGGACCCGGCGCAGCGCCCGGCGCAGCGCAGCCGAGGTGATCCAGGCGCTCGCTGCGATCGACGTTCAGGCGGCGCCGGCGGAGGCGGCCGCGCCATCCGAAGAGGCGACGAGCGGAGCGATCTATCAGCAGACGTTCGTCGGACGCGAGGCCGAACTGAAGCAGCTGCAGGCGGCGTTCGATGGCGCGCTCTCGGGCCAGGGGGCGCTGGTCATGGTGGTGGGAGAGCCGGGAATCGGCAAGACGACCGTGACGGAGCAGCTGCTGACGTACGTGGCAATGCGCGGCGGACGTACGCTCGTCGGCCACTGCTACGAAGAGGGCTCGCTGGCGCTGCCGTACCTGCCGTTCGTCGAAGCGATGCGTTCGTACGCGCTCGTCCGTGAGAGCGATGCGCTGGAAGCGGAGCTGGGCACGGGCGCGGGCGAAGTGGCGCGGATCGTGTCAGAGATCCGCGACCGCGTCGCCGTCGAGATGCCGCCGCCCGGCAACCCGGAGGAAGAGCGCTTCCGGCTCTTCCAGGCGGTGGCGACCTTCCTCCGCAACGCCTCGTCGGCTCAGGCGCTCTGCATCGTGCTGGAAGACCTGCAGGACGGCGACAAGGGCACGATGGAGCTGCTCGTATACCTCGCGCGCAGCCTCTCAGGCGCGCGGCTGCTGATCGTCGGGACGTACCGCGACGTAGAAGTGGACCGTCGGCACCCGCTGTCGGCGGCACTTGCGGACCTGCGCCGCGCGGAGAATTTCACCCGGATCCCACTGCGCGGGCTCACGCCCGAAGAAGTGCAGCGGATGCTGTCGAACATCGCGGGCCAGGACGTGCCATACGTGCTCGCGGAGGCGATCTATCGCCAGACGGAGGGTAATCCGCTGTTCATCCAGGAGGTGGCGCGCTACATCCTTGAGTCCGGGTTGGCGCGTCGCGAGGGCGGCCAGTGGGTGGCCGACGCTTCACTGCTCACGCAGATTCCGGAGGGCCTGCGTGACGTCATCGGCAAGCGGCTAACCCGCCTGAGCGAGGAGTGCAACCGCATTCTGAGCATCGCTGCGGTGATGGGCCGCGACTTCTCACTCGACGTGCTGCGCACCGTCGCGGGCGTGCAGGAGGAGCAGCTGTTGAGCGCGATCGAAGAGGCGATGTCAGTGGCGCTGCTGGAAGATCACACGCAGGGCCGCGACGTGCGCTATCGCTTCACGCACGCCTACTTCCGCCAGACGCTCTACGGCGAAATGATCGCGCCACGGCGGCTGCGCCTCCACAACGAAGTGGCGAAGGCGCTCGAGCAGCACTACGCCGGACGCCTCGAAGAGCACGCAGCCGAGTTGGCGGAACACTTCGCGCACTCCTCGACGGAGGAAGACCTGCGCAAGGCCGTGCACTACGGCGAGCTTGCGGCGCAACGCGCGGCCGGCGTCTACGCGCACGGCGAGGCCGCGCGTCTGCTCGAGCAGGCGTTGCAGGTGCAGGAGGTGCTCGACCCAAACGACAGCATCAAGCGGTACGACTTGCAGAAGGAACTTGCGGACGCGCTGCTCTTTGGCGGCGAGGCCAGGCGCGTATCGGACGACTTGGGCCCGGAGTTGTTCGCGACCGCGGAGCGGATCGGTGACGACGACCGCGCCGCCTGGGCGTGTTGGCTCACCCTGGAGGGCCTTGGTCGCCAGGACGCCGGACCAGTCTTCGCAACCCCTGAGTGGTCGACGTGGACGGAGCGCATGCACAGCCACGCCCAGCCCGGCACTCCAATGGGCGTGGCGGCAGACGTGAGCGCCGCCTGGGGTCATTACGGCCATCGCCGCCTGAAAGAGTTCTGGGAGCTCGCCGCCTCGGCGCTGCGCGAGGCGCGGATGTTGCGTGACGATGACGTGGTTGCGAACGCGCTGATGGTGTTCCTCACCTACGGCGCGCCTCCCGAACTCGAGCTTGAGCGTGCGAGAGTAGCAGACGAGTTTGCCGACATTCCCCTCGACAGCGTCCGGCCCGCGACAACGCTCGATCATCTTCATTGGGCGTTCCAATGCCGCGCTTGGCTGCTGGGAAGCGCGCCGTCGCCGAAGCCGCGGACCGATACCTGGAGGAGTACGCACGCCGCACAGGTGATCCGTTCGTGCAGACTCAAGCGATGTTTGCGCAGATCGCACAGCTTTCGCGGGAAGGGGCATTCGAAGCTGCACTCGAGGCCGGCGACAGGTTTGCCAGTTCTGCCGCTGGAGCCGATCCGTTTGCTCAGGCGTCGATGGGTCTGTCGAAGATGCTGCTGTTACCGCCCGTCGGGCGCGTCGATGAGGCTCTCGCGTATCGCGAGACCTGGAGTTCGTTCCTCAGCTCGGACGCCTATGCCGCATACATCCCGGCGATGGCTGGGCAGGTCGATGAAGCGCGCCGCGAAATGCGACGCCTCATCAGCGATTTCGGAATCAGCGGCGAGACCGATTGGGCCCCTACATCTTCTCTGCTCCACTTGCTCGCCACGTCGGTCCTGACACGAGACATGGACATCGTCCAGATGCTTCATCAGCGTCTGGCGCCCTTCGACTCGTTGTACTCGCCGGACGCTCAGAGAACTGTTGCTCGCCAGCTCGGCCTGGCCGATCTCCTGCTCGACGACCCTGCCGCGGCGCGCGCGCACTTCGCGACCGCCTTGGACGTCGCCGCGCGCGTCGGCGATCGGCCCTGAGATCGCGCTCACTCGCCTCGCCATCGCCCGGACGCTCTTCGAGCACTACCCCGACGAGCGCGCAGAGGCGCAAACAGCACCTCGACTTCGCGCTCGCCGAGTTCCAGGCGATGAAGATGCAGCCGGCGCTGGAAGAAGCGATGCGGCTGCGCATGCAGGATCAGGGCATCAGCACGATCTCCAGCGACATCTACACGTCGATCGATCGCCGTCGCAGACAGCGTGCAGCGCGAGCGCCCCGACATCGCATCGCACGCCGCGCCTGACGGCACCGTCACGATCATGTTCAGCGACATCGAGGACTCCACCGTCCTCACCGAGCGACTCGGCGACCAGGCGTGGCAGGAGCTGCTCCGCAAGCACAACGCCCTCATCCGCGAGCAGATCGGCGCTTACGGCGGCTACGAGGTGAAGACGATGGGCGATGGCTTCATGGTCGCCTTCCAGTCCGCCAGGAAGGGCCTCGACTGCGCCATCGCCATCCAGCGCGCGTTCGACGCGCACAACGCCGCCGACGGCGAGCACGTGAAGGTGCGCATCGGCCTGCATGCAGGCGAGGCGATCAAGGACGGCGATGACTTCTACGGCAAGAACGTGATCATGGCGTCCCGCGTCGCCGGCAAGGCCACCGGCGGCGAGATCCTCGTGTCGTCGCTGCTCCACGCTGCTCGTCGAGAGCAGCGTTGAGCCCGGCACCTTCGCCGATTCGCGCGAGGTCGAGCTGAAGGGCCTGTCCGGCACGCACGCGGTGTTTCAGGTCGGCTGGAGTTAGCCGGAGGCGACCAATGCAGATCCCGGAGACACGCTACGCCCGCGCGGGCGAACTGCGCCTCGCCTACCACAAGTGGGGCGACGGCCCGCCGATGTTGATGATTCCAGACCTCGTCTCCAACGTGGAGATCGCCTGGGAACACGAGCTGTACCGGCGCTGCCTTGAGCATCTTGGCCAGCACATGACATGCGTGTACTTCGACAAGCGCGGCATCGGCCTCTCCGACCGATTCGACGCCGCGCCAACGCTGGAGCAGCGCAACGAAGACATCCTCGCCGTCATGGACGCCGTCGGCTGGGACCGCGCTCATCTGCTCGGTACGTCGGAAGGCGCGTGCATGGCACAGCTCTTCGCCGCTGACTTCCCTGAGCGCGTCGACAGCCTGACGCTGATCAATACGTTCGTCTCGCCCCGTTACTACGGCAAGATCCCGAACTACATGAAGGCGGGCGACCCGTCGATCAACAACGGGGCGAAAATCTATGACCACTTCCTCCAGATCGTCGAGACCTGGGGCGAGGACGCCAGCGATATGGTTGCCTGGGAGATCCCTAGCCAGACTGGCAACGAGTCCTTCATTCGCTGGATGGCGAGACTGCAACGGATGGCTTCGAGCCCCCGCGACTTCATCCGGCAGCTGCAGAGCATCATGGCGCTCGATGCGGGCGATGCGCCCGAGCGCATCAGGGCGCGCACGCTCGTGATGCACGTCGCGGGCGATGAGGTGCTGAACGTCGCCATGGGCCGCCTCCTCGGCGACGTCATTCCGGACGCCAAATACATGGAGATTGAGGGCGCCGACCACTTCGCCTGGATGCTGCCGAACTGGCGCGATCTCGACGACGCCATTATCGAGTTCGCGACCGGCACGTCCCTCAAGCGCACGGCCACCCGCCAGTTCGGGACGGTCTTGTTCACCGACATCGTCGATTCGACGCGACAGTCGGCCGCGCGTCGGCGATGCGAACTGGCGCGCCGTGCTCGACAGCCACGACCGCACCGCGCGCCGCCTCATCGACGAGTACCGCGGCCGCGTCGTCAAGAGCACCGGCGACGGTCTGCTCGCGACGTTCGATGCGCCATCTCATGGCGTCGAATGCGGGACGAAGCTCTGCGACGCGCTTCGCGGCATCGGTATCGAGATCCGTGCCGGTCTTCATGCAGGCGAGATCGAAGTCCACGATGATGGCGACATCTCTGGCATCGCCGTAAACCTCGCCGCCCGTGTCGAGCAGGAGGCAGCCGACGGCGAGCTCTGGACGTCATCGACCGTGCGCGACATGATGCTCGGCGGCAACGCCTCGTTCAGCGAGCGCGGCGAGCATCAGCTCAAGGGTATCGACGGCAGCTGGCGGCTCTTCTCCGTCAGTTCAGCATAGACGTGGTAGCTGCGGGCGTCGGGCGGGGTGCGGACGCGGTGCCGCACCGGCGAATTCGCCCGATTTGAGGCGAAGCGCTGCCCGGTTCACACGCAGTCTCATCCGTGAGCTGAAGTTGAAGCAGGGAGGAGCGTACATCTATGGCTAACGAGCTCGCAGGACACGTCGCCATCGTCACCGGCGGTGGCCGCGGCGTCGGGCGCGCGATCGCGCAGGCGCTCGCCGCCGACGGCGCCGCCGTCATGGTCGCCTCCCGCACCGCCGGCCAGCTCACCGAAACGGTCGCGCTGATCGAGGCCGCCGGCGGTCGCGCCGCATCGATCCCCACCGACGTCGAGCAGCCCCCTGCCGTCGAGGCGATGCTCGCCGAGACCGAGCGCGTCTTCGGCCCCGTCACACTGCTCGTCAACAACGCCGGCGCATCGAGTGCCGTCGCTGGCCCGTTCGAGACGCTCGACTTCAACGAGGTGCGGAAGACCATCGACAACAACCTGGTCAGCAACATGCTCTGCACGCGCGTCGTCCTGCCCGGCATGCTGGAGCGCGGCGCCGGCCGCATCATCAACGTCGCGAGCGGCGCCGGCATCGTCGCCCAGCCCTTCCTCAACACCTACAGCGTCGCCAAGGCCGGCCTGATCCGCTTCAGCGAGAATCTCGCGCTCGAAGTAAAGGGCCGCGGCGTCGTAGTGTTCGCCATCACACCCGGCATGGTGCACACGCAGCCCATGGACGTCATCTGGAACATCCGCAAGCGCTACCCGCTCCCGGGCTTCCTCTCGAAGGCCTACGGCCCGCCGCACGAGAACGTCGCCGACGACGCCGCCTGGCAGCCACCCGAGCGAGCCGGCGAGCTGTGCCGCTTCCTCGCCTCCGGCGCCGCCGATCGCCTGAGCGGCTGCTTCTTCTCTGCCTACTACGATGAAGCCCGGATCGTGCGTGAGGCAGACCGGGTCGAGCAGGAGATGCTGTACACGCTGCGCCTCCCGACCCTCGACGGACTCGAGCGCCCCACCACCCAGGACGACGTCCGCCGCGCGCACGACGCCTGACCACACGCCGACGTCATCGCTACAATGACCCATGCCCGATGCCTTTGACTGGGAAGAATCCCTCTCCCTCCGGGGCCGCGCCGCCTCGTGGACGCCGTGGTGGCAGGGCGAGCTGCCGCCGCCGCCCGTCGAGCCGATCATGCTCACCGGCGGTATCCCCGACCCCGACTCACTCCCCATCGATGAGCTGATCACCTGCAACGAGCGCGTCCTTCGCCGAGAAGGCACGTTCGCGCTCCAGTACGGCGGCCCGCAGGGCTACCCCGGCCTCGCCGAGTGGCTCGCGAACCGCGCCAACGCCACCGAGGGGCTGAACGTCGGCCCGCAGAACTTCGTCATCACCTGCGGCTCCGCCGGCGGCCTCGAGAACCTCTGCGAGACGTTCCTCGATCCCGGCGACGTCGCCATTGTCGAGCGCCCCACCTTCCCCGGCAGCCTCCGCACAGTCATCTCGTGCATGCCGCAGGTCGAAGGCGTCGCCCTCGATGACGCCGGTCTCAGGCCCGACGCGCTCGAAGAGATCATCGCCCGCGTCGAGGCCGCCGGAAAGCGCCCGAAGCTGCTCTACACCATCGCCAACTTCCAGAACCCCGCCGGCACCACGCTGCCGCTCGAGCGCCGCAGGCAGGTCGTCGAGCTCTGCCGCGATCACGGCATCCTCATCATCCAGGACGACGCCTACGGTGGCATCAACTTCACCGGCGATGCCAACCCCACCATGTTCTCGCTCGCCGGCGGCACCGGAGCTGTCCTGCTCGGCACCTTCAGCAAGACCCTCGCTACGGGCCTCCGCGTCGGCTGGATCATGGGCGAGCAGCCCGTGGTCGATGCCATCACCCGCATGCGCTTCGATATGGGCGTCTCGCCCTGGACCTCGCGCGTGATCGCCGAGTTCTGCGAGTCCGGCCTGTTCGATGCCCACGTCGCGCGCGTCATCGAGATCTACCGCCGCAAGCGCGACGCCATGCTGCAGTCGCTCGAAGAGCGATGCGCCCGCTTCGCCCGCTGGACCGTCCCCGACGGTGGCTTCTTCCTCTGGCTGGAGCTGTCCGAGGGCATCGACCCCGCCCGCCTGCGCATCACCGCGAACGAGGAGGCCGTCGGCTACGTCGGCGGTTCCGCCTTCTTCGATGACGCGCTGACGGCGGGCAGCGGCGCCAACCGCGCCCGTCTCGCTTACAGCAACGTCGCCGAGCGCGACATCCCGGAGGCGATCATGCGCTTCGGCCGCGCGCTCGAACGCGCCGTTGCCTAACGCCCACGGCCGCGTTCGCGGTCCCGCTCCTTGTCTACGAAGAGCTGCACCTCCGCCGGCTGCGGCACTCCCGTAAGCCTGAACTCAATATCGCGCCCCGCCGTCTGGCACACGACATCGCCGAACCCGAGCATGCTCGCGAAGATCCCCCGCTGCTCCACCGTCATGTCCTGAATGTTCACCAGGTCCGCCGTCGCCAGGCGCTTGTTCCAGGGCGTGCGCCGCGTCACGTCCACCAGCCGCTGATTCGTCACGACCCAGATGTCATTGTGATACTGGTACCAGTTGAAGAAGATCCGCACGCCCCAGAACCCCAGCCACAGCAGCGCGATCAGCGTCGCCCAGCCGCCCCATCCGCTGGTGATGCTCCCCGCCTGCCCGATCAGCCACTCGACGATGATGAACGGGATCAGGGCGAACCCCACGAACAACAGCGTCCGCGGCCACAGGTAGAACCAGTGCCGCCGCACCAGCATGAGCACGCGCTCGCTGCTCTGCAGCGGAAACGGCACGCTCACCGGCGCCGATGCCATGGTGCTGCTGTCCGATGTCATGCGGTTCCTCCAACTCCGGCGTCAGCCCGCCGTCGGCGCCGTCGCCATCCTGCCACCCGCGCCGCCGGTTCACAAGCATGCGCGCCGCGACGCCATCGCCCGGGAAGCTGATGTACCATCCCGCCATGGAGCCCCTGATCCAGTACGCCACCACCAGCGACGGCGTCACGATCGCCTACGCAGAGGCCGGCACCGGCACCCCCTTGGTCGCAATCCAACCGCCGCCCTACGCGAACATCGAGGTGGAGTTCCGCGACTGGGAGTGGCACCGCATCATGGCCTCCCGCCGCCGCCTCATCAGGTTCGATAACCGCGGCTCCGGCCTCTCACAGCGCGACGTCGAAGACTACTCGCTCGATGCGATGGTCTCGGACGTCGAGGCCGTCGTCGACGCGCTGGACCTGCCGCCCTTCGTGATCTCCGGCGAGCAGCATGCTGCACCGGTCGCAATCCGCTACGCCGCGAAGCACCCCGAACGCCTGTCGCATCTCGCGCTGCTATGCGGATACGCCAACGCCGGCAGCTTCTATGACATCCCCGAGCTCAAGTCGCTCTTCACGCTGCTCGAGCACGACGACGTCGTCGCCTTCACCGATATGCTCACGCTCCGCGAGTTCGGCTGGCAGAATGCCGAGCTCGCATCAGAGATGGCGGCGTTCGGCCGCGATTGCATGGATCTCCCGGCGATGAAGCGCTTCTTCGCACAGGCGCGTCACCACGACGTATCGGACTCCCTCGCCGACATCCGCACGCCCACGCTCGTCATGCATTCGCGCGGCGCGCTCTTCCCCACGCTCTCCATGTCGCAGAAGCTTGCCGCCGGCATCCCCGGCGCCACCTTCAAGGTTCTCGAATCGACCGCCTTCTGGACGAATGAGGTCGAGGCACAGCTGCTGGACGCGCTCGACGAGTTCATCGGCGATGCGCATCTCCAGCCCGAACACAAGGTGCCGACGCACATCCACCGCGCGCCGGACGCGCCCGGCCTCGTCACCCTGCTCTTCACCGACATCGAGAGTCACACGGAGATGATGCATCGCCTCGGCGACGATGCTGGCCGCGCCGTCCTGCGCGAGCACGATCGCATCACGCGCGATGTTCTGCGCACCCACGCCGGCCGCGAGATCAAGACCACCGGCGATGGCTTCCTCGCGACCTTCACCTCAGCGAGCCGCGCCGTCGATGCCGCGATCGCCCTCCAGCGCGCGTTCGAGCGCCACACCGAGGCGCATCCTGATCAGCCGATCCGCATCCGCGTCGGCCTCAACGCCGGTGAGCCCATCGCCGAGGACGACGACCTCTTCGGCTCATCCGTCACCCTCGCCGCCCGCATCATGTCCAAGGCCGAAGGCGGCGAGATCTTCGCCTCCAACGTCGTCCGCGAGCTCTGCGCCGGCAAGGGCCACCTCTTCTCCGACCGCGGCGAAACCGAAATGCGCGGCTTCGAAGACCCCGTCCGTCTCTACGAAGTCCTCTGGAACACCACCTGAACCAACCGGCGCCGCCGTCATCCCGAGTGCCAGTTTGTCATCCTGAGCGCCGGCGAAGGATCTACTCCGTCCACCTCCCTGGCCTCATCCCCGCAGATCACGCTGCGCCCAAGAACAACGGAGGACAGGCGCCCTCGCCTGTCCCACACCACATCGAAACTCTGCGCCTCTGCGGTGCACCCGCCCGCCGGCGCCGCGACCTACTCCAACACCACTTCCCCGCTCTTCCCGCCCGTTTTCCGCACCAGCCGCACCCCTTCGATCTTCATCGCCCGGTCCACCGCCTTGCACATGTCGTACACCGTCAGCGCCGCCACGCTCACCGCCGTCAGCGCCTCCATCTCGACACCCGTCTTCCCCGTCGTCCGCACCGCCGCCTCAATCTCGATGCACGAGCGCGCCTCGTTCGGCCCGTCGCTCGGCGTCAGCCGCACGTCGATGCCCGTCAGCAGCAACGGATGACACATCGGGATCAGCTCGTGCGTGCGCTTCGCCGCCATCATCCCCGCGATCTGTGCCACCGCCAGCACATCGCCTTTTGGCAGCCCACCCTCCGCGATCAGCGCCAGCGTCTCCCGCCGCATCACGATGCGCCCGCGTGCGATCGCCTCGCGCTTCGTCTCCGCCTTTGCGGATACATCGACCATCCGAGCCCGCCCGGCCGCATCGATGTGGCTCAGCCGCCCATACGCCTCATCGGCATCGTCCGCCGCGTTCGTCATGAAGTCGTCTCCCAAACCTTCGCGCCTTTGCGCCTTTGCGGTGAACCCTCGACCCACAACAACGCTCGGCGCCCCCTGCGTCTCTGCGGGTGAAACGCCTAGCCCCCGATGTACGACATCTCCGGCCGAGGCAGACCCGCCGTCGACTCCGACCGGATCTCCGAGTACCGGTCCTCACGCGCCGCCCACACGCCGTCGATCGCCGCCGCGATGTCCGCGTCGGTGCTAGTGCCGTCGCGCAGGAGCGCGCGCAGATCCGTCCCGTGCGTCGCAAAGAGGCATGTGTACAGTGAGCCTTCCGCCGAAAGGCGCGCTCGCGTGCAGTCGCCGCAGAAGGGCTGCGTCACCGACGTGATGATCCCCGCCTCGCCGCTGCCGTCGCGGTAGCGCCACCGCCGCACTACCTCGCCGTCGTAGTTTGCCGCCGTCGGCTCGAGCGGCATCTCCGCAGCGATCATCTTCACGATCTCTGCGCCGGGCACGACGTCGTCGAGCCGCCAGCCGTTGGTGTGTCCGACGTCCATGTACTCGATGAACCGCACGATGTGGCCCGTACCCTTGAAGTGCCGCGCCAGGTCCACCACCGTGTGCTCGTTCGTCCCGCGCCGCACGACGGCGTTGATCTTCACCGGCAGCCCTGCCGCCGCTGCCGCATCGATGCCCTCGAGCACGCGCGCCACAGGAAAGTCGACGTCGTTCATCGCCCGGAACACGGCATCGTCCAGCGAATCGAGGCTCACCGTCACGCGGCGCAGCCCCG
>CAVTNG010000006.1:0-238702 GCA_963736015.1 uncultured Chloroflexia bacterium | reverse complement strand
GTGCTGCGCTGGCAATTAAGGTAGTGAGATAGAGCAGAAGGCGTCTGAGAGGATGTCTAACTTGCGCGAACCTTCGAAGGAACGGCCGCGCCCGCGAGAACCAGCGAGGCTACAGCTTCAACACTGACGGTTTCGCCGTGGCGTCCACGATGACGGCTTGCATATTCGTGCTGTGCGCCTTGTTCGTCGCGGCGATCTGGTTCTGGATGTTTGGCAGGAGCGTATTGAACTGCCGCTTGTCAGTGACAATGATCAGGAGAATCCGTTCCTGCACTGAGACGCCTTCAGGTACGTCGGCAGCTGCTTCGTCAGGCCGTTCCAGAACTTCGAGTTGCTCGCCAGCTTGGCTTCAGCAGCGCGCGGTTGCTATACGTTAGCGAGAACTTGAAATCGACCGGCCCGCGCCCGTCTCGATCTCGCGCGATAGGTCGATGTTGTTCGCGATACAATAGTGCTTCACGATTCCCCGAAACAACAACTGTGACGCGGATTCGGGCTTCGCGCGTGCGCCATCCCACAGTAACCGCCACAGCCCTTCCTGCTCGACGGAGTGCCGGAACTCCTGCACGATGTCAGTCACGACGTTCAGGAACTGCTTCTCGTTCTTGATGCCCGCGAACTTTAGGGGACGCCGAGTGACGTACTGGGTAGCCTCGCGCTCCCACTGGTACAAACCGTTCGGGTCTTTGCCGAGGTCATAGGGGTTAGCCTGCCGCTTTAGCTTCAGCGAGGTAGCGGTCAACCCACGCCCGATTCTTCCGCGCGACATCGATGATGTCCTTCTTTCGCACCCGGCTCTTCAGGTGAAAGCCGAAGTCCTCACGCAGCCGCTTGTTCTCGTTGTCCCACGCCCAATCGAAGAAGTCGTTGGCGTTGATGGTGGGTAACGACCTGAGGTAGGCGCCAGGCACGAGCAGCACGGGCTCCCCCGTAGGCGGGTTCAGCGGAGCATGACCTGCGGGTTCTCCCAACGAAGGGTGTCGTAGTTGAAACGCCCGTTCTTGAGGAAGACCTTCTGCATCGGGATAAGGTGCTGGTTGCAGACTCCCTGCGTGTACACGGCCAGTTCTTCCTTCAAGATGTTGGTCGTCGCATCGCTGATGCGGTCGCAGCCGATGCCTTCTTGGAACAGTGACACTTCCTCGAAGTGGCTGTAGTTCGTGATGCCGCGCTTCAGGGACTCAAACATGCCGTCGATGATTTCCTGCGACTGTCCGTGCCCCGTACCCGAACCCTTGACCGACATGGACGTGTAGCCGAGGCAGAGTTCAGCTGGCTCCGGGAACCGCATCATATTGCGGAGCTTCTCCATGCGCATGCCCTCGCCCGTCGTCTCGGCTGCTAGCACGAACGCCGCGTTGAAGAAGCCAATCAGCTTGTCGTGGGCCTTCTCGAAGGGCTTTATCGGGGCGCGGAAGATGAGGAAGGGATCGATGAACAGCTTCGTGTCTTGGTCGAGGATGGGGTCAAACCAGACGTCCTTCGCCGTGCGGGTCAACTTGTATTGAGTAGAAAACAGCAATCCGACACCGTGCGCTGTCTCGCGCGTCCAGTTCGCTTCGGAGACGTATGGATCACACCATTGTACGACCACGAAACGTGCTCAGCCTTCGGCGTGTCCCGCGTCCGGACTGGCTAACCGCTGGCCGGTGGTGACACCCGCGACTCGGAGTTCCCCGCCCACTCCCTGCATGCTCCTCGCCACACAACCCCAACCAGCGAGAGAGGAGCACCCCGATGCCCCGCACCGGCCCCAGTACTAATGCCGGCAAGTCCGTGGCCAGCCGTAACGCCACCACCCACGGCCTCGCCGCGCTCGACATCCTCATCCACCAGAGTCGCGCAGGACTGGCAGCAGTTCCACCGCGAGGTCATCGACAGCCTCCACGCCGAGCCTGGCGCCGAGGCCCGTCTCGCCGACCGCATCGCCGAGCTCATGTGGCGCATCCGCCGCGTCGCCGTCGCCGAGGCCGAGTTCGTCGACCGCGACTACATGAACGACGAGCAGGCGCAGAAACGCGACGAGTGGATGAAGGAGAATAGCCGCCGCGTCCGCGACGCTGCGCCCGCGGCCCCGCCCGCACCAAAACCGACGGCGCTCACGGCGGATATCGCGCGCTTCCTCGACGAGACGGGGCCGTCACCACAGCCGGTGGCCCCGGCCGACCAGCCCGTAACCGGCTTCTACGCGCCCGTGTTCGCCGCCGAGTCGCGCTTTCCGCCCCTGCTACCGGCTCGCACCATCCCCGATGCCGCGCATACGGAGCGCATCATCCGCTACGAGGCCCACCTCAGCCGACAGCTCTACCTCGCCCTCAACCAGCTCGAGGCCATGCAGAACCGCCGCGCCGGCCAGTCCGCGCCCATCGCCCGCGTCCAGATCACCGGCCTCGCGAGCACCTGAAACTGCAGAACGAAATCGAAATCAGATTCAAATGACGAGCCGGCGTGGCAGCAAGTGTCAGGAATGCGGTGCTCCCACCTCTCACTTCCCGCCTCTCACATCCCGCTAACGCGCGGCACCGTGAGCTGCCCGTACGGCAGCACGCACACCGTCGGCTCGCGCCCCAGCGCCGCGCGCTTCTCGTCGATGATCGCGCCAGCGTCGAGGACACGTCCTCCGCGTACCGAAGGTGGAACCCCTCCACCTCCGCGCGCGGGATCGACGAGTGCAGCCAGCAGTCGTATCGCGCCTGCAGCATCGCCTGCACCTGCACGCCCCACTGGTCGTGCACCGTCTCGTGGCCTTCGCGGCCGAAGCGTGCGAGCAGCGCCGCCGGCGATGCCTCGCTCCGCATCAGGTCAACGTACTCCGCGCCGCCCAGCCCCTCGCGGCACTCCGCGACGAGCAGGATCGTCCCGCCCGGCGCGCATGCCTGCGCCGCCACCGACATCCCCTTCACCGACTGGTACAGGATCAGGTCCGACGGATACCCCATGTTCGTCGTCACGACGATGTCGAACAGGTGCGGGATAGCCCGCACGGCCTGACGCGCCGCCTGCGCCATCGCCGCGTCGTGCGCCGCCGTCAGCTCGCCCGCGAACACGCCCGTGATGTTCTTGTGCTGGTCCAGCGTCACCTGGATGACGATCGAAGGCTTCGTCGTCAGCGCGACGTCGCGCATCGCTTCCCAGATCGGGTTGCCCGCCGTCGTGCACCACGTCGCCTTCGGGTGCCCGATCATCGCGGCGTTGTGGTTCGCCATGATGTCGTCCGCTCCCGCGATCGCCGGCAGCACCGCCTTCCCGCCGCCCGAGTACCCGGCGAACAGGTGCGGCTCGACGAACCCCGTCAGGATCCGCAGGTCCGCCTCCTGGTACGCACGGTTCAGCCACACGCCGCCGCCATCGGCGCCGAGCTTGTGGAATGCGTGCGTCGAGCGGTCCCGCGCGTCGTGGTCGATGACCCGGTACGACGCCGCGATCTCCGCCCCGAGGATCCGCCGCCGCTCGTCGTCCCGCGACGGCCGGTGTAGCCCCGTGCCGATGAGAATGCGTGATGTCGTCCCGCCCGACCCCGCCCGCCTCGAGCGTCTCGAGGATCGGCGGCAGGATCACCTCGTTCGGGATCTGGCGTGTGATGTCCGACACGACGATCGTCGCCCGCTGTCCGGCCCGCACCATCTGGCGCAGCGGCGCGCAGCCCATCGGCGCATCGATCGCACCCCGGATTGCCGACGTCGCGTCGGGCAGCGGCGCCGTCTCCTCCGGCCGCAGCACCGTTGCGCTTCCCGGCACCTCGGCGTCGATGCCGTGCTCGCCGTATGGGAGGTGTACTCGCACGAACGGAGTGTACCGGCCGCGCATGACCGATCGGCAGGGGCTACGCGCGCTGCAACGATCGCCACTCCGGGAGGAGGACCGCGTACAGCAGCGTGTCCCACCAACGGCCCTTGTAGCGCTCGTTCTCCCGCAGCCGTCCCTCCAGCGACAGGCCCACCTTCTCGAGCACGCGCGCCGAACCAACGTTGTCTGCGATGCACCACGACGACACGCGATGCAGCCCCAGCTCATCGAACCCGAACGCCGTCATCGCGCGCGCCGCTTCGGTCGCGTAGCCGTGGCCCCAGAACGCCGGCGCCAGTTCGTAACCGATATCGGCCTCGGTCTCGCTCGCGGGCTTGCGCCGGATGCCGCAGTTGCCGATCAGCGCGCCGTCGAGCGTCACCGCGAGCTGGAACTTGCGCCGCGGCTGCTCGAACTGCAGATCCGTGAGCATGTGCACGAACGCGCGGACGTCCGCCTCGCTTCGATCAGTCCACTCGTAGTACCGCAGGTACAGCGGCTCACGCTGGTAGGCGAGGACCGTGGGCCAGTCATCGTACGATAGCTCCCGGAGGACGAGGCGGTCAGTCGTGATCTCCATCAGCCGACCGCGGCGACGATCACTGCTCCTGCTCCCACTCCCAGCGGTCGTTGCGCTGGTGCACCGAGCGCAGGTGGTTGATCTCGCCCGCGTGATACGCGTCGTGATGGATGAGCCGCGTGATGATCCACCGTGTCTTGCGCGTGCCACCCCAGTTCACCGGCCGGTTGCGCGCCAGCTCCGCGTCGTCGCCGAGCGCATCGACGCTCCGCCGCAACTGGAGGTCCGACGCCCGCAGCCACTCCACGAGCGCCTCGGGCGAGAAACCCTCGTCCGACGCCGGCGACTGCGCCTCGTCCAGCCGCGGGTCCATCCACGTCATCGATGCGTCGCCGAACGCGTGGTTGTCGTACATCACCTTGCTCGACGCCACATGTCCCACGATCGCCCGCACCGACCGCGCGCCACCGTCCGGCACGAAGGTCCAGTCCTCGTCGCGCAGATCCTTGAGGTTGTTGAACAGCATGTCGAATGCCTGCCCCATGTCCCAGATCACATGGTCAAGCAGCATCCGGCTCATGCATCGACGCGCGGGCAGCCGGCACTCCAACATCGAATATCCAAGCTCGCTCTCGCCGCTCGCACCCCTCATCGCGCGTCGTGGGCGGCGTGCCCTCGGCCGGCCGATCGCCGTCGGGCGCGATCACCGGCGGCGCGCCGACGTGGCTCGCCTTCACGTTGCCCGCCGTCGCCACCGACGATCCGATCTCCTCGATCAGCTGGAAGTCGCCCTCCGCCAGCGGCGCCAGCTCGCCTCGCCTGTGCGCGTTGAACAGCTCGAACAACTGCTGCTTGTGCGGCCGCTTCTTGCCGATCGGGCACGCCTGCCAGTCCGCCAGCGACTCGTCGCAGTACCCCCACCGCTTGTCGCCGCACTTCGGCTGGATGTACTTCGCCAGCTCCGGGAACGAGCGATGGATCTCCGCCCGCATCTTCGATGCCACCCAGCGGAACTCCCACTGCGCCCGCGTGCACAGCCGCAGGTCGCAGATGTGCAGCAGCTCCAGGAAGTTCACGACCACCTTGAAGTTCGTGTTCGCGGCGTTCGGGATCAGGAATCGCGCGTCCTCGGCGGGGATCCCCGCGTCGATCATCTCCTGGTACAGCTCGCCCAGCCGTTCGAACGCATCCTCCATCTTCGAAGCCATGCCGGCGTCCCGGACGGTGTCCGGGATCGTGTACGGGAACTCGCCCTTCTTGAAGGCAACGTACCGCTGGCTCTGCTGCTCGAAGCTGATGCCGATCTTGTGGCGCACGAACTGGTGGCTGAAGGCGCGGCTCACGCCGGCGATCGCGAACTCGAACCACACCTGCTCCAGCGGCGAGGCGTGTCCCGTCTCCAGCCGTTTCTCGATGAAGTCCAGCATCTGCTCGCGCGTGATCCGCTCATCGGCGATGCGGTCGACGATCGCCTGCGGCGTCAGCGCCGAATACGCCGTGCGATACGCGACGTACAGCGAGCGGATGGGGTCGCTCGTATGGTCGAGGAGCCGCACATTGATCGGCATCGGCGGGGGCCTCCGGCGAGATGGGATCGGTGCCGCATTGTATCGAAGGGCCGTGCGGCGGGCCGCGATCAGCGGTTATGTCCCCGCGTACGCGCGCTCGAGTCCCACGACGTCGATCTTCTGCATTTTGAGCATCGCCTGCATGACGCGATCGGCCTTCGTGCGGTCCTCGTCGCCCAGCAACTCCATCAGCGCCTTCGGGATGATCTGCCACCACAGCCCGAAGCGGTCCTTGAGCCAGCCGCACATGCTCTCTTCGCCACCGCCCTCGAGCAGCCGCGACCACAGCTCATCGACTTCGGCCTGGTCCTCGCAGTCGACGAAGAACGAGACCGCCTCGTTGAACTTGAACTGCGGACCGGCGTTCAGGCCCATGAACTCCTGCCCATCCAGCTCGAAGGTCACGCTCATCGCCTTCCCCTCCGGCCCGGGGCTCACGCTCAGCACCTTCGAGTTCTTGAAGATGGAGACGTAGAAACGCATCGCCTCTTCCGCGTCGTCGTCGAACCACAGAAACGGCCTGATCTTTTTCATACGAATCCTTTCGCAGCGATGCAACCGGCGTGCAGGCGAGCTTCAGAGCCGTTCCGCCGAGAAGCACCTGCGCCGGCGGCGCACATCGTAGTGGGCCGCCGGCGGCGCGCTCATCCCTGCTTCGCCATCTTCTCCCGCATCCGGTCTTCCTGCTCGCGCAGCTCCGGCGTCATGTTCTCGCCGAAGTCCTCCGACTCGAACACCTGGCGGATCTCCACCTCGCCGTCCTGGAACGGTGCCCGCTTCGCCCACTCGATGGCCTCTTCGCGGGACTTCACCTGGACCAGCCAGAATCCCGCGATGAGCTCCTTCGCCTCGGTGAACGGGCCGTCCGTCACGGTGCGCTTGCTGCCCGAGTACGAGACCCGCGCGCCCTTCGAGCTGGGCTGCAGGCCCTCGCCCGCCAGCATGATGCCCTTCTGCACCAGCTCCTCGTTGAACTTGCCCATCTCCGCCAGCACCTCTTCCGACGGCAGCACCCCCGCCTCGCTCTCGTCATTGGCCTTCACGATGATCATGAACCGCATTGCAGCTGCTCCTTTTTCCTCGTTCATCCTCCGGGTCACGCGCCCGGTCCGAATTCGCTTCTACCTACGCGGCGAACAACCGGGCCGTGGATCGACATCGTCACGGTAGATGTTGCGAAAATGGCCCGAAAACACTCCCTCTGGCGCAAAGCGCCCCGCCGAACCTCAGACTCGTGTGATCGACCGATGACCCCCGGTTGCATTCCACCGGAGCCAGCGCTTACTTCTGCTGCGATGCGACCTTCTCTCGCAGCCGGTCTTCCTGCTCCCGCAACTCCGGTGTCATGTTCTCGCCGAAGTCCTCCGGTTCGAACACCTGCCGGATCTCCACCTCGCCCTCCTGTAGCGGTGCTCGCTTTGCCCACTCGATGGCCTCGTTGATCGACTTCAACTGCACCAGGCAGTAGCCCGCGATCAGTTCCTTCGCCTCCGTGAACGGGCCGTCCGTCACCGTCCGCCTGCTGCCGGCGTACGACACACGCGCTCCCTTCGAGCTGGGCTGAAGGCCATCGCCGGCCAGCAGTATGCCGCTCTGCACCATCTCCTCGTTGTACTTGCCCATGGCTACGAACTCCTCTTCGGACGGCAGAACGCCGGCCTCGGTCTGCTCGGTGGCCTTGATCATCATCATGAACCGCATGTGACTGCTCCTTTGCTCCCGCGTTGTGCCGGATCACTCGCCCGGTCCGAGTTCGCTCTATCTACGCGGCGAACAACGGGCATCGGGATCGACATCGTCAGGGTAGATGTTCAGAAAAACGCCGAAAACCGCCCGGTCGGCGGCAGGTCGGCTTGCCTCCCCGAATCTGAGTTGGTGTGATCGCCCCGATGAACGCCCCCGATCCCCATCGCGTCGTCGAGGCCGTCTGGCGCATCGAGTCGCCCCGCCTCATCGCACACCTCGCCCGCATAGTCCGCGACGTCGGCCTCGCCGAGGACTTCGCGCAGGATGCCCTCCTGAGCGCGCTTGAGGAGTGGCCGCGGACGGGCGTCCCCGACAACCCCGGCGCCTGGCTGATTACCACGGCCCGCCACCGCGCGATCGACTTCTTCCGCCGGAGCAAGCGCCTCGCGCGCAAGCAGGAGGAGTTGGGGCGAGAACTCG
This sequence comes from uncultured Chloroflexia bacterium, assembly GCA_963736015.1. Lineage (GTDB taxonomy): Bacteria > Chloroflexota > Dehalococcoidia > DSTF01 > JACRBR01 > CAVTNG01. The sequence goes on along the minus strand of CAVTNG010000006.1, from coordinate 230,662 downwards.
AGCGGCAGGAAGCGCAACAGCCGGACATGGCCGCCACGCTTGACGACGACTTCGGCGACGACTTGCTCGCCCTCATCTTCACCGCGTGTCATCCATCGATGTCACGCGATTCGCAGGTCGCGCTCACCCTGCGCGCCGTCGGCGGCCTCACGACGGAGGAGATCGCCCGGGCGTTCCTCGTGCCCACGACCACAGTGCAACAACGCATCGTCCGCGCGAAGCGCTCGCTGTCGGATGCCGGCGTCACGTTCGAAGTGCCCGGCGCGGCCGAGCGCGCCGAACGTATGGCCGCCGTCCTCGATGTCGTCTACTTCATCTTTAACGAGGGCTACACGGCGACCGCCGGCGACGACTGGATGCGCCCCGACCTCTGCAACGATGCTCTCCGCCTCGGGCGCATGCTTCAGGGCCTCGCGCCGGAGCAGGCCGAGGTTCACGGCCTCGCCGCCCTCATGGAGATCCAGGCATCGCGTCTCCGCGCCCGCTCAGGCCCGCATGGCGAGGTCGTGCGCCTGCTCGATCAGGACCGCTCGCGCTGGGACCAGCTCCTGATCCGGCGCGGCCTCGAGGCGCTCGCGCGCGCTGAGCGCCTCGAACCCGCGCGAGGGTCGTACACGCTGCAGGCAGCCATCGCCGCATGTCACGCCCGTGCTCGTACTGCCGGCGAGACCGACTGGAGCCGGATAGCCTCGCTGTACGATGACCTTGCAGCAGCTGTCGCCGTCCCCGGTTGTCGAGCTGAACCGCGCCGTCGCCGTCTCGATGGCCTACGGCCCCGCACCTGCGCTCCAACTCGTGGACGCGCTCGCGGCCGAGCCGGCGCTCCGGTCCTACCACCTGCTGCCGAGCGTGCGTGGTGACCTGCTCGTGCGCCTCGGCCGCCTGGGCGAGGCCCGCGTCGAATTCGAGCGTGCGGCCGCGCTCACGCAGAATCAGCGCGAACGCGACCTGCTGCTCGCCCGTGCGGCCGAGTGTGCGGCGATGATGCGCTAGCGGTCGTGCGCTAGAGCGCCTCGATGATCGTCGAGATCCCCATGCCGACGCCGATGCACTGCGTCGCCAGGCCGTAGCGCTTGCCGGACCGCCGCAGCTCGTGTGCAACCGTCGAGACCAGGCGCGCGCCGGTTGCGCCCAGCGGGTGACCGATGGCGATCGAGCCGCCGTTCACGTTCACCCTGTCCATCGGGATGCCTAGCTCACGGCACGACGGGATCACCTGCGCCGCGAACGCCTCGTTGAATTCCACGCGGTCGATCTGGTCCGCTGTGATGCCGGCGTGCCGCAGCGCCTTGTTCGTCGCCGGGATCGGCCCCAGCCCCATCAGCTGCGGCTTCACGCCCGCCACACCCATACCGATGATGCGCGCGAGCGGCTGAAGTCCGAGCTCCTTCGCCTTATCCTCGCTCATGAGCAGCGCGGCCGAGACACCGTCGTTTGTCGGGCACGAGTTGCCGGCCGTAATCCGCAGCTCCTGGCCGCCGAAGCTCTGGATGCCGGCGACCGGCTTGAGCTGCCCCAGGGTCTCCATGTTCGTGCCGGGCCGCAGGCACTCGTCGCGCTCGAAGACGATCTGCTTGCCCTTCTCTTCGGGCACCCAGGCGCCCTCGTCGTTGAAGACGGGCTGCTCGACTTCGAGGGCGATGATCTCGTCCTTGTAGATGCCCTTCTCGTACGCCGCAGCGCGTCTTCTTGTGGCTCTCGACCGAGAACTGGTCCATCTCCTCGCGCGAGAGGTTGTACACCTCGGCCACGTTCTGGGCGGTCTGCGTCATCGACGTGATCGATGGGGCGTCCAAAATGAAGTCCGGGAATGGGACGGAGAAGTTGTTGCCGTGGTCCGGCGCCATGTTGCGCTGCATGTCGTTCGACTGCGTCAGGCGCTTGTTGAACTCCGTGACGCGCGTCTTCGGCCGGCCGTTTCCGCCGCCGCCGAGCGTGCGGCCCATACGCTCGATTCCGAGCGCGATCCCGCACTCCGTGGCCCCGACCATGATCGATTGGGCGACGCGGTGCAGCGTCTCCATGCTCGAGCCGCACTGACGGTTCGTATCGAACGAACAGACCTCCAGTGGCAGACCGGCCAGCCGTGCCACGCTGTTCGCGCCAATCAGGATCAGTTCCCCGGCACCGCCCACGTTTCCGAGGCCGATGTCCTCGACCAGCCACGGGTCGACCTTCGGGTTGCGCTCCATCAGGCCGCGCACGACCTTCGCGCCCGCTTCGTCCAGACGCGTGGCGACGAGGCTTCCCCGCCCGCCGCGACCGAACGCGGAGCGGACGCCATCGACCAGCACGACGTTATTGAGCTTCATTCTGATTCCTCCTGGTGTGAGTCGCGGCCGGTGCGTCGACCGATCCGGCGTGGCAGCATAGCCCATGCCTCCGGTACCGGCCACGAGCGCGAATGCGATGCCGGCGCAACATTTCGGCGGCGCGGTGTATCTCACAGAGCATCGGAGCCGGTCTAGGATCCGATGTGTCCGGTTGCGCGGTAGGAGCTCCCCCTCGCCGCGAGCCGCTAAAGGCGGGGCGTATGGCTTGACCGTACGCCCCGCTTCTATTGAATGAACGGAGGACGCGCATGTTCCTGCGACGAAGCGAGCGATTCGATCCCGATGGCGTCTCGGCGGGCCGCGACGTCTACTCGGCCGAAGGCGAGAAGCTTGGCACCGTCAGCGAGATCAGCGGCAGCTACCTGCGCGTCGACGCGCCGTGGAAGCGGGACTACTGGCTCTCCGCCGATTACATCGACCGTACAAACGGTGGCGTATACATGAACTTCCCCAAGAGCGAGTTGGACCACTACAAGCTCGCCGAGCCAGGGCTCGAGCCTGAAGAGGATCCGATGCGCGAGATCAGCCGCGACGCAGCGATCATCTCCGAAGAGGAGCAGTTCGAACAGCGCGCCCGCATGGAGATCGAGCTCGCGCAGCAACGGGAACAGCTGCCGCCCGATCACGAGGAAGGCACCGTTGGTATTCCGGTCGAGGAAGAGCTGTCTGTCATCGAGTCGGAGATCGGGTTGCCGATGTCTGACATCCAGGCATCTCAGACCGCATCGCCAACCGGTGCGATCGTCAACACGCCTTTGCCGCACTGGGAAGATCCGTGGTCGTCCGACGAAGAAAAGACGACCGGCCGAGCGCGGCAGCTATGGTTGGCCGGACTCGTCCTCGCGGTGCTGGCCGCCCTGATCGTCGTCGCGGTCGCGCGGCGAGTGCGACGTTAGGGCGCGCTATGCCATCACGGCGCCGGCGGCCTGGTCCGTCGGCGCGCTCGGGTCGCCGTGACCGGGCTGCACGAGCATGTACCCGACGCCCTGGAACGTCTTGATGAGCCGTGGGTTTGATGGCTCCGTCTCGATCTTGCGCCGGATCCTCGAGATCCACACGCGCAGGTACTGGAGATCGTCCGAATACTCCGCGCCCCACACGCGGTGCAGCAGTTCCGCGTTGAGCATGATCTTGCCGGGATTCAGCGCGAGGTGTTGCAGCAGCATCCACTCGGTGCGGGAGAGCTGCACGATCTCGCCGTCACGCCGGACGAGGCGCCGGTTCAGGTCTATTTCGAAGTCTCCGTTACGGTAGATGCGGGCATCCGCGTCGTCCCCTGGGCTTCGGCGCAGTACGGCCCGGACACGCGCGCTCAGCTCGTCCGGACTGAACGGCTTCGCGATGTAGTCGTCTGCGCCCGATTCCAGACCCTTCACCCGGTCGGCCTCGCCGCCTCGGGCGGTGAGCATGATGACGGGGATCGGTCCTCGTGCCCGCAACCTGTGCATCAGCTCGATGCCGTCCATCTCCGGCATCATGACGTCGAGCACGGCGATGTCGGGGCGCGACGCGGCGGCCAGCTCAAGGGCCTCCTTGCCGCTGGTCGCGGCGGTGACGTCGAACCCCTGCACCTCGAGTTCGAGTTTGATCAGCCGGAGTATTCCGGGCTCGTCATCGACGATGAGTACATGGCGTCGCGGTTTCATCTCGCCTCCTGTTCGATGAATACCCTCGATGCCCCCCAGTCACGGTTTGCGCTGCCTGGCGCAGCTCCAGTCTGCGAACGGAAGTTACCCGCCAGCTGAACCGTATCGAACGTCAATCCGCTCTCGTGTTACAGTATGCCGCCCGACATAGCAATGACATAACATTGGAGCTTTTGTGCACGCGAATGCGACGCGCGCCACGCTCAGGGCTGGCCGTGCAGCCTACGGCGCCTGGCTCTCCGTTCCAAGCTCATTCACCGCCGAAGTCATCGCCCACCTGGGCTTCGACTGGGTCTGCATCGACATGCAGCACGGCGCCATCGATTACCAGGTGGCCGTGCCCATGCTTCAGGCCATCAGCACCACCCCGGCAACCCCGATCGTGAGGGTGCCCTGGAACGAGCACGGCATCATCGGCAAGATGCTCGATGCGGGCGCGATGGGCATCATCATCCCGATGGTGAATAGCCCGGAAGAGGCGCAACAGGCCGTCTCCGCATGCCGCTACTTCCCGCGCGGCCTTCGCAGCTACGGTCCCGTGCGCGCTCACCTCTACGCCGGCCGCGATTATTTCGAGCACGCCAACGACGAGGTGATGTGCATCCCGATGATCGAGACGCGGCGCGCTCTCGACCAGCTCGATGAAATCCTCGACGTGCCTGGCATCGATGCCGTCTATGTCGGTCCCGCGGACATGAGCATCACCCTGGGACAGCCGCCCGCGCTGGCGAACGGCGGCGAGTTCGAAGAGGCGCGCCTTCGCATCTCCGAGGTCTGCGCGAAGCGAGGCATTGCCGCCGGCATCCACGCCAACGCCTCGCTCGCCGCGAGGCACGAGGCGGCGGGATACCGGCTGATCACAATCGCCGATGACGTTGGTGGCATGGCGGCTGAGGCCGTGCGGCAGCTCGCCATCGCCCGTGGTGAAGCCGGCCCGGCGAGTAGCGCCCCGGTCGTCTAGCGTAAGTCACGCTTGCCGCCACTGCCGCGTCCGAGCTATCGTGCGTATACAACCGCATAGCAGTGACGGGAGCCCGCGGCGGCGGGCTGAGAGGGTCGCGCGAAGACCGACCGTTTGAACCTGTCCGGGTCATGCCGGCGAAGGGACACGAATCGCGTACCACGCCGCTGCCCGTCAGCGGCGTCTTTGTTTGCGCCACGATGCGCACCCGGGAGGACAGCATGGCTGCGACGACCAACGGCAACGGCACGCACGCGAGCGCTTCGGCTGAACGCAAGACGTACATCGTCGGTCCCCACGATGTGAGGGTGCCCGTGCGCGAGGTGACCGTCGATGATGCCGAGTCGCCGACCGTACGCGTGTACGACACCAGCGGCCCCTATACCGATGCCGATGTCTCGACGGACATCCGCCGCGGTCTGCCACCCCTCCGCGAGCCCTGGATCCTCGGGCGGGGCGACGTCGAGCGCTACTCGGGACGCGCCGTCGCCCCGTCTGACAACGGCGCCCGGCCCGGAGGCGCCTCCACGACCGAGGTCTTTCCTGGTCTGACCCGAACGCCCCTGCGCGCCCGCCCCGGTCGCGCCGTCACGCAGATGCACTACGCGCGCCGCGGCGACATCACGCCTGAGATGCACTTCATTGCCATTCGCGAGAACGTCGACCCGGCTCTTTGCGAGACGAGGTCGCCCGCGGCCGCGCGATCATCCCTCCAACATCAACCACCCGGAAAGCGAGCCGATGATCATCGGCCGCAACTTCCTCGTGAAGATCAACGCAAACATCGGCAACTCCGCCGTCGCCTCTTCGATCGACGAGGAGGTCGAGAAGATGAGGTGGGCGACCCGGTGGGGCGCCGACACGGTCATGGACCTGTCCACGGGCAAGGACATCCACACGACACGCGAGTCGATCATCCGCAACTCGCCGGTGCCCATCGGCACCGTTCCCATTTACCAGGCGCTGGAGAAGGTCGGAGGCAAGGCCGAAGAGCTCTCGCGGGACGTCTACCGCGACACGCTCATCGAACAGGCCGAGCAGGGCGTCGATTACTTCACCGTGCACGCCGGCGTCCTGCTCCGTACGTGCCGCTCACAGCGAAACGCGTGACGGGCATCGTCTCCCGCGGTGGCTCCATCATGGCGGCGTGGTGCCTCGCACATCACGAGGAGAACTTCCTCTACACGCACTTCGAGGAGATCTGCGAAATCATGCGCGCCTACGACGTCGCGTTCTCGCTGGGCGATGGCCTTCGCCCCGGCTGTATCGCCGACGCGAACGACGACGCGCAGTTTGCCGAGCTCGATACGCTCGGCGAGCTCACCGAGGTCGCCTGGAAGCACGATGTCCAGGTGATGATCGAAGGCCCCGGCCACGTTCCGATGCACCGATCAAGGAGAACATGGACCTCCAACTCGAGGTCTGTCACGAAGCGCCGTTCTATACGCTCGGCCCGCTCGTGACGGATATCGCGCCAGGCTACGACCACATCACGTCCGCCATCGGTGCCGCGATGATCGGCTGGTACGGCACGGCGATGCTCTGCTACGTCACACCGAAGGAGCACCTGGGCCTTCCCGACCGCGAGACGTGAAGGAAGGCGTGATCGCCTACAAGATCGCCGCCCACGCGGCCGATCTCGCGAAGGGCCACGCGGGCGCGCAGGAGCGCGACGATGCCCTGTCCCGCGCGCGCTTCGGCTTCCGCTGGCGCGACCAGTTCAACCTCTCGCTCGATCCGGAGACGGCCTCGGCCTACCACGACGAGACGCTCCCGGCCGGACGGCGAAGGCCGCGCACTTCTGCTCGATGTGCGGCCCGCACTTCTGCAGCATGAAGATCACCCAGGACGTGCGCGAGTACGCCGCGAAGCACGGCATCGGTGATGACGCGGCAATAGAACTGGGTCTGCGTGAAAAGGCAGAGGAGTTCCGTGAGGCCGGTGGCAGGGTGTACGTCGCCGGTGGCGATGCCTAGAGCTCGGCCGCAGCCGGCCCTTCGATCACCGATGCGTTGCCTTGGGTCCGGACGTAGATGCGATGCGGGAAGTCCGTCGCCTCCGCGAATGACTCCAGGTGCGAGACGACGATGACCTTGTCCATGTGCGTCGCCAGTTCCTTGAGCTCCTCCACCATGGTCTTCTGGCTCTCCTGATCGAGGCTCGCGAAGCCCTCGTCGATCACGATCGACCGCATCCCACCCGCGCCCGCGTACTGCCCGATGCCGGACGCGATGGCGACGGCGCATCGGAACTTTTGCGAGCCTGAGAGCGCTTTCACCGGGTGCGGCTCCCGCATGCACGTCGCGTCGATCGCCCGCACCTCGAGCTGATCGCCCGTGCCCTGGCGCTCGACCGTGAGCTGTAGCGTGCCTCCCGTCAGCCGCTTGAGGAATGCATTGGCATGGCTGCTCACGCGGTCGAGCGCGTCGGCGACGAGCGCGCCCTGCAGCCCCTTCTTGCCCGAGCAGCTGCTTGAGCTTGTTCAGGCGCTTGTGCCGCAGCGCGCATCGCGCCCGTTCTTCCCGTCGCGACATCGCCAGCGCAAGCCGCTCCTCCGCGCCCGCGACTGACTTCACCGCCTCGTCCCGATGCGTCTGAGCGACCTCCAAATCGGCGGTCGCCGCCACCGCAGCCTCTCGAGCAGTCGCCACGTCGATGCGATGCGCTTCGGGAATCGCCTCGGCCTGTTTCACGAGCATCGTCCGCTGCGCCGAGAGTGCGATGTGCCGCTCCTGCGCTTCGGCGAGCGCGGCCTTTCGTTCCAGGGCGCCGGCCAGCTCCCGCTCGGACGCTGTCAGCGCCCGCATCACCTCATCGGGATCATTCAGCGCCTTCTCGCAGAGTTCGCCGAGACCGCTCGCTGAAGCTGCGGCCGACTTCCGATGCACGGCCGCCACCTCGGCCTGCCCCTTAGCCGTGGCCTCGAGCTCGGCCAACGTTCCCCTGGCCTGCTGGTTGGCGTCGCGCGTACGCTGCTCGGCCTCCGCGGCGGCGTCACGCTCCGCGGCCTTTGCGTCTCGCGTCAATCGTGCTTCATGGAGCTGCGCTGTCGCCGCCTTGAGCGCCGATGCTGCGGTCTCGACGTCCTTCATCCGGCCGTTGAGCTTCGACTCATGGGCGGCCAGGGCCGTCGCCGCCTGCTCGCGCCCGGTGATGGCTTCCGTTCGCTGGCCCGCGAGCGCCCCGAGCTTCTGGGCATGCGCGTTCGCAGACTTCGCAGCAACGTCTACGTTGGAATTCGCCGCGGCGCGCGCCTTCGATGCCGCCCGTTCGGCTGCGGACGTCGAAGCAACCTCGCCCTGCGCTTCCTGCAGGCCCACCGTCAGCTCCTGCACCTCGCGCTTGGCCGCCGCCTTGTCGACTCGCTGCCCGCATCGCGAACACGTCGCTTCCTTCGCCGCCGCCTTGCGCTCCGCCAACTGGCGGTCAAGCTCGTTTCGTCGCGCCAGTGCCCCCGCGCTCGATGCATGGGCGCGCTGGAGCGTGGCATCTGCTTCCTCGAGCGCGCCCCGCGCTTCCTCGGCGGCGGCATCGAGCTTCTTGCCCGTCGCGGTCGCGGACTTCAGCGCCGTATCGATTTGCCGCACCCTTTCCTCGAACGAGACGATGCTCGCGCGCCCGTCCAGCACCTGCGAAGCGAGCTGCGCGAAGTCCTTCGCCGCGCTCTCGGCCTCTGCAGCTGTCTCGAATCCCCGTTCCGCCGCCTTCAGCGCAGCGCCGGCCGTCTTCAGCGCCGACGCTGCGCGCTCAGCCTCACTGCCCATCGCCTTCAGATCGATCGAGGCTGCCTGCTTGCGCGCGTCTGCCGCCACGGCTTCCGATCGCGACGCGTCCGCGAGCGCGTTCCTGATCTGCGTCACCGTCGCGATGGCCGATGCGATCTTCTGAAACGTCTCCGCGTCACGTTCGATCTGCTCGCGCTGCGACACGATCTCGGCGTCAGCAGCGAGCTTCGCCTCCAGGCCGGCGATGTTGGTTCTGAGGGCGCCGTACTGCTCGGCGCCCGCGAGAGTGCCCGCGGCCGCCTTGGCACATGCCTGCGCGTCTGATAGTCGGTGCTCCGCCAGGGCGGCGCCTCGTTTCAGATCGCCGATCGTGGCCTCGTCGATGTCACCCATCTCCGCGAGCTGCTGGTCGATGAGCGTGAGCTTCGTCTTCTCGGCCTTCGCCGCCTCGTTCGCACGCTTCTCAAGGTCTTTGTACGCCTCGAGCCCGATCAGGCTGCTGAGGATGTCGAATCGGTCCTTCGGATCGGAGTCGATGAATTCCGTCGCTCCGCCCTGCTGCAGCATGAACGACGACGTGAACGCCTCGTACGTCAGGCGCGTGATCTTGCGCACGGCCTCGTTCAGCGCCGCTTCCTTCTCCGTGCCGGCCACCGGAACCCAGGGTTCCTCGGCTCCATCGTCGCGTACGTAGAGGCTCTGCTTGCCATCGCCCGACTTCGTGCCACGGCCACGGTGTGCGAGGTAACGCTGTCCGTCGACCTCGAATTCGAAGTCCACGGAGCAGTAGTCGAGGTCCTCGGAGATCAGCTCCTCGACCTTCTGCTTGCCGAGCCGATGCTGGCCGTACAGCGCGAACGTCATCGCATCGAAGATCGAGGACTTTCCGGCGCCGTTCACGCCGCAGATGGCGATGAGATTGCCTTCGCTGAAATCGGCGACCGCTTCATCGCGATAACGCATCCAGCCATGCATCGTCACCCGGATCGGGATCATTCCGCGGCCGCCCCCGCCTTCGCCTCCACACGCAGCTCGCGCACCAGCTCGAGCAGCGCCGCCTTCTCCTCCGCCGTGATCTGCTGCTCGTCGATGTATCGCTCGATGTTGCCGTCGACGTCCGCGGGATTCAGACCGGCGACCGTCGCTTCCACCTTCGGTGCATCGAGCCATTCGTGCTCGACGTTCCCGTAGAGCCGCGGGAAGAGTTGGTGCGCGACGTCGACGAGCGGCGCCGTATACGTGCCGTAGGGCACCACGAGCGTCAGCTTGACGAGCGTCTCCGCCGGGCGCTCGATCGCCGCGGCGGCGGCGTGCAGCTCCTCCTCGCTCTCCGCCCGCACCGCGGCGAACGGCGTCGGATCGAGCGGCAGCGACGCGATCTCGCGCACGCCCTGCGGCCCGATGTCTGCGAGCAGCACCCGCGGTTCGTAGAGCTTCTCGCCTACGTCCATCCGGTCCAGCGCACCGACGTAGTAGAAGTGCCCGCCGCCGATCTTCTCCGCCTTGTGGATGTGCCCGATGACCGTCAGCTCGTACTCAGGGAATGATCCGCGCGGAATGACAACGTCGTCGCGGGCCGAGATGCGGTGGGCGTGGACCGTCGTTCCCCCGACCGTGACGTGCGTCAGCAGGACCGTTGGCAGATGCTGCTGCTCGCCCTGTCTGCGCAGCGCCTCCATCGTTTCGCCGAAGAGCTTCGCGATCTGTTCGTTGCGGTGCGCCACTCCGGGCGAGTCGTCCTTGCGCATGTCGTAGCGCGACGCTGTCGGGAAGGGCAGGAGCGCGAAGTTCACTGCCTCGCCGCCTGCCCGCAGCGTCACCAGTTCGGGTTTCGTGCGCAGGATGATGCGTTCTTCGCCCGCCGCTGCTTCGGCCCCCAGCCAGACGTTCGCCGTCTCCATGAAGTAGTCGCGGTCATGGTTGCCGGCGACTGCGACGATGCGCATGCCGCGCCCGAGAGGGTCCCGCAGCGCCGCCACCATGCGCGAGACGGCAGCGCGCGCGAGCCCCTTCTCCTGCGCCTCGAACACATCGCCGGCGATGGCCAGCACGTCGACCTCATGTTCGACGCAGTAGCGCGCGATCAGGTTGATGTTGCGAATCTGGTCGTCGAGCCGCGGCTGCGGGTTGGCCCCGCTCAGCGTGTACCCCAGGTGCCAGTCGGCGGAGAAGAGGATCCTCATGCGCCGATCGTGCCCGAAACCAGCGTCAACCCCTGTCGCCGCACCTCACACCTCCAGGCTGCCGGCGATCTCGCGCGCCGCCGCCGAAGGTGTCGCCCTCGACGCCTCGACGCCCGGGGCACGCTGTGCGCCTTCGATGCACGCCGGTGGGGTGTCCGTCTGCTCCTCCGGCCGCATCGCCCAGGGCGGCCGGGGCACCTTCACGTGCAGCGCCTCCCGGAAGTTCGGCGCCACGATCACCTTCTCGTCCGGCCCCAGCCGCAGCGCGAGCTTGCGGTCCCCCTCCGAGAACCCCCGCCAGATCGAGTCCGCCAGCTCCTGCCCGCCCGAGCGCCCGAGCACCCGCGTCTGGCTGTTCTCGATGACGACGTCCGATACGCGCGACCCCTGCTGCTGCGCGCCGAAGAGGATGATCCCGCGCGACCGCATCTGGCTCGCGACGTACTCGAACAGCTTCGTGATCGCGTCCGATGCCCCGCGCGGCGCGTAGCGGTTCAGTTCGTCGATGACGACGACGAACGTCTCGTTCCGGGCTGCGTGCGGGCCGCTCCGCCACTGCACGAGCTGGTTGAGCACAGCGGCGATAACGAAGCGCTGGAGCTGCGCGTCGTGGATGGACTGGATGTCGATGACGGCGACGTCTTCCTGCATCGTCGCCAGGGTCAGCGGCGCGCCATCGATGTCCTCGCGCCGCAGCAGCCCCGAATCCAGGGCCCAGCACGCGCGCCAGCCGTCGCCACAGCGCCTGGATCGTCGAGTTGCTCATGCTGCGCAGGCTGTCGTCGCTCAGGTCCTTCGACTCCGGCTGCGCCTTGAACTCGATGTAGTTCAGCAGCTCCTCGAACGTCAGGATCGGGTTGCCGTTGTCCAGTTCGTTCTTGCTGTTGAACGCCTTCTCGATGGTGTCCGTGAGCTGCCGCCGCGCCGCCCGCGCGGCGTCGGGCGCCTGCCCCAGCCGTTCCTCGAGGCTCGCCGCCTTCGAGCGTCCCGTCGAGAGCCGATGGCTCAGCCAGTTGATCAGTGTGACGATGTTGTCGTTCGCGCGCGTTTCGTCGGAGAACAGAAGGTCGAAGAGCCCGAAGTCGATGATGTCCTTCAGCGACCACGAGTACGGAAGTATCTCGCCCGGCCGCTCGGTCTGGATCGCGCGCGCCGCGGCGCTTCGCTGCGCCGTCTCTGGCGCGTAGTAGGCGATGCTGCGGAACACGTCCGGCGAGGCAACGCCCATCTCGCGCCAGACGCGCGCGTCGTCCTCGTTGAACTTCGTGGACCAGCGGTCCAGCCAGAAGAGATCGAACCCCTTCACGTTGAAGATGAACGTCTTGATCCGGGGCCGCTGCCCGCTCCCCACCATCCCCGCCGACCGCGCCTTCAGCGCGTTGATCGTCTGGTACGCCGCCAGCGTCAGGAACGATGACTTCGTGCCCGACCCCGCCGCGCCGTTGACGTTGAGGTGCCCCGCCTGCGCCCCCAGCAGAAAGTCCTGATCCAGGAACGCGCGCCCCGCCGTCGAGTCTCCGCCGTTGCGTATCAGGCCGATGCACACGCCCCGCTCGTCCGCGTAGGTGTCCATCTCGTACGCCCGCTCGGCCTCGCGCTCGCTGCATGCGAAGACGGTGCTGCCCTCGATCGGCGGCGCCAGCTTCGGCGGGAAGGCGTTGACGACGCGGACCTTGGCGTACGTCACGCCGTCGCGGTCGAGCATCAGGTCATCAGCGACCGGATCGCCGTCGTGGGCCGCCAGCTCCATGTGCATCGATGAGATCGTCGAGCGCCGGTACACCTGCTCCACGACGCCGAACAGCTCGACGTCCGCGCCGCCCATGCGCGTCGGTACGCGCACGATCTGCGTCTGCTCGACGAGTTGCTCCGGCGCGATCCAGAAGTAAAACTCGTCGACGTTCGCTTCCTGGCCCAGCGGACAGCCGACGCGCCCGACCGCCGGCGGCTCCTGCGACTTGTGGCCGTTGACGTTGCTCACGTGCAGCTCCCCGTTGTGCTCATCAGCCCGAGCCGAACATCCGGTGCAGCTTCGGGATCAGCGCATCCAGGCTCGGCAGGATCGCGTGCAGGTGGTCCTCCACCCGCACGATCGGCTCGACGCTGATCCCCGACCGGGCGTACGCCAGGTCTCGGTGCCGCAGCGTGTACATGTAGCGACGCCAGGCCCGAGAGGTACGCGCCTGCCGCCTCGCCGCCGTGATGCCGCTCTACGTACGCAAGGGGCGCGGTCAGCCGCACCACGCCGTATGACGGCGATGCGCCGGACTGCGCCGACAGCCGCACGTAGGTGTTCACCAGGTCGACGTGCTGCACCGTGCGCAGCACGAACGCCGGCGTTCGCTCGCCGGGCTTGAGGGCGTACGTCAGTTCCTGCAGCCCCGACGGCAGATACGAGGCCATCTGCCGCTTCACCAGCCCCGTCGCCGGGACATCATGCGATGGCACGGTCGCCAGGCGCCGCTCCAGCAGCCCGTCAACCAGCGCCGGCGTCGAGAGGTCGGCCAACAATACGCGGCGCTCCGCCTCTTCCATCGCCTGCATCGCCAACTGGCGTGCTCCGCGGCGCAGCGAGTCGAAGTCCGAAGGCAGATTCTCGGTCGGCCGGTCGAGCAATTCCACCCCGAGGCCATTCAGCGCGTGCGCAGCTTCCAACATGTCGTCCCGCGCGATGCCAGCGGAGTAGATGCAGAGCACCTTGCGCGTCTCCACCCCGGCGCCCCGTCGCAGTGTGCGCCCCTCCATCTCGAGCGATGCCGCCGCCACCGCAGCGGCGATGATCGGCCGGCGCCGGAAGCCGACGACCATCGAGCCTACCGTCCGCGACGCGATCGAGCCGTCGATGAACCGCACGGGCGCGTCGTCCGGTGGCGGCGACGGCGCGATCCCCGCCCAGTCGTGCTTCGGGCGCTCCCACTCGAGATCGATGCCGTCCTGCTGGGTGTCGTCTTCGTCATCGGCCTCGCGGCCCGGGAAGGGCGGGGCCGCGAGATCGTTCAGCGGCGCGGGCTCGTATTCGGCGAAGATTCGCCTCGTCGCCACCGCCATCAGCGCGCTCTCCGGCTACGGAACATAGGTTCTATTGTAGGGTCGCGCGGCTGCGCGGCGAAAGGCGACGTAAGGAGATGGAGAAGGGCCGGCGTTTACCTGCCGATGCCCGCGACCGGCCGCACGCCCGCCTCATGCACCGCAAGGATCTCGTCGACGAGGCCGTAGTCCTTGGCCTGCTGAGGATCCATGAAGAAGTCGCGGTCGAAGTCGCGGCGGATACGCTCCTCGTCCTGCCCCGTGTGCTTCGCCAGGATGCCGCGCAACAGGTCGTTCTGGCGCAGGATCTCCCGCGCCTGGATCTCGATGTCCGATGCCTGCCCTGTGATGCCGCCGCCGCCAAGCAGAGCCTGGTGTATGTGGATCGTCGCGTTCGGCGTGCAGTACCGCTTGCCGGGCGTCCCGGAGCACAGAAGCACCGTCCCCATGCTCGCCGTCATGCCGATGCCGTATGTCGCGATGTCCGGGCGGATCGAGCTGCATCGTGTCGTAGATGAGCAGGCCCGCCGAGACCGAGCCGCCCGGCGAGTGAATGTAGAGGTTGATGTCCTTCTCGGGGTCCTCGCGTTCCAGGTATAGCAACTCGGCCGCGATCAGGTTCGCTACCTGGTCATCGACCGGCGCGCCGAGGAATACGATGCGCTCGCGCAACAGCAGCGAGTAAATGTCGAAGGCCCGCTCCCCCCGTGCGCTGGTCTCGATGACGGATGGGATGATCATGCCGCCGCCCTCGTCGCGCGCGAAGCGGCATCGCGCGAGGCGCCGCCCCGCCCGCCCGGATGCCGACCCGCTAAGCCCGCGCCGCGTTCGCCTGAGCGACGCGCTCGGCGAGAAGGCGGGCCGGTCGTCCCGCTCCCAGCGCGCCGCCTCGTTTCGGCTTGTACACGCCGAGCTTGCCGAGGATCTCCGAGACGTGAAACTTGACGCCGTCCACGCTGATGCCCAGCCGCGCGGCGATCTGCTCGTTCGTCAGCCCCAGCCGCAGTAGCTCCAGCACCTGCCACTGGCGCGGCGTCAGCACATCCGGATACGGCGGTCGGCCTCTGCGTCCCATGCACTGATCTTACAGGCAGCGGCCCGCGAATTACACTACCCGCGGCCTACGCAAACCGTCGTCAGGCCGTGCCCCGGAGGCCCAGCTCGTCCGCGTGCTCCCGCAGGGCGCCGATCACCTCGGCGATGTGCGCATCGAGGTCCACGCCTAGCTCCGAAGCGCCGTTGACGATGTCGTCCCGGCTTACCTGCCGCGCGAAGGCTTTGTCCTTCATCTTCTTCCGCACCGACGGCGGTTCGACCTCGAAGATGCTCTTGTTCGGCCGCACCAGCGCCACGGCCGTCACGAAGCCCGTCAGCTCATCGACCGAGAACAGTGTCCTCGCCATCATCGTCTCGCGGGCGACGCCGGTGTAGTCCGCGTGCCCCATGATCGCCGTGCGTATGTCGTCCGGATACCCGCGCTCTGTGAGGATCTTGTTGCCCTCGTACGGGTGCCCCTCGGCCGTCGGCCAGCGTTCGTAGTCGAAGTCGTGCAGCAGCCCCGTGATGCCCCAGATCTCTTCGTCCTCACCGTGCTTGCGCGCGAAGTGGCGCATCACCGCCTCGACCGCGAGGCCGTGCTTGCGCAGGCCGTCGGTCTCCGTGTACTCGCACAGAAGCGCCCACGCCGCGTCGCGATCCGGTCGTTCCACGAGGGATAGAATACCGCCGATGGTCTATTACGAGCAGCAGACGCCGCCGGAGCACGAGCCCGGCGGCTGCCTCGAGGTGCTCGTCATCACGCGCGCGGTATTCGGGATCCTGCTCTGGCCGCTCGCGGCGATCCTGCTCGTGATCGTCGACCTCATCGCCATCTTCTGGCTGTTCACGACGCATCCGCTGCTGGCGCTGATCCCGATCGCCATCACCGTCGCCGCCGTGGCGGCGTTCGCGCGATGGGAGCAGCGGCGCTATCGCCCGCCCGATCTCTGAACGCGAAAGGAGCGCCCGCAGGCGCCCCCTTCGAATCGTTGCTTACGCGCTCGTCAGCTGACCGGCGTGGCGATCGGCTTTCCGCAGTCGGCGCAGAACTTCGCCGCCCGCAGGTTTCGGGCGCCGCACTCAGCACAGAAGATCGTGTCCGATGCTGGTACTGCCGGCGCCGCGGCTGCGGGCGCGGCAGTCGTCGTCGAACTCGTCGCTTCCGTCGCGGCTGTCGCCGCGTCGGTCGATGCCTCGGACGTCGTGTCGGCGCCCTCGTCGTCCTTCGTAGCGTGCCGGAACTCGCGGATGCCCTTGCCGATAGCGCCGCCAACCTCCGGCAGGCGTCCGACGCCGAAGATCAGCACGACGATCACGAGGACGATCGCCAGCTCGGGCAGGCCCAGCGGCCCCAATCCGGCTAGAAGCATGGGAGACCCTCCGCGCCGCCGCTCTCGGGAGAAATCAGCAGGTTCAGCGTATCACCGCCCGCCGAAGGGCGGCAAGCGAACTAGTCCCGAACCTAGGTCGATGCCGAAAGCGTTGTCTGCGCCGTTGGAGCCTCGTCCCGAAGAAACTCCTCGATCGCCCGTGCGCACTCCTGCGGCTGTTCTTCCAACAGCATGTGGCCGGCCCTGTCGATGACGGTGAGCCGTGCTTGCGGAATCTGCTCGCACAGGCGCTGTTCCGCCGCGACGGGCACCATCTTGTCGTGTGCCCCGGCCAGGATGAGCACCGGCATCGTCAGGCGGGCACGGTCGAAGGGCTCGTCCTTCCCGGCGGACGCCATGATCGCCGAGAACTCGTCCATCGACCCGCGGATGCGGATCGGCCGCATGTACTCCTCGCGCACCTCGTCCGTCGGCATGTTCGGGTCAAAGTAGGCGGCCGCCAGCATGCGCGATGCTACAAGCGCCGCAATCGACGGCGCGAGAGCCCGCGTGACCCACCGCGGCGGCATCATCACGCGAGCGCGCTCGTCCCCGGCGACCGATGCCACGAGGACGAGCGCGTCGACTATCTCTGGATACGTCGCCGCGAAGCGCTGCACGACGCCGCCGCCCATCGAGTGTCCCAGGAATGTCGCGTGCTCTACACCGAGCCGTGCCAGCAGCCCGCGCAGCATCGCCACCTGGTCCGATGCTGTCAGTCCGGTCTGCGCATCACGTTCGCTGTAGCCGTAGCCTTTCAGGTCGACGGCGATCAGGCGCCACGACGAGAGCAGCGGCATGAGGTTGCGGAACGAGTACGTGTGGCCGCCAAACCCGTGCACGAGCACCATCGACGCCGGTCCGGCGCCGCGATCGACGTAGTGCACGGTGTACCCATCGATGTCGATGAGTTGTCCGGGCTTCTCGACTGTCGCCCAGTCAATGTCCTCGACGATGCGATTGCGCCGCAGGACCGCGGCTAGTGCCACGGCGATAGCGCCCAGCGCGCCCGCGACAAGCAGGAGTTTCTTGATGTCCGTACCTCCCGAACTTCGTTTTGGTGGCGGCTCGGCGCTTGATGCAACTATCCGTCGGGTCGAGGGAAGAGCGTCGCGTCGGCGTCGTGGCGATCGCCACTTCGATAGTACTCCGATCGTTGCCCGGGGTGAAGCGGACGCGGGATCGTCATCAGCCGCTGTTGCTGCGGCAAACCCCGGTCGAGCGAGTCGGCGCAGTTCGAACAGGAGCGCCGGTCCGATGCGTTCGGCCGGCGCCTCTAAATGCTCGACGAGATCCTTGCCACCTACTCGGTCAGTTTCACCGAGTGGACGAGGGAGTTCGGGTCGTACGTGCCCGTGAGCGCGCCCATGTTCACATCGGCCTTCACGAAGCGGCCGGTGACCTCGCCGCCGTTGTAGCTCTCGAGGAAGAACAGCGCGAAGCCAAGGATCGTCGAGTCCTTCCGTCCATTGCCGAAGGAATCGATGATCGGGATGACGATCACCCGTCGGCTGCACAGCGTCGCGCCGTCATCCGGGTTGGGGCAGGCGCCGGATCCCCACGGGTTGCAGTTCGGCGCCATCTTGTACTTGGGCCCGCCCGCGCTCGGCGTAGACGTCGGTCCGACCGTCGGCGTCGAGGTCGGACCGCCAGGCGTGTTCGTCGGAGCAGGTGTATTCGTCGGGCCGGGCGTGTTCGTCGGAGCGGGCGTATTGGTCGGCGGCACCGGCGTGCTCGTCGGCGGCACGGCCGTGTTCGTCGGCGGCACCGGTGTGTTCGTGTGTGTTGGTATCGGGGTCGGCGTGTCCGTCGGCTGCTTCAGTCCCGGCGACAGCAGCCGTCCGCCGCTTGATCCGCCTGAAGTGCTCACGTACAGGTCGGATCCCGGTCGCGGTGCGGCGTATGACGTGTCCGCGCTGAACACCTCACTGAAGGAATCGCACGCCGTGCTCGTCAGGTTGAAGCGGTAGTCGAGGCCCTGGTCTGTTGGCCCGGTCTTGAGGCCCGGCTCGGAGGCGCACTCGGGTCCGTCACAGGAGGCCGAGTTCTCGGCGCACGTCGTCGGGTACGTGCCCGGGCATGCCGCGGTCGTGCAGTTCGTCTGGTTATTCGAGCAGGCGTTGCCCGTGCTCCCGTACATGATCGTGTCGCGGTACACGTTGCCGCCGTTGCCGTCGATGTCGAAGCCGCCAAAGTTCCCCGGCGACTGACTGTCGCCATGAAGCGTCGTCAGCGTACCGCTCGGCGCCTGGTCGATGGCGTCCTGCGTGATCGCCCAGGGCATCAGGCCGCCCATCCCGACCGGCGACAGCTTCTGCGCCGCAGCGTGCGCCCCCACCGTCTTGGCGCCAACGCCGAGGTATCCGATGAACGAGAACGAGTGGGAGCGGTGCACATCCACCGTGACCTTCGGCGTCACGCTGCCACCAGTGATGCTCAGGTTGTAGTCCGTGGGACTCAGTCCGTTGTCGGCTGCCCACGTCTGCGCGGCGTTCTGTGCGGCCGTGACGTCCGGCAGGTTGCGTGCCGCGGCGAGCGCAATCGCGTCGGCATCGTTCTGGAGCGTGCGTCGGTGGGCAGCATAGGATCCGACATCGACCGCCATGGCCGCGAATCCGAGCAGGATCGGAAGGATGAGGGCGGAGATCATCAGGATCTGCCCTCGTTCGGAGCGTGCGCGATGCGCCAGCTTCATAGAGCGGCCCCCCATCGAAAAGGCAGTGCAGGCGCCTTCCCATGTTCAGAATCGGCTCGCGTAGGTGATTTCCGGAGTCCGCACGACCAGCAATCCAGCCAGGCGTCAAGTTTTCGTTTCAACGGGCAACGGTCAGCGCCGATGACCTAGGGAGTGGCCCGAAGCCTGCCGATACTCCAGACAGGCGGGTCTGGGGTGGGACCCGTCCGCCGAGTGGTACCGACCGGCAGACGAGGGAAACCGCTATGAAGCGCCTGTTCACGAAACGCCAGAAGGCCCAGAGCCTGGTCGAGTTCGCCTTCATGCTCCCCCTGTTCCTGATCCTCGTGTTCGGGATCATCGACTTTGGCATGGGGCTCCGGGCATACATCTCGGTCGCTCAGGCTACGCGCGAGGGCGCCAGGTTCGCCGCCGTCGGGAATCCGGCGGGCACGTTCTCCGCAGGGGGCTCCGGCGAGTGCAACGGTTCGACGAGCACGACGACTGTCGGCAAGGTGTGCTCGGCCATGGGCGGTCTGGACCTGACGAAGATAGGCAGCG
The DNA here is from genome assembly GCA_963736015.1 of uncultured Chloroflexia bacterium. Taxonomy (GTDB): domain Bacteria; phylum Chloroflexota; class Dehalococcoidia; order DSTF01; family JACRBR01; genus CAVTNG01. Next base: position 211,144 of record CAVTNG010000006.1, on the reverse strand, counting down.
TCAGCGTCACGTACCCGAGCGGCAACTCGCCGGGCAACAACGTCCATGTCTCGGCGTCGTACAACTACCAGTACATCACGCCGCTCAGGCGCCTCGTCAGCTTCTTCTCGGCAGGAACGCTGGGCAGCACGATCACGGTCAGCTCGTCCACCGATATGCGCCTCGAGTAGCGCGGGAACTTGCCCGGGGCCGAGTCGGTGCCCCGTTCGCCTTCAGATTCGAGCCCGCCGCTCGATGCTTAAGGCGAGAACTTCTTCTTCTATCCAGCACTGGGGTGGGTGCTGGTGTTCCTCGACGCAGAGGAGGACCTGCATGTCACGCTCAAAACGACGCAACGACCGCGGACAGGTGTTCATGATGTTCGCGCTGCTCATCCCCGTGCTCGCAGGCATGGTCGGGATGGCGGTCGACCTCGGAAGCTGGGCGAGCGACCGCCGCTCGCTCCAGAACGCCGCTGACAGCATCGCCCTCGCCGCGGGGCAAGAGCTTCCGGACGCGGCGAAGGCGCAGAGCGCCGCTCAAACCTACGCGACGAAGAACGGCATCCCGTTGTCCGGCCTGCAGGTCACCGTCAGCGGCGGCACGACCGCGCCGAAGGTGAGCGTGACGCTGAGCCGAACACATGACTTCGCTTTCCTCCGCCTCCTCGGCGTCAATTCAGGTGATGTCGGTGCTAAGGCGGCCACCATCAAGGCGTCGTTCGGCGGCGGCTCGGGGATTGTGCCCTGGGCGGTGACCCAGGCGACGGTGGATGCGGCCGGGAACGGCACGCAGATTACGATGAAGTACGACGCGACCGGCGGCAACCAGGGCAACTTCGGCGCCATCCGCATCGATGGCTCCGGTTCATCCACGTATCTCAATGACGTCAGCTACGGTTCTACGACCTATGCATGTGCCGTAACCGCGCCGAATTGCACGACCGGTGCCTGCCCGGGCTCATATCCCAACGTCTGCTCCGAGACAGCGCCCCAGTGCGATGGACCGGACTGCAACCCCGAGAACGGCAACATGACCGGGCCCACGCGCAACGGCGTCGACTTCCGCATGAGCCACACGAACGTCGGCTGCGACACCTTCGCAGAAGCATTCCCGACGCAGAAGGCAGACGGCACGTACCAGCTGTCGCCCGACTGCAACCCGTGGACTTACGGCGCCGGATACTGCGCGAACGTGACCTCCGTGTGCAGCCGCCGCGTCATCATCATCCCGGTCGTCAACGGGTTCGGCAACGGCCAGACCGCCGTGACCATCCAGCGCTTTGCGCTCGTCTACTTAGAGGGCTACGCCGGCTCGTGCACCGGCAATAGCTGCGACATCCAGGGCCGCTTCGTGCAGGCTGATGTCAACACGAACGCGCTGGCCGGCACGTACGACCCCACCGCCCTCGTCCACTACGTCAAGCTCACCGAGTAGCGCCCGATCCTAGCCCGCTCGAAGGTCCTGACGGCCGGTGCTGAAGCAGCGCCGGCCGCTGCAGTTCCTGGCGGTGATACACTTCGAGGTGACACGGCGTAGCGAAGGAGTCACCCGTGGCAGCTGCGATCATCCTCTCCATCATCATCGTAGTGCTCATCATCGTCGGGCTGATGCTCGTGTTCATCTACAACGGGCTCGTCCAGGCGCGCATGCGCGTTCGCGAGGCATGGTCCGGCATCGACGTGCAGCTCAAGCGCCGCGCGTCGTTGATCCCGAATCTCGTCGAGACGGTGAAGGGCTACGCCGCCCACGAGCGCGAGACGCTCCAGGCCGTCACCGACGCCCGCGCCCGCTGCAGCAGGCCGGCAGCCCCGGCGAGGCCGCGCAGGCCAACAACATGCTCACCCAGACGCTGCGCACCCTCTTTGCGGTCGCTGAGCAGTACCCGAACCTGAAGGCGAACGAGAACTTCCTCGAGCTCCAGCGCGAGCTGTCTGACACCGAGGACAAGGTCGCCTACGCCCGCCAGTTCTACAACACGAACGTCCTCTCCTATAACACGAAGACGCAGACGTTCCCGAGCGTCGTCCTGGCGAACATGTTCGGATTCCAGCCGAGCGAGTTCTTCGAGGCCGAGGAAGAGGCGCGGCAGGACGTCCACGTGAGCTTCTCGACGCCACCAGCCGCCCCACCGGCCGCGCCTCCGCCTCCCGCGACGCCTCCGGCCGCCACGCCCTAACGGCCGATGGCCGGAATCGACCGCGCGCAGGAGCAGGCGCCGCAGCAACCCGTACTCATCTACGACCGCATTGGCCAGAACAAGCGCCAGACGTGGTTGATGATGTTCGTCTTCGTGGTGCTGCTCGGCGCGTTCACGTCGCTGGTCGCCTACATCATCGGCGCGCCGCTCGCCGTGATCCCGTTGCTGCTCATCGGTCTCGTGGCCTACGCGCTGTTCAGCTACTACGCCAGCGCCTCAGTCGCGCTGGCCGTCAGCAGCGCGCACGAGGTCACGCGGGAGCAGGAGCCGGACCTCTATCGCTGCGTCGAGAACCTCTGCATCGGCTCCGGCCTGCCCATGCCGAAGGTCTACGTCATCGAGGACGGCGCCCCGAACGCCTTCGCGACCGGTCGCGACCCGAAGCACGCGTCGGTCACTGCCACGCGCGGCCTGCTCGACAAGCTCGAGTACCGCGAGCTGGAAGGTGTGATCGCCCACGAGATGTCGCACATCGGCAACTACGACATCCGTGTCATGACGATCACCGTCGTCCTCGTCGGCCTTGTCGCGCTGCTGGCCGACTTCTTCATGCGCTGGACGTGGTTCGGCAGCGGCAGCCGCGGCAGCAACCGCGACCGAGGCGGTGGCGCATACGTGATCTTGCTCGCGATCGCCATCGCCTTTGCGATTCTCGCTCCCCTCGCCGCTCAGCTCATCCAGCTCGCGATCTCACGCCAGCGCGAGTATCTGGCCGATGCGTCGGGCGCCCTGCTCTGCCGCAACCCGGACGCCCTCGCCGATGCCCTGGAGAAGATCACGGCTGACCCCGACCCGCTCGAAGAGGCGAACAAGGCCACCGCGCATCTCTACTTCGCGAACCCGCTGCACGACCACAAGTCCGCGCTCAACGGCCTCTTCGACACCCACCCGCCCGTCGAAGAGCGCATCCGCCTGCTGCGGGCGATGTAGTCTCCCCCTTCGTCCGGCGCTTCGATACACTCGCCGCGTGATCCAGAAAGTCCATCACGTCGGCGTCGTCGTGCGCGATATGGACCAGGCGATGCGCTTCTACCGCGACACGCTCGGCCTGCACGTGCACAAGCTGGAGACGATCCAGGAGCAGGGCGTCAAGGCCGCGCTCCTCACACTCGGCGACAGCGAGATCGAGCTGCTGGAGCCTGTCGTGCCGGACACCGGCGTCGCCCGCTATCTCGAACGCAAGGGCGAGGGCCTGCATCACGTCTGCTTCCAGGTCGATGACGTCGACCGCGATCTCGGCGCGTTGAAGGCCGAGCGGCACGGAGCTGATCGACCAGGAGCCCCGCATCGGCCTCGCCGGCCGCATCTGCTTCCTGCATCCGAACGCGCTGGATGGCACGCTCGTCGAATTGTGCGAGCCGATCGAGGACGCACCTCCGCCCGCCGCGGAGCCCATGTGATGCCCGACTTCACGCTCGACCACGTCGTCATCGCCGTACGCGACCTCGATGCCGCGACCGCCGACTACACCGCCCTGCTCGGACGCAAGCCCTCCTGGCGCGGCGAGCACCCGACGTACGGCACGCGCAACACGCTCTTCCGCATCGAGAACACCTACATCGAGCTGCTTGCCATTGGCGGACAGGGCGGCGACGGCCGCTGGGCCGGCGAGCTGGCGCGCTTTCTCGACACGACGGGCGAGGGCATCTACGCGCTCGCGCTCGGCACGATCGGCATCGACGACACCATCCGTGACCTGCGCAAGGCCGGCATCGAGGCGCTCGACCCCGCCGATGGCAGCGGTGTCGACACCGACACGGGCGCTCGCCGCGAATGGCGCAACGCCATGGTGCAGCCGAAGTCCACGAATGGCGCCCGCATGTTCTTCATCGAGCACCACTCGCCGCCGGAGTCACTGCCGCTGGCGCCCGTGCTCACCGAGAACGGCGCGCACGTCAAGCGCATGGACCACGCCGTCGTGCTGTCCGCCGACATGGAGGCCTCGCGGCGGCTCTGGGGCGATGTGTTGGGCACGCGCCTGGCGCTCGACCGCACGTTCCCCGAGCGAAACTCGCGCATCCTCTTCTACCGCCTCGCCGATATCACCGTCGAGATCAGCGGCGGCGCGCAGCAGAGCGAGGAAGGCATCGGCAAGCCCGACCGCATGTGGGGCCTCGCGTGGGGCGTCGACAATCTCGCGTCGATGTGCGAGCGCCTGACCGTGAACGGCATCGACGTCTCCGGTCCGCGCCCGGGCATCAAGCCCGGCACGCTCGTCGCGTCGGCGAAAGGGGCCTCGACGCACGGCGTCGCGACGCTGTTCATCGAGCACACGGAGGAGTCGTTCCGCCCCGAGTCGCGGCTCGCCGTCGGCGCCGCCTACGACAACTCACCGCAGAAGCGCGCGTTCACCGCCACCGCGCTCGACCACGTCGTCGTCTCTACCAGCGACCTTGATGCCACCGCCGATAAGTGGTCGCGCCTCCTCGACCTGCGCGCCGATGAGCAACTCACGCCGGAGGGCGCGCACTTCCGCCTCGCGAAGCTGCCGGCGGGCAACGCCTTCGTTGAGCTGGCGCAGCCCCTGACCGACGATCACCGCATCGCGAAGTCCATCGCAGAGCGAGGTCAGGGCATGTTCTCGATCGCCGTGCAGGTCGATGACATCGACGCCGCCGTGCGCGACCTGCGCGCCAAGGGCGTCATGGTCTCCGACGTCGAGTTTGGCGTCTGGCCCGGCACGCGCATCGCCCGCATCAACAAGGGCGCGACGAACGGCGTCTCAATCCAGCTCATCCAGCGCGCGTAGCCTTCGCCGTTGAGTTCACCGCGAATGACCTACCTCCGGGAGCCGATAACTCCCGCCTCGATCGGCGGGATCAGTCTCGGAGCGAATCTCAGAAGTGTTCGCCGTGCTTTGGGTGGCCCGATCTCGACGAAAAATGGGCGCGACCTCACGATCTGGGAGTACCCGGGGCTGACCGTGCTTTCGCAGCATGGTGTAGTCGACAGCTTGATCGCGCGAGGCATATACGCGGGCATTGAGCGTCATGGACTGAGAATTGGTATGTGGTGGCGGGAAGTCGCCGGCCTTCCGCTCCAACTGTATTTCGACGGCGACCTGCGCGTCTGGCGGCTGCCCGAAGAACCGGCGCTTCAGGTCACTGTTGGGAGGCCGCTCAGATCCGGTGAGCAAGCGGACGAGGGATGGACTGAAGAGTGGTACGAGCTCATCGACGAGGAGCGCGCTTTCGTCGCTGAAATTGCCGTCGGACGTTGACACGCGCGCGTTTCCATAACCGAACCCCTCTCCTATAATCCCGACGCTATGGCCGAAGACAAGATTCGCGTCCTCATCGCCAAGCCGGGGCTCGACGGCCACGACCGCGGCGCAAAGGTCGTCGCCCGTGCCCTCCGCGACGCCGGCATGGAGGTCATCTACACCGGCATCCGTCAGACGCCAGAGATGATCGCCGAGGCCGCGCTCCAGGAGGACGTCGACGTCGTCGGTCTGAGCATCCTCTCGGGCGCCCACATGGAACTCTTCCCGCGCGTCGTCAAGGCGCTGCGCGACCGCGACATCGAGCCGGACGAGGTACTGCTCTTCGCCGGCGGCATCATCCCGGACGCCGATATCGAGCCGCTGAAGCAGACCGGATTCCAGGCCATCTTCGGCCCCGGCACCTCCACAGAGGACATCATCAAGTTCGTGCGCGAGTGGGCCGCCACGCGCCCCGCACGCGCTACCTGACCTCCGTGCCCACGGTCGAAGACCTCGTCGAGCGGCTGCTCGCCGGCAACCGCCGCGCGCTCTCGCGCCTCCTCACGCTGATCGAGAACGACGCGCCCGAGGGCCGGCGCGCCCTCAAGGCGCTCTATCCGCGTTCCGGCCGCGCCCATACCATCGGCCTGACCGGATCCGCTGGCTCCGGCAAGAGCACGCTCAGCGGCGCCATCGCCCGCGAGATGCGCTCGCGCGGCCGCACGCTCGGCATCGTCGCCATCGACCCGACCTCCCCGTTTAGCCAGGGCGCACTCCTCGGCGACCGCATCCGCATGCAGGACCTCACGTCGGACCCGGAGGTCTACCTGCGCTCGATGGCGACGCGCGGCAACCTCGGCGGCCTCGCTCCTTCGACGGCGGGCGTCGTCACCGCGCTCGATGCCTTCGGGAAGGACGTCGTGCTCGTCGAGACGGTCGGAGCCGGCCAGGACGAGGTGGAGGTCGCGGCGATGGCGGACACCACCGTCGTCGTGCTCACGCCCGGCAGCGGCGACGACGTGCAGGCCATGAAGGCGGGCATCATGGAGATCGCCGACATCCTCGTCGTCAACAAGTGCGACCTTCCGAACGCCGACCTTCTCGCCCGCCAGCTCGCTTCCATCGTCGATGCCGCCCCCGGCGAGCGCCGCACGCCCATCGTGCGCACGGCCGGCGCCCACAACGAGGGCATCGACGCCCTGCTCGATGCGCTCGACGAGCACCGCGAGTACATCGCCGTCTCGAGCGTCCGCGAGGAGCACCGCCGCTCGCAGGCTCGGCATCAGGTACTCGCCCTCGCCCGCCAGCGCCTCATCGACCGCGTCGTGCAGGCGCACACCAGCGACGGCCGTCTCGAGGACCTGATCGCGCAGGTCGCGCGCCGCGAGCTGGACCCTCACTCCGCCGCCGATGCGCTGATCGGCGACTGACGCGTACCGCTTGGAGGTTTCGAGCCGATGAACGATGCTCGGGCATGCGCGGCGCAAGTGTCTCGCGACCCCGCACCGAGACGGGAGGGCCTGGCGGACCTGAATTCTGCAGAACGAAATCGAGATCAGATTCGATTTCGCCGGCGGATGGCAGTAGTTGGCAGGATGTCCCGGCGGCTCGACGCTCCGTCCAGTCGGCGTGCGGGAGGTGCGTGAGATGATCCCGGCCCGAAACACCGTTGCGACGATCGGCGCGCATGACATGGCTTCGATGCGCGCGTTCTACCGGGGCCTCGGCTGGCGCGAGAAGGACACCAGTTCCGACGAATTCGCAACATTCATCACCGAAGGCGCGATCCTCGCGCTGTTCCCGTACGAAGACCTCGCGGCCGACGCCCACGTCGAAGCACCGCCGCGCACGACGGCGTTCCGCGGTGTGACGTTCGCGATCAACGTCGAGTCGGCCACGCGCGTTGATGAGACGATCGCCGCAGTCCGCGCCGTCGGCGGCCGCATCACCAAGGAGCCGGAGGACGCCGTCTGGGGTGGCCGCAGCGCCTACTTCGCCGATCCGGAGGGCAACCTCTGGGAAGTCGTCTGGGCGCCGAACACCTTCGACGCCGACGGCCACTTCAAGTGGTAGCGCAAGAACACAGGGCGAAGGCGGCGGGCTTCGTCCTCAGCGCGTCAGCCATTCGAACTGCTGCGGCTTCCGCCGCGACTGCGCGCTGATCATGACGTTCACGACGGACGGTCGCCCGCTGGACATCGCCTTGTCGAGCGCGGGCTTGAGCTGGTCGGGCGTCTCGACGAAGTAGCCGTCGCCGCCGAACGCCTCGATCACTTTCTCGTAGCGTGCACTCGGCACGTACGACGTCGGGAAGATGCGGTTCGGGTCGAGTGTGCTCGGCCCGCCGCCGATGCCATTGTTGTTGAGGATGATGAATGTGATCGGCATCCCGTACCGGCATGCCACCTCGACCTCCATGCCGCTGAACCCGAAGGCCGAATCGCCCTCGACCGCCACGACGGGCTGGTCCGGATACACCGCCTGCGCCGCGATTGCGAACGACAGCCCCACGCCCATCGTCCCGAAGCTGCCCGCGTCGAGGCGGTGCCGCGGCTCGAAGTTCGGCAGCACCGTCCGGCCGATGTCCATCGTGCTCGCGCCTTCGCTGCAGATGATCGTGTTGCGGGGCAGCGCGTCGCGGATGTCGCGCAGCGCGCGGTAATAGCCCATCGGCGTCGGTGTCGTCGTCGAGCATCGCCTGCGTCGTCGCGACGTTCTCTTCGATCTTCTTCGCGATGCCCGTCCGCCACGTGTTCTCGGCGCCGAACTGCCACGGCTGTTCGCGCAATGCGGCGTTGAGCTGCCCCACCACGGCCTTCGCGTCGCCGACGAGCGCCACCTCGGCCGGCACGTTCGTGCCGATCTCATCAGCAGCGATGTCGAGCTGGATGACGCGCAGGTTCGGGCTCCAGCGCGGCGGCAGACCATAGTGCATGATCCAGTTCAGCCGCGCGCCGATGAGGAACACTAGGTCGGTGTTCTGCAGCACATGCGAACGCGCCGGCGCCGTCGAGAGCGCGTGGTCGTCTGGCAGCACGCCCTTGCCCATCGGCGATGCCAGGTACGGCAGCTGCGTCGCCTCGATGAACTCCCGCACCTCCGGTGCCGCATCCGCGTACGCCGCGCCCTTGCCGACGACGACCAGCGGGCGCTCCGCCGACTTCAGGGCCGCGAGCGCCGCCTTCACGGCAGCAGGGTCGGCGAGCGGCCGCGGCGCGTCAGCCGCGCGCGGGCGCTGCCATCGCACGGCTCGCTCGTCGTCGCACTTGCCGCTGATGATGTCGCCGGGGAGGTCCAGGTACACCGGCCCGGGTTGCCCGTAGATCGACGTGCGCACCGCCTGCTCGATGTAGTAGGGGATGCGCTCGATGGAGTCGACCTCCGCCGACAGTTTGCACCACGGCCGCGCGGCCTCGACCTGCGGCGCCTCCTGGAACGCGCCCATGCTGTGCTGCGAAATGTCGGATGAGCCACCGAGCAGCAGCATCGGCCAGCGGTTCGACCAGGCGTTTGCGATGCCCGAGATCGCATTCGTCATCCCGGGCCCCGATACGACGAGGCACGCACCGGGCCGACCCGTCAGGTAGCCGACGGCCTGGGCCGCATACGACGCCGATTGCTCGTGCCGCATGCCGATGTACTTGATGCCCTCGCGCTGGGCGGCGAAGGCGATCGGCACCACCGGCACCCCGACGATCCCGAACATGTACTCGACGCCCTGCTGCTTCAAGCTGCGGGCGATCAGCGTTGCGCCGTCTACGTCTGCCATGGCCCACTCCTTACCGCGTCAATCACGTTCATTGTCCGATGGGGAATACCGGCCCTCGCGCGACGCTGTTCCCAACATCCGACGCCGCTCATCGGTTCGCCCACAGGTCCAGCCGCACGTAATCCGCCACGTACGGCTCGCCCCACCGCCGCACCGTCTCCTCCACGACCGCCTGCGAGTAGGCGATGCCGTCTGCCTCCGGCATGCGCGCGACGTGATCGCGCAGCAGGATCGTGCGCACGTACAGCGCGCGCCTCGTCGCGATCTTCGAAGGGCTGCGGCGACTCGAACAGCGACGCGCGGACGTCCCGCCAACCCGCCTTCTCGAGCGACGCGGTCGCCGCCTCGGGCGTCCGGTACTTCTTGCTGTCGCTGAATCCGCGCAGGTACGGCTCGAACTGAGGGCGCTCGCGCACCGCCGCCACCGCCTCCAGCACGTGCGCGTTGTTGCCGTAGCCGCCGCACTGCGCCCGAAGCCGGCCGCCCGGCTTCGTCGCCCGGTAGAGGCAGCCGAACAGCGCGTCGTCGTCCGGGATCCAGTGGAAGACGGCGTTCGAGAACACGGCATCGACCGGCTCCGGCAGGGTGAAGTCCGTCAGGCTCGCGGTCATGGGCACCACGTTCTTGACGCCGCGGTCGGCCGCGGTCTTCGAGAGCTGGCCGATCATCTCGGCCGAGGTATCCACGGCGTAGATTTTTCCGCGCGGCAGCTTCGCCAGCAGGTCGAAGGTGACGGAGCCTGACCCGCAGCCGGCGTCGAGCACGGTCTCGTCGCCGGCAAGCCCAAGGTCGTCGATGACCTGCTGCGCCCACCGGCGCATCGGCTTTCCGATGCGGTCGTATACTTCGGCGTTCCAGTATGTATTGGTCATCGCTGTCCTTTACGAGATGCCGGAGCCATTCTAGGATGCATCGGCGCTACGCGCGCCGCGAGCGAGAGAGAGGATCGGACTTCGAGATGAGAGCATGTCCGCGCGACGGCAGCGAGCTTAAGACGCGTTCGGAGCAAGACATCGACGTTGACGAGTGCCCGCAGTGTCACGGCGCCTGGTACGACTTCCAGGAGCTGGAGGCGCTCGAAGCCACCGTCGCGGACTCCGACGAGCGCCGCGGCATGATCGACTACGCCAAGCACGAGAGCGAGCTCAAGTGCCCGATCTGCGGCCAGACGATGCGCGCATTCAACTATCGCGCCTATAACCTCGAACTGGACGCCTGCACCGAGAGCCATGGGTTCTGGCTCGACGCCGGCGAGTCGGCCCGAGTGATCCAGGTCATGAAGGAGCGCATCGCCGGGCTCGCGCGCGCTTCGACTGCGGAAGCGGACTGGGCCCAGGCTCGCGAACGCGGCTTCAAGGGGCCCGGACTGACGGATAAGATCAAGGGCCTGTTCAAGGGCAAGTAGCGCCTTCCGGCCCGATTCCGAGTTACCAGAGCGCGGTTCATGCGCCGATATCATGTGCGGATGGCATCGAAGGCAACCGAGAAGCGCGAGTCGCTGGAGGCGCCGCCTACAGGCGTCGAGCCGCTCGAACCCCGTTCCGTACGTACTAGCCCCACCCGCCAGCGTCTGCGACGGCGCTCCGGCTCCGGCGACCGAGCGCTCGACGAGAAGATCCGGGCGCTCGTCGGCGAGTTCGCTCCGGCCGATGCCGACCTTCTCGAAGACATCGTGGCCACGGCGTTCCGAATGGCGCGCACCGCGAACCGTGGTGAGATGAAGCTCGTGTCGCGCTCGCTGCGGGAGTTGGGCCGCTCGTTCCGCATCTTCGCGCCGTATCGCGGCGTACGGAAGGTCAGCATCTTCGGCTCCGCGCGCACGACCGAGGACCACGCGGAGTACGCCACGACGCGTGAGTTTTCGCGCGCGATGGCCGAGCGGGGCTGGATGGTGATTACGGGAGCCGGTCCAGGCATCATGGCGGCTGGCCACGAGGGCGCGGGCGCAGAGAGGTCGTTCGGCGTCGGCATCAAGCTGCCGATGGAGCAGGGCGCGAACGGGTTCATCGCTGGTGACCCCAAGCTCATCGACTTCAAGTACTTCTTCACACGCAAGATCTCCTTCATGAAGGAATCCGATGCCTTCGTACTCCTGCCTGGCGGCTACGGCACGCTGGACGAGGCGTTCGAGCTGCTCACGTTGATGCAGACCGGGAAGACTGCCATCCGCCCCGTCGTCCTGTTGCAGCCGCCGCGGCAGCAAGTACTGGAGCGAATGGACGGCGTTCGTGCGGGATCACCTCGTCGACCGCGGCCTCGCCTCGCGCGAGGACCTGTCCCTGTTCGAGCTGGCGGACGGCATCGAGCCTGCGATCGCCACGATCGAGCGCTTCTATGCGAACTACGACTCCGCGCGCTACGTGGGCGAGCGGCTCGTGCTGCGCATGAAGCGCGCGCCGGCCCCGGAACAGCTCGCGCGTCTGAACCGCGAGTTCCATGACGTCGTTGCGTCGGGCCAGATCGAGACCGTCCCGATCACGCCAGCCGAGGCCCGTGACGAAGACGCCCTTGGCATGGCCCGCCTGGCCTTCGTCGCCACGACGAACTTCGGCCGAATCCGCCAGCTCATCGACGCGTTGAACGCACCTTAGATCGGTCTAACGTCCGATCGGGCCTCCGCCCTTGGGCCGATGCCCGGGCCTGTCCATGCCCGCTACCTTCTCGCTGGAGCGAGGGCGGAGGCGCATCATGACATCACAGCCCGACAGCGCGTTCGATGAGGCGTTGATTCGCTTCGCATCGACCGGGCCGGAGTTCGGCGGTGGCCTATCCAACCACGGCCCGATGGCGGCCGACGCGCTTGTTGCGCTCGGGCGCTCCGACGCCGTCCAGCCGTGGGCCGAACAGTACGGGAGGCGCCTCCTCGAACACCCCGAGTCACGCAACCCGATCGCACGCGACGAGTGGAGAGAGCCGCTTGGCGACATCGCCCGCGCCGGCGACTGGATCGCGTTCTTCGAGCGCGAGCTCGATGAGCGCCCGTGGCGGGAGGCGGTCGACACCTGGGTTGGCCGGCTTGCGCCGGGCATCATGGCGGGCGCGACACACGGCATTCTCCGCACCGCGCACGCGGTGCGTGCGCTCGAGCGCGCCGAGAACCCACTCCGGCTTCACGAACTCGCCGAAGGCCTCGGCTACTGGGCCGCGCGTTACCAGACCCTTCCCGCCGTCATCGCACCCGCGGGGCACCTGACCGTTGCCGAGGCCCTCCCGCTCGTCGGACGCGTTCCCGATGCACAGCGCCGTCGTGAGCTCATCTTCGATGCCGTGAAGGCCGTCGATCGCGAGCGATTCGGCCCGGTCATCGAGTACGTGGATATCGATCGCGACGTCGATGCGTTCGTCTCGGACGTCACGCGCACGTTCGTGCGCCAGTATCTCGCCAATGCCGCCGGCGCCTCGATCTCCTTCATCCACACCGTCACGGCGCCGAGCGCGCTCCGCATCCTCGCGCCGTACCTCGCGCCGGCCACGCGGCGCGACGCAATGCGCTACGCCTGGCAGGCGTGCGCCTCGATCTACGCCGCGTACGGGTCGGCCGCCATCGGCGAGGCGCCGCACGAACCCACGGCCTTCGACCGTGACGACCTGGTTGAGCAGGCGGTGGCCGCGCAGGACGAGCACGCCATCAAGTTCACCGAGGCCTGTCTCCGCGAGCACCGTATCAGCGGCGACACGGCATTCCTCGCCGCCGCACAAGACGCCGTCGTGCGGTTACGCCGCTGATCGAGTCAGGCTGCCTCCGCCCTGCGAGCCTCGGATACAGCCGGAGCGTGTGCCGGCCTCGGGCGCGCCGCCGAGCGGGCGGCGAGTATCCGGAAGAACGTGAGGAACAGCACCGCGATCCCCGACGCCAGGTACGAGATACGCACCGGCTCGAGTGCGGTGTCAGTGCCGGCGAGGACGCCGTGCGCCATCGCGCCGACGAACGTCGCGAACGTGGCGTAGTGGATAAGTCGCCATCCCTTCTGCCCGATCAACCCTTTCATGTAGAAAGTTGCCGAGAGCAGAGCTGAGCCGTACAACGTCACGATGCCGATGGCCATCGCGCCATTGCGGTAGTGTGACTGCATCGGTACAAGCAGCTCGCCCAGCGTGAACTTCGCATACGGGTCCGGCAACATGATCAGGGCGTGAAAGCACATCACGACGAGCACGAAGAGCGACAGGAACTTGTGCATCTCGAACACCCATCCGCGCCCCAGCATGCCATCGAACAGGCGTGAGCTGATGGCGAGCCCGAGCGCCACGGACGCGAAGAGCAGCCAGTAGGCAGCGAAGCCCGAAGCGCGGCCCAGGTACCAGTACAGGTGCGCCGTAACGCCGGATGACGACGCGAGCTGAACGGCTGCGATGGCCGTCATCGTCATGACGCTGTCGTCTGCGGCGGTGGCGGCGCCGGCTGCGGGGCAGGTGCGGGCGCCGGCGCGGGCGGCGCGGCCGGAGGCGGGGACTCGGGTGGAGCAGGCGCCGGAGCTCGCGGCGGCGGCGCGGCGTCGACGGGTGGCGGCGGCGCGGAGTTGGCGGGCGCAGGCGCGGGGTTCGGGTCGGCCGGAACTGGCTGGGAAGCCGGTGCGCCATTCGGGACGGCAGGGACGCCGGCGGCGGACGCCGGCACGTCGGACGCGGCCTCCCCGGTTGTCCCGGCGGCGCGGCGGACGACGACGACCTGCCGCACGATGGTCTGCGGTTGCTGCTGGTGGGCCGAGGGCGGCGCCGCCGTCTGCGTTGGGAGAGGCGCCGTGAGTGCCGCGAGTTGCTCTGGAGGCAACGCCGCGAGCGCCCGCAGCGCCTTGACCTGCGGGTCGAGGGGAGCGGCCCTCGCGCCGGTCCAGTCGGGCCACGCCAGCGCGCCCCAGATCATCGCCGTGGCGAGCAGCGTCGAACCGATGACGAAGACCTTCGATCGCGGGTACCTCGTCATCGCTAGTCCCCGGTGTCGATCTCATCGGCGACGTAGTGGCCGCCGTTCAGGATCGCGTGTACATGCGCCCTCGTCCCGATGGACAGCGAACCCAGCCCCTGGTTGACGGTCACATCGGTCGATGTGCCACCGTGCGAGAACGTCACGACGTTGCCGTTGATGGCGGTGACGGTGCCGGTGAACTCCAGCTCATGAGGCTGCCCCTGACCGCTTGGCGGAGGCGGCGCCTGCGTCGGCGGCGCGGGCGGCGTCGGGGTGGGCGGATGCGACGCTGGTGCCGTCGGCGCCGGAGGCGACGTCGGTTGCGGTGGCGGCGTCGCCGAAAGTGCAGCTGGCACAGTGGCTACTACCGTTGGCGGCGCCCCCTGCGCCGCTGTCTGGCTCTGCGGTGCCGGGACGACGGGCGGCGGCGCGGATGCCCGGGCGCCATTCGCTGCTGCCTGATCCAGATACACGTACTCCGTCCGATAGATCGGGTCGGGCGGCGCTTCCGCGGGCGCAGGTGCCTGCGGTGCGGACTGCGCGGGCTGCGCCGAGGCCGCCGCCGGTTGCGCCGATGCCGGCTTCTTGCCTCCACCGAACCAGCTAGCGGCCGATCCGAGCGCCAGCACGCCGGCGGTTACGACGACGGTGAACGCGAGAGCTGCTGCGAGGGCGAATCTTCGTTGCATTGTTCGACTCCGTTCCCTATGCGAGGGGCCACGAGGGCGTGCGCACCACGCCTCTGGCCGCCTCGACGAAGAGCGCGGACGCGGCATGCTGCTCGACCCAGGCGCAACCGTCGTCAACGCCGAGGAGCAGTGCCGTTTTGGCGAACACGTCCGCCTCCGTTGCCGTCGGGGCGATGACGGTGGCGGTGACCACTCCGCTTTCCAGCGAAACGCGCGTGCGTGGGTCGATGATGTGGGTGTTCCACTTCCCGTCTCGGCGCCAGCGGCGCTTCGCCACGCTGGACGTGGCGATGGCGGCGTCGCGCACTCGCACGACCTCGATGTTCTTCGATGTATCGCGAGGATCGGCGACCCCGACGTCCCACCCTTCGCGGGTAGGGCCGTCGCCCGATGCGACGATGTCGCCGCCGGCGTTGATCATGAAGTGGCGCGCCGGTGCGAGGACGCGCGCGGCGAGGTCCACGGCATAGCCCTTGCCGATGCCACCGAAGTCGAGGCGTAGCCCCTTCGGCGCCGCGACGGTGCCCCCGGTGTCGTCGATGTGGACGTCGCCGATACTTGAGGCGTCGGTGTGCGAAATCGCCTCCCCTCTCTCGGCATGGTCGATCAGCTCGAATGAGCGGTCGTACCCGGCCGCTTCCAGCACAGGCAGGATCGCCGGGTCGAACATGCCGTCGGTGAGCCGGTGGAATTCGAGCGCCCGCGAAAGGAGGGCGATGAACGCCGGCGATGCCTCGAACTCTATGGCGGACCGGTTGTTGAAGCGCGAAAGCTCGCTGTCGGCGCGGAACCTGCTGAAGCGATCCTCGACTTGGTGAAACACGGTTTCGGCGCGGTCAAGGAGATGGCCGCAGCGCCAGTCGGCCAGAGTAATCTCGATCGACGTGTTCATCGCACGAAAGCATCGGCGCGCGAGGATGTCACCTGTCGCCGGGACGGGGAGTTCAGGCAACGGGACGGGAGGCGCGCTGCGTACAACCATCGAGCCCTCCATCGGCTTTGATCAGGGGAAGGTGCGGGCCAACCAGTCGAAATCCGGACACGGAAGAACCGCGCAAGGGCGATCGCGGTCCGCGAACGGCTTGCCCAACCCCAGGATCAGCATCGGCGGATGGCCGACGTTCTGGCGTTTGTGGCTCGCGCTAGCGACTAGGGCGATGAGTTTGTACCCTGCATCGGCCTCAGGGGCCGGTATGCGCCTCGCGCTGAGCACAGCACCCTGACCACGAACTGCAGATATGAATTCTGCCCGGAGGAGGGACGAAGTTGCATATTGTCGTCTGCGTGAAGCAGGTTCCCGACTGGGACATTCCGCCTTCCAGCTTCAAGGTTGATGAAGGGACGAAGAAGGTCGTCCCGCCGCCCGGCGTCGCGCCGGTGCCGAGCCAGTTCGACGCGATCGCCGTCGAGGCGGCGATGCGCATCAAGGACGCCGGCGGCGACGCGAAGGTCACCATCATGAGCATGGGCGCGGCGACCGCGCGCGACGTCATCAAGCATGGCCTCGCGATGGGCGGTGACGAGGGCGTGCTGCTCGTGGACGACGCCTTCAATGACCTCGACAGCAACGGCACCGCAACCGTGCTCTCGAGCGCGATCAAGAAGCTCGGCGATGTCGACCTCGTGCTTACGGGACGGCAGGCCGTGGACTGGGACCTCGGCGTCACTGGCACGCTGATCGCCGAGATGCTCGGCGCGCCGGTGGTCACGTTCGCCAAGTCAGTGACCGCGACCGACGGCAAGATCACCGTGCGAGCGCGTCCTGCCTGACGCATTCGAGACCGTTGAGGCGCCGTTGCCGGCGGTGGTGACCGTCAGCAACGAGCTGGGCGAACCCCGCTACCCCAAGCTGCAGCAGATCATGGCGCGCGGCGAAGAAGCAGGTGAACACCTGGAGCGCGGGCGACATCGGTGTCGATGCTGCTGCGCTCGCGCCGAGGCTCACGCTCGAGTCGCTCTTCGTGCCGCAGGTCGACACGAAGGTCGAGATCATGGCAGGCGACACGCCCGAGGAGCAGGCGGCGGCGCTCGCGAAGCGGCTGCACGAAGCCAAGCTGATCTAGCGGTACGGCGCGGCTGCCTGACGCACCGCGGGACGGAGAACATCATCATGCCCAACGGAGTGCTCATCCTGGCGGAGGTCGCCGACGGCGACGATCGCGCCGATGACCGCAGGAGTTGGTCGGCGCCGGCCAGCGCCTCAACGCCGGACCTGTCTCGGCGATGCTCATCGGCTCCGGTGTGGAGGCCGCGGCGTCGAAGATCACGGGCGTCGAGAAGACCTACGTCGTCGATGACGCGGCGCTCGCGCAGTACACGACCGACGGCTACACGCACGCCGCGCTGGCCGTCGGCGAAGCAGGCCGACGCCACCGTCATGCTACTGGGCCAGACGAACGTCGGCCGCGACCTGGCGCCGGCGCTCGCGTTCAAACTCGAGCACAGCCGTCGCGATGGACACCGTTGCGCTGGAGATGAAGGACGGGAAGCTGCACACGACTCGTCCGGCATATGGCGGCAACGCGCGCGCCATCAACAGCTTTTCGGCCTCGCCCGCGTCGCGACTGTGCGGCCGAAGTCGCAGGATGCCGCTGTCGGTGGCAACGCCGGTACGGTGGAGAAGGTAGCGTTCGACGCCTCCGGCATCCGCACGAAGGTGCTCGAACGGAAGGTCGCCACATCCGAGGGCGTACGCCTGGAAGACGCCGACGTCGTCGTCACCGGCGGTCGCGGCCTCGGCGGTCCGGAGAACTTCAACGTCATCGAAGAGCTGGCGCACCTGCTCGGTGGCGCCGTCGGCGCGAGTCGCGCGGTCGCCGACCTCGGCTGGCGGCCGGTCGCGGAGCAGGTCGGCCTGACCGGCAAGGTCGTCAGTCCGACGCTCTACATCGCCGTCGCGGTGTCCGGTGCTAGCCAGCACATGGCGGGCTGCTCCGGCTCGAAGAACATCGTCGCCATCAACAAGGATGCAGACGCCAACATCTTCAAGGCGGCGCGCTTCGGCATCGTCGGGGACTTCAAGACCGTCATGCCGGCCCTGATCGAGGCCGTGAAGAAGGTCAAGGCCGAAGGCTAAGACCGGCGTGCCGAGATAGAATCATGGCAGGGGCGCACAGGTGTACGCTCCTGGTGTTCAGGCGCCGCGGTCGCCGGCGGGCGCCCGCGCGCCATCGGGCGATACCCTTCCGCCGTGGACCTCGAACTCGCGTTCACCGGTGACATCGTCGAGCGCCAGGAGCTGCTGAACGGCGCCGAGACGGCCACGCTCGAGGGCGCGACCGCTGACGGCGCCTGGACGCTGTCCGCCGTCGTCACGTGGAACATCGGGCTCGAGGCGAACACCGGCGAAGGCGACATCACGCTCGCCCGCGTGGACGGCGCCGAGATCTACGGCACGCTCGCAAGCGGCGACGTCGCCGAGGCCGCCGAAGCCGATGACGCATCCCACAACGTCCGCCTCGAATACGACGTGGACGGCGGCGCCGGCGACTTCGCGCTGGCTGCGGGCCGCATCACGGCCGAAGGCACGCTGACAGGGGACACGTTCTCGCTCAGGCTGTCGCTCTCGCTGCCTTGACGTTTGCCGTGTCCGCGCGGCCAAGGCTGATTGCCCTGCAACAACCGCTGACCCGAAAATGAACCCGTGCCCAGGACGAAACCCTCCACGAAGGCGCCGAAGCCCGCGCCCGATCTCGATGCGCTGCTGAAGTACCGGCAGAAGCGCAAGTTCGACCAGACGCCGGAGCCCGAGGCCGGCTCCGCGCCCGCGGGTGGCGACCTCACCTTCGTCGTCCAGCAGCACTCGGCCACGCGCATGCACTGGGACTTCCGGCTCGAGGTCGATGGCGTGCTCGTGTCGTGGGCCGTGCCGCGCGGGCCCGTCGCTGAACACGAAGGACAAGCGCCAGGCCGTCCACGTCGAGGACCACCCGTACGACTACGGCGGCTTCGAGGGCGTCATCCCCAAGGGCAACTACGGCGCCGGCCAGGTCATCGTCTGGGACAACGGGCACCTACACGCCGGACGAGCACGGCGAGCTGTCGTGGGGCGACAAGGAAGAGGGCAGCGCGCGCATGCACGAGGGGATCGCCGCGGGCAAGATCTCCATCACGCTGCGCGGCAACAAGCTGCGCGGGTCGTGGACGCTCGTGCGACGATCGCCAAGGACCCGAAGACGTGGCTGCTGATCAAGCATCGCGACGAGTTCGCCTCGGAGACGCGCGACATCCTCGAGGAGGACCGCTCGGTGATCAGCGGGCTCACGCATCAAGGACCTGAAGGAAGGCCGCATGCCGCCGATGGCGGCGAAGTCAGGCGGCAAACCGCACGCCGCCGCGCGCGAGGCGCCGTTGCCCGACCCGCGCACGCTGCGCCCGATGCTGGCGACGCTGGTCGAGGCGCCGTTCTCGCGCGACGGGCTGGCTCTTCGAGCCGAAGCTCGATGGCGTGCGCACGCTGGCGTTCCTGCATGATGGCAAGGCCGACCTGCGCAGCCGCCGCGGCAACCAGGCGACGGTGCAGTACCCGGAGGTCGTCGAGGCGCGTCGAGGCGCAGACGCGCGGCGACCGCGATCTTCGACGGCGAGATCGTCGCCATCAACGAACGCGGCGAGCCCGACTTCCAGGAGCTGCAGCCGCGCATCAACCTCTCGCGCCCGCCGAGGTCGCGCGCATCGCCGCCGAAACGCCCGCGTACTACTACGTCTTCGACCTGCTCTATCTCGATGGCTACGACCTGACGCAGGTGCCCCTTACCGAGCGCAAGGCGCTGCTGCGGCGCGCGCTCGTCCCGGGCGACCACATCAAGCTCGTCGACTACATCGAGCGCGACGGCGAGCAACTCTATCGGTCGGCGTCCGACCTCGGCTTCGAGGGCATCGTCGCCAAGCGCGCGACGAGCACGTACGAAGCCGGGCGCGCGCAGCCGCGTCTGGCTCAAGGTGAAGAACGTCCTCGAGCAGGAGTTCGTCGTCGGCGGCTACACCGAGGGCGAAGGCTCGCGCAGCAAGACCTTCGGCGGCCTCCTCGTCGGCTACTACGAAGGCGACGACCCTGCGCTTCGCCTCGAGCGTCGGCTCCGGCCTGACCGACCGCATGCTCGACACGGTCAAGAAGAAGCTCGAGGCGCTGCGCACCGACGTATCGCCGTTCGCGAACCCGCCCACCGTCATCGGCGGACGATGGTCCGGCGGCAAGTCCGCGCGCTGCTTCTGGGTCGAGCCCGAGATGGTCGCGCAGGTGAAGTTCGGCGCATGGACGCGCGAAGGCAACCTGCGGGCGCCGGTGTTCCTCGGCATGCGCGACGACGTCGACCCGCGTTCGGTGCGCCGCGAGGAGACGCCGCACGAGTCGGTCGACGTCATCGTCGCCGAGCAGAGCGACCGCGCCTGCGCCGGCGGGTTCGCATCGAGCGCGCCGTCGCATCGGTGCTTGCGCAGCTCGAGAGCGAGACGAAGGCGAACTTCACGCTCGACGTGGACGGCGTGCCGATCAAGCTCACCAACCTCGACAAGGAGTTCTGGCCCGCGACGAAGGACCACCCCGCCCGCACCAAACGCGAGCTGATCCGCTACTACGCGCGCGTCGCGCCGTCATGCTGCCGCACCTCAAGGACCGGCCGCTGACGCTGACGCGATACCCGAACGGCATCGCCGGCGCAGTCCTTCTACCAGAAGCACTGGCCATCGGCCGTTCCCGAAGGAGTTCAGGTCGACCGCGCGTCGATCTACTCGTCGAGCAGCGACGGCGACGGCGAGTACATCCTCGTGAACAACCTGCAGACGCTGATCTGGCTGGCCCAGCTCGCCGACCTGGAGATCCACGCGTGGATGGCGCGCGTCAACCCCGAGCCGGACGCGCGTCGGCCTGCCGACGGTGTTCTCGGGATCGCGGCAGAACCTCGACGCCAGCGTGCTCAACTACCCCGACTACATGGTCTTCGACCTCGACCCCTACATCTACGCCGGCACGAGAAGAAGGGCGAGGAGCCGGCGCTCAACCGCCGCGCCTTCGAGAAGACGCGCGAGATGGCGTTCTCAGCTGAAGGACCTGCTGCGAGCAGCTGCGGCTCTCGTCGTTCGTGAAGACCACGGGCAAGACGGGCCTGCACATCTACGTGCCCATCCTCCGCCACTACACGTACGACGAGCTCCGCGCGGCATCGGAGACGATCGGCCGGTACATGTTGCAGATGCATCCCGACGACCTGACGATGGAGTGGGCAGACGCAGAAGCGCACTGGCAAGATCTTCTTCGACCACAACCAGAACACGCGCGGCAAGACGCTCGCCGCGCAGTACTCGCTGCGGCCGTCGGAGTTCGCGGGCGTGTCGGCGCCCGTGACCTGGGAAGAGCTGGCGCACGTCTACCCGACCGACTTCGACATCGACACTGAGCCGGAGCGCATCGCCGAGATCGGCGATCTCTGGGCCGGCATCCTGGACGCGAAGCAGGACCTCAAGGCGCTGCTTGAGACCTGAGCGCTCCGTCCCGTGAAGAAACAATCGTTGCGTCCGCCGTGCCCCGACATCGTTTGCCCGTCGCCGGCACGTACCCTAGGTTGGATTGCGGCGTTTGTCGAGCGGAGGCACGACGTGGGCGCGCGAGACGAGAGACAGATATTCGAGCGGCAGCGGCCGCCGCGTCGTGGCTTCCTGCAGGGCGCGCTCGTCGCGTCCGTGGGCGGAGCAGCGCTCTACACCATCGGCTGCTCTTCCTCGACGAACGCGCCTGAGCCGACGAAGGCCCCGGCTGACACTCCCGTACCAGGCGCGACGCAGCTCGCATCGACCATCACGCCCGTGATGCTCACGGCGGAGTACAAGGCGAACGAGCAGAACCGCTTCGCCGTCGGGTTGCTCGACGGGAACGGCGGCCTCGTGAAGAACGCCACGGTGCATCTGAAGTTCTTTACCATCGCATCGGACGGCGGCACGCCAACAACGGGCCAACTTCGGGGCGAAGGCGATCTGACCTACGACGAGCTGAACGTCACCGACGCGCATGCCCACGATAAGAGCACCGGCGATGCGGCATTGAACGACGCCATCGGTTTCTACGTCACCAACGCACCGTTCGATCAGGTAGGGACCTGGGGCGTCGAGATCGAGCGTGACGCGCGTTGAGGGCACGGCCCCTGAGCCCGTGCAGGCGCCGTTCAACGTGTTGGCCGAGTGGGTGACGCCGGGGCCCGGCGCCGAGGCGCCGAAGTCCCAGAACGACACGCTCGCCACCACGTCCGACGCGGCGAGCATCTGCTCGCGCGACCCGATCTGCCCGCTTCACGACAAGGTCATCGCCGACTCGCTCGGCAGCGGCCGCCCCTCGGTCGTGCAGTTCAGCACGCCCGCGTTCTGCCAGACGCGCTTCTGCGGCCCCGTCCTCGAAGTCCTCCTCCAGCAGGTACCCGCCTACGAGGATCGGGTCGACTTCATCCACATCGAGGTCTGGCAGGACCACCAGCTCCAGAAGTACCGGCCCGCCGTCCGGAGTGGCACCTGCCAGGCGAGCCCTACACCTTCTTCATGAACAAGGACGGGATCGTCGTCGGCCGCCTCGAGTCGATCTTCACGGAGGAGGAGCTGGCCTCCGCGCTCAATCAACTCGTGAAGCTGTGAGTGAGCGCCTGTAGGCGTCGGCGCCGATGCCGACTATTCTCAAGGCAGATGGGTTGATTCACATGGAGGCGGCGTACATGCGCGCTCTCACCCTGTTCGCGGCGGTTGCCCTGCTCGCTGCCGCCTGCGGAGGCGGCGACAAGAAGCCCGCGCCCACACAGGCGCCGAAGGACACGCCCGCAGCGTCCGCCTCAGCCACGCCAGAGGCTGCGACGACCCGCAGCGCCGCCTCGGGCCAGGCCGGTGAGAAAACCCTCGGCAGCGTCTTTGGGACGCTGTTCAGCAGCGGCGTCCTCGGCGGCGGCAGCGGCGCCGATGGGGTCTCGCCCCAGTTCGCGCCCGGGGACCCCGCGCTCGAGAAGTACGTGCTGGCGGCCAGCGACCTTCCGGACGGATTCACCGTGGAGCAGACGGGCTCGGTACGTGTCCCTGATGGACTCTCGACTGCCGGCAAGGGCGACGTCGCGATGTCGATCGCCACGAAGGGCGACGTGAAGGCGGAGGACCCGCGCGGCACCGTCATGCTGATGTCGATGGCGATGAAATTCGACGACCTGCAGGATCTCGGCGCTGCCCTCGACGACGCTCAAGGCATCACGGAGGAGCAGCTGAGGGACGCCATCGAGCAGAACACGGGGAGCATCCCCGGTCTTGGGCTTTACCGACATCCACCTCCTCGACGCCCAGGGCCTGGGTGACGGCGGTTTTGGTATGTCAGATGACACTCGATCTCGGCGGCTTCCTGAAGGCGCTCCAGGGCGCGTTCGCGGGCTCCGACGCTACGCGCCGACCCCGAGCTCGATGACTTCGTCATCAACATGAAGATGTATTTCTTCGGCTCGCGGTGACCTAGGTGCCGGTGTCGTCAGCATGAGCTTTGGCTCAGGCGCCGAGACTGGCATCGACGAGCTGGCGCTGGCGAAGATCATGGACTCGAAACTGCCTCATTAGCGGTCGTAGTCAGAGTCAGCAGTCAGCGGTTAGCCGGCGCTTTGCAGCTTGCCGTCTCAGCGATTTCTATTTAGCTGCATTTCTGCATTTTTAGTCTCTTTTCGCTTGATATAACGGCCTTCCCTCGATACGATCGAAGTGCCATGAAATCCACCCGGGACCAGATGCGCGACCTTCTGGGCGGCCGACGGCAGGCCACGGTCTCCGATATCGCCGGCCGAACTCGCCCTGAACCAGGCGAACATCCGCCGCCACCTCGAGGTGATGCGGGCGCGAGGGGC
Organism: uncultured Chloroflexia bacterium; assembly: GCA_963736015.1. GTDB lineage: Bacteria > Chloroflexota > Dehalococcoidia > DSTF01 > JACRBR01 > CAVTNG01. The sequence continues at coordinate 187,550 of CAVTNG010000006.1, read as the reverse complement.
TGGTGGACGTCAACATCCAGCGCCACGAGGTCGGTCGGCCCTCCTACGTCTACCGGCTCACCGAGCGCGCGCGAGGAGCTGAACGCGCACTATCCGCGGCTCGTCAACCGCATGGTCAAGCAGCTGGCGACGCTGCCCGCCGACGGCCGTAACCGCAGATGTCTGGCGCAGGTCTTCGACGGCGTCGCCGATGACATCGCCGGCGCCTACCGGCCGCTGGTGACGGGCACTACGGTCGCGCGAGCGCGTCGCCGAGACGAGCGCGCGCTCAAGGACGAGGGCATCGTCGACCACTGGCGCAAGGATGACGACGGCTACCACCTGCATGAACACCGCCTGCCCGTACAAGAAGGCCGCTGAGGCTTCGGATGCGCCGTGCCACGCCGACCACCGGTCGTCGAGCTGCTCGTCGGCGCGCCCGTCGAGCAGGTGAGTCGCATGGTCGATGGTCACAGCACGTGTGCGAGTACGTCGTGCGCGCCGAGCGCAGATGCACGCAGAACCGGACCGCAATGACCGGACGTCAGATCGACGTGCAGACCGCAGAAGAGGACAGGGATGAGCCAGACGACACTGCTGGAGATCGAGCGACCTCACGGTCGCCGTCGAGGGGAAGCAGATCCTCAACGGGGTCGACCTGACCGTCAACCGCGGCGAGGTGCACGCCATCATGGGCCCGAACGGCTCCGGCAAGAGCACGCTCGCGAACGCGCTCATGGGCCACCCGCGCTACGCAGTCACCGGCGGCAGCGTGCGCTTCAAGGGCGAGGACATCCTCGGGCTGCACGCCGGACGAGCGCGCGCAGCGCGGCATGTTCCTGGCGTTCCAGTACCCGACGAGCATCCCCGGCGTGACGATGGTGAACTTCCTGCGCCAGGCGATGAAGGCCGTGCGCGGCGAGGACGTCCCGGTGCGCGAGTTCCGCGAGAAGCTGCTCGCGCACGATGAAGATGCTGAAGATGGACGAGCAGTTCGCCCGCCGCTACGTGAACGAGGGCTTCTCCGGCGGCGAGAAGAAGCGCGCCGAGATCCTGCAGATGGGCATCCTCGACCCGGACCTCGCCATCATGGACGAGACGGACTCCGGCCTCGACATCGATGCGCTGCGCACGGTCGCCGAGGGCGTGAACGCGCTGATGACGCCGAAGCTCGGCGTCGTGCTCATCACGCACTACCAGCGGCTGCTGAACTACATCAAGCCGCAGTTCGTGCACATCCTCGTACCAGGGCCGCATCATCCAGTCCGGCGGCCCCGAGCTGGCGCTGCAGCTGGAAGAGCAGGGCTACGACCCGGTGATCGCAGAAGTACGGCCGCCTGCGCTCGTCGCGGCGACCGGGGAGAAGGCATAGCCATGGTCGCGAAAGTCACGCCGGAGATCGCCGAAGGCACGACGGCTACAAGTTCGGCTTCAACGACAACGACAACGCGCGTCTACAAGTACCGCACGGAGAAGGGGCTGAGCGAGGACATCGTGCGCGAGATCTCGCGCGTGAAGAACGAGCCGCAGTGGATGACGGACTTCCGCCTGCAAGTCCTACCACCACTTCCTCGAGAAGCCGATGCCGACCGGGTTCTGGGGCGGCAGCATCCAGAACTACCCGCTCGACTTCGACGACATCTACTACTTCGCCCGCGCCTCCGACCGCGCCGAGAGGACTGGTCCGACGTGCCGGAGTACATCAAGGACACGTTCGACAAGCTCGGCATCCCCGAGGCCGAGCAGAAGTCGCTCATCGCCGGCGTCGGCGCCCAGTACGACTCCGAGGTCGTCTACCACAGCATCCGCGAGGACCTGGAGAAGCTCGGCGTCATCTTCGTCGACACGGACAGCGCCGTGCGCGACTACCCGGAGATCGTCCGGCAGTACTTCGGCACGATCGTGCCGCCGGCGGACAACAAGTTCGCCGCGCTCAACAGCGCCGTCTGGTCGGGCGGCAGCTTCGTCTACGTCCCGGCCGGCGTGAAGGTCGACATCCCGCTGCAGGCCTACTTCCGCATCAACAAGGAGAACATGGGCCAGTTCGAGCGGACGCTGATCATCGCCGAGGAGGGCAGCTACGTGCACTACGTCGAGGGCTGCACCGCGCCGACGTACTCGACCGACTCGCTGCACAGCGCCGTCGTCGAGATCGTCGTGAAGAAGAACGCCCGCGTCCGCTACACGACGATCCAGAACTGGTCGACGAACGTCTACAACCTCGTGACCAAGCGCGCCGCCGCCTACGAGGACGCGGTCATGGAGTGGGTCGACGGCAACCTCGGCTCGCGGCTGACGATGAAGTACCCGAGCGTCTACCTGATGGAGCCGCGCGCGCACGGCGAGGTGCTCTCGCTGGCGATGGCCGCGGACGGCCAGCACCAGGACGCCGGCGCGAAGATGGTGCACGCCGCGCCGGACACGACGTCGACCATCATCTCGAAGTCGGTCTCGCGCGGCTCCGGCCGCACGAGCTACCGCGGCGCGCTGAAGGTGTACCCGGGCGCGCGTGCGCTCGAAGGCGACCGTGCGCTGCGACGCGCTGCTGCTCGACGAGAAGTCGCGCTCCGACACGTACCCGTTGATGGAGATCGAGGAGGAGCAGGTGAACATCGGCCACGAGGCCTCGGTCTCGAAGGTCGGCGAGGACCAGCTCTTCTACCTGCAGAGCCGCGGCATCAGCGAGGTCGAGGCGACGAAGATGATCGTCAACGGCTTCGTCGAGCCGATCGTGAAGGAACTGCCGATGGAGTACGCGGTCGAGCTGAACCGCCTCATCGAGCTGCAGATGGAAGGCGCCGTTGGCTAACGCAGACGGACGTAACCGCAGACGGCTTAGATCCGCTGAAGAACGAATGACACAACAACTCCTGGCCCCCGGCACTCCCGGGCTCACGCGCGATGATGTCGAGGCGATCGCCGCGTGATGAGCCGGCGTGGCTGCGAGACGCGCGCGTCGACGCGTGGCGCCAGTACGAGGCCATGGACTTGCCCGGATCCGGCGACGAGGAGTGGCGCCGTACAGACATCCGCGCGATCTCGTTCGACGCGCTTCACGGCCGCGCGTGCGCGGCAGCGGCTCGACGTCGGCCAGCTGCCGGCCGGCGTCATCGTCGCGGACCTGCAGGCCGCCGCGCGTGAGCACGCGGACATCGTGCGAAGCGATCTCTACGACGACGTCCCCGCCGGATGAGTGGAAGTACCTCGCGCTGAACGCCGCGCTCTGGTCGGGCGGCACGTTCCTCTACGTGCCGCGCGGCGTCGAGTTGACGGCGCCGGTCGCGACGCTCCGTCTCGCCGCAGGGTGATGGCGCGGCGTTGTTCCCGCGCACGCTCGTCGTCGCCGAGGCGGAACAGCAAGCTGGTCGCTCGTCGACGAGACGCACTCGGCCGGACGGCGGCGCGCCTCGCTCGTGTCGGCGTCGGTCGAGCTCTTCGTCGGCGACGGCGCGCAGGTCGAGTACTACAACATCAACCGCTGGGGCGAGGACGTCTACAACTTCAACACCGTGCGCGCGATCGCTCGGCCGCGACGCCGCAGTTCACGGCGCTGGCCGCCGGCATCGGCTCGAAGCTCACGAAGATGCGCATCGACGCGCTGATGCCGCAGCCGGGCGCGCGCACGCGAGTTGCTCGGCGTCACCTTCGGCGACGGCGACCAGCACTTCGACTACAACACGCTGCAGAACACACGTCGGCGCAGCACACGATCAGCGACCTGCAGTTCAAGTCCGCGCTCACCGACAGCGCCTCGCTCGTCTGGTACGGCATCACGCGCATCAACCCGAGGCGCCAGCGGCAGCGAGGCGAACCAGACGTCGCGGAACCTGCTGCTGCAGCGAGCACGCCAAGGCCGCCCCGATCCCCATCCTCGAGATCGAGGCCTACGACGTCGCGAAGTGCAGTCACGGCGCGACGGCCGGCCCCGTCGAGGAGACCGAGCTGTTCTACCTGGAGTCGCGCGGCATCCCGAAGGGCGTCGCGGAGCACATGCTCGTCGAAGGCTTCTTCGCCGACGTCATCGACCGCATCCCGAATGCCGCGCTCCGCGAGCGCGTGACTGGACGCCGTGCTCGAGAAGGCGGGCGGTCGCGACGGGGGCGCTCACGTTCGATGAGGTGCTCGCGGCGCTAAGACGCCCGAGGTCAACAGAGACGGAAGAACGCATGCCGAACCTTGATCGAGCCGTCGCCAAGTCTTCGCGACACCGCCCGGCACGATCGACGGTGCATCGAGGTCGACGGCAAGCGCATCGCGCTCTGCAACGTCAACGGCCGCTTCTACGCCATCGATGACGTCTGCACGCACGATGGCGGCCCGCTCGACCAGGGCGAGCTGGAAGGCAACCTCGTCGAGTGTCCCCGCCACGGCGCGAAGTTCGACGTGACGGACGGCCGCGCCGTGCGCTCCCGGCAGTGCGACCGGTCCAGACCTATCGCGTCGAGGTCGACGGCGACGACGTGAAGAGTAGAGCATCAACAAAGGGCCTGATTGTAGCCGCGGAGCTTGTCTCCGCCAGAAACAAACCGATGATGTACGACATAGACGACCATCCGCAAAGACTTCCCCATCCTCGACCGGAAGGTGCACGGCAAGCCGCTCGTGTACCTCGACAACGCCGCGACCACGCAGAAGCCGCGCCAGGTGATCGACGCGCTCGTGCACTACTACGAGCACTACAACGCCAACATCCACCGCGGCCTGCACACGCTCGCCGAAGAGGCGACGGCCGCCTACGAGGCCTCGCGCGTGAAGGCCGGCCGCTTCATCAACGCACGCGCACCCCGAGCAAGAGATCATCTTCACGCGCAACACGACCGAGTCGATCAACCTCGTCGCGAACGCCTGGGGCCGCAAGTTCCTCAAGCCCGGCGACGAGATCGTCTTCTCGGCGATGGAGCACCACAGCAATCTCGTGCCGTGGCAGCTCATCGCGCTCGCCACGGGCGCGAAGCGTCCGCTACATCGACATCGACGAGACGGGGCAGCTGGTCTGGGACGACGTCGCTGTCGAAGATCGGCGAACGCACGAAGATCGTCGCCATCACGCAGATGTCGAACGTCCTCGGCACGATCAACCCGATCAAGCAGCATCGCCGCAAGTGGCGCATCGCGTCGGCGCGGTTGTGCTCGTCGATGGCGCGCAGTGCGTGCCGCACATGCCGGTCGACGTGCAGGACCTTGACTGCGACTTCCTCGCGTTCTCCGTCGCACAAGATGCTCGGCCCGACCGGCGTCGGCGTCCTCTACGGCAAGCGCGACCTTCTCGAGGCCATGGACCCGTTCCTCGGCGGCGGTGAGATGATCAAGCGCGTGACCTACGAGGCGAGCACGTACGCCGACCTGCCCCACAAGTTCGAGGCCGGCACGCCGAACATCGCCGACGTCATCGCGTTCGGCTCCGCCATCGACTATCTCGAAGGCGCTCGGCATGGATGCCGTGCGCGAGCACGAGATCGACATCACGCAGTACGCCATCGACCCGCTTCAGCGCCGTCGAGGGCGTCACGCGTCTTCGGTCCGAAGGACGCGCCGAGAAGGGCGGCGCCGTCACCTTCAACTACGGTGACCTGCACCCGCACGACCTGAGCCAGGTGCTCGACCAGGAGGGCATCGCCATCCGCGCCGGCCACCACTGCGCTCAGCCGCTCATGCGCCGTCTGGACGTCGTCGCGACCGCACGCGCCAGCTTCTACATCTACAACCGCGCGACGAGGTCGACGCGCTCGTCGACGGCTCGGCGCTGCGGACAGGATTTTCGGCAATGGTGCAACGTCCAGAGCCTGAGCTCGATGAGCTCTATCGCGAGCTGATCCTCGACCACTACAAGCGGCCGCGCCACCGCGACAGCTTCCGCACGCCGGATGTGACGGCCGAGGGCTACAACCCCGTCTGCGGCGACGAAGTCGAGATGGAGCTCGCGTTCGACGGCGATCGTCTGACCGGCATCGGCATGCAGGCCGCGGCTGCTCGATCAGCCAGGCGTCCGGCTCGATGATGTCGGACCTCGTCGAAGGCAAGAGCATCGCCGAGATCCGCCGCCTGACCGATGAGTTCAAGCACATGCTGACCGATCCCGAGGCGCACGTGCCCGAGGATCTCGGCGATCTCGAGGCGCTGCAGGGCGTCGGCGAAGTTCGCCGTGCGCGTGAAGTGCGCGACGCTCGCCTGGCACACGCTCGGCGACGGCATCGAGCAGCACGAGAAGGGCGACGGCGTCGTCACTCGCGAAGAGGCGTAGCCGCTCGGGGGACTGTAGGACGCAGCCTGCTGACCTCGACCGAGGGCAGCACGAAAGGGAACCTCCAATGCCGATCCCCGTCCGCCGACTCAACCACGCGGTCCTCTACGTGCAGCGATCTCGACCGCAGCGTCGACTTCTACAGGCGCGCATTCGGTTTCGAGGAGATCGCGCGCGAAGGCGGCATGATGGCCTTCATGCGCGCCGCCGGACGTCGAACCACCACGACCTCGGGCTGATGGCCGTCGGCCCGGACGCGCCCGCGCCGCCACGCGGCGCAACCGGCCTCTACCACCTGGCGTGGGAGGTCGGCTCAATCGAGGACCTGGCGGGCGCCCGGACGGCGCTCGCGAACCTGGACGCGCTCGGCGGCATGAGCGACCACGGCGCCACCAAGTCGCTCTACGGCGCCGATCCGGACGGCAACGAGTTCGAGATCATGTGGATGGTGCCGCGCGAGCAGTGGGGCCAGTACGACCGCCGCGCCGTCGTCGAGCCGCTCAACATGCAGAGCGAAGTCCAGCGCTACGGCTCCGCGTGATGGCATCGCCAGCACGACCGCACGGCGTATGCGCCCTCGGGTGACGCGCGCGGGGGAACCGGCCGGCGCTGCTCCGCTACACTTGATCGAACCAGGAGGAACCGCACATGACCGTCAAAGGACTGCTCTCCGAAGAGCTCGTGATGGAGCGCCTGAAGGACGTCTTCGACCCCGAGATCCACATGAGCATCGTCGAGCTCGGCCTCGTGTACGACGTCGACATCACGGACGAGGGCATCATCGATGTCACATACACGCTGACCAGCCCCGGCTGCCCGCTCGGCCCCGTGATCGACGGCCAGATCCAGGACGTGCTCGTCGACCTTGCCAGGCGTGAAGGAAGTGCGGGGCAAGCTCACCTTCTCGCCGCCATGGGATCCGCGCACGATGGCCAGCGACGACGTGAAGATGCAGCTGGGCATCTGGTAGATCAGGCATTTCGCGCCGTTTGACTAGCGATCGCTTGTCAAATCCCTATTGAGCGGTTAACATCGCCGAATCCGTTTAGGTGCCTTGCTTCGGATGGGCGGACCCCTTCGGAGTTGAGCGGGTCGCTTCGGCGACTCGCTGCGTTTTTCTCAGGCACCGGTGCCGTCCGCACGCAAAAGCATCGATTGTGAAGTGTGTTACAATTGCGCTCACTCCAATCGAGAACAGGGTTGAGCCGTGGACCATCCGTTCGCAGGCAACGGAATCGATACCGGATCTGATCCACCGACCCACAGCGGCCAGATTCAGGCCGGCCGCGGTCCCTCACGCCGGATACCGTTCAGTGCACTTCCCGACGCCAGCGGGATGTATGACCCGCGCTTCGAGCACGATGCCTGCGGCGTGGGCTTTGTTGTTGACGTAACGGGCGCCAAGAGCCGGGACATCGTTGATACGGCCCTCGGCGCGCTCTGCAACCTTGACCACCGCGGCGCGTCGGGTGCCGAGGTCAATACGGGTGATGGCGCTGGCATCCTCATCCAGGTGCCTGACGCCTTCCTGCGTGAGGTGACCAACTTCGAGCTGCCGCCCGCCGGCGCCTACGGCGTCGGCCTCGCGTTCCTTCCGGCGGACACGCCCGGCGCCGACAAGGTGCGTGGGATCGTCGATGGCATCGCGTCAGGGCAGGGTCTCCGCATCATTGGCTGGCGCAGCGTGCCTATTGACGATTCGATGATCGGGCCGACGGCGCGCTCGGTGATGCCCGGCTTCTGGCAGTGCTTCGTGGCTGACTCCGCAGGCACGGCCGGCATTGACCTCGACCGCAAGCTCTTCGTCCTCCGGAAGCGCATCGAGCACGAAATCAGCGACGACTTCGAGATCTACTTCGCTTCGCTCTCCAGCCGCACGCTCGTCTACAAGGGCATGCTCACGACGCCCCAGCTTGGCGAGTTCTTCCCCGACCTGCGCGACGAACGTATCGAATCGGCGCTCGCGCTGGTGCACAGCCGCTTCTCGACCAACACCTTCCCGACGTGGCCTCTTGCGCACCCGTATCGGTTCCTGGCCCACAACGGCGAGATCAACACACTGCAGGGCAACCGCAACTGGATGCGCGCGCGCATGGCGCAGATGGCGACGCCGCTGATCCCCGATCTGCCGCAGGCCTTCCCCATCATCACGGACGGCGCCTCCGACACCGCCAGCTTCGACGAGTGTCTCGAGCTGTTGCACCTGGGCGGGCGTTCGCTCGCGCACGCCGTTCTCATGATGATCCCGGAGGCCTGGGAGAACCACGCGACGATGCCGCCGGAGAAGCGCGCGTTCTACCGCTACCACGCATCGCTCATCGAGCCATGGGACGGCCCCGCCTCGATCGCCTTCACCGATGGTACCGTGATTGGTGCCGTGCTGGACCGCAACGGCCTGCGCCCCAGCCGCTACTGGGTGACCGACGACAACCGTGTGATCATGGCCAGCGAAGCAGGCGTCGTCGACATCGAGCCCTCTCGCGTCGTGAAGAAGGGCCGCCTGCAGCCCGGAAAGATGTTCCTGGTCGACACCTCCCTCGGCCGCATCGTCGACGATGAGGAGATCAAGGCCGCGCTTGCAGCGGAGCACCCGTACGAAGAGTGGTGCGCGCAGCAGCTCGTGCACCTCGATGATTTGCCGGAGCGCGAGCACATCGTGTCGTCGCACCAGTCGGTCCTGCGACGCCAGATGACGTTCGGCTATACGCACGAGGAGCTGAAGCTGCTCGTGGCGCCGATGGCGCGCACGGGCGGCGAGGCCCTCGGCTCCATGGGCACCGACACGCCGATCGCGGTGCTGTCGGACCGTCCTCGGCTGCTGTTCGACTACTTTCAGCAGATCTTCGCACAGGTGACGAACCCGCCGCTCGACGCCATCCGCGAGGAGCTGGTGACGTCGCTCGCATCAACGATCGGCGCCGAACACAACCTGCTCGACGCGCGCCCCGAGGCGTGCCACCAGATCGAGCTGCCGTTTCCCATTCTCGACAACGACGAGCTGGCGAAGCTCATTCACATCAACGGCGATGGCGATCGCCCGGAGTTCGCCGCGCGCGTGATCCCGGGCTTCTATCGCGTCGCCGGCGGCGGTGCAGCCCTGCGTGAGGCGCTCGACCGCATCCGGAAGGAGGTGTCGGCGGCGATCGATGGCGGCGCGCGCATCATCGTCCTCTCGGACCGCGATTCAGGGCCCGACCTGGCACCGATTCCCTCGCTGCTGCTTGTTTCGGCCGTGCACCACCACCTGATCCGTGAATTGCAGCGCACGAAGGTCGGACTTGTGCTGGAGACCGGCGACGCGCGCGAAGTGCACCATATGGCGCTACTCATTGGATACGGTGCGGGCGCCATCAATCCGTACCTCGCGTTTGAGTCGGTTGAGGACCTCGTCGCTCAGAACCTCCACGGCCTGGGCGAGATGGACCCGCACGCCGCGATCAAGAACTACGTGAAGGCGGCCGGGAAGGGCGTGCTCAAGGTGATGTCCAAGATGGGCATCTCCACCGTGGCCTCATACCGTGGCGCCCAGGTGTTCGAGGCGATCGGGCTGAGCCGCGACCTCGTCGATGAGTACTTCACCGGCACGGTCTCGCGTATTGGAGGCATCGGACTCGACGAGCTGGCGGAAGAGGTCGCGCGTCGCCATCGCCGCGCCTACGCGCCGCGGCCGTCCGAGCTGGCGCACCGCGACCTCGACCTCGGCGGTGAATACCAGTGGCGCCGCGAGGGCGAGTACCACCTCTTCAACCCGGACACAGTATTCAAGCTCCAGCATGCCGCGCGGGCGCAGCGATACGACGTCTTCAAAGAGTACACGCAGCTCGTGAACGACCAGGCGAAGCACCTGGCGACGCTGCGTGGTTTGTTTACCTTCCGCGAAGGAGTGCGCCCGCCGATCCCGATCGATGAGGTCGAGCCCGTCAGCTCGATCCTGAAGCGTTTCGCTACCGGCGCGATGTCATACGGCTCGATCTCGAAGGAAGCCCACGAGAACCTCGCCATCGCGATGAACCGCATCGGCGGCAAATCCAACACAGGCGAAGGCGGCGAGGATGCCGATCGTTTCGAGCCGGACGACAACGGCGACCTGCGGCGCTCGGCCGTCAAGCAGGTGGCCTCGGGCCGCTTCGGCGTGACGTCGCTGTACCTGGTGAACGCCGATGACCTGCAGATCAAGATGGCGCAGGGCGCGAAGCCGGGTGAGGGAGGTCAGCTCCCGGGCGCCAAGATCTACCCGTGGATCGCGAAGACTCGCTACTCAACTCCAGGTGTGGGGCTGATCAGCCCGCCTCCGCACCACGACATCTACTCGATCGAGGACATCAAGCAGCTGATCCACGACCTCAAGAACGCCAACCCGGCTGCACGCGTGCACGTGAAGCTCGTCGCACAGGTCGGCGTCGGCACGGTCGCCGCCGGCGTCGCCAAGGCGCACAGCGACGTCGTGCTCATCTCCGGCCATGACGGCGGCACCGGTGCCTCGCCGCTCACGTCCATCAAGCACGCTGGCGCGCCGTGGGAGCTGGGCCTCGCGGAGACACAGCAGACGCTCATGCGCAACGGGCTGCGCGACCGCATCGTCGTGCAGGTCGACGGACAGCTCAAGACCGGTCGCGACGTCGTCATCGCTGCGCTGCTCGGAGGCGAGGAGTTCGGCTTCTCGACGGCGCCGCTCGTCGTCAGCGGCTGCGTGATGATGCGCGTCTGCCACCTCGATACGTGCCCGGTCGGCATCGCGACGCAAAACCCGGAATTGCGGAAACGCTTCACCGGCAAGCCCGAGTTCGTCGTCACGTTCTTCGAATACATCGCCGAGGAAGTGCGAGAGCACCTCGCCGCGCTCGGATTCCGCTCGATCGAAGAAGCCGTCGGCCACAGTGAAATGCTCGATGTGCAATCCGCCATCGACCATTGGAAAGCGAAGGGCCTCGACCTCTCTCCGATTCTCGCCGAAGCGGAGAACCCGTACGAGGGCCAGACCCGCCTGCGGACGCGGCCGCAGAACCACGGCCTCGAGCGCGCGCTCGACCGGCTGCTCATCGAAGAGGCCGAACGCGCGCTCAAGGACGGCACGCCCGTCGAGATCGAGAGCCCGATTCGGAACACGAACCGCACCGTCGGGACGATGCTCGGCTCCGAGGTCACGAGGCGGTGGGGCGCCGACGGCCTGCCGGATCACACGATCAAGATCCATCTGCGCGGCTCCGCCGGGCAGAGCTTCGGCGCATTCGTGCCGCGCGGGATCACTTTGCGTCTCGAAGGCGACGCCAATGACTACACCGCCAAGGGCCTCTCCGGTGGCATTGTCATCGTCCACCCTGATCGCGACGCGCTGTTCGCCGCCGAGGAAAACATCCTCGCAGGCAACGTCGTCTTGTATGGCGCCACGTCCGGCGAGGCGTATCTGCGGGGCGTCGTCGGCGAGCGGTTCTGCGTGCGCAACTCAGGCGCTACCGCCGTCGTCGAGGGCATCGGTGACCACGGATGCGAGTACATGACGGGCGGGCGCGTAGTGGTGCTCGGCCCGACGGGCCGGAACTTCGCGGCCGGCATGTCGGGTGGGATTGCGTACGTGTACGACCCGAACGATCGCTTTGCGTCGCTCGTGAACTACCAGATGGTGGAGCTCGAGCCTCTCAGCCAGAGCGACCGTGAGTGGCTGCGCCGCACCATCGAGCGCCACCGCGAGTACACCGGCTCCGACGTCGCCGACCGGCTGCTCACGCAGTGGGAAAGCGAGTCACACACGTTCCAGAAGGTGATGCCGCAGGACTACAAGCGCGTGCTCACCGTCATGGACGACGCAGCGGCGACCGGACTCTCGGAGGAAGAGACGCTCGGTCGGGTGATGGCGTCGGCGCATGGGTGAGACCACCGGCTTCCTCAAGTGGCAGCGCATCACGCCGAAGCGCCGCCCGGTCTCGGTGCGGCTGCACGACTGGCGCGAGGTCTACGAGCCGTTCGACCGCGAGACGCTCAAGCAGCAGGCCGGCCGCTGCATGGACTGCGGCATCCCCTTCTGCAACAACGGTTGTCCGCTCGGCAATCTGATTCCCGACTGGAACGACCTCGTCTACCGCGAGCACTGGCGCGATGCGATCGAGCGTCTGCACGCCACGAACAACTTCCCGGAGTTCACCGGCCGGCTCTGTCCCGCGCCGTGTGAGGCGTCGTGCGTGCTCGGCATCAACCAGGACCCCGTCACCATCAAGCAGGTTGAAGTCGAAATCGTCGACCGGGCCTGGTCCGAGGGGTGGATCCAGCCCGTGCTAGCGACGGTCCGCACTGGCAAGCGCGTGGCGGTCGTCGGATCGGGGCCGGCGGGCCTGGCCGCGGCGCAGCAGCTCACCCGCGCCGGCCACGAGGTCACCGTCTTCGAGCGCGCCGACCGCATCGGTGGTCTGCTGCGATACGGGATCCCCGAGTTCAAGATGGAGAAGCGCCACCTCGAGCGCCGACTCGGCCAGATGCGGGCGGAGGGGACTGAGTTCAAGGCGAACGTGAACGTCGGTGTCGATATGACGGTGGCGGAGCTGGCAGCATTCGATGTGACGGTGCTGGCCGGCGGCGCGACGGCGGCGCGCGACCTGCCGATTCCGGGCCGGGATCTCGGCGGCATCCACCAGGCGATGGAGTACCTCCCGATCGCGAACCAAGTGCAGGAGGGAGACATCCCCGCCCCGACGATCACGGCAGCAGGCAAACGCGTCGTCATCATCGGTGGCGGCGACACGGGAGCCGACTGCCTCGGCACGGCGCACCGGCAGGGCGCCGCCTCGGTGCACCAGTTCGAGATTCTGAACCGCCCGCCCGACAGCCGCGCGCCAGACAACCCCTGGCCGGCGTGGTCGAACGTCTTCCGCGTATCGTCGGCACACGAAGAGGGTGGCGAACGTGTCTACAGCGTCAACACCGAGCGGTTCGTCGGCGACGACGACGGCAACGTCCGCGGCCTCGTCGCGCACGAAGTGCGGATGGTCGATGGGCGCTTCGAGAAGGTCGAGGGCACGGAGTTCGAGTTGCCGTGCGAACTGGTGCTGCTCGCCATGGGTTTCGTCGGGCCGGAGCAACCGGGCCTGCTCGCCGACCTCGGCGTCAGCTTCGACCCGCGGGGTAACGTGTCGCGCGACGCCTCGTTCATGACCACCGTGCCAGGCGTCTTCGCCTGTGGCGATATGGGCCGCGGCCAGAGCCTCATCGTCTGGGCCATCGCCGAAGGACGGGCCTGCGCCGCGGGCGTCGACCGCTACCTCGCCGGCGACACGCAGCTTCCCGCCCCCATCGAACCCACCGCACGCCCGCTGCTCTGATCTACGAACTTTGCGTCGGGCGGTGGTAGGCTGCGCCCGTGCCCTACTTCAGCTATCGCACGCTCGATCACCTGCGTGCCGATATCGCATCGCGGTCGCGCGGCGTCGCGATCGCGGACGATGTCGGAGCTCTGGCAGCACCGCTTCGCATCGGGTCGCTTGAGGCCTCGAACCGGCTCGCGGTCCACCCGATGGAAGGTTGCGACGGCAACCTGGATGGCACGCCGGGAGAGCTGACGTTTCGCCGTTGGCGGCGCTTCGCCGAAGGCGGCGCGGCCCTGCTCTGGGGGGAGGCGACGGCCGTCGCGCCCGAAGGGCGCGCGAACCCGCGCCAGTTGTTGATCTCAGACCGGAACGCGCCGGAGCTGAAGCGGCTTCTCGACGAGACACGCGCGGCCCGCCGGGCGCGGTTCGGGTCGGCCGCCGGTTTCATTGTCGGCATCCAGCTCACGCACTCCGGCCGCTGGTCGCACTCGGGCCCGATCATCGCGCAACACGGCGCCGCGATCGACGTCGTCAAGCACTCCGAGGCGGTGCCGCTCATCTCTGACGGTGAGCTCGAGGACCTGGAAGATCGCTTCGTTGATGCCGCCACGCTGGCACAGCGCATCGGCTTCGACTTCGTCGACATCAAGCAGTGCCACACCTACCTGCTGAACGAACTGCTCGGTGCCCGGTCGCGGCCGGGGCCATACGGCGGCAGCTTCGAGCATCGAACGCGCTTCGTGCGCAGTGTCTTCACGAAGATCCGCGGCCGTATCGGTGACGCCGCTGTGCTGGCGACTCGGCTCAACGTGTTCGATGGCATCCCATTCGTGGCGGGCGTCGGCGGAACAGGCGCCGCGGGGCTCCATCACACTCCGTACCGCGACGCGTGGGGCGTCGACGAGCGCGATCCGACGGTGCCCGACTGGCGCGAGCCCCTGCAGCTCATCGCTGCGCTGCAAGCCCTCGGGCTCTCGATGGTGAACGTCACGATGGGCAGCCCGTATTACAACCCGCACATCGGGCGGCCATTCGAGCGCGCGCCGGTCGATGGCTATCGTTCGCCGGAGCACCCGCTCGCTGGCATCGAGCGCCACTTCCGTGCGGCGAGGGCGGTGCAGCGCGCGTTCCCCGATCTCGCGGTCGTCGGCACCGGGTACTCGTGGCTACGTCACTTCGCCCTCCACGCCGGAGCGGCGAACGTTTCGGCCGGCGATGTCTCGATGGTCGGACTCGGACGGGGTGCGATGGCGTATCCCGACTTTGCGGTTGATGCGCTGGAGTTCGGCGGAATGGTGCGCGATCGCGCGTGCATCGGCGTCAGCTACTGCACTGCGTTGATGCGCGCCAAGCACAACGACCTCGGTCAGTACGCGACGGGCTGCGTGCCGCGCGACCGCATCTACGCCGATGACTTCCGCCGCGCGCGCGAGACGGAAGGCTGGACATAGCCGCTTGACTTTCTCGACGCGGCAAACCTAGCATAGCGCCAACAAATTAAAGCTCTTTAGCAATTCCGGGGAGGAGACCGATGGCTGAAGCCAGCATGGACCTGATGGTACCGGCGGATCAAATGAACGCCGAGAACTTCGCCCCGGCCGATGTTCTGGCGGACTGGATCCGCCCGCTCATCGCAGAGTTCCTCGGACCGTTCGCGCTGATGTTTCTCGGTGCGGGTTCGATCATGCTCGCCGTGACTCAAGGCTGGAGCAACCCGGTCGGTGGTGGGGGCTTCATCGTCATGGTAGCGCTTGCGCACGGCCTTGCGATCGGGCTGATGATCGCCGCCGCGGGGCACATTTCGGGTGGGCACTACAACCCAGCTGTGACGATCGGGCTCTGGATTGGCGGAAAGATCGGCGCGCTCAAGGGCCTCGCCTACATCGGCGTCCAGCTCGCCGGCGCCACCGTCGCCGCGCTGATCCTCAAGCAGCTCTTCGACGATTCGAACGCGACGCTGACGAATGCGGTACCGCTGGTGAACTACGCAGGTGACAGCGACGGCATCATCGTCGGGCGGACGAACGCGCTGATCATCGAGATCATCCTCACGTTCTTCCTCATGTACGTCATCTACGGAGTGGCCGTGGACAAGCGCGGCTCGCACATCATCGCTCCGCTCTGCATCGGCCTGATGATCACGGCGGACATCCTGATGGCCGGGCCGCTCACGGGCGCTGCGATGAACCCCTCCCGCTCGTTCGGCATAGCCCTGGTAGATGGCACGTGGGATGACTGGTGGATCTACTGGGTCGGCCCGATCATCGGCGCGGCGATCGCTGCCATCATCCAGGCGCACATCATGATCCCGAAGAGTCAGGCCGAACCGATGGCCGAACCGGGCGAGCATCACACCGCGTGAGACTGCACGGATTGCGACTTGCGGCCTGACGGGCTAGGCTGATCCAACTCGAAGACGGCGATGGGGCTCGCCACAACCGCCCGTGAGGGCTGATAGCTCCTACCAGCAATGGTAGGAGCTTTTTCTTATGAACATCATCTATCTGGCTATCGGCGGTGCACTGGGGACGCTGTCGCGTTACTACGTGACCGGGCGCGTGTCCGACTGGAGCGGGGCGACCGCCGGGCTCGGCGTGTTCACGGTGAACATAATCGGCTCGTTCATCATCGGGCTGTTTCTGACCGTCAGCGAGGACCGTTTCCTGTGGCCGGCGGGTCTGCGCCTGTTCGTCGCCGTCGGCTTTCTCGGCGGTTTCACCACGTTCTCGTCGTTCACATGGGAGACGCTACAGATGGTGGAGGCTCGCGACTTCATGGTGGCAACGCTCAACATTACGGGGAGCATCATCTGCGGGATGGCCGCCGTGTACGCAGGCTCGGTGCTCGGAAGGGCGATCTAGGCCACGGAGGCGATCGATGGATATCACGGGACCGGCGAAGATGCTCAAGATCTATATCGGCGAGTCCGATCGCTACCATGGCCGTCCGCTCGCCAACGCGCTGGTCCAGCGTCTGCGCGGCGAGGGCGTGGCGGGCGCGACGGTGTTCCGCGGGGTAGAGGGGTTCGGCGCCAACAGCCGGATTCATACCGCGCAGATCCTCCGGCTGTCCGAGGATCTGCCGCTCGTCGTCGAGGTCATTGATCGCCCTGAGCGAATCGCTGCGATCTTGCCTATCGTCGATGAGATGGTCGGGGACGGTCTGGTGACGATGCTGGATGTGGACGTGGTGCATTACCGCGGAAAGGACGAGGTCGGATCAGGTTGAGTCAGCGAGGCGGCGCCGCTACGATCGCGTCATCCCGAGCTGTGGCAGACGCAGCAGGAAGGAGAGGAGCCCTACGATGGCCGATGCGAAGCAAGTCGTGCGTGACTTCATTGCCGCCTGGGAAGCGGTCGACCAGCAGCGCATCCTCGACGCCTTCACCGACGACGCCGTGTACCACAACATGCCGATGCCGCCGTCCGCGGGAAAAGACGCGATCAAGGCGCTGCTCTCGATGATCCTCGGCCCAGCGGAAGAGGTGAAGTTCGAGGTTAAGCACATCGTCGCCGAGGGGGACGTCGTGCTCACCGAACGTATCGACCATTTCAAGATGAAGGACGGCAAGACGATAGCGCTCGACGTCATGGGCACATTCGAGCTGCGTGACGGCAAGATTGCCGCCTGGCGTGACTTCTTTGACCTCGCTCAGTGGACCCGCCAGGCCAGCGGGGCATAGGCTGACCGCGAGCTGCTAGGCCCGAGGCTTGTTGAACTCGGCCTTGCGCTTCTGCTGGAACGCCTCCACGCCCTCTCGCGCGTCGGGATGGTGGTCCGTGATCGCCGTGCGCGCGGCGATGTCATCGAGCGCCTGCGCGAACGTCAGCTCCGTGGCGTTATAGATCGAGCGTTTGAGCAGCCGCATCGCCACCTGCGGCCCCTCGGCCATCTCGCGGGCGAGCGCCAACGCTCGCTCCTGCACCTCGGCCGGCGGCACCACCTCGTGCACGAGGCCGAGCGCCAGCGCCTCATCAGCCGAGACGATGCGGTTGCGCATGATGAAGTCCATCGCCTTCGCGACGCCGAGGAGCTGAACGAGCAGGTACTGGCCGCCCTCATCTGGCAACAGCGCGAACCGCAGCGTGGCGCTGCCGAGCCGCGCGTCGCTCGATGCGATGCGGAAGTCGCACGAGAGCGCCAGCGAGAGCCCGGTCTGGATCGCGATGCCGTTGATCGCGGCGATCGTGATCTTGTCGAGGTTGCGCACTGCGACGTTGAGCGACTGCGATAGCCAGCGCAGCCCATCATAGGTGCCGATGGCATCGCGATGGCCGCCCGGGATGTCTGCGGTGAGCGCCTCGACTCCTTCGCTCGGGCGTGGGCGCCCGCTCATGTCATCGCCGGCACAGAACGCCCGTCCCGTTCCCGTGATCACGACGACGCGCACTGCATCGTCCATCTGTGCCTGCGTGATCGTCTCGATGAGGTCGCGCTTCATCGGCTGGGTGGTGCCGTTGAGCCGATCCGGCTGGTTCAGCGTGATCAGCGCGATGCCCGGATCGTGCACTTTGACTTCGAAGCCGCGGAAGTTCCCCTCACGCATGTCGCACCTCCTGTGCCACGAACCCTACCGCGAGGCGGCCTCGCAGGAAACGATGATGCGGGCGCAGGAAGGCCGTCGGGTCAGACCTTAATGCCGAGCGCCTGCGCAGCCGATTCGAACAGGCGATCCGTCCCGGCCTGCGACATCTTCAGCGCCGCCGCGTCCTCGGGGTGGTGCTCCAGGTGGCGCGCGGCCACGCCCTCTCCGATGATGGCGAGGCGCCACGCCGCGAACGCGCGGTAGTACGGGACGTGGGAGACATCGCGGCCTGTGCGCGCCGCGTAGCGTTCGACCAGCTCGCCGTACGCCGGAAAGCCGCCCGCCGACGTCGGGTCGTTCGCGCCGCCGCGCGGCGTCGTGTCGTGCCAGTACACCGCGATGTAGCCCACGTCCGCGAGCGGATCGCCGAGCGCACACAGCTCCCAGTCGAGCACCGCCGCGATCTTGCCGGCCGCCGTATCCGAGATCGTGTTCCCGAAGCGATAGTCGCCATGCACGATCGTCGTGTCGAGCTGCGGCGGCTTGTCGCGGTCGAGTGCCTCAGCGATGGCATCGACCAGCGCGAACTCGCGCGTCTTCGAGCCCTCCCACTGCTTCGTCCAGCGCTTGATCTGCCGGTCGAGATAGCCCTCGCGGCGCGAGAGATCGCCGAGCCCCACCCCATCGACATCGACGGCGTGCAGCTCCGCGAGCACGTCGATTAGGTCCAGCGACAGCGCGCGCCGCGTCGCTTCGTCGACGTGTGCGGCCTTCTCGGGAGAGTCGAGCACGACGCCATCGACGAAGCGTGTAACGAAGAACGGCGCGCCGTTCACGCCCGCGTCGTCGCACGCCGCCAGCGTCGGCGGCACGGGCACCGGTGTGTCCTGCAGCGCGGAGATGATGCGGTGCTCACGCAGCACGTCGTGCGCAGTCGGCAGCAGGTGCCCGAGCGGTGGCCGGCGCAGCACGTAGCGGCCCCCGGCGGCGTCGGTCACCTCGAACGTGAGGTTCGACCGCCCGCCGGTGATCAGCCGGTACGAGAACGGCGGTTTCGCCCCTGCGACGTTGGCCGCCAGCCACGGCTCGAGCTGCGCCTCATCGATGCCGGGGATCATGGCGTCAGCACCATCTTCAGCGCGCCGTCCGCCCGCGCGTCGAATAGCTCGTACGCCTTCGACCCCTGCTCGAGCGGAAGCGTGTGCGAGATGAAGCGCTCCGGGTGCAGCCGTCCCCCGCGAATCAACGGCACCAGCTCGTTCCAGTGGCACTGCACCGAGCAGGTACCAATGCGGAACGTCGTGTTCTTGAAGAACGCCAGCGCCATCGGGAACTCGAACTTCATCGACTGGTTCACGCCGATCACCGATGTCGTCCCGCCCATGCCCGAGAGCATGATCGCCATCGACACTGTTGCGTCGGCGCCGACAGCCTCCACGACGCAGTTCACCATCTTCCCGCCCGTCGCCGCGAACATCTCCTGCGACCGCGTTCGCACCGTCGATCGGCTCCGCGCCGAGCGATCGCGCAAGCTCCCGCCGCTCCGGCACCAGGTCGATCGGCGAAGACGCGGCTCGCGCCCAGCACCCACGCGCATTCGACCGCCATCAGCCCGATCGGCCCGAGGCCCACGACCGCCACCGTCTTTCCCGGCCCGATATCTGCATTGAGGCAGCCGTAGTACGCCGTCGGCAGGTTGTCCGTGAGCATGAGGGCCTGCTCCGCCGTCAGGCCCTCCGGAATCGGAGCGGCGTTGAAGTCGCCGTCGGGCACGCGCACGAACTGCGCCTGGCACCCTTCGAGCTGGTGGCTCAGGCCGTAGCAGCCGGCGATGCCGTTGGCGCAGCGCGCGACATGGCCGCCGAGGCACTGCCGGCAGTTCGCGCAGCCGACGGCGGCTGAGATCATCACCTTCTCGCCCGCCTTGCAGTCGCCGGACCGCGCCGCCAACCTCCACGACCTCGCCCACCGCTTCATGCCCGACGACAGAAGCCCGTGTCCTGGCTGAAGCCCGAGCCGTGGTAGATGTGCAGGTCGCTGCCGCAGATCCCCGCTGCCTCGACGCGCACGATCGATGTCGCCGGCATCGACGATCTTCGGATCGGCGAAGTCGCCGTAGCGGATGTCGCGCGCGCCGTGGTAGCAGAGTGCCTTCATGTGCGGCTACAGCATGTCGCCGCCGCAGGCGCGGCGCCGTCGTGCCGTGCTCCTTGTACGCCCGCAGGAGGTTGCGGCCCACCGTCCAGCGGTGCACCTCGTCCGGGCCATCGACGAGCCGCTGCGAGCGGATGCTCGTGTACCAGCGGGCGAGCGGCGTGTCCTGGCTGTAGCCGAGCGCGCCGTGCAGCTGGATCGCCGTGTCGACGACCTTGTGCACCATGTTCGCCAGGTACACCTTCGCGATCGAGTTCTCCTGGCGCAGGTCCATGCCCTTCTCCGCCTTGTAGGCGATGTGCAGCAGCATCAGCCGCGCGATGTACAGCTCGCTCGCGCAGTCGGCGAGCATCCACTGCACGCCCTGCCGCTCGGCCAGCGGCTTGCCGAACGTCGAGCGCTCGAGCACGCGCTTTGTCGCCATGTCGAGCGCGCGCTGCGCCATCGCGACGTTGTGCATGCCGTGGCGCAGGCGGCCGTAGGCGAGGCGGTGCTGGCCCATGTTGAAGCCGTTGCCCTCTCCGCCGACGATGTTCTCGTGCGGCACCACGAGATCCTTGATGATGATCTCCGCGTGCCCGCCGCCGAGGATCTCGCCGAGGCGGCTCTCGCCGGCCATCGTCTTGATGTTGCGCTGGATCTGGTAGCCCGGGTTCGGCAGCTCCACGAGGAACGTGCTGAACTGCTGGTGGCGCGGCGCGTCCGGGCTCGTCTTCGCCATCACCATCGCGATGTCAGCGGCGCGTGGCGCCGCTGCTGAACCACTTCTCGCCGTTGATCACCCAGTTGTCGCCGTCGCGGACCGCGAGCGTCTGCATGCCGGTGGCGTCGGCGCCGGCCGCCTTCTCCGTCATCGAGTAGCAGATGCGCTTCTCGCCGTTGAGCAGCGGCTTGAGGTACTTCTCCTTCTGGAAGTCCGTGCCGTGCGTGAGCAGCGTGAGCATCGTCGCGTCGTCCGGCCCCTGCGTGTTCAGCGCCAGCGCGCCGAGGTAGCTCTCGCCCAGCTCCATCTGCACGAGCGCGTTCGCGAGCGGACCGAGGCCCATGCCGCCGTACTCCGTCGGGATGAACGGGCACCACAGCCCCTGCGAGCGCGCCTTCTGTCCGCAGCTCGCCGAGCACTTCCTTGTAGGGTCGGCTATCGAGCTGCTTCTCCGCCGGAATGCACTCGTCCTGCACAAACTTCCGGACGCGCTCGCGGACTTCCTGCGCCTGGGGATCTCGAAGTCAATCATCGTTGGGCCTCCTTGGTCTGCTGGACCCGAAGCCTGACTGATGGGCGGGCGGTACGCCACCGTTAGCCGGGCGGCACGATCTCGGAGTCGTGGCGCGCGAGTGCCACCTGCACGGCGTCCGGGTCGATCGGCTGGCGCCTGACGATCTGGCGCAACTTCCTCGACCAGCCACTGGACGCCGGAACTGCCGAGCACGAGCATGCAGGCTCCGGCACCGGAGGGGTTGCCGAACGCGTGCGTAGCGCCGCGCGGAGCGAACCCGGAAGTCACCGCTTCCGCAGTGCTCAACCAAGCCATCAACCGTGATCTCGACTGTGCCCTCGATCACGTAGAACGCCTCGTCGTATGACCGGTGCACATGCGGCGGCGTACTGGGCGTACCTGCCGCCAGACGTGCTCTCGAACGCACTGAAGTCGGCCACATTCCACTCGACGAGCACGCGCGCAGGCTCGACGCCGCCAACATCGAACCGCCGCCCCTCGTTCAGCCGGACGATCCGTCCCGTTCCATGCGAACCCTCCTGGAGCATCGCGTGCGCCGCATCGATAGTCAGCTGCGGCGCGCGCGACCGAGCATGGCGGGCCCCCGCTGATGCGGGATTAGTGTAGTGCGCGCGCGTCCTTAGCGGCTGTCTCGCCGGCGATCTTGCCGAGCACCGCGCCTGCCATCAACCCGGAGCCGCCGGCGTAGTTGAAGTAGAACAGTCCGCCCACCAGCTCGCCCGCCGCGTAGAGGCCGGGTATCGCGGCCCCGCCCCCATCGATGACGCGCGCGCCCTCGTCTACCTTGAGCCCGCCGAAGGTGAACGTGATCCCGCACGTCACCGCAAAGCCGACGTACGGCGGCGTGTCGATGGGCAGCGCCCAGTTCGACTTTGGCGGCTCGACGCCTTCTGTCCCCTTCCCGTCGAGCCGTGCCGGGTCGAACTCGCCGGCCCGCACGCCGGCGTTGTACCCGCGCACCGTCGCCGCGAACGCCGCCCGGTCGATGCCGAGCGCGTCCGCGAGTTTCTCGATCGACGCGGCCTCCGCCTTCGTCACCTGCGGGATGCGATACTCGTCGCGCAGCAGGTGCATCACCTTCGCGTCGAAGATCTGGTACGCCACGCGCTGCGGCTGCGCGAGGATCTCGCGCCCGTACTTCGCGTAGGTGTAGTTGCGGAAGTCCGCGCCTTCATCGACGAAGCGCCGCCCGTCGGCGTTGACGACGATGCCGAACGGGTACGAGTGTTTCTGGTACAGATCGCCGATGCTCCGGTTCCCGAACGGCGGCGCGTTCAGGTCCCACGCCACCGCGTGGCAGCCGCTCCAGTGCCCGTACGGCATCGCGCCGACGTCGAGCGCCATGCGAATGCCGTCGCCGGTGTTGAAGCGTGTGCCGCGTACCTTCGCCAGTTCCCAGCCCGGCCCAAGGTAGCGCGCCCGCATCTCGGCGTTGGCCTCGAAGCCACCGCACGCCAGCACGACGGCCCCTGCGTCGATTTGGCCCAGCCCGTCTGGCGACTGCACCGACACGCCGCACACGCGCCCGGTTGCATCGCACACCAGCGCCGTCGCCTTCGTCTCGTACCGAATCTCGACGCCCGCCTTCAGCGCTATTTCGAACAGCGCATCGGACAGCCCCTTTCCTCCACCCACCGCCTCCGTGATGAGCCCGCCCCAGAACCGCCGCACCCCGCCCGACTCGAACGCCTGGCGCCCGTACTGCAGCACCCAGCGCACGCCGGCATCCCGCATCCAGAGCACGGTCGGGAACGCGCGCCGCACGATGACGTCGACCAGCGCATCATCGGCGAGCCCCTCCGACACCCGCATCATGTCGGCATGCATCGACGCGTCGGGATATGCCCCGACATCGATGCCCGCCCTTTCCGCGTCGGACAGGTCCGGTATCAGCGCCCGGATGTCATCGATGCCGCCGTACGGAAACCGGAACCCGCCGCCGGTGAAGTACGTGTTCCCTCCCCGCAGGTGCTCCGGCGCCCGCTCCAGCACGAGCACCGAGGCCCCGCGCTCCCGCGCCGCCAGTGCCGCGCACAGCGCTGCGTTCCCCGCGCCCGCGACTACGACATCGTAGGTCTCCGCCATGAGCGCATGATGCACGGGGGGCGAGTAAGGCTCTAGCTATCCTGAGCCATCATGGGGTGTCTCCGTCGGTGAGGTCGGACGTTCGCAATGATTGACGAACGTGTTCGAGGGCTGTGCTGTCCAGGAGCGAGTAGTACACCTCCATACCATCATGGAGGGAGGCCTCCACCAACTCCTTCACGTCTAGCACCTCTAGCAACGTCCAGCTTACGCGGTTTCCATAGGTGTTGAGATACTCCACCGGTTCAGACGCGGTCAAGACGCGGGCACGAGCCTCCGCCGTACCGTCATCGGGTGCCTCGACCACGAGAATTCGATCCTCAAACAAAGGTTCGACGTTTTCCTCGTCTGGGTGCCGCGACTCCAAAAGGAGCCGAACCGCGAACAGACGGTCTTCGGTGTTGTCGCTCATCGCTGAACCTCGAGTTGAATCGGACGCGGAGCCCCTCGCGCTCGATCGAGGCCTCCTACATCGCAATCAGTCTAATGCGGAGCCGGTTCCTGCCGAATCGCTCCCACAAATCGCTGGAGGTGAGCTAACCGCGATTGACCCCGGCAGACACGAGCGTGAGAATCACCCTGCGCACGGCGCCGCGGAGGACTCATGCCAGGGCCGCTTGCCGGCATCATCGTCATCGACTTCACGGAGTACATCGCTGGCCCGTACTGCACGATGATGCTCGCCGACATGGGCGCCGACGTCATAAAAGTCGAGAAGCCGGAGGGCGACGCCTGGCGCCATACGGCGCCCGTCGCGCCGTACGAGGCGCGCATCTTCCTCGGCGTCAACCGCGGCAAGCGCAGCATCGCCCTCGACCTCACGCGCTCGGAGGGGCAGGCCGCGGCCCGCCGCATGCTCGCCACCGCCGACGTCGCCGTGCTCAACTACCGCCCCGGCGTCGCCGAGCGCCTCGGGATCGACTATCGAGACCGTTGCGGGCGAGAACCCGCGCGCTCATCTACTGCGAGAACACCGCCTTCGGGCGCCAGGGCCCGTACGCCGACCGCCCCGGCTTCGACATCCTCTCGCAGGCCGCGACCGGCATGATCCTCTACGAGAACAAGATCGAGCACGGCGTCCCCGGATACATCTCGACCCTCGCCGTCGCCGACCTCACCTCGGCGATGTTCATGGCGTTCGGCATCGTCTCCGCCCTCCACCAGCGCAACGCGACCGGCGCCGGCCAGCGAATCGAGACCAGCCTCTTCGCCGCGGGGCTCGCCGCGCAGTACCGGCCGATGCTCCGATCCAGGACGTCGATAAGCCTGTACGAGATGGCTTCTTGGCGAGCTGGCCGAGCAGCGCAAGGACGGCATCCGCCACGAGGAGGCGGAGAAGCTCCGCCGCGAGTACATCCACGGCCGCGGCCGAAACAACTACTATCGCGTCTACGAGACGCGTGACGGCCTCATCGTCGTCGCCTGTCTGCAGAACCATCAGCGCCGCGCTCTCCGCGACGCCCTCGGCATCGATGATCCAACCGTCGACGGTCTGCGCTATGACTGGTTCTCCGAAGAAGTGCGGCAGGCGCACCGCAACGCCACGGCGAAGATGGAGGCGGCGTTTCGCGAGCGCGCCACCGCCGAGTGGATCCACAGCCTGGACGCAGCCGACGTGCCCTGCGGCCCGTGCACTTCCCCGAGGAGATGTTCGAGCATCCGCACGTGCTCGCTGGCGACTACATGCTCGATCTCGAGCACGAAGTGGTGGGCGCTCTGCGCTTGCCCCGCAGCCCGCTGCGCATGAGCGCGAGCGACGCTAGCGCCCCCTCCGCCCCGCCATCGATCGGTGAGCACAGCCGCGTTGTCCTGGCGCAATACGGCTACACGGATAGCGAGATTGATGCGCTGATCGAAGACGGCGTCGTCTGGACGCGCGAGCGGCTCATGCAGCGCGATGCCGCCCGGGAAGGAGCTGGATAATGGACTTTCGCTTCGCGCCCGAAGACGAGGCGTTTCGCGACGAAGTGCGCGCATTCCTTCGCCGCGAGCTACCCGATCAGCGCCCCGACGGCGTCGATGCCTGGCGCTTCTCACGCGAGTTCGTCCGCAAGCTCGCGGCGCAGGGCTGGCTCACGCTCGCCTGGCCGAAGGAATGGGGCGGCTCGGGCGCCGGGCACATGCAGCAGCTCGTGTTCAACGAGGAGATGGCCTCCGCCGAAGCGCCGGCGAACGACCTGGGCAGTGATCGCGTCGGCCCGACGATCCTCCTCTACGGTACCGAGGAGCAGAAGCAGCAACTTCCTGCCGCCGATCATTCGCGGCGAGGCGGTCTGGTGCCAGGGCTTCAGCGAGCCCGGCGCCGGCTCTGACCTCGCGTCGCTCCAGACCCGCGCCGTGCTCGATGGCGACAGCTTCGTGATTAACGGCAGCAAGATCTGGACCAGCCTCGCGCACTTCGCGCAGTACATGATCCTCCTCGCGCGCACTGATCCCGAAGCGCCGAAGCATCGCGGCATCTCCTACTTCCTCGTCGACATGAAGACGCCGGGCATCGACATCCGCCCGCTCACCGACATGCTCGGCCGACACACCTTCAACCAGGTCTTCTTCCAGGACGTCCGTATCCCGCGCGATGCGCTACTTGGCGAGATAAACCGCGGCTGGTATGTCGCCACCGCCACGCTCGACTTTGAGCGCTCGGGCATCCAGCGCGTCATCGGGTCGATGCGCACGTACAGCGAGATCGTTGACTACGCGAAGGCGCTGGTCGCGTCCGGCCGCCTGCGCCCGGGCTATCGTGGCGTGCGGAACCGTCTCGCCGAGCTGAAGATCGAGTTCGAGGTCGGGCCGCATGCTGTCGTACCGCGTGGCGTGGCTACAAAGCCAGGGCCAGGTGCCGAACTACGAGGCCTCGGTTGCGAAGATGTACGGCTCGGAGCTGGCGCAACGCCTCGCCGGCGCCGGCATGGACCTGCTCGGCCTCGGCGGCCAGCTCTCGCCCGGCTCGCCACATGCTGCCCTTCGCGGCAAGGTCGAGGCGCTGTACCTCAGCGCCGCGGCGCTTACCGTCGCCGCCGGCACGAGCGAGATCAACCGCGGCATCATCGCCACGCGCGGCCTCGGCCTGCCGCGCGCATAGCTCAGATGCCCGAAGTCTCGGCGACTGCACTCCACTACGACGTCCATGACGGCGACGGCCCGTATCTACTGCTCGTGCACGGCTTTCTTTCGAGCCGCGCGCAATGGTCGCCCAACCTCGCAGCCCTGCGCGCCGTTGCCCGCCCCGTCGTCGTCGAGCTCCTCGGACACGCGCGCTCGCCCTCGCCCGACGACTCCGGCTGTGTATGCGCCCGACGGCTATGTCGCGGCCTTCGAGCGCATCCGCGACGGACCTTCGGCGCCGAACGATGGTTCATTTGCGGCCAGTCGCTCGGCGCCGCGCTGACGCTGCGCTACGCGCTCGACCACGCGGACCGCGTGATGGCGCACGTCTTCACGAACTCGACGTCCGCGCTCGCCGAGGACGGATGGGCCGCGCAGGTGAGCCCCGCCATGGAGGCCCAGTCCGCGCGACTCGGACAGAGCACGGCCGCGCTGTGCTCGATGCGCACCCCCTGAACCCCGCACGGTCGAAGCGCCTCGATCCAGCGCTCCGCGCCGAGTTTGAGGGTGACGTCGCCCTGCATTCGCCGCACGGCCTCGCGATGACAGGCCTCCACACCGTGCCCGCCTCATCGGTCCGCGGCCGCATCGGCGAAAACACCGTCGCGGCGCTGCTCGTTGTCGGCGAGCGCGAGGCGCGCTTCGAGCAGCATCGCCGGTTCGCCGAGCGCACGATGCCGTTCCTCACCGTCGTCGGCCTCAATGGCGGCCACGCCGTCAACATCGATGCCGCGCCGGACTTCGATGCCGCGGTTGTCGAATTCCTCTCGCAGCACCGCCCCGCGTAGCAGACGATCGCGATTCAGGCCGTTCGGCCCCACCGCAGGTGACCTTCGGCGCCCGCGACCGCGTCACGAGCCTCCGACAATGCCGCTGCTTGTGACACGAATGTGGAGGGCTGATACGCATGGGCAAGCTCACACGGCGCCAGGCCGAGAAGCACGACGTCGAACGGCGCCGCGTCCGTCGGCGGCGCATTGTGCTTGGCATCCTGTTCGGCGCGATGGGCGTTGCCATCCTCGCGCTCGGCTTCGTCGCCTTCCGCGGTACCGGCGAGTCGACGAAGGCGCATCTCCGCCAGGATCCCGTCGTAAGCGACGCCGCGAACACGACGGTGAAAGTGCTCGACAATGACTACGAGCCGCGCGACCTCACCGTCCACAAGGGGTCGAAGATCACCTTCGATTTCAAGGGCAACGCCGCGCACAACGTCACAGACGACAACGGTGCCTTCGAGAGTCCGACGCAGTCCGACGGCACGTGGCAACTCACGATGACCGACATCGGCACCTACTCGTACTACTGCACACTGCACCACGCGATGTTGGGAACCCTTCGCGTCGTGGACTAGCGCTGACGATGACTCCTACGCCGACGCCGCGGCCTCCTCCGCCTCCCAGCCGGGGTGATGCCGCGACCACGTCGCGCCAGCGATGACGCCGAGCACCAGCGGAGGGGCGACCGTCAGGAATCGGTACACCAGCACCGCCGCTACAACCTGCGGCGCGGCCCCGCCGAACGCCACCAGCGTCCCCGTCAGTCCCACCTCTACCAGCCCGAAGCCGCCCGGCGTGATCGGGATCGCGCCGATCACGCGCGAGATCGACCACGCCGCGAACGACTCCGTGATGTCCACCGCCGCGCTGTCCACGCCGAGCGCTCGCAGCGACACGAGCAGCGTAAGGTAGACGGTGATGTGGTTGAGCAGCGTAGCGACGGTGAGCCAGTGCCAGCGTTGCTGCAGCAGCTCGAAGACGTGCGCGCGGAACTCCACCCACGACTCGCCCGACCAGGTCACGGGCGCGCGGCCCAGGAGCCGCAGCAACCGCGAGACAACGCGCGCGCTGAAGTCGCCCAGCACGCGCGCCTGCCTGGCGTTGCTGAGCACCAGCCCGAATCCGCCCACCGTAGCCGCGAAGATGATCAGCGCGACGAGGGACGTGCCCTGCAGGCCGCCGCTCGCCGTTCCCGTCACACTCAGCGCGAGGAGAGAGAGCGAGGGGAACACGCCGAACGTCATAAAGAGGTTCCACACGAGGGTGAGCGTCATCGCGATCGTCGCCACACGCAGGGGAAAGCCCCACGCCCTGAGCATCGCCACGGCGACGCCCATGCCAACGGCGGGCCCGCCCGGCGCGATGAACGTCGAGGCCGCGGCCGCGAGCGAGCTCGTGATCGCCGGCCGAAAGCGCAGTCCCGGCATCGCCGCCATGTACGGCGGGCCGAATGTCAGGACGTTCATCGCGGCGGCGATCGCCAGCACGACGAGCCAGGCGAGCGAGAGCCCGCGCACCGCCTCCCACACATCGCGATAGCTCGCAATGCGCGGCACGATGATCAGGAACACCACCGCCATCAGCGTGATGCCCGCTGCGGGCGTCAACACGCCTACCCAGTGGCGTCGTAGCCAGGGCCCTATGCCGTTGATCGCGGGGCCGGCGGGAGTTGGCGGAGTGCCCGGCGCGTTCGATTCCACGTCCGTGCAGGGTACCAGCGTCGTGGCCGGCGTGATGCCCCGCGTGTCTTGGCCCGCGCCCCAGCCGGTCAGGCGATTTGCCCCGCGAATCCGCTGGCGTAGACTCTCACCACCGATATGCGCGACGGACTCGGACCGCGCATCCCGAACCTGGAGGTACATCATGGTCGCAGTCTTCGGAGACATCACGGCGCAGGACGACTACACCCATACGCTGGGCCCGGAGTCGAACTTCAACGAGAGCATGTACTTCAACTTCTTCGATCGCGCGAAGAACGCGGGCGGCTTCGTCCGCCTCGGCAACCGCGCGAACGAGGGCTACGCCGAGATGACGCTCACGCTTTACCAGCCGGACGGCAGCGTCCTCTTCCAGTACAAGCGCCCGGAGATCTCAAACAACGACGCGATGGACGCCGGCGGCATGCGCTTCGAAGTCATCGAGGGCCTCGAGAAGCTTCGCACCACGTACGATGGGTCCGCCGTCTACCTCACCGAGCCTGAGCAGATGGCCGAGCCCCGGCTCGCGTTCAAGAACAACCCCTTCAAGAAGGTGAAGCTCGACCTGGTCCACGAGGCCGGCGGTCCCGCCTACGGCAGCAGCGGCGCGAACCGCAAGCGTCGTCGATCCGGAGAAGGAGTTCGCAAAGGCGCACTACGAGCAGCACATGCGCGTGCACGGCACCGTCGCTGTCGACGGCGTCGAGATGCAGATCGATGGCCTCGGCCTGCGCGACCACTCGTGGGGTCCGCGCTACTGGCAGGCGATCTATTCGTACCGCTGGCTGACGATCAACTTCGCCCCCGACTATCGGATGATGGTCTCCACTGTCTCGCAGGACGCCGAGCACCGCACGCAGGGTGGCGTCGTCGTCCGCGGCGACAAGATGGAGCGCATCGTCGGCGTCGACATCGACACGGAGTTCGAGGACAACGGCCTGTTCCACAAGGACCTTGTCGCGCACCTAAGCTCGGTTCCGGCGAGAAGCTCGATGTCGCGGGCAAGGTGATGGGCTTCATCCCGCTTCGCAATCGTCGCGAAGGCATGACGACGCACGTCGGCGAGGGCATGACGGAGTTCCGCTGCGGCGACGCCGTCGGCTACGGATTGTCGGAGTATCTCGATCAGGTGGAAGTGATCGTCGCCCGCATCGCGCGCAAAAAGATCACGCGTGTGGATCGCGCGCGCGATCTCACAGTCCAGTGACATCGGCGGCTGTCGTCCCGACGACGGCGGCCCTGTCGGGTTCTACACGCCGGCGTCGCGGAGTGCGGAGCCGCGACGCTCGTCGTGGACGACGCGAGGGCAGGGGGGCCTAACGCCCCTCCCGGTAACGGAAAGTCGGAGCGGCGGTGCGCGTCAGGAGGGCGCGCGCCGCCGCTCGTCGCATATGCGTGGCCAGTATCAGGGTCCGCGGACGCAGATGACGTTCGCGTGCTTGGCAAGCTCCGCGTCGCTCGTGTTGCACTTCTGGTCGTCTGGGATGTCGCCCTCGAGGCTCGCGTAGATCGCGACGCTATCGCCGTCCGAGGAGTACCAGTACCCCGCATTGGCGCCGAACGGATCGTGCGGGATGTCCCCGGGCAGGACGTCGGCGAGCTTGCAGGCCGCGTCCACGTCCTTGTACGTGCAGACGGTCTGGACGTTGCCGTTCGTGCTCGGGAAGGAGCCGTCCTGGGCCTTTAGCGCGTTTGCCGCCTGGTATAGCACCAGGACATCGGTCCGGCGCTGCTGATCGCGGTCGGCCGCGCTGCCCTGCGCGTCGGGTGGCACCGTCACGACGGCCGTCGGCCGGGCCGTTGCGTCCGTGGTCGGCGTCGCCGGCGGCGCCACGAACGTTCCTCGCACGGGCGTCCCGATAGCCCCCAGGTACGCCTGCGGCTTCGCTTCGCCGCCTGTCGTCAGGTCGAACCAGAGCACGCCGAGCAACGCCAGCGTAATGAGGCCGACAGGTAAGACGATCGTCCAGTTGATTCGGCGGGCGGAATCCATGAGCCCTTATCGGGAGATTCGATCGGTGGGTGAACCCGGGGATCACTATAACAAGCGTCTGCTGCCCCCTCGTGCTAGCCTCATCGCGTTCAGAAAGTGATGCTCACATGCCATCTGGGCCCCGGATCGGCGTCACAAGATGGGAAGACGTGCCCGGCGAAGCGGCCGACCGCTACTGGGCTCGCATCCTCGACGCGGGCGGCGAAGTGGTCGATCTCGACGAGTCCGCCGCGTCGCGCGTCGATGAGCTCGCGCCCACGCTTGATGCGTTGATGCTGACGGGCGGAATTGACGTCGACCCGTCGATCTACGGCGCGGAGCGGCATGCCCGGGTCAAGGAAATCGCGCCCGACCGCGACCGGATGGAGCTGGCGTACGTCATGCGCGCCCTCGACCGCGATATACCCGTGCTGGCGATCTGCCGCGGCCACCAGCTCCTGAACGTCGCGTTCGGCGGGTCGCTGCTACAGCACATCGACAGCGGCGAGCACCGGGCCGACTATCGCGCCGAGGGCTATCCGTCGCGCTGGCACTCGGTCTCGATCGATCCCGGCTGCCGCGTCGCGCGCGCCCTCGATGCGACTGCCGTCGAGATCAATTCACGGCATCACCAGGCGGTCACCGCCGCGGGGCTCGGCGCCGGCCTGCGCGCCGTGGCCTTTGCCGACGATGACGGCAGGCAGCTTGTGGAAGGCGTCGAGAGCGAGGGCCACGCCTGGGTCGTCGGCGTGCAGTGGCACCCCGAGCGGCTGGAGGAGCACAAGGCGGCGTTTGCGCCCGCGATGCGACGCCTGTTTACGACGTTCGTCGAGTCAGGCTCGCCGCTAGCGCGCTGCCTCCACGATCCTGAACGGCACCGATCGCGCCAGTATGCCGTCGAGCCAGATCTCAGCCACTGCTTCGGACGGCCGCTCGATGCGGATCGTCATGTTCACCGTGAGCATCACCCGCTGCGTCGATCCGGCGGGCAGTCCGGGGGCGCGGCCCTGCTCGAACTCGCCGCCCACCTCGCCGAACTGCGTCTCGTCCTCCGCATGCACGACGATGCGGAACTGGTGCCGAACGTTCGTCTCCAGCCACGGCACGAGGATTCCCGCCGCCACGGACAGGTTGTGTTGCGCCGGGAACTCGCGGGCCCAGATCATCGACCAGCCGCCGCCAAGCATGTAGAGCTTCTCGCCCTGTACCTGCGCTGCGTCCGCGAGGATGAGGAAGTCTGCGGAGATACCTTCGGACATGCGGCTCCTGAGCTACGGCGTGACGCCGGCCGCCACCAGCAGTTGCGCCGCGCGCGCCCCTGCTGCCTGGTCGCCGAACGCCTCGGCGATGATCTGTTGCGTTTTCGCCGGGTCGAGGTACAGCACGGCCGCATTGCAGGAGTTGCACGCGACCTCGGCGTCGGCCAGCGACTTCGTCTTGAGCTTGTCGTCGGACACGCCCTTCAGCATCGAGAAGACGCCGGCCGCCTGGCGCTTTGACATGTCGGTCTTCACGGTGTCACCGTATGCCGACCACACCGAGGGCAGGTGGAAGATCGAGGAGAACGACGCCGCCTTGTGGACCAGCGCCGACGCCACGCGCTGCTGCCGTTCGATGCGGTCGAAGTCCGTCGAGCCCTCGCGAATGCGTCCGTACGCCACCGCCTCGTAGCCGTTGAGGTCAATCTTGCCTTCGGCGAACGACTGCGGCACAACGTGCACGTCGTCGTCGGAGTAGTCCGTCTGACCGAACGCCTTCGGGTTGTCCACCGACACGCCGCCAAGCGCGTCGATGAGCTGCTCGGCGCTGCGCTGGTCGAACACGACGTAGTGATCCACCTTGATGCCGAGGTTGTGTTCGATGGTGCTGGCCAGCGCCTCGGGCGCCGCGCTCGAGTCCTTCGATGACCAGTTGTAGACGAACGCGGTGTTGATGCGATCCTGGCTGTAGCCGCCGTCCGGCGACGGGACCTCCATCAACGAATCCCTCGGGATGCTCAGGAATGCCGACGTATGTTTCTTCGGGTCGATGCGTGCCAGCAGGATCGTGTCGGTGCGGCTGGGCCCGGTCTCGGTCGGCCGCCGGTCGAGGCCGATGACGAGCACCACGAAGGGCCTGTTCGGCAGGCCGAAGAGAGCGGGCGCGCCGCCCGGGAACGGCACGGTGAGGCGGGTAGAGGTGAACGGAACGCTGAGCGGCTGGACCGCTGTCGCCACGGCGAGAAGACCGTAACCGAAGACAAGCGCCGCTACGAGGAGGGCGTTTCGGAGCCAGTGCGAGCGCCTGGTGGTTGGCCGTACCGCTGGCTGTGGTCGGGGTGTGGCTTCGACCGCGGGCGGCTCCCGCAGCTGGCCATATGCTTCGAAGTCCTCCATGACTGCGACGATCATAGCCGAAACGGCCCGCCGCCGACCGGTACAGAACGCTCATCTCTTCCCGGCTGCGCCTGAAGTCCCGACGCTCGAACGCCTATACAATCCTGCTATGCGAGTCGGATTCGGCGTCGATGTTCATGCCTTCGCTCCCGGGCGTCGGCTCATTCTCGGCGGCGTCGAAGTCCCCCACGACCGCGGGCTCGCCGGGCACTCCGACGCTGATGTTCTCCTGCACGCCATCATCGATGCCATGCTCGGGGCCGCCGCGCTCGGCGATATCGGCGGCATGTTTCCGTCGTCGGATGCGGCCTGGGCCGACGCGAGCAGCCTCGACCTGGTGCGCCGGGCCCACGAGCGCGTGCTCCACTCGGACTTCCGTATCGTGAACGTGGACGCCACGGTCGTGGCGGAAACGCCGAAGCTGGCGCCGCATGTGCCCGCGATGCGCGCCGGTATAGCGGGAGCATTGACACTCGACATAACCGCGGTCAGCGTGAAGGCCACCACCTCGGACGGGCTGGGGCTGACGGGCCGCGGGGAGGGCGTTGCCGCCCTCGCCGTAGTGCTGTTAGAGTAGACGATAACGAATCTGGATCCGGCGACGGAGCCGCCCTTACGATGGCCATGCCGTCAGTCTCGATGCTTCAGCGTCAGCGCGCAGGCTCTCTGCGAGCGTCCTGCACCTGTCCACGGGGGTGTCCCGCCTAGCGGACGCCCCGAATTGCGCCGACAACAGGTTCAAGCTAGCCGAGGA
Source organism: uncultured Chloroflexia bacterium (assembly GCA_963736015.1). GTDB lineage: Bacteria > Chloroflexota > Dehalococcoidia > DSTF01 > JACRBR01 > CAVTNG01. The sequence continues at coordinate 153,354 of CAVTNG010000006.1, read as the reverse complement.
GGACGCTGTCCTCGTGTCTGTTCTCAAGTCCATCCAGCGCGACATCGCAGCGATCAGGAGCGGGATCCCGCCGCCCGTAACGCGGCCGAGATCGTCCTCGCGTACCCCGGCTTCCACGCCCGCCAGATGCACCGCCTCGCCAACACGCTGCACCGCCGCGGGATGACGGTGCTGCCCCGTGCCATCTCCAACCTGAGCCGCTTCGTGACCGGCATCGAGATACACCCGGGCGCAACGATAGGTGAAGGACTCTTCATCGATCACGGCATGGGCGTCGTCATCGGCGAGACCGCCGAGATCGGCGACGACTGCCACATCCTGCAGGGCGTGACGCTCGGCGGCACGAGCATGCACCGCACGAAGCGCCACCCCACGCTCGGCAACGGCGTCGTCATCGGAGCCGGCGCGAAGCTCATCGGCGCCGTCGAGATCGGCGATCACGCCCGGATCGGCGCCGGCTCGGTTGTCGTCACCAATGTCCCGCCGAACGCGACCGTCGTCGGCGTGCCCGGGCACGTCGTCTCGTATCACGACCCCGGCAGCGACACGATCACGCGCCTCCCCGACCCTGAGTGGGACCGCATCGATGCCCTCGAGCGCCACATCGAGCGCATGGACCGCCGCATGCGCGCGCTCCAGGACCAGCTCGAAGCGCTGGGCGCCCGCGTCGCCGAGCAGCCTGGGGATCACGGCGAGCCATTGCACGTGCACCGCACGCGGGACACACTTCCTGCCGAAGACGGTGGCGAGGGCGCCGTCTCCAGCCGGGAGGCGATCGGCGGTTGATCCGGTTCACCAACTCGCTCACACGCACGGTCGAGGACTTCGTACCGCGCGGCGACGTCGTCACGATGTACGTCTGCGGCATCACGCCGTACGACGAATCGCACATCGGTCACGCGATGAGCTACATCGTCTTCGACGTCGTGAAGCGCTACCTGCAGTGGCGCGGGCACACCGTCAAGCACGTCCAGAACTTCACCGACATCGATGACCGCATCATCGAGCGCGCCAACCGTCTGAAGATCACCACGGACGAACTCGTCGAGAAGTACATCGGCCTCTACACCGACGATATGCGCGACCTCAACGTCCTCCCCGCCGACGAATACCCCTACGCGACGCGCGAGGTTCCTGAGATGATCGAGATCATTTCGCGCCTCATCGAGAAGGGGTACGCGTACGAGGCCGCCTCGACCCAGAGCGAGTTCTCGGACGTCTACTATCGCGTCGGCGCCAAGAAGGACTACGGCAAGCTGTCGCATCGGACCCAGGATTCGCTGCTCGCCGGTGCGCGCGTGGAGAGCGGTGAGCAGAAGGAGAATCCCGCCGACTTTGCGCTCTGGAAGGGCGCGAAGGCTGGCGAGCCATCGTGGGACAGCCCGTGGGGTAAGGGTCGCCCTGGCTGGCACATCGAATGCTCCGCGATGTCGCTCAAGTACCTGGGCGAGCAGATCGACCTGCACGGCGGCGGCGAGGACCTCATCTTCCCCCATCACGAGAACGAGATCGCCCAGACCGAGGCTTACACGGGCGTCGAGCCCTTCGTCCGCATCTGGCTCCACAACGCGTGGGTGAAGATGGGCGAAGAGAAGATGAGCAAGTCGCTGGGCAACTTCATCACCATCCGCGACGGCATCAACAAGGTCGGCGGCGACGGCCTGCGGCTCTGGGTGCTCACCTCGCACTACCGCAAGCCGCTCACGTTCAGCGAAGAGACGCTCGAGGCCGCGAAGGCCGGCGCCGACCGGCTGCGGACGGCCGCGCGAGCCGCCGGCGACGGCGATGGCGACGGCGGCGTCGACCTCGCCTCCTACCGCGAGCGATTCACCGCAGCGATGGACGATGACCTGAACACGCCTCAGGCGCTGGCTGTCCTCTTCGACCTTGCCAAGGAGTCGAACAGGGCGCGCGACGACGGCCGAGGCACCTCGTCCGCGCAGGGACTCCTCCTCGAGCTGGCCGACGTCCTTGGATTGCGCCTCGAGCAGAGCGAGCAGCCGATCGCGGCGGCGCCATTCATCGAGCTGCTGATTCAGGTCCGCAGCGAGCTGCGCGCAGCCAAACAGTGGCAGCTTGCAGACCGCGTGCGCGATGGCCTCTCGGGCGTCGGCATTGTGCTCGAGGACGGCCCGCAGGGTACGACCTGGAAGCCCGAGTAGCCGTAATCCTTTCGCGGGGCGAGATCTAGAGCCTATCAACCGAAGCCGCTACGCTGGCGCCCATGGAAGGACGCGAGCTCAAGGCCAAGGCCGCCATCTCCGGGCTCGGCATCAGCGAGATGGGCCGCGTGTACGGCCACGGCGCAGACCACTTTGCCGCCGAGGCGATCCAGCGCGCCGTCGCGGACGCCGGCCTGCGCAAAGACCAGATCGATGGCCTGCTCGTAAACCCGGGCGTGACGCCACTCGGCGGCATGGGCGGCGTCGGCCTCCAGAACTACCTCGGCCTCACGCACCTCCGCCTGCTTTCGAGCATGAACGTCGGCGGTGCCACCGCCAACGTGATGGTGCAGTACGCTGCACTCTCGGTCATCCACGGTATGGCCAATCACGTCGTCTGCGTCTTCGCCGACGCACCCTTGCGCGAGGGCCGCGGCGGCGGTGCCGCGTACGCCGGCATGGGCCGCTCGATGCGCCCCAGCGGCATGGCGGGGCTCTACAGCGCCTTCGGGCTCTTCGGCGTGAACGCCCATTACGCCCTCGCCGCGCGCCGCCACTTCGCCATGTACGGCACCACGAACGACCATCTCGGTGCGATCGCCGTCGCCGAGCGGCAGTGGGCCGAGAAGAACCCGCTCGCCGAGCACCGCGAACCGATGACCATCGAGGATTACCATGCGTCGCGCTGGGTCGCCGAGCCGCTGCACCTGCTCGACTGCTGCCTGGTCTCCAACGGCGGCGTCGCCGTCATCGTGTCCCGCGCCGAAGAGGCCGAGGACCTCGCGCAGCCTCCCGCGTATATCTGGGGCATGGGCCAGGGCCACCCCGGCGACATGCGCCGCAAGGGCTGGGACGTCGAGACCGAGACTGGCGCGCCGATGGCGAAGGAGAAGGCCTTCTCGATGGCCGGCATCGCCGTCGGCGACGTGGACATCGTGCAGGCGTATGACTGCTACACATACACCGTGCTCGTCACGCTCGAGGACTACGGTTTCTGCAAGAAGGGCGAGGGTGGCCCCTTCGTCGCCGACGGCAGGCTCGCACCGGGCGGAAGCCTTCCGACGAACACCGGCGGCGGCCAGCTCAGCGCCTACTACATGTGGGGCATGACGCCGCTGTCCGAGGGCGTGATCCAGGCGCGCGGCAGCGGCGGCGAGCGCCAGGTCGACAAGCACAACGTCGTGCTCGTGACGGGCAACGGCGGCATTCTCGATCACCACAGCACGCTTGTGCTGTCGCCGCACGGAGCGTAACGGCCACATGAGTACGGAAGACAACAAGGCTCTAATGCGGCGCCGGCACGACGAGATGAACCGCCACAACGCGGGTGCCTGCGACACACTGCTCACCGATGACTACGTCGAGCACAACAACATGTCGCCGGAACCACTCAACAAGGCCGCGGCCAGGGGGCTGATGGCGAGCCTCTTTGCCGCGATCCCGGACATGCACCGCGACATCGTCGAGCAGATCGCCGAAGGCGACCGCATGATGGAACGCCTGCGCTATACCGGCACGCAGGAGGGCGAGTTCAGGGGCATCCCGGCGACCGGCCGCGCGATGAGCTTCGATGCCGTGACGGTGACCTGCCTGCGGGACGGCAAGATCGTCGAGATCTGGGCGTTGCTGGATGCGATGACCATGATGCAGCAGCGCGGCGTCATCCCCGCGCCCGCCGGAGCGGGCTGATGGGGAAGCGCGGACTCAGCTTCGACGAGGTAGAGCAGATGGCGCTCGAGTTGCCCGGCGTCGTCGCCCGCTCAAGCTACGGCACGCCCGGACTCTACGCCGGAAAGAAGTTCATGGCCCGCCTGCGCGAGCCCGACGTGATGGTGCTCGCGCCAATCGACGACATGGAGATGCGCTTCCTCATGGATACCCAGCCGGAGGTCTTCTTCCAGACGCCGCACTACGTCGGACACCCTACGATCCTCATCCGTCTGTCGAAGGTCGACCGCGAAGAGCTTCGGCCGATGATCGAAAGCTGCTGGCGGCAGCTCGCGACGCGCAAGATGCTGGCAGCCCGCGAATCCGACGAAGTGGCATCGCGATGAGCGAGTGGAAGCGCCCAGTCCCGCAGGCCGACGATGAGTCGCGCGAGTTTTACGAGGGCGCGCGCCGCCACGAGCTGATGCTCATGAAGTGCAGCTCGTGTGGCGCCTGGCGCCTGCCGTCCCGAGAGCGGTGCCCCGATTGCTGGTCCACGGACACCGAGTGGGCGAAGGCCAGCGGAAAGGCGACGCTGTACAGCTTCGGCCTTATGCACCAGAAGTTCCCTGGCTTCGAGGACGAGACGCCCTACGTCTTCGCCGTCGTCGAGCTGGAGGAAGGCCCGCGCATCGTCTCAGACGTCGTCGATGTGCCCGCTGCGGAGCTGCGCTGCGATATGCCCCTGCATGCCGTCTTCGATGACGTCGCCGACGACACGACGCTCGTGCGCTTCACCCGCTAACGTTGCTCCCGGATCAACGGTCGCGGTCTGCGCTCACTTCTTCGCGATCATCGACGCCGTCCAGCGGGCGCTTCGGTGCGTGCCCGTTCTCTCCGCCGAGGTCCTGCCGGAGCTGGATGAACTTCATCACGTCCGCGCGGTTCAGCATGCCCAGCAGCTCGCGCCCGTAGACCACCGGTAGCTGATTCACGTCGTGTGTGGCCATCGCCCGCATGACGTGGGTGATGTCCACGGTCGGCGCGACGGTATACAGCCGGCCCACCGGCGTCATCGCCCGGTAGACGCTCGTGTCGCGCCAGCGATCATTTGGCACGCGCCTCACGTCGGTCAGGGTGACGAGGCCCGCGAACTCGCCAGCCGCCATCACCGGGAAGGCGCGCGCGTCTCCACGAAGGAGGTAATCATTGACGAGCGCGTCGACCATGAGGTCCGGCGGCACCGTTGTGACGTTGCGCCGCATGATGTCGGCGACCGTCACCCCTGTCAGCGTCGTGTCCAACACGAGCTGCTGGTAGGACGCCGATGCCATCGTCCGCAGGAAGAAGCCGATGAACAGCAGCCAGAGCCCGCTGAACGGCCCGATCCAGAACATGTAGAGGAGCCCCAGCGCCATGATGCCGTAGGCGATCCACTCGCCCACCTTCGATGCGATGCGCGTCGCCCGCAGCCGGTTCTTGTTGCGCGACCACACGATCGCGCGGAACACACGCCCGCCGTCGAGCGGGAACCCCGGCAGCATGTTGAACAGCGCCAGCGACACGTTGATCAACGCCAGGTTGGCGGCGATGCCCGCGAGCCCCTCGCTCACCTGGTACGTCGCCGCCCACAGCGCCGCAAACAGCCCGCCCAGCACGAGGCTCGTCAGCGGCCCGACGACGGCGATGCGGAACTCCAGCCCCGCGTGCTCGGGCTCTTTCGAAAGGTTGGCCACCCCGCCGAAGATGAAGAGCGTGATGCTCTTAACCGGCAGCCCCGCCCGGTTCGAGACGATGGCATGCGACATTTCATGCGCGAGAACCGAGAGGAAGAACACGATCGAGACGAGCGCGCCGCCGATCGACTTCTGCGGCGTCGTCCAGTCGGGGTAGAACTCGTCGAAGATTCCCGTGGCGAAGATCCACGTCACGAACCCGAAGATGAACACCCAGCTCCAGTGAAGCCCGACCTCGATGCCGAAGATGCGACCGAGCTTCAGCGAGTTGCTGGCCACGGAGTCCTCTGCCCGTCTGGGGCCGTCTGCGTCGTTGTCACACAGACATGGTATCCAAGTGGGCGCTCGGCCGCGTTAAGGAGCTGTGAGCAGAGCGATGACGCCACAACCCGCCGTCCGTCTAACGGGGGCGCGGCGAAGAGCTTGTCAGCTCACCTTCTCGTCGATCATGCGGATGCACTCGCGCACCGTCTCGATGCGCCAGTTCGACCAGATTGGCCCGTTCTGGAACGCGATGTACTCCTCGCGCGCCGCGACCTTCTCTTCGTCCGTCATGTCCGGCTTCCGCATGCGGGCGTACATCGGCTGCAGCTTCTCGCGCATCTCCTGGTTCGCGAGCGCCGGACGCTCGATGAAGTGCGCGATGTAGTCCATGTCCTTGGAGTAGAACACAGCCACCGGGATAGACTCGTGCTCCCCGCCGTTGAGGAACTCGCCCATCATGTCCCTGTTCTCGTCGCGCTTGAACACGCGCATCTCCATGCCCGTTGCCTCGGACATGCGCGCGAACACCGGCATGCCACGGAAGACGTCCGGGCACCAGTCCTCGCCGATGATCACCATCTTCGCTGGCCCGCCCGGCTTCGCCATCAGCGCCTTCAGCTTCGCGACGTCGTCAGCGGGAATCTCCGTGCCGGCGTAGTTCTCCTCGAAGCGCTTCTGGTTGCGTTCGATCGAGCCCAGGTAGTCCTTGTAGGTCATGCCCTGGCTGAAGCGCTCGGCCGTGACGACGCTTTCCTTCTGCTGAACCATATCGACTCCTTCCGGCAGGGAGATTGGATCCGAAGTGTAACACCGCCGGGCGCGTGCGCCTCAAGCGCGAAGCCGGCCGGCCGTCGCGACGCCTTCGGCCTCTCGCGACGCGTGGCCCGCGCCTGCCGTCCGCCGCGGCGCCGTCAGCGTCGCTCCGGCGAGCCACACGAGTGTCAGCCCGAATGCCGCCATGTTCACGCAGGCGATAACGACGGCCAGAGTCGTCTCGTGCCACTGCCATGCGTCGCTCGCGCTCGGCGGGTTGATGGCCAGCAGGTTCAGCATGAACGTCACGGAGAGCAGCGCGTACGGGAGCACGAGCCAGCGGTTGCGCACCAGCAGCGGCGCGGCGAAGGCGAACGCCGGGTACAGGTACCGCTCGTGCGTACTCGTCGGCAAGATGTAGAACGCAAACACCATCGCGGCGCACGCGGCAAGCATCCCGGCGTCGTCCAGGTGACGCCGCAGGTACGCCAGGATCAGCAGCGTCGCCGCCGCGCTCAGCGCCAGCGACAGGGTTGCGTACGTGACGTTGACTCCGCCTAATGAGAACGCGGTGTCGGCCGGGATCGGGTCGTCGCCGTACAGGTCGTAGATCGACCACCCGTTCCAGGCTCCCTCCGCGAGGTCGATGGGGTCCTGCTGGAACATCGTCTGGTACGTGCCGCCGATGCGCCCCGCGTCGCCGTGCAGAAGGAACGGCGCGAGCGCGGCCATCCCCAGCGCCGCGCCGCACAGCACGCCTCGGACCATCGCGATGGCCCCGAAACGCCAGTACGCGAACGCCATCATCACCGGCAGGATCACGATCGGCTGCGGTTTGAACAGGAATCCCACCATCCAGGCCGCGAACGCCCACCCGGGATATCCCTCAGCAGCAGGAAGGCGGCACCCAGCATGCACAGCGTGATCACGGAGTCGATCTGGCTCCACCACATCGAGTCGTAGACCGACTGTGGCGCCAGTGCGAACGCCAGTGCCGCCGCCACCGCCTGCGCGTGCCGCCCCGCTGCGGTGCCCGCACGCGAGAGGCTCCGCGCGATGAAGAAGATCAGCACCCCGAGGGCGATGTCGCACACGAACGGCGGGATCTTTACCAGGATGCGGATCGGCGCCGTCCAAAGCTCGAACTCGGACGAAAACCAGCGTCCGTAGATCTCGCCAGTCGGCCACAGGACGTAGTGGTATCCGACGTTGTTGCTGTCGGCCGTGCGGAACACGTTGATGAAGCCGTGCTCGTAGATCGCCCGTGACCACACTTCCCAGATGATCGCGTCGCCGTGTCCGTACGCGTACGTCGATGACAGCCAGAATGGCATCCGAACGATGGCGGCGGCGGCGATGATGACGGCGAGGCTGAGGAATGTCGGATGGCGCCGGGCGAAGTGCGTCATGCGCCGCCATTGTATCGGCCGGACCGCGGCAGCTTCGGCCTGACTGGTCGGCGTGCTCCGCGTCCAGGTACTGGTAGAAGAAGTTCGTCGACTGCTCTTCAAAGAGCGAGCGGTACTGTAGCCACGGCACGTGGCCCGCCCCATCGAGCGTCTTGAAGGCCACCGGTACGCCGGCGCGTTCGAGCGCCTGCGCCGTCTCGGCCGACCAGTGGTACGGCACTGTCTGATCGGCCGTGCCCGAGAAGAGGTATCCCGGCGCGTCACCCGCATCGACGAAGACGCCGTTCGGCAACCCCCCAGAGATCGATACCCATCCACGCACCGTCGATGGGTAACCTGGGTTGCCGCTCTCTCCCGGCTCGTCCGCGTACACACCTACGCCGTCGCCGTGATCGCACCGGCCGACTCGCCGCCGATGCCGATGCGTTCCGGATCGATGTGATACGCCGCAGCGTTAGCACGCAGCCAGCGCACGGCGGCCTGTGCATCGTGCACGGCAGCGATCGCCGCCCCGTAGCATTCGGCGCCGATCCGTTCCTTGCGTCGCAACGCGTCTTGATCAGCCGGTAGTTGATCGATGCGACGGCGTAGCCCTGCTTCGCGAAGTCGTCCGAGATCACCGGCGCGATGCCCGTCGCCTTGTCGCCGCCGACGTAGCCGCCGCCGTGCACCCAGACGATGGCGGGGCGCTTCGCGACCGCGTCGCCCGCGGGCGTGTACAGGTCGAGCTTCAGTGCAACCGCGCCGCCGCCGTCGAGCGCCGGCGCGCTACCGTACTGCAGATCCTTGGCGACGTGCGACGGACTGGAATACCCGATCGCGATAGCGCAGCGGCTCCGCACCTTGCGGCGCAGCCACGCTCGAGAAAATGCACCCTGCCGTCGCCGCCGCGACCGCGCACAACTGGCTGCGACCGCATCGCTCGGAGAACCCGCGCCATGCCAAGACCTCTATCTGTTCGGACATGTGGGCATTGTAGCGAGCCGGACGTAACCGCTCGGCCTACTGCGAGCATGTTGATCCTGCTCGCGGTGAACGACACCGAGATCGCCCCTTCGACCCCGGAACCTGCCCCCTCCCGACGCGCCGGCCACCGTGGCAGAACGACATCGTCTTCTTCGGGATCGCCGCGATCGTTGTAGTCATCGATCAGATCACCAGAAGGGCATCGTCCGCAACAACCTCTGCGCTTTACGAGCAGTGGCCGGACGAGTCGATCTTCGGCTTCATCCGCATCATCATGTTACGAACAGCGGCGCGGCCTTCGGCATCCTCCAGGGCGAGACCGTCTTCCTCATCATCACCAGCCTCTTCGGCCTCGCGGCGATCCTCCTCTACTCCCTCTATCCCTCCGATGGACCACGGATTCATCCGCGTCGCCCTCGGGATGCAGCTCGGCGGCGCCATCGGGGGCCTGCTCGACCGCCTCCGCTTCGGCGAAGTCACGGATTTCATCGATGTCGGCGGCTTCCCGACGTTCAACGTCGCCGACGCCTGTATCTCCATCAGTATCGTCGCCGTCCTGCTGTTCTTCTCCGCGAGGAGAGCGAAGACCGCGCCAAACAGAACCGCACCGATGCCGGACACCGACGAGCCGCTCACGAGGACTCGACCTCGTCGCCGATGCCGCGGGCGAGCGCCTCGATGTCTTCATCGTGCGCCGCATGCCCTCGCTCACCCGCTCGCGCGTGCAGCGTCTGATCGGCGAAGGCCACGTATCCGTCGCCGGCGCCGCCTCGAGCCTGGACTGCGCCTTGACCCGGCCAGCGTGTGCGCGTCGAGGTGCCGCCCGCATCTGACGGGGACGCCCGCCCCGAGGCCATCCCGCTCAGCGTCCTGTATGAGGACGCCGAATTGCTCGCCATCGACAAGCCCGCCGGAATGACGGTGCATCCATCGCCGGGCCACGCGTCCGCCACGCTCGTCAATGCCATCCTCGCCCACTGCGATGACCTCAGCGGCATCGGTGGTGTCATGCGGCCTGGCATTGTGCACCGCCTCGACCGTGACACCTCCGGCGTGATCCTAGTGGCGAAGAACGATGCCACTCACAACGGCCTCGCGCGTCAGCTCAAGGCGCGTCTCGTCGAGAAGACCTATCTGGCTATCGTTGAAGGCACGCCGAGGCCGCCCAGGGCGTGATCGATGCCGCGATCGGCCGCGACCCTGGCAATCGCAAGCGCATGGCCGTCGTCCAGACGGGCGCGAGGCGACGACGGCCTATCGTGTACTCGAGCCGTTCTCCGGCTACGCGCTGGTCGAGGCTCGTCCGCGCACCGGTCGCACGCACCAGATTCGCGTGCACCTCGCGGCCAGCGGGCATCCAATCGTCGCCGACCGCGTCTACGGCAAACCGTCGTCCCTGATTGCGCGACAGGCGCTGCACGCCACGCGCATCATCTTCGCGCACCCGCGCACGCACGCGCGCGTCGAGGATAAGTGCGCCGCCGCCCGCCGACTTCGAGCACGCACTCCGGGAGCTACGCCGGACGATGGGCGCGCCAAAGTAGCAGGATCAGCGCCACAGCGGAGGAGGAGCATCGTCATGGAAGAAAGGGAGCAGGTCATCATCGACGCGCCGCCCGAGGTCGTCTGGCGCGTCATGACCGATGTCGAGCGCTGGCCGGAGTGGACGCTGACGGCCGAGCGGATCGAGCGTCTGGACGAGGGCGACTTCCGCCTCGGGAGCCGGGCGCGGTAAAGTTGAAACGCGTCCCCGCCAGCGTCTGGCGTGTGACCGACTTTCAGCGGGCCGGGCCTTCACGTGGGAGACGGAGAGCGGCGTGAAAGCGTCGGGAGAGCACATCGTCGAACCCGACGGCGAGCGGCTCGAAGGTGACGCTCGTCGCATCCGCGACTGGCGTGCTCGCGACGCTCTTCGCCCCGGTCGCGTTCTTCACTACCCGCGGCAACGTCCGGATCGAGGCCGACGGCCTCAAGCGCCGATGCGAACTCGAAGCCGCGTCGACCTCCGGCTCGGACGCAGGCGCGCCCTAACGCGCGTTGACGCCGAGCGCGCGCGCAAGCTGTACGAGGTGTTGCTCCTCGTGCGCGAGTTCGTGCCGCACGTACGGCTCGAGCACCACGCGCCCGAGCGTCTCGTGCCCGCCGCTGCGCGCCCAGGCATCGTCCGGTAGCGCGCGGAGCAGGCGCACCGTCTCTGCGCGGTAGGCCTCGATCTCGCACACGACGGCGTCGACATCGCCGGGGCCGTCGGTAGCGTTCGCTGCCCAGGCATCTTCGTCGTAGTTCGCCAGCAGCGGGTCGTCGTCGAGGATCATCCACTTGAAGCGCACGCCGTAGACCTGCACGACGTCTCGGAAGTGCGCGCAGCGTCTCCATCGCCGTCCATTCGTCGCGGACGCGCCGCGTCAACGCCGGCCCGTCGGCGTTCGCGCACAGCGCGCGCACCTTCACGGGGATCGACGCGAGCGCGGGCGATCACCCCATCGCGCGCGAGGTCGCGGTCGAGGCGGTACAGCTCGAACGGCGTTGCAGTGCTCCCGTCGTGCGGCAACTCAGACGTCCTGCCGGTTCTCGAGCGCGCGCGACAGCGTCACGTCGTCGGCGTACTCAAGGTCGCTGCCCATCGGCAGCCCGCGCGCGAGCCGCGTCACGCGGATGCCCAGCGGCGTCAGCAGCCGGCTGATGTACATCGACGTCGCTTCGCCCTCGAGGTTCGGATTCGTCGCCATGATCACCTCGCGTCACCGCTCCGCTGCGCAGCCGCGGCCGAGCAGCTCGTTCACCTTCAGGTCATCCGGCCCGACGCCATCCATCGGCGAGATCACGCCATGCAGCACGTGGTACAGCCCGTGGAAGCCACGCGTCCGCTCGATGGCCAGGATGTCGAGCGGCTCCTCGACCACGCAGATCAGCGCACGGTCGCGCGACCTGATCGCTGCAGATGCCGCACGGGTCCGTCTCGGTGACGTTCTGGCAGACGGAGCAGAGGACGGTGCGTCTCCTTCAGCTCCATGATCGCCTTCGCCAGCGCCAGCGCGTCGTCAGGCGGGATGCGTAGCAGGTGGTACGTCAGCCGCTGCGCGCTCTTCGGGCCGATGCCGGGAAGCTTGTGGAACTCGTCGATCAGGCGCGTAACCGGCGCCGGGCGCTGCCGAAAGTCCGTCGTTCATGGACTCTGTTCGATCGCGTGCGCGGGAGCTCCGCGCTCGTCGCGGCGCCGCTGGCACGCGGCTACTGGAGCCCAGGGATGCCGCCAATGCCGAGGCTCCCGGCGAGGCCCGCGAGCTGGCCCATCTGCATCGACTGCACCTTTGCGAGCGCCTCGTTCAGCGCCGCCGTGATCAGGTCCTCCAGCATCTCGACGTCGTCCGGGTCGACGACCTCTTTGTTGATCTTCAGCGACTCGACCTTCATGCCGCCGGTCAGGATGATCGTGCACCGCGCCGCCCCCCGACGTGCCCTCCGCGCGCTTCTCGGCCAGCTCGGCCTGCGCCTTCACCAGGCGCTCCTGCCATCTGCGCGATCTTCGCCATCATGTCGCGGTTCATCGCCATCGCTCAGCACTCCTGCTCTGCGAGATACGATCTTCGCGCCGTGCGTTCTCGACCGCGTGCTGCACGAGCGCGCTCTTGCGCGGCTTCGCCGCCGGCCTCGCCGCAATGATACAACGGATCGAGACCTTCTCCCCGAGTACTTGCGTCGCAGCCTCTTCGAACTGCGAGCGCGATATTCCTCGATCTCTCCCTTGTGGAAAGGCCTCGATAGAAGCCGAGCGTTAGGACGCCGCCTTCGAATGACACGGCGTGACACTTGCCGTTGATGCAGCCGTCAAGCTTGTCGCCGATGGGCTTCATCTGTGCGTACAGCTCGCGGCATCTATCGTGCTCAGGTCGCCGCTGTGCCGACGCCGTGATTGCTGATGGCGTGGCGGGCGCGCCGCCGCCATTCGTGGCCGCCGCGGGCCTCGCCGGCGGCGGGATCACGGGCGCCTTGCTGCCCAGCATCGCGCGCGATCTCCTCCGCCGATGCGCTCGATGATCCTTCGCGACAGATCCGGCGGCACTGGCGGCGTGGTGGCCCTGCCGACCGCCGGCGCCGTCGGCTGCGGTGCGCGTGGCGCCGGCCGGGGCGCCGGAGACGCCGTCGGCGTTGGCCGCTGCTGGCCGCCGCGGATCGGCGGTGCGGCCGCCACGCGCGGCGGTGGTGCGGCTTCTCGTCGGTGGCAATGGTGCCGACGCCACGACCGCATCGGCAAGCGCCAGTTCGAGCGGCAGCGGCGATAGCGGGTCCGCGCGCAGGTCCGCCTGGCCGAACGCACGCAACGCTTGCACCAGCTTCGGCCGCGCGACGCCCTCGACGGCGCCACGCATCTCCGCGAGCTGCTCGGGCGTCCAGGCGCCGTCCGTCGGCCGCGCCCGTCTGTCACGAACAGCAGTCGTCGCAGGCGCAGCACGACCTCCTTCTGGAACTGCCGCAGGTCCATCCGTCGTCTCGCACCGAGGCGATTACGTCGCCAGCCCCAGCCGAGGTCGCCCGCGCAGCGCCTGCGACGCCAGCAGCGCCGCCCGCTCGTCGACGATCAGCCCCAGGCCCTCCCGCACCGCCTCCAGCGAGATGTCCTTTCCGAAGGAGTCGCAAATCTGTTCCAGCAGATTGATCGCGTCGCGCAGGCTCCCCGTCGACTCGCGCGCGATTAAGCTTCGAGGCCCTCACGGCGGCACGGCGATGCCCTCCTCGGCGGCGATGTGCGCCAGCCGGCCGACGATCGCCGCACGCGGGATGCGCTTGAACTCGATGCGCTGGCAGCGCGAGACGATGGTCGCCGGCACCTTGTGCGCATCCGTCGTCGCCAGGATGAATACGACGTGCGGCGGCGGCTCCTCGAGCGTCTTCAGCAGCGCGTTGAACGCGGCTCCGTCAGCATGTGTACCTCGTCGATCAGGTACACCTTGTGCGCGTCGACGCCGGCCATCGGCATGTACGCCGACTGCTTCGCGCAGGTAGCGGATGTCGTCGATGCCGCGGTTGCTCGCGCCGTCCAGCTCGATCAGGTCGAGCGCGCTCGGCCCTTCGAAGGATGCTCGCACGAAGGCGCATGCGTTGCAGGGCTCGCCCGGTCGGTCGGCCGCGTCGTTCGCGTTGCGCTCGCAGTTCACTGCCTTGGCGAGCAGCCGCGCCGTCGTCGTCTTGCCCGTGCCGCGCGGGCCCGCGAAGAGGTAGGCGTGCGAGAGCTTGCTGCCGCGCGAGCGCGTTGAGCAGCGTCCGCGTGACCGGCTCCTGGCCGGCGACGTCGGCGAAGCGCTGCGGACGCCACTTTCGATAGAGGACTTCGGCGGGCATGCAGGGCGGTCCTTCGCAGGGTCTCGCGGTGCCCCAGTATATCGGCTGCGCGTTACAGTCCGCGGTCGCGCACCGTTACGGAAAGAGCGCTCTTCGCGACATGCGAGTTAGGCCGCCAGGCGCCCCTCTGCCTCGAAGGTGCTGAGGAACGCATCCACGCACCGGGGGTCCAGCTCGGACCCGGTGACGCGCCTGAGCTCCGCCACCGCATGCTCGTGCGAGAGGGCCGTGCGATACGGCCGGCTCGAGGTCATGGCGTCGTAGGTGTCGGCGACGGCGATGATGCGCGACGAGCAGCGGGATGTCGTCGCCGCGGAGCCCGTCGGGATAGCCCTGTCCGTTCAGACGCTCGTGGTGCGCCCGGATGATTGGCGCCACCGACCGCAGGGCTTCGACGCGCTGTGCGATGTCGTAGCCGCGCCCGGAGTGCTTCTTGATCTCGGCGTACTCATCATCACTGAGTGATGCCGGCTTGCGAAGGATGACGTCCGGTACGCCGATCTTGCCCACGTCGTGCATCTGCGCCGCCAGCACAAGCGATCGAAGGTCCGTCGCCGACAGCCCCATCTCCCTGCCGATACCCAGCGCGTACGCAGCCACCCGGCTCACGTGACCGAGCGTCGCGACGTCCTTCACCTCGATCGCCTCGACCAGGGCAAGCACGTGAGCATCGCGCCCGCGGTTGAGCTGCGCGAGCGCGTCGCGCATCGCCAGCGCGTCCGCTATCGCGGAGAGCGATCCGGCGCGCCGCACCTCGATCGCCCAGCCGGTGAACAGCACGAAGAACGCCGCCGCGTACGTCACGTGGTACATCCACCACGACCAGTGCCACACCGCCCCCCAGAGCAGCATCGCCGCCACCTCGAACAGCAGCACTAGGGCGATCACCATCGCCAGCTGCGAGGGCAGGCGCGCGAACAGGTAGGACTGCCAGTAGCGGAGGATGGCGAAGCCGAAGAGCACCATCGATCCCAGCGCGAGGGCATATTGCAGTCCGCGGTCGCTCGCCGGGATCCAGTCCAGCCACTCCTCGAACTCAATGCTGAGGAGCATATAGGCGCCGATGCAAACCAGCGCCCAGGCGAAGATGGCCATTCCGGCGCGTTGCACGACGCGCTGCGCAGGCCCCGGCAGCTCGACGGCGCTCAGCGCGGCGAACACGGCGGCGACGATGATGCTGATCCAGCCCGACAGCGGGACGCTCATGTAGAACTCGTGAGTGATATAGCCCGGCGTCATCAGCCCGTGAATCGAGAAGATACCGCCGATCGAAACGAACGCCAGCGCCAGAAACAGCAGCCGCGTTTCGCGTAGCGTCTTGGCCGAGGCGACGATGATCGCGCTCGCGATGGCGGCGCCGACCGCCGTGAAGCCCACGACCCAGAAGTGCACGTCGAGCTGCATCCAGAGCGGGTCGCGCTCGGGCGACAGGTTCCAGAACGCGAGGGCCAGCATCGGCGAGGCAAGCAGCAGCCCGCCCGCCAGCCAGAACCCACGCCGAGCGATCGCATGCTCCATCCCCGAAGTATCGGCGTCGTGCACGCGAAGCGGGCTTAGGGTGAGCCGGGTGCTGGCACCCCTGTTAACCGCCCACACTAACCCTCGTACGTGAGCGTCTCGCTCGCCAACGGCTCCGGCATCTCGTCGCCGGGCCCCTCGCTTCGCACGACGACGACGATCGCCGCCAGCGCGACGATGCTGCCCGCGATCTGAAGCGCCGTCAGCGCCTCGCCCAGGATCAGCCACGCCGCCACGCCCGCAACCACGGGCACCATCACCATCATCAGGGACGAGAGCGTGATGTCGACGTACGGATGCGCCCAGTTCACGAGCAGATGCCCGCCCACGCCTGTGCCGACGACGATGATCGCCAGCCACAGCCAATCGTTCCCGCTCAGCGCCTCCAGGTGGCCCGCCGGCAGCAGCGCGAATGGCGTCACGATGAGCGCCGACCAGAGTTGCACCCCCGCCATGAACTCCAGCGTGCCCAGCGTCGCACGCGTCATCTTGGACACGATGAAGTAGCACGTGAACGTCACCGTCGCGCAGAACGCCAGCGCGTCGCCGGCCGGATGCCAGTCCGGCGTCCCGGCGCTGGCGACGATCACGATCGCGACGCCGGCCAGCGCCACGCCCGTCCATGCCAACTGCCGACCCGACACGTGCTCGCCGAACAGGGGCCCGGCGACAACGAGCACCAGCGCCGGCTGCAGCGCGGCGATCAGGTTCGCGTTCGCCACTGTTGTCAGCCGTACAGCGCTGAAGTAGAACATCACGTTGACGCCGAAGATCAGCCCCGCCGGCGCCGTCCGGCGCAGCCCGTCGCGCGTCAGCGGCGTCCGCGCGACGGCCAGGATGAGCAGCATCAGGCCGAACGCCAGCCACAGCCGGTAGAACGCCAGCGATACGGCGTCGATCGACATAAGCTTGACCAGCACGCCGCCGAAGCCCCAGAACGTGACGGCAGCCGCGACGGCCAACGTCGGAAGCCGGGAGCGGCTCATCTCAGCCTGGGCATCGGGGAGCGTCGTCGTGCCTGCCATGGTGTGCGCGAAGCATAACCGTCTCTGATCGTGAGATTTGGCGATGTGACGATCGCGCGGGTATCCTCGGTGCGGAGGACGGATGGCGATCAAGGCCGCATTCTTCGATTTGGGCGACACGCTGTGGCACTTCCCGAAGATGCCCCCGGCGATGGAGATCCGCACGGAGACCATGCGCCGGATCGGCGGCGTGCTGCGGACGTGGGGCGTGCCGCTCGAGGGCGACCTGCGCTTCCTTGGCCGCGAGATCCGTCTGGGCGTGGAGAAGGTTGACCGCGCCGCCTACGAATCGGACTGCGTCAGCCCCGACTTCAACGAGGTCGTGCGCGGCATCGGTGCCGGGATGGGCCTCGACATCAATTACGACCAAGGCGCGCAGCTGTGGGACGCCTGGAACCTTGGCGGCCTCACGCTCGGCCGCACGATGTTCGATGACGCCTACGAGACGCTCGACTGGCTGCGCGACCACGGCGTGCGCCTCGGCTGCATCACTAACCGCGTGTTCGGCGGACCGCGCTTCGCCGAGGAGATGCGGGAGCTGGGCCTCGACCGCTACTTCGAGACGACGCTCGTCTCCTGCGACGTCGGCTACATGAAGCCGCACCCGCGCATCTTTCAGCAGGCGCTCGAGGAGATGAAGCTGCAGCCCGAAGAGACCGCCATGGTAGGCGATTCCCTCCGCGCCGATGTCGAGGCCTCACAGGTGCTCGGCATGACCGGCGTCTGGCGCCGCGTCCACAAGCCGGATAAGCCGCATGAGCCAGAACAGGTCGGCGAGGTCCCCGCCGACCGGCCGGCCACGCGCGCCGACACCGGCCGGGCGCTCGGCGACTACGCAGGCGGCGAAGGCGTGACGCCCGACTTCACCATCTGGACTCTGACCGAGCTGACCGGGCTGCCGATCTTCGCGTGAACTTCCCGTGGCTCGTACTCGGTGTGATGGGGATTGCCGGCATCACCGTCGGAGCCGTGCGCCTCACGCGCCAGTACGCAGTCTGCGCGATGATCGGCGCCGGCGTCATCCTGCTCCTCCACGGCTGGTTCTATTTCCACTACACGAGCGACGACGCCTACATCTCCTACCGATACGCGCGCAATCTCGCTGACGGCGCCGGCCTCGTCTGGAACCCCGGCCAGCATGTCGAGGGCTACACCAACTTCCTCTGGGTGATGATGCTCGCCGGCATGGACTGGATTGGGTTCGACATCGTGGAATCGGGCCGCTGGCTCGGCTACGGCCTGGCGCTCATCGCCATGGCTGAGGCCTACCTGCTATCGACGATGCTTGTTGGTGGCCGCCCCGGGCGCTGGGCGGGCGTCGCAACCCTGCTCCTGCTCGGTGCTTCAGGCGTCTGGGCCGTGTGGGCCTTCGCCGGCCTCGAGTCGCCGTTGCTCTCCGTGCTGATACTCGCCGCGATCCTCCTCCACCTGCGCGAACGCGACGGCCTCAAGCCGCCTCTCTCCGGTGCGGTATGGGCGCTCGCGGCGATGACACGCCCCGAGGCGATGGCGCTCGCCGTGATCTCAGGCGCCTTCAAGGCCGGCGAAAGCTTCGTGCGCGTGCGCGCTGCCGACGACGCGGGCCAGAAGGACGTCCTGCTCGACGAGCTGGAGCACATCGTCCTCTGGCTCTTTGGCCTGCTCATCGTCTACGTGCCGTACTTCATGTGGCGCTACGCCACCTACGGCTGGCTCTACCCCAACACCTACTACGCGAAGGTCGGCTCCGGCTTCGACCAGTACGAGCGCGGCCTCGACTACGTCACGGTGTTCTTCCGCGAGTACGCCGCCTGGTTGCTCCTGCTCGTTCCGTTCGCGCTCGTCGCGCCCGTCCACCGCGCTCGTGTCCTCTACGCGATGACGCTGTTGATCGCCTGGACGATGATCGTCGTCTATGTCGGCGGCGACTCGCTGCTGCGCTTCCGCTTCTTCGCGCCGGTGATGCCGCTGTACTACGCGCTGATCTGCGCCTCGGCTGCCGCGCTGCTCACCTCGTTCGCGGAGGGCCGCGACCGCCGCGTCATCGAGGGCGCCGCTCTCGCCGCCGGAGCCGCCCTCATCGCCTTCACGCTGCAGGCGTCCGGAGCGGACTATGGCCTGCCGCCGGAGCGCCAGGCCGTGGCTGACCGCATCGCGATGGGGCGCTGGATGGGCGAGCATGTCCCCGGCGGCGCTACCATCGCCGTCATTCCCGCCGGCGCCATGCCGTACGAATCACGGCTCACCAGCATCGACATGCTCGGCCTGAACGATGAGCACATCGGCCACCGCGACCTGCCGCTCGGCAACCTCGGCGCCGGCCACGAGAAGTACGACTCCGAGTACGTGCTCGATCGGCAGCCTGATATCATCATCCTCACCGATGATCTGTCGTCGCGGCCATGGCAGCGCGAGGACTACGCAGGGCTCAACCTCGGGCTCATCGCCGCGCGCATCGACATCGTGAAGCAGGACCGGCTGTGGCAGGAGTACGAGCCGCGCACGGTCGAGCTGGAGGGGAAGTGGTTCAACATGCTCGTGCGCCGAAACGCCGCCAGCGTGCTGGCGCAGACGCGCGAGGCCGCGCTTCCCTGAACGGCGCCGGCGCTCGCGCCGGCAAAGCGTGGGGCGGCCGCTTCTCGCAACCTACCGACGCCGACCGTCGAAGCGTTTACGTCCTCCATCGATCTCGACGCACGCCTCGTCGCGGACGACATCGCCGCCTCGATTGCACACGCCCGCATGCTTGGCCGCCAGCGCATCATCCCCCGCAAGGATGCCGATGCCATCGTCCGCGGGCTCGCCGAGATTCTCGAGGAGTACGCGCGCGGCGACTTCGTGCTGCGCGACGACCTCGAAGACGTGCACATGAACGTCGAAGCACGTCTCGCGGAGAAGATCGGCGACGCCGCCGGCCGCCTCCACACTGCGCGCTCACGCAACGACCAGATCGCGACCGACTTCCGCATGTATGTGAAGTCCGCCTGCGGCCGGGCGATCGACGCCCTCCTGAACGCTCGAGAGCGCGCTCCTCGACTTGGCGCAGGCCAACAAGAGCGTCGTCATGCCCGGGTACACGCACCTCCAGCGCGCGCAGCCCGTTCTGCTCGCTCACCACCTTCTTGCGTACTGCGAGATGCTCGAGCGGGATGCGGCGCGCTTCGCCTTCGCCTTCGATATGGCCGATGAGCTGCCGCTCGGAAGCGGAGCCCTCGCCGGCGTGCCCTATCCCCTCGATCGGGACTACGTGGCTGAGGAGCTCGGATTCAGCCGCGTGTCCGAGAACAGCATCGATGCCGTCTCCGGACCGCGACTTCGCCGTGGATTACACCGCCGCGGCCGCCCTCGCGATGGTCCACGTCTCGCGCCTCGCGGAGGAACTCGTGCTGTGGTCCAGCGCCGAGTTCGCGTTCATCCGGCTTCCCGACGCCTTCGCCACCGGCTCCAGCATCATGCCGCAGAAGAAAAACGCCGATGTCGCCGAGCTGGCGCGCGGACGCACAGGGCGCGCGATCGGAGCGCTGATGTCGCTGCTCACGATGCTCAAGGGCCTCCCGCTCGCCTACAACCGCGACCTCCAGGAGGACAAGCGCGCCGTCTTCGACGCCGAGGACACGCTCCTTCCCTCGCTCGAAGTGCTCGCGGCCATGCTCCCTGCCATCGAGGTCGACGCGAAGCGCGCGCGCAAGGCTGCGGTGGCGAACTACTCGCTCGCTACTGACTACGCCGACTACCTGACCCGCAAAGGATTGCCCTTCCGCGAGGCGCACCACGCTGTGGGCAGGCTTGTGCGGTATGCCGAAGACAAGGACGTGGACCTCTCGCGCCTGTCGCTCGACGAACTCCGGCGCTTCTCGCCCCTGTTCGATGCTGACGCCATGCGCATCGACGTCGCATCGTCCGTGCGCTCGCGTGACGTTGTCGGCGGGACGGCGCCGCGCCAGGTCACGGCGTCCCTGCGCCGCGCGCGCAAGCGCGTCGATGCCATGCGCGCAGCCACGACCCCATCGGTGCGAAAGAAATGACGGCGGTCAAGCTCGCGCCGTCAATCCTTACCGCCGACTTCGGGCGCCTCGAAGAGCAGATCAGGGCGGCCGAAGAGGGCGGTGCTGACTACGTCCACCTCGACGTGATGGATGGCCGCTTCGTCCCTCCGATCACCTTCGGCCCGCTCGTCGTCGAAGCCGTGCGCCGCGTGACATCGCTCCCTCTCGACATCCACCTGATGATCGAGCAGCCTGAGCGCCAGTTCGAGGCCTTTGCCCAGGCTGGCGGCGACATCATCAACTTCCACATCGAGGCCACGCAGCACGCCGACCGCCTGCTGCGCAGCATCCACACCATGCGCAAGCGCGCCGGCATCTGCATCAACCCGGCGACGCCGTTGACGGCCATCGAACAGGTGCTCGACGTCGCGGATCAGATTATGGTCATGGCGATCAACCCCGGCTGGGGCGGCCAGAAGCTCATCCCGTCGATGCTGGACAAGGTGACGAAGCTGAAGGCGATGCTCGATCACCGCGGCCTCTCGCCCGACATCGAGATCGACGGTGGCGTGAAACCGAACAACGTCGGCGCCTGCATCGAGGCAGGCGCGCGCGTTCTCGTCTGTGGCTCGTCCGTGTACAACAGCGAGGCGTCGCCCCGCGAGAACCTCCGCGCCCTGCGCGACGCCGCCGAGCGGACTTAGCCGCCGCTGATCGCCGAATCCAGCTCCGCCTCGGACTGGATCTCCCGCGCCCGATCGACGAACTGCTTCAACGACGCGCTCTGCCTGCGGAGGCTGTCCAGCTTGGGGCCGATCGGGTCGACCGAACCGGCGGTGTCCGCGTACGACCCGTGAAACGCGAAGTACGCCTGGTTCAGCTTCCGGATGTAGTAGCCATTCGCAGCCAGGAACTGCCGCTTCTCCGCCATCAGCTGCTCCGCGTCGTCGACGCGGCCTTCTGCGAGCAGCGCATCCACATCGTGCCGCAGGTTGCGCATCTCGGCAGTGAAATCGATCGGATCGCTCGCCGGCGACGCCAGCCGCCCGCCCGATGTCGCCGTCGGCTGCAGCGGATAGTCCTCGAACATCATGTCGCCCAGCTCCCGGCCGACCATGTTGGCCACCGTCTCGTTCAGCGTCGTCAGCTTGGCGCTGGCGAAATAACTCCGGCCGAGCGGTGTGAAGTACAGGTAATGGTGCGTCCACTCGTGTGCGATGTCCTGCAACACGTAGTGGTAGTCGGCGTCGTCCGGGATGATCGCCGGGTACAACGCGATGCCGCTGATGTCCACGACGAGCGCTGAGGTGTTGCCGTCCCGCTCGGCGTTCGCCTCGATCTCCTGCACCTCCGCGATCGGGAGATCCTCCTGTAGCAGCGACTCATTCTCCTTGCGGATCTCCGATCGCGGCGACTTCACCAGTACCTTCGGCGGATCCTGGAACTCGATGTTCACCGGCGGCCAGACGATGTCGCCGCCGAAGTGCCGCGTGAGCCCGGCCTCCTTGATCACGCGTGTCAGTCGTCCTTCGAGGATCAGCGCCACCGTGTTCTTCAGTCCAGCGCGCTCGTCTCGAAGTTCCTGCTCCTGCGCGCGCGCCGCATCCGCCGCTTCAGGCGTCGATGCCGGGTCACCGGCGATGCGGCCCTGGTCCGCGATCGCGGCGTTCAAGTCGAAGAAGCGCGCGACCTTGGCGTCCTCCTCCGCCCGGGAGGGCGTTCCCGCGAATGGCCGCGTCGCCAGCAACGCGAACTTGGTCCACGAGTGCCGGGCGACGAACCCCGGAGAGTTGAAGTCGTTCGCACCATCCGGCAGCGGCGCCAGGAACGCTGCCGGCACCGCCCAGGCGAACGCGATCGCAACCAGAGCCGCGAACACGGCGAGCGGCGCAAGGCGCCGCGTCCTGGTCCCAGCGCTAGCGGTAAGTTCCGCGACGACTGTTTGTTGCGTAGACAGAGCCCTGACCCGCTCTCGAGCGTTGCGTGCGTGTCACGTTCAGTCTAGCCAAGCTGCTGCGAGCCTCATGTTGCCGCCGTGTTGCCGCGGCCGTCGGCTACCGGTCCGGCCGCCAGAAGTTCGGGTTCGGCGGCGTGGACTCCGTGCCGGGTCGTCGCCCCGCCTCGAGCCCGCCCGGGATGATCGAAGGGTCCACCGCCGCCCGGGTCGGGTCCTGGAAGTCGTCGAATGTCACCTCGCCCGAAGCCGTGTCCAGCACCGCGTACGACAGGCGGAAGGCGTTCCGTGCGTCGCGTGCCTCCCCCGCTGACCCCGGGTTGATGACCAGGCTCCGTCCGATGCGCTCCGCCATCTGGTAGTGCGTGTGTCCAAGCACGACGTAGTCGTAGTCGAGCGCCGCCAGCTTCGAGAGCGAGGCGCTGTTCGGGTACAGGTACTCGTTGCGCGGCTCGAAGGGGCTGCCGTGCACCATGAGCAGCGACTTTCCGTCGATACGCGTCTCGAGTCGCAGCGGCTGCCCTGCCATGTATGCCAGCGCATCGCTGGTCGACCCAGTCGGCCGAGCGGGCCCGTTCGCCCCACTTCCCGAGCAGTACCTCTTCGTGGTTCCCCTGGACGTAGCGCGCCCCAGCTTCGCGGAGTAGCTGCATAACCTCGTTCGAGAAGCGGAACTGGTACACCGCGTCGCCGGCGCAGAGCAGCTCATCGACGCCCCCCATGAGGTCCAGCGCGATCCGCAGCGCTTCGTGATTACAGTGGATGTCGGAGACGATGCCGATGCGCACGCCGAAGTATCGACCTATACCCGCATCGACTTCCACCGCCCCTGCCGGAAGCGATGGGCGATGAGCCCCGCACGCACCCAGTTCTCCGTCACGGCACCCGCCCACGCGAACGGCGCGCCGAACCCGAGCACGATCACCATCAGCGCCGCCATCGGCACGCGCACGCACCACGCCGTGAACGTGAACGTCCCCAGCACGTAGCGCACGTCGCCCGCGCCGCGCAGCGCCCCCGACAGCGATGCGTGGATCGCCATGCCCGGCAGGGCGAAGGAGAACACGCGCAGCAGCTTTGTCGCCACGTCGATAACGGCCGGGTCGTCCACGAAGAGTTGCACGATGTACGGCGCCAGGATGAACTGCAGCACCGCCATCGTGCACAGCGCCATCAGCGCGAAGGCCCGCACACGCTTCGCCACGTCCTCCGCCAGGTCCGGCCGGCTCGCCCCCAGGTACTGCCCGACGAGTGCCGTCGCCGCCGTGCCCAGCGCGAACCCCGGCAGGATCGCCAGCTCGAGCGATCGCAGCGCGAGTGAGTGTGCCGCCAGCTGGTCGGTGCCGAGTCGCGCGACGATGCGCGTGTACACGAGGAACGCGAGCATGAACTGCGCCTCCTCCAACCCCACCGGGATGCCGATATGGAACAGCCGCCCGAACGAGTCCTTCGAGACGTGCGTGATACGCGCGATATCGAGCCGCACGGGCGCCGCCCCGCTGGCGGCCAGTCCGAGCGCCAGGATGCCGCCCGTGATCCCGGCCGTTGCATAGCCGATGCCCGAAGCCCGGATGCCGAGATCGGCGACGGACCCGCTGATCAGGCTGTACGTGACCACGAGGTTCACGAGGTTGACGATAATCAGGATGATCATGGGCATCCACGTATTACCCATGCCGCGCAGCGAGCCGCTCACGGCGTACAGCGTCATCAGCATCGGGAAGCCCAGGCATCCGGCCCGCAGGTACTGGACCCCCAGTGGCACGACGTCCGGCCCAGCGCCCATCGCCCGCATCAGCCAGGGCGCCATCGCGAATACGAACACCGTGCACGCGGTCCCCCACACAAGCGCCGCCACGATCGCTGTATGCAGCCCCAGCTGCACCCGCGAGCTGTCACCCGCGCCGATGTCTCGCGCTACCACGGCCGTCGAACCAACGTCGATCGCCAGCGCACCTGAGAGCGGGATCCAGAACATCAACGTGCCGATGCCCACCGCCGCGAGGCCGTCTGCCCCCACGTAGTGGCCCACGAGCGCGGCATCGACGGCGCTGAGGATCGAGATCGAAAGACGCTCGACGACCACCGGCCACGCCATCTTGAGGATGGTGCGTGAGATGCGCCCGCCGGTGAGGTCGAGCCTCGACGGGCGCGCGGGTGCGAGGAGTTCGGCTTCGACCGCCAATGCAGGGCCTCTCGATGCTCACGGGGTCAGTGAAGCTTAGCCGAGCGGTGTCCGCGCGGACATCGGGAATGAATCGGTGGATCGCGTCAGGGCGTCGTGGTGGCCGCCGGTTCCGTCGGAGGAAGCGGTACCCCGGACGTCGTGGGCTCGGACGCGGCTGTCGCAACCGCTGGCGTGTCCGTGGCCGTCGGCGGCTCGGTTGTCGCAGTTGCCGTGGCCGTTGGCGTCGGCGTGGCCGTGTCCGAAGGAATCGGCGTCGCCGTGCCCGTTACCGTGACGGTCGGCGTGCGCGTCGCCCGCGGCGTATTCGTCGATGCTGGTGTCGCACCCTCCGCCGTCGCTACCGGCGCGTCGGTTGGGGGCGTCTCGGACGGCGGCGCTTCGGGCGGAGGCGGCACCTGGTCGGGCAGCGCCTCGATGAGGATCGGGTTTTCTGGCCTGGCGACCGGGTTGAACTCCCGCGGCACGCGCCATGGCGTCAGCTTGATCTTCTGCGGCTGCCCGCGCCCGTAGTTGCCGGACATGTACGACTCGCCCTCGACTGGCACGCCGTCATTCTTCGGTATGTCGTCGAAGGCGATGGGCAGCGACTGCGTGAAGTAGCGGTCCGCCTCCGTGCGCTCCACCTGGAAGTGCAGGTGCGGTCCCGGGGCATGGTCGTCGCCGCCGCCGCCGCACGTCAGTCCCGTCTCCCCGGAGATCGCGAGCGGATCCCCCTGGTGCACGATATCGCCCGGTTTCACCAGCACCGAATCGTACGCCAGGTGCAGGTACAGCCCCGACGTGCCGTCGCCGTGGTCGATGACGACGTAGTTGCCGCTCCCTGCGAATATGGCGTCGCAGCCGCCGCTGTTGGAGTCGTCGCGCACGTACGCGACCTTCCCGCCGCGTGCCGCGATCACCGTCTCGTAGTTGAGGTCGAAGTCGAAGGCGTACGCCGCCGTTCCGTTGTGGGTGAGCGTCGTCTCCTCGCCCTGGGTGACGCTGTGGATCTCCCCGCCCGCCCACGGCAGCAGGTAGCCCGGCGGCGCCGGATACTCCGGCTTCGCGCGCCCGGGAATCGAAAGGTCGATGGCGGGGACGATGGCCGCGACGATTGTGACGGCCGCGGCGAACCAGGAGGCTATGACCAGCAATACACACCCCTCACACCCGATGATCGGATGCGGCGAACGAAATCAGAGGCGGGGATTGGATGCACTTTACCCGCGTCGCACACGGATCGGCACCTTAAGGGACGGGAAAAGCGTTAAGAAGCGTTAAAAGGAGTATCCTCGGCATCGCCAAGGCGTTACAGCGAGAACGTGACATAATTGAGAGGCGCCAAGTTCCCTAGGGTACCTCGACGCCGCTGAGGACCCGCCGGACAAGCTCGTCCGCGTTCACCCCCTCAGCCTCCGCCTCGTACGTCGGCACGACGCGATGCCGCAGCACGTCCGGCGCGACTGACTTCACGTCGTCCGGCTCGACGTAGCCACGTCCCTGTACGAAGGCATGCCCGCGCGCCGCCTGCGCCAGGAACACCGTCGCGCGGGGAGAGGCCCCGAACGCGATGAGGGGCTGCAGGTCGGGCATCCGGTAGGAGTCCGGCTCCCGCGTCGCGTAGACCAGGTGGACCATGTAATCCCGAATCCGGTCGTCCATGTGTACCTCGCTCAGCGCCTCCGACGCACTGACGATGGCGGCCGGGTCCACGACCTTGACGACGTCCGCGTCTACCCCCGGCACCACGAACCGGTCCAGAATGCGCTTTTCTTCCTCGCGGCTCGGGTACGTGATGTTCACCTTGAGCATGAAGCGGTCGAGCTGCGCCTCCGGCAGCGGATACGTGCCCTCGTGCTCGATGGGGTTCTGCGTCGCCAGCACCATGAAGGGTTCATCGAGCGGGAACGTCACCCCGCCGATGCTCACCTGGCGCTCCTGCATCGCCTCCAGCAACGCCGACTGCACCTTCGCGGGCGCGCGGTTGATCTCATCCGCAAGCACGATGCTCGCGAAGATCGGTCCCTTTCGGACGTGGAACTGGCCGTCCTGCGGGCTGTAGATCGTAGTCCCGGTCACGTCGGCCGGAAGCAGGTCTGGCGTGAACTGGATCCGCACGAAGGCGGCATCGATCGCCCGGGCCAGCGTGCTGATGGTCAGCGTCTTCGCCAGTCCGGGCACGCCCTCGATGAGCATGTGGCCCCGGCAGAGCATCGCGATGAGCAGTCGCTCGATGAGCACGTCCTGCCCGACGATGACCTTCGCCACCTCGGCCTTGACGGCATCGACGAACCGGCTCTGTGCGCGCACGCGCTCGTTGATGGCGGCGATGTCCAGCGTCAGGCCGGGGCTCCTTTCCGCTCGCTTCGAAGCAGTCTACCGGCTGTTGCGCCGTCATCGGTTTGTGACATTTGGCCGTTGTGGCGCTCGTCTTCCAGCCGAAATACTGATTGTGATGACCGGCAGCTGGATGCGTTTCGCGCTGCGCCATCGTGGCATCGTCACTGGCACGCTCGTGGCTGTGCTGCTGGTCAACCTGCTCGTCATCGGCCGCTTCCAGCCGGCTCAGGCGAGCCACGGTGATCTCCCCATCGCCGCACGCTGCCAGGGCGGCGGCCCCGGATGCGTCGAACAGCCGCTCATCCCGCCGCCCGTCGGCGGCCTTCCGTCGTTCCAGACGCCGCCGGCCCCCGTCTTCGGGCGTCTCGTTGTTGTCGAGCCTGCCGCACCGCTCGCGGCCGAGGCTCCGCCCCCCGTTGTTCTCGAACGTCCTCCAATAGCTGTCTGATCCGCATCTCATCGCGCGCGAGCGATCGCGTAGCTTCGCGTCACCACGCGAAGCGCCATTGCGAATCATGCAGTCCTGGAGGACACGACCATGTCCGTCTCTACACGCTCCCGGCGAGGCGCCGGGGCTACCAAACCCAACCGCTTCTGGATCATTGCCGGCATAGCCGTCGCCGCCGTCGCGGCCATCGGCGTGCTCATCGCCGTGCAGTCGTCGTCGGGCGGCGGCGCGACCACGCTTCCGCCCCGCATCGCCGAAAGCGATGGCCGCACACTTGGC
Organism: uncultured Chloroflexia bacterium; assembly: GCA_963736015.1. Taxonomy (GTDB): domain Bacteria; phylum Chloroflexota; class Dehalococcoidia; order DSTF01; family JACRBR01; genus CAVTNG01. The sequence goes on along the minus strand of CAVTNG010000006.1, from coordinate 125,381 downwards.
GATCCCGGCGCGCCCGTCACCGTTGTCGAATACGCCGATTTCCAGTGCCCGATCTGCAAGCGGGCCGAGACCTCGATCGTCTCGCAGATCGAGCGTGACTACGTCGTGCAGGGCAAGGTGAAGATCGAGTTCCGCATGTTCCCGTTCCTGGGCCAGGAGTCGTTTGCCGCCGCGCAGGCGGCTGAGGCTGCCGATGCCCAGGGCAAGTTCTGGGAGTACCACGACGCGCTCTTCAACGCCCAGGGCGCCGAGAACAGCGGCGCGTTCTCGCGCACCGAGCTCGTCGCTCTCGCGCAGCAGGTCGGCCTCGACGTCCCGAAGTTCGAGTCAGATCTCGACGCGAATACCTACCTCGCGTCTGTCCAGCAGGAGGCCGCGGCCGCGCGCTCCGCGGGCGTGAACTCGACCCCGACGTTCTACGTCAACGGCAAGAAGATCGTTGGCGCGCAGCCGTACGCCCAGTTCACCTCCGCGATTGATGCGGCGCTGGCCGCCGCGGGTGCGTCATGATTGCGCGAAGCCAGGCTCGACGCCGGTCCTACGCTCCCGGCGTCCCGTGGAGGCACCGGCTCGATACTGACCCGCGGCGCTGATGGCCGTTGCCGCGCTCCTCGCGATCGCCGGCACCGGCATCGCAACCTACCTGGCGGTTGTGCACTTCGCCGGCCAGCCGATCGCCTGCAGCGGCGTCGGTGATTGCGAGCTCGTCAACAGCAGCCGTTATGCCACGCTCGGCGGTGTGCCGGTCGCCGTTCTCGGCCTGCTCGCCTATGCGACGATGCTGGCTCTCATCGGCGCCGCGTGGCTCCGCCGTTCACCCGAGCTGCTGCTCGCCGCCTGGGGCGTCGCGCTCGTGTCGTTCGGCTTCTCGATGTACCTCACCTACATCGAGCTGAGAGTGCTCGACGCGATCTGCGTGTATTGCGTCGCCTCGGCGTGCGTCGCGACGGCGCTGTTCGCTCTCGTATCAGCGCTCGTTTGGATCGTGGAGCGAGAGGGAGGTGAGCTCGCGTAGAGACCGGTCAGTGCCCGCCGCAGGAGCAGGCGCCACCGCAGCCGCATCCGCCGCCTTGCGGCACTGGCATCGACTCGCCGGCGACGTCTCGGGTGGCGGTGGCAAACACCGAAAGTGTGCGCGCCCCGCTCCCGTGCCCCTGCGGGCACGTGGCTGGCTCGTCGATGCGCGACATCGGCCGCAGCAGTTCGAACTTGGCTGCGCACCGCGGGCAGTAGTACTCGTAGATCGGCATCTCAGTCCTCGCTTCTGCCTGCTCCCGACACTATAGCGTCGCGCGCGTCGGGGTCGCCGCCCGCAGCGGGTCGCCGCGCCTGCCGCTGCGGCCGGCGTACCGTCTCGATGAACGCCGCCGAGCGCACGTCGCGCTCAAGCGTCCAGCGGACGTACTCCAGCAGCGCCCGCTCCATCTCGGATGCGAGCGACGCATCGATGCTCACGCGCGCGACATCGGCCCAGCGGCCATGAAGCAGCAGTCGCAGCAGCTTGAGCGCGTTCGCCGACAGCGGCCGCACCGCCGACTCCTCGCTGCGGCAGGCCGGGCACACCACTCCGCCGGCCGATGCGCTCCAGTAGTTCGTGACCGCCTCCAGCCGCCCGCGGCAGCCGACACACTCCTCCACCTCGGGCCGGTAGCCCAGCACGTCGAGCAGCGACATCTCGAAGTAGCGCACTGGCGTGTCGATGTCGGCGTCGGCCGCGATGCGCCGCAGCGTGTCGAGCAGCAGGCGGTAGAGGTCGAAGTGCTCCTCCCGCAGGTCCGTAAAGCGATCGAGCAGCTCACACGCGTACAGCGCCCGGCTCATGCGGTCCAGGTCGTCCCGCAGCGCCGCGAACGACTCGATCGTGGCCACCTGAGTGACGATATCGAGCGTCTTGCCCTTCGCGAGTTGGAACGTAGCGTGGCTCAGCGGCTCGACGTGCCCAGCCAGCTTGCTGCGGGATTTCCGCACGCCCTTCGCCACGGCCTCCACCTTGCCGAAGCTCGCCGTGTACAGCGAGAGCACCTTGTCGGCGTCGCCGAGCCTGCGCTGCCGCAGGACGATGGCGGGAGTCGTGTATACGCGCGGAGGCGTGGGCATCGCGTTCAGGATACCGCGGGCGATCGGCGCAGCATTAGTACCTGTCCTCGTTGCCGTCATCGTGCGGCGTGAGGCTCTCCGCCGCGACGGGGTGGCGTCCCCGCTCGCCGAACAGCGGCAGCGTCAGCAGTTCCGCTAGGTCATGGATTGCGAAGTCGGCGTGCGCGCACGCCGGCGCGCCGTAGTGCCCGTTGAGCTTCAGTGCCGTGCGCATCCCGAGAGCCTTCGCGCCGGTCATGTCGGCCGCGCACGAGTCACCGACCATCACAGCCTCGCTTCCACCGACAGCCAGCCTCTCGAGAATCAGCTCGAAGGTCGAGCGATGCGGCTTCTGGAATCCGGTGTCCCCGGAGCACACCGCCGCATCGACGTAGGGCGCCAACCCGAAGTCCTCGAGGTCCGGTGCGAACATCTCGGCTGTGCATGGCCGATTCGTGTTCAAACCCACCTTCAGCCCCAACTCCTTCAGCTCGCGCAGCACGTCCAGCACATCGGGATACAGCTGCACGCCGAAGTGGCGCACCGGGATCCACGCCGCGAGCAACCACTCCTGCGATTGCGCGGCGTTGATCTCGATGCCTCGCGCCGCCAGCGCCCCGCGGACGATGAACGCGACGTCGATCTCGCGGAGCGAACCGCGCTCCCGCTCGACGTCCCACGCCGCCATATTCGCCGTCCAGATATCCTTCAGCACGTCCACCAGCGCACCATCGAGCGAGCGCGCCGCTTCCGGCGTCCAGCCATCGACGACGGGCCGCAACCGCTCCGCTTGGACGCGCGCGATCGCACCGAGGTCCGGCGCTACAGCCTCGAACCAGAGCGTGTTCCCCACGTCGAAGACCACGGCCCGCAGCGACGTCATGGCGCCATCATAGCCGCCGCGCACGGCACGCTGCGCTCAGGCCCGACGGACCCGTTTCGGCTATGCTGGGCGCTAGCCACGCCGCCAGGAGGCCGCTTCGATGCCGCGCGCGCTCATCACGGGAATCACCGGACAGGACGGTCACTACCTGTCGGAGCACCTGCTCAAGAAGGGTTACGAGGTCTACGGCCTCATCCGCGGGCAGGCTAACCCCAAGCGGCCGATGCTCGAGCGCACGCTCCCGGATGTCCGCATTGTCGATGGCGATCTGCTCGACCAGGCGTCGCTCATGAACGTCATCCAGAAAGTGCATCCGGACGAGGTCTATAACCTCGCCGCCATCAGCTTCGTGATGCTCTCGTGGAATCAGCCGGAGCTCACCGGCGAGATCACCGGCCTCGGCGCCCTCCGCGTGCTCGAGGCGATCCGCCTCACCGCTGCCGCCTCGCCTTCGCGCTCGAAGTCAGCGAAGGGCATCCGCTTCTACCAGGCCTCGAGCAGCGAGATGTTCGGCAAGGTACGCGAGACGCCCCAGACGGAGGCGACGCCCTTCCACCCGCGCAGCCCCTACGGCGTCGCGAAGGCCTACGCTCACTACATCACCGTGAACTACCGCGAGAGCTACAACATCTTCGCCTGCAGCGGCATCCTCTTCAACCATGGCTCGCCACGGCGCGGGCCGGAGTTCGTCGAGCGCAAGATCTCGCTCGGCGCCGCGCGCATCAAGCTCGGGCTCCAGAAGGAGCTGGTGATGGGCAACCTGGACTCGAAGCGCGACTGGGGATACGCGGGCGACTACGTGAAGGCGATGCACCTCATGCTGCAGCAGCCCGAACCCGATGACTTCGTCATCGGAACCGGTGTCACGCACGAGATCAGAGAATGCGCGCGCATCGCCTTCGAGCAGGTGGGTCTCGACTATCGCGACTACGTCCGCAGCGATCCGCAGTTCATGCGCCCAGCCGAGGTCGATCTGCTCATCGCCGATGCGACGAAGGCGCGCAAGAAGCTGCGGTGGAAGCCCAGCGTCACCTTCGAGCAGCTCGTCGCCATGATGGTCGATGCTGATCTCGCCACCGAATCCCGTCTGCAGGCAGCGACGGTCTGAGCGAGGCGATCGCACAGCGTGACCCGCCGCCGCCGTCGGGACGATCCCTGGCACGCGGCGCTCGACGTCTGGTCATTCGCCGTCGACGCGTGGGCAGGGTTCTGGCTCTCATTGCTCGAACCGCACGTGAACGAACCGGACGACGTACCACCATCGGCGAATGACGTCGCCGAACGATCGTCTGCACCCTTGAGTGAGGCGAGCGGAGCGGGCATCCTCGTACCGGTGATGTTTCGCCGGGATGCAGACGTGGACGTGGAGACAATGACAAACGACACATCGTTCCTCGCGCAGCTCGAACAACGCACGCAGCAGGTGAAGATCACGCTCGCCAACCTCGAGGCGGAGCGCACGCGTATCGAGGGTTTGATCGCGCGCCTGCAGCCACTCGTGCCGCATTACGACGCCCTTCTCGACGCCGAACGCGCCATCAACGAGGCGAACATCGCCCTCGAAGAAGCGCGCGGCGAGCCGTCTCCGCCCGCAGAGAGCGGTGGCCAGTCCTGGGAGCAGCAGCACCAGCCCTCAACCGAGGGTGGCTGGAACGGATAGCCCCGCTGACACCCGCTGCGAAACCCGGCGCGCCACCTGCGCTGAACCCTGACGTTCGCGTAAAATGCTGGCGTGGGCGCCCATGCGCGCCACATGCTCCCGCAGCATCGACCGGACGCACGAAAGGCGCACAGCGATGACCGCAGAAGTCGAGACGAAGTACCCGCACGTCATCATGGACGGGATCCTCCAGCTTCGGGTGCCGATCCCGAACAACCCACTCGGCTGGGTGCTCCCTTACCTCATCGAAGGTCACGACGGCTGGACGCTCGTCGACTCCGGCTGGAACGTCCCGGAGGCGTTCGATGCACTCGAGCAGCAGGTGAACGACGCCGGCGTCGGCTTCCGAAACATCAAGACGCTTCTCGTGACGCACGTGCATCCGGACCACTACGGCCTCGCCGGCCAGGTCAAAGAGCGCAGCGGTGCGACCGTTATCATCCACCAGCGCGAGCGTGACCTCATCCGCTCCCGCTACCGCAACCCCGATCAGCTCCTCGCCACAATGGGCGAGTGGCTGACGATGCACGGGGTGCCCCAGAACTCGCGCGATGACCTGAAGACATCGGCCATGCCGGTGCGCGGTTACGTCGATCCCGTCGAGCCCGATGAAGTCGTGTGGGGCGGCGAGAAACTGCCCATCGGCCGCTTCGAGTTTGAGGTCTGGTGGACGCCCGGGCACTCGCCCGGCCACATCTGCTTCCTCGAGCGCGGCAAGAGGTTCATCCTCACCGGCGACCACGTCTTGCCGACGATCACGCCGAACATCAGCCTCCACCCGCAGCAGCAGGGCAACCCGCTCGGCGACTACATCGCCTCCCTCAAGCGGCTCGATGACCTCGATGTCGACACCGTCCTGCCCGCGCACGAGTACGTCTTCAACGACTTGCGCGGCCGCCTGCACGAGATCGAGAAGCACCACGACGAACGCCTGCAGGAGATGATCGACGGCATCGGCAACGACGCGAAGACCGCGTATGAGGTAGCCCGTCACGTGAAGTGGGTGACCGGCTCGTTCGACTCCTTCTCCTTCTGGATGCAGCGCGCCGCGATCGGAGAGACGCTCTCCCACCTCGACTACCTGGTGCTCGAAGGACGGCTCTCGAAGTTCATGGAAGACGGCGTCCAGTACTACCGCCCGGCGCAGCCGGACGCAGCGGCATAGGACCCGCACAGGGCGCAAGGAGCGCGCGGCGGATGGCAACGTACGGAATCGCCCATACATCGTTCGGACCAATGCTGGTCGCCGCCGAGGGCAAGCGCCTGCTCGCCGTGAAGTTCAGCGTCGATGCCGCGCAGCTTCCCGAAGCCGTCGATGCGCTCCATCGGGAGCTGCAGGGCCGCTACGGCCTCGAGCGCGACGACGCGGCCGTGGCACCGTTCGTGCGCCAGCTCACCGACTACCTCGATGGCGCCAGAGACGGCTTCGACGTCGATCTCGATCTCTCGTGGGTGACGCCATTCCGCCGCGATGTGCTCCTGGCCTGCAAGGCGATCCCGCGCGGGCAGGTCGCGACCTACGGCGAGCTGGCCGAGCGCGTCGGACGCCCGACGGCGTATCGCGCCGTGGGCAACACCATGCGCACGAATCCGATCCCGATCGTGATCCCGTGCCATCGCGTCGTTGGCAGCAGCGGCAGCCTCACCGGCTTCGGCGGCGGACTCGACATGAAGCGCCGCCTGCTCGAGCTCGAAGGCGTCGTCTATCGGCTCCCCCGCGCCTGATCGCTCTCGACGTTGGCTCTGGTGTTAGCCCGGTGTTGACGGCGCCGGTGCCGGCCCCGCCGCGGCCTCTGGCACCGGCTCGGGCTCCGTCCCCGGCGATGCCTTCGCCGAGGCCGGAGGCGTGTATGTAGCCGTACTCGCTCGGCGCTGTCGGTTCGCCGGCTCGGGTGCCGCCTCGGTCGTCACCGCAGCAATCGTCCGCGGCCGTGCGGCCGGGCGCCGCTCCGTTCCGCAATACGGGCACAACACCCACGTGGTCGCGAGGCCCTTCCCGCATGAATCGCATGCGGCCCTCAGCGAAGTGCGGCAATACGGGCACATGATGAAGTCGTCGTTGATCTTGCGCCGGCAGGAGGGGCACGCCGGCTGGTCGGTGATCTCGTGCAGCAGCGCCTCCGCCTCGAGCTGCCGGTCGTAGGCCGCGGCAAGCGTCTCGCTCGGGCGCAGAATCAGGTACACGAGCAGCCCCGGCAGGTTGAAGATGGCGACGAGAGCGACTGAGATCCCGTGCGTGACGCGGTCGCCCGTGCGGGCGATGATGTCGCGATAGGTCCACACGACGGCGGCGATCCACAGCACAAGCAGGTACGCGACGAGGAGGATGGCGAGTACCGCCGCCGGTGCCTCCCAGTTGCCGTCTTCCCAGATCGCGAGCAGCATGCTCTCTCCGGCGCTCCGTTATGCCGAGTCGTCGATTATATCACCTTGAGTCCGCCGCCAACGGTGCTCCAGCGCCGGTGTCAAGCCGCCTCAAGCGAATGATCCGGTCCGTTCAGGCGATACGATGGTGCGTACCCATGCACATCCTCGATGACCTCAACGAACCCCAGCGCGAAGCCGTCACGTCCGTCGAAGGGCCGCTCCTGATTCTCGCCGGGCCCGGTTCGGGCAAGACGCGCGTGATCGCCCACCGCATCGCCTATCTCGTCGACGTCACGGCCGTCGCGCCGTGGCGGATCCTGTCCGTCACCTTCACCAACAAGGCCGCGCGCGAGATGCGCCAGCGCGTCGTCGCCCACCTCGGCGAGGTCGCGAACGAGGTCATGCTCGGCACCTTCCACTCGATCTGCGCCCGCATCCTCCGAACGGAGTCGGCGCGCGCCGGCCTTTCGCGCTCGTTCACCATCTACGACGACGGCGACCAGATGGCGCTGATGAAGCGGACCGCCGATGCCCTCGGCATCGACACCCGCCGCTTTCGCGAGCGCGCGATCCTCTCCTCTGTCTCGCAGGCCAAGAGCGAGCTCATCTCGGCCGAAGAGTACGGCCGCGCCGCGAAGGACTACTACGAGGAGGTGGTCGGCCGCGCCTACGAGCACTACCAGGCCCTCCTCGCGGAGAACGAAGCCCTCGACTTCGATGACCTGATCATGAAGATGGTCCACCTCCTGCGGGAGAACGAGGAGATCCGGGAGAAATACCAGTCGCGCTTCGTGCACGTCCTTGTCGACGAGTTCCAGGACACCAACGTCGCCCAGTACCAGCTCGCCCGTCTCTTCGCGGAGCGCAACGGCAACATCTGCGTCGTCGGCGACCCGGACCAGTCGATCTACTCGTGGCGCTCGGCCGACATCCGAAACATCCTCAACTTCGAGCGCGACTTTCCACAGGCCCGCATCGTCCTGCTCGAGCAGAACTACCGCTCGACCCAGAACATCCTCGACGCGGCGCACGCCGTCATCTCCGGCAGCAAGCAGCGCAAGGAAAAGGCGCTCTGGACGCAGCAGGGTGGTGGCGACCCCATCGTCATGTTCGAGGCCTACGACGAGCAGGAAGAGGCCGGCTTTGTCGCGAACGAGATCGGCAGCCTGCTCGATGCGGGCTTCGAGCGCGCGGACATCGCCGTGATGTACCGCACGAACGCACAGTCGCGCGCCATCGAGGAGGCGCTGATCACGGCCGGCATCCGCTACCAGCTCGTCGGTGGCACGCGCTTCTATGAGCGCCGCGAGGTCAAGGACGTGCTCGCCTACCTGCGCCTCGTCCACAGCCCGTTCGACATCGTTAGTTTTGCGCGCGTCGTGAACGTCCCCGGCCGCGGCATCGGTGCAAAGACGCTGTCCGAGCTGGAGCGCTGGGCGAAGACGCTCGGTGTGCCTCTCTACACCGCGCTTCAGGTCTTGTCCGGACAGGAGGACGCGAAGGCCGGCGTCACACGCCTTCCCGATCCCGCTGCCCCGGCGCCGTCGATGCCGGCGCCGCGCGAACGCCACCCGGTCGGCGCTCGCCAGGCGAAATCGCTCGTCGACTTCCTCCGCATGATCGACGACCTCATGTCTGTCGCCGAGAAGAACAATCTCTCGACGTTGCTCGATGCCGTCATCGAGCGCACCGGCTACCGGCGCTACCTCTACGACGAGTTCGACGACATCGAAGCCGAGGAGCGCTGGGCGAATATCGAGGAACTGCGCAATGTTGCCGCGGGTTACGACGGTCTCGCGCCGGGCAACGGCCTCACGTCGTTCCTCGAGGACGTCGCTCTCATCTCCGACGCCGACACCATCGAGGACCCCGACGATCCTCGCGACCAGCGCGTCACGCTGATCACGCTCCACTCTGCGAAGGGCCTCGAGTACCGTGCCGTGTTCATGACGGCGATGGAGGAGGGTGTGCTCCCGCACATCCGCTCCTTCGACGACCAGGCGGAGATGGAGGAAGAGCGCCGTCTCTGCTATGTCGGCATGACGCGCGCAAAGGACCGTCTCTATCTGCTCCGCGCCTTCCGTCGCTACATGATGGGATCGTCGCAGCACGCCCCTGCGTCGCGGTTCCTCAAGGACATCCCGACCGAGTTGTGGATGCAACGCAGCGCCGTCGCCGACGAGGCCGCCGCGGCCGAGCGCGGGCCGCAGCGATTCCGCGAGGCCGCCTTCGCGCGCCGCGAAGAGGCTGCGGCCGAGGGCCCGCCGGTGTCATTCAGCGGCGGCGAGAAGGTTCGGCACCCGCGCTTCGGTGAGGGCATCGTCGTCTCCTGCATGGACAAGGGCGACGATCAGGAGATCACCATCGCGTTCAAAGGCGAGGCCGGCATGAAGAAGCTGATGCGCTCCTTCGCGCCGCTCGAGGTCGTGTAGCGCGGTCGCCTGCCGCTGTTTGCCCGAAGCCTGGCCCCGATCCATCATATGGCGGCTGCGCCACGTAACGTCCCGCGGCCTCAACACGCCAGCAGCGCCCCGGTCGCGGGGCGTCTTTTCGCCCGAGGAGGGACCACATGCCATCGTTCGCGCTTCGTGTCGAGACCGTGTTCGGCGAAGGGAGCATCGCCGAGCTGGGCCAGCGCGCGAAGGCTGCCGGCTACAAGCACGCGCTCGTGGTCACCGACCCCGGGATCAAGGCTGCGGGCATCCTCGACTCCGTGCTCTCCTCCCTGGACGAGGCCGAGGTCGCGCACACCGTGTACGACAACGTGACGCCGAACCCCACGATCCAGGAGGTCGATGGTGGCGTCACCGTCATGAAGGACATCGGCGGTGATTTCGTCGTCGCCGTCGGCGGCGGCAGCGCCATCGATGCCGCGAAGGGCATCGCCGTCACCACCGCCATGGGCGGCGAGACATCGAAGGAGTACCTCTTCGGTGCCGGCGCCACGCCGTTTCCGGGCAAGGTCCTCCCGCTGTTCGCCATCCCGACCACCTGCGGCACCGGCTCCGAGATCTCCCCTGCAGCCGTCATCACTGACCCCGACACCCACTACAAGCACCTCCTGCTGAATTGCACGCCGAACGTCGCCATCCTCGACCCAAACCTCGTGGCGAAGATGCCGGCGCCGATCACGGCCGCCACCGGCATGGACGCGCTCACCCACGCCATCGAGGCCTACAACAACCCGGGCAACACGCCGTTCACGCGCATGTTCGCGACGCGCGCCATCCAGCAGATCAGCATGCACCTCCGCACCGCCGTCAACGGCCCCGACCGCCCGGCCGCGCTCAAGAACATGCTCTACGCTGCCGACATCGCCGGCCAGTCGATGGCGCAGGGCCTCGGCCAGGTGCACGGGCTCTCGCACGTCGTCAGCGGCCGCCTCGGCACGCCGCACGGCGTCGCCAACGCGATCCTGCTGTCGGAGGTGCTCGACTACCACCGTGAGTTCCTTGCCGACAACCTGCTCGAGATCGCGCCGCTGATGGGCATCAACGCCTTCGGCATGCCCGCGGACAAGGCCGGCAAGGAAGTCGTGGCGGCCGTCCGATCGCTGCGCGATGACATCAAGATTCCGTCGAAGCTCAGCGAGGTCGGTATGAAGGAATCCGACATCCCGCAGTTCGTCGAGGACGCGCAGAAGTCGCAGGGCATCTTCATCGCCGCGCCCAGGCCAGGCACCGTCGAGGACCTGTCCGCTATCTATAAGAGCGCGCTCTAGTCTCGCCCTCGTCCCATCGACCGCCTACAATTTCAGGCGGAGCATGGCGTGATGGTGGTGGATTACGGCATCGACCTGGGCGAAGTGCGGCGCGTGATCGACGCCGCCGGCGTCCTCGTCGTGCGCTTCTCGGTCACCGATCAGCGTCTTCTCATCGATGCCCGCACCAACGACGACTTCGGTCCCCTCATCAAGGTCGTGCCGCGCGCCGGCTCGGCTGAGGAGCGCTTCAAAAGTGTGAAGATCCTCCGCCCGCGCTTCCGCGTACCCGAGAGGATCCTGACGTTCCACTGGCCCCGCCACGCGCGGGCTCTGAAGGAGTCTGGCGTCTGGGACTACACGGCGAAGCGTCTCGTCAGCCTGGGCCGGCCCGAGACGGCGGCGCAGTGCGACGAGACCTACGGCGAGCTCCTGCAGCACGAGCTGAACGCCGAGCGCGCCGCAATCCGCGGCGGGGAAGGCTTCCATACGAAATGGGCTGCGGATGGTCACACCGATGAGTGAACGCAACGTCATCGATCTCCGCTCCGACACGGTCACCGTCCCCTCGCCCGAGATGCGGCGCGCGATGTACGAGGCCACCGTCGGCGACGACGTCTTCGGCGAAGACCCGACGGTCCGCCGCCTCGAGGCGATGGCGGCCGAGCGCACCGGCAAGGAGGCCGCGCTCTACGTCGCCAGCGGCACCATGAGCAACCTGGTCGCCGTCATGACGCACTGCGCCCGGGGCGATGAGGCCATCGTCGGCCGCGAGGCCCACGTCCTCCAGTACGAGGTCGCCGGTGCGGCCGGCGTCGCCAGCGTGCAGCTACGCGAGGTCCCGAACGACGCACGCGGCCGCATCGACCCCGCTGCCGTCGAGGCCGCGATTCGCGGCGAGAACGTGCACATGCCGAAGACGTCGCTGCTCTGCCTCGAGAACACCCACAACCGCTGCGGCGGCGCCGCCATTCCGCTCGAGCACGAGTTCGAGCTGGCCGACGTCGGCCGTCGTCACGGCCTCGCCGTCCACATCGATGGCGCGCGCATCTTCAACGCTGCGCTCGCCCTCGGGACGACGGTCGCCGAGCTGTCGGAGCCGGCGGACTCGATCGGCTTCTGTCTCTCGAAGGGCCTCGGCGCGCCCGTCGGCTCTGTCCTCTGCGGCTCCGCCGATTTCATCGCCGGCGCCAGGAAGAACCGCAAGCTGCTCGGCGGCGGTATGCGCCAGGCCGGTATCATCGCCGCCGCCGGCGTCTACGCGCTCGAGCACATGGTGGAGCGTCTGGCCGAGGACCACGAGAACGCGCGTGCCCTCGCCCGCGGCCTTGCCGCGCTGCCGATGATCGATCTGGATCCCGACAGCGTCGATACGAACATCGTCATCTTCGGCGTGCGCGACGACGCCGTCGGCTTCGCCCGCGCTCTCAAGCAGCAGGGCGTCCTCTGCACCTCACCGATGGCCGGGCGCCTCCGCATGGTCACCCACTACGGCATCGAGCGTGCCGATATCGATGATGCGCTCGATCGCGCGCGAGAGGCGGCCGCGGCCCTCGTATGAGTTCTCCTACCGAACAGAAGACGACGTTACGCCGGCGAATGAGATTCGTCCTGTTGGCCGCTGCCTGCACTGTCCTGGCGCTCACCGGCGCTCGCCTGCAACCAGAGCAATGACTGCAACAACTGCCAGGACATCGTCTCGCAGATCCCATGGGGTGCGAACGAGACGCACACCTACGTGCTCAAGTCCGGCGACAGCGAGAAGGGCAAGGCCGTCCTCAGCCTGCAGCAGCAGTCCGACCAGTGGCTCTTCACGCAGTCTTTCTCCGATGACAAGGGCAACTCGGACGAGTCCGCGGTCAAGGCTGATGGCTACGACGCTGAAGCCCATCACGCAGAACCGCAGCATCACCGACAGCGAGTTGCGGAACGTCGTCGATTCCTCCTACGAGACCGTCTCGCCGGACGAATGTGACGACAGCATGATCGCGCGCATCAAGCAGACGACCTACAACCCACCGACGGCCACCGACCCCAGCAGCGAGCGCAGCAACCCGCTCTGCGTGCCGGAGCACGCCTACGACAACGACTCATCGCTGTTCATCTGGCGCACGATCAAGTTCGAGAAGGACTATCACGTCCGATACCAGACGGTGCTGACGAACCGCCGCGATATCCAGACCGTCGAGCTCACCGTCGCCGACAAGACCGAGATCGATGTCCCGGCCGGGCACTTCGAGGTCTGGCTGGTGATCGTGCAGGCCGATCAGCGCTCGCAGAGCGCCTGGTTCACGACGTCGGCCGACCACACGCTCGTGAAATACGACAACGACACGCTCGAGTTCCTGATGACGGAGTAGCGTCCCGAGAACCGCTCGAGCGCCTGCCGCTAGCTCCGCTCGATCCTTCGATATCCCCGCGCAGGCGTCCACGACTCGACGATCAGCTTGTCTCCCGTGACGCTCGTGATCACCGCCTCGTCGATGTCGATCGTGAACGCGTGACTGTCGCCGCCCGCCGCACCGGCGATCGCTCTCCCGGCGACCTTTGCCTCACCGCTCCAGCCGTCCGGATTGTCCTCAGGCGGGTCCGACGTCGGCCCGTGGATCGCCACCCTTGCGTCGCGAAGGAGATCCTGCGCCTTCACGGCGTTGAGCATCGAGCCGATCTTCAGCTCTGCACCCGCGAACTCGATCTCCGTGCCGCTGATCCGCGGCGAACCATCGCGCCGGAGCGTCGCCATCGTCAGGTGCTTCCGCGCGCCCATCAGCGCCCGCACCCTCCGGGCGAACTCCGGCTCCGCAGCCTCAAACTCACCCCATGAAGCCATAGTGCCCCTGTAGCCCCAATCCCGAGAACCGAAGCCCTACCCCAGCCGCACCGCCAGGCACGTCGTCGTGCGCTGCACGCCCTCCGCGCGCTGGATGCCGTCCGTGATCGCGTTGCCCAGTTTGTCCAGGTCGTCCGCCTCGAGCTGCACGATGACGTCGAACGGCCCCGTCACCGTATCGACCGCCGTCACCCGCGCGTCGGCGTGCGTGAGCTTCTGCACCGCCTCGCCGACAGCCTTCGCCTTGCCGACTTCCGCCTCGATCAGCACGTAGCCGCGCACAGCCATGGCGCCCTCCCCTGTGGTGTCACATCGCCGGTGAGGGGATCATAGCGGCTGGCGTCATGCCCGGAAACGATGTGGCGCCCTACCGTCGCCGATAGGATGCCGACCACGCGATCTGGGCGCAGCCGTTGCACCTCGACGCGGGCGCTACCGGGTAGATCTGCGCCATCGCGTGCACCACTTGCGTTCGAGTCGATGAACACGAAGCCGCTCAACACACCGCCTGGAGCTGCTGCATTAGGCGTCGGTGACGGAGGCCCCGGTGTGGGAGGAGGGGCTTCCGTAGCGGACGGGATTGCCGTCGTGGCGCCGGGCGTCTGCGCGTGCGCCGCGCCGCCCGAGACGGCGAGGAGCATCACCTCGGCGATGGCTAGCACTGGTGCGATGCGGGTGATCATGTAAGGACAACGCCCCGCCGGTGGAGAAGGTAATCCGCCCGCCGTGTGGCGGCACATCGCCAGTGAGCGATGATAGCGGCTATTCGCTGGCGCCAGAACTGCTTAGCGCTTCGCGCGCCGACCTCCGTCGCGGAGCCGTCGTGCAAGCGCTAACCCGGTGGCCGCAAGGAGTGCAAGCCCACCGCCTGTCAACCACAGGCTCTCGCGCGTGTCAACATCGTCGCCAGCGCCCGTTGAAGGAAGTTGAACCGAGACTGCGCCGAGACTAGATGTCCACGCTGCCGCAACATCGACGCTGCCGACCGGAAGCGCTGCCGACGCTCCGTCGGTTTCTACAGGAAACGGCACAAGCCCGGGCGGGTTCTCGTTCACAAGGATCTGCGTCGGTACGGTCCCCACTACCGCAACTTCGCGCTCCGGGTTGCCGGGCTCACCCCGCACCGCTTTCCACTCGGCCGGCGGCACAGCCGGGGAGCCGACCGCCCCATCGTCACTCATGGAGAATACGACTTGGTAGACGAAGGGAATAGATGCGGAGGCACCAGTGGGAAATCCCGCTTCCCACCAGACACGCAGCGTGTAGTCGCCCGGCGGGATGTGGGTGAAGGCGAACAGACCGTTTGAGGTGAGGACGCCGATTTCAGGCCCGTTGCTTTCCGCGGCGTTTGCCGTGCCTGAGGCAAACGGCCTGGGATCGAAGTCGGGTGTCGCTGGCGGAATCCTCGCCCAAGGGACGAGTTGTACGACGGTCTCCAGTTTAATCGCCGCGTCCCCCGAATCGAGCTTCCCGTTCCGGTTCAGATCTTCGATCAACGCGCCCGCCACCGTGAACGCAGCGGCCTGCGTCAAAGGTACGGTTGTGCTGGTGACCGGCGGCGAATCCGCCGGCGTTGGGGTTGCGGTATTGGCGGGCATACCCGTTGCCTGAAGGCTCACAGTCGGAGAAGGCGTTTGTGCGTGGGACTGCCGTTGCTCCGCGAGCAAGCACAGCCCGACAGCCAACAGAGCGATTGCCGCGCGCATGAGACCACCTCGTCGTGCGATCATTGGTCGTAGCCGATCGTGTCCACAGGAAGAAACACGCCGTTGTAGTACACGTTGAGGAAGCTCGGCCCGCCAATCGACGCGAAGCAAGTTCCGCTTACAGAGAAGTTGGGTATGTCCCCGAACGCACACACCTGGGTCCCCGGTTGCGGGTCCGTACGAAGTTGAACGTTCGTGATCGTGGCACCACTGAAGTTCCAAACTCTGAAGTCAGCTGTTCCATTACGGTCGCTCGTAACGAAGACGCCGCTGCCGCCGCCTGATCGCGCGATGCAGTAACGCTTCGCGAATGGTCCCCACTCGCCATAGGAGCCGGGCGCGATTCCCTTCGCGTGGCCGTGGATGCGGAAGCACCACTCGGCATTCGCAGCCGGTACCTCTGCGTAGCTCTGCGACTCAGCATTTGCGTCGTCAGTATTGTCGACGAGGCGGCCTATCGACTTGTAGAACGCGTAGCCGCAAGTGATGCAAGAGGCACGGTCGACTACGTTCTCGTACTCCTGATGAACGGTGTTTCCGATTCCGCCCAGGTATCCGCCTTCGAAGTTGTGTATCGTCAGGCCGAGGCTCCGTACATCTCCAGGTACGTGGCGTCTTTGGGCGTCGAGGATCTGTAGGCCGCGCTGTAGTCTGCCCGGTCATGGTCCAGCACCGTGGTGATGATGCGTCGGGCACGATGCGGTGCTGTGTTGTGGCGACGAGTGGCCCATGATACTCGCGCAGTTGTAGCCGTCGTTCGGCGACTTGTAGTGCTCATCCGCGTTGTACAGCCCATGTCCATCTCATGCATCAAATCCGAGATCTTGTGATTCTGTCGCTTGATGGGATCTGGTCTCGTCGAAAGCGCTCGCTATACATCTCGATCGTGCCCGAGGGCGTCTCCGGGTGCCAGGACGTTATGCACCCGTGCGCCGCTTGTTGTCGGGGCACTGTCTGATTGCCGTTTACCGAGACGCTGAAATCCGTTGCTCCCGCATATAGACGTTGAATCCCGCCGTCGCGAACATACCACTGTCCCACTTGGCCGCCGCCGTCGACAGCGCGGTAGACCAGCTGGAGTCTCCGGCTACCAGTTGGATCGTGGATCAGGCTGGGCATTCGTCGTCTTGGGGTTCATCTCGTAATGTGCGACAAGCGGATACAGGTACTGACAGTATGTCCGTCCATCGTTGTGATGTGCGCTGACCATGCTGAGCGCCGCACCGCCGGCGCTGGCGCACCAGCAGCGCGCCAGACGACGCGAGCGCGACCGGCCAGAGCTTCACCGCCATCGCCTTACGATGCTCCGCGATGTCTCCGCGCTGCGCTAGCGAAACGCCCGAATCGCTGCGGAAGTGGACAGTTGTCCACCCTTGACCGCGAGAATTTCGGAGCTTACGGTGGTGTCTCCGGGCGCGCGAGTGCCCGATACGAGCCCTCGCTCGATCGCTACCCCTGATCGCCGCTGCCCTGTTTGCCGTGCCGAGCTTGTGCAGGATGTCACTCACGTGGTTGCTCGCATTGCCGCGCGTAATGAACAACGCCGCCGCTATCTGCTGGTCCGTGTATCCGCGCACCAGCAGACGCAGCACTTCGAGTTCGCGCGGCGTGAGGTCGTCGGGGTTGCTTCGCATGGAAGCCTCCCATCCCCGGCGTCGCACATACTAGCAGGTCGGGGGGGGCATGGAGGTTGCCAACGGCTGTTGAGCCGCAGGGACAGACGAAGAGGCCCGCTCATCGCGGGCCCCTCGCGTTCGTCCTTGGTTCGAGGCGCTACGTCAGCGCGGCCTCCGCCGGCGCTTCCTGCTTCTCGATGATCACGTCGTCGTTCTGCACGTCGATGCGCACGGTGTCGCCGGGGCCGAAGCGCTCCTGCAGCAGCGCCTCCGACAGCCGGTCCTCCAGCTCGTTCTGGATGACGCGGCGCAGCGGCCGCGCGCCGAACACCGACGTCGTAGCCCTTCTCGCCGAGCCAGTCCTTCGCCGCGTCCGTCATCTCGATCGAGACGCCCTTCAGCAGCAGTTGCTTCTCCAGCTCGCGCATCTGCAGGTCCACGATGTGGCGGATGTGCTCCTTCGAGAGCGTGTGGAACACCACCTGGCCGTCGATGCGGTTCAGGAACTCCGGCCGGAAGACGCGCTTCAGCTCTTCCTGCACCTTGTCCTTCATCTTCGTGTACTGCTGCTCCGCCGTCTTCACCTCGTCCTTCGTCACCGCGAAGCCCAGCGCCGAGTCCTTGCGGATCAGGTCCGAGCCGACGTTGCTCGTCATGATGATGATCGTGTTGCGGAAGTCGACCTTGCGGCCCTTCGCGTCGGTCAGGTGGCCGTCGTCGAAGATCTGCAGCAGCATGTTGAAGACGTCCGGGTGCGCCTTCTCGATCTCGTCGAGCAGGATCAGGCAGTACGACTTGCGGCGCACGGCGTCCGTGAGCTGGCCGCCGTCGTCGTAGCCGATGTAGCCCGGAGGCGCTCCGACCAGCCGCGAGACGTTGTGCCTCTCCATGAACTCGCTCATGTCGAGCTTGATCATCGCTGTCTTCGCTGCCGAACATGAACTCCGCCAGCACCCGCGGCAGGTACGTCTTGCCGACGCCCGTCGGCCCCAGGAACATGAACACGCCGATCGGGCGCTTCGGGTCCTTGAGCCCGGCCCGCGAGCGCCGCACCGCCTTCGCGATCGCCTTGATCGCCTCGTCCTGGCCGATGACGCGGCTGTGCAGCACGTCCTCCATCTGGAGCAGCCGCGCCGACTCCTCGCTGCGCGATGCGCGCGACGGGGATGCCCGTCCACATGCTCACGACCTCGGCGATGTCGTCCTCGGTGACGACGGGCTTCGTCGCCCTCGCGCTGCACCTCGATGCCCCTGCTCCAGCGACTCGATCTTCTCCTGCAGCTTCACCTCGCGGTCGCGCAGCTCAGCGGCGTACTCGTACTGCTGCGACGAGATCGCCGCATCCTTCTCCTTGCGCAGCGACTCCAGCCCGCGCGTCGCTTCCTTCAGCGAAGGCGGCGTCGCCGAGCGGCGGATCCGAACGCGGCTCGAGGCCTCGTCCACCAGGTCGATGGCCTTGTCCGGCAGGAACCGGTCCGAGACGTAGCGCGAGGCCAGCTCGGCCGCGACCCGCAAGCGCCTCCTCGGTGATCGTCAGCTTGTGGTGCTCCTCGTACGCTCCTTGATCGCCCTTGAGGATCTCGATCGTCTCTTCGACCGTCGGCTCCTCGACGAGGATCGGCTGGAAGCGCCGCTCCAGCGCCGCGTCCCGCTCGATGTGCTTGCGGTACTCGTCGAGCGTCGTCGCGCCGACGCACTGCAGCTCGCCGCGCGCCAGCGACGGCTTGAGGATGTTCGCCGCGTCGACGGCGCCTTCCGCCGCGCCCGCGCCGACGAGCATGTGCAACTCATCGATGAACAGCACGCAGTTGCCGCTGCTGCTTGATCTCTTCGATGACCTTCTTCAGGCGCTCTTCGAACTCACCGCGGTACTTCGTGCCGGCGACGAGCGAGCCGATGTCCAGCGTCAGCAGTCGCTTGCCCTGCAGCGTCTCCGGAACGTCGCCGGCGACGATGCGGTGCGCCAGCCCTTCGGCGATTGCCGTCTTGCCGACGCCCGGCTCGCCGATCAGCACGGGGTTGTTCTTGGTGCGCCGCGACAGGATCTGGATGACGCGCTCGATCTCCTTCGAGCGGCCGATCACCGGGTCGAGCTTGCCCGCGCGGGCCGCCGCCGTGAGGTCCATGCCGAGCTGATCGACGGTCGGGGTCCGCGTCGATGACGCGCGGCGCCGGCGCCGGCGCTCTGCGGCATGCTCTGGCTACAGGATGCGCGTCGTCTCCGCCCGCACCCGCTCGAGGTTCACGCCCAGGCTCTCCAGCACGCCTGCGGCGATGCCTTCGCCCTCGCGTACGAGGCCGAGCAGCAGGTGCTCGGTGCCGATGTAGTGGTGGTTCAGCCGGCGCGCCTCGTCGACCGCCAGCTCGATGACCTTCTTCGCGCGCGGGGTCAGGCCGATCTCGCCCAGGACCGCGCGGTCGCCCCGCCCGATGATGAACTCGACGGCGGAACGGACCTTGTTCAGCTCGACGCCGAGGTTGGCGAGCACCTTTGCGGCGACGCCGTCGCCCTCCCGCACCAGGCCCAGGAGCAGGTGCTCCGTGCCGATGTAATTGTGGTTGAAGCGCTGCGCCTCTTCCTGCGCGAGCGTCAGGACCCGCCGGGCGCGCTCAGTGAATTTGTCGAATCGGTCAGCCATCTCAGCGCTCCAGCGTTAATTGCTAACTTTCTATAACCAATCTAGCATACCGGAGGCCGGGAAGTCTAGTGAATGACTGCTGCCGCGGAGTCACATCACTGTGAACTTCGCTGCGTAAGTCGTCGGGCGGCGATCATAACGCCGCGACCCGTAATCCCCCTGATCTTCCTTCGGGCTTGCGTCCTGCTGCCCGGACCTTCCGCGATGCTGCGCAAACTGCGTGTCGTGAATACGACCGCTATGCCGTTTCGGACTCCTCATCCGGCGCGTCGGTTGCGCTCTGCGGTGACGCTCTCCTCAGCTTCGTCCGCCGCCGGTGCGACCTCGCTCTCCGGCGGGGCCGCATCTGCTCGGCCGGCGCCTCGGGCTCAGCCACGCCGGTGGGGGCCGTGTCCTCCGCCGGCGCTTCGGCCTCGACCGGTGCTTCCGCCGGTGCCTCTACGACGCTCGTGCCGCTCGCGGCCTCGGCTGCGGCGAACGCCTCCGCCATCGCCGAGCGGGGCTCCTCCTTCGGCTCGGGCGGTGGTGCCGGCGCCGCCGATTGCGCGGGCGCGGCTACCGGCGCCTCGTCCACCGATCGCCTCACTCGAAAGTCTCGGCGAGCGGCGTCTCTACACGCTCGCTCGGCGGCCGCGAAATCGACGGCCACGCCCTCGCGGTCCTCGAACTCCTGGCGGATGTCGTCCGGTACGCCGATGACCTCGCCGGCGTCGCTGAATACGAAGCCCTGCTTCACTCCATCGTCCCGCGCGTCGCGCAGGCTCAGGCCCAGCCGGTGCCGGTCGCGTTCGATGCGCACGATCTTCAGTGGCAGGAGGTCACCCTCCCGAACGACTTCCTTCGGATGGGCGATACGCCGGTCAACCAGCTCCGAGACGTGGATCAGTCCCTCGACCGGCCCCTCGATCCGCGCGAACGCGCCGAAGGTCACGAGCTTGGTGACCATGCCGGGCACGACACGCCCGACCTGGTACTTGTCGACGATCAGGTCCCACTCCTCCGGCTGCGCGCGGCGCAGCGAGAGCGCGATCTTCTTCGTTTCCGGGTCGACCTTCATGACGATAGACGTCGACCTCGTCGCCGATGTGATACATCTCCTCCGGCGTCTTGTTCCGGTCCCACGACACTTCGCTCAGGTGCGCAAGTCCGTCGGCCCCGCCCATGTCGATGAACACGCCGAAGCTCCGGACGCTGGAGACGCGGCCCTTGCGGATCTCGCCTTCCTTCAGCTCCGCGAGCAGGCGGTCCTTCTGCTGCGATCGCCATTCCTGCAGCGCCGCGCGCTCGGACAGGATCACCCGGTTCCGCCGCCGGTTGATCTCGATGACCTTCAGCCGCAGCTGTTTGCCGACGGCCGATGCCAGTCCGCCCTCGCCCTCCTGCTCCGGGCGCACGCCCACAACCTGGGACAGCGGCACGAATGCGTGCACGCCCTCGACGTTGACGAGCAGGCCGCCCTTGTTGTAGCCCGTCACCTCGCCGTCGAACGCCTCGCCGTCTTCGAATCGTTGCTGCAGCACACGCCAGCCGCGCTCGCCACGGGCGCGATCGACGGACAGCGTCACCTGACCCTGGTCCGCCTCGGGCTGCATGATGTACACGAGGATCTTGTCGCCCACCGCGACCTTGCTCAGCGGGTCCGCCCCCATCGAATGCATCTCGTTCGCCGGGATCGAAACCTTCGGACTTCGAACCGAGATCGACGAGGACGCCGTCGCGCTGGATCCCCATCACGGTGCCCTCGATCACCTCGCCTCGGCGAAGCGTCTTGAACTCCATGCTGGACTCCAGCCAGCTCTGCATGGTCATCTCGGCCTCGTCGCCGGCCTCCTCGACCTCCGGGTTGGCGATGCCGCCGCTACTCGTTTCCGTCAACGCGATGCGTCCTCCCTGTGAAAAAATCAGCCGCGCCGGCACGAAATCACCAGGCCCTGGCCTGGTGCCCTCGACCGGTCCGGCTTGTGGGCAGATTCTATCACGCCCTCAGGCGGCGTAGGAAGCGAAGATGACTCGCCACGCCCCACGTGCTCGGCTATACTCTCGTGCCGTCCCGTACGGAGGATTTCGAGACGCGTGATGTGGCCGCTATGTGCCGCCGCGTTCTCAGAGCGATCGAGAGGAGAAGCGCATGAGCTCGGTGGTGAAGAAGCGGCGCAAGAAAATGCGCAAGCACAAGCACCGCAAGATGCTGAAGAAGACGCGCTGGCAGCGCAAGCACAGGAGCTAGCTCCAGTCTCGTTGCATAATTGAGGGCCGCGCGAACGTGCGGCCCTCTTCATTTGTGAGAAGGTACGCGCGCCGGTGGTCGCTCTGAAGCTCACGCACGACGAGCCACGCCTGGTGTACCTGGCGCTGGTCTACCACCTCGGGCGCCCCGGATCGGAACTCGATCCCGAGACGAAGCGCCCGTCCCCGCATGCCCTGCGCGACGTGAAGGTCTCACTAGGCCGCGATCTCGAAGCGCCGGAAGCCATCATCGAGCTCGATGCCGTCCAGTACGATCGTCTGCTGTCGGCGATCCTCGGCTCCGCCACCGAGCTGCGTGGCCATCACCTGCGCGATGGGGCTCCGAGCACCGTCGCGCGCTTCACCGAGACGGCGTTGTCACTGTTTCCGCAGATGGGCGCCGATCCCGAGGCCGCGCTCGACGTCGCCGAAGCGATGGTGATGCTGCGTCGCCGCATCGAGCGCGCGGTCGCGCGAGCGTCTCAGCCACCGGAGACCTCGTAGGTTGGTCGGCGCGCCGAACGGCGGGCCGAAATTGCGCATCTACCCAACCCTTTACGCCTCTGCTACAATCACTCATCTGATATAGCGTCTTACTATGGGGCGCCGATGGTTACGCCGAGCCCGTTCGAGAACTACCTGGACCTCGTCGAGGCTGCGCGCCTGCTGAATATCCACCCGCAGAGCCTGCGACGCCTCATCAAGCAGAAGAAAGTGCCGGCGGTGCTCTTCGCCGGCAAGTACCTGATCGAGCGCGACAAGCTCGAGATGTTCAAGTCGAACTACGATCCTCGCCCCGGTCGAAAACCGATCCGCCGCCTCCTCTGACAGTCCGTGGTCTACAGGTCCTGAGAGCGGCTCTCCTCGAAGAACGCCATGCTCTTGCGGTACCAATCCTCGCCGATCTTCCCGCTCGAACGAAGGTGATTGAGTAGCACCTCGAGCGTCAGGATCGATACAAGCCGGATGCCGATCTCGTCGAGCTTTGCGCGACCGCCTGATTGCCGGTCGAAGAGCACAACCGCATCGCGCACGAAGAGCCCTTCGTCGCGCAGCCGGTTCGCCGTCAGGATGATGCTGCCACCGCCGGTGATCAGGTCGTCCATGATTACGGCGGTCTGGCTCGGGTGATAGAGCCCTTCGACGTCCGACTCCAGATCGTCGGTGTGTGGGTGCAGGTAGATCAGCGGCACCTTCGCCGAAAGCGAGAACGCCTCCGCGACGACGAGCCCCCCGAACGGGACTCCGCACACGAGGTCGAACGGATCCACCTGCGGGTTCCGCATCGATTGCAGCGTCTGCAGCTCCTGCAGCACGATGTGCGCCGCCCGCGCCAGCGCCGTAGGGTGCGCGATCAGCAGCCGCAGATTCACGTGGATCGGCGAGTGCACCGTCGTGCGGCCCAGTGTGAAGTCGCCGAATTGCACCGCGCCCAGCCGCCACAGCGTGTCCGCCAGCCAGAGGTTGGACTGGCTCGAGATTTCTTCAGGCATCGTGACAACGGAAAAAGGCCCTCCGACACGGAAAGCCTTTTCGCTTCATGCTATTCAATTCTCTGGTCCAAGCAGGCTCCAGAACGGGTAACCTCCGTCATGGTTGGGAGAATCGCTCGAACAGGCGGTCCCGTAAGCCCATGGAATCGGAGCCTGCCCTGTCGGCCCGCCCTGCCCGTGAAGGACAGGGCTTCTCAGTCGACTTGCCAGACACCCCATCGGATGCGGTCGTTCATGAGACACCTCCTTGTCACTGTGGAGTACTCATGCGCCCGATCACTTCGGGCCTGATCCACGATATGGCGATGAGCGCGAGCCTGTCAAGAGGCTGTAGTTACTTCTCGCGACAATCGCGCATACATCAATCTGAAACACACGCCCCCCGGCGCCCGCAGTAGAATCGCAGCGGGGGGCGTGCGGAGGACGGCGTGAGCACGCGAACAGCGACCCTACCCGAAGCGGCTTCGACGTTGCGCCGTCCAGCCCGGTTGCTACGCGCCGTCCGAATCGTCCACCCCTTCCCCACCCTGCTCAACGTCGCCGCCACGGCCATGCTCGCGTTCGTCGCCGTCGGCGGCATGCCCGATGCCGCGCTCCTCGCCCGGATGCTCCTGACGATGCTCTTCGCCCAGTGCGCCATCGGCGTCGCGAACGACATCTGTGACGAATCGCTCGACGCCGCCGCGAAGCCCTGGAAGCCGCTGCCGGCGGGTCTCGTCTCCCGCCGCGCGGCGACCGTCCTGGCGTCCGCCTTCATCGCGGCCGCCGCCGCGCTCGCGAGCACGCTCGGACTCGCTGGATTCCTCCTGGCGATGCTCGGGATGGCGTGTGGTCTCGTCTACGACGTCTGGCTGAAGCGAAGCATCTTCAGCGCGGTCCCGTTCATGATCGCCATCCCCACCCTTCCATTGTGGGTTTGGGCGACGCTTGGCGAGTGGCAGCAGGAACTGCTCTGGGTGATCCCGCTCGGCGCGTTGATCGGCCTCTCGCTCCATCTCGCCAACACGCTTCCCGACATCGACGGCGATCGCGCGTTCGGCGTCGAAGGCCTCGCCCATCGGCTCGGAACTCGCGGCTCGATGCTCCTCGGCTGGGCGCGTTTGCCGCCGCGCTCATGCTGAGCCTCGTGATCGCGCCCCTCGTCGGCTACGACGCACGCGTCTACGGACTCACGCTGGTGATCGGCGCCGCCTGCCTCGCGGCCGAGCGGCGCGGTCTTCACCTTCGGCCAGGGCGCTTCGCTCCGCCTCGGTTTCGGCATCCTCGCCGTGGGTGCCGCGCTTCTCGCCGTCGGCTGGCTCGCCGCGCTCGACTGATACCATTTCTGCGTGACCAGCGACGGCATCGGTCTCTATCTTCACATCCCGTTCTGCACCGCCAAGTGCGGCTACTGCGATTTCAACTCCTACGCCGACCACGAGCATCTTGTCCCGTCGTACAGCGCCACGCTGCTCAAGGACGCATCGCTCTGGGCCCGCGCCGTCGGTGCGAGGCCGGTCGAAACCGTGTTCTTCGGCGGCGGCACGCCGAGCCTGATGCCCGTCGACGAGATGCGTGCCGTCTTGGAGGGCCTGCGGACGACGTTTGCCATTAGCTCGGACGCCGAGATCTCGCTCGAAGCAAACCCCGGCAGCCTCTCAGTCGATTACCTGCGCGGCCTGCGCGCGGTCGGCTTCAACCGCCTCTCGATCGGCATGCAATCATTCGATGACGCCGAGTTGCGCGCCCTCGACCGCATCCACACCGGCGACGAGGCGCGCGCCGCGTTTCACGCCGCGCGAGAAGCCGGATTCGACAACGTCAACCTCGACTTCATCTACGGCCTTCCCGAACAGCCACTCTCGAGCGTGGCAGTCGCACGCTCGAGCAGGCGCTCTCGCTCGCGCCCGAACACCTATCGCTCTACGCGCTCACCGTCGAAGAGGGCACACCCCTCGCGCGCGACGTCGCTCGAGGCCGCACGCCTGCGCCCGATCCCGATGTTCAGGCCGATCACTACGAGTGGACGCAGGACCGCCTCACTCGTGCCGGCTACGAGCACTACGAGATCTCGAACTGGGCGCGCCCCGGCCGCCGTTGCCGCCACAACCTCATCTACTGGCAGAACCGGGAGTACCTCGGCCTCGGTGCCGGCGCCCACTCGTTCCTCAACGGCACGCGCTTCTCGACTGTCCTACTACCGAACCGCTACGCGGAGCTCGTCGATGAGTCCATCGCGGAGCGCGATGCCGGCGGCGGCACAATGCGCCACGTCGCCGGCGCCGAAGTGATCACGCCCGAACTCTCGATGGCCGACACGATGATCCTTGGCTTGCGCCTGATCGAAGGGATCGACATTGCCGCGTTCACCGAACGCTACGGCCAAGACGTGACCCGCGCCTACGGACCGATCATCGATGAGTTCGCAGGCTACGGCCTCCTCGAACGCACGCCGACGCACCTCCGGCTCACGCCTCGCGGTCGCCTGCTCAGCAATGAGCTGTTCCAGCGCCTGCTGCCCCAGCCGATAGCCTGACCTACCCTTCGGCGAACGCCGCCCAGGACCGCAACGGGTCTTCTCCGCCGCGCACTTCCGCCAACGCCATCGCGTGCTCGATCCACGCGGTCGCGTTGCGATGCCGCCCGACCAGCGACTCGAGCGGCCCGTTCAGGTTTCGGATCTCCGCCAGCACGGCGCCGTTGACCGCGATTGGCCAACCGGCGACGCCGGCCGCCATCGCGCGGATGATGCTTCCGCCATCGGGCGGCACCTCGACCAGCGAACGAAACAGGGCCGCCGGCCGCGGCTGTTCTGCGTGCACGATGAGTGCGCGCGTTGTGTCCCGCGGTACCGCCGCGGCGCCCACGCGCAGCCACGACGCCTCGCCGTCGTGCCAGTTCGCGTCGATGATCGGTTCGACGTCGTTCGCCGCCACCAGCGGGATGATCGCGTCGGCGTGCGCTCCCAGCACGACCTCGATCACGTCGACGCCGCCGGCCTGCAGTTGCGCGATCTCGAACTCGATCAGCGTCTGGTCGTCGTTCCAGCGCACGAGCGGAATGGGCAGTCCGTCGATCTCCACATCCGATGCGGCGAGCAAGATCGCGGCGGTGACGGCCACGCTACGGAAGCAGCAGCTCGCCGCGGAGCACGGTCACGGCGTATCCGCCGACGCGTACGCGCGGGTCGAAGGCACCGCCGGTAACGCGCACGTGCACGCGCCCGGGTTGTCCCATCTCGATGCCCTGCTCCGCGACGTACCGAATCTCACCATCGCGCTCCGGGAGCGCTTCGTGCTTCGCGATGAACGCGCCGATGCAGCCGTTTGCGCTTCCCGTCACCGGATCTTCGGGCACGCCCGCTGCCGGAGCGAACGCGCGGATGTGGACGTCAACGCCCGGTGTCTCCGCGCCTGTGCAGAAGATGCTCAGGCCCTGTGGGATGTGCATGAGGGCGTTGTAGTCGGGATGCACGCGCATCATCGCCTCGAGTGATGCGACCTGCGCCACGAGCCAGAAGATGCCTGTGGACACCCACTCCATGCGCACGATGTCGCTCGCCGCGAGCCCGATCGACGCCGCGACCACCTCCGACTCCTCGTCGGCAACACGAAACTTCGGCGCGACCTGCGTCATCTCGTACAGCGCGCCATCGGCCGCCTCTGCGACGCTCACCGGCACGAGACCCGCGCCCGTCTCGAGTTGCAGCGCCTGGCCCTCGTGCAGTTTGACGGCGCCTTCGCTCACCAGCGTGTGCGCAGCCGCGAGCGTCGGATGCCCCGCGAATGGCAACTCGAGGCCCGGCGTGAAGATGCGCAGCCGTGCGTGGTGATCGGACGCCTCGGGCGGCAGCAGGAACACGGTCTCGGAGAGCTTCTGGTTGAGCGCGATGCGCTGCATCACCTCGCCCGAAAGGCCTTCGCCATCGACGACGGCGGCCGGGTTTCCTTCGAGCGGTGTCGATGTGAATGCGTCGACGTGGCGGATGACGCGGGCGGTCACGCGCGGCGTAGCGTCGAGATCCCGCGCTGCACGGCCGTGATCAGCAGCGTCCATGCAACGGCGTTGAGCACCACATTGAGCGGGTACATCATCCACATCCGCTCCGCACGTCCTTCTTCGACGGTGCGCCCCGCCATGGTGCGTGTCACGACGAACTGGACAGCGGCGATCACGATCAGTGCGCGGAGGAAGGTCTTCTTCATCGCCTGGATTCCTTTACAGGTCCTTCAGATACACGCGCGTGCGCGCGCTCTGCTTCCACACCGGATAGACGTGCCGCTCCATCCGCCATCCCTGACGCTCGAATAGCGCGTGCGCGAGAGCGTTGTTTTCGCTCGTGTGGAGCCAGAGGTGCTTCTTGCCCCGACGCCGCGCTTCGTCCTCTGCCGCCGTCAACAGTTTGGACCCGATGCCCCCGCTGCGCGCCCGCGCTGTGACTTCGATGTTCTCCAGGTAGGCGTTGTCGTCCTTCTGGAAGTTGCGCGTGTCCTCGTCCGGCGGGTCCCAGTCCTGGTCCTCGCGAAAGCCGATGTGCACCACGGCCCAGCCGATGGCCGTGCCCGACTCGTCTGCGACCAGCGCGAAGGCATCGCCCTCGCGCACTGCGGGCTCCAGGTGGTCGAGCCGCATTCGGTCGCGTTCTACAAGGAATGACTTCAGCGGCCCGACATCGCGCTCGAAGTCAAGCTGGCGTACTTCAACGAGCGTCGTGCTCTCGTTCACGGGCCAACTTCCCCATTGGCAGACGGCGAGAGCCGCCGCTGCATCGCACCCGACTCTGCCGTTTAGTGGTGGTCTGCGGGGATTGTAACGCGCCCCGGGATATGGGGCGATACCGATCAGCGCTCCATCGTGCCCGAAAGCGCGCCGCTGAGCGTGCCGTCGCGCCCCGCATCAACGCTCGACGCGAGCACCATGTTCACGCCTTCGTACGGGCCGGTGCCTGAGCACGCCACGCGCAACGTGCCGTTGTTCAGCGCAGTCAGCTTTCCGTCGCACAGCGTCGCGCCGGATGCCGCGTCGAGCAGCTCCGCTTTGTTCGTCGTCACGCTCGTTTGGGGCCTTGCTTCCGCGTCCTCGTCGTCGTGCCCTTCACCCGGTGCGTTCTCGTTGTCAGGCGTCGGCGATGACACCGTTTGCACGAGTTCGGCGTGGAATCGCGCGTTCAGGTCGCCGCTGATCGCGGCGTCCAGCGCCAGGCTCGAGCCGTTTGACGTGCGGTCCTCCTGATAGGTGCCGCTAAGGTCGGCCGTAAAGCTCTGCAGGAACGGATGCCCAGCCTGTCCGTCGGCTGCGGCGCTCGATTGATCGGATCCGGTCGTCGAGGCCCCTCGTGCCGAGGTGAGCAGCCCCGTCCCGAAGACCAGCACCATCCCGGCGATGATCGTCGCCGACGCCGACGCCAGTCGCGCTGTTCGCACGGCCGGGCTGTCCGGCAGCCGATATTGCAGCCGGTAGGCGATAAGTGCGGCTATGCCCGCCCCCGTTCCCAGATAGATCAGCTTCGCCCACGGCTCCGTCGTATCCGTGCCGGCGGTGATTCCGTGCAGCATCGCCAGTGCGAAGAGCCCGAACGTGAGGTAGTGCAGCGCGCGCCACGCCCGGTAGCCGATGTGCTGCCGCACATAGAAGCTCACGATCACGATGGCCATGATGTACAGCGCGAACACGCCCGAGGCCGTCTGCCAGGATCGGTACGGCGAGAGGAACGGTATCGAGAGCTGCCACACGTTGAAGTTGAAGTACCCGTCGGCGAGCAATATGTAGACGTGGAACAGCGTGAACGCCAGGGCCAGAATTGTGGTGAACCGGTGAATGTCGAAGACGAGGTTCCGCCGCGCGAACCGCTCGACCAGCCGCGTTCCCATGGCGATGCCCAGCGCGACCGAGACGAAAAGCAGCAGGTACGCCGTGAAGCCGGCGGAGCGCGATAGATACCAGAACTCGTGGTTCACGCGAAGCGCTCCCTCACGCCGCCCGTTGTTCCGCGCCCGCTGCGTCAGGAAGCATGAGTCCTCGTGTGCGTGCGGGGCTGCGTTCGGGTGGAGTTGTTCGAGCTTCCGGAATCGTGCCGGGCTACGGCCGTTCGAGGTTGCCGGCACTTGGGTTGCCCCGGCCGCCGGCGTGCCGTCGTCGCCACTCGCTCCTGCGGGCGGGTTGCTGTGCACGAGCGCCCAGCCCGAGAGCAGAGTGACCACGCTCGCGATAGCGGCGCCCACCTTTAGTCCGAGGTTCTTGCGCAGGTTCATTACCGATCCCCGGCGTCATCATGCCACGTGATT
This sequence comes from uncultured Chloroflexia bacterium, assembly GCA_963736015.1. GTDB lineage: Bacteria > Chloroflexota > Dehalococcoidia > DSTF01 > JACRBR01 > CAVTNG01. The sequence continues at coordinate 95,922 of CAVTNG010000006.1, read as the reverse complement.
GGCGTCAGACTTGTTGCGAACACGCTACGCGAGGGCGTTTAGGCCCTCCGGCGTGGGAGTCCTCAAATCCTCGGAGCCGGAACGGCTGCAAGCCCTTCGACTGCGCCATCACGGTGACCCGCCCCAACCGTCCGGGGTCGATGAGGTCCATCACGATGCGCCGGCGCGCGAAGTACTCCTCGATCTGCGTGCCCTCCGCGACTGCGGTGACGCTATCGCCGATGCCGAGCCGCACGAGAAAGTCCGCCTGCGTCGTGACGCCGTCCGTTCGCAGCCCCGCCCGCTCGCCGGCGCGCCGTAGCGTCGTGAAGTCCACGCTTGCCGTCATATCCTGCCGCCCGACGCGTTGGTACGGATCGCTGCTCGCCGCTCTGCCGGTAGAAGCACAGCAGCGTGCCGTCATGTCGCCATGGTGCGTACAGCTCCGCGGCCTCGTATCCGTAGTCGAACGTGAGCACGACGCCGCGCCTCAGCGACCCACCTACCGTATCCATCCACGCGATGGCATCGAGATTCACCTCCGCGTAACACCCATCGCCGGGCAGCAGACCGAGATCGTCGAAGTAGCGCGACCAGCGCGGGCGTCGATGGCGGGCCCGGTTCGTCGACGAACCGCCCGTCACCGTCGAGCGCGACGAAGACTTCCTGCAGCTCACTGCCCCTGCGCACGACGCGATGCACCGGAAACGCATCGATCAGCTCATTCGACAGCACGACGCCGTCGATCCCGTTCGGAAGCGCATCGGCCCACGAGACGGCGCTCTCGAGTCCGGCGTCATCGATCGTTGCCGCTCTGCGCCGCCGCATGCCCACGTCCGGCTCGATGATGACGTACCGCATTGCGTCGCGCGAGATCGGCGTCGTGCGCTCTTGGCCCAGCGCAGGACGTCGCGCGCGAGCAGGGCATCACCCGCCCCCTGCTCGACGAGCGTGAACTCGGCAGGACAAGACATAAGGTTCCAGATCTCGACGATCTGCTTCGCCACCATCGCGCCGAAGACCGGATGAACCTGTGGGCTCGTCACATAGTCGCCCCCGCGTCCGGCCGCGCTCGCCACCGTGCGGTAGTAGCCGTAACGAGGGTGATAGAGCGCGGCCTCCATGAAATCGCGGAACGTGATCGGCCCGTCGCGCTCGATGCGGCCGCGCAGCTCGTCCACGAGAGGGCGGCTCTCTGTGATCGGTTCGAAGTCGTCGTGGACATCGCGCATGGTGGTTGAATTGTAGGCGGCGTGGATGGGGACCGGGCGTCGCCGGGCCGCCCCATCGTTGCGGCTACCCTCCGCGTGCGGGAAGATGGCGCGCGTTGCGCCACGAGCCGGAGGCCCGAATGCCCGTCGCAGAAATCAACGGCATCCACATCAACTACGAGGAGCACGGCTCACACTACGGCGAGCCCATTCTGCTCACGCACGCGTACGCCGCATCGCTCCAGATGTGGAAGCCCCAGTTCGAAGCATGGCGCCAGTACCGCGTCATCGGCTGGGACATGCGCGGCCACGGCGGCACGGACAGCCCGCCGACGCAGGACCAATACACCGAGAGACTGACAGTCGAGGACATGGCCGCCGCTCCTCCGTCATCTCGGCATCCGCCAGGCCGTCATTGGCGGCCTCTCGCTCGGTGGATACATCTCGCTCGAGTTCCAGCTCGCGCACCCGGAGATGACGCGGGCCCTCATCCTCTGCAACACCGGCCCGGGCTACCGCAAGGACGAGGCGCGCGCCGGTTGGAATGACTTCTCCATCGGCTACGCGAAGCGCTTCGAAGAGCGCGGTCTCGATGGCCTCGGCCGCGGCATCGAGATCGACGCCACGCGTCAGTACCAGCGCTCCGCCGAGGGCCTCGCCTTCGCCGGCCGCGGCATCCTCACGCAGCGCGACGCAAAGGTCATGGAGCACCTCGAGCAAGATCGATGTCCCGACGCTCCTCGTCTGGGGCGCTGACGACGAGCGCTACCGCGGCGGCATCGAGTACATGGCCGCGAAGATCCCCAACGCGCGCCGAGGTGACCGTCGAGGGCGCCGGCCACGCAGTCAACCTCTATCAGCCCGAGAAGTTCAACGACGCCGTCCTCGCCTTCCTGCAAGAGAACGGCATCTGATCGGCCGCTGTTCCGACCAACCCGCGCCCATCGCACCGACGTAAAGACGACACATGAACCGTGATACCATCCGGCAACTTGCCGGAAGGGGAACACGTTGGCTTCGCGCTTCAAGGGCCTCTGGCGGCATCCCGACTTTCTCCGCCTCTGGACCGGCCAGACCGTCTCGGTCTTCGGCTCTCTCACATCACGTATCGCCCTGCCCTTCACCGCCGTCATCTACCTCGACGCCACACCTTTCTCAGGTAGCCCTCGTCACTACGTCCGATGTGCTCGCGGGCATCGCCTTCGCGCTGTTCGCGGGCGTCTGGGTCGACCGCCTGCGCAAGCGCCCGATTATGATCGCCGCCGACCTCGGCCGCGCCGCCATCATCGCCTCCGTGCCGGTCGCCGCACTGATGGGCGAGCTGCGCGTCGAGCAGCTCTACGCCGTCGCCTTCCTCGCCGGCATCCTGACGACGTTCTTCGATGTTGCCTATCAGACGTACCTGCCGACGCTCATCGAGCCCGAACAGCTCGTCGAGGGCAACAGCAAGCTCGCTGCGAGCGCGTCGGTCGCCGAGTTCGGCGCTTTCAGTATCGCCGGCTGGCTCGTGCAGATTGTCACCGCACCCGGAGCGATGGCCGTCGACGCCGTCTCGTTCCTGTTTTCTGCCGCATCACTGCGCCTGATCCGTAAGCCGGAGCCTGAACCGGCGCCGGAGCATGAGCGCGACGGTGTGCGTGCCGAGGTTGTCGAAGGCCTGCGCATCGTCATCCACGACGGGATCCTCCGCGCGCTCGCCCTCAGCTGGATCGCCTACTCGGCTGCTTCCGGCATGTTCGGCGCCGTATTCGTCCTGTACGTCACGCGTGACCTCGGCCTTTCGCCCGGCGTACAGGGGTTGATCTACGGCGTGGGTGGGATCACGTCGCTGTTCGGCGCGCTGACTGCCGACTGGTTCCGCCGCCGCTTCGGCGCGGGCGGCGCGATGATCCTCGGCATGGCGATGGGCGGCGCCGGCGTCATGCTCATCTTCGGCGCATCGGCCGTCACGCTCGGCGTTGCCGTGGCGATCCTCGTCGCGCAGCAGATCATCAGCGACCCGGGCTGGACCGTGTACGAGATCAATGCCGTCAGCCTGCGCCAGGCCACGGCGCCCGAGCGCGTCCTCGGCCGCGTCAATGCGGCCACGCGGTTCGGCGGACTGCTCGCGATGCTGGTCTCGTCGGTGCTCGCCGGAGCGATCGCTGCGCTGACAAATCCAGGCATTGCGCTCTGCGTTGGCGCCTCGATCTCGTTTTCGGGCGCGCTCATCCTGTTCGCCTCGCCCGTGCGCTCCGTGCGCATGACCGCGATCGACGTGAAGCCCGTCGAAGTTACGCCCGCGTAGCTCCGCTGCGCGTAGCCCCGCTGCGTAGCAACTCCTCGACCGCGGCTCGATCAGGCATCGATGGCGCCGCGCCCTCCCGCGTGCACGCGAGCGCACCGGCCGCGTTCGCGAAGCGCAGTGCGTGCCCCAGCCCGGCGCCCTCGGCAAGCCGCACCGCGAGGCCCGCACAGAACGCGTCGCCGGCGCCCGTCGTGTCGACCACGTCCACATCGAACGTTGCGACGGCGTGACGTCCGTCTGTATCAGCGGCGACCACGCCGCACTCGCCGGTGGTCACTGCGACGAGGCGGGGGCCGCGCCGCTGGAGGTCCGCGGCCATCGCGGCGGCATCGTGAACTCCGCTGATGCCGAGGACTGCCGCCGCCTCGATCTCATTCACAACGAGGACGTCTGTGCAGGCCAGCAGCCCGGCGGCGACGTTGCTAGCCGGGGCGGCGTTCAACATCGTGACGGCTCCTGCAGCCCGCGCTGCGCTGGCGAACGCGACCGCGCTCTCGTCCGAATTCTCGAGCTGCATCATCGCAACGCCGCCGTCGCTGAGTTGCGCGGCGACGTCGGCGGCCGCCGCGACGGACACGTGTCGGTTGGCCCGCGGCGCCTGCACAATCGTGTTCGAGCCGTCAGGCTCGACGATGATGCTGGCGACACCCGTTCCGGCGATTGGATCGATCTCCACCGCACGCGGGTCGATGCCCTCCCCATCGAGCGCGCCGAGGAACATGCGCCCGAACTCGTCGTCGCCGACGCGCCCCGCGACAATCACCTCCGCGCCGAGGCGCCGCGCGGCAATGGCCTGGTTGAACCCCTTGCCGCCAGGGTGCATCGCGAAGTCGCCCTGCATGGTCTCGCCCGCATTGGGGCGGCGTGGCGCGCGCATCACCAGGTCCATGTTGAAGCTGGCGAGGACGGCGATCTTCACCATCCCGCGATTGTAGCGTCAGGCCGGGTCCGTCGTTCCGTTATCGGGTCCTCATGAAGGTGTCGATTGCCTGCGCGACGTGGTTCGCAAGGAGGACGTGCGAGCGGTTGTCGACGAGCACCTTCGCGTCGTCGTCGTTCGTCAGGAACAGGAACTCCAGCAGCGCCGACGGTACCGGGTTCTCGCGCGTCACCACGAACTGACAGAAGTCGCCGGAGTGGTGGGTCTCGGCGTCTTCCTTGATCCCCCGGTCCGGCGGAAAGTAGCCGTACTCGTGCAGCGCATCCATCATCGCTCGCTGCACCATCCTTGCCAGCCGCTCGTTCGAGGCGCCCTCTCGATGCTTCCCGCAATACCAGGTCTCCGGTCCGGCGATGGACTGCACCGTCGCGCCGTTGCCGTGGATCGCCAGGTACAGATCGGCGTTCACCGACTTCGCGAGCTGCACCCGCGCGAAGAGGTCGTTGACGATGAATTGCGGCGGCAGCGGCCTGCCCGGTCCGTCACCGGCGCCCTGCCGTGTCAGGTACACCTCGTACCCCATGTCGACGAGCCGGTCGCGGATCAACTCCGCGTTGAGCAGGTTCGAGTCGGCCTCCGTGATGTCCCACTGCCAGCTGCTGCCGGGAATGTGATGCACCGCGCCGGGATCACCGCGCCCGTGCCCTGGATCGAGCACGATGACGCCCTTCGGGCCCGCAGCAGCAGGCGTCGACCTTGGCCGCGGTCCGTCGGGATTCAGCGACTGCGTGCGCTCATCCGCGCCAGCCGAAAGCGCGTACTTGGGCACAGGCTGTGCCACGCCCAGGTACCGCGGCGGTGCCGTCGGCTCCGGCGTCGGGAACGATGCGGCTGCCTGGTCGAGTGTTAGTTCGTGCACTTGCTGCGGCGTATCCGGCGCCGCGACGTTGTATACGACCATGGCCTCGGCGGGCGGCGTACCCCCGTCACCGAGCAACGCCCACAACCCGGCGCAGACTGTGAGCGCGGTCCATATCGCCATCGAAGCGCCCAGCAGCCATCGCGACCAGCGCGCCATCGTCGGCTACGCCGCCCTGCGAAGCCGCAGCGCTGCCGCCGTCGTTGCCAGCTCTTCAACCAGGTCGTCGATCTGGACCTCCGGCACGGTCAGGTGGAGTGGCTCCCGTCGCTCGCGCTCGTCCTTCGCCTCGCGGAAAAATCGCAGCGCATTGTCGTCGTCGCGCGGCGAGACGTCGCGCGATGGCGCCGGGACTCGCGGCGGCTTCGGTGTCGGCGTGCCCAGCTCCACGGAGTCCACCAGGGACTCGAGGAACTGCACGTCCTCGTCCGCCTCGTCGCCTTCCGCTGGCACGTCCAGCATCTGGGTTAGCACCTGGTCGCGGTCGGGTTCCCGCACCGACGCAGGCAGACGCGCCAGCACCTCGTCCGGCGTCAACTCCGATGTCCTGTTCTGCTTGCGTCGAAACAGCGGCATGCGTCCTCCTAGTTCGTCGGCCCGCTCAGCGTCGTGTTCGAGATATCGCCGGCAACACTGTGGAACAGCGAGCCCACCATCCACGGCACGAGCATCAGCGCCAGGCCCGATGTCACGAGCATGAACGCCGCGTACAGCCACACCTTGTGGTGGTGCCCGCCCGACGTCGCGTGCGGCGACCACGTATCGACCACCGTCAGCACGATCGTCACGACCAGCGCGAAGCCCCTGATGAAGGCGACGTTCGGAGACGCGAAGGCCAGCACGCTCGTCACGTCCAGCCCGCTCGTCGCCGTCGGGTCGGTGTTCGTCAGTGCCTGCGTCTGGATGTTGTTGAGCTGCGTGGCGAAGATCACCATGACCTCGGTTACGAACAGCAGGATGCCGATCGAGCACGAGGTGCAGCGGCACCATCAGGTACATGAACGTCTGCGACACCAGCTTCCGGTTTTCGCGCATCAGCGAGATCTTCAGCGCGAACAACGACGACAGGTATCCGATCGCGTCGGGATCGCCTCCGAGCTTGATCGTGTCCCAGAACGTACTGACCGAGCGGTCCACCAGCTCGCTGCCCGTCTCAGAGATGAAGCGGTCCCAACACAGGTCTGGCTTGATGCCCGAGCGCAACCGCACATGCAGCCTCCGCACGCCCTGCTCCAGCGACGCCAGCGAGCGCTGGTTCAGCCGTTCCATGCCCTCGGTCACCGTCGTTCCGATCGCGCCGACGATCGAGCCGAGCGAGCGGAGGAACGTCGAGAGGTCCCGGTCCTGCTGGTCCACGCGCCGGTCGTCCATCCAGGCCATCACACCAACAGGCGCCACGGTGATCCCGGCTGCCACCATGCCCGCGCCGATGCTGAACACAATCGCGACGGCCGCGCCGAGCACCGCCCCTGCCGGGAGCAGCACCTTCGCGACGGCGTACATCTGCACCTGGGTCTTCGACTTCTCGGGACGGCGATGCGTCTTCGGTTCCACCGGCGCCGTGCGATAGATGATCCAGTCGCCCAGCGCCGCGATCCCGATCATCACCGTCGCCAGCCCGAGGATGAACACCGTGCCGACGCTGTAGATCATCATCGAGACCAGCGACACAACGACGACGAGCGTCACCGACACCATCAGCGCGACGTAGGCGTCGCTCCACTTGCGCAGCGACTCCAGGTCGCGCTCGTACTTGCGCTGATACTGCTCGAGCGTCACCTCCGTCTCGCGCGCCAGGAACACGGTCTCGGGCTCACCCGAGGCGAGCGAGCTGGAGAAGCGCAGCAAAAGGCTTCGCACCGTCTCGTTGTCGGTGACGTCGGCCACGAGCTGGCAGGCGCGCGCGTAGTCGTAGTTCAGCCGCTGCGCTACGAGATGCACGCGGTGGAAGTAGCCCGAGGTCGAGTACCCGAGCTCCGCCGTCTTCTCGAACAGGTTCTCGCGCCCGACGTTTGCCGTCGCCAACGCCGACATGTACGTGAGCTGCGCGACCAGGTCGTACTCCGTCGCCGCCGGGCGGAAGAGCGAGCTTGGGCGCTGCCAGTTCGCCGCGTCGATGACGGCCTCGCTGCGTGTCTCGACCTTCTGGCCGGGAAGGAACTTCGTAGAAGATCGCCACCGCGCCCCTCGTTTACGGCGGGCCCGCGAAGTACGCCTGCGTCTGGACGCCCTTCTCGGTGCCGATCACTGCAAGGTTCGTCGTCGCATGGCCCACGACGGGGTTCACGCGCGCGGTCACCTCCATGGTCTCGCCGGCGTTCAGGATGTGAGGCTCGAAGATGTCGTTCGTGAACACGCCCGTCGTCCAGCTATCGCCAGAGAGCGCGCCCGCCGTGTAAGGCAGCCACTTGTCGTAGCGCGCGCCGCCCTCGGCGAAATACTGCACGAGCACGTCCATGCTCGCGAAGTCCGCGATCGGCGTCTGGCCGTCGTTCCGGATCGTCAGCGTGACGTTGGCCCCGGATCCGTCGATGGAAGACGACGTGACCGTCAGTCCCGTGTTCTTCTGCTCCTCGTACCGCGTCTCCGACTGTCTCAGCGACTGGCCGATCGCGTCGGCGCCCAGGAAGCCGCCGCGCGCCATGAGGACGGTGCACAGCATCAGGATCGCCGCGAGGAGCAGGGCAGGGAGGCCGTTTTCCATTGCGCCGCCCTACACCGTGAAGAACTTGGAGTCGGTGATGCCGTTCGGCGTCACGACCTTCACGTAGTACGTCGTGCCCGTCGCCAGGTTGGCCTCCGCGTGGATCGTGATCCGCACCGTCGAGGTGGGCTCCCACGTCTGTGTGCCGTTCTCGAACGTTGATTCCCAGCACGGTGCGGTGCAGCCGGCGTCGCCGTGCGGGATGCGCTGGAAGTCGCCGTCGGGCCCGAAGAACACGTCGACGCGCTCCAGCGGGTCCACCGTCGACGCGCCGATGTTCTTCACCCACACCCGCGCCTCCGGATTGCCGTCCTGACCCGTCGCGTGGACGATGTCGATCTGGCTCGCGATGCGGTCTTGCACGACGCCGGAAGCGGACACGAGCGCGCCGCTGGTGCGCCCGACGGAGGGCAGCACCGCGTTGACGACGGCGACGATCGCCACGATGGCGGCGATCGTCAGCATGATCGTGGTGATTGCCTTGTCGATGAAGTCACCTCGCTAGACGCTGGCGGTTAGAACCTCGCGCCTGCCCGCATCGGGCTGTAGTCCTGTTCGTCGTTCACGAGTGCATCGAGCTGGCGCAGGATCACGACCGTCTCGTTCGTCGAGGGCGGCTGAGCCGGCTCCTGCAGGTCCAGCTCCGTCACGCGCGACAGCGCGATCCGCGACTCCGGCGAGATGTGGCCTGCCGCCTCGCACAGGTCCAGCAGGATCTCGAGCCGCAGTGAGCCCAGCCGCCGCACGGCGTCCTCCGCCCAGGCAGCGAGGCCCGCGATCGTCAGCAGGCTCCACTGCGGTTGCTCGGGAGCGGGCGGCTCCGTCCGTGGCCTGAGCATGATCGGCTCCCTCGCTGGCGTTTCGTCGATCTCATCGTCTGCCTCTGGCTCGGCAGCCGCCGGGGCGAGCGGCCGTAGTGTCGCCGCGGCAGGCTGTGGCGTCGGCTCGGGCGTGGGCTGCTGCTGCAGCGTGATCTGCGCCGCCGGCGGCGGCGTCACGACGACGGGGGCAGGCAGCGGCGTCCTCCCGTCCGTGTCGAAGGGGTTGTCTCGCGCCAGCACCGCCGTGCGGATCTTCCGTCAGCACCTGCTTGACTTCGCCGCGGACGATCTTCCCCTCGTCCTCGAGCGTCGCCACGCGTGCTTCGAGTTGCGTGACCTTCGATTCCAGTTGCTGCGTTTCCACCTTCTGCGCCCTTTCGAGGCTCGGAGTCTCCGTGAAGGCGGACCGGCCCCGGGTCCGCCTTGTTCGATGTTCTCGGCCGCCTCGTTAGTTCAGATTGATGACGCTCTGGTTGATCGATGCCGGCGTCGTTCGCTGTACCACCAGGTACGAGCCTGACGGCGGCTTCACCTCGAGCGCGAAGGTTTGGTTCGTCCCGATCGTGTTGGTCCCGAACGCCGTCTGCGTGAGGTCGATCGAGACCTCGAGCAGCTCGCCCGCCTCGAGCAGGTTGTCGTTGTCGCCCGTCACGACCGTCGTCGTGTAAATCACGTTGTTGATCTGGTTGTTCACGTCGGAGAAGCTCACCACGGTCCGGTTCGTTGTGTCCGACGGATTGAGGTTCACCGAGTCGCCGCCTGCGGCGAGCGTCAGGTCGAATGTCAGCGTCGTGAGCTTCGTCGTGTCAGAGCCGGCGAGAACACTGCCCGTCAGCTCCATCGAGCCGCGCGTCTTCGCGAGACCCGCATACACCGTCTCCTTGCCGCGCTCGGAGCTAAAGAGACCCGTGCTGAGGACGACGAACGCGAACACCGCCGCCACCACCACGAATGCGATCAGGACGATCGCTGTCTCGAGGCCGGTGATGCCGTGCTCGTCGCGCGTGCGCCGGGCGAGACCCATGATCCGCTTCATGCGATTCCTCCCTGAATCGGAGCCGCCCCGGTTCCTTCCGGCATCCGCGAGGCGCTGCTGCTACTACTGATGAAGGCTCGTGCAGGCGCCCTGTGGCCAGCATCGGGAAAACACCGAGGTTCGCTTCGCGGGCGCCGGCGCCGAAATGCGAGAGAGGGCGGCCATGTTGGCCGCCCTCTCTGCAAAAGCAGGGGTGTGCTTCTCTTAGTTGAGGTTGATGACGCTCTGGTTGATCGAGGCCGGGGTCGTGCGCTGGATAACCATGTACGAGCCCTGCGGTGGCTTGACCTCGAGCGAGAACGTCGCGTTGGTGCCGATCGTCACGTCCGTCGTCTGCGCGCCGGCCGTCAGGTCGATCGTGATCTCGAGCAGCTCACCGGGCTCCAGGAGCTTGTCCGCGTCGCCCGTGATCACTGCCGTCGTGTAGGTCAGCGTGTTGATCGTGTTCGCCGAGTCGGCGTAGCTGATGACTGTCCGGTTGGTCGTGTCAGCCGGGTTCAGGTTGACCGCGTCGCCGCCGGCGGCCAGGGTCAGGTCGAACGTGAGGCTGGTGAGCTGGGTCGTGTCTGACGCCGCGATGACGCCGCCCGTCAGCTCCATCGAGCCACGGGTCTTCGCCAGACCGGCGTACACCGTCTCCTTGCCCCGCTCAGAGCTGAAGAGACCGGTGCTCAACACGACAAATGCGAAGACGGCCGCCACAACGACGAAGGCGATGAGGACGATCGCCGTCTCCAGACCGGTGATTCCGCGTTCCTCGCGCGCCTTGCGCACGAAGTCCATGATCCGCTTCATTGCATCCTCCTCAAAGGAAGTAGACTGCGGGCCCTCCCTCTCGGGCCCTGCCCTCGGAACGGTGAGTTGCTCCCCTGCTGCCACCTCCTTCGCATGAAGCGCGTCGCCTGGATGTCGTCCCGAGTCAGGCTTGGTCGCGCACTCCGTTGCTACCCGGCCGCCTGTCACCCGGAGGCGACGCGCGCCGGGGACCAGAGCAGCGCACTCCTTGCATACTGGCCTGCCGGTACGTCCATGTACCGAGGGAGATTCGTGTACCTAGGGGATGCGATGCATGGTGAATGCACCCCTGTTGTCGGGGCGCAGGCACCCGCCCGAATCTGGGCGGCGCGCGGAAGCAAGCTGAGAACGGAGGGGAGGAGGCATCCCTGCCTCCCGTGTGTGTTAGTTCAGGTCCAGGACCGTCTGGTTGATTGAAGCCGGCGTTGTGCGCTGGATCACCATGTAGGAACCCTGCGGCGGCTTGACCTCGAAGGTGAAGGTCTTGTTCGTGCCGATGACGATGTTTGCATCGGCGGTCAGGTCGACGTCGACCTCGAGGAGTTCGCCCGTCTCGAGGAGGAAGTCGCTGTCGCCCGTCACGACCGTCACCGTGTAAGCCAGGTTGTTGTTCGTGTAGGCGTCGTCGACGTAGCTCAGGACCGTGCGGTTACTCGGGTCGGTGGGCGTGAGGTTCACGGAGTCTCCGCCCGCCGCGAGCGTGAGGTCGAACGTCAAGGCAGTGAGCTGCGTCGCGTTCGAGGTGGCGATGACGCCTCCCGTCAGCTCCATCGAGCCGCGCGTCTTCGCGAGGCCCGCGTAGACCGTCTCCTTGCCTCGTTCCGAACTGAAGAGCCCGGTGCTCAGCACGACGAACGCGAAGACCGCTGCCACCACCACGAAGGCAATGAGCACGATCGCCGTCTCGAGACCCGTAATGCCGCGCTCTTCGCGGATCCTTGCGATGAACTTCTTCATCCGCTGCAACATGGTGTCCTCCCGGGACTGATGATCACGTTGCGCATCCGTGCACGGCCCTTACGTTCCCTGTACGGGTGTAGGTTCGTTTCCCTAGGGATTCCCGCCCATGGTGAGTCCACCCGACTTCACATGGGTGCGTGCACCCGCCCGCTCGAATCGGTTACCGATCGGCACGCTCGAAACCTGACATCGCCCGCTAGCCGGAGAATCAGCGCACTCCCGAATATGCGCGATTCGTCTCCAACTCGATAACGAAGCGTGGCGATGCAGGAACCTCAGGCCAACATCAGGATCCTGGTGATGGAGCGCGACGGGCTCGTGCGCGACATGTTGCGCACCGTCCTCCGCGCCGAAGCCCGGATCAGCGTCATCGGCGCCACCGGCGACGCCGCCGAAGCGATTCGCATCGCCGGCGTCGAGCGCCCGGACGTCGCCCTCGTCGGCCTCGATGCCGCGGCCGAGCAGGACGCGCTCGCCGTCGCGCAGGCGATCTCCAACGGACGTGAAGGCCCGCGCATCGTCTTCCTGGGTGAGCAGCCGGACCGTCGCACGCTCGCCGCGCTGCCCGCGTTTCGCGCCGCCGGCTGGTCCTACCTGCTCCGCCAGTCCGTCGCCGATGTCGCCACGCTCATCCGCGCCATCGATGGCGCTGCCATCGGCCTCGTCGTCCTCGACCCTCTCGTAGTCGAGAGCCTCGGCCGCCGCGAGACTCGCATTTCGGCGCTGACCAAGCGCCAGCTCGAGGTGCTCTCGCTCATGGCCAAGGGCTACAACAACGCCGCCATCGCCCGCTCCCTCGTGCTCGAGGAGAAGTCCGTCGAGAACCACATCAACGCCATCTTTGGCCAGCTCAACCTGAGCCGCGACAACGCGGCCCATCCCCGCGTCAAGGCCGTCCTTCTGTACCTGCAGGAGTCGAGCGGAGCCGCCTCCCCGGACGACGAGCCTGAGGGCGCTCGTCCCTCTCGCCGCGCCGCCTGAGCCCCCGGGGCGCCAACCTAACGTCTTTGAAACACCTGCACCGCGCTCGGGCCGGTACGCTGCCAACGTGGGCGGCGTGTGGCCGCTCGAAGGGGCGCACATGAGCAGAAAGTGGCTGGCGGCTGGGGCGGTTGCGGTCGTGGTGGCGATTATTGGCGCCGGCGCCGTGATGGCTCAGACCCCCACGCCCGGGACCGATACCGGCACGACGTTCCTTGACCGGCTGGCGCAGAAGCTTGGCATCGACACACCGAAGCTCAAGGACGCCGTCAAGAGCGCGCACAACGATCAGATTGACGAAGCCGTGCAGAACGGCGACCTCACCCAGCAGCAGGCGGATCGCCTCAAGAGCAAGCTCGACGAACAGACCGACGAAGGCAGCCTCGGCGGTCCCGGCGCGCACGGCTTCGGCTTTCGCGGCGGTCCGAAGGAGTTTGGATTCGCCTTCGGGCCCGGCTTTGGCCTCGGCCAGGCGCGCGACCAGTTGGCGCAGTTTCTCGGTATCAGCGCCGACCAGCTGACGACTGAACTTCAGGCTGATGGCGCGACGCTCGCCACCGTCGCCCAGGCGCACGGCAAGAGCCGTGATGACCTGAAGACGTTCATCTCCGACACCGCGAAGGCGAAGTCCGACGAGGCCGTCAAGAACGGCGACCTCACGCAGAAGCAAGCCGACGCCATCAACTCCAGGCTGACCGACTCCGTCGATATGATCATCGATGCGCCTGTCGGCAAGTTCTTCCACATGTTCAAGGGGAAGTTCCACATGCCGGGCATGGATGGCAACGACGGCACACCGGCACCGGACGGCAGCCCGCAGCCGCAGCGCGGCTCCGGGTCGTCCATCTTCAGCTCATAAAGTAAGCAGGGGGACGGCAGCGGCGCAGGAAGCGCCCCTGCCGTTTCTTCTAAAGTGGAGACGTAACAAAGATGAACATGAACGGAAACGAGACCCCCGCACGCATCCTGGTGGCCGATGACGACCGCCACATCGCCGACCTGGTCCGCATGTACCTCGCCAAGGCCGGCTACGAGATCGTCGTCGCCTGCGATGGCACCGAGGCCCAGCGCCTGCTCCGCGAGCAGGACTTCGACCTCGCCGTGCTCGACATCATGATGCCCGGCCCGGACGGCATGCAGATCGTCCGGAACCTGCGAAAGCGCAGCGAGCTGCCCGTGATCTTCCTGTCGGCGCGCTCGTCGGACATCGACAAGGTCGCCGGCCTGCAGCTCGGCGCGGATGACTACGTCACCAAGCCCTTCAACCCCACCGAGCTCGTGGCCCGCGTCCAGTCCGTGCTGCGCCGCAGCCGCGCCGCCACCGAGCCCGCCGGAGAGCGCATCGCCCTCGGCGAATTGAAGATGGACGTTCGCAATCGCATCGCCACGATCCACGGCGAGACCGTCGTCCTCACCCCGAAGGAGTTCGACCTGCTCGCGACCTTCGCGCGCTTCGCCAACATCACGATGGACCGCGAGAAGCTCCTCGACATCGTCTGGGGCACGTCGTTCTACGGCATGCGGACCGTCGACGTGCACATCGTCCGGCTCCGCAACAAGCTCGAAGGCTCCGGCCTCCGCATCGAGACGGTGTGGGGCAGCGGTTACCGGCTTGTGGAGGCAGTGCCGGCGTGAAGCTGCGGCTTCGCACCTTCCTCTTCAGCTTTCAGACGAAGCTCGTCCTCGCCTTCACGCTGGTGATCGTGATCGCCATCGCCCTCGCCGGCGCCGTTTTCGTCGTGCGTCAGCGCGACGAGCGGCGCCAGCACGCGCTCGACCACGTCGCCGCGGCGTCCCCTGCTATCTACCAGCAGGCGTTGTTCGCCCTGCAACCACAGGAACAGGATGAGCGTCCGTTCAACGAAGTCCTCGACTCGCTGGCGACGGACCAGAAGGTGCGCATCCTCCTCGTCTCGAACGATGGCGTCGTCCTGCACGACACCGGCGGCCACTTCGATGGCTTCCTCATCAACGTTCCGCCCTCGACCGAAGAAGACGTTCGGCGTGGATTCCTCTCCTGGGAGCCCACCGGCGATGTGGACGAGCGCGGCCTCACCTTCGTGTCGGCCTCTACCGGCCTCACGCTGCGGCGGCCGCTCCCGTTCCGCATCATCCTCGCCGTCCAGAGCGACACCATCGCCAGCGCCTGGCGCGGCGTCCTGCCCGGCCTCGGCATCGCGGCCCTCATCGCAGTGCCGCTGGCCATGCTCGCCGGCATGGTGCTCGCCCGCCAGGTCGCGCAGCCGGTGCGCCGCCTCACGGCCGCCTCGGAAGCGATGGCCGCCGGCGACTACAGCCAGCGCGTCGAGCTCGACCGCGAGGACGAGATCGGCCGGCTCGCGCGTTCCTTCTCCGTCATGGCACAACGCACCGGCGAGCGCGACGCGCAGATGCGCGCGCTCCTTGCCAACGTCTCCCACGACCTCAAGACGCCGATGACGTCGATCACCGGTTACGCGCAGGCACTCACCGATGGCACTGCCGATCCCCAGCAGGCCGGTCACGTCGGCGAGGTGATTAAGTCAGAGGCCGAGCACGTCAACCGCCTGCTCGCCGACTTGCTCTACCTCGGTGAGATCGACGCCGGCCAGGTGATCACCCGCCGCGAGGACCTGCCGCTCGAAGACCTCGTGGAACGCTCGCTGCGCCACATCGAGCCGCAGGCCGCCGCTCGCGACGTCAGCCTCAACGTCGATGTCGCTCCCGAAGCGACCCTGCACAACGTCGATCCGGACAAGCTCGAGCGCGCATTCACCAACATCCTCGAGAACGCCGCCAAGTTCTCGCCGGAAGGCGGTGACGTGTTGGTGACCGGCGCCGTCGAGAACGGTGTCGCGCCCCCGCACGTCGTCTTCGCTGTCACCAACAGCAGCCCGCCGATCCCGGACGATGACCTGCCTCGTGTCTTCGACCGCTTCTTCCGCGGCGACCGCTCGCGCCGGTCGGCGAGCGGCAGCGGCCTCGGGCTCGCTATCACACGCGAGTTGGTCGAGCTCAACGCGGGTACCATCGAGGCCCGCAACGGCGACGGCACCGTCACGTTCAGGATCACCCTCCCCGGCTCCCAGGCCTGATCAGGCACCCGGCCCGATGCGAGTGGACCGCAGGCGGCCTCTGGCCCGCCAAGCCGCGGACGCTGAGAAACCGGTAACACCTGTTGCACAGGAGGGCAGACTTGGCGTAGAGTAAACGCAAGAGTTTGCAACTGAGTAACTTGGCATGAGCTGCGAAGCCGAAACTATCGACGCCCTCCGGGCCTCTGGCCACAAGATGACCCCCCAGAGGGCGCTCATCCTCTCGTCGCTGCTCCATGCCCCCGGCCACCTGAGCGCCGCCGACATCTACGAGCGCGTGAAGGAGCAGTACCCCTACGTCGACATCTCGACGGTCTACCGCACGCTCACCGTGCTCAAGGACATGCGCTTTCGTCTCAGAGACACACATGGGCGGTGGTGATGCCACGTTCGAGTGGGTCGCGCCGGAACGGCATCATCATCTCATCTGCCGCAAGTGCAACGGCGTCACCCTGCTCGACCACCATTATCTCGAGGACCTCGGCGACCAGTTGAGCGCCGATCTCGGCTTTCGCGCGGACATCGACCATTTCGCCATCTTCGGCCTGTGCCGCGTGTGCCAGCGCGTCGGCGCGGAACCAACATCAGCGTAGCGGCGCACTTGGGGGTGCATCGTGACTCTGGACCTGCTGTTCACATCCTTCGGCATCGGCGGCGGCATCGGCGTCCTTCTCGCTGCGATGGCGCTCGGGATCCGCCACGGGATCGACTGGGACCACATCGCCGCGATCACCGACATTACGAGCACTGCGGCCTGGGTCGACGAAGAGGACGAAAACACCTGGCTCACCCACGAACCGGGCGTGATGCTCACGGATGAGTCCCACCACCTAGGTCAGCGCCCGTGGCGGGTGGTGCCGCCGTCGGCGGCGCGTCGGCGTCCGCGGCCGTTGCGATGCCGCATTCACACTCCATCGGCGAGCTGGGCCATCGCCACGATGGACATCGCTCCCCCGGCTACTTGCCGAAGGTCAATCGCTCGTGCGAACGCAGAAGCCGGCACTGTTCCTCGGCTCGATGTATGCCATGGGTCACGGAACCATGGTCGTCGTGCTCGGGCTCCTCGCGCTGTGGGCAAGCCAGCTCCTGCCGGCGTCGCTCGACCCGATAATGGAGCGAGTCGTCGGCGCGACGCTGATCATCCTCGCCGTGTATCTCTTCTACTCCGTGTTCCAGTACTACCGCGGTGGCAAGGAGTTCCGGCTACGGAGCCGCTGGATGCTTGTGTTCGCCGGCGTGCGGAATGCGATGAGCGCGCTCCGGTCCAGGGTCTTTGGTACGCCCCGGGAGCATGTGCACGAAGCCCGCAACAGTACGGCGGCAAGACCGCCTACACCGTCGGCCTGATTCACGGCGTCGGCGCCGAGACGGGCACGCAGGTGCTCGTGATCGCCACGGCCGTGGGCGCCGGAAGCCGCGCAATGGGCACCGCAACACTCGGCGCCTTCGTCATCGGGCTGCTTATCTCGAATTCGATCGTCACGATCGTGAGTACGGCGGGATTTGTCTCCAGCCAGCGCCGCCAGAGCATCTACGTGATCGCCGGCCTGCTCGCCGCCATCTTCAGCTTCGTCGTGGGGTGCTTCTTCCTCTTCCGCGAGGCGGGCGTACTGCCAGATCTCGATCCGTACTTCCGCTGGATCGGCGGCGGGAGCTGACCTACTCCGGCAGCGGCTCCGGCCCCGCCGGCAGCCCGACGAAGTTGTGCTCCTCGTCCGCCCACACCAGCAGTGGCGGCAGCAGTATCAGCGTGCTCAGCAGGCTCAGGCCGATGTTCAGCGCCGTCACGCGACCGAAGTTATCGAGCAGCGGGAAGTCGCTGAACGCCAGCACGGCGAACCCGCCCATCACCGTCAGTCCGGACGCCATGATCGCCCGGCCGATGCGCAGCGACGCCTTCGACATCGCCTCGCGCGCCGCCAGACCCGCCGCGCGCTCCTCGAAGTAGCGCGACATCAGCAGGATATTGAACTCGGTTCCCATCGCGATGATCAGCGGTCCCGATATTGACGTCAGCGGGCTGTACTCGATCCCGCCGAAGTAAAGCAGGGTCGCCGAGGCGCCCAGCGCGAACACCACCGGCATGAGAGGCGCCAGTGCTTTGACGGGGTTCCGGTATGCCGCCAGCAGCAGCATGAAGATCGCCGCGACGGCTACGAAGGACATCAGGTCTCGGTTGCTCGCGATCGCATCGACCGCCGCTGCTCCCACCACCGCGATGCCCGCCTCCGACACACCGACGCCCGACGGCGGGTTCGCGTCGCGTTCGAGTGCGTCCGTGATCGTGCGCTGCTCGCTGAGCGTCGCTTCGTCGGTGATCGAGAACACAATCGCCGCCATTGTCCGGTCGTCGTTGACCACGGCGCCCGACAGCTCAGGCGGCGCCAGCGCCAGCGCCTGCTCCGCCGATGCCGTCGTGGGCGCGTCACCCGTCACCGACTTTGTGAACGATGCGACGCTGTTCGACTGTGTCAGCTCGCGGTGCGCCTTCCGCTCGGACTCCTCGAACTGCAGCATCCAGTCCAGCACGTCCTGGTCCGTGACGTGTTTGCCATTCTTCGTCTCGACGAGCAGGTCCACCTCGCTCGTCGAGCCGACAACGTCGCGGATCACGTGCAGATTCTTCAGCACGCTGCTGTTCGAAGGCACGAACTTCTCGGGATCCGTCTCCGTCGGGATCTTGCTGCTCACGTACAACCCGACAAGCGCGACGACGAGTGCGACCGTCGCGATCGGCGCCAGCCGCCCGATCGTGCGCGCCGTCAGCCCTCGTACGATGCGCTCCACCTCGAACCGGCTTCGCGCCGGCGTGTCGCTGCCGATCCGTCGTCGCTCGCGCAGATAGATCACGCCGCTCACCAGCGTGATGCTCACGGCGAACACGATGACCGCGCCGACGGCCAGCATCGATCCGAAGTCACGGATCATCGGCACTTTCGACACGTGCAGCACGATGAAGCCGATGCACGCCGCGATTGCCGCCATCACGAGCGCCGGGCCGAGCCGCACGAACGCGCGCTCCAGCCCCGCCTCCGCCGATCCCGTCGCCTGGGTCTCCTCCTCTAACCGGCTGTGCACCTGGATCGCGAAGTCCACCCCGAGTCCGATCAGAATCGGCAGCCCCGAGATCGTCACCATCGTCAAGGGGATTCCAGTGAACCCCATCAGCCCGAACGCCGACACGCAGCCCACGAGCACCGCCGGCAACGACAGGAGCCGCCATCGCGCGCGGAACACCAGGAAGAGCACCGCGACCATGATCACGACAGCGAAGATCGCCATGATCACCAGGGCGCTCTTCATCCGGTCATTGATCTCCTTGATCAGCAGCGGCGGTCCGGACGTCAGCGTTGTCACCCCATCGAAGTCGTATGCAGCGAGGTCCTGCTTCGTGCGCGCCGCCACGTTCGCGTTGTCGTCGATCGAGAGGTTGCCCTGGAGCCGCGCCACCATCAGCGCGTGCTGCGGGTCCGGGAAGATGCCCGCCAGCTCCGGCCGGATCTTCCCGTCCGCGCCGTAGATCACGAACTGCACGAACCGAGGGTTATCCAGTGTCTGCTCGCCGGCGTCCAACGAACCGCTTGGCGTCGGCGCCGAACTCAGCGTTGAACTCGTCGTCCACGCGCTGGCGAGCCGCGTTCGCAGCCGACTCCTGCCGCTCGGGCGTCTCGCCTCGCGCCGCCGAGGCCGCGCGCGCTGCGTCTGTGGCGGTCTGCTCGTCGGCCGCGAGCTTGACCGGTTGCGAGACGATGCGCTGCTGGATCTGCACCTTCGCGAACTCCACGACGGCGAGAGGCATCAGAACGTTCGCGAAGTCGCCGCTCGCGTTGAGGTCGTCCTGCAGCCGCTGCATCGTGGCGCGGTTGGCGGGCGTGAACAGCTGCGTGATGTCCGTGCCGTCAGCCGCCGTGAATAGCACGGAGCATCGGGTCGCCGCCGAACTGCGCCTGGTAGCGGGTGTTGCTGAGCGACAGCTCCCACCGTGGATCGAGCAGCCGATCCTGGCCCGTCTCGAACTTCAACCGTGGGATGCCGAACGAAAGCGCCAGCGCGAGGAGCATCGTCCCCGCGATCACCATGATCGGACGGGTTCGGATGCATGACGCGAGCCAGCGGGCGGGCCTGTCCATCGAGTTGGCAGTCTCCCAGTTCGGGCGGGACGCGCCTCAGCGTACAGAGATCGTGGCTCGCGCTGCGCCGATGGTATGTCAACCAGCCCCGCGACGAACGGCCGGCACCGATGGCCGTTGTCACTCCCACCGCTTCGGGCTATCATGTGTGAAGCGCAGAGCCTTTAATCCGGTCCGGTGAGGCCGGGAAGGAATCGAACGAATGAACGCCCGGACCACGGCGCACAGCGCCCGCGCATACCCCGCACAACCTCCGGCCGGATCGAGGCCCAGGAGGTCTTTTGATGCCGGCGGCAACCGTCATGTCCGCCGATGACATCCGGCGCGCCATCACGCGCATCGCCCACGAGATCGTCGAGCGCATCCGCGGCACGCCGACCTCGTCCTCGTCGGCATGCGCACGCGCGGCGTGCCGATCGCCCGGCGCCTGGCCGCCGCGATCCAGCGAGTTCGAGGGCGAGTCCATGCCGGTCGGCTCGCTCGACTTCGGCCTCTACCGCGACGACCTGCCGACCCGCGGCCCGAAGCCTCGCGTGCAGCCCAGCGACCTCCCCGTGACATCGACGGCAAGCGCGTCGTCCTTGTCGACGACGTGCTCTACACCGGCCGCACCGTGCGGGCGGCGCTCGACGCGCTCATCGACTTCGGCCGCCCAGCCGCATCCAGCTCGCCGTCCTCGTCGACCGCGGCCACCGCGAGCTGCCCATCCGCGCCGACTACGTCGGCAAGAACATCCCCACCGCCCGCACGCAGACGACGTGCAGGTTCGCCTCACCGAGATCGACGGCAACGACGAAGTCGCGTGCCGTGCGCCCGGAGCAGTCGGACGACGCTCGCGATGACCACAGACCCGCGCCAGCGGACGATGCGCCGTCGACGCAGCCCGCAGCCGCCGTCCCCGTCCACCGCGGAGCCCACGGACTGGAAGCACCGCCACGTGCTCGACCTCGACGACTTCAGCCCGACGAGATCGAGCTCGTCCTCGAGACCGCCGACGCGATGAAAGAAGTGCTGGCGCGCGACGTGCCGCGCGTCCCGCCCTGCGCGGCACGACGATCGTCACCCTCTTCTACGAGGCCTCGCACCCGCACGCGCGTCGTCCTTCGAGCTCGCCGGCAAGGTCCTCGGCGCCGACGTCATCAACATCACCGCCTCCGGCAGCAGCGTCGAGAAGGGCGAGTCGCTGATCGACACGGTGCGCACCCTGCGGGCCATCGGCGCCGACATCCTGGTCATGCGCCACCCCATGTCCGGCGCGCCCTACCTCGCCGCCAGCCAACTGCGACGCGCAGCGTCATCAACGCCGGCGACGGCTGGCACGCCCACCCGACGCCAGGGCCTGCTCGACCTCTACACGCTGCGCAGCGCCATCGGCGACCTCGCGCGGCAAGCGCATCGTCATCGTCGGCGACGTCATGCACAGCCGCGTCGCGCGCTCCGACATCTGGGGCCTGACGAAGCTGGGCGCCGAGGTCGTCGTCTGCGGCCCGCCGACGCTGCTCCCGCGCCGGCCTGGCCGCGACAGCTCGAGGACGGCCTGCCGCCGGTGACGGTCGAGACCGACCTCGACCGCGCCGTCGCCGGCGCCGACGTCGTCATGGCGCTGCGTCTGCAGCACGGAGCGCATGGAGGGCGGCCTCCTGCCCAGCGTGCGCGAGTACTCGCGCCTCTACCAGGTGAACGCACGCGCGCATGGCCCGCGCGCAAGCCCGGCGCGCTCGGTGCATGCACCCCGGCCCGATGAACGAGGGCGTCGAGATCGCGCCGCGACGTCGCCCACGGCTCGCAGTCGCTCATCGAAGAACAGGTCACGAACGGCGTCGCCTCCGCATGGCCGCTCGCTTCTACCTGCACTGGGCGGCGGCAGTCGCGGAGGAGGCGCGGTGAGCGAGCGTTGCTCATCCGCGGCGGCCGCGTCCTCGACCCGGCGAACGGCCTCGACGTGCCGCGCCGACGTCCTCGTGTCGAGACGGTCGTCGTCGCCGCGGTCGGGCCGGACCTCGATGCCGACGGCGCCCGCGTCATCGACGCGGCCGGCCTCGTCGTCGCGCCGGGCTTCGTCGACCTGCACACGCACCTGCGCGAGCCCGGCTTCGAGTACAAGGAGACGATCGAGACCGGGCACGCATGGCGGCCGCGCGCGGCGGCTTCACGACCGTCTGCGCCATGCCAAACACCGAGCCCGGCGATCGACACAGCGCTCGTCGTCGAGTACGTCCTGCGGCAGGCCGCCGACGCGCGGCGCCGTGCGCGTCTTGCCCATCGGCTGCGTCACCAAGGGCCGCGCCGGCAAGCAGCTGGCCGAGCT
This sequence comes from uncultured Chloroflexia bacterium, assembly GCA_963736015.1. GTDB lineage: Bacteria > Chloroflexota > Dehalococcoidia > DSTF01 > JACRBR01 > CAVTNG01. The sequence goes on along the minus strand of CAVTNG010000006.1, from coordinate 73,837 downwards.
GGGCGAGCTTGCGGCCGCGGGCTGCGTCGCCTTCAGCGACGACGGCTCGCCCGTCGGCGACGCCGCGCATCATGCGCCGCGCCCTCGAGTACGCCGGCGCCTTCGACCTGCCGATCATCGACCACTGCGAGGACCCGCAGCCTCGCGAGCGGCGGCGTCATGCACGAGGGCTGGGTGTCGACCCGCCTCGGCCTCAAGGGCATCCCGTCGGCCGCGGAAGAGAGCATGGTCGCGCGCGACATCGCGCTCGCCGAGGCGACCGGCGCGCACGTGCACATCGCCCACGTCAGCACGGCCGGCGCGCGTCGAGCTGGTGCGCCGCGGCGAAGGCGCGACGGCGTGCACGTCACGGCGGAGGTCACGCCGCACCACCTCGCGCTCACCGACGAGGTCGTGCATGCGGCAGCGCTGGGTCGGCGAAGGCCTCGCCTACGACACCAACGCCAAGATGTAACCCGCCCCTGCGCGGCCGACGACGACGTCGACGCCTGCATCGCAGGCCTCGCCGACGGCACGATCGACGCCATCGCCACCGACCACGCGCCGCACGCCGTCGCAGGAGAAGCTCTGCGAGTTCGATGACGCGGCCTTCGGCATCAGTCGGCCTCGAGACGGCGTTCGGCCTCGTGCACTGATGCTCGTCGCGACGGCACGCTCTCGCTCGAGCGCGCCTGATCGAGGCGCTGACGATCGGCCCGGCGCGCGCCCTCGGTCTCGACCGGCACGTCCCGGGTATCGGCACGCTTAGCCGTCGGCGCGCCCGCCGACGTCGTCATGTTCGACCCGGATGCGCGATGGACGGTCGAGCCGCGAGCCTTCGCCTCGAAGGGCAAGAACACGCCGCTCGCGCGGCATGACGCCTGCGCGGCGCGTCGTCATGGCCACCGTCGCGCGGCGGCGCGCATCGACGCACGCGGGAGGTGGCCAGTTGGCTAGAAGCGCTGCTCGTTCTCGAAGACGGCACCGTCTTCGCGGCGACGCGTTCGGCGCGCCCGTGCGCGGCCGACGGCGAGGTCGTCTTCAACACCTCGATGACCGGCTACCAGGAGGCGCTCACCGACCCTTCATTCGCCGGAGCAGGTGCTGGTGATGACCTACCCGCTGCAGGGCAACTACGGCATCAACGACCGCGACGTCGAGTCGCGCCGCATCCAGGTCCGCGCCTTCGTGGTGCGCGAGGACTGCGACGCGCCCAGCCACTGGCGCTCGAAGCGCACGCTCGCACGCGTACCTCGAACGAAACGGCATCCCCGGCATCACCGGCATCGACACGCGCGCCCTGACGCGCAAGCTGCGCACCGCCGGCGTGATGATGGGCACGGTCACCCACGACGAGACCGCCGAGCAGGCGCTCGCCGCGCCTCCGCGACCTGCCCCGCTACGGCTCGACCGACCTCGTGCCGTGGGTGAGCGCGCGAAGCCTTACGCCTTCCCGGACGCCGAAGCGACCGCCGCCGGCGCGCCCCGCCGCGTCGTCGTCCTCGACCTCGGTGTCAAGTACAATATCCTCCGCTCGCTCCGCCGCTGGGCTGCGACGCCACGGCCGTGCCCTGCGCGACGTCAGCAGCGGAGGACATCCTGGCGATGCATCCCGATGGCGTCCTGCTCTCGCCCGGCCCCGGCGACCCGGCGCCGCTCGACTACGCCGTCTCGCACCGCCGCGGGCCTCGTCGGCAAGACGCCGATCATGGGCATCTGCCTCGGCCACCAGGTGCTCGGGCCGCGTCTTCGGCGGCCGGCACCTACAAGCTCAAGTTCGGGCATCGCGGCGCCAACCACCCCGTGCGCGACGAGACGCACCGGCCGCGTCCACATCACAGCCCAGAACCACGGCTACGCCGTCGACGACGCCGGGCTTGCCCAGCCGACGTCGAGGTCAGCCATCGTCAACGTCAACGACGGCACGGTCGAGGGGCTCCGCCACCGGCGCGAGCCGGTAATGACGATCCAGTACCACTCCGAGGCATCGCCCGGGTCCGCTCGACAACATGTACCTCTTCGAGCGCTTCGTCGAGATGATGCGCGATGCCTCCGGAAGCGTCGGCCGCGCCGCGGTCAGACCAAACGTGAGCGGGAGGGTGTAGCGATGCCAGCACCGGCGTGCAGACCGAACCGACCTACCGCCAGGCGACGATCAACGATGCCGAGGCGATCTCCGCCGTCATCGTGGAGGTCGTGAAGGAGCCGAACCCGGTCGCCTTCGAGCGCGCGCTCAACCGCCGACGAGGTTCGCACGTGGATGAGCCGCATGGGCGGCGATGGCGGCGCCTTCCTCGCCTCGCTCGAAGGCCGTGTCGTCGGCTTCGCCGCGCTCGACTACAACACGTTTGAGCCCGACACCGTCGTCCTCGGCGTGTGGATGCTCCCGGAGACGCGTCGGCGTGGCATCGGCACCGCGCTCGCCGAGTACGCACTCGGCTTCGCGCGCGACAAGGGCTACAAGCGGATCCGCGGCCGCCTGCCGCAGAACAACGACGATAGCGCTCGCCTTCCTCAGCAGCATCGGCGCGCTCGTCCCCATCTACAACCCGGAGGCGCGCTTCGAGCTGCCGCTCGTATGACAGGTTCATACGCCCGCATGAACTCCGACGTCCGCCTCGATTCCGTCATGAAGAGCATCGATGTGCTCGGCCGTCTCGCGTTCGGCGGCCAGTGCGTCGCCGCCATGGCGATGATCGCAGGGCCGCTGATTTTCGTCACGGCGTGCATCGTCCCGTTCTTCATCTGGGGCGACAACACCGGCAAGGCGATCGCGCTCTGGCTCGGGGGTTGGGCCGTCGGCGTCGCGACCCTCGCCGCCGGCGTCGCGCTCGGCGTGTTCTGCTGGCGCTGGTCCGGCGACTGGATCACGGAGTGGTACGGCTACGCAGTGCTCTTCGGCGTCGCTGCCATCTGCAACGCCGTCCTCGCATACATGCTCACCACGACGCCCGTCCCGATCCCCGCATCGTTCGCCATCACGGTCGGAGCGGCGTTCCTGGCCGGCTTCCTCGTCGCGGGCCACCTCGGCGGCCTGCGCATGTTGCCCGATCAGCCGGGCAGAACGCCAGCGCGATCTCGCGAGGCGCCGCTGATGCGCACGACCATCATCGTCCCGAGTCCGGATTCCCGTAGCGCGTGAATAAACCCTCGAAGGTCCTGGTCATCGGCTCCGGGCCGATCGTCATCGGCCAGGCCGCCGAGTTCGACTACGCCGGCACGCAGGCCTGCAAGGCCCTGCGCGAGGAGGGCGTCACCTCGGTCCTGGTCAACTCCAACCCGGCCACGATCATGACCGACGAGGACATCGCCGACGTCGTCTACATCGAGCCGCTGACCGTCGACGTGCTCGAGCGGATCATCGAGCGCGAGCGGCCGGACGGCCTGCTGCCGACGCTCGGCGGCCAGACCGGCCTGAACCTCGCCGTCGAGCTGGCCGACGCGGGCGTGCTCGACCGCTACAACGTGCGGCTGCTCGGCACGCCGCTCGAGACGATCAGCAAGGCCGAGGACCGCGAGCTGTTCAAGCAGCATGCTCGATCGAGATCGGCGAGCCGGTGCCCGAGTCAGCGATCGTGTACCACGATCGAGGAAGCGCGAGACCGCGCGTCGACGCGATCGGCCTGCCGCTGATCATCCGGCCCGCCTACACGCTCGGCGGCACCGGCGGCGGCATCGCCCACGACCGAGGACGAGTACGAGCGCATCGTCGCCGGCGGCCTGGCAGCCGAGCCCGATCCACCAGGTGCTCGTCGAGCAGTCGCTCGCTCGGCTGGAAGGAGATCGAGTACGAGGTGATGCGGGACGCGCGCCGACACCTGCATCACCATCTGCAACATGGAGAACTTCGACCCGATGGGCGTCCACACCGGCGACTGCATCGTCGTCGCGCCCAGCCAGACGCTGTCCGACAAGGAGTACCAGATGCTCCGCTCGGCGTCGCTCAAGATCATCCGCGCGCTCGGGATCGAGGGCGGCTGCAACGTCCAGTTCGCGCTCGTCCGACCCGGACACCCGTGGAGTCCGCCCGAGTGCCTACTACGTGATCGAGGTCAACCCGCGCGTCTGCCGCTCGTCGGCGCTCGCCTCCAAGGCGACCGGCTATCCGATCGCCCGCGTCGCCGCGAAGATCGCCGTCGGCAAGACGGCTGGACGAGATCCCGAACGCCGTCACGCAGAAGACCACGGCCGCGTTCGAGCCCGCGCTCGACTACTGCGTGGTCAAGATCCCGCGCTGGCCCTTCGACAAGTTCCCCTTCGGCGACCGCTCGCTCGGCACGCAGATGAAGGCCACCGGCGAGGTGATGGCGATCGACCGCATCGTTCGAGGCGGCGCTGCAGAAGGCGGTGCGCTCGCTCGAGATCGGCGGCCGGTCGCTCCTCTGGGAGGACCCCGAGCTGGACGAGGACAGCCACGTCGAGAGCTTGCCCGCTGCGACGCCGAACGACCAGCGCCTCTGGGCGCTCATGGCGGCGCTGCGCCGCGGCGTCGACGTCGACGGACGCTCGCCGAGCGCACCGGCGATCGACCCTGGTTCCTGCGACAAGCTGCACGAACATCGTCGCACATGGAGCGGCGGCTGCTCGCCGAGCCGCTGACGCCGCGACCTGCTCCGGCAGGCGAAGCGGCTCGGCTTCTCCGACGAGCAGATCGCCACGCTCGGCGGACCGCCTGCCCGAGCAGGTCCGCGACCTGCGCGAGCGAGTGGGACATCCGCCCGGTCTACAAGATGGTCGACACCTGCGCCGCCGAGTTCGAGGCCGCGACGCCCTACTTCTACAGCACCTACGAGCAGGAGAACGAGGCGCTGCCGATGCCCGGGCGCGAAGGCGCTCGTCATCGGCTCGCGGCCCCATCCGCATCGGCCAGGGCATCGAGTTCGACTACTGCTCGCGTGCACGCGGCCTGGGCGCTGCAGGAGGCCGGCTATCAGCGCGATCATGGTCAACTCCAATCCAGAGACCGTCTCCACCGACTTCGACACCTCCGACCGCCTCTACTTCGAGCCGCTCGACGAGGAAGTCGGTGCGCGACATCCTCGAGAACGAAGCCGGCGACGGCCGAACGGCGACACCGCCGCCGTCGATCGTGCAGTTCGGCGGCCAGACGGCGATCAACCTCGCCGAGCCGCTGCACAGCGCGGCGCGCGCCGATCATCGGCTCCGGCGTCCGAGACGATCGACCTCGCCGAGGACCGGCGGCGCTTCGAGGCGTTCCTCGAGCGACCTCGGCATCCCCCAGCCGCCCGGCGCCGCGCGTCACGCAGCGTCGAGGACGCGCTGCACGTCGCCGAGCGCATCGGCTACCCGGTGCTCGTGCGCCCCACCTACGTCCTCGGCGGGCGGGCGATGGAGATCGTCCAGAACGCCGACGGAGCTCGTCGCGCTACGTCGCGCGCGGCCGCCGAAGCTGCGCACGGCAAGCCCGATCCTGATCGACAAGTACCTCGAGGGCAAAGAGGTCGAGGTCGACGCGATCTGCGACGGCGAGGACGTGCTCATCCCCGGCATCATGGAGCACATCGAGCGCGCCGGCGTCCACTCCGGCGACTCGATGGCCGTCTACCCCGGCGTCAACCTCGACCGAGGACGAGGTCGACACGATCGTCGACTACACGACGCGCATCGGCCTGGCGCTCGACGCGCGCGGGCCTGATGAACATCCAGTACGTGATCATGCCGCGACGGCGACGGCGAGTCCGACGTCTACGTGCTCGAGGTCAACCCGCGCGGCCAGCCGCACGGTGCCGTTCCTCTCGAAGGTCACCGGCGTGCCGATGGTGCAGCGTCGCCGTCGAACGTCATGCTCGGCCAGACGCTCGCGCGAGCAGGGCTACGACGGCGGGCCTCTGGCCGCGCCAGCGACCTCGTCGCCATCAAGGCGCCGGTCTTCTCGATGTCGAAGCTCATCGGCGTCGACACCTACCTCGGGCCGGAGATGAAGTCGACCGGCGAGGTGATGGGCATCGACCGCAACTTCCCCGCGGCGCTGGCGAAGGCGCTGATCGCGGCGACCTGCGCGCTCGCCGCCCGGCGGCGGCGTGCTCCTGTCGATCGCCGACCGCACAAGGCCGAGGCGCTGCCCGATCATCCGTCAGCTGCACGAGCCGGCTACGGCTCTACGCCACCGAGGGCACCGCCGCGCATGATCGCGGCGCTCGGCCTGCCCGGTCGAGCAGGTGACCAAGCAGCTGAACGAGGGCCACCCGAACGTCGTCGACGTCATCAACGACGGCTCGGTCTCCTGCGTCATCAACACGCCCGAAGGCCGCTTCACCGGCACGCTGCGAGATGGCTTCCACATCCGCCGCGCCGCGACCGAGAAGCGCATCCCGTGCTTCACCAGCATCGATACCGCACGCGCCGCCGTCGAAGCCCTCGCCGCCGCGCAGCAGGCCGATGGCGCCGCCCTCTACGACGTGCGCCCCTTCCCCGAATACCGCGCGGCCCGCCTACCGCATGAAGGCCGCCTGGGCCGAGGTCATCGAAAACGATCGGCTCTACGCTGAGACCTGGTGCACGTGGTTCCGCTGCCCCGAGGTCGGCAATGGCGCCTACCCCGGCCAGTTCCTCATGCTGCGTTGCTCGGACGACTCGGCCTACGGCGACGTCGCGACCGCCGCGCACGCCGACGACCCGCTCCTGCCCCGCCCGATGAGTTACTACCGCGTCCGCGAGGGTGCGAACGGCCTCGAGTGGGCCATCCTCTACGACGTCGTCGGCCGCGGCACCGCCTGGCTCGCCGGCCGCAAGCCGGGCGATCGCGTGTACTGCTGGGGCCCGCTCGGCAACGGCTACCGGGTCGGCCGCACGTCGCGGAACCTCCTGCTCGTCGCGGGTGGCATCGGAGTCGCGCCTCTCGTCTGGCTCGCCGACCGCGCTGTCGCCGAAGGACGCAACGTGACGCTGATCATCGGCGCGCGCGACGCCGCCCACGTCTTCCCGTCGCGCCTGCTCGCGCCGGAGGTGGAGGTCGTCGTCACGACCGACGACGGCTCCGCCGGCCGCAAGGGCTTTGTGACGGAGCCGTTCGTCGAGCTGCTCGAGTGGTGCGATCAGGCGTTCGCGTGCGGCCCCACCCCGATGTTCCGCTCGCTCGCCGAAGCCGCGCGCACGTCGAAAAGGCGTCGCTCCGTGCAGGCGCTGCTCGAAGAGCGTATGGCTTGCGGGACGGGCATCTGCTACGGCTGCGCCGTCGAGGTGCGTGTCAGGGGCGGCCGCGCAATGAAGCTCGTATGCAAGGACGGGCCCCGCTTCGAAATCAGGGACGTGTACTGAGCGAATCCGCGTTGGTCGTGCCGAGACTCAATTTGTCGATGCAGCGGTCGGCTGGCATACTGGAAGAGCGCATATCCGAAGCGAATGCTGAGGAAAGTGCGCGCGCGGAGGAGCTCTCGTGGCCTACACCATCGTAGACACCTGCATCGGCTGTACCGCCTGCACGAAGCGCTGCCCCACGAACGCCATCACCGGCACGCGCAACGTCGTCCACGTCATCGACCCGGGTCTCTGCATCGACTGCGGCGCTTGCGGCGTCGTCTGTCCGCCCGAGGCGATCCTCGACGACCTCGGCGACATCTGCAAGACCTTCCCCCGCAAGGAATGGCCAAAAGCCGTCGTCATAGAGGACAACTGCATCGGCAGCGGCTGCGAGCTGTGCATACAGATCTGCCCGTTCGATGCCCTCAGCCTGGGCGAGCCCGAGCGTACGGTCGGCGACTTCTTCGGCGTCGCTGTCCTGAACGAAAAGCGCTGCACCGGCTGCCGGCTCTGCGAAGACGCCTGCGGCTGGGGCTCGATCTACATCGACCCCCCACGCCAGATGCTCAAGAAGCGCGCATGGCCGGAGGAGCTCGAAGCGCCCGCGGCGAAGAAAGAGCTTGCAGAGGCAACCGCCTGACCGATCACACATATGGCGGCACGAAGCCCCTCTCGATGAGGGGCTTTTCGATTGCCCGCCCGTCGCCGATACTGTGGCGAGCCCGCGCCCCGCGGCGTGGCTAGGAGAGATATGAAGCAGTTGACGCCGGTCGCGCTAGGTCTGCTCGTGGCGGGATCCCTCATCGCAGCAGCATGCGGCGGCGGCGGCAACACCACCACCGTCAGCACCGTCGCCGGCGGCGGCACCGCGGTGCACACCGCCCCGATAACCGGGATCGGCGAGGTCGATGCCGTCGCGAACGCCGCGCTCAATGGCGACACCATCCAACTCGCCGCATTGACCGGCTATGCGAAGGTCGCCTGCACCACGAACCCCGCGCCCGGTGGCGGCGCTCCCCCCGTTTGCCGCGACACTGAGAGCGACGGCACGGAAGTCGAGGTCCTGGCATCGAAGGCCTGCGAGCAGGAGTGGGTGCGGCCGGAGCAGGTCCCCGACACGTTCGGACAGGCACTCAAGGACACGCCGACATTCGACGCTGCCTATGTGCCGAAGGACGGCGGCGGCATCAGCGCACAGTACGTCGTGGTCTTCACAACGGGCACACGGTCGGATGGATCGCCCTCCGGTGCCGCGCTGTACATCAAGGACGGCCGCATCGCGATGGTCCAGACCCAGTGCGATTCATTCTCTGAGCTCGTGAATCCGGATGTGGTCCAGTCTTACGTCGCGACGCCGATCTCCGGCGCCGGCGCCTCTGCCACACCCGCCGCGACGACAGCTCCCGCCACACCCTAGCCCCCAACCGAAGTCCAGCCACGCGGGCATGATCTACCGCGCCGTTGGAGACGCCGATAGCGCCAGGACCCACCTCGCGCGCGTCGAAGACCAGGCCCCGCACTTCTCAGTCCGCTACGCCGCGGCCGCCCGCCACGCACTCGACCAGATCGAAGCATCCGCTAGCCGCTAGAGCCGTCCGGTCCGATGGCGCGTCGCCCTGCTCTTGGGTGCTGGCGCCCACGGGCCATCCCTGCTCCACGCGATTCCAACTGCCGATCCTTACGCGATCGGACTGCCCCTCCGTCCGGAGCGCGTCCGACCCGGCGACGCCGCGGGAGCGCATGACGGCATCTGACCTGGCAACTCTGTCACGTCTGGCGACGGTAGATTTCGATGGCGACTCCTCCGTCGAAGCGGCGCTCGCGCTCATCCGGCGGCGCCTCGGTGCGCACCACGTCTCCCTCGTCTACGGATGGTCCGATGGCTTTCGTCACGTGAGCACGCCCGAGGACGCGATGGACTTCACGCCCACCGCGCTCTGGCTCATCAACCGCGACCTGACCATGCGCGCCGACCCCTGCGCCTTTGACCGCGTTGGCGCGCGCGTCGTGCGCTTTCGCGATATGGGCGCGCCCGGATCCGCTGGCTACGTCGCGTCGCTCATCCCGACGCCCGAGAGCGTTGCGCAGATGCTCGTCGCATCGGGCGACTGGCCAGACGGCTTCGCCCGAGACGGCGTCGAGTTCGTTACCGCCGCCGGCCCCGCGCTCGCCATTCTCATGGAGCGCGGCATGACGCTGATGAACGCCGAGCGCGAGCGCAACCAGCTCGCCGGCCTCATGCACATCACGCGCGTCATCGCCGAGTCCGAGGACCTTAAAGACGTGATGGCACGCCTCGCGCGGGCCATCGCCACCGTGGCCGACGTCGAGTACGTCTCGATCGACATCATGGGCGGCGCCGACGATGGCGGTGTTCTGCGCTCAGTTAATTACAGGCTCCCTGACGACGCGGCCTCGATCGACCGCTGGCGCCACGCCGCCAACCGGCCCGACCCCATCCGCGACGAGGTAATGGCCACCCGCCGCCCGGCGTTGTTCGCCGACGCCCCGAACGACCCCCGGCTGCCAGAGGCAGCCCGCGCGTTCTTCTCGCGCTCGCTGATCCGGTCGACCGGCGTATTCGCGCTCGTCGCCAGGGAAGAGTCGCTCGGCGTGCTGTCGATCGCTGCGGCCGCCAAGCCGCTCACCTTCGACACCGCCCAGGTCGAGCTCTTCGAGGGCCTCGCACTCCAGATCGCCACCGCCGTCACTGGTATCCAGCTCTATCACGAGGTGGCCGAGAAATCGCAGCTTCTCGAGCGCGCCCTCGAGGCCGAACGCGACCAGGCCCGCCGCGATGGCCTCACCGGCGCCCTCAACCATGCCGCCATTGCCGAAGAGCTCGAGCGTGCTATTAGCGGTCCCGAGCCCGAGTGCGTCTCGGTCGTGATGGTCGATGTCGACCAGATGAAGGCCGTCAACGACACCTTCGGCCACCTCTCAGGTGATGCCGTCTTGCGCGCCGTCGCCGAGACGCTCGCCGCCGGCGGCGGGCAGGTTGGCCGCTACGGAGGCGACGAGTTCCTCGTCGTCCTTCGCGGCGCCGATCGCAGATCGGCCGAGCGCTACGTGCAGGACCTCCTGTCACGGCTCGAGTCACAGAGCGTCGCCGATCCCTACACCGGCGCCGTGATCCGCATGGAGGTGAGCGCCGGACTCGCCGTCTTCCCCGAGGAGGCAGGCTCGATCGTCGATCTCATCAAGATCGCGGACAGCGCCATGTACACCGCGAAGGCGATCCGCGCCGCGCAGCACGCCGGCCGTCACGACGAGCGTGCCTCGAAGATGATTGGTGAGTTGATCCCGCTCCTCACCTCGCCCGGCGAGCTGACCGCCAAGCTCGAGCTCGTCGCTCAGCGCCTCGCGAGCGCGGTCCCGTACGACGGCGTCATCTGCCGCGTCGTGCGCGGCGGAGGACGCCCCCTGCTCGCGCGCGCGGTCGCCGGCGGCTTCTCGACCGCCGGACAGCTCAACATGTTCGAGGACACGCCCTTCGCCGCCCGCCTGCGCTCGACCGGCCGCCCGATCGTCGTCGACGATGCCGAAGCCGATGAGCGTGTGAAGGGCGTCGCACGGCAGATCTTCTCCGCTGCCGCCGTGCGCTCCGGCATCGCTGCCCCGATGATGTGGCAGGACGAGCTGCTCGGCGTCATCGTCGTCGCCCGCGCGGAGCCCCGCGCCTTCAGCCCGCACGATGCGCAGTTCCTCATGGCCGTCGCCAACCAGGTGACCGCTATCGTCCGCATGTCGACGATTGTCGATGAGCTGCAGACGGCGTCCGACAAGCTCGCGGGCGCCCAGGCCGAGACCGTGATGATGCTCGCGGCCGCCGCCGAAGCGCACGACCAGACTACCGGCAAGCACCTCAAGAGCATTCGCGCCATCAGCGAGGCCCTCGCCGCGGAGCTCGGTTTCGGTGCCGACGCTGTGACGGAACTCGGCCTCGCCGCGACGCTGCACGACATCGGCAAGATCAGTGTGCCCGACGCCATTCTCTCCAGCCCCATGCGCTTCGACACGAGCGATTGGGAGGCCGCCACGCTCTGGGAGACACTGAAGCGTCACAGCGTCTGGGGCGCCGAGTTCCTCGCTGGCCGCGAGGGCTTCGAGCTGGCCTCGCGCGTCGCCCGCTGGCACCACGAGCGCTGGGATGGCCGCGGTTACCCCGACGGCATCGCCGGCGAGGAGATCCCCGAAGAAGTGGCCATCGTCTCCGTCGCCGATGCGTTCGATGCCATGACCAGCGACCGCCCGTACCGCGCGGGCCGCCCCCTCTGGGCCGCTGTCCGCGAAGTCGAGGCCCACTCCGGCCGACAGTTCTCACCGCGCGTCGTCGAGGCACTCCTGCGCCTCTACCGCCGCGAGGAGCTGCCCGGCCAGACGCATGAAGAGCAGCTCGCCGCCTGAGCCGCCCCGCCTATTTGCGTGGTCTCGCAACTGCGTGATCTGCTCCGTTGCTCTTGCCTCTCGAGAAAGCCGTGACACAATAGCCCGTACCACGTTTGCGGGCGGCTCCGCTGGAGGCATCAATGAGCGACTACGACATCATTACGGTCGGCGGCGGCCTTGGCGCATCCGCGCTCGGCAAGGCCATGGCGGAGAAAGGTAAGCGAGTCCTCACCCTCGAACGCGAGACGAAGTTTAAGGACCGCGTTCGCGGCGAGGGCATGACGCCCTGGGGCGCCGCCGAGGCCCGTGAGATGGGCGTCTACGACCTCCTCACCTCATCGTGCGCGCAAGAGGTTCCCATCTGGGAGAATTTCGCCGGCCCCATGCAGATGGTGCGGCGCGATATGCCATCGACGACGCCGCAGGCAGCGCCCACGCTCGGCTTCTATCACCCCGACATGCAGCAGACGATGCAGGACGCCGCCGCGGCCGCGGGCGTGACTGTGCTGTCCGGCGTTCGCGCCACTGCCGTCACGCCCGGCGCGGAGCCGCGCGTCCGCTTCGAGCGGGATGGCGGCGCCGCTGAAGAGGCAACCGCCCGTCTCGTGATCGGCGCCGATGGACGCGGTTCGCTCATGCGCAAATGGGGCGGCTTCACCGAGCAGCGCGACCCTGACCGCCTGCGCATCGGCGGCCTTGTCTTCGAGGATTCGAAGGCGCCGCAGGACGTTGTGCGCCTCGTGAGTGACTTCGCCAACGGCCGCGCCGCGATCGCCTTCCCGCAGGGCAACGGACGCATGCGCACCTACTTCATCTGTGGCACGCACGAGAATGTGCGCCTGCAGGGCGAAAAGGACGTCCCGCAATTCATCGACGCCTGCACGAAGCTCGGCATGCCGGCCGAGTACTTCGACACGGCACACCCGGCCGGTCCTCTCGCGACGTTCGAAGGCGCCGACAACTGGGTCGAGCACCCGTATCGTGACGGCATCGCCCTCATCGGCGACGCGGCAACGTCCACGGACCCGTCGTGGGGACAGGGCCTGTCGCTCACCCTGCGTGACGCGCGCGTTCTCCGCGACGCCTTGCTGGCCAACGACGACTGGAACGCCGCCGGCGACGCCTACGCCACCGAGCACGATCGCTACGTGCATGTGCTCCGCACCGTCTTGGGCTGGATGACGACCTTCTTCTACGATGCCGGTCCCGAAGGCGACGCGCGTCGCGCCCAGTCCTTCCCCAGGATGATCCAGGATCCGACGCGCCAGCCCGACACGCTGTTCTCTGGCCCCGACCACGCCGTCGACGACACGATGCGCCGCCGGTTCTTCGGCGAGGAGTAGGGCGTTAAGCCGAGGATCAGGGTGTCCGCCGCCACCGCGAAGAAGATCAGCGCCAGGTAGTAGATGCTGGTGCGGAACACCGACATCGCCGTCGCCTCGTCGCGCCGCAGCCGCCACGCCTCCCGCGCGAACATGACGCCAAGGACGGCCGCGCTCGCGACGTACACCCAGCCGACCCACCCGGTGAGCCACAGGGAGAGCGACACCGGCACGAGCGCGACGGCGTACAGGAAGATCTGGTCCTTCGTCGCCCGCAGCGTCGAGACCACTGGCAGCATCGGCACGTTTGCTCGCGCGTAGTCATCGCGGTACTTGATGCTGAGCGCCCAGAAGTGCGGCGGTGTCCAGACGAAGATGATCGCGAACAACACGATCGCCGGCCACGCGACCGTTCCCGTTACCGCCGCCCACGCGACCAGCGGCGGCGCTGCCCCGGCTGCGCCCCCGATGACGATGTTCTGCGACGTCGTCCGCTTCAACCACATCGTGTACACAAACACGTAGAACGCCGTCGCGGCCAGAGCAATCGACGCCGCGAGCAGGTTCGATGACAGGGCCAGCACCGCGAAGGCGATCGCTTCCAGCGAGAGCGCGAAGACGAGCGCCGCGCCTGGCTCGATCTTCCCCAGCGGCAGCGGCCGCCCCTGCGTGCGGTGCATCAGTTCGTCGATGTCCCGGTCCAGGTAGCAGTTGATCGCGTTCGCCCCGCCGGCCGCGAGCGTTCCCCCGAGCACCGTCCAAAGCATCAGCCAGAGCGAGGGCACGCCGCCCTCCGCGAGGATCATCGTCGGCACTGTCGTGATCAGCAGAAGCGAGATGATACGCGGCTTCGTCAGAGCGACGTACGCCCCTGCGGTCTCTCGCCACGACAGCGCCCCATGTCGCCGTACCGCCGCAGTCTCTATCGCGCCCACTGCGTCGCCTTTCGCGCGTCTGGCTCCGCCGCCGTTGGCTCCGGCGCGTCGTCCCGTTGCGCGCTCACGTCGTCCTCGCCCGGCAAGTAGAACGCGAGCGCACTTGTCAACACCAGCACGCACCAGAGAAGCGATGCCAGCGCGAGGTGCGTGACGACGACGCCCGCCGCCAGTTCCGTCCAGATGTTCGCCGCGCCCACCATCGCCTGTGCGATCCACGCTGCCCCGCCGAAGGCGGCGAGCGCCAGCAGCGCCGGCTGGCCCCTGCGGTCTTCGAACGCCAGGTAGATCAGCGCCAGCAGCATGACCCCAAGCAGCCCCGCGAGCAGACGATGCAGGTAGTGCAGTCCCTCCGCGCTGGTTCCGCCGGGCATAAGGCTGCCGTTGCACAACGGCCATCCGCTGCAGGCTAGCGAGGCGTCGGTGCCGCTGATGTAGGACCCAAGCACCAGGGTGAGAAACGCCACCCCGGCTGTCGCGACGGCGAGCCGTGTGAACGCCGTCTCGGACGCGCCCGCGAACACGCTGTGCTCACGCGCGCGCATCAGCGACACCGTCGCGGTAACGATCAACAGGCCGATGAACGCCATCGCCGTGCCCAGATGGGCGGCCACGATCTCCGGCGGCAGCTCCTTCTTCACGGTCACGCCGCCCAGGATGATCTGCGCCGCCAGCAGCAATCCCGCCGTGAAGGCCAGCCAGAACACCAGCTTGTTGCGCCGCTCGGACTTGAACGTGAAGAACGTGACGCCCAGGAACAGCATCCCGACGACAAACGCCGCCGTCCGATGCGAGTACTCGATGATCGTGTGCTTGTCTGCCGACGGCACCAGCTTGCCGTGGCACGTCGGCCAGTCCGGGCACCCCAGCCCCGAATCCGTCGCCCGCACCGTCCCGCCGATGACGACGAGCACGAACGTGGCGGCGATCGTGATGATCAGGAGGCGCTGGAACCAGCTCATGGTGGGCGCGCGCGGCGCGAAACCTCCTGCGAGACATCCGGCGTGGTGGACCGTACGGGGATAGGGCGTGCGGCCGCTCGTGATTCCTATCACGAGTATCACGCACGTGCCCGCGGGGCAAGCAACGCGGTAGCATGCCGCATATGGCGAACGGCGTCGTTGTCCAGAACAAGGCCCTCGTGCTCGACCTTATCGAGTACGTCGCCGCGCGCCCCCGCACCTACCCCGAGGTCATGGAGGCGTGGCGGACGTCATGTCCCAGGCTTCCGGTCTGGGAAGACGCCGTCGACCACGGCTTCGTCCGCGTCCGCCGCGATGGCGGCGCTTCGATTGTCAGCCCCACCGCCGATGGACTCGCCTTCCTGCGCGCCCAGCGTCCCGCCTGAAGGTCACTCGCTGACGAACGAAGGCAGGCTCAGGCTCCGTTGAGGCGCCCGGGCAGCTTCGGATCGATCTCCTGCAGCAGGTCCCGCAAGTCGTCTGCGTGCTCTTCTTCGTTCTCGAGAATTGACTCCAACACGCGCCGCGTCGTCGGGTCAGTGTCGCCGATCCAGCGGACCATCTCCTGGTACGACTGGATCACGATGCGCTCCGCGACCAGGTCCTCCTGGATCATCTCCACTAGCGTCGTACCCGGCACGTAGTCGGTGTGGCTTCGCTCGGCCACGCCCCTTGGGTCCAGGTTCGGCTCGCCGCCGAGTTGCACGATGCGTTCCGCGGCCATGTCCATGTGCCCTTGCTCTTCCGCCGCGTGCTTCGCGAACTCCTGCGCGATCGGTGGCGCGAGGAGTCCGACCGCCGTGAACTGATGCCTCTTGTACCGCAGCACACAGACGACCTCAGTTGCCACGACGTCGTTCAGCACCTTGATGACCTGATCGCGGTCGGCTCGATACTCGTCCGTGACGGGGCCGTCCATCATGTGTTCTCGCGCGCGCTTGCGGATGGCTTCGAGGTCTGCCGTGAATCCCATCGTCGTCCTCCTGCGCTGGCAACCGCTCCGGTTCCATCCGGTGCTCGGCCGCGTCCGTCTCGATCATTGATAGCGGGCGCGATGGCCCGCGGCCACGCCCGCGCGATGCACCGTTGCTCGTTGTCACGCGGCTGAAACGCCGCCGCAGACGCAGTGAACGGCTTGTGGCATGATCGCGCCGGAGGAGGTGCCACATGACCCCAAACGAAGCGCAGCGCCGTCAGTGGAACACCGAGTTACAGGTGCGCACGTGGCCGAAGCGCGAGCGCATCACCACCGCGATCACTCCGATACTTCTCGCCGCTCTCTCGCTTCGTCTCGGGGAGCGCGTGGTCGATATCGGCTGCGGCGGCGGCCTCGCGGCGCTTGATGCGGCGCGCGCAGTCGGCCCCTCCGGTGCGGTGACAGGCTTCGATCTCTCGAACGGGCTCGTCGAGTTCGCCAGCGCGCGAGCGAAGGAGGCGTCGCTCGCCAACGTGCGCTTCGTGGCTGGCGATGCACAGGTCGATGCGATCCCGGGCGCGCCCTTCGATGCCGCGATGAGCCAGTTCGGCGTCATGTTCTTCGAGGATCCGGTCGCGGCGTTTACCAATGTCCGCGCGCAGCTACGCCCGGGCGGCCGCCTCGCGTTCGCCTGCTGGCGATCGGCCGCAGACAACGCCTGGTTCCCGATGCCCGTGCTGGCTCGATTCATGACTGCTCCGCCCGCGTCCTCCACCGGCGGAGGCCCTCCTCCGGGCGCGTTCGCTTTCGCCGACGAGCGTTACGTGCGCGGCATCCTCGAAGGTGCCGGGTTCCGTGACATAACGCTGGAGTCCGCCGAGTGCGACGTCTCCGTCTCGCCGGATTCGGCGTTCGACCGCGAGACGGTGACCGCGACCTCGATCGACCCGGCCCGCCACGAGGAAGCATGGGAAGCGCTGCAGAAACATGCGGCGTCGTTCACTGGCCCGGACGGGCAGCTTCACATCCACCTCGCTGCCCAGATCTTCCGGGCGGGGAACCCGACCTAGTCGATCTCGGGTCGCCTCGGTGCGTTCTTGGTCGGGTTCCATTTGTGTGATTTCTCACGAGGTCTTGACCGTCGATCGGGGCAGCGCAATAATTCGCCGTCTGCGAATCGGCTCCGCCCGCACGGGCAGGGATGCGCTATGCCGCGACCTTCGGCAGAACATCGCCGCGAGCCCAGCATCGCCGACATTCCGCACCCCTTCGAGATCACGTCCGAATTCGTCGTTCCTCGCGCTCGCTGTGTCGGAGTAGGCGAATGAGCAGATTCGGCCGGCACCTGACCGCCATCCTGCTGCTGTCGTTCGTCGCCATCATGTTTTCGGGCTGCTCGGTAGGGACGGAACTCTTCTCCAGCCCACAAAATGTCTTCGCTCCCGCTGGCGAAGTCGCGCAAGACCAGAAGGACCTGTTCTTCTTCGTCATGTGGTTCGCCTTGGGCATCTTCATCCTGGTCGAGGTTGGCCTCCTTGTCATCCTGGTCCGCTTCCGCCACAAGAAGGGCGATCCGCTCCCCAAGCAGGTCCACGGCAACAACGCCCTCGAGATCGGCTGGACCGTCGCGCCGATGATCCTGCTCGCGTTCTTCGTGGTCCCGACGGTCGCCGGCATCGTAGAGCTGGGCCGCACGCCCAAGGATGCGATGCAGGTCGATGTCACTGGCACGCAATGGAAGTGGCTTTTCAGCTACCCGCAGGAAGGCGGCGCGCCGATCGATGGCCCCATCGGCGAGCTGCACATCCCCATCGGACGGAAGATCGACATCCAGCTGCACTCGGCCGACGTGATCCACAGCTTCTGGGTGCCGAAGCTCGCAGGCAAGACCGACGTAATTCCGGGGCGCACGAACCACATGTGGCTTAAGGGCGACGAAATCGGAAGCTTCTCAGGGCAGTGCGCCGAGTTCTGCGGCCTCGACCACGCGCAGATGCGATTCACGGTCATCGTTGAGTCCCAGGAGGACTTCGATGCATGGCTGAAGACACAATCGGCGGCGCGCCAACCGGATGCGTCGCAGCCGGAACTCGCGGTGAGCGGAGACTAGGGCAATGGCAACTGCGAATCCAGCGGCACGTCACGGCGTCACAATGGGCGAAGCGCTGCGCGATATGCGCGCGGACGCCGGCAACTACAAGGGGTTTTGGAGCTGGATCCTCACGGTCGACCACAAGCGCATCGGCGTGCTCTACGGCGTCACGTCGTTCTTCTTCTTCCTCGTCGGCGGCATCGAAGCGCTGCTCATCCGCATCCAGCTCGCCCGCCCAGACCAGGAGTTCCTGAAGCCCGATAACTACAACCGCATTTTCACCATGCATGGCACGACGATGGTCTTCCTCGTCGTCATGCCGTTGAGCGCGGCGTTCTTTAACCTCATGGTGCCGCTCATGATCGGCGCCCGCGACGTCGCGTTCCCGCGGATGAACGCCTTCAGCTACTGGCTCTTCCTGTTCGCCGGCATCTTCCTGAACATCAGTTTCTTCACCGGCGGGAACTTCCTGAAGGGAGATCTCGGTGCGCCGGATGGTGGCTGGTTCGGCTACGCGCCGCTGACGCTCGACCGCTTCTCGCCCGGCAACGGCATTGACTACTGGATGCTCGGCCTTCAGATGCTCGGCGTGGCGTCCCTCGCCGGCGGATTCAACTTCGTCGTCACCATCCTCAACATGCGCGCGCCCGGCATGACGCTGTTCCGGATGCCCGTCTTTGTGTGGATGGCGCTCGTCACGTCGTTCCTCATTATCTTCGCGATGCCCGTCATTTCCGTCGCGCTGTTCGAGCTGTCGTTCGACCGCCTGTTCAACTCGAATTTCTTCAACGCCAGCCGCGGCGGCACGCCGTTGCTCTGGCAGCACATGTTCTGGCTCTTCGGCCACCCGGAGGTCTACATCCTCATCCTCCCCGCCATGGGCATCGTCTCCGAAGTGCTGCCTACCTTCGCCCGCAAACCGCTGTTCGGCTACCCGTTCGTCGTCTTCTCGGGCATCGCCATCGGATTCATGTCATGGGGCGTCTGGGCGCACCACATGTACACGACCGGCCTCGGCTCGGTCGCCAACTCCGCCTTCGGCATCTCGACGATTCTCATCGCCGTCCCGACCGGCGTGAAGATCTTCAACTGGATGGCGACGCTCTGGGGCGGCTCGATCGTTATGAAGACGCCGCTCTACTTTGCCGTCGGCTTCATCGCCATGTTCACCATCGGCGGCCTCACCGGCGTGACGCACTCGATCGTGCCGACCGACTACCAGCAGCAGGACACGTACTACATCGTCGCGCACTTCCACCAGGTCCTCTTCGGCGGCGCGATCTTCGGCGCTGTTCGCCGGCATCTACTACTGGTTCCCGAAGTTCACCGGGCGCCTGCTCGAACGAGACGCATGGGCAAGATCCACTTCTGGATCATGCTTCATCGGCTTCAATCTCACCTTCCAGCCGATGATGGTGCTCGGCCTGCTCGGCATGCCGCGCCGCATCCAGACGTACCCGGACGGCTACGGCTGGGGCTTCTGGAACGCCATGGCCACCATCGGCGCGTTCGCCATCGCGACATCCGATCCTCATCTTCATCATCAACGTCATCTACAGCCTGCGGAAGGGCGAGGTCGCCGGTGACGACCCGTGGGACGCGCGCACGCTCGAGTGGACGCATCCCGTCGCCGCCGCCGGCGCTACAACTTCGCACGAGATTCCCCAGGTGCACGCGCTCGATGACTTCTGGCACCGCAAGTACGCCGAGGACCCGCTCCGGGCCGCCCCGTCCCGGTGCCGGCAGGCGCCGCCGACGCCGCGCACGACGCTCACGGCGAAGACGGCCACGGCGATGGCCATGGCATCCATATGCCGTCGCCGTCAATCTTCCCGCTGATCGCGGCGCTCGGTATTGCCCATCGTCGGCGCTTCGGGCTGATCTACGACCGTCGCCCTCGTGCCCGTGGGTGCGATGATCACCATCGTCGGGATTTACGGCTGGGCGCTCGAGCCCGCGGCTGAATAGGGAGAGGGGCGGCAGGCATTGGCGGCAGCGCACGTCGTAGCATCAGGCGAACACTTCGATACCAGCACCGGCGTCGATAACCGCAAGTTGTTGATGTGGATGTTCCTGGCGTCGGACTGCCTGTTCTTCGGTTCCTTCATCGCCGCGTACCTGCTCTACCGCGACCGCAGCGTCAACGGCCCCTACCCGGGCGATCTCTTCGACATCCCGTACACGTCCGTCAGTTCGTTCATCCTGCTGATGAGCAGCGTGACGATGGTGCTCGCGCTCTCCGCGATCCAGCGCGGCAACGTGCGCGGCATGCGCATATGGCTGCTCGGCGACGGCGTTCCTCGGCCTGCACCTTCGTCGGCGGCCAGGCTTTCGAGTTCACCGAGTTCTATCGCGAAGGCCTCACCCTCCACACCAACATGTTCGGGACGACGTTCTTCGTGCTCACCGGCTTCCACGGCGCGCACGTGACCGTCGGCGTGCTGATCCTGCTGTCGCTCTTCGTCCACTCGTTGCGCGGCAGGCATCAAGCAGGAGAACAGCGCTCAACGTCGAGCTGGCCGGTCTGTACTGGCACTTCGTGGACATCGTGTGGATCGTGATCTTCACCCTGATCTATCTGACGACGACAGTGAGATGACGGACATACTCGAGAACCCAGCGCTCCTCGTCGGTGTCCCGCTGGTCGCTCTTGGGGCGATCGGGCTGGCGGTGATGCTCGGGGTGGCGTTCGGTCAGTGGCTTCACCCGCAGTGAGCGGCGGAGATAGGCGATGACGGACTTCCTGGAGAACCCCGCGCTGCTGGTCGGCATCCCCCTGCTGGCGCTCGGCATCGGCGGCCTCGCCGCCGCCGGAATGCTCTTGCTCATCCCTGAGCCGCAGATGACGCCGCAGCAACGCGCCGTCGTCCATGCTCACCCCGGCCCCGAGGAGTACATCCGCGTCGGGCTCGCGCTCGCGCGTGATCACGCTGTTTGAGGTCGGGATCTACTACATCGACATCAACCGCCAGCTGTTCATCGCCATCCTCGTCGGGGCGGCCGCCGCCAAGTTCATCCTCGTCGTCCTGTTCTTCATGCACCTCAAGTTCGATAGCCGCCTCTTCTCAACCGCGTTCATCACCGGCATGGCCCTCGCCCTCGCCGTGTTTACGGTGGTGTTAGCGACGCTCGGCGGCGAATCTGGTGTAGGATGCGATCGCACCCGCGTTAGCGCGGGCGGCAGGCACAACCCGATGCTTCCCCTTCTCCACGCAGCCTCCGGCCCATACCAGTTCCACTGGCACATGCACGGCGATGTCGTCCTGTTCTGCATCGTCCTGCTCGCCGCCTACTTCTGGGCCATCACTCAGCTCCGCCCCATGATCTCCGACGCCGGCCGCGTGCGCCGCAGCCAGATCGTCGCTCTACGTCTCCGGCGTGCTCTCTATCTACGCCGTCGCCGGCACCCCCGTGCACGACCTGAGCGAGCAGTACCTGCTCAGCTTCCACATGTTCCAGCACGCCGTGTTCGCCCTCGTGTCGGCACCGCTCCTGCTTGCCGGGATCCCCGCGTGGCTCTGGCAGGCGCTCCTGCGCCAGCCGCACGTGATGCCCGTCGCGAAGGTCCTGACGAATCCGCTCGTCGCCTTCGGCATCTTCAACGCGTTTATCCTCTTCACCCACCTCCCCGGCAGTGTCGACGTCATCCTGAATCACCACTGGCTGCACTTCGTCGCCCATGCGGCACTGCTCTTGTCGGCGATGCTCATGTGGTGGCCCGTCCTGAGCACCGTGCCGGAGCTACCCGCCCTCTCGGCGCCGCTGAAGATGGCCTACCTGTTCATGCAGTCGCTCCTGCCGTCCGTGCTGTCGTCGTTCATTACCTTCGCCGACGGCGCCGTCTACCCCTTCTACGAGCAGGCGCCTCGCACCTGGGGCCTCAGTGCCCAGGCCGACCAGCAGATCGCCGGCGGCGTGATGAAGATCTTCGGCAGCCTCATCATCTGGTCCTTCATCGCCGTGACCTTTTTCCGCTGGTGGGAGCGCGAACAGGCCGAGTCGCGGGCCGATCCCGCCTGGCCCGATGTGCAGGATGAACTCGAGGCGATGGGCCTCACGCGCCGCCGTTGATCAGACAACCTCCCGCGCGACCTGGCACCCCGGCGCGCCGGTACATCAAAGTGGCTACGGCGTATCCGATATTGCTGCACGCGCGAGCGCGCCTCCATACTGTTCGGATGGAGAACGCGAAGACCGATCACGCCCGGCAGACGAAAACGTCCGGACGCTCGCGCGGGCGGCCGCCGGTACCCATGGAGCGCGATCGTCGCGACAGCCCTGGCGATCGTCGACGAAGCGGGAGCGGATGCCCTGTCGATGCGCACGCTCGCACTGCGGCTCGATTCGGGAACGGCCACGCTATACCGGCACGTGGCAGGCCGGACAGAACTGATCGCACACGTCGTCGACCGCGTGTTCGGCGAGGTGCGTCTCGATGCGGTAGCACTTCCCTCAATGAGCTGGCAGGAGTCCTGCCGCGCCGTCGCGGGTGCGATGGACGAGGCCCTGAGGAAGCACGGCAACGTCACGCCGCTATTGGTGGGACTGATACCCATGGGGCCCAACGCGATGGAGATCCGTGAACGCTGCCTTGCCGTTCTCCTCGACAACGGATTTGGGGCCAGGATGGCGGCGCGTTCCTGGGCGACGCTCGCCCATTACGTCCTTGGTTTCGCGATCCAGCGCCACGCTCGTGACGCTGCTCGGGAGATCGATCCTGGGCGCGTGTCCGACGACTTCCGCGGGTTGCCCGCGTCTGAATTCCCCGCCACGGTCGCCGTGGCTCATGAGTTGCCTGTGCCGCTTGAGGTGGAATTCGCGTTCGGACTGGACCTGATAATCAACGGCTTGAGCCAGGTGCATAGCGCGCACCCCTGACCGGGTCGGTGCGCTGCCGCGCGGATCGAGCTGGTGCTGCGCGGGTGCGGCCGGTCCGGGCCGAACGCGGCCTTGACCGCGGCCGCTAATATCGGCAACATTGTATCCAATAATCAACGGAACACGCGAAGGACACCACTTCATGTTGCTGCCGCTCTCCAATGAACCCTTCGTGGCCCCCACGGACCGAGACATGCTCCCGTCCGAACGGAGGGAGTTCGTGCGTACGCACCGGACGTGCGTGTTCGGTTACCGCCGCAAGAAGGACGGCCCGGGGATGTCCGTGGTCTACTACGTCCCGACCGACGACGACGAGTTGCTCGTTTCGACGATGGCGGATCGAGGTAAGGCGCGCGTCGTCCACCGCGATGGCAAGGTGAGCCTCTGCGTTCTCGACGAGCGGTGGCCCTTCGCGTATCTGCAGGTCTACGCCGATGCCGAGGTCGAGCGTGATCCGGAACTCGTCGTGGACGTGATGCTCGCGGTTGGTGGCCGGATGTCCGGGTCGCCGATTCCTGACGCGGCGCGTCCGGCGGTGGCTGCGATGGCCGTCAAGGAGGGGCGCGTCGTTCTACGCTGCCGCCCTTACGCGACGTTCGCTCAGCCCCCTCGCCATCTGCACCGCAACGACCAGGTGGAGAAGATCACCCACTGGGTATCCGGGCTGGTGCCGTGGAGCGCGCCGGATTCGGAGCGAATCGGCTGAGCGTCGTGACGAGGCCGTTAGCCATCAGACATGAGGGGCACCCACGCCGCCTAAACGCGGCGCGCGCACCCGCGAATGGGCGCTAAGGGGCGAGATGAGCATCGACGCGGTCCGCATAGAAACTCGCTCTCCCAAGTAGGGGCCACCATCGCGTCTAGACAGGACATAAGACAGAGCGGGCCGTGACCGATGGCCCGCTCTTCGTGTGTGCCACTCTCGCGCGGGCTACTGGACGATCTCGATCTCCGCGTTCATCTCGGACGGGTGGAAGTCGCAGCGGAACTTATACGTCCCCACCGCCAGGTTCAGCACCAGCGTCCCGCTCGCGCCACCCTGAATCGATGCCGGCTTCGAGCACGGGTCCGGACCGGTGGCCGTGCACGCCGACCCCGAGTACGTGCCCGTCGCCGCGACGTGGACGTTGTGAATCGCCGAGCCGCCGTTGTTGATCGTGATCGTCTCGCCCGGCTTGGCCGTGAAGCGCGCCGACTCGTTCTTGTTGCCGCTGGTGTCGGCGAAGAAGTTGTCGCCCGTGTCGATGACAGGTGCCCCCGGCGCTGTGGGCGTCGTCCCCGCAGCCGGCGACCCCGCCGGCGGAGGCGTCGGTGGCGCGATCACTTCCTCATTCTGGTTGTCATAAATCGCCGCGCCCGTTCCCGCGATCGCCAGGATCCCGAGAATGACGATCGCCGTGCCCGCCCACTGCCAGCGCGGCGCACCCGGGTGCGATGCGAAATACCACGCGATGAGCAGGATCAGAATGGGGATGCCAACCGCCAGCACGGTCGCCCACGTGCTTTCGTCGCCGTTGAGGTCGGACAGCGTCAGGTAGATGCGTGAGAGGAAGAACACTACAAGCGCCGAGAAGGCCAGGATGCCGACCGGCCAGAGCAGTGCGCCCGCGAGGCGGTCGTAGGTCTTGTTCGGCGCGTCCTGGTATTCCTCCGCCTCGGACTGCATGCGCAGTATCTGGACGCTTCCCGGTACCAGGACGTCCTGGTTCGCATTGATAATGGCCGCGATGTTCGGCTCCTCGCTGGAGTAGTCCGCCATCGCGTTGTTGCTGGCCCAGCGGGTCTCCACGACGACCTGGACGTCGCCCTCGGGGTTCGCCGAGCGGGTCAGATTCATGCCGCGGAAGCCGGCCTGGCTGGGGAGATAGTCGCGGTGGGCCTCGAGCTGGTCCAGCAGGCCGCCCGCGGCCGAGGCTTCGTCGAACTTGGTCGCCTGGATCCGGGCCAGCCCGGTCAGTACGTATTCCATAACACCTGCCCGCGTCCAACGCCGGTCCGTTCGTGCAAGGCTTCACGACCGGCCTGTCGAAGCCCGCATGATGTTAGCCGGAGCCGTCGGTTAGGGCTAGGGTGCCGGGAAGAAATCCGAAGCTGTTTAGGTGCCGGCGAGCTTCTTCACCACCGGCGCAAACGCCTCGAACGTATCGCCCGATATCACGACGTACGAGAACCCGAACTTCTCCCGCCGCCGCTGCAGGTGCTCGACCATCGCCTCGGGCGGTCCGAGCAGGACGTGCGGTGCGTCCGGCAGGCCCTCGACCGTCGTCCCGAACTGCGGCGCGATACGCTCTGCCAGCGCCTCGGGCTTGTCCGTCACGATCGCTGCGAACACCGTCACGTTCAGCTCGATGTCGTCGAACCGCGCCCCGGCAGCTTCGCGGATCCAGCCGATCTTCTCCGCCGTCGCTTCGGCCGTCCCCGTCGCCATCACGGCGCTGTTCACGCGTCCTTCCGTGAGTTGGAAGTTCACACCGACGATGTCCGCCTCCCGCGCCGCGATGCGCAGCACCCGTTTTCCGCCGCCGCCGATGAGGATCGGCGGGTGAGGCTGTTGCACGGGCTTCGGCGTCCCGTCCATGTGCACGTTGTAGTGCTCCCCCTCGAACTCCACCCGTTCGCCTGACAGCAGGCCCTTGTAGACGCGAAGCGCCTCTTTCAGGCGCGACACGCGCACGCCCGGTGCGTCGTACGTCATCCCGGCGCCGACGTAGTCCGTCTCCATCCAGCCGGCGCCGATCCCGAACTCCAGGCGCCCTCCCGACAGCACGTCGAGCGTCGCCGCCTCCTTCGCGAGCACCACCGGATGCTTGTAGTCGTTGTCGAAGACGAGGCTGCCGACACGCAGCGTCGTCGTCGCCATCGCCGCGGCCATCATCGCCGGCATCGGTGCGAGCTGGTCGTCGAAGTGATCCGGCACGAACAGGCTCGAGTACCCCAGGTCCTCAATCTTCCGCGCCTTCTCGGCCCAGTCCTCGGCCGAGGCGCCCCTCGAGTTCTGGACGCCGAAACGGAACTTGTGGTCGTGCGGCATCTGCGCTCCTCCGGTCAGCGATGACGACCGGCAGGATAGCCGCGAGCGAACGTACGGGCTACGAGGCGGGCGTCAGGACGCGCGCCGCAGTGTGCTGGCGGTTGCCGCGTCAAGCTTCGCGCTCGCCCGCCGCACGGCTTCATCCCACGTGGATGACTCGCCCAGGTCCACCGGGTGCTCGTCGCGCTGCGGCCCGCCGATGCAGTACAGCCGCCATGGTCCAAACGGCGTCTCTTCGCCGACGCGACGCGCCTCGGCGATGTTTCGCAGCTCGCCCGTCTCCGGGTCACGAGGGACCAGCCGCTGCCGGTGGACGAGGCAGCTCGCGACCATCGCATCATCCTCGTCCCTGCGCCAGAGCAGGCTGTCGGACACAGCTTCGCCGTGTCCGCGGAAGGGGATCACGTTCCCCAAATCGTCGCCTTTTGCCCTTGAACAGCTTCATGGGCCCACGTCCTCGGAAACGAGACTCGCCTACGAAAATAATCGGCAGCCCTCCCGACGAGGACATGGTCTGGCGCCTCCGCCTCGTGGCCCGAATACTGCGCCGGAACCTGAATCATGCGCCATCTTACCCGCGGGTATATCCCCTACGTGATTGCCGCAGTCGTCGCGGTCGTGTCTATCGTGGCGGCGATCTTCCTCGTCTCCGGCGGCGGCAGCGATGACCAGGCTGCCGCGAATGCCACGGCCACCTTCGCCGCCGATCAGGACATCCAGCTCACTCCGACGCTCGGTCCCGACGAGGCCGCCGTCTCCGAGGCGGCGAACCGCTTCATCGCCGCCCTCGCCATCGGTGATGGCGATGCCCTTTATGCGCTTCAGACCGAGGCCTACAAGCAGACGTGCAGCCGCGAGGACTTCGACACCGTCGTCGCCGCGCTCAAGACGCAGCCGCTGCAGGGCCCGGCGAAGGTCGACCTGCAGGGCAACAACGCCGCCGTCGCGCTTCGAACGAGCGCCGGCCAGCAGGTCGTCCTCCCCATGAAGAAGGAGAGCGATGGCAGCTGGCGCGTCGTCGCTCGCGTCTCAGGTAGCTGCCTCTGAGCATGCCCGCGGTCGCCGCCCTAGCGGTCGAGCATCGCCTCCAGCCGCGTCTTCACCGCGGGCCAGTCGTCATCGATGAACGCAAACCAGGCATTGTCGCGGTTTGTCCCGTCGAACGTCCGCATCTGCTTACGCGCGATCCCCTCGAACTGCGCGCCAATGCGCAGCATCGCGTTCCGCGACTTCTCGTTTCGTCGGTCCGTCTTCAGCTCGACCCGACGGCATCCCAGCTCCTCGAAGCAGTGCCGCAGCTGCAGGTACTTCGCCTCCGTGTTCACGTACGACCGCTGCATCCGCGGTGTGATCCAGGTCCAGCCAATCTCCAGCCGCCGATCCGGTCGCGAGATGTTGAGGTAGCGCGTGGCCCCTACGATCTCGCCCGAAGCGGCGTCCACCGTCGTGAACGGCAGCTCCGTCCCCTCGTCGCGAGCGCTCAGCGCCAGGTCCATCCACCGCTCGAAGTCTGCTCGTCCCTTCGGCTGGAACGAAAGCCAGCGCCAGATCTCCTCGAAGGAGCCCGCCGCAATGATGCCCTCCAGGTGCTCGCGCGCGAGCGGCTCGAGACGCACATAACGGCCCTCGAGCGTCACCGGCCGTATCTCGAATGGTGTCTCAGCCATGCTGACTCCTGCCTCTCGGCGGCGCCGCGCTGCGATCTCCGACCATACCGCGTATGGCCCCGTCAACGAAGACGAACGCGGGGAATCGAGCTGCGCCGTACAATGTGGCAGCCGCCACCGGCGGTACGTCGAGGGAGCATTGTCCGAAGACGCGCTGGTCATCCTCCTCTGTTGCCTCACCGTCTTCGCGATGAACGTCTTCCCGTTGCCGCTGCCGCCCTCGTTCCTCGCGATGGCAGCCTTCTACATGGCCTACGATGTGCCGCTCGTCCCGCTGACCGTGTGCGCCTCGTTCTCCGCTGCCTGCGCGCGCGCCGTCTTCGCCACCGGCGTCGGACGCTTTACCGACCGCATCCCCGAGAAGCAGCGTCGCAACGCCGAGGCCTTTGCGGGTTACGCCCGCAAGAAAGTGAAGCTGCCGGCGGTCTTCGTCGCCGGATACTCGTTCACGGGTCTCACCAGCAATCCCCTCTTCGTCGCCGTCGGCCTTGGCGCGCTCCCGTTCTTCACCTCCGTCGCGGCCTTCTTCGTCGCACGCTCCATCTTCAACACCATCATCGTCTACCTCATCGCGAACGTCTTCGATGCCTTCGGCGCAGGCGACGACATCACGCTCATGTCGTTGGTCATCGCAATCGGCGGCTTCATCGGCGCCTACATCATCTTCCTCAACCTGCCCTGGACGCGCTGGCTCGGTATGGAGGATGAGACGTCGCCCGAGCCTGATCCCGCCGGCGGAGCTGTCTGACGTCGGTTATGGCGGCGCTTCCTGCACCACTGCTTCCCATGTCCGCGCCGCCGCCGCCTTCAGCGCCGCATCGATCGCCGCCTGCGACCGGTACCCGTCCTCGAACGTCGCCGCGATCCCCGAAGGGTCATGCCCCTCGATGATCGTGTCGATGAACCGCCCGAACATGATCGCCAGCGAGTGCGGCGTCCCGTCGTACGCGGCCGCTCCCAGCTCGATGCGCTCCCACGTCCCGCCGTCCGCCAGTGCCCGCAGTGACTCCGCGTTCCCGCGCGAGAACCCCGCCGACAGCGCGCCGCTCTCGCCGCTCACGGTGATGTAACCCAGGTGCCCCTCGACGCCGTCGCCGTGGATCTCGGCGTAGGGCGCCGGTGCCGGCGTCATGCGGCTGATGATGAACTGGCCCGATACGCCGCCCGCGGTCCGAAACAGCACCGTCGCCAGGTCCGGGCTGGCGTGCTCGCGCGGCAGCGTCTCGACGATCGACGTCAGTTCCGCGATATACCCGTGGTCCCGCCCGCAGATGAAGTTCACGGCGTCGATGTAGTGCGACCCCATCTCGCCCAGGTAACCCATCCGCGCGTAGGCCTCGTTCTGATAGGGCAGAGGCGGCACCCGCCGCTCCGGTCGCGTCGACCACTGCCCCTGGATCTCGATGAATCTCACACGGCCGACGTCGCCTGCGTGCACGCGGCGGCGCAGCTCCGAGAGCGCGTAGTTGTGGCGGAACGTGAAGCTCATCTGGTGTACGACGCCGGCTTCGCGCGCTGCCCGCGTCATCTCTGCCGCCTGTTCGGCGTTCAGCGCCATCGGCTTCTCGAGGAACACATGCTTGCCCGCACGGAGCGCCGCCAGCGCATATGGGTAGTGCTTCTCGTCCGACGTGACGATCGTCACGGCGTCGATGTCATCGCGCGCCAGCAAAGCATCGAGGTCATCGCTCGCGTCTGGCACGCCGCAACGCGACGCCATCTCTCGCGCCCGTCCGAGATCGCTCCCGTACAGCGCGGTCACGCTCGCTCGCGCGTGCGCGTTCACGCCCGGGATGTGCGCGACCTCTGCGAAGCTCGCAGCCCCCAGCACCGCTACACGCACGCCGGCCTGCGTCACAGCGTTGCTCCCACCTGGTAGGTATGCCTTGAGCTCACGCACGCCACGTTACCCCGAAGCACGCACTGGCGCATGCTTCGAGTTCGCGGTCGCCGCAGGGTTGTGCGTCGTCGGGTTATTGGGAAGCGATCTCGGCAGCCGCGTCTTCCACCGAACGCGACAGTCGGTCGAGGCCCACCCGCAGCAGCAGCCGGTACGCCGACGCGTCGTCGTCGCGCCGCGGCGTGTCAGCCGGCAGCTCGTCCAGCCATCGGAACGTCGCCGTTGCCCAGCGCCGCTCGTCTCCGACGATCACGCCCTCCACGTCGAACACGCCAACGTCATCTCCAGGCGACGTTCCATCGCCGCCAGTGACCGTCATCTCCACGAACGGGTGTCGCTCGGTCGATCCGCCGAACGGCAGCCGCGGCAGGCAGGACATCACGATCGTGAACTCCATCCCCGCGTCCTTGTGCACGTGCTGCTTCTTGAAGTCCTCTCGCTGCTGCATCTCCAGGAACTTCTTCCGCGTCGGATAACGCACAATGCCGACGCGGTCCCAGCGCATGCCGTCGCCCACGACCACCCGCTCGACTTCGCCGGCGAACACGATCTGAGCGCCGATCGCGCCCAGCGATTCGCGAGGCGTATATGCGTCGTCCGCCTCCCGCCCGCTCCGCGCCTCACCCTGATCGCCGTAGTCGGCTACGTCGCGGTACTTCATCAGGTTGAGCGCCCAGAACGGTCCGCCGTCGTCAGGCGACATCCCCATCCAGCTGCCGATGAGCTCCTTGTTGATGCGCCCGTACCGCACCACCACAGGCGGCGACTCGTCTGCCATGTCAACGTCCCTTCAGCGTTCAGCTCGTCCGGGCGATGAAGTCCACCACGACGCCCGCCAGCTCTTCACCCTTGTCCTCCTGCAGGAAGTGGCCTCCCCCCTCGATCGTCACGTGGGGCTGTCCGGCCGCGCCGGGAATGCGCCGCTGCATCACGTGCTCTCCACCCTTCGTGATCGGGTCGGAGTCGCTGAACGCCGTCAGGAACGGCTTCGTCCAGCGCATCAGCACCTCCCAGGCCCTCCGGTTGCCCTCCGCCGCCGGGTCGTCCGGCGTCGACGGAACGAGCGACGGGAAGATCCGCGCCCCCGCCTTGTAGCTGTCGTCCGGGAACGGCGCGTCGTATGCAGCCACGACGTCGTCCGCTAGCTGCGTTGCCGTTCCGTTCTGGATGATCCGCCCGATCTCGAACTGCGGCGCTGTCTGCGAGAACTTCTGCCAGCGCATGAACGCCTCGTTCGGCGGTCGGTCGCCGGTTGGCAGCCCGCCGTTGCCGATGACGATGCGCGCGAATCGGCCCTCGTTCTCTGCCGCCAGCCTCAGTCCCAGCACCGCTCCCCAGTCCTGCCCGAACATCGTCACGTCCCGCAGGTCCATGCCGGTAAGGAACGCCGTCACCCAGTCGACGTGCCGCTGGAAGCTGTAGTCCGACTGTTCTGCTGGCTTGTCCGACCTCCCGAAACCGATCAGGTCCGGCGCGATCGCCCGATGCCCCGCCCCGACGATGCCCGGAATCATCTTTCGGTACAGGAAACACCACGAAGGCTCCCCGTGCATCAGCAGTACGATCCTGCCGTCGCGCGGACCCTCGTCCAGGTAGTGCATGCGCAGCGCGCCGCCCTCGCCGTCCGGAACCTCGAGGTAGTGCGGCTGGAAGTCGTACGCCGGGAGGTGCTGGAATCGTTCGTCCGGAGTGCGAAGTGCTTTCACCATCGTGTCCCTTTCAGTCTGCGGACATCAGCCCGCCGCCTCGATCCGGCGCAGCCAGACCGTGAACACAGCGTAGTGCCACACGAGATCGCCGTCGATGACCTCGCGTGTCACGAGCGGCGGCCGCGCCGGGTCGAGGCCCCACGGATGCAGGTCGAGCCTGCCACCATTGAACACCGCCGCCACGCGGATGCGCGTCTTCAAGTCGGCTTCCGCCACGTCGTCTACCCCGTGCTCGAGCAAGCCGTCTGCGCGCATATCATGGATCACGCGGCCCGCCGTGACCACGACGCGGTCGCCGCACTGCTCGATCCGTTCGATGTGCTGGTTCAGCGCGTGGTCCGTCACGGCGGCGCCGTCGCGTTCGACCCGATACGCACGCCACAGCCCGCGCAGGTCGGGCACACGGGCCGCAAGCGGCTCCGTGCACGCGCCCAGCACCGGCGGAGGCATCTCGCCATGCCAGCCGCCGTCGGGCGTATGCGCCACAGGGATCTCCTGCGCGAGCATCGACGCCATTCTCGCAATGTGGCACCACGAGTGTCAACAGTGGTTGACAGCGACCGCGCCACCCGATACAGATCACCCCGTTCCAAATCCGGTCAGGAGGTCGCACATGAGCCTCAGCGAACCCGCGTTCGGCGGCCGCATCGGCCGCACGCTCGCCGACTCCGAACGCCTGGTGGCCCGCGCCGCCGCGCCGCCCGGAGCCGGCGCCCGAACGTCGTGATGATCCTGCTCGACGACATCGGCTTCGCCCATCTTCGGCTGCTACGGCTCCGACCATCGACGACGCCGAACATCGACCGCCTCGCCGCGAACGGCCTGCAGTACACGAACTTCCACGTGACGCCGCTGTGCTCGCCCACGCGCGCCTGCCTGCTCACCGGCCGCAACCACCACGCCGTCGGCATGCGTGGCGTCTCCAACTTCGAACACCGGCTTCCCGCACATGCGCGGCACATCTCGCCGCGCGCCGCCACCGTCGCCGAGGTCCTGCGCGCGACGGCTACGCCACGTTCGCGGTCGGCAAGTGGCACCTCGCCCCGATGGAGCGAGTGCTCGGCCGCCGGCCCGTACGACCAGTGGCCGCTGCAGAGGGGCTTCGACCGCTTCTACGGCTTCCTCGAGGGCGAGACCGACCAGTTCCACCCGGAGCTCACCTCCGACAACCACCCCATCGACCCGCCCGGCCGGCCCGAGGACGGCTACCACCTGCAGCGAGGACCTCGTCGACCAGCTCGATCGGACTGGATCCGCGACACCAAGTCGGTCCGGCCCGACCGGCCCGTTCTTCCTCTACCTCGCGTTCGGCGCCACGCACGCCCCGCACCAGGCCCCGCGCCGCGTACCTCGACGAAGTACCGCGGCCGTTCGACGAGGGCTGGGACGCTGCCCGCGAGCGGTGGTTCGCGCGCCAGGTCGAGCTGGGCCTCGTCCCCGAGGGCACCAGCTCGCGCCGCGCAACCCCGGCGTCGACCGTGGGACGACCTGTCCGAGAACCAGCAGCGCTCTTCGCCGCCCGGCTGCAGGAGGCGTTCGCCGCGTTCCTCGACCACACCGACGACCAGATCGGCCGCCTCGTCGACGTGCTCGCAGCAGCTGGGCCAGCTCGACAACACGCTGCTCATGGTCCTGTCCGACAACGGCGCCAGCCAGGAGGGCGGGCCGTTCGGCGTCATGCACGAGATGAAGTTCTTCAACTCCATCCTCGACGCCATCGACGAGATCGTCGCCACCGGCTCGACGACATCGGCGGCCCGCACAGCCACACCAACTACCCGTGGGGCTGGGCGCAGGCCGGCAACACGCCGTTCAAGTGGTACAAGCAGAACACCCACGAGGGCGGCGTGCACGTCCCGCTGATCGTGCACTGGCCGGCACGCATCGCCGACCGCGGCGGCGATCCGCCACCAGTTCCACCACGTGATCGACGTCGCTGCCGACGATCTACGACGTCACCGGCATCGACGATGCCCGAGCGTTTCACGGCGACGAGCAGATGCCGGTTGCCGGCCGCAGTCGATCGCCGCCGACCTTCGACGCCGCCGACGCGCCGCCGCCGCGCACGCGCCAGTACTTCGAGATGGTGCGGCCACCGCGGGATCTACGAGGACGGCTGGAAGGCCGTCACCCATCACCAGCGCGGCGACTCCTTCGACGACGACGCCTGGGAGCTGTACCACGTCGCCGAGGACTTCTCGGAGTGCCACGACCTCGCCGCCGAGCACCCCGAGAAGCCTGCGACGAGCTCGTCGACGCCTGGTGGGTGGAGGCCGGGGCGAACGGCGTGCTCCCGCTCGACGACCGCACGATCGAGCTGTTCGGTGGCGCGCCCCGTCCCGGCACCCCGCACGCGCGCACCGAATACGTCTACATCCCGCCGATCTCGCACATCCCCGCCGACGCCGCGCCTCCCCTTGGCGGCCGCTCCTGGACCATCGCCTGCGATGTCATTGTCCCGGCGGGCGGCGCCGAAGGCGTGCTCTACGCCCGCGGCAGCCACAACGTGGGCCAGACGTTCTTCATTAAGGACCGCAGGTTGCAGTTCGACTACAACGCGCTCGGCGTGCATCATCGCGCGGCCGCGGCGGTCGATCTGCCAGCTGGCCCGCATGAGCTCTCCGCCCGCTTCGAGCGCCAGGACCGGAGCGGCACGCTGACCATCGCCGTCGATGGCGCGGACATCGCGTCAGCACGAGATCCCGCGGATCGTCCGGATGCTCGGCTCCACCGGCGTCGACGTCGGCTGCGATCGTCTCTCCACCGTCGTCGATGACTACGAGGGCCCGTTTCCGTTCACGGGCACGCTGACGCGCGTGACGTTCCGCATCCAGGGTTCGCGCGATCGCGGCGATGTCGCCGCAACGGCGAAGGCGGAGAGCGGGAAGACCTAGCCGCGCGCCGGGAAGAGGGCCGACAGCCCCGCGCGCATCACGTCGCCGATCTGCTTTGGCGTCTGCTGCTGGCCCAGCCGGAGCAGTTCGTACGCCTCGAACGAGCAGACCGCCTCCGCCGCCCCCAGGCGCGCGTTGCGTTCGCCGCGCTTGAGTTCGTCCAGCTCCGGTCCGAAGTGACGCTCGATCTGTCGCCGGAACAGCCGCCGGCTCCGCGCCAGCTCCTCCGCTACGACCGGCTCGAACGGCGCTCGCAGCCGCGACACGCGCGCCACTGGCAGGATCGCCTCGAAGAGCCGCAGCCGCTGTGTCACGATGCGTTCGATGCGCTGGCGGAGCGGCCCCTCGCCGATGCCCGTCAGTTCGATGAGTTCCCCCACCCGCTGGATCTGGCGGTCGATCGCCACCCGGTCCAGGGAGTCCAGGTCGTCGAAGTAGCGAAACACCGACCGTCGCGAGACGCCTGAACGCTCGGCGATCTCATCGGCCCCGGGTCGCAGGTTGCCCTCCGCGAACAGGTCGAGGAGCGCGTCCACCACCGCGTTGAGGTTGCGGTCGCGCCACGCCCGCCGCCCGTCGACGGCCGCGATGCCCGGCGCCTGTGCGCGCCGTTCGCGCGAGCTTCCAAAGGCGGTGTGCGCGCTCACGCGCGCATGATGCTTGCAAGATTGCCCGCATGTCAACCGGCCGGTATGTAAGTATCGATGGATCACCGCCTGTCGATGAACCTTCTGGCATCCTTAACGGATGCCACGCCAGACTCCCGCCGCCCGCGCCGTTGACTACCGCTCGCTCGCCGAGTTCCGCTATGAGCTGCGGCGCTTCCTGAAGTGGAGCGAGGACGCCGCACGCTCCGTCGGCCTCGAGCCGCAGCAGCACCAGCTCATGCTCGCCATCAGGGGCCTTCCGTCTGGGACCGAAGCAAGCGTCCGCTATCTCAGCGAACGGATGCTCATCAAGCACCACAGCACCGTCGAGCTCATCGACCGCCTCGATGCCCGTGGCCTCGTACGACGCCAGCGTTCGACCGAAGACCGCCGTCGCATCAGCGTCCACCTCACGCCGAAGGGCGAGCGGGTGCTCGCGAAGCTCTACCGCCACCACGCCGAGATGCTGCGCATCACGTCCGCACTCATCGCAGCGCTGCGTGCCCTCAACCCTCCACGCTGACTCCGCGGCGCAACGGCCATCGCAGCGCGGCCCCCATGATGGCTGCTCTCGCGACTTCGCCGCTCGCGATACGATAGGCGCGGCAGGGAGCGAACATGGCCTCACTCACAACGAGGGCGAGAGACGTGCTTGAGCGCATCGAGCGCGTAAACCCGCTCGCCGTCGACGCCGCCCTGGCGCTCGCATTCACCGTCGGCGGTCTCCTCACACTGGCAGACCGCGTCGGTGAGGACGACATCTACCGCGGCGTTGATGTCCTCGCTGTCGTGCTCTTGCTCCTTCAGACGCTGCCCATCGCCGTTCGCCGCGTGGCGCCGCTTGCCGCCATCACGATCAGCGCCGGCGCCGTCTCGCTGTACGCCATCATCGGCTACGAGGGTGTCTGGGCAGGCACATTCGCCGCGCTCATCATCCTTTACAGCACCGCCTCGCTGACCGGCCTGCGGCAAGCCATCATTGGCGGAGTCATCGCCGCCGTTGCCATCACCATCTACTACGCCGCGGACCGCGGCAACGATGGCGCCGCCCAGGCCGTCTCCACCTACGCCACCTACGGCGCTGCCTGGGCCATCGGCATCTTCGTGCGCAGCCGCCGCGAATACACGTCCGTCGTCGAGGAGCATGCAGCCCTCCTCGAACGCGATCGCGAGGCCCGCGCGCGCGAAGCCGTCGCCGGCGAGCGTGCCCGCATCGCCCGTGAGCTCCACGACATCGTCGGCCACGCGCTCAATCTCATCGTCATCCAGTCGAGCGGCGCCCAGCGCGTATTCGAGTCCAAACCAGACCTCGCCCGCGAGACCCTTTCCTCGATCGAGTCCACCGGACGCAACGCCCTCGGTGACATGGAGCGCATGCTCGGCATGCTCCGCTCGACGCAGGCGAACGACGACGCGCTCAGCCCGCAGCCCGGTCTGAGCCACGTCGATAGCCTCGCCGCACAGGTCACCGAAGCCGGCCTCCCGGTTGATGTGACCGTAGAGGGCACGCCGGTCGCGCTCCCGTCGAGCGTCGAGCTCTCCGCGTACCGCATCATCCAGGAGGCGCTGACGAACGCCCTCAAGCACGCCGGCCCCGCGCACGCCAGCGTGAAGATGCGCTACGCGCCAGACAGTCTCGGCCTCGAGATCACGGACGATGGACAGGGTGTCGTGCGCGAAGGCGAGCGCGAGCGCAAGGGCGGCCGTGGCCTCATCGGCATGCGCGAACGCGTCGGCCTCTTCGGCGGCGAGCTGAACGCCGGCCCCCGGCCCGAGGGCGGCTTCCGCGTCAGCGCCAGCTTTCCGCTTGGAGACAGCTCCGCATGAGCATCCGCATCTTGCTCGCCGACGACGAGCAGCTCGTCCGCGCCGGCATGCGCTTGATCCTCGAGTCCGAGCCCGACTTCGAGGTCGTCGGCGAGGCCGGCAACGGCGCCGAGGCCTTCGCCCTCACCCGCGACCTCGATCCGGACGTCGTCCTCATGGACGTACAGATGCCCGACATGGACGGCCTCGAAGCGACGCGCCGAATCGCGATCCTCGCCCGCGCGGACAGCTCGCGCGTCCTCGTGCTCACGACGTTCGAGGTCGACGAGTACGTCTACGGCGCGTTGCGCGCCGGCGCCAGTGGCTTCCTGCTCAAGCGCACGCCCGCGGCCGACCTCATCGCCGGCATCCGCGTCGTCGCGGGCGGTGACGCCCTCCTCGCGCCGTCCGTCACCCGCCGCCTCGTCGACCAGTTCGCGCAGCGTCCGGCCGCGCGACCGGCCGATGCGAAGGCGCTCGACGGTATCACCGAGCGCGAACGCGAGGTGCTATCGCTCGTCGCGCAGGGCCTCTCCAACGCCGAGATCGCCGACAAGCTTGTCCTGTCCGAAGGCACCGTCAAGACGCACATCAAGCACATCTTCGGCAAGCTCGAATCTCCGCGACCGCACGCAGGCCGTGATCTTCGCCTACGACGTCGGCCTCGTCGAACCGCGCGGCAATTAGCGCCGCCGCTTCGCGCGCTCGAGCGCATACCCCCGCAGAGGTACATCGCGTTGCGGGCCCTACCCCCGGCGTGCACGCCCGAATTCTTCCTGCGGAGCGACGACGCCTTCTCCGTACCGGCGTAGCCTTGCGATTGAACCAACCGGACGCAATCAGCAAGGAGGAACGCCGTGAAGAGCCCAGTGACAGCAGCCTCAAGCACAGCAACGAACCCGGGAGGATCCCCGGTCAACTATCGCCTCGGCTTCACCGGGACACATCGCCCGGGCCTCGGCCCGCCACCCCTGGCGCGTGCTCGGCCTCTGGGTCGTGCTCCTCGCCGTCGCCTACTTCGCCGCCGGCACGATGAACCTCACGCCCAATCCGGCCACCGCCGGCACCGAGGCGACGAAGGCGAAGCAGCTCATCGACACAGCGCCTTCGCCAGCAGACGCCGCCCGAGGAGTTCATCGTCGTCGAGTCCCCTTCTGCGACGGCCGACAGCGCTGGATACAGCGCCTTCGTCGACTCGCTCGTCGGCAACCTGCGAGCCCTCACACAAGTCAGCGCCGTCTCAGCCTACCGAGAGGGCGCGCAGACCTCGTCTCGCAGGACGGCCACACGGTCCTCATCCCGGTCACCCTCACCGGCGACGAAGCGGACGCCGCCGACACCGCCGCGCCGGTCGTGGAAGCCGTGAAGCAGGCCGGACGGCTCCGACGGATTACCGCGTTACCACCGTCGGCTTCGGCAGCGTCGAGGGCGAGATGTCCACGCATCCTCGAGAAGACCCTCCAGCACGGCGAGATGATCGGCATCGTCGTAGCGCTCGTCATCCTGGTCCTCGTCTTCGGCGCTGCCGTCGCGGCTGGCGCTGCCGATCGTCCTCGCCCTGCTCTCCATCTTCGTCGCCGTCGGCGCCACGGCGCTCGTCAGCAACGCGATGGAGATGTCGAACTTCGTCGTCTTCATCATCACGATGATTGGCCTCGCCGTCGGCATCGACTACTCGCTCTTCATCGTCCAGCGCTTCCGCGAGGAGCGCGGCCGCGGCCGCGAGAAGCTCGACGCCATCGCCACCGCCGGCGCGACCGCCAGCCGCACCGTCTTCTTCTCGCGGCATCGCGGTCGCCATCGCGCTCGCCGGCATGCTCATCATGCCGCGACGCCACCTTCCGCAGCTTCGCCGTCGGCGCGATCCTCGTCGTCATCGCGACCGTGCTCGCCGCCATGACGCTGCTGCCGGCGGTGCTCGGCCTGCTGGGCGACCGCGTCAACTGGCTGCACGCATCCCCTTCATCGGCCGCCGCCGGCGGATCCGACGACGCGCGCGGCGGCCTCTGGGACTGGATCACCAGCGCCGTCATGGCCCGCCCCGTCGTCAGCGTCGTCGTCACGGGCGGCCTGCTCGTCGCCGCTCGCGCTGCCCGTCTTCGGCATCAACCTCGGCAGCGTCGGCATCAGCTCGCTGCCCGACAACAGCGACGCGCGGCATGCCTTCGACGTCATCAACAGGACTTCTCCGACGGCGTGCTGACCGCCGACATCGTCGTCGATGCGCCGAACGTCAACGACCCGACGTCGCAGGCCGCGATCGACCGAGCTGCAGCGCCTCCCTCGACGCCGATCGGTTCTTCGGCGGCCTCGAAGCTCGAGACCAACCAGGCCGGCGACCTGGCGCTGCTCACGGTCGCGATGCCCGGCGACTTCTCCAGCGCCGAGTCGCAGGCCGCCGCTCGAGCGCCTGCGCGGCGACTACATCCCGGCCGCCTTCGACGGCGTGCCCGGCGCATGTGCTCGTCGGCGGCGCCACGGCCGAGACCGTCGACTCGGTGCAGACGCAGAGGACTACCTGCCGCTCGTCTTCGCCTTCGTGCTCGGGCTCAGCTTCCTGCTGCTGCTGGTGGTCTTCCGCTCCATCGTCGTGCCGACTCAAGGCCGTCGTCATGAACCTGCTCTCGGTCGGCGCCGCCTACGGCATCCTGGTGCTCGTGTTCCAGGAGGCATCGGCGCGGGCCTCCTCGGCTTCCGCGAAGCGCCGGTGATCGAGTCCTGGCTGCCGCTCTTCCTCTTCGCCATCCTCTTCGGCCTCTCGATGGACTACCACGTCTTCCTGCTCAGCCGCATCAAGGAGCACTACGACGAGACCGGCGACAACGCCGGCTCGGTCGCCCACGGCCTCCGCAGCACGGCCGGGATCATCACCGGCGCCGCCCTGATCATGGTCGCCGTCTTCGCCGGCTTGGCCTCGGGCGAGCTGGTGGTGTTCCAGCAGGTCGGCTTCGGCCTCGCTGTCGCCGTCATCCTCGACGCCACCATCATCCGCATGGTGCTGGTGCCGGCGAGCATGGAGCTGCTGGGCGACTGGAACTGGTACTTCCCGCGCTGGCTGGAGTGGCTGCCGCGGATCAACATCGAGGGCGCCCGGCAGCCCGCGACGTGCCCGCGGACATGCCGGTCGCCGCCGTCGAGGCTGGTCTCGGCTGCCGCCCGGCTCAATCTCTCGGTGAACTCGATCGAATTGCGCTCGGGCGCAAGAAGGACGGGCCCGCCGCCCCGGGCCCTGCTCCGTATGCCCGCCGCACGTTAGGACGGCTCGAACCTCCGCAGCGGCATCGACGCCGCCGCCCGCCGCGCATCTCCTGCGAACGACGCCCGCATCGCCACCGTGAGCCCGCGCCTGTACCATGATGTTGCCGAGCGCGGTCGCCTCCGCCGGCCCCGCGATCACCGGCAGCCCGGACAGGTCCGCCGTCATCTGGCACAGCAGCTCGTTTGCGACCCGCCGCCGACGATGTGGATCGCCTCGATGTCGGCCATGGGGGGGGGGGGGGGGGGGGGGGTGGGGGGGGGGGGGGGGGGGGGGGGGGGGGGGAGAAAGGGAGGGTGAGAGAGAGGGTGAAGTTCGCGGCTCGCGCCTCAGCCGTAAGCACAGGCCCCGCCAGCTCCAGCCCGACGAGCGACCATGTCCCGCTCGCGATGTACGCGAACCTCGGCCCTCTCGCTGGCACCCCCACCACTGCCGACGCCGTATCGTGCGACGCCACCGTTGTCACCGCGACGCCGTCATGCCCGCCCCGCGGCGCACCCGGCTGTTCGATCGGCGGCAGCATCGTCAGCGGGATCCGCACCCGCCGCAGCAGCGCAGCCGCCCACGCTCCCGTTCGGACGTCGACCAACCCGGTCGTCGTCGCGTTGGTGTACTCGGTGCCGAGCTCGCCGGTCAGCCAGAACGCGAGCAGGTCGGGGAGCAGCGCGATGTGCGCCGACGCGAGCCCAACGGCTCGTCGCGCTGCTCCGCCGCGAGTTGGTAGACGGTGTTGAAGGGGAGGAACTGCAGTCCGTTGATGCGGAACAACTCCTCCCTGCGATCCGCTGGTGCACCGTCGTCCACCGCGCGCGCCGTACGGTCGTCGCGGTACGCGATCGGTTCGCCCAGCAGGTTGCCGTTCGCATCGAGCATCCCGTAGTCGACGCCCCACGTGTCGATGCCGATCGACTCGACCTGCGGATACCGCCCGGCGAGCATCGACAGGCCGCCGAGCACCTCCCGGTACAAGCCCGTGAGGTCCCAACGCAGGTGGCCGCCGACCGAGCCGGGCGCGTTGGGGAAGCGATGGACGACGTCGAGACCGATCGTGTCGCCATCGACGACACCGGCGACCACGCGGCCGCTCGAGCGCGCCGAGGTCGACCGGCGCGCGAATCACGCGCGGCGCCGTCATGCTCTCAGCGGAGGAACGCGGCGGCAACGCCGGCGTCGACCGGCACCACGAGCCCCGTGGTGCGACTGAACTCGTCCGACGTCAATCGCCGCGACGCAACGGGCGACGTGTTCGGGCAGCACCTCGCGTTTCAGCAGCGTGCGTTGGGCGTAGAACGCGCCGAGCTCGGCTTCGGGTACGCCGTAGACGGCCGCGCGCTGCGCACCCCACCCGTCCGCGAAGATGCCGCTCCCTCGGACGACGCCGTCGGGATTGACGCCGTTGACCCGGATTCCGTGCTCGCCCAGCTCGGCCGCGAGCAGCCGCACCTGATGCGCCTGATCGGCCTTCGTCGCGCTGTACCCGATGTTGTTCGGACCCGCGAACACCGCGTTCTTCGACACGACGTACACGATGTCGCCCCCGAGCCCTTGGGCGATCATGGCCTGGGCCGCGGCCTGGGCGACCAGGAAGCTGCCCTTCGCCATCACGTCGTGCTGCACGTCCCAGTCCTGCTCGGTGGTGTCGAGCAACGACTTCGAGATGGACAATCCGGCGTTGTTCACGACGAGATCGATCCCGCCGAACGCGAGCACGGTGGCGTCGACGGCGGCGCTGCACTTGCACGGCGTCGGTCACGTCGGCGGCGATACCGATCGCGACATCGGTGCCGCCGATCTCGCTGCGGCGGCGGCGGCGCCGTCGCCGTCAAGGTCGGCGACGACCACGCACGCACCCTCGAGGGCGAGTTGCGCCGCGATCGCCCGTCCGATGCCACTCGCCGCGCCGGTGACGAGCGCGATCCGCCCGGCATGGCGTTTCGGCTCCGGCAGCCGTCGCAGCTTCGCCTCCTCGAGCGCCCAGTACTCGATGCGGAACTTCTCGCGCTCGTCGATCGGCGCGTACGTCGACACTGACTCCGCGCCGCGCATCACGTTGATCGCATTCACGTAGAACTCGCCGGCGACTCGCGCCGTCTGCTTGTCCCTGCCGTACGAGAACATCCCGACGCCGGGCACGAGGATGATCGCCGGGTCGGCGCCCCGCATAGGCGGCGACGAGGCGTCGGCGTGCCGCTCGTAGTACGCGCGGTAGTCTGTCGCGGTACTGCTCGTGCAGTTCCGCGAGTCGTTCCACGCACGCGTCGAGCGGCGCGTGCCGCCGGAAGGTCGAGTACGAGTGGCTCGCACCTTCGTGCGCAGGAAGTGGTCCGGGCACGACGTTCCGAGCGCCGCGAGTGCGAACAGCTTCTCGCCCGCGAGGAACTCGTGGACGGCATCGCTGTCGGTGTAGTGACCGACCATGCGGTGGTCGCGCGATGCGATCGCCCGCAAGTACGGCGCGAGCGCCGGCCGCCTTCGCCCGGCGTTCGGCCGGCGGAAGTGCCGCGCGGTCGGCGACCTCGGCGCCGAATGGATCGGGCGACCCGTGCGTGTCGAGATACGCCTGCGCGGTCTCGATGATCCAGCGCGAGTTCGTCTCCGCCGCTTCGCTCGTGGCACCCCATGCCGTGATGCCGTGGCCGCCGAGGATCACGCCGACGGTCTCGGGACGGGCGGCGTGGATCGCGGCGATGTCGAGCCCGAGCCGGAAACCGGGACGCCGCCACGGCACCCACGCGACGCTGTCGCCGTAGATGTCCTTCGTCAGCTGCTCGCCGTCCGCCGCGGTGGCGATCGCGATGCCGCTGTCCGGGTGCAGGTGGTCGACGTGCGGCGCGGTCGACGAGGCCGTGCATCGCGGTGTCGATCGACGGTGTCGCGCCGCCGTGTACCGTGGCGACAGAAGTCGAACGCGTCGACCATCTCGTCCTCGCGCTGCTCGCCCGGATAGACGTCGACGAGCGCCCGCAGCGCGGTCCACGCGCAGCACCGCAAGACCGTCCTCCGTGAGCGTGCCGAGGTCGCCACCGGAGCCCTTCACCCACATCAGCTCGACCTCGCGCCCCGTGACCGGGATCCACGATCCATGCCCTTCGCCGAGGTGTTGCCGCCCGCGTAGTTCGTGTTGCGCGGGTCGGCGCCGAGCCGGTTCGACCGCGCGAGCAGTTGCCGCGACGACCGGGTTCGCCGTCACGCTCCCCACCCGGCCTGGGTGCCGCCGACTCGCTCGGCCGACGATGCGTTCGGCGTACCCGCTCCGTGCGATACGCCTCACCGGATCGGCGGGCAGCCGCCGTCCACGCGCCACTCCGACAGCTCGGCGCGCACGTCGGTGTAGAACGCATCCATCATCACGCCGTTGCCCGCCGAGCACGTCGCCCGCGCGCTCCGCCTCCGCCAGCGCCACGCGATCGACGAGCAGCGCGCGCGCCATCATCTCCTGCACGTTGAGCACCGAGCGGATCTGACCCGGGATCTTCTCCTCGATGTTGTGGCACTGGTCGAGCATGAATGCGACCTCGCTGCCCTCGTCGAAGCCACCGCCGCGCACCACCTCGAACAGGATGCGGAACAGCTGGAACGGGTCGGC
Organism: uncultured Chloroflexia bacterium; assembly: GCA_963736015.1. GTDB lineage: Bacteria > Chloroflexota > Dehalococcoidia > DSTF01 > JACRBR01 > CAVTNG01. Next base: position 30,608 of record CAVTNG010000006.1, on the reverse strand, counting down.
CGCCCCGACGATCAGGTCGTCGTCGGCGTAGAAGCGCGAGTTGAAGTCGAACGCGCCCAGCCGCCCCAGCCGCAGCAGCTGCATCACGATGAACTCGATGTTCGTGCCCGGTGCATGGTGCCCGGTGTCCAGGCACACCACGGCGCGCTCGCCCAGCGCGACGCATTGCACATACGCCGTCCCCCAGTCCGGCACGTCTGTCGCGTAAAACGCGGGCTCGAAGAACTTGTACTCGAGCACCAGCCGCTGGTGCGCGCTCGAGCCGCGCGTACACCTGCGCAAGCGAGTCCGCGAGGCGGTCCTGCCGATCACGCAGATCCGCCTGGCCCGGATAGTTCAGCCCGTCCGGCAGCCACACCTTCAGGTCGCGGCTGCCGGTCACGTCCATGATGTCGACGCAATCGGTGCATGTGCGCGATCGCCTTCGCGCGGACGCGCTCGTCGACGTGGCACAGGCTGCCGAACTTGTAGTCGTCGTCCTGGAACGTGTTCGTGTTGATCGTGCCGATGCGCACGCCCAGCTCCTCGGCGTGCCGTCGCAACCTGTCGAAGTCATCGACGCGGTCCCACGGAATGTGCAGCGCCACCGAAGGGGCGATGCCCGTCAGGCGATGCACCTCCGCCGCGTCCGCGATCTTCTCCTCCGGCTACGCGGCACTCCCGCCTGGCGCGAACACCTTGAATCGCGTCCCGGAGTTCCCGAACGCCCACGATGGCAGCTCGATTGAGAGTCGTTCCAGTGCCGGTGCAATGCGATCGAGCGTCATCACACTTCTCTCACCGCGGGCGGGATGGCGTTGGCGCCCTGGCGTGGGTCTACCGCTCGTCGATCAGCGGCTGGAGCCGCGTCCGTCGCACCGCCGCCGCCTGCATGTGCCTGATGCGCTCCTGCACGACCGGGTCCGCCGGATCGTCCGAGAAGGTACCGCGCGCGTCGCGAAGCCCGCCATCCATCACCACGTACGAGCCGGTCATGAACTCGCCGTCCGGCCCGCTCATGAACGCGATCAGCCCCGCGATGTCCGCCGGCCGGCCCGCTCGCCCCGCCGGAGTCCGCTGTTCGAGCGCCTTTCGGATCGGCCCCTCGTCGTCGCCCGCGAGGCCGTGCGCCAGCGGCGTGTCGATTACGCCCGGCCCGATCGCGTTCACATTGATCCCGTGCATGCCCAGTTCCTGCGCCCAGCCGCGCACCATGATCTTCACGCCCGCTTTCGTCGCCGAATACCCCCACGTCGCCGGCCCGACCATCACCGCCGCCAGCGACGAGATGCACACGATGCGTCCGCCGCGCCCCTGCTTCACCATGCGCTGCGCCGCCGCCTGCACCGTGAGGAACACGCCGGTCAGGTTGATGTCGACCTGGTCCTGCCAGTCCTTCAGATCGAGGTCCAGCACCGATCCCCCGCGCGCGATGCCAGCGTTCGCGACGGCGATGTCCATCCCGCCCAGCTCCTGCACGCAGCGGTCCGCCGCGTCCTGGATCTGCGCCTTCGACGCCACGTTCGCCCGCGCGACGGTCGACTCACGCCCGAACTCCCGCACCGCCGATGCCGTCTCCGCCGCGCCTTCTTCGTCGATGTCTACGACGCAGATGTCCGCGCCCTCGCGCGCCAGTCGTATCGCCGTCCCGCGCCCGATGCCGGAGCCCGCGCCCGTGACCATCGCTACCTTGCCGTCGAGCGTTCCCATATGTGCCACCAGACCATTGACTCGCCGCACGGCCATGGCCCGTTCGATGCGCCATGGCCGCAAGGCGAAAGCTATCGCCAATCGCCGCAACGAAACAGCGCCGTAGCCCGCGCGCGCAGGTGCGCGCCATACGGCCCGTATGGCCGACATCGGCCCCAGCCCTCCCGCCCGATGCCCTGCCGGCTTTTCGTCTCGCGCGAAGCGTGCGAGCTGCGTGCTCGCAGCAGGAGACCGGCGGTCAGCCCGACTGCCGGTCTGCGCTGTGTACCGGTAGCTCCCCTGGCACGACCGGCTCTCCGACGGCGTCAATAGGGGCCGACCTCGCGGGCAATGACGAACGAGGCCTGCAACCTCCCTATGTCACGAGCACGACCGGGGCGCCTGCATGTTGCACGACATATGTTGATACCGATCCAAGCAACGCACGACTGAGCCCGCCGCCTCGTCGGCCGACGACGATCAATGAAGCTGACACCTCATCAGACAATCGAACGATGGCTTCACCAGGAGAGCCGTAGCGCACCACGATACGTGACTCGATACCTGCCCTGTCCAGCGCATCGCGGACGTAGGCCGTCATTCGCTCTGAACGGCGATTCGCCTCAACCGCATCCTGCTCCGTCTCGTACGGGAGCACGGCGACGAGTAGGATGTCCGTTCCTGTCGGGCGACGAGCGATGAGATGGTCGGCGAGTCGGCCACTGACCTCCGAGCCATCGCACGCCACCACGATCGCGCCCGGTCGATCAACTCCGCGCGCGGGCGCGGACCGGTTGCGATCTGCGCTGTGAGTTGCAAGAAGCGCGATCAGTGCGATCGGCCCCATCGCCGCCGAGAGGAGGACCCAGCCGAACGGATCTCGTCCCCACCGGCGTGCGAGAAACGACACGACAATCGCCGTTACGACGACAAGCAAGAGCCATCCGATGATCGCGGTCTGTGCTGACATCTAACAGTCGGCGACGAGATGATCGGCAAGGCGCGTGTTCATGAGAGAATACTAAGGTTCAGGGTGGATCGGCGGAAGCTGCTGCATTCGTGGCCCCGACGGCCAGCGGGTTTTCCATCCCGAACGATCTGCCCGTGCCTGGCCGCGGCTGTGGTTGGTCTTGGGACGACAAGGGCTGGGAGCGCTTCGTCGGGCTGCTTCACACGGAGTCGAAGGAGATCGCGAACCGGTCCCGCGAGCGGCGCAGGGTCCGCAGCGTCGGGCCCCCAATCACCAGGATCAGCACGACGTTGCCGATGGCGGCCCATGCATCCCAGCCGAACGATGTGAGCACGTAGAACGCCCAGTAGTGCCGCAGCGTCTCCGCCAACCCCATCCCGGGCGCCCACGAGACGTTCTCGCCGGTGGCGACGAAAGGCCAGAACCACAGGTTCATGAGCGCGCCGTACAGAAAGCCGGTCACCGCCCCGAACGTCGCCAGCACCACCAACTCGAGTCGCGGCTGCTGCGCCAGAGTAGAGCGCATCGAGCCAAGCCAGCCCGCACCCAGTCCGAGCCACGCGCACGCAAACATCTGGTACGGCACCCACGGTCCGAGCCCGCCCGAAGGGAACGCCGACACGAACAACGCGATCGCCCCCAGCAACATGCCGAAGCGCGGGCCGTACACGTAACCACCGAGGATGATCAGGAAGAAGAACGCGCTTGCTCCCGCCGGCAGCGGGATCAGCCGGAGACCCGCCGCGCAGGTCGCGAGTACCGCAAGGATCGATGCCGTCTTCGCGTTCATGCCCTGCGACGAAAGCTCGATGACGAACAGCACCGCCGCGAGCAGCGCGATCAGCCCGAAGATGAGCGGCGCGTCACTGGAGTGCGCCTGGACGCTGCTCGAGGCCGGCGCCTCCGCCAGGAAGAACGGATACAAGAACGCGGCGATGCCGACTGCGCTGATCGCCGCCATGATTGCCACGCTCGAGAGCCGCGGCGAGCGCAATCGCGGACGGCCGCGGGCCGGCCGGCGCGTTATGAGTTGCTAACACCGCGCCTCCAGAACCACGCTCCACCTCCGACGGCAAGAAGGACAGCGCCGAACGCGGCAAACGTCACGGTGCTGCGCCAGTTCCAGCCTCCGCCGCCCGATGTAGCCCGCGGCGTTGCGGTCGCCCTCGTCGTTGCGCACGCGGATCACGCCCGCCGGCGCCGTTTGCGTTGCAACCGTCGTCGCGAGCGCAGTCACCGTCGCCGATCCGTCCGGCCCGCGTGACTGCTCCGGGAGTGCCGCCGCGGGCGTGATCGCCGCGTCGAGCACGTCCGATGTGGGTGCGTTGGGATCCGCACCCGGCGGCACCGGCGTCGGCTGAGGCGGCATCACCGGTGCCGAAGGAAGATCGCTCGCCGTTGTTGGCCCTCCTGGCGGTATGCCCGATGTCGGCGTGGCCAGCGGCAGTGCGGGCGGCGTCGCCGTTGGCGGCCGAGCCGTGCTCGTCGGTTGCGGCGTGGCCGTCGCCGCCGGAGCGCAGTCCACCGGCGCCGTGCTCGGAACCGACTGGCCGCTCCCCCAGACCCACGCGTCGGAGTCGCCGTTGTGGATCGTGCGGCTGCCTGCGCCGACGGGCGAGTACTGCCAGGCGCCGTTCTGTTCCCGGAAGTACGCCCAGTACCCGCACGTACCGCTCTTGCACTTGCAGAAGCAGTCGCCCGGCGTGTTGCATCCATCGCCGTTGATGCTGCAGACAGCCGCGCCGGCGCCCCCCGAGCTCGCTGTCACAACCGCCAGGCCTGAGCGCCGCAGGAGCTCCATCCCCGTGATCGAGTCTTCCGCGAACTCTACGCAGTAACTCAGGGTATGCCCATCGCTGAACTTCACCACCAGCCCTGCCTCGTTTGTCGCGCCGGCCAGGGCTCTCAGCTGGCAGGCGGGCTCGTTCGTCACGACGCCGGACGCCGTCGCGCCCGCAGGTGTCAGTAGCGCACCGGCAATGATCGCGACTGCCAGGAACATCACCCCGCCGAGCCTCACGATGCCCCTCTCATGCTCGCGATGGCTTCGTCCACCGTCAGTACCTCGCCACCACAGAGCTTGTTCGCCTGCGTCGAGAAGGCGACCGATCCCGTCAGCACGGAACGCGTCGGCGCGTCGGCGATGATCTCGCCCTCCGCCAGCAAGACCACGCGCTGTGCCAGGCTAGCGATCAGCTCGACGTCGTGGCTCGCGACGACCACGCACGCACCAAGCGATGTCATTCTCCTCACGTTGCGGATGAGCAACTCCTTCGCGCCCGCGTCCATCCCGCGCGTCGGTTCGTCGAGCAGCACGAGCCGCGGTCCTCCCGCCGTTAGCGCGCACAGCGCCGCTCGCTGTCGCTGCCCGACGCTCAAGTCGCGCGGATCACGATCCGCAAAAGCCTCGAGGTCCCAGTCGCGCAGCGCTTCCCGAGCATCACCCGTGCGTCCCGTCCCCTGCAGGACGTCGTCCAGCTCGAGGTCGAGCCGATCCTTGTACAGCGATGCCCCCGGTTCCTGGGGCACGAACGCGATGTCCCTGAACCGCCTGGCGACGGCCGGGTCGGCGATGCCGCCAATCGTTCCCCGCGACACGCGCACGAGGCCGGCCAGCGTTCGCAGCAAGGTGCTCTTCCCGGCGCCGTTTCGGCCCATCAGCCCGATCGCCTCACCTTCGTGCAGGGCGAGCCGATCGAGCTTCAGCACCGTGCGTCCGCCGAGCTCAACCGTCACGTTCGTCAGAGAAGCCAGCGCCTCTCCCGGTGCCCGCGTCTCTCGAGCGTTCTGCTCGGCCTCTGCGCAGGGAGTCATGACATAACGGCGCGCTTCCGCGATCGACATCGGAAGCGGAGACCAACCCATCGCGCGGCCGATGCGGCTCACCGGCGGTGCGCCCGGCAGCTGGCCCGAAGCCGCCCGCGGCTCGAGCTCTTTCACCGCGCCGTTGCCGGGCAACGTCCACACTCTGTCGACCGTAGCGATCACGCGCTCCATGCGGTGTTCGGACATGACGACCGCGAGCCCGTAGTCATCTCGCAGGTCGCGCGCGAGTCTCAACACGTCGTCGGCCGCCTGGGGATCGAGCTGCGATGTCGGCTCGTCCATCAGGACAAGCCGGGGCTGCATCGTCAACACTGATGCGATGGCGACGCGCTGCAGCTCCCCTCCGGAAAGAGTCTGCATCTCACGATTCCGGATCGCCGCGATCCCCAGCGCGTCCAGTGCCTCCTCCATGCGCTTCTTCATCGAAAGGGGAGCGACGCCGCGGTTCTCCATCCCGAACACGATCTCTTCCCGCACAGTGCGCGCCACCCGCTGCGTTTCCGGTTCCTGGAAGACGAACCCGGCGACCGAAGACAGCTCGCGCGGCTGGTGGTATCGCGTGTCGAGGCCGCCGACGGTCACCTCCCCGCGAAACGAACCACCGTGGAAGTGAGGGATCAGGCCATTGAAGCAGCGCAGCAGTGTGGACTTGCCACTGCCCGATGGCCCGGCGACGAGCACGAAGTCACCCTCGCCTACCTCGAGATCCACATCGTCCAGGACGCTGTGCCGCGTGCCGCCGTACGCAAACCCGAGGCCGGCTGCCGTGACGAGGCTCACGCTCGGCCTCCCCGTACGGCGGCAGGCGCGATCAGCAGCGCGATCGCCGCTGCGACGGGTAGCGCGTATGCCGGCGCCTGCAGCGCGGGAAACGGCAGATACGTCACGTCGCCAATGCCCGCGATCCGTGCGCCGACGACCACCGCCGCGGACACCGTCGCCGCCACGGCGACGATGACATCTCGGCCCGTCATCGGCACGATGAAGAGCCGCCGCGCGACGCCTCGCCCGGCCTGCTTCCGGCCGGTCCACAGAACCAGCGCCGCTCCTCCCACGAGTGCCGTCCCCGCCCAGTACCGCGCGTCCGGCGCGTAGTACCAGCCGAACGCGCCGAACGCCGCCAGCGCGAGCCCGGCGAGCGCGAGGACTGACTCGCTCGTTCGCGCAGGCACTCGCAACGCGCCGAACCCCCTGGCGTCGAGCGACTCGGCGCGCTCAACGGCGCGTTCGAGCGCGTCGCTCAGCAACGGGAAGACCATCGAGGGACTCAACCGGTCGGCATAGCCCCGCGCGACGCGTGCTTCACGCAGCGATCGGGCGCGCGACACGGTCTCCGGAACGAGCAACAGCCCGACGCTGACCACGACGCCGATCTGGGCCAGGCCCGGTGGTGTCATCTTGAGCAGCTGGAAGTGATCGACGCCGGCGTTGAATGCGCAGACGATCGAGATGATCGCACCGAGCGCGAGCGCCTGGTCGACTGCGTATACCAGCGACTCCGCGGTTACTGTCCCTCCGAGCGTTACCGATCCCAGCCAGCCGGGGAGCGTCAGCGAGGGCAGCGTAACCAACACTTCGGTTCCGCTGCTGCCCGTGATCAGGTTCAGCGGAATCGAGAGCGCGGCGAACCCCCATCCGACAAGGAGGAATGCGTCGAGGGCGTTGCGTCCGCCCGGCCGGACGCTCGCGTAGACCACGAGCGCGCAGAGCGCAGCCGTCGCGTGGTACAGCGGGTTCGAGGTCACGAGCGCGATGACCATCGCGCTCATAAGCCACGCCACCCAGGCGATCGGATGCAGGCGCGCGATCATGGTTCCGGTGGTGCCCCGCCCTTCCTCATCGCCGCGATGCCGGCGAGTATCAGCGTTGCCCCTGACAACGCGAACGCGATCTCGGTGACTGGACGCATCGGATCAGGTCCCCCGCGACCGGTGTTGGGAAGCGCCGCCACGTGCACCGGCGCGGGCGGGGGCACAGTGACACCGAGCACGGCGTTGATCGCTGTCGGCGTGTTCGCCGTGGTGCCCGGAGCGATCGTCGTCACCGCTGCGACGGTTGCGGTCGCGACGCTCGCGCCCGCTGTCGAAGACGGGGTCGCCGTGCTCGCCGCGGTCGATGTCGAAATCGGTGTGGCTGTCGCCGTGGACGTTGTCGTCGACGTCGCGGTCGGTGTGTACGAACTCGGCTGTTCCTGCTCGGGGAACGCCTTGAGCACGAGGCCCGGAATTCCCTGGTACGTCGCAAATGGGCTGTCGGCGCCGAAAGCGATCAACGCGCCCGTGGCGGGATTCTGGAACGAAAGGAGGTTCGCGAGCGGATTCGCGCCGCCGCCGAGGTCCCACGGCCCGCCAGCGTCGGCGCTCTGTCCGAGCGCAACGATCGCCTGGATCACGTATGCCGTCGAGTTGGCGTCTGACTCAAACGGCGGCGCGTACGGGAATCCGCCGTCGCTGTTCTGGTTCGCGTGCAGGTACTCGACTGCGGCCACCACCGCCGGATCGTTCGACGGTGTACCCGCAGCAACGAGCGCGCGCACGGCCGTGGCCGTCGAGTTTGTGTCCGTGCCAAACCCGCAGCAGAACTCCCAGCCGCCGTCCGGCTTCTGCAGTGAGATCAGGTACGCGGCCGACGCTGCCGGCACCGGCCGGGACAGCGACCGTTCCGCGAGTATGAAGAGGGCCTGTGCGAAGGCGTCGTCGCCGTACTTGCCGGTGGCGGGCTGGTAGTTCGCCTCCATCGCAGCAAGCGCGTCGATACCGCCGAAGTTCATCGGGTCGATGTCCATCGTCGCGAGTCCGGCCACGAGTTTAGCCGCGCCGCCGGGCGTAGCACTGCTGAAGGAGCTCGCCTGCGTGGCAAGATAGTCGTCCGGCCCCTTGCCGCCCCGTTCGACCGTGCGAGGATCGATGCCTGCCGCGCCGAAAGCGAAGACCGCGTCGAGCGTTGCTGACGGCGTGGACGTATCGGCGAAGTCGGGGAACCCGCCATCGGTGCCCTGCAGCGTGCGTACGTAATTCGTGGCCTTGAGCGCGGCGCTCGCCTGCGGATCCGCTGCTATCGCGTGCGTCACGGCGCCAACGCATAAGAGCAGTCCCGAGCACGCGAGAAGAAGTCGCGTCATCTGACGTCCCTTTCAGCTTGAAGTGTGGAAACGAGAAACCCCGAGCCGGATGCTCGGGGTAGTCAATGCGTTACGGTCATTGGTCCTACCCCTTTCACGCGAAGGCGTTCGGATTCGCCTGGGGCAGGTATCCTGGCTTACCCGCGAAGAGCGGGATCACAGTTGCGCGACAGCGCCGGATTCTCACCGGCTTCCCCTGCGGGGCCCCTCACATCGAAGCTCGGGCCGCCCGGGCGCACCTATATGTTTGTAGAAGCGACTATACGTACGCCCTCTCCCGCACGCAAGCCGGCCTGGGCCGTGCGCACCGCCGTGGTTGCGCGGCCATCTCGGCGGGCGGCTTCCCTGCAGTCACGCCGGAAGCTACAACAGAGATGTCACCGTTCGGCGTAGCGAATCGACAGAGAGGTGCGCTGTTGTCCACGCGGCCAGCCAGTGGCCCAGGGCGGACCCCCGCGCCTGACTTCGACATCGGCGCGCTGTTCGCCGCACTCGACTCGGTGCGGGCTGCGCGCGGCCTCGCGTGGCGCGGCGTCGCCGCCGAGATGTGGAACCAGTCAGCGGCGCTCAATCAGCGTCGAAATGACCATCCGATCAGCGCTTCCACCCTGACCAACATGGCGGCACGGGGCGCGACGAGCTGCCAGCACGCGCTCTTCATGTTGCGGTGGCTTGGTCGAGCGCCGGAGGAGTTCGTGCCCGGCGTCACCGTCGGCGAGCGGCACGCGCTTCCCGAGCCCGGGTCCCAGCACCGCCTCCGCTGGTCGCTCCCGCGCCTGTACGAAGCGCTCGACGCACATCGCCGCGAGCGAGCGCTGACGTGGCCGGCCGCGGCGAAGGAGCTCCGCTGCGGCCCTAGTCAACTCACGGGCATTCGTACGGCCAAGTATGCCATCGAGATGAAGCTCGCCATGCGCATCGTGATCTGGCTCGACCGTCCCGCGAGCGACTTCATCTACGTCGCGGACTGGTAGCTAGGTCGATCCAGCCATCCCTATCAACCATAACGTGCCCTCCCACATCGCCGTTTGAGCCACGGAGCTGGTGTCCGCGTCGGCGTTGCTGCGGGCGTTCGTGCCGATGCGCCTGCTGCCCGGCATCGCCTCGCGCATCACGGATGCCGCATGGCTCGGGGCGCGACGATCGTCCGGGCGACCGATTCGTGAGACGCCGCAACGCCTGGCGGCACCGTGCAGCCGCATTCGGACCGCTGGTACTCACATCACTTCGCCGCAGGAGCGATGGGCGCACGATCGCTTCCTCCTTGGGCCACGCGAACGGCGTGACGCGCGCATCAAGACGTGGTGGCCGTGACGCCGGTCGCCGTCCCACGCGGTAGCCAAACCGTCGTACGCGATGGTCGTAGCTTGCTGCCGCATTCGCATAGCCGAGGAGACGCAGCCGAACGTGGCTGAAGACCGCAGCCATTCGTGGGAAACTCGAACCCCAGACCGCCCGTTTTCGCGGACGACTGCGCCGGACCCAAGGTGGCCTTTCACGACTTCCGGTAGTTGACGTCGTCACTCAGCTCCGGCGAGCGGGATCGTCGTCTGGCGCCTCCAGGATGATCCGTCGAAACGACTCGCCGAACTCGAACCCCTTGCCGGCCGCCACGCCCCGTGCCATCTCCCCCACGAACTCGACAATGTCCGGTCCGAGCTGGCTCGGATGCGCCAGGAGCGCCTTGCGTTTGATCTCGACGGTGTCGGTGATATCGACCCAGTGGTTCGCCGCGGCCGGAGCGCCAAGCCAGAGCTGGGCGACCTTGTGCGGCTCGAGCCCATCGGCGAGCAGCTCCGGAAATGTGAGTCTGTCACGCGCGCTGGGAAAGACTGCGTCCATGGTGGCGTCGCCGCTGGCGCGGTGGTCGGGGTGGTTCACGTAGCTGTCCGAAAAGATCCGATTCGTCGGATCGAAGCAGATCACCACCTCGGGACGATGGATTCGGACGAGACGGGTGATGTCCCGCCGAAGTTCGAGCGTCGGCTCCAGGTAGCCGTCTTCGAAGCCCATGAACTCGAAGTTCTTAACCCCGAGAATCGCGCCCGCGGCTCGCTGCTCAGCCTCGCGCTGTTCCGCCAGCCGCGAGGGCGTCATCGCCGGGTCGTCGGAGCCCTTGTCGCCCTTCGTGACGATTACGTACGTAACGGCAGCTCCGGCCCTCGTCCACTTTGCCACCGTGCCCGCCGCCATGAATTCGGCGTCGTCGGGGTGAGCAACGACAACCATCGCCGCTGCGGGAATGTACTCGTCGACGTTCGACTGCATCGCTGCGACTCCTGAGAGCTGCGGACGACCGCGAGCTCAAATCTCTAAGCAGCTGATGTGCTCCGGCATGAGCGAAATCGGCCGCAATCAGGCTCCTGTCCTTTGGTTCGCGCATCCGCGCCGGGCGAAACTGCGTCCTCAACTCGCCCTGTTGAACTGGACGAGCTGCACGTAGTTGCCTTCCGGGTCTTTGAGCGTCGCGAAGGTGACCGGGCCTCCAGCCGTTGGCTCTTCGAGAAACTCGACGCCACGATCCTTGAGGCGGTCGTAGTCCCTCTTGATGTCGTCGGTTTCGAGCCCAACGATGTGTCGCGCAGGCTCGCTCGCCCGGCCGTGCACATCGCTGTGGGTGCCAAGCCCGATGGACGGTCCCTCGAGAGGCCCGAGCACGACAAAGCCGGGTCCTTCGTTTCCTACCGTGAGCCCGAGCACATCCCGGTAGAACGGCAAGAGATTGTTGAGGTCCTCGCTGAAGATCGTCGAGATGCAAAGCCCTTTGATCGTCATGGCTCATCCTCCAAGAGTGCCGGTGGCTGTCCGATACGTTGTGAATCAACTCTAGCAACGAGAGCACGTCGCGTCTCCTGAACGGGGAGGGGATGCCCTCCCGGATGGGGCTTGGGCTCGGAGCGCCGGAGGCTCTCGATCCATGATCCCCGCGCGCCCGCCACCGTCTCATGCGAACGTGGTGCCTCCCGTCAACGTCTGTGCAAGCGCAGCCTCGTCGAGCTCGATGCCTAGGCCGGGACCGCGCGGGAGCGTGATGCGGCCTTCGCCGTCCATCTCGATCGGGCGCGTCAGCATGAAGTCGCGACGTGCGGCCGTCCAGTCCGGCGGATCGAACGGGAACTCGACGAACGGCCCACCGCCCGCGGCGGCGACAAGTTGAAGGTTGGCCATGAGGCCGATGCCGTTGCCCCACGTATGCGGCGTGAACATGTGACCGGCGTCGATGACGGATCGCGCTAGCTCGCGCAGACCGCCGATGCCCATCGTCAGGACGCAGTCCGGCTGGAAGACGTCCAGGCACTCCATCGAGAGCAGTTGAGCGAACTCGTACGGCTCGCGCGTCAGCTCTCCGCCGGCGATGCGCGTTGAGAACCGGCGCCGCAGTTCCGCGTAGCCGGCCCAGTCGCCGCGATGCAGCGGCTCCTCGATCCAGTACAGCCGCTCGCCAGCGAGACGCGCGACGACCGCGCTCGCACGCTCGAGGTCCCATGGCTCCCGGACGTCCCACGGCATACGCCAGCCCTGGTTGCAATCGACCATCAGCTCGAGCGCATCGCCGGCGGCGTCACGCACTGCGCTCACGACGGCAAAATCGTCTTCGATATTGGCGCGCCCCATCCGGAGCTTGAGCGCCGCGAAGCCGGCGTCGAGAGCGTGCCTCGCGACCTGAACCATCTCGCGGGCCGGGCGATGTACGCCTGTCGACGCGTACGCCCGCACGCGATCCTCGCGCCCGCCGAGAAGCCTCCAGATCGGCTCACCGCGGATCTTTCCCGCGAGGTCCCGGAGCGCGACGTCGAGCGGCCATGGCCGGCCGGCGTGAAAGTCGATGTTTGAAAGCACCGCGCTGTGCCTGTCGAGATCGAGTGGATCTTCGCCAATGAACCAGCGCGCGAAGCCGTCAAACCCGTGCATCGCGTCTCCAGAGCCGACGCCGAAACGGCCCTGGTCGTCGAAGACCCGCACGATCGTGGCCGGGAACTTCGTCCGTGGAACGGGATCCCATGCCGCTGTAAACGGCGGATCCAGCGGGAGCTGGTGATGTGTGATCTCGATCCGGGCGATCGTGCTCATATCGCCGCACCTCTCCGGTATCCGCAGGGACTAGTAACCTGCGGAGCGCCGCCGCTACGGCTGCGTCGTCCGCGGCGTCCAGCTGAATCGGCGCGTGGCCACGATTGCGCCGACCGCACCCCAGACGGCAAGGTTCGCCAGGTCGGCGGCGGCGATGCCATTCCCGGAGTCGGTGCGACCGAATGCCGCGAGCAGTGCCAGTGCCAGGTGGCGCACCGGAAAGAAGTTCGCGACATCGAGTAGCCACCCCGGCACAATATCCTCAGGGAAAAAGACGCCCGAGATGAAGAAGATCGGCAGCGTAATCGCCTGGATCACGGGCTGGGCTGACTCGCTCGAGTCGATGAAGGTTGTCAGCGCATATGCAATGCAGCAGAACGACAGCGCACCGATGAGCGTTGTCAGGATCACGCCGGGAAGGGTCCGCACGGGGGCGCTTACGCCGTAGCCGATGCGCGCGACCGCGAGCAGCACGACAACGATTGCAAAGGCGATGACCACGGCGGTCAGGCCGCGCGAAACGACGATTACCCAGGCGGGAACCGGCGTGGACCGGCGGCGTTTCAGGACACCCGTCTCGCGCTGCGCGATCACCGTCGAGACGACGTTGCTGAACGACGCGGAGACGATGGCAAGCGCCACGATCTGCGGCACGTAATATCGCGCGCCCTTGATCCGCTCACCGGTCACCAGTGTGAACACATCGCTGCGGAACGTGCTCGCAAAGATGACCAGGAAGATCACGGGAAGCGCAAGGGTGAAGAACGTGCTCTGGCGGTTGCGTCGGAACACGAGGACGTCGTACCGGGCCTGGTGCAGCACGAGGCGGACCGCCTCGGCTGGACGCAGCGAGCCCATCGCGGCTGGCTGGGCGCTCCCCGCCGGTAGATTATGAACCGCCACCGGTCAACTCCAGATAGATGTCCTCCAGGGACGGCCTGCGCACCTCGATGTCGGTGAGGTCGTAGCCGCGCGCTACGGCCCACGCCGACAGCGCGGCGAGCAGCCGCATTGGCTCGCCGGCGCGAATCTCCACACGGCCGTCCCCGGGCATGGTGATGCTCCCCGGAAGCGCCGCCGGCAGGTCCCCCATCCCTGCACCGGCGGGAAGTGTGAAGGTCACACGGCACTGCTTGGACTCGCGCCCTCCGAGTGTCTTCGGCGTGCCTGCTGCGATGATCCGCCCCTCCGCGATCACCGCGATACGGTCAGCCAGCGCCTCCGCTTCGTCCATGTAATGCGTCGTGAGGAAGATCGTCTTGCCGAGCGAACGCAGGCTGGAGATGACTGACCACGCTGCACGCCTCGATGACGGATCAAATCCCGTCGTGGGCTCATCGAGGAAGAGCAGCTCCGGGTTGCCGACGAGCGCGAGGCCGAAGTCGAGACGCCGCCGCTGCCCGCCCGACAGCGCGCGGACGAGCACGTCCGCCTCCGGCAGGAGCCCGACCGCGTCGAGCGTGGTCTCGACCGGCAGCGCGTCGGCGTAGTATCCGGCATACAGTTGGAGACACTCGCGGGCGGTCAGCTCCGGTTCCGGCTGCGACTCCTGAAGCACCACTCCCACCCGGTGATGCCACGAGCGCGTGGGCCGCGCCGGATCCACGCCGAGCACGCTCACGTCGCCTGCGGAGCGCTCGCGGTAGCCCTCGAGGATCTCGACGGTCGTCGTCTTGCCCGCGCCGTTCGGTCCCAGGAACGCGAAGATCTCGCCGGGGTGCACATCGAAGTCCACCCCCGCCACGACCTCGCGCCCGTCGTATTCCTTGTGCAGTTCGTGGACTGAGATGATCGGGTCCGACGAACCGGATCGAGTGCGAGGAGCTTGTGCGCCGGCGACGGGAGGCATCGGCGAAGCCTATCGCAAATGACCTGCGATCGTGCCGGGCCCGCGGCCGAACCGGCGACTTCGTTGAGCGCGCCAAATGAAGAGGTGAATCAACGCCACGACACGACGAGAGAACTCTGCGACCGCTCGCGGACGCGATCGCATGAGCTGTGGGAGCACCGCACCATCAGCATCCTTCGCGATAGCCTCCCGTACCGCGAGGCACACTCATATGTGACGGCGGTACAACGTCGCGTTCAGTGAGTCTCTCGTAGGAACGGATCTGGCGGAGACGCGCCGATTTCCGTGAATCGACGATGCCGCGCCCCCAGGACGAATCACACGCAGACACCCCGGGCGATGAGGCAAACGTTAACCGCGCGCTAACCAGAAGGGAATCTTCGTCAGCCACAATCCACTGAGACGTCCTGCACCAGTATTGAAGGAGGTCGAGGATGAATCCCCCGCAGAGCCCCGAGCCGCTGAAGCTGTTCCGCACTGCGCCCGCCGACGGAGCCCCGCGCGATGAGCGCGCGTTCGAGGAGCTCATCGAGCGGTGGCGGATGATGGCGTTCGATGTATACGCAGCCGTCCGCGGCGGCCAGAGGGAGCGGACCTCCGTGAGCGCGCGCGTCGACGCCTTGCGCAGCGCCGGCGAGACGGCGTCGACGCTCTCCAGCGAGGTGGCGCTGCTCTGCTTCGCCGCGGGCGCACTCGACGAGAACGACATCTACGCCGTCCCCGCCTGACGCGGCGTCTGAGGCGAGCCCCGCTGCTGCCACTGATTGGCGTCCGGTACCTATGTCGACGGAGTGATGCCCGAGTGTGCGAACGTCGTCAGCGGCTCGTGTCCGCTCCTGTGACGAGCCCGCCCCACGACCACCTCGGGATGTTCATGCCCGCCGGTACATCATCGGCGGAGCGCTCGTAGCGAGACATGGTGGTGGTCGTCGCCCAGGCGAAGTAGTCGTGCAACACGCTTCGAAGCCGCTCGTCGCGGTCGAGGCCGACATCTTCGAGCGCTCGGTCGAAGCAGGCGATCGCCCGCTGATCCATTTCTTCGTGGAGTCCGTTTCCGCTGTGGATCCGCACGACCGATGTCTCATCGCCGTACGCTTCGGAGTACGTCGCCGGTCCACCGAGTGCCTCGGCCCAGTACGCGGCCAGGCGCTCGGTGTGGTCCGCTTGGTACCCGTGACTGAACGCATGGCTCACGACCTCGTCCTCCAGGACGCGCTCGTGCCACGCGCCGGCCAACTTCAGCATTCCGCTGTGGCCACCTGCGGCTTCATACACGGTCTGCATCTGCTGAGGATTCTAATTCGGAAGAGCCCACGACGGACAGCTCTCCAGACGCCGGCCGGGCAAATCGATGCCCGCGAGCCCAACACTGCGCGGTCAACCCTATGCTGATAAGGCCGTCATGGCCGCCTCGAAGAGTTAGCCGTACATGGACACCGTCTGGAACTGACCTGAAGCCGCGGGCGCCTGGCATTCGGTGGATTAAACAACCGCCCCCGAATATCCTGACGCCGTGCCCGGCCTTCCCACGCCGGGCCACGACGAATCCCGCTCTGGAGATGCCTGTGCCATCAGACGAGGTTTCCGCCTCGCTCGGCCGCTACCTCGAGACGATGTACTACCTCCATGCGGAAGGCGAGGCGGTGCGCGCCTCCCGCATTGCCGAATGGCTCGGCGTCGCGCAGCCCAGTGTCATCGCCGCCGTATCTCGCCTCGAAGAGGCGGGGTTCGTGACGCGAGGTCCGCGCCACGAGCTCGTGCTGTCCCCGGCCGGGCGAAAACGAGCGGAAGCCATTGTCCGCTCACACCGCATCATCGAACGCTGGCTGACCGATGTCGTCGGCCTCGACTGGGTCGAAGCGGACATCGAGGCCGCGAGGCTCGAGCACGCGATCTCCGCCTCGATCGTGAATCGGCTCTACGAACAGATGGGGCGTCCGCTGACCTGCCCGCATGGGAACACGATACCGGGAGCGAAGGTAGCACCGGACAAGCAACGCAGGCTGAGCGAGCTCAAACAGGGAGAACACGCGCGAGTCCGGCGCGTGTCCGAGGTCACAGAACACGAGGCGCCTGCGTTGCTCCGCTTCCTCGCCGATCACGGCTTCGCCCTCGACGCCGAGGTCAAGGTTGTTGAGGCCCACACCGGATCGGGCGCAATGACGACTCAGATTTCCGGTCAACTCGTCTCTCTCGCCGCGTCGGTGGCGGACAAGGTCTGGGTGGCGTAACGCGTCGCCGTCCTTAGGTATCCCATGCCACAATCCGGATCGCGGAGGTCCCAGATGACTCCGTCTGCCTCGTGGACGGAGCCGGGACGGCCTTGAGGCCGCGCCGATCGTCGGCATCGTGGCCGCGTTCGTCAGCGTGAAGCGCCAGCCAGGCGAGATGCCGCATCTGTGGGCCGGTGTCGCTGCCGCAGTCATGCTCTGACCTCGAGCAGCCCCTCTGCGCAAAACACGATTCTGCCGTCGCGGGCATCCCGACAGGCACGCGCGAACCCTGGTGGTCGCGGCCAGCCGCCAACGACGAGTATCCTGACTGTGCTACTGGAGGAACCAGCTATGACGACCGAAGAGCGCGTGAAGCCCATCAGCTACGGCGAGGAGCGGGTCGACTCGCTGCCTTTCAACACGACGGAGAAGTCGGACCGTTACCGCACCGAGCGCTTCCCGGGGGCGATCGGACTCAACTGGTTCGACTGCGATCCCACATTGCAGCGGTCCATGCGCTACTACCTCACGGAGGACCAGTACGCCTGGGCAGAACCCCGCCTTCATGCGTATGGGGCGCTCATGGGCGGCCCGATCGCCGAGCGCGCCGAGATCACCGATAAGAACCCGCCGCAGCTCGTGAAATACGACCGCTGGGGACACGACGTCAGCGAAGTCATCATCGCCGAGAGCGCGAAGGCGACGAAACGGGATCTCGTCCAGAGCGGGTTCATGGGACCGAAGTTCCAGCGTGAAGCCGAAGCCGCCGGCGTCCCGACGGGACCGCTGGGTATGGCATCTGGCTACCTGCTGAACCAGGCCGAGATCGGCATGTCTTGCGCCATGGGCGCCGACGCCGGCATGGTCGCCGCGCAGACGGCGCAATTCGCACCGGCGGACGTCCAGAGCTACGTGCTTTCGCGCATCGCGTCCGGCGAATGGGTCGGCGCGACGGGCCAGTTCTTCACGGAGCGCACCGGCGGCTCAGACCTTGGCGGCCTCGAATCGACTGCTTCGCCGAACGGCGACTCCTGGCTCCTGAACGGCTTCAAGTGGTTCGCGTCCAACTGCAACGGCGAGGCCTTCGTCGTGCTCGCGAAGCCCATTGGCGCACCCGATAGCGTAAAGGGCAACACTCCGTTCCTCGTCCTCAAGCAGAAGCGCGACGGTAGCCGCAACGGCATTCGCATTCGTCAGCTCAAGCAGAAACTCGGTACGCATGCGGTCGCTTCCGGCGAGGTCGAGTTCGTTGATGCCGAGGCGTTCATGCTCAGCGGCGCGGCCCCACAGACGACGGCTCGCCAAGCGATGGCCGCGGCATGGCGCGTCTGATGGCGATGACCAACGTCGCCCGGCTGGGTGTCGCGATGATGGGCCTCGGCTGCGCGCGCCGCGCCCTCACTGAGGCGCTCTGTTACGCCGACGCGCGCAATTCGTGGAAGACGCCGCTCATCGACCACGTGCTGATGAAGCGCAAGATCGCCGAGATGATCGTCGACGTCGAAGCGGTACAGGCGATGCTGTTCGAAGGCTACGGCTATCCGAACCACCAGCGGCCGGAGGCGGCGTTCGAACGCTCGCGCATCGTTCCGCCGCTCGCCAAGCTCAAGGCCGCGCGGCTGGGAATTACGACCGCCAGCGACGCCATCGAGATCCACGGCGGCAACGGCTACATCGAGACTTGGCCGGTCGCGCGCATTCTGCGCGATGCCCAGATCAATACGCTCTGGGAGGGACCGGACAACATCCTCTGCCTCGACGTCCGCCGCGCCATCGAGCGCGAGGCGAGCGGACGCGCCGTTCCTCGCTCGCATCAACGAAGCCGTCGACAATGCCGGTGAAGCGATTCCCGCAGCGGCGGTCGTCCGCGACCGCGCCGAGGACTTGAGCGCCGCCATCGACGCCTGGAAGCGCCTCGAAGGTACGACCGCCGAGGCCCGGCTCTACGTCCTCTCGCAGTTCATGGCCGAGGTATATGCTGCCGCCATCCTGTGCGAGCGCGCCGAGTGGGAGCTCCGGACCTTCAACGACGATCGTAAGTCGCTCGTCGCGACGCTGTACACCGAGCGCTATCTGGCCGATCGAAGTCGAATGCGCGGACCTCGACTCGCCGAACAACCTCGCGATCGATCGCTTCGATGACCTGGTGAACGGCACGCTCGTCGACCAGCGCCCGAGGTAGTCCGAGCAGAGGCTCTTCACGACTGTGTGCGCGAGCATGACGGGTTGGCGCCATGGGGTTGACCGGAATCGAAGCTTCGACCTCTCCCCCTCCCTTGCCGCGCTGGTTCGGACCTAGAGCCAGCCCAGATGACCCGGCCGTCTCGGCCCTGATCGCCCGCGTCGCGCGAGGGGCCGGATGGGCAGACATTGGCGGTGGGTTCAACCTCAACGTGCGGATAGACGCTGAGCCGCCGGTTGTCCTCCGGGTTCATAGGCCCTGGGTCCGCCGCGGCCGGGTAGCGGGACTGCGGCGCCTGCGGGAGCGGCTCCAGCGGACGCAAGTCCGCGTCGCTCGGCCGATTCAGATTTCCGGCTGCGACCTCCTGAGGGTCGCTGATCGTTGGGCTGAGATTGAGGAGTTCATCGATCACGTCCAGCCACGGGCGGACGAGGACTCCTACGTCCGCCTATTCGAGGAGCTCGGACGCCTTCACACCGCGCTCAAAGCAGTCTGGGAGCCCAGCCCGCCCGAACCCCTCGACGACCACAGAACCTTCGGCCAACTGCGTTACTCGGTCGGCTTCACACGCCGCAGGCTCGGACCCCGCAGCGAGCCGGTCGTGCATCGGATGCGCCAACTGACTGGCGAGCTCTCCAAGCTCCGGAAGGAGGTCGAACTGCCATGCACCCCGATTCATGGGGACTACAAATTGGGCAACGCGGGAGAACTGTCAGACGGCTCATGGGCCACCTTCGACCTGGATTTTGCGAGGGTCAGGGAGCGGCTGTACGACATCGCGGCCAGCCTGCACCACGTCGCACAGGGCGGCGAATTGCTCGAGCCGCGACGACTGCTCGACGCCTACGAAGGCACGGCTCCGGAACCGCTGACTCGCGACGAGCACCGTTGGCTCCCCGGGGCTCTAGCCCTTGTACCCTTGCACTGGGCTGCCACCGCAGGGCTCGTGGGCGACGGCATCCACGAGGCCGAGAGCGCAATGACCGCCGCCGAGGCCTGGTGGTCGCGCCGGGCTGAACTCTCGTCGTAGTCCGGCGGCCGCGCTCGGGGACTGGAGTTCTCGGCCGAGCTCCGACTCCACTGAAGCGGCTGGCATGTCGCGCTAACCAACCTCTGCGATGAATGCGTGGAGGAGCGTACCCTCGGGCCTCGCCTTCTAATTCGATGGTCGCAGGTTGGCGTTGCCTCAACTCCGAAACCGTTCGCGCCTCATGCGATCGTGAAGCCCTCGTAGCCGCCGGCCACCACCGCCTCGCACTTCGCCATGTACCTCGTGAGCCCGCCCGTGTACGGCATGTACTGGCGCGTCTTGCCGGGGACATTGGCGCCCAGGTACCACGAGTTGCAGCTCGGATGCACCTGGATCGGGCCGGCGAACCGGCTGATGCGCTCCGCCCACTCGTCCTGCGCGCCGGCATCGGCTTCGATGCTGCGGCTGCCCGTCGCGCGCAGGTGCTGGATACAGGCGGTGATCCATTCGACGTGGTGCTCGATCGACGTGACCATGTTGGTCAGGACGGACGGACTCCCCGGGCCGGTCACCGTGAACAGGTTCGGAAACCCGGCAACCCCCAACCCAGGTAGGCCTTCGGCGACTCTGCCCACACGTCGCGGAGCGCTACGTCGTCGCGACCGCGCACGTCGATCCGCGACAGCGCCCCGGTCATGGCGTCGAAGCCGGTCGCGTAGACGATGACGTCGACGCTCGATGAATCCGTCCTGGAGCTGGATCCCATCGGGCTTGATGCGCTCGATGGCGTTCCGCCGCAGGTTGATCAGCCGGACGTTTTCTCGGTTGTACGTCTCGAAGTAGCCGTCATCGATGATCACCCGCTTGCATCCAAACGGGTAATGCGGCACGAGATCCTCTGCGGTCTGGGGGTCGTGAACGACCCGGCGAATGGCTTCGGCGTAGAGCCGCGTCGCGGCCGCATTCGCGTCGATGTTGACGTACACGTCAGACCACGAAAAGCATCCTGCCATGCCGCGCTCGTCGAGCTTGGCGAGCTGCTCGTCCCACGACGCTTCGAGGATGCTCGTCATTTCGCCGCCCGCGAACGCCACCGCACCAAATCGTGCCGCCCCGGACGGAGACGCCCATTGCGCCGCCCGTATCGCCGGGTACTGCGCCTTAAGCTCACCGAGCTCGTTCGGCCCGAGCCGCCGATTCGGCGACGGCAGCGTGTACGCAGCCGAGCGTTGCAGTACGAAAAGCTCCGCCGCCTGCTTCGCGATGACCGGGATCGCCTGCACGCCCGATGAGCCGGTTCCGATGACGGCCGTCCGCTTTCCCGTGAAGTCGTAGCCGCCCGTGCGGGAACCGGTTCGTGTAGAGACTGTCGCCGGCGAAAGTCGTGGAGGCCGGCGATCGCGGGCTCGATCGGCGCCGAGAGGCATCCCGTCGCCGCCACAATGAAGGACGCCCGGCTGCTTTCGCCCCTGTCGGTTTCGACTCGCCACGAGGCGCTCGCAGCGTCGTAACGCGCGCGTTCGACGGAGGTGTTGAATGTGATTCCGTCGCGCAGATCGAGCTTGTCGGCAACCCAGTTCAGGTAGCGTTCGATCTCCTCCTGCGCCGGCATCAGCTCGGTCCAATCCCACTCCTGCTCGAGGTCGGCGAACTTCGTGAACATGTACTCGACGGACTGGATGTCCACCCGCGCGCCCGGGTAACGGTTCCAGTACCACGTTCCGCCGATGCCATCCCGCGCTCGAACACGCGGACGCGCAGCCCCGCCTCCCGCAGCTTGTACAACGCGTACAGCCCGGCGAACCCAGCGCCGATCACCACGACGTCTACGTCGCTCTCAGTCGCTGGTCCCGCGAAAGCGCTCGACTCCACTTCTGCCATGCTGCTACTCAAATCCGGTTGGCCCCGACCACCAGAAGACCACCGGCCCCCGTTCGAGGCGGTGCTCACTAGGTATACAAGATGAAGTGCCCACGCCCTTTTGCCTCCCCGCTACCTGCCAACTCCGTCCCGCGGTGAACGCCTTGTGCATCGTGAGGCGGAGTTGGCAGGACGCAATGACAAGTTCTTTCGACGCGACGTAGTAATTGACGCGCCGCGCTGCTCAGTCTTCTCCGCGCCTGTAGAATGGCCCACACGGTGGAGCGAAATACCCAATTCACAACGACAACTGACGGCGTCAGGATTGCCTTTTCGACCAAGGGGCAAGGGGTGCCGTACGTCGAGCTGCCTACCATCCCGTTTTGCAACGGAGCAGGACCAGCCGAGATTCCCCAATGGCAGGACTGGGACGAACAGATCGGCCAGCGAGCCATGCTTGTCGACTATGACTGCCGCGGAGCGGGGCTATCCGAGCGCAGTGTGGGCGACTTCTCGCTTGACGCCTGGGTGCGCGACCTCGAAGCCGTGGTTGACGCCCTGGGCGCGGAGCACGTCACGCTGTTCGCGCCCGACAGCCTCGCCGTGCCCACGGCCGTCGCATACGCGACGCGACGGCCCGAGCGCGTGTCCCATCTCGTCCTTTGGCAGGCGCACACGGGCATCCAGCACCTCATCAACGATCCGGGTTTTGCCGGCGTGCTCGAGCTCATCGACAAGGACTGGCCCTTGTTCTGTGAGGTGCTCGTCCAGGTCATGGAGGGATGGTCTGATCCCGATACGGCCCACCGGGCCGCCGCGATGATGCGCGAACTCCACACGCCCGAGGGCATCAAGGCTGCAATGACCGCCGCCGGGCACATCGACGTTTCCGAGCTGCTCCCGCGCGTGCAGGCACCGACGCTCGTCCTGCACAGGCGCGATGGGCGACAGCCTCTCAGCGATAGCATGAGCGTGGCATCGGCAATTCCGAACGCCCGCCTCGTAACCATCGACGGCACGGCCTTCAGTTGGGCGCTCGAGGAGCCCGAGGCTGTGCTGCGGGCCATCGACGACTTCCTGTGTTGGACGCCCACGCCCGAACCTCCTCAACGCGCTTCGGCGGATCTCAGCCCGCGCGAGATCGAGATACTGAGCTTGATCGCCCGCGGTCTGAGCAGCCGCGAGATCGGGAACCAACTTGTTCTTGCTGTTCGGACCGTTGAGCGTCACGTCAGTAACATCTATCGCAAGATTGACGCCCACAATCGGGCGCAGGCCACTGCCTACGCGCTCGAGCATCGCCTCGTCGATCGATCCTGACCCGCACCTGGAACCGTCTGCTTCCTGTCGTGCGTAGTTCCCGCCAATACGCATACCGTTGCTGCGTAATTTCTACGCAGTTCAACGGAAGCCATTGAGCCTCGCTCACCCTAGATTTGTCGCCAGGCGATCGCCGGACGCGGTGGCTCAGGCCGCCCGCCCGGCGGCCGTCTGATGCGCACATAGCACCGCGAGCTGCGGATAAGGAGGGTGTGATGCAGATCTCACGACGCGGGTACCAGTTGGGCATTGCGCTGGTTGCCGTCCTGGCACTGTTCGTGTTCGCATCGGTCGAGCACAAGGTACCGACGGCTGCCGCAGCGTCGTGCCAGGGCGACAGCGCCTGCGACGACAATACCGGCACGATCGGGGCCAACTCCTGCAACGGCAAGGGGGCATGCTGGCGCAATCACGGGATTATTGGCGACAACTCATGCAACGGCGAAAACGCTTGCGGTCTGGGCACCGGTACGATCGGCGACGGATCCTGCAGCGGCCAGAGTGCCTGCGGCGTCAACGCGGGCACTATCGGGGACTCCTCCTGCAACGAATTCTTGGCTTGCCAGTTCAACGGGTTCACCGGGTTCGGTACGGTCGGCGACAGTTCTTGCAACGGCTCGCAGGCGTGCTGGCATAACGGTGCCGCGATTACCGACGCTCAGGGCGATGCCATAAGCCTCGGAGGCTTCGGCATCGTCGGTGCATCCTCGTGCAATGCGGCCTCCGCATGCAGCGCCAACGGCATCAACGAGGGGAGCGGCGTCGTCCTGGACGGCTCGTGCAACGCGCCGGGCGCTTGCGCCGTAAACGGCGGGCATGGCGGGAGCGCAGGCGTCTGGGCCAATTCCTGCAACGCCCAATCGGCTTGCAGCTGGAATGGCCTTGCCGGCAACGGCATTGTCCGCGACAACTCGTGCAACGGCGTCTCGGCGTGCGAGGACAACGGCGGCGATGGTGGCACCGGGAGCATCTGGCAGGGCTCGTGCAACGGCGACCATGCCTGCTTCGAGAATGGGCTTGAGGGCAACGGCAGCGTTGGCGACAACTCCTGCAACGGCGGTGACGCCTGCCCCGAGGTCAACAAGGACGTCGGTGACTGTGAGCGCAACCTCATCTACGTCGCGGCGTGCGATGCCGACGGCGACGGCCAGATGGACTCCGACGAGACCGCGTGTGGCTCGGACCCGCTCGACGCCAACGATCGCTCGCCCGACCACGACAACGATGGACTGCCTGACTGCCTCGATCCCGACGATGACAACGACGGCGTCACTGACGCCAGCGATGCCTTCCCGCAGGACGCCGGCGAGACGGTAGACACTGACGGCGACGGTACCGGCAACAATGCCGATGCCGACGACGACGGCGATGGCCAGAGCGATGCAGATGAGACGCAGTGTGGCTCCAACCCGCTGAGCGCCGTCAGCGAGTCGCCGGACAATGACAACGACAATTCGCCGGATTGTGTAGACGCCGACGACGACAACGACGGCGTCGGTGACGGGCCCGACAACTGCGATTTC
Organism: uncultured Chloroflexia bacterium; assembly: GCA_963736015.1. Taxonomy (GTDB): domain Bacteria; phylum Chloroflexota; class Dehalococcoidia; order DSTF01; family JACRBR01; genus CAVTNG01. The sequence continues at coordinate 6,035 of CAVTNG010000006.1, read as the reverse complement.
GTGAGCAATCCTGGTCAGGCGAACTACGACGCCGACGCCCAGGGCGATGCTTGCGACGCCGACGACGACAACGACGGCAAGCCGGACGCCACGGACGCATGCCCTCGCGAGGCGCCAGGCGGATTCGATGCAGACAACAACGGCTGCCGGGACACGATCGCCGGTCTGGGCTCGATCGTCGCCGGCCTGACGCTGAAGCCGAGCGTTACCGGTGGGCTGCTCGCGAAGCTGGACACTGCGCAGGCGGCGCTCAACGCTGGCAACATTCAACAGGCGGAGAGCAGGCTGAAGGACTTCATCAAGCTAGTGTCAACGCAAACCGGGAAGGCGCTCACACCTCAACAGGCGGCGCTGCTGACGGCCTACGCGAACAACATCATCGCGCTGATCTGACGACCCTGTCCCGCTCAGGCCGGCAGAGGCGGCGCCGTTCAATCGGCGCCGCCTCGCCACGCCAGCGCGATCGGGGTTACCGAACGCGCCGGTCGTCCAATCCGGAGGGGGCGTACGTATTTGTCTGCTGACGGCGACTGAGCGTAGGCAGTGAGTCCGTCACAACGGTGTCAGACCGATTCCGCAGGAAAGGGATGAGTGGCACGGGTGGAGGGACTCGAACCCCCGACCGGCGGTTTTGGAGACCGCTGCTCTCCCAACTGAGCTACACCCGTGCGCGCGCCGAAGTATATCAACGCACCGCGACCGCAGATCAGCGCCCGGATGCCTTCGCCGCCGCACCGCGTCTGCCGGCGATCGACCACACCGCCGCGCCACATCGGGAAGGTTCGTGCAGATCGCAATCGACCCCGCGCTCGATCATCGCGGCCATGTCCTGCTCGTTGTCTACCGTCCACACCATGTACGTGAGTGACCGCAGCTGCCCCCGGCGAACCAGCTCCGCCGTCGAGCACTCCCAGTTGACGCTCACGCCCTGCGCCCCCAGCGATAGCGCGAACCCGAAGAACTCGTCCCAGTCCACGACCCGCCGCCCGTCCGTCAGGAGCGCCGCCGCCATCCGCGGTTCCGTCTCCCGCATCGCCTTTACCACGTTCGGATAGAACGAGTGCGACTCGCAGTCCGCCAGCGCGTTCGCATCCCGCACCACCTGCGCGATCGCCGGCTCGATGTCCGTCTGCTTGATCTCTATCTGTAGCAGTGCCTTGCCGCGCGTCAGGTCCAGCACCTCTGCGAGCGTCGGTATCGTCGTTCCGGCGAAGCGCGGTGCGAACTGTCGCGCCCCCGCATCCAGCGACCGCGCGACCTCGAGCGTCATGTCGTGGATGTTCCCAGTGCCGTCCGTCGTCCGTTCGACGTGCTCGTCGTGGATGAGCACCGGCACCCCGTCCGACGTGCAGTGCACGTCGATCTCGATCGCGTCGGCACCGAACTCGAGCGCCTTCTCGATGCCCGCGAGCGTGTTCTCGGGCGCGTGCCCCTTGCACGCGGCGTGCGATGTAACCAGTGGCGCTCTCATGATGCGTCCTCCGCTCTCGCTCTGTGCGCACATACTAGGGCACGCCGTCCGAAGCTGAAACGGCGCCGAACTCCGACACGCCGGTATGCACCGCATCCCGGGATACGCCCGCAACAGATCAGGCGTCCCTATCCGATGTCTTATCTAGCGGTAGACCGTCGTGCAGGGGCGGTCGTCCGGTTACCTCCTTCCTCTGCCTGTGACGGCGGCCTCGCGGAAGCGGGGTCGTTGTCGTTTCCGGCGCCACTACAGCTCCGACCGCGCGTACCGCCCCCACATCCCGCGCGCAATGCCATACGCATCCGCATCGATGCCGTACCGCTCGAAGTGTCCGCAGATGTTCTCGATGTCGCGTTCCAGCAGGTCCCGCGCGTTCGGATTGAAGCGCGCGTCCACCGCCTGCGGGAAATCGATGACGCGCACCGTCCCGTCCTGGTACAGCACGTTGTACGCCGAGAGGTCGCCGTGGATGCGGTCGCACCCGAGCGCGACCTCGATGTTGCGCAGCACATCCTCGAACGCCCGCCGTGCCTCCGCCTCTGCGAGCCGCACCGCGCTCAGTGCCGGTGCCGGCTCGCCATCGCCGTCGCCGATGTACTCCATCACGATCACGCGGTCGGTCTGCAGATACGGTCGCGGCACCGCACAGCCGCCGTCGAAAAGCACCCGCAGCGTCTCGAACTCGTCCGCCACCCACTTCGCGAACGACGCCTGCTGGCCGAACCGCGTCTTCGTCTCGATCGCCCGCGCCACGCGCCGCTCCGTGTTGCGCAGACGCCCCGGGTTGTACATCGCGTCGTTCCGAAACGACCGCACGTCCAGCTGCCGGTACACCTTCGCCGCCAGGTACTCCACTCCGGCGTCCGCGTCCGCCTCGCAGCAGAAGACGGTCGCTTCCTTCCCGCTCTTGACCTCGCCGATGATTCCGGCGATCAACCCCTGCCCGAACAGCCCCTCCAGGGCGTCCATGTCTTCCCGGTACTTGTTCTTACCCAAACAGTCCTCCCGGACATCATGCTCGTGCTCGTTGCGTGTCCGCGTTCGATGGTGTTGTCCTTGTCCATAGTCGATGCTCCTTTCTCGCCGCGCATTGACGCGGCCACGTATCGTGTCCGGTGTCGCGCGCGCAGCACGAAGAAGGCCGCCCGTAGCGGCGGCCTGCGTCCCGGTGTCAGTAGGTGAAGATCAGGCGGCGCTGCGGAGCGCGACGTTGCCGGTTGGAATGTTGGTTCGTTCGTTCATCGTCGCGCCTCCTGCCTGTTAGTGCCCAGAGCGTAGGCGTCCCACCCACACGCTGTCAAGCCAGCGGCCCCTGATTTTCCTCGTAGCGCGGGCCTTCAGCCCGCGCGGGCCGCGCCGCATCGCTTTCCGTTCTCATGACAGCCACTGTTTTCCGCGCGTCGTACAATGAGCCCAGACTGCACGGCCCGCCCGGGCCCGCATAGAGGGCGCACCGATGACCACCGACCCGACCATTCCGCCCCGCAACGATGAGCCCCTGAAGAACGAAGGCGGCCTCTCGACGATCGTCCGCTGGATCCTCACCGGCTTCGCCTTCTTCCTGCTCATCCCGCCCTGGGGCTTCATCGTCTGGTTCTTCGTCGTCAAGATCGTCGCCGAGTACGAGCGCGGCGTGATCTTCCGCCTCGGCCGCCTCACCGGCGCCAAGGGCCCCGGCCTCTTCGTCATCTTGCCCATCATCGACCGCATGGTCACCGTCGACCTGCGCACCGTGACGATGGACGTCCCCAGCCAGGAGTGCATCACCCGCGACAACGTCACCGTCAAGGTCAACGCCGTCATCTACTTCCGCGTCGTCGACCCCGAAGACTCCGTGATCAAGGTCCTCGACCACTTCCGCGCGACGTCGCAGATCGCCCAGACCACGCTCCGCAGCGTCCTCGGCCAGTCCCTGCTCGATGAGCTCCTCTCCGAGCGGGAGCACATCAACGAGCGCCTCCAGGTCATCATCGATGAGCAGACCGAACCATGGGGCGTGAAGGTCTCGACGGTCGAAGTGAAGGACGTCGAGCTGCCCCAGGGCATGCAGCGCGCGATGGCCCGCCAGGCCGAGGCCGAGCGCGAGCGCCGCGCCAAGCTCATCAACGCCGATGGCGAGCTACAGGCCTCCGAGCGCCTCGCCGAGGCGGGCCGAATCATGTCCGAGCAGCCCGGCACGCTCCAGCTCCGCTTCCTCCAGACCCTCACCGAGGTCGCGACCGAGAAGAACAGCACGATCGTCTTCCCCGTGCCCATGGATTTGCTCGAGCTGGTCTCGCACCGCCTCGGTGGCGGCGGCGGCGACAACGGCGCTCGCCCGCGCGTCCGCGTCGGCGGCCCGGGCGGCGCGACCGCGCCCGATGCGCCCCAGACCGAAGCCGGCGACCCGCTCGCGACGCCTGTCTCCGGCCCGCTCCCTGAGCCCGGAAACGCGCGAAGGCACGATCAGTTGACGTCATCACAGCATCGCGGTCTCGATGCCGTCCGTTAACGCCAACGGCATCGATCTCTACTACCGGGACGATGGCGCGGGCGATCCCGTCCTCTTCATCCAGGGCCTCGGTGTCGACCATCGCGGCTGGGGCGCCGTCACGCGCCCGCTCGCGACGCGCTTTCGCTGCATCAGCTTCGACAACCGCGACGTTGGCCGCTCCGAGGAGGTGCCCGCCGCATACGACGTCATCGACATGATGCGCGATGCACTCGCCCTCCTCGATGCCCTCGATATCGCCCGCGCGCACATAGTCGGCGTCTCGATGGGTGGCGTCATCGCGCAGGAGATCGCCATCCGCGAGCCCCATCGCGTCCGCAGCCTCGCGCTCATCAGTACATATACCAGCGGCGACCCGCGCGGCCGCGCGATCTTCGAGAGCCAGGCCATGCTCCGCCGCACCCTCGAGCGCGAGGAGTACTGCCGCGCGACGTTTTGGTCCGTTTACAGCCACCAGGACTACCGCCGCGACGGCTTCATCGACGAGATGGTCCGGCGGACGGCGGGCAACGAACTCTGGCAGTCGCAGGACGCCTACGAACGCCACGTCCGCGCCGTCCTCAGCGCCGATACCGAGTCGCGCCTGTCGAAGATCGCCGCACCTACGCTCATCCTCACCGGCGCCGAGGACATCCTCACGCCGATGCGCTTCGCGTCCGCTCCTCGGCCGCGAGATCCCGGGCGCGCGTCTCGAAGTAGTGGAGGGCGCCGGGCACGGCATGATCTGGAGCCATCCCGACGCCGTCGTCGACCACCTGACCCGATTCCTCGCCGGCACCCCGGCCGAATTGTCATAACGAAGACGATGGCGCTCCTCAGCATCCACACCTGGATCACCGCTCCGCCGTCCGACGTCTGGCCAATCCTCGCCGACCTCGAGCATCAGGCGTCGTGGATGGTTGATGTCCGCAAGCTCGAAGTGGTGACAGCGGAGAAGCAGGGCGTCGGCGCCATCATGCATGTCACGTCGGAGTTGTTCGGCCGTCCCGTTGTGAGGGACGTGATGGAGATCACCCGCTGGGAGCCTCCGCACCGCATGGACGTCGTGCACCGCGGCCAGTTCCACGGCACCGGCAGCTTCCAGCTCGAGGCGATCGACCCCGGTACGAAGCTCACCTGGGTCGAAGACTTCCAGCCTCCCCTCGGACCGATCGGCGAAATCGCCTTCGAGGCCATCATTCGCCCGCACCTCCGACGCGTCTTCGCCCGTTCACTCGCGAACGTACGCCGCCTCGCCGAATCTGCCGCCGCACGTCAGGATCGGCCTTCGGTATAGTCACTCAGCGGCCCGGGCTACCGGGCAGCGATGCGTTCGGAGCCGCATGCCGTCGTTCACCATCGTCCCGCACAAGGTCTCCACCCGCTTCACCGACCCCATCGTCACACCGCTGGCCTCCGCCGGCGTCACGCCCAACATGATCTCCGTTGCCGGGTTCGTCGGGAACATCGCCGCCGCCTGCCTCGCCGCAGGTGGCCAGTTCGTCGCCGCCGGCGTGCTCATGCTCATCTTCAGCGGCCTCGACCTGCTCGATGGCGCGCTCGCCCGAAAGACAGGCACGGTCACGAAGTTCGGTGCCGTCTTCGACTCCGTGCTCGACCGACTGTCCGAAGCCGCGGTGCTCGGCGGCGTCCTCTACCACTACGCGCAGACTGGTGGTCAGACCGAGGTGATCCTCTGCTACGCCGCCATCGTCGGCTCGATCATGGTCAGCTACGTTCGCGCCCGCGCCGAGGGCATCGGACTGGAGCTGCGTGAAGGGCTGTTCACGCGCGCGGAACGCGTGATCCTGCTCGCGTTGGCCCTTATCATTGGCCACGGAGTCGTCCTCTGGGCGCTGTGGATCCTCGCCGTGCTGTCGATCTTCACGGCGGCCCAGCGCGTATTCACTGTCTGGCAGCGGCTCCAGGCACAGGGTGAGAGTGCGGGTTGAGGCAGGGCGGGTAGTGCATCACGTCGCGACAACATGGGCGCCGGGCGCCGCATCGATATGACGGCCACCATCCTCGCCGATGACTCCATCGAACACGCGGCCGCCGGGACCGAGCGCACCGCCGCCACGGACTGGTTACACC
>CAVTNG010000005.1:0-81893 GCA_963736015.1 uncultured Chloroflexia bacterium | reverse complement strand
ACCGGCAACGTGGAACTGAACGTGTTCCAGCGGTCCGCCGCCGTCGTGATGCAGAAAGGCCTGCGCAAGGGCTTTGGCCTCTGGGTCTCAGACGCGCTCTGGAAGGAGCGCGCCTGCGTGGTCGCGCCGGTCGGCGGTCTCGTGGAGCAGGTGATCGATGGCGAGACCGGCCTGATTGCGACGACTACCGAAGAGTTCTCCGATGCCATCACGCGGCTGCTCGCCGATCCGGCACTTAGTGCGAAATTAGGGGAAAACGGCCGGCGTCATGTGAGAGAACGCTTCCTGATCACCCGATACCTACGAGACTACCTGACGATCCTTAACGACTTGCACAGGAACGCGTAATGTGCTCGGATCCGTCCCTACGACACCCAAGGCCGTCGAGGCCTACCGACCGTCATCGGCGATGAGCGCACCGACGAGCTCCTCCGCCTGGGCGGGAGCTGCGCGGTGCGCGCGTACTCCACGTTAACGCCACGGCGTTCGGCGGGGGCGTCGCCGAGATCCTGGCGACGCTCGTCCCGCTGATGACAGACCTCGGCCTGGAGGCTGACTGGCAGGTGATGAGCGGCGCCGACGAATTCTTCGACGTCACCAAGGCATGCACAACAGCCTCCAGGGTATGTACTGCGACTTCACACCCGCGATGCGGGAGACGTGGCAGCGCTACAACCGCCTCAACGCCGAGCTGTTCGACGAGTCGTACGACTTTGTCGTCATCCATGACCCGCAGCCGGCCGGCATCCCTAGCTACCTGGAAGACCGAACCGGCCGCCGCGACGGCAAGTGGGTCTGGCGCTGCCACATCGACCTTACCGCGGCGCAGGTGCAGGTGTGGGACTTGCTGCGCCCCCACATCGAGAAGTACGACGGCGCGATCTTTACGCTCCCCGACTACGTGAAGGATGACCTCGCCGGCCCGGCAATCTTCTCTGTGCCGCCTGCGATCGACCCGCTCAGCCCCAAGAACGGAGACCTGCCGCCCGAGACCGTTCGCGAGATCCTCCTGCGCTACGGCGTCGACCCCGAGCGCCCGATGGTCACGCAGATCTGCCGCTTCGACCCATGGAAGGATCCGCTCGGCGTGATCGATGTCTACCGCGGCGCGAAGAAGGAATTCCCCGACCTGCAGCTCGTGATGATCGCGTCGATGGCCAGCGACGATCCGGAGGGTTGGGACTGGTACGAGCGCACCGTGCGCCGCGCGGGAGAGGATTTCGACATTCACATCCTCTCCAACCTCAATGGCGTCGGAAACATCGAAGTCAACGCATTCCAGCGCGCCGCGCGTGCAGTCATCCAGAAGTCGGTGCGCGAGGGATTCGGCCTCGTAGTTTCGGAGGCCTTATGGAAGGGACGCCCGGTAGTCGCCGGCAACGTGGGCGGATCCCGCTGCAGGTCGTCGACGGTCAGACTGGATTCCTCGTGAATTCGTCCGACGAGTGCCTGGAGAAGCTGCTGCTCCTACTCCACAACCGCGAGGAGGCGGACCGCATGGGGGGTCGCGGGGTGGAGTTCGTCCGCGAACACTTCCTTACGACACGGTATCTGCGCGACTACCTGGACATCTTCTGCCAGCTATCGGAGAGACATACCTCACCGGCAGGCCCGAAGCCGATCCAGCGAGTGCCCGCCTAGACCATGGCCTCTCGATGAAGCGAGTCGTGGCGCTGATCCTCGCGGGCGGGCAGGGTGATCGGCTCAGCGTGCTCAGCGAAGAGCGCGCGAAGCCGGCCGTCATCTTCGGCGGCCGCTATCGCATCATCGACTTCGCGCTGAGCAACCTCGTCAACTCCGGCATCACCCGCGTCGGCGTGCTTACGCAGTACCGTCCGCGCTCGCTCAACGACCACATCGGCATCGGCCGGCCGTGGGATCTCGACCGCCAGGGCGGCGGCGTCACGCTGCTGCAGCCCTACCTCGGCCGCGAGAGCTCCGACTGGTACCGCGGGCACCGCCGACGCCGTCTTCCAGAACATCTACTTCCTCGAGGAGACGCGCGCCGAGACTCGTGCTCATCCTCGCCGGCGACCACGTCTACAAGATGAACTACGACGAACTGATCGCCTATCACATCGCCAAGGGCGCAGACGTCACCGTGCCGCTGTACGAGGTGCCGCTCCGACGAGGCACACCGCTACGGCGTCCTCACGTCGATGACGACGGTCGCATCGTCGAGTTCGATGAGAAGCCGGATCACCCGAAGTCGAACCTCATCTCGATGGGCATCTACGTCTTCAGCCGCCAGGCGCTGATCGACCAGTTGCTAGCGGACTCGAGCGAAGCGAATCCACGCACGACTTCGGGCGCGACATCATCCCCGCGATGGTCGACGACCCGGCCAGCGCGCCTATCGGCTACCGCTTCAGCGGCTACTGGCGCGATGTCGGCACGATCGAGTCGTACTACGAAGGCAACATGGATCTGCTCGAGGATCTGCCGGAGCTGAACATGTACGACCCCGACACGCGCATCCGCACGCGTGTCACCGGCTACCCGCCCGCGAAAATCGGCCGCCGCGCGTACATCTCGCGCTCGCTGCTCGATCTGGGCTGCATCATCAACGGCCACGTCGAGCACTCGGTGCTCTCGCCCGGCGTCTTTGTCGAGGAAGGCGCCGTCGTGCGCGACTCGATCATCTTCGATGACTGCCGTATCGAGGCCGGCGCGATCGTCGAGCACTCGATCGTCGACAAGGAGGTCGTCGTCGGCAAGAACGCCTACGTCGGCTACGGTGACGACTGGACGCCGAACATCGACCGCCCCGACATCGTCAACTGCGGCATCACCATCGTCGGCAAGCGCGCGCAGGTCCCGCCATACACGCGCATCGGCCGCAATGTGGTCATCGGATCCAACGTGACAGCCGACTCCAGCGGCGAGGACGGTAATATTCCGTCCGGTACAACCCTCCGCACGAACGAGAAGCACTTCCCGTATCGGGTCTGAGAACCCACCCCCCAGAGCCGCATGCAATGAAGCTCGGCGCATTTACTTTCGTTCTCCACTCGCACCTCCCCTACGCGCGGAAGGCGGGTCGCTGGCCGCACGGCGAAGAGTGGATCCATGAGGCGGCGACCGAGACCTACATCCCCTTGCTCGCCGCGCTGCATGACCTCGCGGACGAAGGAGTCTCGTATCGCCTGACCATCGGCGTCACGCCCGTGCTCGCCGAGCAGCTCGCTGACGCTGACGTGATCCGCAACCTCGAGGAGTATCTCGAAGACCTCCGCGAGCGCGCTGCCACCGACATCGCCCGCTTTGGCGCCACAGGCGACGTCCATCGAGAAGGCGTCGCGCGCTTCCACACTGAGCGCTTCACCTGGCTGCTCGACCAGTTTCGCCGCCGCTTCGCGATGGACCTCATCGGCGCACTGCGCTCGCTCCAGGATCGCGGCTACATCGAGATCGCCGGAAGCGCCGCGACGCACGGCTACCTGCCGCTGTTCGAGCGCGACTCCGCGATCCACGCTCAGATCCACACCGGCGTCCGCGCGCATCGCCGCCACTTCGGCGCCTCGCCCCGCTCGTTCTGGCTCCCGGAGTGCGCCTACCGCCCCGCGATCGACACACCCGGCGCCTACCGCCCCGGGCTCGAGGACTTTCTCGCAGCTGAAGGCATCACCGCGTTCTTCGTCGAGACCGGTGCCATTCTCGGCGGCCGGCCCGCAACCGGCGCCTCTGCGATCGGTCCGTACGGCGAGATCGGCGCGCCGAAGCCTTCGCCAGGTCACGACGCCTTAGCCCGCACGACATTCCAGCCGTACCGCGTCGCGCGCAGTACCGTTGCCGCAATCGGCCGCAACAATGCGATGGGCGAGCAGGTCTGGTCCGCCGATCGCGGCTACCCCGGCGATCCCGCTTACCGCGAATTCCACAAGAAGGACGATGAGTCGGGACTGCACTACTGGCGGGTCACCGGTCGCACCGCCGGCCTCGGCGAAAAGCAGCTGTGGGACCCCGAGGCCGCGTTCGCGCGCGTCGATGAGCACGCCCGTCACTTCGCGGCGCTCGTCGAAGCGCAGGTACACGAGTACCACGACGCCGGCGGCCGCTACGGGATCGTCAGCGCCGCTTACGATACGGAACTGTTCGGCCACTGGTGGTTCGAAGGCATCGCCTGGCTGCGCCTGGTGCTCCGCCATCTTGCCGCGAGCGACGTCGTCGATCTCACCGGCGCGGCGCAGTACATCGAAGAGCACCCGCCCAAGGAGGCGATAGCCCTGCCGGAAGGCTCCTGGGGCCGCGAGGGCACGCACGTCACCTGGCAGAACGCGGAGACGGCTTGGATGTGGCAAAGGGTCGATGAAGCGCAGCGTCGCATGGAGCACATCGTCGCTGCCACACAGAGCGCCATCGGCGAGATCGCGTTCGCCGTCGCTCAGGCCGCGCGCGAGCTCCTGCTGCTCGAGTCCAGCGACTGGCCGTTCCTCGTCACCACGGGCCAGGCACGCGAATACGCCGAGCGCCGCTTCAACGGCCATGCGGAGCGCTTCGACCAGCTTGCGGATCAGATCGAGGCAGGATTCGTTGACATGGCCTTCGCCGCCGAGGCGTTCGAGCGCGACAAGGTCTTCACTGACATAGATCCCCGAGACTTCGCCGAGCGCCAGGGCATGGCCGGCGCGCTCGAGCCCGCGTTACAATAATCCCACTGGTACAAACGTTCTTCTCCGTCGCGGCGACGTCCGCGAACCTCCCGATCAGCAACCGGAACCACATGGCAACGATCTACTGGGCGAACCTGCTCCACTTCTACCAGCCCCCCATCCAGATCCCGGAGGTGCTGCGCAAAGTCGTCGATGAGTCGTACCGTCCCCTGATCGAAGTCTTCGCCCAGTACCCCTACGCCCGTGCCACCGTGAACATCAACGGTGTCCTCACGGAGATGCTCCACGAAAGCGGCTACGGCGATGTCATCGATGGCCTCCGCGAACTCGCGCAGCGGGGTCAGGTCGAGTTCGTCGGCTCCGCCAAGTACCACGCCATCCTGCCGCTGATCAGCCAGCAGGAGCAGCGCCGCCAGATCCGGCGGAATCAGCTCACGAACCGCCACTTCTTCGGCGAAGAGTACCGCCCTATCGGCTTCTTCCCGCCCGAGATGTGCTACGACCGCACGATCCTCGACCCGATCATCGATGCCGGCCACGAGTGGGTGATCATGAGCGGTGTCGCCTGCCCCGCGCCGTGGCCTACGACGGAGATCTATCAGACCAAGTCGGTCGATGGTCACGACATCGCCGTCGTCTTCCGCGACGACGTCCTGAGCAACAAGATTTCATTCCATGACATGGACGGAAAGGCGTTCGTCTCGCACCTGCGCGAGGCGCACGGCGACGGCCGCGACATGTACATAGTCACTGCCATGGACGCCGAGACCTTCGGCCACCACATCGAGAACTGGGACCAGCTCTTCCTCGCCGAGGCCTACGAGGCCGTCGGCGCGCTCGAGAACGTCGTCCAACCGCGTTCGCTCGCATCGAGCACGCGCACGCTGCTCACCATGACGCAGGAGAGCAGCAGCAATCACCGTCGTCTCCTGCACCATCAGCGAGCTGTTCGAGCGCTTTCCGCGCGGACGCGAGATCGAGGCGAAGGCGGCGTCGTGGAGCACAACGCACGAGGACCTCGACAACGGCGTCCCGTACCCGCTCTGGCAGGCGCCCGGCAACTACATCCATAAGCTGCAGTGGGAGCACGTCGCCATCGCCGAGGATCTCGTCGCCACCGCGACGGACACTGCCGACACCGCTGTGAGCCGCCGGCACGCTGAGATCGCGCGCGGCCTCATGGACCCCGCCCTCCATTCCTGCCAGTTCTGGTGGGCCAGCCGCCGCCCGCACTGGGACGTGAACATGATCGCCCGCGGCCTCGACCAGCAGGCCGGCGTCGTCCTCAACGCCTATCGCGCCATCAACCTCAGCGGCGCGCCCGAGGACGTCAAGCGGGAGGCCTACTACAAGGTCGTCGCCAGCCGCGACCTGCGGGACAAGATCGCCGACCAGCTGTTCTGGGACTGACGGCGCTATGAAGACCGTCAACGTCATCCTCGCCTTCCACGCCCAGGAGCCGCTGTGGGATCTCCCCGCGCGCGTGCTGCAGACCATCGGCGACGAAGACGTCCGCCGCGAGGCGGTCGGCAACGACAACTGGATCCGCAAGCGCGCCGAGGCCGACCGCGACATCTACGCCGACCTGCTCGCGCTCGGCGCGCGCCTGAACGCGCCGCTGTGCCTCGAGGCGACGAATGAGTTGTTGATGCAGCTCCGTCGCTATATGCCAGACACCTTCGCGCGCCTGGGCGATGCGTACCGCAGCGGTGCCGTCTATCCGATCTACGGCAACGCCTTCCATACGCACATCGCAATGCTCACGGATGATGAGCTGGCCGATGAGCTGCGTCTCAACCGCGAGTTCCTCCGCGATGTCGCGTCGGCACCCGCACCCCGCCACCCCGGCGCCTTCCCGATGGAGGGCTCGATCGATGCGCACAAGCTCGCTGGCTTCGAGAGTGCGGGCATGGAGTACGTCATTTTCCCCAACCTCAGCGAGCGCAAGATGCGCTACCGCTTTGAGGGCCTACCCGAAGGCGCCGATCCCACGTACGGCGCCTTCACCATTGGCCATGGCCTGATCGCCCTGCCGCGGCACTTCGCCATCTCGCAGGAGATCTGGCGTCCCATCACGAAGATGATGCCCGAGCGCCTGGCGCCGCAGGGCTACATCCTCGGCAAGTACTTCGTCCTCGACGAGGAGTACCGCGCCGGCCACAGCGTTGACTTCCCCATCTCGCGCAAGCAGGGCGTCGCCGAATATGCCGAAGTCGTACGCACAGCGCTGCGTGATTGCCCTGACGGCGGCCTCCTGCTCTATATCCAGGACCTGGAGCTGATGGACTTCGGCGATGTCGCGCTCGACATACTCGGTGAGGCGTGGGCTGCCATGCGCGCCGAAGCCATCGCCGACATCCGCTTCGTCACGCCAGACGCCTACATCGACGACATCCGCGCGCGCGGCGTCCCGCTGCCACACATGCGGTTCAACCAGGCGTCATGGGCGCCGGAGATCCGCCTCGTGCTGCGCAGTGACGGCCATTATCCGCCGCTGCACGCCGGCGAGTTCCGCGGCATCGACAACGACACCGAGGTGTTTCGCCGCTGGCCGTTCATCTTCTGGGAGCCCGGCCGCTTCATCGCTGACGTCTTCAAGTCACTGCTCCGCTCCTTCGGTCACGATTCGCAATCCCGCTCTCCGGACGGGAGCTCGACGAGCGCGCCTATGACTTCACCACCCTCGACGACGCCGAGCGCCTCGCCGTGCACATGCGGGTCATGCAGCGCGCCTGCAATTTCGGCTGGCAGCCGGACGAAGACCGTCACAAGTGGCCGTACATGCACGGCATCGGCATCTGCGAGATCCTCCGCCGTGACCTCGCCGACGCCGCCGTCGCCGACGCAGTCGCCTCACGGTTTCAGCCGCTTCCGGAGCGCGCCCTCCGCGGCCTCGACGGCGTGCTCGAGATCATCGTCGATACGCGCGTCGCCTACCTTCGCAGCGGCATCACCAACCTCGGCGAGCGCGCCGGTGATGACGCAGCGCGCGCCGATGCGGAGCAGCATCTCCAGAACGCCGAAGCGCGCCGCCGACGTGCGTCGGCCCTCGTGCGTCAGCTCCTCGCCGAGAACATCAAGTTCGTCACCACCTGCGCGATCGATGGGCGCGCCATCGCGCGCATGCTCGCCCTCCTCCAGGAGCACTGCAAGGAGGCGTATCTCGCCGTCAACGAGATCCAGCGAGCGTGGATGTCCCTCGCCGATCCGCAGGCGATGGTGCAGGAGATGTACGCCTACCTGCACGAGCTTTACCCCCGCGCTTCCCTGCCATCCTGCGCGAGCTGCTCTCGCACGAGGAGCTGGCGCAGCTCGACGATCCCGTGCTCGCCTGATCCGCATCCGCATTCGCGCCACGCCGCGATCATGAGATACTACGCGCATGACCTCGAGCCCCTACGCCATGGTCCAGCACGGCGTCCGCGATTTGCGCAGGCAGGACGTGCCGCTGCCGCGCATCGGCGACGATGATGCGCTCCTCCGCATCGAAGCATGCGGCATCTGCGGCAGCGACTACGAGCAGTACGAGGGCGCGCTTCGAGCGCAGCTGCCAGCGATCCCCGGCCACGAACCCGTCGGCATCATTGACGAGATCGGCCACGTCGCCGCCACGCGCTGGGGTGTCGCTAGAGGCGACCGAGTCGCCGTCGAGCCGATGTTCCCCTGCGGGCACTGCCGCGACTGCATCCAGGGCGGCTACCGATTCTGCCGCGGCGGCGAGGCCATCCCCATCATGGGCTTCCGGCCACTCGCGCTGGAGCCCGGGCTCTGGGGCGGCTACGCCACGCACATATACCTGCCCCCGCACGCCGTGATGCATCGCATGTCGCCGGAGGTCGCACCCGAGATCGCGACACTGTTTAACCCGATTGGGGCAGGATTCCGCTGGGCCGTCGAGATGCCGAAGCTCTCCCCAGGCGAGACCATCGTCATCCTCGGCCCCGGCCAGCGAGGCATCGCCAGCGTCATCGCCGCGCGGGAGGCCGGCGCTGGCTGCATCATCGTCACCGGCCTGCCGCGCGATGCCGCCAAGCTCGAGCTCGCGCTGGCGTTTGGTGCACATCACGCGATCGACGTCGAGCAGGATGACCTCCGTCGCAGGGTGCGCGAAGTCACCGCCGGCGCTATGGCCGACGTCGTCATCGACGTCACTTCGTACTGGTCGAAGCGATCACCCAGGCGGTCTCGCTCGCCCGCCGCGGCGGTCGCATCGTCCTCGCCGGCACCAAGGGACCGCGCCCGGTGCCGGATCTCCTCAGCGATGCGATCGTCACGAAGGAGCTGGTCATCATGGGCGCGCTCGGCGTGGACTGGCGCTCGTACGACACCGCAATCCGGCTCGTCGAGTCCGGCCGCTATCCGCTCGAGCGGATGCACACACACACGCTGCCCCTGACCGATGCCGCCCGCGCCCTCGACCTCTTCGCGGGCCGCATCGAAGGCGAGAGCGCCGTCCACATCGCGCTCGTGCCGTAGCGGTAGCCCTAGCGGTAGCCCTAGCGGTAGCCGTAGCGGTAGCCGTAGTCGGCGCGATTGATCGGGACCGGCGCTCGACCTACAGTGAGCGGCATCCCGACGGCCGCCGACCAACGAGGCAGCGTGATGACAGCAGAGTCCGCAAGCACTAACGCCAACTACGAGCGCATGGCGACGGTCATCGCCCGCACGCCCTACATGAAGCATCTCGGCATGGAATTCGTCGAAGCGCGCGAGGGGTGGGCTCGCCTCAAGATGCGCTACCAGGACGAGAACTCCACTGCCGCGAAGGCGCTCCATGGCGGCGCCATCTCATCGTTGCTCGACACCACCGGCGCGATGGCCGCATGGACGACGGCCGAGATCGCCACGCCGCGCTACTTCGGATCGACCGTCGGCATCAACGTCAACTACCTCTCCGGAGCGATCGGCGAAGATATCTTCGCCGAGGGCACGGTGCTGAAGCGCGGCAAGGAGATCATCTACTCCGACGTGCGCGTCACGAACGCTGAGGGAAAGCTGCTCGCACAGGGCACGGTCGTCTACCGCATCGTCGAGCGCCAGGCATGACCTTGGGCACAGGGAACATCATCGCCTTCGCCGCGACCGCGAACGCCGAGGCGGCGCGCTCCTTCTACGGCGACACGCTCGGCCTCAAGCTGGTCTCCGACGACCAGTTCGCGCTCGTTTTCGATGCGAACGGCACGACGCTGCGCATCGCGAGGGTCGAGGCGGTGCGACCCGCGCAATACACCGTGCTCGGCTGGCACGTGGACGATATCGCGGCGACGGTACAGACGCTGGCCGCACGTGGCGTGCAGTTCGAGCGCTACCTGGGCATGGATCAAGACGAGCTGGCCGTATGGTCGCCTCCCGGCGGCGGCAAAGTCGCCTGGTTCAAGGACCCGGACGGCAATTTGCTCTCACTCTCGCAGGGCTGACCGCGGCGCTCACGCGCGCATCTCGAATACGAACTCCGCCTCCACGCTCGCGCCCAGCGGCAGCTCCGCCACTCCCACCGCTGCCCGCGCGCCGATGCCATCGTCGCCGAACACCTCGTGCAGCAGATCCGATGCGCCGTTCGCGACCGCTGGCTGCTCGCCGAACCCGTCCGCCGACGCCACGTAGACGTTCGTCTTCACCACGCGCGCGACGTTATCGAGCGAGCCCAGGTACTCCCGCGCGATCGCCAGCGCGGAGATCGCACACCCGCGCGCAGCTTCTCGCCCGGATTCGACGTCGACGTCGCGCCCGAGCTTCCCGGGATGCAGCGGCCGCCCGTTCTCCGTCGCGATCTGTCCCGATACGAACAGCAGGTTGCCGCTGCGAACAGCCGGCGCGTACGTCCAGCGCGGCTTCGCCACCGGCGGCAGCTCGATGCCCAGCTCCCGTAGCCTGTCTTCCGCGCCCATCGCCTGCTCCTCCTACTCCGCGGTCAGCTGTTTGCTGCAAAGCACGACGCCGCTGTCGTCCTTCGCCGTGATTGTCATCGTGCGTGACGCCGGATCGACCTCCACCAGCGAGTACGAGTACGAATCGAGCTGTGCGCAGCCCACGCCGACGACGCTCAGCAGCAGCGGCCCGAACAGGTCCGCCGCCCGCTGGCCGAGGTTCGCCGAAAGCTCCTTGTACACCGTGAACGTCGCGATCGGCCCCGTCACCGCCTCGTACGCCACGGGCGCCGGGTCGCTGAACACGTCGATCTTCACAGGCCCGAACACGTTGCCGTGCAGATCCGTCGTCAGGAACACGACGTTCTTGATGCCGTTGTCCCGGATGTACGACAGTACCTCCCCCCGCTCCGCCGCATACCCCTCCCAGCGGTCGTACGGGTCGGCGAAGATCTGCTGCATCGGCACTTCATTCACGATGACCTTCCACGTCGCGTCCGACGATGACAGTTCGTCCTTCAGCCACTGCTTCTGCTCCGCGCCCAGCATCGTCCGCGCCGGATCATCGAGCGCGGCGAGGCACCCTTCCGGCACGTCCGACGTCAGCCCGAGGAGCGCGCGCCCGCTCCGATACTGCTCCGGCACTGACGCCGCCGAAACGCCCGGCAGCGGGTCAGGCCGTCCATCGCTCTCGCAGGCATCCTTCGCCTCCTCGGATCGGTAGCTCCGCTCGTCCAGCAGGAACAGCTCGACATCCTTCCCCCAGCGAAATGCGCGGTACATCTTCGCCGGATCGTCGCCATCGTCGATGGGCATGTACTCGTGGAACGCCTGCAGCCCCGCATCGAGCCGCGCCTCGTCTTCTGTCTCCCCAACGAAGTCGTCCTCGACCTCGTGGTCGTCCCACGTGTTGTACGTCGATGTCTTGCGCAGGAGATCGGCCAGCGCAGGGTACTCACGGTTCTGCCGGTACTTAAGGCGATAACCATCGACATCCCTGGCCTCCGGAGCGCGGTCGCCGTAGATCGTGTCGCCGAAATACAGGAAGAAGTCCGGATCCTCTTCGGCCGCCCGGCTCAGCGCCTCGAAGTTGTTGAACATTGGCGCGCCGCTCTCCTCCCGCGCGCCGTCCGAGTCGCCGCTGAACACGAAGCGCACCGGCGCCGCCATATCGGCCGGCGGCGCTGTCTCGAATGTCCCCGTCTCGCTCAGCGAATCGCCCGCCCGAAACCGGTAGTAGTACAGGGTCCCTGCCGCCAGCCCGTCGACACGCACCTTTGCTGTGAAGTCGCTGTCCTCCGATGTACGCGCGTCCGTCGTCTTCGCGTCCTCGAACGCATTCGATGTCGCCACCTCAGCCGTCACGGCCTCGGCGCCGTCGGCGCGCGTCCATAGCACGACGCCGGACGATGTCACGTCGCCGCTCGCTACGCCGAGCGAGAACATCTCCGCGTCCACCTGCCCATCAGCCCCTGAACGCGATTCATCGCTCGTAGTCACCGCGCTCGGACGTTCGCCCTGCTTCGACCCGCCCTCGCATGCGGCGACGCCCAGCGTGAGCAGCGCGATCATGATCAGCCGGTACAAAGGAAGTCCCTCCATGATCGCAGCATCGAAGTCGCCGGCATTCGCGATCCGAGCATGTTTAACACATTGCGTGCGTCGTCTTAATACGACAGGCCCTATGATGCGCAGGTGGATGCACGGCGCCGCGACCATGCTCCCCCGGTCGCGGCGCCGTCGTCTTTTTCTGTCCCACTACCGGCCACGCACCCGCCCACCTTCGCCCGCAATCCGTCGGGCGCCGCACGTTTATCGGTTGCTTAACACTTTTCCCGAGACCCCTTAATCCCACGGCGATATCATGGCAGCGTCAACAGAAGAGAACGGCGCCGCGTCCATGCTCCCCCGGTCGCGGCGCTGTTCATTTTCTCCCCCCCAACATCTTCCCCACGGCAACCGCCACCCCGCTGCTGCCCCTCCGCGATAGAATCCACTCGCAGCGAGGAGCAGCCGATGCAGGAAGAACAGGGCCCTGTCCACGCTCCCGAGTTCCCGCCCAACGTCACCTGGCTCCAGGGCGGCCCCCTCCGCATGGCCGACCTCCGAGGCAAGCCCGTCCTCATCGACTTCTGGGACTACACCTGCGTCAACTGTCTCCACACCCTTCCCTACGTGAAGGAGTGGGCGCGCCGCTACGAGACGCACGGCCTCAAGGTCATCGGCGTCCACGCACCCGAGTTCGCCTTCGCCCGCGATAGCGGCAACGTCCTGCGTGCCGTCCGCGAGCACGACATCCAGTACCCCGTCGTGCTCGACAACGACTACGCCATCTGGCAGGCGTACGCGAACCGATACTGGCCCGCCAAGTACCTTATCGATGGCAACGGCTACCTGCGCTACCTCCACTTCGGCGAAGGCGCCTACGCCGAGACCGAGCAGGCGATCCAGGCCCTGCTCAAGGAGTCATTCCCGGAACTCCTCCTCCCCGGCATCATGGCGCCAGTGCGCGACGAGGACGCCACCGGCGCCGTCTGCTATCGCGTGACGCCGGAGCTCTATCTCGGCTACCAGCGCGGGGCCATCGGCAACGTCGCTGGCGTCGAACCCGACAAACCCGCCACCTACCGCGACCCCGGCAAGCACATCGACGGCTACTTCTACCTCGAGGGCGACTGGCTGCTCTCGGGCGAGTACCTCGCCCGTCCCGCCGGGGCGCAGGCCGAGAGCCGGCTCACCGTGCCCTACATGGCCAAGGAAGTGAACGTCGTGCTGCACCCGCCGACATACGGCGGCAGCGCCACGATCAGCATCGAGCAGGACGGCAGGCCCCTGTCCGCCGAAGATGCCGGCGCCGACGTCACCTCAGGCGCCGCCACGTCCGTCATCACGGTCGACACGCCGCGCATGTACCGCCTCATCAGTAACCGCGATATCGACCGCCACGAGCTCACGCTCCGCACCACCTCCGACGGCGTCGCCATGTACGCGTTCACGTTCACGTCCTGTCTGGTCCCGGACGCCGCCGACTAACGGGATGGACCTGAAGCAGTACGTCCGCGACGTCCCCGACTTCCCGGAGCCGGGCATCCTCTTTCGCGACATCACGCCGCTGCTCCGCTCGCCCGAAGCCTTCGCGTACGCGCTCGACCGCATGACCGCGCACATCCAGACCCGCCGCGTCGACGCTATCGTCGGCATCGAATCGCGCGGTTTCCTCTTCGGCACGCCGATCGCCGCCCGCCTGTCGCTCCCCTTCGTGCCGATCCGGAAGCCCGGTAAGCTGCCCGCCGAACGCATGTCCATCGAGTACTCGCTCGAGTACGCCACCGGCCAGCTCGACATCCACACCGATGCCCTCCGCCGTGGTGACCGCGCGCTCGTCGTCGATGATCTGCTTGCGACCGGCGGCACCGCGCACGCGGCGATCAAGCTCGTCGAGTTGGTCGGTGGCACCGTCGACGGCACCCTCTTCCTCATCGAGCTGGCAGCACTCGGCGGCCGCGGGCGCCTCACCGGCTACGACGTCCACGCCCTCGTCCGCTACGACTGACCCAACCCAGCTCGGTTCTGCGCCCTTTGCGTCTCTGTGTTGAACCCCGCCGCGTCCGATACCATCGCCTCTGGATCGAGGCCCTGATCGCGGAGCACGCCATGCCCTTCTTCAGCTCGAAGTCCAAGGACAAACGCCGCCTGATGGTGATCTCGCACACGCACTGGGACCGCGAGTGGTATCTCGCCTACCAGAACTTCCGCCTGCGCCTCGTCGGGCTCTTCGACATGCTCATCGACCTCTTCGACAGCGACCCCGACTACCGCCACTTCATGCTCGACGGCCACACGATCCCGCTCGAGGACTACCTCGAGATCCGCCCCGACCGCTTCGACGACATCGAGCGCCTGGTGCAGCAGGGCAAGCTCCTCATCGGCCCCTGGTACATCATCCCGGACGACGCCCTGCCCGGCGGCGAGGCGCACGTTCGCAACTTCCTCCGCGGCCATCGCGTCGCGAAGCTCTTCGGGCCCGTGATGAAGGTCGGCTACATCCCGGACCCGTTCGGCCAGATCGCCCACATGCCGGCGATCCTCCGCGGCTTCGGCATCGAATACGCCACCATGTGGCGCGGCGCCGACGACTCGCTGAAGACGACGGAGTTCTTCTGGCGCGCGCCCGATGGCAGCGACGGTGCTCACCATCCACAAGCCGTTCGGCTACGGCGCTGCCGCGCGCCTCCCGCAGAACACGAAGGCACTCGTCCAGCGCATCGAGGCCGTACGCGAGTCGCTCGAGCCGCTCGCCACCACGCCCGTACGTGCTCATCATGAACGGCAGCGACCACCTGCCTCCGCAGCCTGAGCTGTCATCGATGATCCGCGCCGCCAATATGGAGCTCGAGGGCGCCGTGCTCGAGCACAGCTCGCTCCCGGAGGTCTTCGCCGAGCGTCCGTGCGCTTCATCGGCGATCGCGCGAACGAATGGCCCGTGCACGATGGCGAGTTCCGCAGCGGCCAGCGCGCGCACCTGCTGCCCGGGCGTGCTCTCGGCGCGGATGTGGATCAAGCAGTCGAACCAGGATTGCGAGGACCTGCTCGCGCACTGGGCGGAGCCGTTCTCGACCTGGGCCGACATCCTGAAGAAGCAGGCCGGCCCAGAGTGGCGCGAGCCGCTCCCGCCGACAACGGCGCACATGCCCTTCCCGACATCCGAGGAGTCGATCTCCGCGCTCATCGACCGCGCCTGGCGTCACCTGCTCGAGAATCAGCCGCACGACTCGATCTGCGGCTGCTCCGTCGACGGCGTGCACGAGGAGATGCGCCAGCGCTACGAGTGGGTGCGCGAGATCGGCGAGGAGATCGTCCGTCAGTCGCTGCGCACGATCGCCGCCCTGGGCCCCGACGACCCGCTCGGCACCATCGCCGTCTTCAACCCGACGCCGCAGCCGGCGACCGGCTACGTCACTGCGACGATCCCGTGGGAAGAGCGATCGTCCCGTCGACCGCCGTCATCGCGCCCGACGGCACGCGCGTCGCCCATCGCCCGTCTCGGCGATGTCGCGAGCTTCGAGATCCCGCCGGAAGCGCCCTCGGGCTACGACCGCTCGCGCGCCGACATCGGCTTCGTCGCCAGCGACGTCCCCGGCTACGGCTACAGGATCTATCGCCTCGACGCGGGCGACGCCGTTCCGCCACCGGCGCTGCCGCGTCGGTAACGACGATCGAGAATGATCTCCTGCGCGTCACCGCCGACGCATCCGATGGCACGCTGACCGTGCTCGATCAAGCCGCACCGGCCGCGAGTACGCCGGCCTCAACCGCTTCGTCGACGGCGGCGACCGAGGCGACGAGTACAACTACTGCGTCCCCGAAGACGGACACCGTCGTGCGACCGCCCGTCGTCGCCGCCGAAGATCCGCGTCGAGCGTCACCGGCGCCCGGCGTGCAGCAGCTCAGCATCGAGATGACGTATGCGCTCCCGTCGGGCCTCGCCGCCGGCCGCGCCGCCGCGCAGCGACGCGACGACGAGCGAGCGCATCGTCTCCACGATCACGCTCACCGACGGCGTCCCGCGCGTCGACATCAGCACGACGATCTTCAACGCCGCCGAGGACCACCGCCTCCGCGCCCACTTCCCCTCGGGCGTGCAGGACCGCCGTCTCGAAGGCCGACCAGCACTTTGGCGTCATCGAGCGCCCGATCGCGCTGCCGGCATGGGATCCCGAGACGTGGATGGAGGAGCCGATCGGCACGTACCCGCAGAAGGCCTTCGTCAGCGTCGATGACGGCGACTTCGGGCTGACCATCGCGCAACCGCGGTCTGCCCGAGTACGAGGTGCTCGACGAGCCCGGTGGCGCGACGATCGCCCTCACGCTGCTGCGATGCGTCGGCTGGCTCTCCCGCTCCGACATCTCCTCGCGGCGCGGCGGCGCCGGCCCGCAGATCCGTACGCCCGGCGCCCAGCTCCACGGACGCAACGTCGTCGAGTACAGCATCATTCCCCACGCCGGCGACTGGTCCGATGCCAACGCGCACGTGCTCGCGGTGCAGGCGCTGCGCCCCATGCGCGCGCGCCACAACCGTCACGGTCTCGGCCACATCTCGGACCAGGATCAGCTCCTGAGCGTCGATTCGTCGTCCTTCGCCGTCAGTGCGATCAAGCGCTCCGAAGACGGCGACGCTGTCGCCGTCCGCGTGTACAACATCCGCGACGACGAGGCCGAGACCGGCGTTGACCTCAAGCCCGTGCGTGGTGACGTCTCGATGACTAACCTCAACGAAGAGCACATCGCCGACATCCCGCGCCTCCGCTCCGGCGTCGCCATCACTGCCCGCTCCAACGAGATCATCACGCTCCGCTTCGAGCGCGATGATTGACGACGGCTTGACAGCCTTCTTCGCGCGCGGCTATGATCCGCGCACAACCGAAACAGGCCACGATCGGGACTAGTAGGTTCGGCAGGCGGGCCCACAAGAGAGCCGGGTAAGGTGAAAGCCGGCGGCCGCGCGACGAACTGAATGGGCCCGGGAGCCTCGGACCGAACCCCCGCCGCAGGCGGGCCGTAGTATCCGACGGGATGGGCGCCGTTATCACGGCCCACGGCATCGGAAGGCGCCAGGCCGACCCGTGCCGGCTGAGATGCCGGGGCGCCATGCGCCACGGCGAATGCAGGGTGGTACCGCGAGCAAGCTCTCGCCCCTCGGTGGGCGAGGGCTATTTTATTGCCCGGCAGGATCGAAGGGAGGCCAGCGTGGCGACCGAAACAACGAAGTTCTTCCTCAACGAATCGGACATGCCGACGCACTGGTACAACATCATGGCGGACCTCAAGTCGCCGCCGCCTCCGCCCCTGCACCCCGGCACGCACCAGCCCATCGGCCCGGCCGACCTGGCGCCGCTGTTCCCGATGGAGCTCATCAAGCAGGAGGTGTCGCAGGAGCGCTACATCGAGATCCCGGACGAGGTGCGCGAGGTCTACAGGCTCTGGCGGCCAACGCCGCTGATCCGCGCCCATCGCCTCGAGCAGGCCCTCGACACGCCCGCGCACATCTACTACAAGTACGAGGGCGCGTCGCCCGTCGGCTCGCACAAGCCGAACACCGCCGTCCCGCAGGCCTACTACAACAAGCAGGAGGGCATTAACCGCCTCACGACCGAGACGGGCGCCGGCCAGTGGGGCACCGCGCTGGCGTTGGCCTGCAACTTCTTCGGCATGCGAGCTGCAAGGTCTACATGGTCAAGGTGAGCTACGAGCAGAAGCCCTACCGCCGCTCGATGATGCAGCTCTGGGGCGCCGACGTCGTGCCGAGCCCCAGCCCCGACACCAACGCCGGCCGGGGCATCCTCGCCGCGATCCCGACAATCCCGGCAGCCTGGGCATCGCCATCAGCGAGGCGGTCGAGGACGCCGCCACCCGCGACGACACCAAGTACTCGCTCGGCAGCGTGCTCAACCACGTGCTGATGCACCAGACCGTCATCGGCCAGGAGGCGATGAAGCAGATGGAGATGGCCGGCGAGTATCCGGACGTCGTCATCGGCTGCGTCGGCGGCGGCTCCAACTTCGCCGGCATGGCGTTCCCGTTCATGCGCGAGAAGCTGACGGGCGGCAAGAACATGCGCTTCATCGCCGCCGAGCCCGAAGCCTGCCCCTCCTCACCAAGGGCGAGTACCGCTACGACTTCGGCGACACGGCCGGCATGACGCCGCTCGTGAAGATGTACACGCTCGGCCACACCTTCATGCCGCCGGGCATCCACGCCGGCGGCCTGCGCTACCACGGCATGGCGACCCTGGTCAGCGAGCTGCTACGACCAGGGCTTCATCGAGGCGCGCGCCTACCACCAGAACGCGTGCTTCGAGGCGGCCATGCAGTTCGCCCGCACCGAAGGCATCGTCCCGGCGCCCGAGTCCTCGCACGCCATCCGCGCCGCGATCGACGAGGCGCTCGCCGCGCAAGGAAACCGGCGAGCGAAGGTGATCCTGTTCAACCTGAGCGGCCACGGCTACTTCGACATGGGCGCCTACGACGACTACCTCGCCGGCAAGCTCGAGGACTTCGCCTACCCCGAGGCAAAGGTCCGCGAGGCGATGAAGGAGGTGCCCGTTGTCGCCTGAACGAAAGCGGATCCTCACGGGAATCCGCCCCACCGGCGCGCTGCACCTCGGCCACTACGCCGGCGCGCTCGAGCAGTGGCTCGAGCTGCAGGACGACTACGAGTGCTTCTTCCTCATCGCCGACTACCAGGTGTCCGACTACGTCGATGACATCGACCGCGTGCGGCGTTCGGTGTGGGAAGTCGCGCTCGACTTCCTCGCCGTCGGCCTCGATCCGGAGCGCAATCACTTCGTCATCGAGAGCATGGTGCCGCAGCACGCCGAGCTGACGGTGCTGCTTTCGTGGTACCTGCCGCTCGGCCGCCTGCAGCGCAATCCCACGCTCAAGACCGAGATGGCCGACCTCGAGCAGACGAAGAAGAGCGTGCCGACCGGATTCTTCATGTACCCGCTCATGCAGGTGGCGAACATCCTCCTGCCGCGCGCGCACCTCGTCCCCGTCGGCGAGGACCAGCTCCCGCACATCGAGTTGACGCGCGACGTCGCCGAGCGCTTCAACCGCGAGACCGGCGTCGATGTCTTCCCGCTGCCCGAAGGGAAGGTCGGCGAGGTGCGCGCGCCTCGTCGGGACTGGACGGCAACGCCAAGATGAGCAAGTCGCTAGGCAACACCATCGACCTCAAGGACGACGCCGAGACGGTGCGCAAGAAGGTGATGAGCATGTACACCGACCCGACGCGCCTGCGCGCCACCGACCCCGGCCACGTCGAGGGCAACCCCGTCTTCATGTATCACGACGCCTTCAACCCGGACGTCGCCGAGGTCAACGACCTCAAGGCACGCTACGTGAAGGGCGCCGTCGGCGATGTCGAGGTGAAGCAGAAGCTCGTGGTCGGCGATCAACAACCTGCTCGAGCCCATCCGCGAGCGCCGCGCGCACTTCGAGGCGCACCCCGCCGCTTGTGAGCGAAGCGCTCGAGCGCGGCAGCAAGGCCGGCTATGCCACTGCAGATGAGACGATTGTCGCCGTCCGCAAGGCGCTCCGCCTCAACTATTCGAACGAGGGATGCCGCGTCATGACGGCCTACTACCCCTCCCTCGAGCAGGTGAAGGCGCTCGCCGGCCAGGGCAACGTCGTGCCCGTGTATCGCGAGGTCATCGCCGACCTCGAAACGCCGGTGTCCGCCTACCTGAAGGTCGCGCGCGGCGAATACTCATTCCTCCTCGAATCGGTCGAGGGCGGCGAGCGGCTGGCGCGCTACAGCTTCATCGGCACCGAGCCCTATCGCGTGCTCCGCTCGGGCCAGGGCGGCGCGTCCGGCGACCCGCTGATCGCCATCGAGGAGGAGCTGTCGGCGCTTCAAGCCGGTCCGCATCGCCGGGCCTGCCGCGGTTCAACGGCGGCGCCGTCGGCTACCTGGCCTACGAGTGCGTGCGCTACTTCGAGACCGCTGCCGATGGCCGAGGCCGACCCGCACGGGCTTCCCGGAGCCGTGTTCATGTTCACCGACAGCCTGCTTGTCTTCGACCACCTGCAGCACAGCATCAAGGTCGTCAGCCACTTCCGGCTCGACGGCGACATCGAAGCCGCGTACCGGCAGGCGACGTGGCGGATCGAGGAGCTGGTGGACGCGCCTCGCGCAGCCGCTCGACGACGCTGCCGTACGACGCCGCCGGCGCCGATCCGACCGCGCGATGTCGTCGAACAACACGGAGGAGCAGTTCAAGGACAAGGTCGAGCGCGGCGAAGAAGTACATCCGCGGGCGACATATCCAGATCCTGCTGTCGCAGCGCTTCCAGCGCCACACCGGCGGCGCACCCGTTCGATGTCTACCGCGCCCTGCGTGCGATCAACCCGTCGCCCTACATGTTCTACCTCGACCTGGGCGATACGCACGTCGTCGGCACCTCGCCGGAGATGCTGGTGCGGGTCGAGGACGGCAACATCGACACGCACCCGATCGCCGGCACGCGCCGCCGCGGCCGCGACGCCGAGGACGAGCAGCGCTGGCAGTCGAGCTGCAATCGACGAGAAGGAGCGCGCCGAGCACGTCATGCTCCTCGACCTCGGGCGCAACGACGTCGGCCGCGTCTGCGACGCCGGCACGGTGCGCGTCACGTCGCTCATGGACATCGAGCGCTACTCGCACGTCATGCACCTGGTCTCGCACGTCGTCGGCAAGCTGCGCCACGGCGTCACGACCTACGACGCGCTGCGGGCCTACTTCCCGCACGGTACCGTCTCCGGCGCGCCGAAGATCCGCACCATGGAGATCATCGCCGAGCTCGAGCGCGACCGACGCGGCGGTTACGGCGGCTGTGTCGGCTACTTCGACCTGTCCGGCAACTGCGACACCGCCATCACCATCCGCACGATCTGGATGAAGCACGGCGTCGCGTACGTGCAGTCCGCCGGCGGCATCGTCTTCGACAGCACGCCCGAAGAGGAGTACATGGAGTCCGGCAACAAGGCGCGCGCCATGATGCGCGCCATCGACGCCGCCGAAGAGCGCCAGCAGGACGCGCCGAGGGGGAGCCTTGGCTACTGAGACCCGCACCGTCCGCGCCGTGCTATTCGATGTCGGCGGCCCGATCGATACCGAGGTCGAGCGCGAGCGCTACATCGATGCCACGATTTTGCGCGTCCTCACCGCAGCCGGCGTCACGGTCACGCCCGAAGCATATGCCGCCGCCAACGACGCCGCCGTCGCCAGTTTCGCGCCGGACGCCTACGCGGCCATCATCTTCTCGCTCACCGGCGGCGACCGCGTGCTATCCGAGCGCCTGCACTGTGATTTCCACGAAACCCGCACCGCCATGCCGCCGATGGCGCTGCGGCCCGGCGTGCGTGATCTCCTCGCAGGCCTGACATCGCACGGCATCGACCTCGGGCTCGCGGCCAACCAGCCTGCCTCCGCCCTCGCCGCGCTCGACGACCTTGGCGTCGGCGAGTTCTTCAAGCATCGAGAGGTCTCCGGCGTCCATGGACTGCGCAAGCCCGACCTCCGGCTGTTTCTACGCGCCTGCGATGACCTCGGCGTGCAGCCGGACGAGTGCATCATGGTCGGCGACCGCATCGACAATGACATCGCACCGGCGCGCGCGCTCGGCATGCAGACCGTCCTCTTCCGCACCGGCCGCCATATCGCACAGCAGCCGCGCTCGCACGAGGAGGTACCGCACGAAACGGTCTCCTCCGTCCCGGAGCTGACAACCGCCCTATCGCGCCTCGTCGGAGTCGAGCTATGAGCGACGCCATGCCCGACCTCATGTCCGCCGCCCTCTTCGAACGCAACGAGCGCGTCCTCACCGCCCACCGCAAGACCGACCACCCGCCCTTCGCCGGACAGTGGCTGCTGCCGATGACCATCGTTGGTCCGCTCGAGGGCGCCGAGGATGCGCTGCGCCGCCACGCGCGGGAGCAGTTCGGCGCCGAGCTCGGAGCCGAGAGGTTCGTCGATACCGTCTACCTGGAAGACCCGGAGGACCGCCATCGCTACGTCGCCAACATCTTCCGCGCGCCGATTGAGGGGCCCCTGCGCTTCAACGCCGAAGGGGACTACGACGACGCGCGCTGGGCCGCAGCCGCCGAGCTCGGTGATCTCTGGATGCCGCCCGCCCTGCGCGAGCCGCTCGTCCGCATCATGACCGAGGCGGTCGAGCCGCCCGACGCCGACTGGACGGCCACTGCGAATACGCCGGACGGACAGGGGATCCCTCTCGGCGAGCGTGGCCGCAGCGATCCGGATCTACCTACGCCCGACAACCGCGCCGCCTGGGACGAGATCTCCGCCCGCTACCAGCAGGACATCTTCGGCGAGCGCTTCCCTGACCGGCTCATGTGGTCGTGGTCGCTCTCCGAAGACGATCTCCACCTGCTCGACGACGTGCGGGGCAAGCGCATGCTCGTCCTCGGTTGCGGCGGCGGCCAGGACGTCGTCGCGCTGGAACGGCTCGGCGCAGTCGCTTTGGGGATCGACCAGTCCGCGCGACAGATTGAGTACGCCCTCGCCTATGCGGCCCGTCACGACGCGCGCAACTCATCCTTCGTCGAGGGCACGGTCGAGGATCTCTCGCGCTTCGATGACGAAGAGTTCGATGGCGCCGTCTCCGCGCACATGCTGAACTACGTCGAGCGCATCGAGGACACCCTGCGCGAAACCGCGCGCGTCCTCAAGCCCGGCGCCTTCCTCGCGCTCTCGGTTCGCCACCCGTTCGGCGCACAGCTCACCGGCGCAACGAAACTGCAGCTCCAGCGCCCGTACTGGGATCCGCAGCAGGACTGGACCTGGAACTTCGAGACCGGCGAGCCCGTGCGATTCCGATCCTGGTTCTGGACCGTCGAGGATTGGTTCCGCATGCTCGATGACGCCGGCTTCACCATCGAACGCGTCCTCGAACCGCAGGAGGAGGACGCGAACCGCGACTCGGACATCAGGTTCGACTTCGTACCCTACAGCCTTTTCATCAAGGCCCGGAAACGCTGATGCTACTGCTCATCGATAACTACGACAGCTTCACCTACAACCTCTACCAGTACCTCGGCGAGCTCGGCGCTGAGACCAAGGTCGTGCGCAACGACGCCATCACGCTCGACGACATCGCGCAGATGGCGCCCGAGCGTATCATCATCTCACCCGGCCCCGGCAATCCCGACGACGCCGGCATCAGCAAGGACGTCATCCGCCGCTTCGGCGGGACGACGCCGATCCTCGGCGTCTGTCTCGGCCACCAGTGCATCGGAGAGGTATACGGCGGTATCGTCGAGGGCGCGGGCGAGATCCTGCACGGCAAGGTGTCGCAGATAACGCACGATGGCCGCGGCGTCTTCGCCGGCATCGCCTCACCTCTTCCCGCGACGCGATACCACTCGCTGGCCATCCGACCGGACAGCGTGCCCGCCGTCCTGGAGGTGTCAGCGCGCAGCGAGAGCGGCATCATCATGGGCGTCCGCCACCGCACGCTGCCCGTGGAAGGCGTGCAGTTCCATCCGGAGTCCATCCTCACACCGGACGGCCACGCCATCCTCAAGAACTTCCTGGCGATGCGGGCGTGATATCGTGAGCAACCATGACTGACTTCACCATCCGCGACGGCATCGCCCTGCTGGTCGACCGGCGCGACCTCACCGAACCCCAGGCCGCCGCCTGCATGGAGCAGCTGATGACGGGCGCCGCCACGCCCGCCCAGTTCGCCGCGTTCGTCACCGCCCTCCGCATGAAGGGCGAGACCGCCGACGAGATCACCGGCATGGCGCGCGTCATGCGCGAGAAGAGCAGCCACGTCGAGATCGAAGGCGACCTGCTCGACACCTGCGGCACCGGCGGCGACGACAGCGGCTCCTTCAACGTCAGCACCTGCGCCGCCTTCATCGCGGCCGGTGCCGGCGCGCGCGTCGCCAAGCACGGCAACCGCGCCATGACATCAAAATGCGGCAGCGCCGACGTGCTCGAAGCGCTCGGGCGCGAAGATCGACCTCACTCCGAAGCAGGTGCGCGCGTGCATCGACCGCGCCGGCATCGCCTTCATGTTCGCCCAGGCCTTCCACCCGGCCATGAAGCACGTCGGACCCGCCCGCCGCGAGATCGGCATTCGCACCGTCTTCAACCTGCTCGGCCCGATGACCAACCCCGCCGGAGCCCGTCGCCAGGTGATCGGCGTGCCGCGCGCGGCCGTCGCCGAAACGCTGGCCGAAGTGCTCGGCCGCCTCGGCGCCGAGCACGCGCTCGTCGTCCACGGCGAGGTGGGCCTCGACGAGGTCAGCATCTGCGGCCCGACACGCGTCACCGAGCTCAAGGCCGGCCAGATCCACACCTACCGCATGGTCCCCAAGGACGCCGGTCTCGAGCCGCACGACATCTCGTTCCTCCGCGGCGGCACGCCCGACCAGAACGCGAAGGAGCTGCGACTCGTGCTTGAAGGCGTCCCCGGACCCCTGCGCGACTTCGCGCTGATCAACGCCTCCGCCGCCCTCATCGCCTGGGGGTCCGCAGCGGACTTCCGCCATGGTGTCGCCCTTGCCGAGAAGAGCATCGACTCCGGTGCCGCCGTCGCGAAGCTGGACGCCTTTATCGAAGCGAGCAACGCATCATGAACGACAACCTCGTCGACGCTCCCGAGATTGACCGCGCGGCCCGCCGACGCGGCCCAGACGATCGCCAGGCCGCCGTCTTCTCGCTCGTCTCCTGCCTGCTCGCCTTCGCGCTGCTGGCCGCCGCCATCACGGCATGGCTCGCCTCCGCCGCCGCCGTCGCCTACATCGCGCGCCGCAAGTGGAACGCACGGCGTCGATCATGAGCACCGACGTTATCGGCCGCATCGTCGCCGACAAGCGCATCGAAGTGGAGGCCCGCAAACAGCAGGAGCCGCTCGATGCCCTCAAGCGCCGCCAGGACCGCATCCCGACGCCGCAATGGAGCCTCGTGCAGGCCATCCTCGAAGGCCCCCGCGGCCCCAGCACCGGCGGCAAGCGCATCCAGATGATCGCCGAGATCAAGAAGGCGACGCCGTCGAAAGGCCGCCTTGTCGCCACGCTCGAGCACCGCGCGCTCGCCCGCACCTACACGATCGGCGGCGCGGCCGGCATCTCGGTGCTAACGGAGTCGAAGTACTTCCAGGGCTCGATCGACTTCCTCTCCGACTGCCGCGTGAGCATCGACGGCTACTACCCGGGCGGCCGCCCCGCGATGCTCCGCAAGGACTTCATCTTCGATCCCTACCAGGTGTACGAAGCGCGCGCCTACGGCGCCGACGCGATCCTCCTCATCGTCTCGATCGTCAACGACGATGAGCTGCGCGCACTGATCGAACTGGCCCACGGCCTGCAGATGGAGTGTCTCGTCGAAGTCGCCAACGAGAGCGAGGTCGAGCGCGCGCTCACCGTAGACAGCGATCTCGTCGGCATCAACAACCGCGACCTCCGCACGTTCGAGGTCGACCTCGCCGTGACTGAGCGCCTGCGGCCGCTGATCCCGGACGATCGCGCTGTAGTCGCGCTTAGCGGCGTGCACACCCGCGCGGACTCCGAGCGGATGGCGAACGCCGGGGTGCACGCCATCTTCGTCGGCGAGGCGTTGATGACGTCCGCCGACGTTCCCACCAAGATGCGCGAGCTGTTGATATGAACGATGCACCGGCCTTCGAGCGAGCGACCACCCCGCGTGAGCGCGCGATGCGGCAACTTGTCGTGCAGATGCACGGAGAGCCGGGCAGCGGCAAGAGCACCGTCGCGCGCGCCATAGCCCCGCACATCGGCGCCGTGGTGCTGGACAAGGACGTGATCAAGGCCGCGCTCCTGCGCTCCGGCATCGAGGAAGCTGCGGCGGCGCCCGGCGCGTACGAGGTCTACTTTGCGCTCGCCCGCTCAATTGTGCGCCTGGGTCACTCGCTGATCCTCGACAACCCCGTCTACTGGCCCCGCGTTCTCGAGCAGTGGCAGGAAATCTCGGCGGCATCCGGCTCGCCGGCGCTCATGATGCACTGCGTCTGCGACGATGCCGCAGAGCTCCGCCGCCGGCTCGTGACGCGCGAAGCGCTCGAATCGCAGCCCCGCGAGCCCCTCGACCTGCGACGCTATCCAGGCACGATCGAGGTCGCCTGCGATCGCCTCGTGCTCGATACCACGCGGCCGCTCGATGACATCCTCGCCGAGGCCCTCGCCTACATCGAAGCGGCGGTGCCCGCATGACGCGTGTGAAGATCTGCGGTTGCATGCGCGTCGCCGATGCGCTCGCAGCCCAGGAGGCCGGCGCCGACTTCATTGGCATCATGTTCGCCGACAGCCGCCGCCGCGTCACGCCCCAGGAGGCCGCGATCATCGTTCGCGCCATCGGCACACCTATGCGGGAGCTCGAACAGCAGGATCCGCCGCCACTGCATCACGGCACGTTCGATACCGTCGAGTCCTGGTACGCCCACGGCGCCGAGGCGCTCGACCGCCTGCTCGCGCGCAAGCGCCCGCTCGTCGTCGGCGTGTTCAAGGATCAGGATGTGGAAGAGGTGAGCGGCATCGCCGATGAGACCGGCATCGATCTCGTGCAGCTCAGCGGCAGCGAGCCCTGGAGCGATTGCCTGCTCACGAACCGCCAGGCCATCAAGGTGCTGCGTACCCACGAGGGCATGACGAGCGAAGACATCGCGTCACGCATCGAGCGCAACACCGCGCTCGCCTTCATGCTCGACCCCAGCCTCGGCAGCGGCACCATGGGCGATTGGGACGCCGCGGCATCCGTCGCCGCGCGGATGCCCCTCTGGCTCGCCGGCGGGCTCACGCCGGATAACGTCGCCGAAGCCATCGTCACGGTCCGCCCGTGGGCCGTCGACGTCTCCTCCGGCGTCGAAACCAACGGCGCGAAGGACCCGGCTAAGATCGCCGCCTTCGTCGCGCGCCGCTACGGCGGTGCCGGTATGACCACTACGCCCGGCCTCCCCGACGCCATCGGGCCACTTCGGCCCCTACGGCGGTCGCTACGTCCCCGAGACGCTGCATGGTCGCCCTCAACGAACTCACGGTCGCCTACGAAGAATCCGCGGACCGACGAGACCTTCCAGGCCGAGCTCAACCACCTGCTCCGCACCTACGTCGGCCGCCCGACCGCCCTCTACTTCGCCGAAAACCTCACCCGCCGCCTCGGCGGTGCGAAGATCTACATCAAGCGCGAGGATCTCGGCCCACACGGGCGCGCACAAGATCAACAACGCCATCGGCCAGGGCCTCCTCGCCAGGCGCATGGGCAAGCGCAAGGTCTTCGCCGAGACCGGCGCCGGCCAGCACGGCGTCGCGACCGCCACGGTCTGCGCGATGCTCGGCATGGAGTGCACCGTCTTCATGGGCGCCGAGGACGTGCGCCGCCAGTCGCTCAACGTCTTCCGCATGAAGCTGCTGGGCGCGCACGTCGAGGTCGTCGACAGCGGCTCGCGTACCCTCAAGGACGCGATGAACGAGGCCATCCGCGGCTGGGTCACGAACGTCCGCGACACCTACTACCTGATCGGCAGCGCAGCCGGCCCGCATCCATACCCGATGCTCGTGCGCGATTTCCAGTGCGTCATCGGCAACGAGGCGCGCGCGCAGATCCTCGAAGCCGAGGGCCGCCTGCCCGACTACGCCATCGCCTGCGTCGGCGGCGGCAGCAACGCCATCGGCCTCTTCTATCCGTTTGCGGAGGACGCCTCAGTGAAGTTCATCGGCGTCGAGGCCGCGGGCGAAGGCATCGACACGGACCGCCACGCCGCGACGCTCTCGAAGGGCCGCCCCGGCGTGCTCCACGGCTCGAAGTCATACCTGCTGCAGGACGAGTGGGGCCAGGTGCAGGAGGCGCACAGCATCTCGCGCCGGTCTCGACTACCCCGGCGTCGGCCCCGAGCACAGCTTCTACAAGGACAGCGGCCGCGCCGAGTACGTCGCCGTCACCGACACGGAGGCGCTCGAAGGCTTCCGCCTCCTGAGCGAGACCGAGGGCATCATCCCGGCGCTCGAGCCGTCGCACGCCATCGCCCATCTCGCCAAGCTCGCGCCGACGCTCTCGAAGGAAAAGCTCGTGTTGCTGGGCCTCTCGGGCCGCGGCGACAAGGACATCAACACGGTGATCGCGGCTTTGGGGATCGAGCCGTAGCTCGCTACACGCCCGATGCTACCGGCATCCCGCAATCGGTGCAGAACTTCTGCTGCGCCGCGACCTGCGAGCCGCAACCTGTGCAGAACCGGGACTTCGGCGCATCAGCAGGAGCCGCCCCGTTCGTCGTAACCGCAGCCGGACTCGCGCCGTTCGTGGCGACCGCCGCCGTGGCCTCTGGCGCTGCGACGACTTGCTGCTGCACCGCGGCCTTGTCGCCGGCGTCCTCGCGGGTCTCCTTGCGGAACTCGCGAATGCTCTTGCCCAGCGAACTGCCCAGGTCCGCGGCCTTTCCCGGCCCGAACAGCAGCAGCACGATCGCCGCGACGATAATCAGCTCCAGCGGACCGATGTCTGGCATGCGTGGTCATCTCCACCTTCGAACTGATTCCAGCTTAGCGCGCCGTTCACGCCGGCGCGTTCAGGATCTGTGAAGAACCCGCGTTCCATTGACAGAATCTCACCACGTCCGAAGCCGCTCCAGCACCATTGCCGCACCGTACAATGACACCGTGACCGGCCTGAACGCCCCCATCGGCATCTTCGACTCCGGCGTCGGCGGCCTTTCGGTGCTCGCCGAAGTCCGCGCCCAGCTACCCGGCGAGGACATCATCTACTACGCCGACATTGCCCACTTCCCCTACGGCCTGAGGCCGCCGGACGACGTCATCGCCCGCTGCGAAGCCATCACGCGCGAGCTGCTCGCCGCCGGCGCTAAGACGATCGTCGTCGCCTGCAACACCGCCACGAGCGCTGCAATCGCCCACCTCCGCGCGACGTTCGACGTTCCCTTCGTCGGGATGGAGCCCGCCCTCAAGCCCGCCGCCGAGCGCACGCTCGCCGGCCGCGTCGCCCTGCTCGTCACGCCGGGCACCGCGCGCGGCGAGAAGCTCGCCGCCCTCATCGACCGCCACGGCGCCGAAGTCACCGTCCTCACCGTCGAGGCGCCGGGCCTGGCCGAGCGCGTCGAAGCCGGCGAGATCGACGGCACCGAGACGGCGGCCCTTGTTGCGGCGACCTCCTCGCGCCCGTGCGAACGTCCGGCGCCGACGTCCTCGCGCTCGGCTGCACGCACTACGCGTTCGTCCGCGCACTCATCCAGCGCGAGCTCGGCGACGGCGTCGAGGTGATCGAGCCGTCCGCCGCCATTGCTCGCCAGGTGCGCCGCGTGCTCGCCGCTCGAGCCATCCTGAACCCGCGCACGACCGGCGGCCACGTGCGGTACCTTTGCAGTGGCGATGCCTCCGCGTTCGAAGCTGCGCGCGCCCGCCTGCGCGACGCCGGTGCCGCCATCCCGGAGGAAGCGGCCGAAGTCGCGTGAGCCACAACAGATCGGAGCAGCCCGGGCGGCGCAGATGAGATTCAGGGACAAGCTCGAGGCCGCGTGGGAGCGCAGCGGAAGCCTGCTCTGCGTCGGGCTCGACCCCGACCCGGCGCAGATGGCAGCTGGATGATGTCGCCGCGTTCAACATCGCCATCATCGAGGCCACCAGCGACCTTGTCTGCGCATACAAGCCGAACGTCGCCTTCTACGAAGCCCTGGGACCCGAGCGAGGCTACGCCGCGCTGCGCAAGACGCTCGCCGCCATCCCGCCGCACGTCATCACGCTTGCCGATGCCAAGCGCGGCGATGTCGAGCACACCGCGCGCGCTTACGCTCGCGCCCTCTTCGACGATCTCGGCTTTGATGCCGCGACGGTCAACCCCTACCTCGGCCTGGACTCCGTGACGCCCTGGATCGAGCGCGCGGACAAGGCGCCTTCGTGCGTCTGCCGCACCTCGAACCCCGGCGCCCCCGACTTGCAGGACCTGCGGTCGTCGAAGGCGGCCGGCCGCTGTACGAAGTGGTCGCCGAGCGCGCCGCCTCCTGGGACCGGCACGGCAATGTCGGCCTCGTCACCGGCGCCACGTACCCGGACGAGATGCGCCGCATCCGCGAGCTCTGCCCCGATATGCCCTTCCTGGTCCCCGGCATCGGCGCGCAGGCCGGCTCGCTCGCCGACGCCGTCCGCGCCGGCATCGATGCGCGCGGCGCCGGCCTGCTGATCAGCGCGTCCCGCGGCGTCACCTACGCGTCGAAGGGCGCCGACTTCGCGCAGGCCGCACGCGCGCGAAGCCGTTCGGCTGCGCGACGAGATCAACGCCGTGCGCGCCGCGCTCGCGTCCCGGTCTCGCGGCGGTGGCTGAGCAATGGCGCGAGATCGTTGACTTCCGCATGGACGACGTCGTGCGGCTGCGCAAGCCGCACCCGTGCGGCGGGTTCGAGTGGGCGTCGTCGCGCATGGGCGCAGACATCGGCCTGCGCTGCCGGACGTGCGAGCACCGCGTGCTGCTTGATCGGCGCACGCTCGAGAAGCGCCTGAAGTCCTTCGTCAGCCGCGGCCCCGAACCTGACCCGGAGCAGATGCGCATCGCCCTGGAGCGCGACTGATGGCCGATACGCGCGGCGGCGCATGCTGCCGGCTGCTCCGCGCTGGTCGGCGAGCGTTCGCTGTTCGAGAACGAGGCCTACCGCCGGCTCTGGCTGGCGAAGCTGCTCTCGCACATCCCCGTCAACGCCATCGATCTACACCATGCTCATTCTCGTCGTCGATGCGACGGGCAAGACGTTCGCCAGCAGCCTGTTCGTCGTCGCCTACATCGCGCCGACCGCGCTCCTGGGCACGGTCTCCGGGCGTGCTCGTCGACCGCGTGCCGAAGGGCCTCGTGCTGTCGGGCACCAACGCCGCCCGCGCCGCCCTCTGCGTCTGCTGGCGATCTCGTCCGGAAGCGTCCTGCCCATCTACATCATCGCCGTGCTGTTCGCCGTCGCCGGCCAGTTCTCCAGTCCGGCTGAGAGCGCGGCGCTCCCCGTCGTCGTCGAGCCGGAGGACTACACGTCGGCGAACTCGCTCAACAACCTCGGCCAGCTGATCGCGCAGATCGCCGGCCTGCTGATCCTGCCGCCGCTCTTCCTCAAGACGGTCGGCGCGCCCCCGCTCGCCGTCGTCTGCGCCATTATGTTCGTCGCTGCCGGTCTGCAGTTCCTGCTCATCCCCGGCCTCGGCGGTGAGGTGCGGTCGATCGATATGTCGGTCGAAGACACCCGCGAGCGCTTCGCCGAGGCATGGCATCGCCTCACGCTCGACTCCGTCGCCTACATCGCCGTCATCATCGCCGTGCTCGCGAACACCACCGGCCTCGTCATGACCACGCTGATGCCGAATTCGGAACCAGGTGCTCGGCATCAATACCGAGAACATCATCTTTGTTGCGATCGCCCGCCGCGGGCGGCATCTGGCTCGCGCTGCGCTTCGTCGGCAACCGTCTCGAGCGCGCGTCTCCCCGTGGTGGAGCGTCGGCGGATCCTTCGCCGGCCTCGTCTTCGGCGTCGACGATGCTCGCCTTCGTCGCCCCTCTCGGCGACGCCCTGGCCGATGCTAATCCCCTCGGCCTCTTCGATCCTGGCCCGTTCGGTGATTCCACTGCGCGTATCATGATGACGGCAGTGCTCGCGACCGTGCTCGCGTTTGCGTTCACGTTCGTCAACATCGTCAGCCGGTCGATCGTCAACGAGCGCATACCGAAGGAGATGCAGGGACGCGTGTTCGCCGGCCAGACCGTGCTCACGAACCTCGCGTCGATCCCGCCGATCCTGCTGACCGGTTTGCTCGCCGATGTGCTCGGCGTATCGCCCGTCTTCTTCCTGGTCGCCATCGTCTGCGCCGCTACTGCCGCATACTTCGCGGCGCGAAACCTCGCCAGCCCCCGCTAAGGACGGCGCACTAGATGGCAGTCGGGCTGCGGACGCTGCGCTACCACGGCTCCCCCTGCAACCGAAGCCGGTGCTCGCCAACCGTAGCTTCCTTCTCCTCTGGCTCGCCCAGCTCATCTCGCAGTCCGCCCAGAACGCCATCCTTTTCACGCTGCTCGTCCTCGTCACGAGCCTGACGAAGGGCTCGACGTTACACCTCCGTCCTCGTCCTCTCGTTCGTCATTCCGTCCGTCGTGTTCGGCATGTTCTCTGGCGTCATCGTCGATCTCTGGAGCAAGCGGCTCCTGCTGATCTACTCGAACGTCGCCCGATGCCTGCTCGCGATCGGCATTCCTGCTTCGCGCGCGATAACGTCGACCGCGCTGATCCTCGATCAGCATCTTCTTCGCCACGGCGAGCCAGTTCTTCGGCACCACCGATGCCGTGACCGTGCCCTCCGTCGTGCCGACGGATCAGCTCATCGCCGCCAACAGCGTCTTCAGCCTGGCCGTCAC
This sequence comes from uncultured Chloroflexia bacterium, assembly GCA_963736015.1. Lineage (GTDB taxonomy): Bacteria > Chloroflexota > Dehalococcoidia > DSTF01 > JACRBR01 > CAVTNG01. The sequence goes on along the minus strand of CAVTNG010000005.1, from coordinate 49,497 downwards.
CGGGTCGCAGCTCATCGGCATGATCTTCCTCGCGCCGATCCTGTTGCCGACGCGTCGGCGCCGACATGGCTCTTCGTCATCGCCGCCCTCATGTTCGCCGTCGCCGTCGGCTGCGCCTGGCTGATGCCGCCGATCCCCGAGGACGATGCCGCCCCCGATCGCTCCTGGCCCGACGTTCCGCGAGCTGCGCAAGCGCCGCGGGCGAATACGTCGAGACGCTGCGCACGCTGCGCGCGCGATCCCGTCGCGCTCGCTCGCGCTGATCCACTACGCGACCGGCAGCTCGCTCGTGCTGCTCTTCGCGGTGCTCGTCCCTCGCTACATGCAGGAGGTGCTCGAGGTCGCGCCCGACAAGGCCGTGACGATCTTCGCGCCCGTCGGCGTCGGCGCCATCCTCGGGCTGCGGGCACTGCCCGTGATCGCCGCGCGCTTCGGCAAGAACCGCACCGTCATCATCGGGCTCTGCGGCCTCGTCGCTCTGCGTGCTCGCCCTCGCGCTCGTCGAGCCCATCGCCCACTTCATGCGCAGCCACCGAGAACCTCAACCCCTTCGCGAGGGACGGCCGGCGGGCTTCTCGATCCTCGTGCTCCTGACGATGGCGTTCGCCGGGCCGCTGGGCTTCGTCTACGCGCTCGTCAACGCGCCCGCACAGACGATGCTGCACGAGCGCGCGCCGGCCGAGATGCGGGGCCGCGTCTTCGCCGCGCAGGTCGTGCTGGCCAACGCCGTCGGGATCCTTCCGCTTGATCGTCGCCGGCTCCGTGGCCGATATCTTCGGTGTGACGCCCGGTGCTGTTCGCCATCGCCGTGGCGCATGGCGGCGATCGCCGGCTTCAGCATCTATTTCGAGGCGAAGTGGTCGATCGGCGCATGACCGGCCGCGCGCCGGTCCGACGCGCCTGGCATGACGTCTGTAACGATCGCGGCATCTGCAGATTCGTTGACACCGTCAGACGGGCGTGGCTAGACTGATCCGGTCGGAGTGGAGGTGGGCTGCTTGATTGAGATGAGCGATCGAGAGCATCAGGGTCAGCCTGATGAACTATCAGCGGGTCGTGATCCTCCAAGGAGAAGGCGTCCGACCGCTATCTGCCCATCTGGATCGGCCCCGCCGAAGCTGACGCCATCGCCGTCCAGCTTCAGGAAGTCTCCGTCGCCCGGCCCCTCACTCACGATCTCCTGCGCTCCGTCATCGACACGCTCGGCGCTAACGTCAACCACGTCCTCGTGAACGACCTCTCGAACGACACCTTCTACGCCCGCATCGTCCTCGATGTGAACGGCGGCTCATGGAGATCGACTCGCGCCCGAGCGACGCCATCGCCCTGGCCGTGCGCGCCAAGGTGCCAATCTACGCCGACGAGTCAGGTCCTCGACAAGGCTGGCGTCATGCTCGACAAGGACGGCGAGGCCATCGACAAGGCGCGAGCGCGCCGAAGGTCGATCCCGAGGAACTCGAGACGATGTCCGCCTTCAAGGACTTCATCGAGAGCCTCGACCTCGACGACTTCGACAAGCGGAAGAGCTAATACGACCGCCAGTCGCCGTCAGGGCAACGCATTCGAGCACTCGCCCCCCAGCCGCCCGCTCTTGCCCACTCAGAGCATCTCTCTGCCCATCGCAACCCTCACCGTTGCTCCGCCACCGCTGTCGTCATTCGAACCACCACGGTTGTCACTCCGAGCACCACCGTTGCCATTCCGAGTACCACTCTTGTCATTCCGACGTAGCGAGGAATCCAGCCGCGATCCGCCTCGATCGCCCCGGGTTCGACCTACCATGCGTCGAACCAGCCGTTCCTCATGCCAGGCCCGAAATACGGTTAACGCGCGCATCGCCGCCGTACAGTGCGCCGCCACACCTGAACCCCACTCCTCTTGTCCGAGCGAATCCCGACCGCCCATACTGCGCCGGCCCGGGGAGCCCGCCCTATCGCTAGATTGTGCAAAATTTCACGTTGCTCCCTCCTGGCGCTTGTGATAATGTTCGCAAAGTCCGGAGAGGTTCCGGGAGGGCCAGCCGTGCAGCACCTGACTCCGGCGGTCCGTCTTCTGAGTCTCGGGTCGTACGTGGCCGTGTGCATCGTCGGTGGGACGATCGGCGGGTACTTCCTCGACCAGGCGCTCGACACCGGAGGCGCTCACGCTCGCCGGGCTGCGCTGGGCCTCGTCACCGCCTTCTACGGCGGCTACCGCATGCTCATGGAGACGATCGCGATATCAACCGCTGGGAAGCCCGCCAGCGGCGAAGAAGCAGCAAAAGAAGTAACGCTTGAAGAGCCCCAAAGCCCTCGCTCATCGCGGTCGGCGCTCTCGTCTTGCTCGGCGTTGGCTTCTTCGTCTTCCGGGGTCCCAAGCCGATCATCGAGATCAAGGGCGAGACGATCACCGATATCGGCCCGTTCCCGCTCCTCAACACCTACATGACGTCGTGTCTCAGGTCATCTGCTCATCGTCGTGGCGCTCATCGCGACGCGCAAGCTCAACATCGTCCCCTCTGGCCTTCAGAACGCCGTCGAAGCTGTGATGGAGGCGCTGTACAACCTCTGCATCAACACCGCCGGCGAGAAGAACGGCCGCCGCTTCTTCCCCGTCGTGATGACGATCTTCATGTTCATCTGGATCGCCAACTGGATCGCCTTGCTCCCCTTCTTCGGCGTCATCGGCACCGTCGAGAAGGTCGATGCGGAGGAGTTCCACGACGATGCCGTCATCGTCCACTCGGCAGCCGGGCATCGACGTCATCCAGCCCAAGCAGGACGCCATCGAGTTCGACAAGCCCGCGATCCTGAACGCGTGCGCGCCGCTCGATACCGCCCCGCCGGGCGCGGACAAGCAGGAGTACAAGCAGCGGTACGAGAGCTGCCTCACGGGACAGCAGGGAGAGCCATCGCCGTCAAGCTCGATAAGAGCGAGGGCACGCAACTCCGGCGTCGCTGCCTGCTCCGGGACTCCCGGCGATGAGGTTTACGACGAGTGTCTCGTCGACGCCTAATGTCGCCCTCGATCAGCTCGATGCCGATGGAAAGCAACTCGGCATCATCGTCCCGTTCTTCCGCAGCATGAACACGGACATCAACTCGCCGCTGTCGATCTGCCATCATCTCGGTGATCTTCATCGAGTTCTGGGGGATCACCGGCGCTCGGGCTTCTTCAAGTACGGCGGCAAGTTCATCAACTTCAGCAGCCCGATCAACTTCTTCGTGGGTATTCCTGGAGCTGGTCGCCGAGATCGCGCGCATCATCAGCTTCACCTTCCGGCTCTTTGGCAACATGATCGCGGGCGAGATCCTGCTGCTGGTGATGACGTTCCTGATCCCGTTCCTGATCGCGTTGCCGTTCTACGGGCTCGAGACCTTCGTCGGCGTCGTCCAGGCATTCGTCTTCTTCATGCTGACCATCGCCTTCGGCGCGCTCGCCGTCAGCGAGCATGGCGAGCACGAAGGCGAGGCGAGGATGAGCACGGACTGATATCGCGCCGACATACAGCCCGAGCCGTGGCTGCGAGCCCGCGATCTAACAGGGAACAATCGCCGCTCACGGCGGCGGAGACACAAACGGACTGCCCGGTCGGAGCGGGCGCACAAAGGAGGAGAGACAGTTGGACCTCGGACTGATTCTGCCGCTGCTCGACGTTCACCGACGCGGGGCTGAGGACGTTACATCGGCGCCGGATCGCCATCGGCATCGGCGGCCTCGGGCCGGCGATCGCCATCGGCATGCTGGTCGCGAAGGCCATGGAGGCCATCGGGCGCAACCCGGAGGCACAGCCGCAGATCCAGAGCTCGATGATCCTGGCATCGTCTTCGCAGAAGCCATCGCGATCTACGCGCTCGTCGTCGCCATCATGATCGGCTTCATCTTCTAGACGAGACGAGCGCCCGCTTCGGCGGGACTGGGTGAGCGTATGGTCATCCTTGGAATCGGAGACCTGGGATCAACCTCCCCGTCCTGATCGCCAACATCGTCAACTTCGTGGCGCTGCTCATCATCCTGCGTCTCGTCGCGTGGGGTCCGCTGATGAAGATGCTCGACGAGCGCCGCGAGCGCATCTCGAGCAGCCTCAGCGCCGCCGACCAGGCGAAGCCAGGCCGGCGGAGTCCGAGCGCCGCGCGCAGGAAGCAGCTCGAAGAGGCGCCGCCGCGAGGGACAGCATCTGTCGCGCAGGCGCAGGAGATCTCGACCCGCATCCAGGCCGATGCGCGGACGCAGGCCCAGACGGACGCCGAAGCGATGCTCGCAGCGCGCGCGGAACGAGATCCAGCTGGAGCGCGACACCGGCGATCGCCGAACTGCGCAAGGAGTTCGCCGACCTGACGATCTCCGCTGCGGAGAGGGTCATCAACCAGTCGCTCGACCGCAACCAGCACCAGCGGCTCATCGAGGAAACGCTCGCCGAGTCGAGCTTCCGGGAGCGCAACTGATGGCGCTCCCGGCAGCCATCTTCGCCGGCGCTACGCGGAAGCCGTCTTCGAGCTGGCTGCCGAAGAAGGCAAGCTCGATCGCGTGGGACGCCGACCTGCGACCGATCGCCGGCTTCGTCGGCCGAACCCGACGTGCGCGCGCTGCTCTCGAGCGGCCGCATCCGCGTGAGCGAGAAGCTGCGGCTGCTGGAGGCCGGCCTCAAGTCGGCGCTGTCGCCGGCCGCAAGCGTGGAACCTTGTGCGGCTCCTCGATGCGCGCGGCAAAACTCGCACCTCGCGCCCGAGATCCAGCGCGCGTACCAGCAGCTCGCCGACGACCGCCGCGGCATCGCGCACGCCGTCGTGACGACGGCGGTGCCGCTCTCCGACGACGAGCGCGCGGCGATCACGGCGCGGCTGTCGAGCATCACAGGCAAGCAGGTCGACGTGACACCCGTCGTCGATGAGTCGATCATCGGTGGCTCGTCGCGCGCATCGGCGACCAACTGATCGACGGAAGCACGCGGACCCGGCCTGATCGCGCCTCAAGCGCCGCCTCGACGGCGGCGACGTTAGGACGACGTAAGGCGAGAGTAGACGTCAGCGCGAGCTGATATCGGCGCATACCGGAGGACCGACATGGCGATCCGCTCGGAAGAAATCGCGAGCATCATCAAGCAGCAGATCCAGCAGTTCGGCGCCGAGATCGAGGCCGTCAACGTCGGCACCGTCATCGAAGCCGGTGACGGCATCGCGCGCGTCCACGGCCTCTCGAACGTCGCTGTCGAGCGAACTGGTCGAGTTCGCGAACGGCGTCATGGGCCTGGCGCTCAACCTCGAAGAGGACAGCGTCGGCGTCGTCATCCTCGGCGACTACGACGGCATCAAGGAAGGCGACGAGGTCCGCGCCACCGGCCGCATCGTCGAGGTGCCGGTCGGCGACGCGCTGCTCGGGCGCGTCGTCAACGCGCTCGGCGAGCCGATCGACGGCAAGGGGCCCGATCGCAACGACGAAGACCCGCCCGGTCGAGCGCATCGCGCCCGACGTCATCACGCGCAAAGTCCGTCGACACGCCGGTGCAGACCGGCATCAAGGCCATCGACGCGATGATCCCGATCGGCCGCGGCCAGCGCGAGCTGATCATCGGCGACCGCTCCACCGGCAAGACCGCCATCGCCATCGACACGATCATCAACCAGAAAGGCGGCGACCTGATCTGCATCTACGTCGCGCATCGGCCAGAAGGACGCGAAGATCGCGCAGATCGTGGCGATGCTCGAGCAGAACGGCGCGATGGAGCACACCATCGTCGTCGCGGCGACGCGCCTCCGACTCCGCGGCGCTGCAGTACCTGGCGCCGTACGCGGGCTGCGCCATGGGCGAGGAGTTCATGGAGCAGGGCAAGGACGTCCTGATCGTCTACGACGACCTCTCGAAGCACGCGTGGGCGTACCGCCAGGTGTCGCTGCTGCTGCGCCGCCCGCCCGGCCGCGAGGCCTACCCCGGCGACGTCTTCTACCTGCACTGCCGCCTGCTGGAGCGCGCGGCGCAAGCTCGACGAAGGAGTACGGCGGCGGCTCGCTCACGGCGCTGCCGATCATCGAGACGCAGGCGAACGACATCTCGGCCTACATCCCGACGAACGTCATCTCGATCACCGACGGCCAGATCTTCCTCGAGACCGACCTGTTCAACGCCGGCATCCGCCCCGCCATCAACGCCGGCCTCTCGGTCTCGCGCGTCGGCAGCGCGGCGCAGCGCAAGGCGATGAAGCAGGTCGCCGGCCAGCTCGCATCGACCTGGCGCAGTTCCGCGAGCTGCAGGCGTTCGCGCAGTTCGGCACCAGCGACCTCGACGCGTCGACGCGCCGCCAGCTCGAGCGCGGGCAGCGCGCGCACGGAGATCCTCAAGCAGCCGCAGTACCAGCCGCTGTCGCTGGCGCAGCAGGTCGAGATCTTCTGGGCGCTGAACAACGGCTTCCTCGACGACGTGCCGGTGGAGAAGGTGCAGTCGCGTTCGAGGCGGCGTTCCACAAGTTCATGGAGAGCAACAAGCCGGAGATCGGCGGGAGATCGATGGACGAGAAAGCGATGCTCGACGACGCGATCGAAGCGAAGCCTGAAGCACGGCAGCTCGACGAGTTCAAGGAGACCGTCCCGTACTAGGACAGCTGAACGATCAGCGCTGGCGCGCGAGCTAGAGGCAACTAACGTTGGCAATCGCATCAGGCAAATCGAGCGGCGCGTCCGCTCGGTCAGTCGATCGCCAAGGTGACGAAGGCGATGGAGCTGGTCGCCGGCTCGAAGATGCGGCGCGCGCAGGACGCGCGCGCTCGCAGGCGCGGCCCTACGCCGAGAAGATGCTGGAGGTCCTCGGCGACCTCGGCGAAGCAGCGCGCCGACGAGGACGAGCACGCACCCGTTCCTCGACCGGCGGCCGTCGAGACATCGCTGATCCTGTTCCTCGACGCGAACCGCGGCCTGGCCGGCGGCCTCACGTCGAACATGAACCGCCGTGCCGCCGCCTTCGCGCTCGGAGCAGGAGGCGCCGGTCGAGCGTTCGTCACCGTCGGGCGCAAGGGGCGCGACTTCATCGTCGCGCACGGGCCAGACGCTCGTCGCCGACTTCATGCGATGGCCGACTACCCGGCGTTGGACGACACGCTGCGCCGATCGCGCGTCATCGTTGGACGAGTACAAGAGCGGGCAGCGTCGACCGCGTGTTCATGCTCTACCCGCGCTTCGTGAACACCGCCGTGCAGACGCCCGACCGTGCCGCAGCTCCTGCCGATCGAGCCGGAGGAGCATCAGGACGACGGCGACACGACGTCGACTACATCTTCGAGCCGAGCTGCCGCAGCCGTGCTTGCGAGCAGCTGCTGCCGCGCTACGTGGAGATGCCGATCTACCAGGCCGATCCTCGAGGCCGAGGCGAGCGAACTCTCGGCGCGGATGGTCGCGATGCGCAACGCGACGGACGCCGCGCAACGACATGATTCGGACGCTCACGCTCATCTACAACAAGGCGCGCCAGGAACAGATCACGAAGGAACTGCTCGACATCGTCGGCGGTGTCGAGGCGATGAACGGCGCTAGACGCGTTCGGACAGGTCCCACGGATCTGGCCGCGAGTGAGGAGACAGGACCATGACGATGGCAACAGGCGTGCGCGGTAAAGTCACAGGTCATCGGCACGGTCGTCGACGTCGAGTTTCCGACCGGCGACCTCCCGGAGCTCTTCAACGCGCTCGAGATCGACGAGCGACGGCCGGCAGCATCATCGCCGAAGTCGAGCAGCACCTCGGCAACAACTGGGTGCGCTGCCTCGCGATGGACGCGACCGACGGCCTGCGCCGCGGCGCGGAGGTCACCGACACCGGCGCGCCCATCACGGTGCCGGTCGGCCCGGCGACGCTCGGCCGCCTCTTCAACGTGCTCGGCGAGCCGCTCGACAAGCGCGGGCCGCGTCGACGCGAGCAGACAGCTGCCGATTCACCGCAAGCCGCCCGCCGTTCGACGAGCAGGAGACCGAGGTCGCAGGTCCTCGAGACCGGCATCAAGGTCATCGACCTGATCGCCCCGTTCGCGCGCGGCGGCAAGGTCGGCCTCTTCGGCGGCGCCGGCATCGGCAAGACCGTCATCATCAAGGAGCTGATCCGCAACATCGCCGCGGAGCACGGCGGCTTCTCCGTCTTCGCCGGCGTCGGCGAGCGCTCGCGCGAAGGCAACGACCTCTGGCACGAGATGGAAGAGTCCGGCGTGCTCGACAAGACCGTGCTCGTCTTCGGCCAGATGAACGAGCCGCCCGGCGTGCGCCTGCGCGTCGGCCTCACCGGCCTGACGATGGCGGAGTACTTCCGCGACGAGTCGGGCCAGGACGTGCTGCTCTTCATCGACAACATCTACCGCTACACGCTCGCCGGCATGGAAGTGTCCGCGCTGCTCGGCCGCATGCCGTCCGCCGTGGGCTACCAGCCGACGCTGGCCACCGAGATGGGCGAGCTCGAGGAGCGCATCACCTCGCACGAAGAAGGGCTCGATCACCTCCGTTCCAGGCGATCTACGTCCCCGCCGACGACTACACCGACCCCGGCGTGGCGACGACGTTCGGCCACCTCGACGCCGTCGTCGCGCTCGACCGCGCCATCGTCGAGCAGGCGCTCTTCCCGGCCGTCGACCCGCTCGACCTCGTACTCCCGCATCCTCGACCCGAACATCGTCGGGCAGGAGCACTACGACGTCGCCCGCGGCGTGCAGCGCGTGCTCCAGCGCTACAAGGACCTGCAGGACATCATCGCCATCCTCGGCATCGAGGAGCTGTCCGAGGAGGACAAGCTGACCGTCGCGCCGCGCCCGCGCGCATTCAGCGCTTCCTCTCGCCAGCCGATGTTCGTGGGCGAAGTGTTCACCGGCATCCCCGGCCAGTACGTGCTCGCTGCGCGGAGACGCGTGCGCGGCTTCAAGGAGATCCTCGAAGGCAAGCACGACCACCTGCCGGAGCAGGCGTTCTTCATGGTCGGCACCATCGACGACGCCTCGGCGAAGGCAAACCAGCTGGTTCGGTGTAGCGCATGCCTCTGAGCGTCGAGATCGTCACCGTCGAGCGCACGCTTCTCACCGAAGAGGGCGTCGATGAAGTGATCGCGCCCGGCGTCGAGGGCCAGTTCGCCATGCTGCCGAAGCATGCGGCGTTCATGACGATGCTCGCGCCCGGCGAGCTTGTGCTCAAGAAGGGCAGCGGACGAACTGCCCTTCGCGGTCACCGGCGGCTTCTTCGAGGTGCTCAACGACGCGCATCGTCTCGCCGATGCCGCCGAGCGCGCCGACGAGATCGATCTCGAGCGCGCCGAAGAGGCCCGCGACGCGCGCACGCCGCGCTCGAGCGCCGCGAGAGCACCGAAGACCTGGCTTCGGCACAGGCGTCGCTGCAACGCGCGATGATCCGCCTGCGCGTCGCGGAATACCGTCGCCGGCGCGTGGGTACCGTCCGCCGCTGATTGCCCCTACCGTCCCCGCCGCGAGGCGCTCCCGCTCAGTGCGCCGTAGGTCGATGCCGGCCGCTGCGACGCACGCGCCGGTGAGGCTGCCGCGCCGCGCTTCGCCTGCTCGGCCGCATCGAAGAACAGCAGCCCGTTGATTGTCGCTGCCAGCGGCATGCACGCCACGAACACGAACGCCGCGATGCCCGTCGCGAAGGCGCCGAACCCCGTCGCCAGTCCGATCATGGACACCGCGATCGCCGGCGTCAGCGCCACCAGCCATCCGGAGATCATCCGCCGGGGCGCACGCCAGAACAGCGTCGCGCTGACGCTCTCCGCGTAGCGCTCCGGCATCTGCTGCGTCAGCAGGACGGCGAAGTAGTAGCCGCGCGCGGCAGCGTGTACAGTGCTGGCCACGTGATGAGCAGCAGCGCCAGCCCCGTCGCTCCCCACGAGCCGGCCAGCGGCGCGAAGAGCGCAACCGCCAGCGCCGCCGCGAATAACATCGCGAACAGCATCAGCCACGGCCGCACGAACGATGACGCGCGCGCGATCGCCGTCCGGATCGAGACGCCCGCTTCGGGGTGCAGATTCTCGGATGCCTGCACGAACGCGACACTCGCTGCGGCCATCGTCAACAGCGCGACGAGCAGCACGGCGGGCACGATCATCGCGTCCGCAATCGGGTTGTGCACGAGCCGCAGCACCACGCCGCCGAACAGCGCCCCGGCCCCGCCAACGAAGCCGATGAACCCGTACTCCGACGCGCCCTGGATCAACAGACCGGCAGCATCCTCGATGACGCGCGTGAGCGTCCGCGGCTCCTCGGCCGCCTCGGTAGATTCAGTGCGCATGGATCGAGACCCCCTGCTCCCCCTGATCATCGTCGGCCCGAGTCCACCGTTACTGAATGCGCGCTGCCGGGAGACGTTGCCTAGGGGAGCCGTTCGCCCGATCATTGAGGCGCGACAGGAGGCCCAACATGCCCGAATTCGATTCCGGCGGCGTCCAGATTCACTACATCGACGAGGGCGCCGGCGACCCCGTCGTCCTCGTCCATGGCTTCGCCAGCAGCCTCCAGGGGACGGCGCGCCCCGGCCTCATCGACGCCCTGGCCGGGCCGGCCATCGCGTGGTCGCTCTCGACTGCCGGGGCCACGGCCGGAGCGGCAAGCCGCACGACTCTGCCGCCTACGAGGGCACGAAGATGGCGGACGACGTCATCGCCCTCATGGACCACCTCGGCATCGCCAAGAGCGGCCTCGCCGGCTACTCGATGGGTGGCCTGCTCTCGGCGTCCCTCATCGTCCGCCACGCCGAGCGCTTCAACCGCGTTGTGCTCTCGGGGTGGGCGACTCACTCGTGCTCGCGGGCTCGATCACGCTTGAGCGCCGGGAAGCCATCGCTCGCGCGATGGAAGCGCCGTCCGGCGGCGAGGTTCAGGACGAGGTGGCACGGGGCTTCCGTGTCTTCGCGAAGCAGAGCGGCAACGACCTCGAGGCGCTCGCGGCGATGCAGCGCGGCCGCGGCGCCGGCTTCGACGCATCGAAGCTCAAGGACGTCCGCATGCCCGTGATGATCCTCGTCGGCCGGGGCGACACGCTCGTCGGAGGCGCCGAAAAGCTCGCCGACAAGATCCCGGGCGCGAAACTCGTCACCGTCCCCGGCGACCATCTCGCGCCGTCGGTCACCGGAGTTCAAGCAGGCGCTCGTGGACTTCTTCGCCAAGGCGTGAACAGCCGTAGGGGCCGCCTATGTGTCGGCCCCGCTGGTGTCCGAATCGATGTCTGATCGCTGACCGCCCTCAATCCTCGTACGGGATCGCCATCGCCGGCGCCGGCTGCCCGAACTTCGTCCACAGCTTGAGCGCGCCCGCGCAGCTGCGTCATCCGCTCCTCGTCGCACTCGAAGCCATCGAGCAGGCAGCGGTCCAGGTGGTACTCCATCAGCCGCGCGCCCACGTAGTCGATCGCGCTGCGGATGGCCATCGTCTGCGTCAGCATGTCCTCGCACTCGCGGCCCTCCTCGAGCATCCTCTGGATGCCCCGCACCTGCCCCTCGATCCGCCGCAGCCGCGTCGCAATGTCGTCCTCAAGCGTGCGTTCGCCCATGCGTTACCGTGCACCTTCCGACCCGCTTGACATACCCCATGGGGGTATCCTATCATGTCACTGACAACGCCGTCAAAGAGCCAACACCGAAGGAGAATCAGACTGCACATGGCGAAGCCGTACGAGGTAACCGACGCGAACTTCGACGCCGAAGTCATCAAGGCCGACACACCCGTGCTGGTGGACTTCTGGGCCCCTTGGTGCGGACCCTGCCGCATGGTCGCCCCCATCGTCGATGAGCTGTCCGACGAATACGACGGCAAGGTGAAGTTCGTGAAGCTCAACACTGACGACAACATCCGCACCGCCTCCACGTACCAGATCCGCAGCATCCCGACGCTGCTCGTCTTCAAGGGCGGCGAGCCCGTCGGCCAGATCATCGGATTCCGGCCCAAGAGCGACCTCAAGAAGCGCCTCGACGCGGCGCTTTGAGCGCCAGGAGCGAGCGTTGATACGAAACCGCCCCCGCGTTGCCGGGGGCGGTTACTTTCGGCCGCAGCGCCGGCAACACACTGGCATCCATATGACGAACATCGAACAGGCCTACGACATCATCATCACCGGCGCCGGCCCCGCCGGTCTCGCCGCCGGCCTCTACGCCGCGCGCGCCCGCCGCCGTACGCTACTGCTCGAACGCGAGGTCACCGGCGGCCAGAATCGCACTCACCTACAACATCGAGAACTACCCCGGCATTGACAGCATCAATGGCTTTGACCTCGCGCAGTCGATGCTGCACCAGGCCGAGAAGTACGGCCTCGAGTTCGCCCCGGGCGAAGCCACCGCGGTCGAGCAGGACGGCGAAGAGCACATCGTGCGCACTACCGAAGGCGCCTATCGCGCGCGGGCCGTCATCGTGACGGCGGGAGCCGCATATAACCACCTCGGCGTCCCCGGCGAGGACCGCCTCACCGGCCGCGGCGTCTCATACTGCGCGACCTGTGATGGCGCCTTCTTCCGCGACCAGCATGTCGCCGTCATCGGCGGCGGCGACTCCGCGCTCGATGAGGGCCTCTTCGTCACGCGGTTCGCATCGAAGGTCACCGTGATCCATCGCCGCAACCGCCTGCGCGCGAGCGCCATCCTCCAGGAGCGCGCCTTCGCCGAGCCGAAGATGGAGTTCGTCTGGAGCACCGTCGTCGAGGCTATCGAGGGCGAGGACTCCGTCACGGGCCTGCGCGTTCGCAACGTTGAGAACGGCGCGACGTCAATGCTCGACGTCACCGGTGTGTTCATCTTCGTCGGCATGACGCCCAACACCGCTTACCTGCGCGGCAAGGTCCGCATGGACGAGGGCGGCCACATCGCCGTGAATGAGTGGATGGAGACCGAGATTCCCGGCCTGTTCGCCGCCGGCGACGTGCGCATCAACTCCGCCCGCCAGGTCGTGACCGCGGCCGGTGATGGCGCGACCGCCGCAATCCGCGCCGACCACTACCTCAGCGAGCGCTTCGGCGCGCCCATTGCCGAAGCCGCGACCGCCAACTGACCGCGCGAAGACATCGCCAGACACGAAAAAGGGCCGGCTCGCTGCCGGCCCTCATCTCTAGCGCGAATGGAACGCTACTCGTCCGGCTCCGCAACGTAGCCTTTGGGGATCTCCGGCGCCGCAGGCACGTCGCTCACTTCGATCACGTCGCCGTCATCCTCTTCAAGCAGGTCCTCCACAGAAGGCTCGTCGATGTCGCCCGCAACGTCGTCATCGTCGTCGAGCGCGACCACCCCGTCACCGTCGTCATCCGGCTCATCCAGCGGCAGCGAGCCGAGCAGCCCCGCGATGTCGGCGTCCTCGCCGAAGAGGTCGTCGCCCTCTTCCAGCTCTAGCATCTCCGGGATCGGAATCTCCTTCACCGGCGGCGGCGGCAGGTCGATCGGCGCGCGCGCCGGGATCAGCTTGCCGATGATCACGTTCTCCTTGAGGCCCATCAGGTTGTCCGTCTGGCCCCGCTGATCGCCGCCTCCGTCAGCACGCGCGTCGTCTCCTGGAACGATGCCGCCGCCAGGAAGCTGCTCGTGCTCAGCGACGCCTTCGTCACGCCCAGCAGCACCGGCACCGCCGTCGCGGGCTCGCCGCCCTCGGCCAGCACGCGCGCGTTGATCTCCTCGTACTCGAAGCGGTCCACGATGTCGTTCGGCAGCAGCTCCGTGTCGCCCGGCGCGTCCACGCGCACCTTGCGCAGCATCTGCCGCACGATTACCTCGATGTGCTTGTCGTTGATCGTCACACCCTGTGACCGGTAGACCTTCTGCACCTCTTCGACCAGGTAGAGCTGCACCGCCTCCGGACCCATGATCGCGCAGGATGTCCTGCGGGTTCAGCGAGCCTTCGGTGAGCTGCTGCCCCGCCTGCACGGCATCGCCGTTCTCGACGCGCAGCCGCGCAGCCGCCGGCACCGCGTACTCGCGCTCTTCCTTCTCCTCGTAGACGATGGACATGCGGTCCTTGCCGCTGAGTGTCACCCGGCCGCCGATGCGGGCGACCACGTCGCCTTCCAGCACCTCGGGCATCTCCTCGGCCTTGGCCTTCTTGCTCCGCGACTTCGCCTTCGGCTTTTTCGCGGCGCTCCTCGGCCTCTTCGTCCTTGCCCGCCGCAAGCTGCGGCTGTCGCGCGAGGATTGTCCCCTGCTCGACGATCTGGTCCTTCTTCGACAAGCAACGATGCCCCGGCCGGCACCTCGTACTCGTCGCTGTATAGCTCCGTGTTCTTGACCCGGATCTTGCGCGCGTCGCCGTCCCGCACGATCTCGCCCACGCCGTCGATCTCCGAGATCAGCGCCTGCCCCTTCGGCACCCGCGCCTCGAACAACTCCTCGACGCGCGGCAGACCGCTCGTGATGTCGACGCCGCTCGCCACACCACCGGTGTGGAATGTGCGCATCGTCAGCTGCGTGCCCGGCTCGCCGATCGACTGCGCCGCGACGATGCCGACAGCCTCGCCGACGGTTACCAGCGACCCGCGCGCGGGGCTGCGGCCGTAGCAGTAGCGGCAGATGCCGCGCTTCGCCTGGCACGTCAGGGCCGAGCGCACGTATACGCGCTCCATCCCCAGCTGCTCGATGCGGGCCGCCCGCGCGTCATCAATCTCTTCGTTGAACGCCGCCGAGCATCTCGCCCGTCTCCGGGTCCTCGAGGTCCATCGCCGAGTAGCGGCCGACGATCCGCTCGCTGAACGACTCCAGCACGCCCGCCTCCGGCTGGTCAAGCCAGACGCCCATGCGCGTGCCGCAGTCCTCCTCGAGCACGATCACGTCCTGCGCGACGTCGATGAGACGGCGCGTCAGGTAGCCCGAGTCCGCCGTGCGAAGCGCCGTGTCCGCCAGACCCTTGCGGGCGCCGTGTGTCGAGATGAAGTACTCGAGCACCGTCAGCCCCTCGCGGAAGCTCGACCGGATCGGCAGGTCGATGATCCGCCCCGAAGGGTCGGTCATCAGTCCGCGCATGCCGGCCATCTGGCGTGATCTGGCTGATGTTACCCTTCGCTCCCGAGGTGGCCATCGTGTACACCGAGCCGTATCGGTCCAGTTGGTTCTGGATCGTCTTCTTCACGTCCTCGGTCGTCTTGCTCCACACCTCGACGGTCGCGTCGTAGCGCTCCTGCTCGGTGATCAGCCCCATCTCGTACTCGCCGTCGATCTCGCGGATGTTCTGCTCCGCGTCCTCGATGAGCTGAGCCTTCTCCGCCGGCACGCGCAGGTCGTTGACGGCGATCGTGATGCCGGACTGCGTCGCGTACTCGAAGCCGATGCGCTTGATGTTGTCCACGACCTCGGCCGTGTCCTCGTTGCCCAGCACCTCGTAGCACTTGGCGACGACTTCCTTCAGCATCTTGCGGTCCATCGTGTCGTTCAGGAAGTCGATCGCCGCCCGTGATCGCCGAGCGACGCCGGCGGGCAGGATCTCGTCGAAGATCAGCCGCCCGACCGTCGTCTCGATGATCTCCGATCGGACGCGGCCCGGCCGGCGCCTCGCCGCCGTCCGTCACGGAGTACGAGAACGTCTCGACGACCGCACTGCTCCGGCGCGTGCATCTGCTCCGCGCCATCCATCGCCGCTCGTTGCGCCGTCACCGTCCGGGTACGAGCCCTCGGGCAGCGCCGGTACGTCCGCCGTGGCGCCGGCTCGACCTTCTTCGGCCGAGGCGGCTTGGCGTACGGCACGCGCACCTTGACCTTCGCCTGCAGGTCCACCATGCCCAGGTCGTGGGCGAAGCGCGCCTCCTGCGCGCTGCCGTACACGCCCTCGGAGGGCGTCCCGTTCTTCGCGCCTTGTAGCTGCCCTTCGCGCCCGGGCCGCACGTCCGTCAGGTAGTAGCAGCCCAGCACCATGTCCAGCGTCGGCGCGATGATCGGCTCGCCGGATCCCGGCGACAGCAGGTTGCGCGTCGAAAGCATGATCTGGCGCGCTTCCGCCACCGCCTCGCGCGACAGCGGCACGTGCACGGCCATCTGGTCGCCGTCGAAGTCGGCGTTGAACGCCGTGCAGACCAGCGGGTGGATCTGGATCGCGCTGCCCTCGATGAGCACCGGCTCGAACGCCTGGATGCCCAGGCGGTGCAGCGTCGGCGCACGGTTCAGCAGCACCGGGCGCGTCGTGATCACCTCGTCGAGCACGTCCCACACCTCGGGCCGCGCCCGCTCGACGATGCGCTTCGCGCTCTTGATGTTGTGCGCCAGCCCGCGGTTCACGAGCGCGTGCATGACGAACGGCTTGAACAGCTCCAGCGCCATCCGCTTCGGGCAGCCCGCACTGGTGCAGCTTCAGCTCCGGACCGACGACGATCACCGAACGGCCCGAGTAGTCGACGCGCTTGCCGAGCAGGTTCTGGCGGAACCGCCCCTGCTTGCCCTTGAGCATGTCGCTCAGGCTCTTCAGCTTGTGGTTCCCCGAGCCCGCGACGGCGCGGCCGCGGCGGCCGTTGTCGATCAGCGAGTCGACGGCCTCCTGCAGCATCCGCTTCTCGTTGCGGATGATGATCTCCGGCGCGCCCAGCTCCAGCAGCCGCTTGAGGCGGTTGTTGCGGTTGATCACGCGGCGGTACAGGTCGTTCAGGTCGCTCGTCGCGAAACGGCCGCCATCGAGCTGCACCATCGGGCGCAGCTCCGGCGGCATCACGGGCAGCACGCGTGAACACCATCCACGACGGGCTGGTTGCCGGACTTGCGCAGCGACTCGATGACCTTGAGCCGCTTCGTCGCCTTCTTGCGCCGCTGCCCGGAGGTCGAGTGGATCTCCGATCTGCAGCTTCTCGCGCAGCTTCTCGACGTTCACCCGCTCGAGGATGCGCAGGATCGCCTCGGCGCCCATCCCCGCCTCGAACACGTTGCCGTGCCGGTCGCTGCATGTCCTTGAACTGCGCCTCGGTGAGCAGCTTCATCTTGTCGTTGTCAGCCGGGTCGATGAGATCTTCGAGTTCCTGGATGCGCTCCTGGTACTCCGCGTAGACAGCTCTGGCGCTCGCCGCCGGCCCGCTCCTGCAGCGGCTTCAGCTCTGTCCGAACACCGATGCGCGCTTCTGGTCGCAGCGCGGCCTCGGCAGTGAGATTCGATATCGTCCTTCGTCTTCTTGAACGTCGGCCTCGAGCGCCGCGCACGCGCTCCTGCGCGATCTTCTTCAGCCCGCTTGACGGTGCTCTGCTCGATCACCGTCGCCGCGTTCGATGACCAGCGCGTCGCCCAGGCGGTAGCCCTTGCGCGCCGACTTGCCGACCAGCTCGCTCGAGCTCCTCCTGGTACTCGACCGCCTGCTGCATGATCGCGTCGGTCTGTCTCCTGGCGGTCCTCCTCGAGCTGCGTCGAGCTTCTGCTCCTTGTCGGCGGCGATCTCGTGCTCCGCCGTCGCCAGCTCGGATCTCGCAGCTCCACGCACGCGGTCGGCGTACTGCTTCTCGCGCCGTGTGGCCTCGCGCTCCATCTCTTCCTGCAGGTGCTCCTGCGCCCGCTTCTTCGCGTGCTCGTCCACACTCGGTCACGATGAACTGCGCGAAGTACAGCACGCGCTCCAGCGTGCGCGGCGAGATGTCCAGCAGCAGCCCGAGCCGGCTCGGCGTGCCCTTGACGAACCAGATGTGGCTCACCGGCGACGCCAGCTCGATGTGGCCCATGCGCTCGCGGCGCACCTTCGAGCGCGCCACTTCGACGCCGCACTTGTCGCAGACGATGCCCTTGTAGCGGACGCGCTTGTACTTGCCGCAGTAGCACTCGAAGTCCTTCGTCGGACCGAAGATCTTCTCGCAGAAGAGCCCGTCCTTCTCCGGCTTCAGCGTGCGGTAGTTGATCGTCTCCGGCTTGGTGACCTCGCCGTACGACCACGACCGGATCTGCTCCGGCGACGCCAGCGAGATGCGGACGGCGTTGAAGTCGTTTACCTCAAGCACTCAGCTGTTCCTCGCCTTCGAACCCCGAGAGGTTGATGCCCAGCTCCGGCACGCCGCTCTCCCTCTTCCACGAACTCGACTGACTCTTCGTCTTCGTTCAGCACCTCCACGCTGAGGCCCAGGCTCTGCAGCTCCTTCACCAGCACCTTGAAGGACTCGGGCACGCCCGGCTCCATCACGTCCTCGCCCTTGACGATGGCCTCGTACGCCTTCACGCGGCCGACGATGTCGTCCGACTTCACCGTCAGCAGCTCCTGCAGGATGTGCGCCGCGCCGTAGGCCTCGAGCGCCCACACCTCCATCTCGCCGAAGCGCTGGCCGCCGAACTGCGCCTTGCCACCCAGCGGCTGCTGGGTGATCAGCGAGTACGGGCCCGTGCTGCGGGCGTGGATCTTGTCCTCCACCAGGTGGACCAGCTTGAGCATGTAGATGTAGCCGACGGTGACCGGCTGGTCGAACGCGTCGCCGGTGCGGCCATCGAGCAGCACCTGCTTGCCCCACGTCGGCGGCGCGTAGCCGGCCTCGATTGCGCTCGTCCGACCGTCTTCTCGATCTGTTCCGGCGTCAGTGCCACGCACGCGCTTCTGGCCGCACGACGTCTCCGAGCCAGTAGCTCGAGGCAGGCCCGGCTTCGCGTCGCCGATCGCTGCGTCTCGTCGAGCATCGTCGCGCGCATCGTAGCCCTGCTGCGTCAGCCACGCCTCGAGCTTCGCGAGGTCGAGCCGCTCGTATCCGGCACGGTCGGCGCCGTCGTGCGCCCTTGCTGCCGTTCTCCGAGACCTTGCGCGCCAGCGCGCCTGCCTGCTCCGCGAGCCATGCGCGTGCCGAGCTCGTCCTCGATGAGCTTGTCGCGTCGCGCCGTCGAACACCGGCGTCACGGCGCGGAAGCCGAGCGCGTTCGCCGCCCAGCCGAGGTGCGTCTCCAGCACCTGGCCGACGTTCATGCGGCTCGGCACGCCGATCGGGTTCAGCACGATGTCGACCGGCGTGCCGTCTGCGAGGTACGGCATGTCCTCGACCGGCAGGATGCGCGCGACGACGCCCTTGTTGCCGTGGCGGCCCGCCATCTTGTCGCCCTCGGACACCTTGCGCCGCTGGGCGATCGATACGCGCACCAGCTCGTTTACGCCGGCGGGCAGCTCGTCGTGCGTGTCCCGCGCGGAACACCTTCACGTCGATCACCTTGCCGCGCTCGCCGTGCGGCACGCGCAGCGACGTGTCCTTCACCTCGCGCGCCTTCTCGCCGAAGATGGCGCGCAGCAGCTTCTCCTCGGCCGTCAGCTCCGTCTCGCCCTTCGGGCGTGATCTTGCCGACCAGGATGTCGCCGGAGTTGACCTCGGCGCCGATGCGGATGATGCCGTTCTCGTCGAGGTCGCGCAGCGACTCCTCGCCGACGTTCGGGATGTCGCGGGTGATCTCTTCGGGGCCGAGCTTCGTGTCGCGCGACTCGACCTCGTGCTTCTCGATGTGGATCGAGGTGAACTTGTCGTCGCGCACCAGCGCCTCGCGACAGGATGATCGCGTCCTCGAAGTTGTAGCCCTGCCACGTCATGAACGCGCACGAGCACGCTCTGGCCCAGCGCCAGCTCGCCCGTTGCTGGTCGATGAGCTGTCGGCCAGCGGCGTCACCCTGCCGCGACCCGGTCGCCGCGTCTGACGGTCGGCCGCTGGTTGATGCACGTGCCCTGGTTCGAGCGCACGAACTTCAGCAGCGGGTAGTCGCTGCTCCTCGCCGCTGTCGTAGCTGCACCATGATCTGCGCGCGCGTCGCGCCGAGAGCACGACGCCGTCGTCCTCGGCCAGGATCACCTGGCCGGAGTCCTGCGCCGCCTGCGCCTCGACGCCCGTCATCACGATCGGCGTCTCCGGCCGCACCAGCGGCACCGCCTGGCGCTGCATGTTCGAGCCCATCAGCGCGCGGGCGGCGTCGTTGTGCTCCAGGAACGGGATCAGCGACGTCGCGACGCTGAGGATCTGCTTCGGCGAGACGTCCATCCAGTCGACCTTGTCGGGCGGCTCCATCATGAAGCGCTCGCCCTCGCGGGCCTCGATGCGCTCTTCGAGGAAGTGGTTGTCTGCGTCGAGCAGCGCGTTCGCCTGCGCGACGCACGTAGTTGTCCTCCTCGTCGGCCGCAGGTACTCGATCTGCGAGCTGACGAAGGGGCGCACGCGGATCGTCGCGGTCGCCCTTGCGCGCCAGCTTCGTTCGCCGACGCCGTCGTCGATCGCGATCGCCGGCCGAGCCGACACCGTCGACGTCCTCGCGCAGGTAGCGCCCCTCCCACTCCGGCGAGTTCGGCGCGCAGCTCCTTGATCACGCTTGCCGGTACGGCGTCTCGATGAAGCCGTACGGGTTGATCACGCCGTACGTCGCCAGCGAACCGATCAGGCCGATGTTCGGGCCTTCCGGCGTCTCGATCGGGCAGATGCGGCCGTAGTGGCTGTGGTGCACGTCGCGCACGTCGAAGCCGGCGCGGTCGCGCGAGAGCCCGCCCGGGCCCAGCGCCGAGAGCCGGCGCTTGTGCGTCAGCTCGGCCAGCGGGTTCGTCTGGTCCATGAACTGCGAGAGCTGCGAGCCGCCGAAGAACTCCTTCATCGCCGCAACCACCGGCCGGATGTTGATCAGCGCGCTCGGCGTCGCCTGGTCCGGGTCGATGATCGTCATGCGCTCGCGCACGACGCGCTCCATGCGCAGCAGGCCGATGCGGAACTGGTTCTGGATCAGCTCGCCGACGGCCCGCACGCGGCGGTTGCCCAGGTGGTCGATGTCATCGGCGTGGCCGACGCCGTTGTTGAGCTTGACCTGCGTCGTGATGATCGTCTCGAGGTCGCGCGGCTCGAGGATGCGCGTCTTCAGGTTCGTCGTCCAGCTCCAGCCGGCGGTTCAGCTTGTAGCGGCCGACGCGGCCCAGGTCGTAGCGACGGCTGTTGAAGAACAGCGAGTTCAGCAGGCCGCGCGCGTTCTCCAGCGTCGGCGGGTCGCCCGGGCGCAGGCGGCGGTAGAAGTCCAGCAGCGCCTCGGTCTTGTTCTCGGACGTCGTCCTTCTCGAGCGTCGTCGCGATGTACTGGTGCTCCGGGTTCGTGTCGATGTCCGCGAACTTCGCGAGGATGCGCTCGTTCGTCCCGAGCTGTGCTTCCGGCACGCCCTCTTCCTCGTCGATGGCGCGCAGCAGCGTCGTGACCGGGATCTTGCGCTTGCGGTCCACCTTCACCGAGAGGACGTTCTTGTTGCTGGTCTCGAACTCCAGCCAGGCGCCGCGGTTCGGGATGAGCTTCCCGTAGCAGAGCTGGCGGCCCGTGGTCGGGTCGGTCTCCAGCGTGAAGTACACGCCCGGCGAGCGCACGAGCTGCGACACCACGACGCGCTCGGCGCCGTTGATGACGAACGTGCCGTTCGGCGTCATGAGCGGGAAGTCGCCCATGAACAGCTCCTGCTCCTTGATCTCGCCGGTCTCCTTCACCTCGAGCTGCACGTTGACGCGCAGCGGCGCCGAGAACGTCATGTCGCGCTCGCGGCACTCCAGCTCGGAGTACTTCGGCTCGCCGAAGGTGTAATCGCCGAACCGCAGCTTCATGCGCGTGCCCGTGAAGTCTTCGATGGGCGAGATCTCATCGAACAGCTCGCGCAGCCCCTCGGTCTTGAACCACTCGAAGGATGTCAGCTGCATGCTGATCAGGTGCGGGATATCCAGCACGTGAGCAATCTTCGCGTACGATTTCTTGCTCTCCGGAACAGATGTGCGTGTGCTGACGATGTCTGTAGAGACAGTCATTCGTGGCGCGCTCCTATCAATGCGTCCTGGACCAAGATCTCCCGGCGACAGAAATAGCCCCGTCGAGGGGACAAATGGGGATGGAAAGGCAAGGGGGTTCTGTCTAGCCTGCTGTAAATATACAAGCGGCCCGTTCGGATGTCAACCAGCGGATGCTACACGACCGCTACCCTCAAGTGCAACCCATTATGGCACATTCCGGTCAATTTAGATACGAACGGTCCGGCCGCCGCCAGCTCGCACACTCGGCTGCAGGCCCCCGCAGCGCGGGCTCCCTGGCCACAGGACGGCTCCGAGGCCGCTCCCCGCCATCCGCATCTGCGCAATCTATGTAAATCTGTGGATGAGACCGCCTACCGGTACTCGATCCGCCGGTCCTGCAGCCGTGACTCCAGCGACGCCACCACCATGTCCGAGAACGTCGCCGCCGAGTTCGACAGCAGCCGCTCCCGCAGGCTCCGGTGCGGACGCACGTACGTCACCTTCCGCTCCGCCAGCTCCGCCATCTCCTTCGCCCGGTCGATGGCATCGTCGATGTCGCCCAGCTCGTCGATCAGGCCGGCCTCGTGCGCCTGCTCCGCCGTGAAGATTTCCCCCGTCGCAAGCTCGCGCACCCGGTCTTCGGGCATTCCGCGCGCCTCCGAGACGATCGTCACGAAGCGGTTGTAGAAGCTGTCGACGATCGCCTGGTCCTTCTCCAGCTCCTCGGGCGTCGGCTCGCGGAACGGAAGCGACATGTCCTTCAGCCGCCCGGCCTTGATCACGTCCATCTGCACGCCGACCTTTTCCAGCAGATCGCGCAGGTTTGGCCGGATCGAGATCACGCCGATCGACCCCACGATCGATGACGGCAGCGCCATCATGCGCGTCGCCCCGCACGCCGCCATGTACCCGCCCGAGGCCCCCAGCCCGCTGACGAACGCCACCACCGGCTTCTTGTCGCGGATGCGCCGGATCGCCCGGTACAGGTTCTCCGACGCTCCAGCGCCGCCGCCCGGCGAGTCGATGTCTACGACCAGCGCGCGGATCCGCTTGTTCTCCTCGATCGACCGCAGCATGCGCACGTACTGCGCCGTCCGTTGGCGCGTTGCCGATCGTCCCGAACAGCTCGGTGACGGCGATCCGCTCCTGGTTGATGTTCAGCAATGCGTCCAGCATGGGGTCCTCGAATCGATGCGGGCGAGCGCCCATCGGGGGTTCGATCCGAGTGTAGGAGCGCCTCCATCGCCGGGTCAATTCGCCTCGGCGATGTTGCTGTGCGCCCCGTCGGGCCTCCGTCGCGGGCCGAATGGCAGGTTGGCCGCACGCAAACCTCACACCTATCCTGTACCCGTGAGCACCGACACGCGGCCCGATGTCCCGGCGCCGCATGGCCGACGCCGTCGAAAGACGACCTCAAGCGCTACCGCGAGAACTGGCAGGGCGAGGTCGATGGCGTCGCGCTGTACCAGCAGCTCGCGAAGGCCGAGAAGGATCCCGCAGCGCTCGCAGATCTTCCTCGACCTCGCCGAGACCGAGAAGCGCCACCTGAAGGTCTGGACCGACAAGCTCCGGCCGGCGGCGTCGAAGCTTCCCGCCGACCCGAAGCCCTCCGCGCGCGTGCGCATCATGGTCTTCCTGGCCAACCGCTTCGGCCCCAAGTCCGTCCTCCCGATGATCAGCGCCATGGAGTCGAGCGGCTTCGACAACTACATGGCGCAGGAAGAGGCCGGCCCGCCGCATGGCCCGCGATGAGCGCGCGCACTCCCGCACGCTCGCCACCATGTACTCGCCCGGCGGTGCGCACCGACGTCGCAGGCATCGCCCGTGGCGAGCGCTGGCACCGCGTCGATACCGGCGGACAGCTCCGGGCCGCGATCTTCGGTATCAGCGATGGCCTGATCTCCAACCTCAGCCTCGTCATCGGCGTCGCCGGCGCCAACCCGGACGGCAGCTTCATCGTGCTCGCCGGCGTCGCGGGCCTCCTCGCCGGCGCCTTCTCGATGGGCGCGGGCGAGTTTGTCTCCGTCACGTCCCAGCGCGAGCTCTTCGAGCGCCAAATCGCGCTCGAGAAGGAAGAGCTCGAGATGAACCCCGAGGAGGAGCGACGCGAGCTCGCCCTCATCTACCGCGCGAAGGGCCTCCCGCAGGACGAGGCCGATGCGCTCTCCGCGAGGATCATCGCCGACCGCGGAGTCGCGCTGGAGACGCTCGCCCGCGAAGAGCTGGGGCTCAACCCCGAAGGCCTCGGCTCACCGTACGGCGTCGCGATCGCCTCGTTCCTCGCCTTCGCCGCCGGCGCGATCATCCCCCTCTTTCCGTGGTTCTTCGGCTCCAGCGCCGCCTTCTTCGTCGCCTCGATCGTGCTCAGCGGGCATCGCGCTGTTCGCCGTCGGCGCCGGTGTGTCATTGTTCACCGGCCGCAACTTTGTCTTCGCCGGCCTGCGCCAGCTCCTCATCGGCGCGGCCGCCGCGACCGTGACCTTCACCATCGGCCGGATCATCGGAGTGAACACAACATGAGCACGGAAGTCTGGCTCGACGACTTCGAAGTGGAAGACGAACGCACCGGCGCGAAGATCGCCCGCAATCCACTGGTGCGGATCATCTTCCTGGTCGACCTCATCCTCCGCATCATCGCGCTGTACGTCGCCTGGCGCGCCCACCATCGAAAGTGGTTCGTGGCCCTGCTCGTCGTCAACAGCGCCGGCATCCTCCCCGCCGCCTACCTCCTCCGCTTCCGCCCGCGCGGCGGACCGGACGAATCAGACTGACCGCAACAATCCTCTTGCCACCTACTGCCATCGACGGGCCGTTTTGAACCTGATTTCGATTTCGTTCTGCAGTTTTCGGTGCTCTGCGGGATCGCTGGCCATCAGCCTTACCGGCTCTGCCATCCGTGCTCCGATCAGTCTGCGGTCTATCGCCGCGATCTCGTAACGGCCGCTGACACCCTCACGCCAGCTGCGTGCCCTCGAGATACCCTACCGAGTGCACCTCCGCCGACGGCAGCACGCGCGCGACCTCCTGCCGGATCGGCGTGATGTCCGTGTCGTCGCGCGTCACCGGCGGCATCCAGTCGTCGTGGTGGCCGATGAAGATCGACTTCGGTTGCAGCAGCTCCGCCTCCCGCGCCACGAACTGCGCCAGGGACCCCTGGAACGGCTCGCCGTCGTAGTTCCCGCGACCCGCCGCCGCAAGGATCGCGACGTCCGGTCGCAGGTCGCGCAGCACGCCCGTCCAGCAGCCCGACGTGTCCTGCCAGAAGATCGACAGCTCCGGCGTTTCGATGAGGTACGCCAGTGGCCCGCCGTGATGCCGGCTGCCCGCAGCCGTCGCGAGATGCTCGCGGAGAGCATCGCCCCCCGGGCGGCCGATCGCGCCGGCGATCTGCTCGTTGAGCCCGCCGCGATGCGTCGCACGCTCGTCCTCGCACAGGCCCAGGTCGCCGTGCGCCTCGTCGCCCATCGCGGCAAACCCCCCGACCCACGTGCACGAGTGCAGCGACGGGAACGTCCGCACCGTCACGCCCGGTGCCAGCCGGTGCCGCTCGCCGCCCGCCGACATCAGCAGCTGCCCCCACGGCACGCCGCGCTCGCGCATTACTCGGCACGTCTCCGGCGAACCGATAATCCGCGCGCCGGTGTTCTCGGCGATAATCTCCGCCCCCGCCAGGTGGTCGAAGTGGCTGTGCCCGACGAGCACGAACGCCGCGTCCTTCACGTCCCGCGCGCTCAGCCCGACGGGGGGCGCGTCGGGCACGCGGTCCATGTAGGCATCGAGGAACACGACCGTCTCGCCGAGCGCCAGCCGGAACGTTGCCACGCCGAGCCAGTCGAGCGTGATCTTCATGCCGCGATTCTACGCCCGCTCTCTCGCACGGGCCACGGCCCCTCACGCCGGGCGCATTCTTTCCTCGGGGTGTCGCGCGCGCGACACAGCCTGTCGCGGGCTCGATCGACGATGGCTCCGTAGCCAGAGGAGGCATCAAAATGAGCAGCACGCACACTCGCCGTCAGGCATCGCGCCTGCACCGCACGGCCCGCGCCCGGCCGAATATCATGCGGGGAGGCGCCTTGCCCGACGTCGTACCCATCGATCAGCTCCTGGCCGCCGCCGGCTTCGACCGGCCGGACGCCATCGCGCGCGCCCGCGAGGTGCTCGAGCAGCGCGGACTCACGCGCGCCGGCAAGCGGGCCATCGCCACGTCGAAGATCCCCGCCGTCGAGGCCGCGCTCTCCGAGACGCTCGTCCGCGTCTGCTCCGACGCCTGCCTCCGCCTCGACCGCGCTGGTCCGGACGCCGCCCGCGAGGCGGTGCGCATCTCACCGGCTGCCTGCGAGGTTTGCGGCGGATCGAACAACCGCCGCGCGGCGATCGAATGCGTCCGCGCGCTGCAGCGAAAGGGCGTCACACGTGTCGTTGTCGTCGGTGGCACGGCGACACAGCAGCAGGCGCTCGAGGACCTGCTCGGCGGCAACATCGAGCTGCGCTTCGTCGATGGCACGAACGCGTCGCACTCATCGCGCGAGGCGCTCGCCAACACGCGCTGGGCGCAGCTCATCATCATCTGGGCGTCGACCCCGCTGAAGCATGCCGTCTCGGACCATTACACGCGGGAGCGCGCGCCACACGCGCGTGTGCTCATCGTGAACCGCCGCGGCATCGAGGCGCTCTGCGCGGAAATCGTGAAGAGCTACCGCTAGCCGACCGCGCGCCAGTGCGGCCGCGCGTCAGCGCGCAGCAAGCAGGTGCCGCACCAGGAACTCGGCCGTCTCGGCAAGAATGGCGGTCCGATGCTCGACAGGCCACTCGCTGTGCGGCAACCCTTCGATGATGCGCACGGCGGCGCCCGGCCGCGCCGTAGCGGCGAACCGCCGGATCTCCGGGAGGGCGATGAAGTCGTCGGCGGTGCCGAAGACGGCGTACACGGGTGCATCGATCCTTGCGAGCGCCCCGAGGACGTCGGACGACGCTGCTTCGCGCCAGAAACTGCCGCGCACCCGCTGGCCCTCTTCTTCAACCCAGGCGGTCGGGTCGATGGTGGCCGGGTCGCGATCGGGCATCGTGCCGCCGGACCAGAGCGCAACGGCCGCGAGATCTGCGCCGGCGCGCGCGGCCGCGATCACGGTGGCGGTGCCGCCCATGCTCTGGCCGAGAAGCGCGATGCGACGGCCCCCGGCAGCGGAGCTTCTCATGATGTCCACGATCACGTCGACCCAGAGGTCAAACGATGAGTCCTCGAAGACACCCTCGGAGTCACCGCTCCCCGGCTGGTCGAAGCGGAATGTCGACACGCCACGCGCGGCGAGTGTGCGCGCGAGCGGGACGAAGTACCGAGACGGGCCGATCTTGCTGGACTTGAAGCCGTGCGCCATCACCACCAGCGGCGCATCGCTACCCGCATCGTGGCGCACGTACGCGATCCGATGACCGAGCGCGTCCGTGAAACCGGCCGTCTCGGTGATCGACATGCTCAGCGGGCTATCGCTAGAACCGCGCCCTGGCGTCAGCCTTGCGCGACGCGAACGGCATCGGCGCCAGGCGGACGGCCCGGTGCTGTTGGTCCGCGCCGTTCTGC
This sequence comes from uncultured Chloroflexia bacterium, assembly GCA_963736015.1. Lineage (GTDB taxonomy): Bacteria > Chloroflexota > Dehalococcoidia > DSTF01 > JACRBR01 > CAVTNG01. Next base: position 22,297 of record CAVTNG010000005.1, on the reverse strand, counting down.
GCGCCATTGTGCGCGGGCCGTTTGGCGATCGGCTGGTACTTGCGGCCGCGCGTCCCGGTGTAGATCTGGCGTGGCCGCGCGATCTTCTGCTCGGGATCCGTGATCATCTCGCGCCACTGCGCGATCCAGCCCGCCGTCCGCGGGATCGCGAACAGCACCGGGAACATCTCGACCGGGAAGCCGAGCGCCTGGTAGATGATGCCGGAGTAGAAGTCCACGTTCGGATAGAGCTTGCGCGAGACGAAGTAGTCGTCCTCCAGCGCGATCCGCTCCAGCTCCAGCGCGATGTCGAGCAGCGGGTTGCGTCCCGTCACGTCGAACACCTCGTCCGCCATGCGCTTGATGATCTTCGCGCGCGGGTCGTAGTTCTTGTACACGCGGTGCCCGAAGCCCATCAGCCGGCCCTCGCCGCGCTTCACCTTCTTGATGAACTCGGGCACGTTCGCTTCTTGTCGCCGATCTCCGTCGAGCATGCGCAGCACTTCCTCGTTCGCGCCGCCGTGCAGCGGCCCGTACAGCGCCGCCGCCGCCGCCGCCGTCGCCGAGTACGGGTCCGGCCGCGAGCTGCCGACGGCGCGCATCGCGTTGGCGCTGCAGTTCTGCTCGTGGTCCGCGTGCAGGATGAACAGCACCTCGATCGCCCGCTCCAGCACGGGATCGGGACTGTACTTCGCCTCCGACATCTTGCAAATCATGCTCAGGAAGTTGCCGGTGAACGAGAGATCGTTGTCCGGGTACACGAAGGGCAGCCCGCGGCTGTGCCGGTACGCGAAGGCCGCGATCGTCGGCATCTTCGCGATCAGCCGCCAGGTCTGCAGCTCGCGCGAGTCCGGGTCGTCGATGTGCTCGCGCGTCGGGATAGTAGGTCGAGAAGCGCGCCGACCGTGCCGATGAGCATCCCCATCGGGTGCGCGTCGTAGTGGAAGCCATCGATGAACTTCTTGATGTTCTCGTGGACCATCGTGTGAGTACGTGATGTCGTGCGTCCACTGCTCGAGCTCGCGTGTCGTCGGCAGCTCGCCGTACACGAGCAGGTACGCCGTCTCCAGGTACGTGCTCTTCTCCGCGAGCTGCTCGATTGGGTAGCCGCGGTACTCGCAGGATGCCCTCTGTCGCCGTCGATATACGTGATCGCGCTCCGGCACGAGGCGGTGTTCGTGAACGCCGGGTCGTACGTCATGAGACCGAAGTCGTCGTCGCGACGTCCGGATCTGCCGAAAGTCGATGGCTCGCACGGTCCCGTCCTCGATCGGCACGTCGTACGTCTTGCCTGTGCGGTTGTCGGTGACCGTGAGGCTGTCGCGCCGGTCGGCAGTTGCCTTTGCGCGGCCGCCCGCGGCGGGCGCGCCCCCGCGTCCGTTCGTCGAGGCACGTGCCGATGCTCGCGCATTCGTCTTCTTCGCTGCGCGCTTTGGGCGGGTGGTAGTGCGGGTTGCCATGGCGGCGGCTCCTTCGGGGCATCACTCCGGCGGCAGCGGACCGGCCGCCGCGGATTCGAGGTGTGTCGATGTGAGCATAGCACCGCCCGCTTCGACGCCGCAGCACTTCGCGAACATTGGAGCTGCGCTATCTGCAACGCGGTGACGTTGGTACGATCGCCGCACTCGATTCAAACCGAAGGAGCGCGATACATGGAGTACAGGAATCTTGGACGGTCCGGACTGCAGGTCTCTGCCGTCGGCATCGGATGCAACAACTTCGGCATGCGCATCGATGTGGCGGAGACCGCCGCCGTCGTGAGCAAGGCCCTCGACATGGGAGTCACGCTGTTCGACACCGCCGACGTCTACGGCGGGCGCGGCAAGTCGGAGGAGTTCCTCGGCGCGGCGCTCAAGGGCCGCCGGCGCGAGGTCGTCATCGCGACGAAGTTCCGTTCGCCCATGGGCGAAGGCCCGCTCTGGATGCGGCGGCTCGCGCCGCTACATCATGGACGCGGTCGACGACAGCCTGCGCCGCCTCGAGACCGACTACATCGACCTCTACCAGATCCACGGGCCCGACCCGCAGACGCCGATCGAGGAGACGCTGCGCGCGCTCGACGATGTCGTGCGCTCGGGCAAGGTGCGCTACATCGGCTGCTCCAACTTCAGCCGGCTGGCAGGCCGTCGAGGCGGCAGTGGGTGTCGCGCAGTCCAGAACCTCGACGCCGTTCATCTCGCGCGCAGAACCAGTACAACCTGCTCGACCGCCGCATCGAGCGCGAGCTGGTACCGGCGTGCGAGAAGTACGGCCTCGGCATCCTGCCCTACTTCCCGCTCGCCAGTGGCTTCCTCACCGGCAAGTATCGCGCCGGGCGAGAAGCCGCCCGAGGGCACGCGCCTCGCGGCCTGGGGCCCGCGCGGCGAGCAGTGCTCAGCGACGAGAACTTCGAGGTGCTCGGCCGGCTCGAGTCATTCGCGCGAGCAGCGCGGCCACACGATGCTCGAATTGGCCATCGGCTGGCTCGCGAGCAACAGGCAGGTCTCGAGCGTCATCGCCGGCGCCACGAAGCCGGAGCAGGTCGAGGACAACGTCAACGCCGCGAACTGGAAGCTCACCCGCGAGGAGATGGCCGAGGTCAACGCCCTCAGCAAGCGCGGCGACTAGGGCGAAGGCCTTCTCTGCACCTCAGGCCATCGGTACGAGCGACGGGTTTCGCTGCTCCGCGATTGCCTCCGCGCGGTCGCGGATCGGCTTCGCGTAATCACCGGGGTGCGTGAGGATGTAGAGCTGGTCGGCGCGGATCGCGTTGACGACCATGTCCGCGACCTCCGATGGGGCGAGGCCCGCCGCGATCATCTCGCGCACAAAGTTGGCGCCGGCATCGTTCGGATCCGCAACCGCGCCGGGCCCGAACTCGTCCGGCCGGTTGCGCGACGAATCGACGATGTTCGTGCTCACCGGCCCCGGGCACAGCACTGACACGCCTATCTTTGCGCCGACCATCTTCAATTCGTAGAACATCCCCTCGCTCAGCGCGACGACGCCGTACTTGGCGACGCCGTACACGGACTGGAACGGGCCCGGCATGAGCCCGAGCACCGATGCCGTGTTGACCACGTGGCCCTCTTCGCCGTGGGCGATCATGCCCGGCACGAACGTGCGCACGCCGTGGATCACACCCCACAGGTTCACGCCCAGGACCCACTCCCAATCGCCGAGGCTCTGCTCCCACGCGAGCCCGCCCGTGCCGACCCCCGCGTTGTTGCACAGCACGTGCACCTTCCCGAAGGCGTCGATGGCGCGGCGCTGCAGCTCCTCAATCGACTCGAGCTTGCGCACGTCCGTCTGGACGGCGATCACCTCGGAGCCCCGCTCGAGAAGCTGTTCCTCCAGCTCGCGCAGCGGCTTCTCCTCGACATCGGAGAGGACGACGCGCATCTTCTCCTCTGCGAAGCGCTCGGCCATGCCGCGGCCGATGCCACTCGCCGCGCCGGTGACGACCGCTGTCTTACCGGCAAACTCGTTCATTTTGTCCTCGCTTTCGTCCGTCCTTAGAAGGCCGTGCCTGGGCTATCGCAGCGACCACGCCAGCGCGTCATCCACCCGCTCGTCTCGCCCGACGCGGCGCGGGACCGCGCGCTCCACCGCCGACCGGTCGAGCCGCGCTCCTGCGCGCACCAGGAACGCCGCCAGCCCGCGCCTCATGCCGCCGCGCTGCATCGCGAGCGCCTCCTGCCGGTACCGCACGGCGCGCAGGTCGCGCCGCGCGACTACCTCGGCCTCCGCGTGTCTCAGCAGCTCATCGAAGCTCATTTCTTGCGCCTCCTCTCCGCGCGTGTCGCCAGGTCAAACGTCGTCGCCAGCTCCGACGCGCATGCGTCCAGATCAAGCCCCGGGTCCGCGGCCAGCCGCGGCGGCAACCCATCGATCGCCGCACGGATGGCGATGGCCATGATCTTCGCATCGAAGGCTCGGAACTCACCGTTCTGTTGACCGAACTGCAGGATCTGCTCCAGCTCATTGATGGCGGTGCTGTAGCCATCGGCGTCCGGCTCCTCCGCCAGGCTGTCGGCGCCGGCTCCGGCCACGATGTTGACGATGGCCAGCACGTGGTTCCTCTTCGCTGCCATGAAAGCGATGTTCGAATCGATGTAGGCACGGAGCACGGCAGCCGCCCCGTTCTTCATCTCCGCTTCGATCATCGGGAGCATGAACTCGGCGCCGCCTTGAAAGACGGTCGCGGCCACCTGGCGAATCAGCTCGTCCTTGCTGGCGAAGTAGTAGGAGATGACGCTCTTACTGACGTGCGCGCGCTTCGCGATTTCCGCCATCGAGGCCCGCGCGTAACCGACCTCAGCGATGGCGTCGATGGCGCAGGCGATGATCTGCGCCCGCCGCGCCTCCTCGATGAAGCTGGGAGGCGCGTCCTCGGCCGGTCTGACCGATTTCTGTACATCTGTACTGCTCTTAGTACTCACGCCCAGATTTTAGAACGATCGTTCAGTCCGTGTCAAGCCCCCTGGCAACGGTTTCGGGCGCGCACTTCGAGGAGGCGGGGAGGAGGTCTATTGCTCGTTGAGCGGCCGGTCGCTCGCGAGGTACCCGCGCATGAGCCGGCTCGCGTCCTCCGACCGCATTGTCTGGCCGAACGCCTCCTGCTCAAAGTGAAGCCCCTCCTCGAGCGGCATCTCGATACCTCGAAGCACGCACTGCTTGATCAGCGCGATGCTGAGCGGCGGCCGCGACGCCAGCTCGCGCGCCAGCACCATCGTCTCGTCCATCAGGCGCTCCGGCGCCACCGCGCGATGCACCAGCCCCAGCCGCTCGGCCGTGTCCGCATCGACGGCGTTGCCGAGCAGCATCAGCTCCAGCGCCTTCGCCGTGCCGATGAGCCGCGCCATCCGTTGCGTGCCGCCACCGCCGGGCAGAATGCCGACCCGCACCTCCGGCAGCCCGAACATCCCCCTGCGCGCCATCAATCGGAAGTCGCAGCCGAGCGCCAGCTCGCAGCCGCCCCCCATCGCTGTGCCATTAACGGCAGCAATCACCGGCTGCGGCATTGCCGCGAACTTCAGCGTAAGCCGGTTCAGCGCGTGCAGCTCACGCCTCGGCGGAAGGCTCTGGCGCGGCGCGTCGGACGGGGGCCGCGCGCGCACCGCGTCGGAGATTGCGGACAGCTCGCCGACGTCGTAGTGCGTGATGAAGATGCCATCGGCGCCGCCTGTCAGCACCAGCACGCGCACCGCCTCGTCCTGGCTGATCGAATCGACGAGCCGGTGCAGTTCCTCGACCATCGGCGCGTTCATCAGGTTTTTCGGCGGGTTGATCATCGTCGCGACGAGCACGCCGTCCTCGCGCCGGGTCTGCAGGTACGTGAAGTCGTCCATCGGAGTCCCCTCGAAGCAACGAGAGAGGCGCACCTGGGTGCGCCCCTACGATCTCACAATCCGTTCTCTGCGGCTACGGCTACCACTACCGCTAGGGCTACCGCTACGGCGTCTCGATGACTTCCTTCAGCGAGTTCGTGATGTGGTCGCCGTGGCCCGTGTAGGTCGCCGACTCCAGCGCCTGGACGTAGCGCTTCAGCTGGGCCTGGCGCAACTCCTTCAGGCCGTCCTTGCCCTCCGCCACCGTGTCGCCGAGAGCGAGGATGAAGGCCTCGCGCAGAGGCTTGTCGCGCTTCAGGTCCGCCGCCATCATGATCTCGCCGCGCTCCAGCCACGTGCGCACGTTGCGGCGCTTCCGCTCGTCGCCCATCAGCAGGTAGTACCGCAAGTGCTCCACGCCGAACGCCAGGTGCCGCCGCAGGTCGTTCGCCGTGTTCTCGAACAACTGCCGGTCCGCCTGCGAGCGGCCGATGCGCTCACCCATCTCGCACACGGCGAGCAGGAACGTCGTGCGGATGATGTTCACGTAGATGACGAACTCCGTGAACTTGAATGAGGCGTAGACCGTGCGGTTGAAGAACGTCGGCGTCTGCACGCCCAGGCCGCCGCCGTTCGAGAGCGCGCGCTTGCGGAACGCCTCGACATGCCGCGCGTGGTCGAAGACCTGCGTCGCCAGGTAGAGCTTCACCTCATGGAAGCCGTACGAGATCGATTCCAGCCATCCCATGAGCACCTGGTTGGAGTTATAGGCTTGCTCCGAGAAGTTGGAGACGATCTGGTCGATCGCCGCCTCGACGTGATCCGCCAGCGGCTCGATGCTGCTCCACGAGATCTGCGTCGCCGGCTTCCACTGCTCCTTGATGGCGATCTCGTACAGGTCCGCGGAGTTCTCGGCCCAGACCTCGGCCTTGTTGTAGATCGTGTACGGCGCGGGGAGCCCCATGTCCTTCGCGGGGTAGGAGCCGCGCGGCGTGTCGTTCTCGTACGGCCAGTGGTCGGGCGCCCAGCCGTACGCGCCCGCATCGGCCAGCCGCAACGTGAAGCCATCGGCGCCGATCGTCGGCTTCGGCGGGCGCTCGGTCGGCACCTTCGCCCACGACATGTCCAGCGCCGGCGGAGCCGGGATGCCCGGGATCGCAGGCGCTACGGGTTCCTCGGTCTTCGTCTCGTCAGCCATGTGTCAGGTCCATTTCCAGCGTGCTTTCCCGATGCGGCAAGGGCGCACCGCAGTGCGCCCTATGCGTGCGCGTGATGTCTTCCCTTGGGTCAGTTCTTCGGCGGGTCCAGCAGCATCGCCATGAACGGGTTCATGTGCTGGCGCCGGTCGCCGAGCCCGACCACCTCAAGACGGTGCATGTACTCGTTCACCTGGCGCTTGCGGATCGCGAGGAGCTTGCCGTAGCCCTCGCGGAGCTGCGTCTCGCTCGTGCCGCCGCCGAGCAGGATCGCGAGCGCCTCGCCCGTCTCGCCGCCGCCGGTCAGTCCGGCCTGCGTCGATCCCGCGCCGAGGTTGCCCTCCATGCGGTCGAGGTACGAGTGGATCTCCTCGCGCCGCTCCGGCTGCGTCTCCATCACGTACTTCATGTGCATGACGCCGAACGCCACGTGCCGGCTCTCGTCCTGCGCGGCGAGGCGGAACATGCGCTTGTCGACTTCGGTCTGCGCGAACATCTCGCCCATCCGGAACATCGACTGCACGAAGCCCTCACCCACGAGGTGCAGCGTCGACGCCATCTCGGTGAAGTCCTGCGCCGTCAGCAGCCCGATGGCGCCCGGCCCCGCCTTCAGCAGGCCGATGCCGTTCGCCAGCGCGCGCTTGCGGAAGACGTCAAGGTGGCGCGCCTCATCCATGATCTGCGACGCGAGGAACAGCCCGATCTCGAAGTACTCCGCGCTGACGTTCGGCGCGTACTTACCCGGCACGTCGCCGGCGATGAACTCGACCTGCGTCAGGAAGGTGCAGAGCTGCGACATCGCCAGCTCGAGGTCTTCGGACAGCTCGGGCATCTCCGCCCAGGGGATGTCCGTCGCGCTGGACCACTGGCGCTGCACCGCCTCTTCGTACAGCAGCATGGCCGAGTCCGACCACGAAGCCGTGCGGTTGGGCCAGTGCTTCGAGGTGTTCTGCGCGTCCGGCCGCGGCGCCGCGCCCCGCATACGTCCGCTCTGGTTGGCGGTCACCGCCGGCAGCCGACCTGCTTCTCCGGTCGCGATGTCCTCCAGCGTCAGGCCGCGCTTGCCGGGCGCCACGCGCAGTCCGCGCTCGGCGAGCGGCTGGTCGAGCCACGACAGGTCGAGGTCATCCGCCCCCGGTTCCTTGCGCAGCTCCTCGAGAATGTTGGATGCCATGGCTGACTCCTAATCGCGACCCACATCGGGCAGACAAGCGGTAGCGCCGCTGTGTGCGACACCGTGACCCCTAGAATACGGCCTCTCCGCCCTTCCGATCCACTGCCATTCGGCCCGACTCTCCCGCTCATCATTGACGCGCCCTGCGTGCTACGGACTGGCTCATCACCAGGTTGCCCCGCCGGTGCTCCAGCCTCAGCGCCCCTGCTAGACTCGCACCAGTGAACTACGACTACGACCTCATCGTCGTGGGCGCCGGCGCCGGCGGGGCGGTCGTCGCCGCGCGCGTCAGTGAGGACCCGCGGATCCGCGTCTGCCTGGTCGAATCCGGCCCGGACTATCCCAACATCGAGTCGCTCCCGGAAGACCTTCAGAACGCCAACCACGGCTCGTTCGTGGCCCACGACTGGCGCCTCCAGTACACGCCGAGCACCACGAGCCGCACCATCCCCTTCCCACGGGGCCGCGTCGTCGGCGGCTCCTCGGCCGTGAACACCGCCATCGCCCTGCGCGGCATGCCTTCCGACTACGACGAGTGGGCCTCGCTCGGCAATCCCGCCTGGAGCTGGGACAAGGTACTGCCCGCGTTCATTCGCCTCGAGACCGACCTGGACTTCGGCGACCGCCCCATCCACGGCAATAGCGGCCCGCTGCCGATCCGCCGCCACCCGCGCGACGAGCTGGTGCCGTACCAGGCCGCGTTCCTCGACGCCTGCGCCTCGCTCGGCTATCCCGCGCGCGAAGACCACAACGATCCCGAGACCACGGGCGCCGGCTCGCACCCGATGAACAAGCGCGGCAACCTGCGCATCAGCACCGCCATCGCCTATCTCGGGCCCGCGCGCGATCGGTCGAACCTGCACATCCGCGCCGACTGCGACGCCGTGCGCGTCGTCATCGAAAAGGGCGAGGTGCGCGGACTCGAGGTGCGCTTTCGCGGCACGCGCGTGACGATCGCAGCGCCGCAGGTCGTGCTCGCGTGCGGAGCGATCCACACACCTGCCGTGCTCGTGCGCTCGGGCATCGGGCCGCGCGCGGTGCTCGAGCGCCTGGGAATTGCTGAGACGCGCGTCCTCGAGGGCGTCGGTCAGAACTTGCAGGACCATCCGGCGATCGGCCCGACGCTCGTGCCGAAGCCGGGCATCGCCGACTGGGACCAGCCCGTCATCCAGACCACGCTCTACTACACGGCCACGGCCAGCAGCGACGTGAACGACATGCAGATCGAGCCGCTGTCGTTCATGCACCAGCGCGCTGAAAACCTGCTCATGGGCATGGCCGTGTGTGTCTTCAAGTCGTACTCCTTCGGGCGTCTCGAGTTCGACACCACCGACCTCGACGCGAAACCCCGCATCGAGATGGACTACCTGTCGGACGAGCGCGACTACGCCAAGATCCGCGACGGCCTCACGCGCGCGATGGCGCTCTGCGGCACGAAGGAGATCCAGTCCGTGATTGAGGGCGTCCGGCGACCCAACGACGATGACCTCGCCGACGAACCCGCGCTCGAGACGTGGATCCGCCGCAACTCCACCACCGGCGCCCACCCCGCCTGTACGGCCCGCATGGGCCCGGCCGATGACCCGACTTCCGTCGTGGACGAGTACGGCGCGGTGCACGGCATCCGAGGGCTGCGCATTGCCGATGCGTCGATCATGCCGCGCGTGCCCAGCTGCAACACCAACGTGCCGACGATCATGGTCGGCGAGCGTATCGGCGAGTGGGTGCGCGAGGAACTCGCACCGGCGTGAAGGGGACTGCGCCCATATAGCGCGGGCGACGTCTCGGAGGCTGCTCCTAGACTTCGCTTCGTTGGCGCTCCGCCATCGCCCGTAGCTGGTCGAGCCGCTCGAGCGCGGCGACCAGCTCGTCGCCGACCGGGCCCTGTCGTACGATGCGCGCCGGCACGCCCACGACGGTCGCCGCCTCCGGCACATCCTGCAACACGACGGCGCCCGCTCCTACGACGGCTCGCTCACCGACGCTAATCGCGCCGAGTACCTTCGCTCCCGTGCCGATGCGCGCATAGGCGCCGATCGTCGGACCCTTCGTGCCCATCTGGCCAGAGAAGAAGCCGCCGCGCAGACCGATGCCGGTGAGCACGCCGATGATCGCGCAGTCGCCGATGGAAGTGTTGCCGTGGATGTGCGCTTCCCCGTGCGGGAAGTAAACGCCGGTTCCAAGCTTCACCTCGCGCGAGATCGCGGTGTGATGGAGCAGTTCCATCAGCCGATCGCAGAGTCCGGGAAGAAACAGCGTGCGGCGTGCTCGCCCCCATTCGCGCAGGCGAAACAGCACCATGATGCCGGCGGCGTGGTGGTTGCGGCGGTAGCGCCACCACCACGCGCCCGGACCGCCGCCTTGAGGCACCCAGCCCGGGCCGATGGCGAAGCGGTCATGCGCGAGTAGATCGCTTCGGATGCTCTGGACAAGGCCCGGCGGTGGCATCGCGCGACTATACACCCGAGTGGCGGCGGCGACAATCACGACGCTTCGCTGTCAAGACGAGAGCCGCGACGAGGTCGCGGCTCCTTTATGTGTGTCGTCCCGTGCCTCGCCGTCAGGCCGTCACAGCCTCTTTCGCCGCGAACTGCGTGTCGATCTTCGACGATGCGTTGAAGTAGTCCTGGATCGACTGATTGAAGCGGTAGAACGCGTCGCGACGGTAGCCGTCGTTCGAGCGCGCGAACCCTTCCGGGCTGCTGAGATCGATCGTGTTCAGCGTGTGGCTCAGGTCCGCCGCGCCGTTCGCCTTGATGTTCTCGATCATGTCCTTCCACTGCTCGTAGGGCTGCTCGAGCCAGAAGTCCATGTCGCGCAGATCGTCTTCCTTCGCCTCGCGCACCTTCGCGCACTCGAAGGCTTCGAACGTCAACTCGTAGATCTTGTTCTCGACCTTTACGCCGAGCACCGTGTCCACCGTCCCGACCTGCCGGAACGCCGGGTCGGCGTTGACGATGTTCTTGATGGCATCGAACCATTCGACCGAAGGAAATACCGGCATTGCTCTGTCCTCCTATGCGGATCTCCGCCTCGCGGTCACCGCTCTTCGCAGTCTCGGCGTTGGCGCGGCCGCCTGGCCTACTCGCCCTCGATGTACGCCCGCAGGCCCGGGGCCAGTCGATCGCTGCGGTCAAGCGTAGCCCACTTGAGGCGCGCAAGATACTGCTCAAGGTGGCGCTTGCGCATCTGGTCGTAGATCTTCAAGCCCTCGCGGATCTTGTCCTTGCTCCCCGCAAAGTAGATCGCGAAGGCCTCACGCGTGGCCGGGTCCTTCTTGTCGTCCTGGAGCAGCATCGTCTCGCCCTTGTCCAGGTACCGCTGCAGCTCCTCTCGCCGCTCCGCACGGTGCATCAGAACGTACTTGAGGTGCGTAATGCCGTAAGCGACGATCCGCGCCTTATCCTGCATCGCGTGGGCGAAGATGAACTTCTCGGCCGCGTTCTTCGCGTATTTCTCGCCGTACTCGTACTGCGCGAGCGTCAGGCTGTCGAGCAGGACGAACTGCATGACGGCGGCCTCGGTGAAGTTTCGGGCATCAACCACGGAGCGGAACGACCAGCCCGGCGACTGCACGCCCAGACCACCGCCGTTTGAGAGCGCTCGCTTGCGGAACACCTCGACGGCCCGCGCGTTCTCGAAGACCGTCGTCGCGAGGTAGAGCTTCACCTCGTGGTAGCCGTAGCTGATCTCGGGCTCCCAGCGGCCGATGATGTCGGCCTCCATCTGCTCTTTCTCGCTGATGTGCGTGCAGACCTGGCAGATCGCGCGCTCGAGGTCGTCGGGCAGCGGCTCGATGCTGTCCCACGGCACGTCGGTCGCCGGCCGCCAGCGTCGCTGGATCGCCTCCTCGTAGAGCGGGGCGCAGGCATCGCTCCACACTTCCTGCTTCTCGAAGATGGAGTAGCCCATGCTCTCCGTGCCGGCGATCGGCACCGCCCCGCGGGGCATCTCCGTCTGGTATGCCCAGACATCGGGCACGTCCCCGTACTTGCCGATGTTGATCGCCTCGAGCGTCAGGCCGTGTTTCGTCGGCTTCGCGCGCGTGTCCCACTCCGTCGGGACCTGCATCCAGCTCAGGTCGAGCTCCGGCGCGCCGCCGCCACCCTGTGCCATGAACTCGCGCGCCTGGTCGGCCGTCACACCCATGTCCATGAAGCGCATCAGGTCGGCCTCGGCCGCACCGGCGCCGAGCGCCTGCCGTACCAGGTCTTCCGGCCAGCCAACCTCCGCGGCCTTCGCCATCACTTCAGCTGAAGGCTCGACGCCGCCGCTTGCCTGCGCGGCCAGAAACCCGCGGGCTTGCTCCGCCGTCACGCCCTGGTCCATGTAGCCGATGATCTGCTCGGCCGTCGCCCCGGCGCCGAGCGCCTGCAGCACGAGGTCCTCGGGCCAGTTCTTCTCCTGAGCCTTTGCACGCAGCTTGTCGGGGATGGTGGCGGTTTCGTTTGCCATCGGTCGTCGCTCCTGGTTGGAGTGCGGCTAGCTTAGCGGTTGCTAAATTACGGCTTATTGTGCGCCTGCCCGCGCCGTGGATCAAGCGCGCGCGCCTCACGTTTTCGCAGCACGCTCAAGCGCGGCGCTGGTTCGTTATCCATTCGACTTGTGAATCAACTCGCCTGATGCCCGGCCGGGAGACGGCTCAGGAGGCCTCGCGGTCCTCGTGCTCGATGCGCTGGGAGCGCTTGACGAGTTCGTGCACCAGGCCCGGTACGCCCTTCGCCGGGTCGTAGTCGATGATGTCGAATTCGGGCCGGATCGGAACGTCGAAGGACTGCGCCATGAACGGCAGGCTGCGCCGCAGCTTCTCGACGATGGCAAACGTCTTCAGCCGGTCGACGCCCGTCAGGATCGCCACGACGCGCTCGTCGCCGTAGCTGAAGGCATCGCAGCCGTTGCCGGCGCTCGAGACGGCGCTGATCACGGATGTCCGGAAATGGTTGAACGCTTCGTCGCCGCGTTCCTTGCGGATCCGTTCCGCGCCCGCAAGGTCGATGAGCACGAACACCGGCTCGATGCCCTGCGCCGCCAGCTCGTCTATCACCGTCGTAAGTTGTGCGCGGAAGTCGTCCATTACGGGCAATATCGACACCGAGGGGGAAAACCTAAACCGAGTATTCCCCTACGAGTATTCCCCTACGGTGGAACCCTGCCCCGCCGGCGCAGATATGATGCGGCCATGAGTAGCGCACGCTCCCATCCGGGGCTGTTCGTCGCAATCGAGGGTGGCGAGGGCTCGGGCAAGTCGCGGCTGCAGTCTGCCCTCGCCGAAGTGCTCTCGATGCGGGGCATCGATGTCGTCGCGACGCGCGAGCCTGGCGGCACGCCGCTGGGTGAGCAGATCCGCGCTCTCGTGCTCGCCCAGCGCGCCGTTGAGACGCAGCTCGCGGAGCTGCTGCTGTTCGAGGCCGCCCGCGCGCAACTCGTCGCCACCGTCATCCGCCCCGCCCTGGAGCGCAGCGTGGTCGTCCTGTGCGATCGCTTCGCGGCATCGTCGATCGCCTACCAGGCCTTTGCCCGCGGCCTCGAGCGTGCCGTCGTCGAGCGCGCCAATGCGCTCGCGACGGGCGGCACGGTGCCCGACATCACGCTCCTGCTCGACATCGACGCCGCCGCCGGCCTCGCGCGCCGCCGCAGCGAAGGCAGCGATAACCACTTCGACGACGAGGCGCTCGCGTTCCACGAGCGCGTCCGTGCCGGTTACCACGACCTGGCGCGCGAGTCGCCCGATACCTGGCGTGTCATCGACGCCTCGCAGCCGTTCGAGGACGTCCTTGGCGCCGCCACCGCCGCGATCGAACCGATGCTCGCCCGGCTACGGCAGCACTAGCTCCAGCGGAAACGCATCCAGCGAATCGATCACGCACGCCGCACCCGCGTGAGGCGCCGCAGCCGTCTTCGTCGCGCGCAGCTGGATGACGTGGCATCCCGCGGTGATCGCGGAGTTCAGCCCGTTCGTGCTGTCCTCGATCGCGACGCACTCCCTCGGCGCCAGCCCGAGCCCCGACGCCGCGTGCGCGTACGGCGCCGGATCCGGCTTCGTGCGCTCCACCATGTCGGCGGTGGACAGCACATCGAACATGCCGCTCAGCCCCGCTGCTCCGAGGATCGCGTCGACCCAGCGCATGTACGAGGCCGTGCAGAGCGCAACGGGCACGCTCTCGCTCCGCGAGTTTCTCGACGAGCTTACGGGCGCCGGGCAACGCCGGCCGCGGCTCGCGCAGCCGCCGCATCAACGGCGCCTCGAACGCCGCCGTCACGTCGGCGAGCGCGACCGGCAACCGCTTCATCTCGATGATGCCGGCCCACGTCACGTCCGTCGCGCTGCCGATGAAGTGCGCGTAGTCTTCCATGCCGATGCTGGTCTCGTAGCGCGCGAGGACGTCGTTGACGGCGAGGAAGAACGCCGGCTCGCTGTCCGTCAGCACGCCGTCCATGTCGAAGATGACCGCGCGAAACGGTGGCCGGCCGCCCACGAGCTACTTCTGCTCGAACTCGGTGTAGGCGCGGCTCGGCGTCGGCGTCATCTGCCCCTGGTACTTGCTGCGGAGCTCCGGGCTGCCGTACGGGCGGTCCACCGGCGTCGACATGCGCAGGAAGCTGAGCTGCCCGATCTTCATGCCGACGTAGAGTGCGATCGGCATCTTCGCAACGTTCGACAGCTCGAGCGTCAGCTTGCCCGTCCAGCCCGGATCGACGAAACCCGCCGTCGCATGGATCAGCAGCCCGATCCGCCCGAGCGATGACTTTCCCTTCGACCTGCGCCAGGATGTCGTCTGGCAGCGTCAGCACCTCGCGCGTGCTGGCCAGCACGAACTCCCCGGGGTGGATGAAGAACGGCCGCTCGTCCTCGATCACCACCTGCTCCGTAAGGTCGTCCATGGGCTCGCGGATGTCGATGTATGGCCGGCTGCTCACCTTGAACACCCGGAACACGCGGTCGATGTGTACATCGACGCTGGCCGGCTGTATGTCCTCCGGATCCAGCGGATCGATGACCAGGCGGCCGTTCGCCAGCTCTTCGCGGATCGTGCGGTCGCTCAGGACCATCGTGGGCTCCTTCTTCGGGGCGTTAGCGGCATTGTAGGAGAGCCCGCGCGTGCCAGCGAACGGGCCGTGTGGCCGTTGACCTGCACGCGCCTCCGGCGGAAGATGTTGATCCCGGAAGTCGAGGAGGTGCGCGATGGCGGGACAGTTCCAGGACAAGGTGGTCGTGGTCACCGGCGGCGGCCGCGGCATCGGCCGGGCGACGGCGATCGAGTTCGCGGCCGAGGGCGCCGCACTGATTCTCGCCGGACGCCGCATGGATGCCCTGCGCACCGCCGCGAGCGAGTGCCGGGAGGCCGGCGGCCGCGCCGAGACCGCGCGCTGCGACGTCGTGGTCGAGGCCGACCTAGAAGCGCTCGTCGAGAAGACGCTGAACCACTACGGCAAGATCGACGTGCTGGTGAACAACGCCGGCGTGGTGGCCGGCGGGCGCCTCGACGAGATCAGCGCGGAGGATGTGCGCCGCATGGTCGAGGTCAACCTCTGGGCGCCGCGTCCGCCTCGCCCAGCTCGTGCTCCCGCACGATGCGCGAGGCGCGCTCCGGCAGCATCGTCAACATCTCGTCCCTCGCGGGCCGTTTCGGTCTGCCGTACTACAGCACCTACTGCGCGAGCAAGTTCGCGATGCGCGGCTTCAGCGAGTCGCTCCGGCGCGAGGTGCGGCCAGACGGCATCCACGTCATGGCGGTGTTTCCGGGCGGCACGGCGACGGACATGATCGAGAACGTCGAATTCGACCGCCTCGGAATGCAGATTGCCACGGCGCAACAGGTCGGTCAGGCCATCGTCCGCGGTGTCCGCAGCCGTCAGTCGGAGGTCTTCATCGGCTTCGGCGAGAACATCCTGTCCCGCTGGAACGACGTCATCCCCTGGGCCGCGGACTACGGCTTCGAGATGTTCCGCGACCGCGTACGCGAGGCCGTGCAAAACCAGCGCACGACCTGACGCACGGCGCCTGAGGCATCCCGTCGTCCGGGCGACGGCCTCCCGTCCGGCTCTGTTCTACGCCGAGGCTCGAAGATGACCCTGTGATGCCCGGAGCGAGTTCCTGAACACGCGCACAGGCGGGCCGATGAGGTCCTTGCCCTGCTGTCGCGGCCTGCCAGTGAGCGCCCCGAACGGTGGGGTCCGCGTTCGCTCCGCACTTCGCGGTTCCCCTAAGGGTGACTGTCTCGCGGCCCATCGCGGCCCATTTTCCTCAAGGCGCGGCCCGGCGCACCGAATACAACCTCAGAGAGGTAGCCGGCCGTCATGGAAACCGTCACCCGTGGCACGAGCGCGCCTGCCCGGGCGGGCTTCGCCGCTCGCGGCGAGCACGCGGTACGCCGGGCGCTGCTGTGCGTCATGGGCGCCGTCCTCATCATCGACATTGGCGTCGTCCACGGAGTCCTGCGGGCGGCGGCGTTCCGCATCGCCATCCTTCCGCCGAACAGCGAGCGGGCTGTGGAGGTCGCCGTCTTCCGCGCCTCGCCCACGCTCTGGATGCAGGCCCATATCCCGCAGAGCATCGGCCTGATCCCCGCGGTCGAGCTGTGGTGGTCGCTGTTCTATCTGCCGACGCTGCTCGCGCTCGTCGTGCTGGCCATGTTCGGTCGCGCGCACTTCTTCCGGCTCGCCCTCCTCTACGCGACGATGCTCTTCTCGGCCGACCTCTACTTCGCCCTCGCCCCGATGCGGCCGCCGTGGCTCGATGAGGCCGGCATCCAGCGCATGCTGGCCGAGCACGCCGTGCCGCTCGTGCTCGCCGATAACAATCCGCTGGCGGCGGTGCCCAGCCTGCACGTCGGCGTGCCAGCGCTCTGGGCCATGTGGTTTTGCCACCATCGCGACATCCGCATGCGCCGCACCGGCGCCGTCCTCGCGCTGTGGACCATCGGCATGCTGTGGGCCGTCGTCTACCTGGGCGAGCACTACGTCATGGGAGCCCTCGCCGGCATCAGCTGGGCAATCATCGTGTACGCCATCATGGACCGAATCGGGCTGGCGCAGGTCCGTGAGGATGCACCGGCCGTCGCCGAGGTCGCGGGCAGGACCGCCGCCCGCGCGGATGTGCCGCCGGTGATCGTCCCGCTTCCGGGGGCGGAGGCCGAAGCGGCTTAGCTAGCGTGTCGCGAGCAGCCTCTGCACGCGGTCCAGGATCCGCAGCGCGACGTCGTACTTCGATAGCAGCGGCAGCTCGTCCACGGCGCCATCGGCGCCAATGATGGTCACCAGGTTCGTGTCCGTCGCGAAGCCAGCCGCCGGTCGCGTGACGTCGTTCGCCACGATCAGGTCCAGCCCCTTCCGCCCGATCTTCTCGCGCGCGTTCTGCACGAGGTCGTTCGTCTCGGCGGCGAAACCCACCTTCACACGCGGCCCTTCGATCCCGGCGATGATGTCGCCGTTCGGCACCAGGTCCACGGCGATGCCCTCAGCCGTACGCTTGATCTTCGTCGCCACCGGATGCGCAGGCCGGAAGTCCGCCGGCGCGGCCGCCATGATCAGCGCATCGCAGTCGCGAGGACGCGGCGGCAATCCCTGCGCCCATCTCAACCGTCGTGCGCACATCGATGCGCTCGACGCCGTATGGGGTCCCGAGCGCGCTTGGACCGGTCACCAGCGTCACGCTCGCGCCGCGGTCGCGCGCCGCCTCCGCGATCGCGAATCCCATCTTTCCCGACGAGCGGTTACCGACGTAGCGCACCGGGTCGATCGGCTCCTGCGTCCCGCCGGCGCTCACGACGATCCGGCGTCCGGCGAGCGCCCCCTTCGCTCCGAGAGCTACCCGCACGGCACCGATGATGTCGTCCGCGTTCGCCAGCCGCCCTGCGCCCATGCGGCCGCTCGCCAGCCGGCCCTCCTCCGGGCCAACCGACACGGCGCCGCGCCCGCGGAGCGTCGCAACGTTGGCGCGCGTTGCGGCGTGCTCCCACATCTGCGCATCCATCGCCGGCGCGACGACAACGGGCGCCGTCGTCGCCAGCGCCGTCAGGGCCAGCATGTTGTCAGCGAGACCGTGCGCCAGCCGCGCGATCGTCGTGGCGCTCGCTGGCGCGATGAGCATGACATCGGCGGCGCGCGCCAGCTCCACGTGCTCTTCCGCCAGCGTTGACTGCGGGTCGAACATGTCCGCATACACCGGCCGCCGCGTCAGCCCACGAAACGTGAGAGCCGAAACGAAGCGCTGCGCCGCGTCGGTCAGCACGACGTCGACGAGCGCGCCCGCCTGTGTCAGACGGCTCGCCAGGTCCGCCGCCTTGTAGCTCGCGATGCTGCCGCTCACCCCGAGCACGATGTGCTTCGATGCAAGCGGCCGCGGTTCGATGGATGGCGTGTCAGTCATGGCGCGTGTTCATCTCGTGAAGCAGACGGAGCCCCACGAGGGTAAGGTCGGCATCCACGGCGTCGAACACCGTGGTTTCCTTCGCCAGCCGTTCTGCCCATCCCGCCTGTGGCGATGACGCGCGCCGACCCGCCCAGTTCGGTCTGGAATCGCGCGACCATGCCCTCAATCAGCCCCACGTACCCGAACAACAGCCCCGACTGGATCGCCGAGACGGTGTTCCGGCCGATCGCTGACTTCGGTCGCTCCAACTCCACGCGGTACAGCTTCGCCGCGCGCTCGAACAGGGCCTCGGAGGCGATGCCGAGACCGGGGCCAGCGCGCCACCCAGGTACTCGCCATCCTCCGAGACCGCGTCGAATACGGTTGCCGTGCCCAGGTCGACGATGATCAGCGGCGCCGGCCCGTAGTAGCGCAGCGCCGCGACGACGTCGACGATGCGGTCCGCGCCGACGTCGCGCGGGTTGTCGTAGCCGATCTTTACGCCCGTACGCGTGCCGATGCCGACCACGAGAGGGCGCACATTGAAATAGCGCATGCACAGCCGCTCGAACACGGGCGCCAGGTCCGGCACCACCACCGCCATCACCGCCGCATCGACGCTCGAAGGCGCGATGCCTTCGTTATGCAGCAGTCCCAGCACCGTCACGGCGTACTCGTCGGCAAGGCGCTCCAGGTCCGTCGCGATGCGCCACGTCGCCGGAGCTGCTCGCCCTCGAACAGTCCGATCGTGACGTTGGTATTCCCTACGTCGAGCGTCAGTAGCAATGGCGCGCACCTCGTTCGCAGCCGAAGTATATCAGCGTGTCCGGGCGCCCAAGACGCCCTGTCAACACCACGCAGCGCGCCTCGGATCTCACGATGATCGCGTGCGGTACGCTGCGCCGTGGCCCTCGAACTTCGGAGCGGCAACCGCAGCGCGCAGCTCGTCCCGCACATGGCGGTGCTTTCCGGCCGCCACCCGCGCAACTCTGTCGAAGGCGTGCTCGAGTGCATCGAAGCGGGCGCGACGCGCGTCGAGCTGGACATCCATTCGCTCGACGGCCCCGACTACATCGTCTACCACGACCGCCGGCTGGAGCAGGAGACGACCGGCTCAGGCAGCCTCGGCGCCGTTTCACCGGACGACGTCCGCGCGGCGCGCTTCCGCAAACATCCCGATGCGCGCCCGCCTCTGCTGTCGGAAGTGATCGCCGCGGTCGGCACCGTCGGGCGCGGAACTGCAGCTCGACTGGAAGGACCTGCGCTTCATCTCGCGCGAGCGCGCCGCCACGCTCGCCGCGATCGTGGAACCGATGCGGGAGCGCGTCATCGTCTCCACGGGCCAGGACTGGAACCTGCGCCGCCTGCGCGGATTCGAGCCCAGCGTGCCCTTCGGCTTTGACCCGGGTCTCTATCTCGACCACGCCATCGAGGGTACTGACATCATCATGCCGCGAGCGATGGGCGCGTACGGCTATCGGGATGACCACCCGTTGGCGCTCGGCCGCGGCCAGGAAGTGCGCGACTACCTCCACGAGCGGATGAGCACACTGCTGATGCAGGCGCCCGGCGCGAGCGAGTTCTTCCTGAGCTTCCGCATGGTGCTGCAGATGTTCGGCGACGGTTTCGACGTCATCGCGTGGCTGCATGAGCACGGCATTCCCGCGAACGTCTGGACCGTCGACTACGGGCGCGGCGCCGACGAGACGACAGCGCGCCGACTCATCGATGCCGGCGTCGATCGGATCACGACGAACACGGCCCCGGCATGGCGCGAGGCGCTCGCGTCCGTAGCCTGAGCGTCAGGCCTGCTGCGGCGTCGCGCGCGGCGGTCGCCACCTGCGCGGGCTTCGGCGGCTTTCGGCTCGTCTCGCGGCGCGGGTTTCGCCAACACCCAAATCGAGCCCGGCGACCCCGATCGCGAACGTGATCACCGAGACCACCTGCGGGAACGTCATCCAGTTCTTGATCAGGTATTCCGGACAACCCGAGATGTTGGGGCAGTGCGGCCCGCTGTCGATGCGCAGGTAGCTCACGCCGAAGCGCATGGCCGCGTACAGCACCACGCCCGTGAAGAACGTCAGTCCGGGACGGCTGCGGCGGAACTTCCAGAAGATCGAGCGCCATGATGCCGATGATGAGCAGGTCGCCGATCATCTCGTACGTCGTCGCCGGGTGGCGCGCCACGAAGACGCCCGCCGGCGTGGCTGAGAAGTTGTAACCGGGGCTGTCGGGATCGGTGTACTTCACCGCCCACGGCAGGCTCGACACGCGCGCGATGTGCTCCCCGTTGATCAGGTCGCCGATGCGTCCGATCGCCATACCGATGAGCAGACCGAACGCCGCGGCATCGAGCCCGCGCAGCACCGGCAGCCGTTCGATCATCCCGTAGGCGACGCCGCCCAGGATGCCGCCGATGATCGCGCCGTACACGGTGATCCCGCCCTCGTTCACCTTCACCACGTCGAACCACTGACCCTCGAACCGCGCCCGGTTTTCGAGCACGAACATCGGCGCGCGCACCGATGATCCCGCACGGAACGCCGATCAGCGCGATGCTGTAGGCATCGTCCTCGGTGAAGCCGATGTTGCGCGCAAGGATCGCGCCCAGGTATACGCCGACGGCGATGCCCACGGCCGTGAACACGCCGTGCCACGACAGCGTGAAACGGCCCGAATTGGACGATGTTGGGATCCCAGGGAATGGTGATCGAGAGCAGCAAGCCCAGCGCAGGCACTTACGATTCCTCCTGAAGTTCGGGCGGAGCCGGCACGTCCAGGCGCCTGGCGAGCGCGCGCATGTCTTTCTCGAACCCGCCGCTCTTTTCGGCCAGCGCGGCGATGTGCGTGCCCCGGTCCGTCAGCCTGATCCACAGCCGGCGCCGGGGCAGGTAGAAGGTTAGCGCAAGCCCCCCGACGAGCATAGCCGTCGCCACCCAGATGAACCATGCGCCGCTGTCGCGCTTGACGGCGATCCCCGCGAACGCGCGCTTACCCACGAAGGTGTATTCGTAACCGCCAACAGTCTGTGGTTGCCCCGCGCCGAGCGAGATCGGCCGGGTCGATCCTGCGAGACGAGTGTGAGCGCCGGCTGTCCGTCCGGCCCCTGCGTCATCTCCGCCAGCGTCGAGTCGCTGCCACCGGGCACGCCGAGCCCGACCGCCGATGGAACCGCCGCCACGCGATCGAACCGCACGTCGAGTCCGCCGATCGTCGCCGAAGCGCCCTCGTCGATACGCGCCTCCGCTCCACTGCCGGCCGCCTTCGCATCGAACGCGACGGCCTGCCACGCGCGGTCATCCTTCGCCGTGATCCCCACCCACAGCACGCGGTCCGTCCCCGGCACCGAGACCAGCGCTCCGGTCGTCGTATCCAGGAAGTCGGTCGGTGCGATCACGTCCGATAAGAGCGTCGCGCCCGACGCATCCCTGATCGTGATTGCCGGCGCCGCCGTCGTCTGGTCGAGCGGGAAGGTCTCGTGGAACACGGTGTTGCCTGTTGCCAGCTCCCGGATCTGCAGTTCCGCGCCATCGCCGAAATACGCCGCCTGGTGGAAGCGATAGCCGGCGTACTTGAACGGGTCGTTGACCGTCGTCGTCCCCGAAGCGACCTCGCGTCCGTTCTTGAAGATCGTCAGGTGCGTGCGGAAGTCGAGCGCGTTCCCGACATCTCCGAACTTGCCGACCGCCTCGTCGATCCGCACCTGGAGCTGGTTCGGGTTGCTGACGGCGAAGACCGGCGCCGTCGTGCCCTCGCCCGCGAAGATCTCGCTGGTGAAGCCCGTCATCCACGTCACCAGCCCACCCGCGATGAACAGGATCAGCGCCAGATGGCTGATGAACGTCGCCAGCTGGGTGAAGGGGAAGCGATCGGCGAACAGGTACGTCGCGCCATCGCGCTGCTCCGCTTTCACCCTGAACCGCATGCCACGGAGGCTGCGTTCGAGGTCGCCCGCCGCCACCGGCGCAAGCACCGTGCGGTTGTGCGCGCGATCGAAGAAGCTCTCGGCCACCCGCTCGGGTGGATGAAAGACGTTGCGAAACGTCGGCGACCAGCGATTGAACGTGCAGACGGTGATGTTCAGGCAGAGGAACCCGAGCGCGAAGAGAAACCACTTCGCGTGGAACACGCTGAACAGCCCCGCCCGGTACATGACGTCCGTGAACGGCCCGAACGTCCCGCGCTCGTGCTCCAACCATGCGTCGATCGCCGTGTCGTTGCCGCGCATCGCCTCCGGGATCTGCGGGATCAGCACGCCCGCGAGCCCGAACGCCGCCAGCGTCCCGAT
>CAVTNG010000004.1:0-243916 GCA_963736015.1 uncultured Chloroflexia bacterium | reverse complement strand
GTTCGAGCCGGCAGGTCGCACTTGCGGTCCGGCCAGAGCCTCATCGAAGCCAGGCGGTTGGATGCGACGTCGGAGGACCTCAGCACGGCCCGCGCGGACTTCCAATCGGCCGGCAAGAAGCTTCGAGTCTGCCCGCCGGCGGGTTTCCGGCGACCACATCCTCCAGGCGGTCGCGAAGCTCCCCGTCATAGGACGCCAGGTCGAAGCGGCGGAGGACCTCGCGCTCATCGGCCAGCACGCATCGCTCATCGGGCAGGAAGGCGTGGACGCGGCCGCCGCGTTCAATCAGGTCCGCGCCGAGCCCGATGCGACACTGCCGGAGAAGACGACGGCCGTCTTCGATGCCGCCGACCCGCACATCGCGGATATCCGCGCCTCGCTCGGCGCCGTAGACCTCGCCCGGGCCGACATCGGTCACGCTTCGTTGCTGCCGCCGATGCGTGCCGCGGTCGATGAGCTCGATACGCGTCGGCAGCGCCTGCAGGACTTCCTCGATACCTACCAGCGGGCGCGTCAGATCGCGCCGGGCTTCCTCGGGTTCAATGGCCCCCGGACGTATCTCATCCTCGCCCAGAACGAAGCCGAGCTGATGCCCGGCGGCGGCCTCGTGTCCGTATTCGGCACGATGCGGCTTGACCACGGGCGCATCGACTCGCTCGAGTTCCATGACGCCGTGCAGTACGGCGAGGACTGGATGAACCGCACGGGGGACTATGTCGAACCGCCGCGGCCGTTGAAGCAATACCTGCTGAAGGACACGAGCTGGAACCTCGCCGTCTCGAACTGGTCGCCCGATTTCCCCACCTCCGCGGACTCCGCGCGGCGCTTCTACCAGCTTGGAGGCGGCGGCGACGTCGACGGCGTCATCGCAATCGATGTGGCGACGCTCGAACGCCTGCTCTCGATTGTCGGCGCGGTCTACGTGCCCGACTTCGACGTCACTGTCGATGCGGACAACGCCTATGATCTCACGGAGCAGTTCACGCGCGCGCCATACGAGCCGGAGGCCGACCGAAAGGCCTTCGCGGGCCTGCTCGCCGATGAGGTGCTGCGGCGCGTGCTGCATCCCGAGCCGGGGCAGTGGTCGCCGCTCGTCGATGCGCTCCAGGATTCTTGGCGACACCAAGGACGTAATGCTGTACTCGTTTGATCCGAAGGAAGAGTCCGTCATCAGGCAGTTCGGCTGGGACGGCTCGGTGAACTACAAGTCGGGCGACTACCTGGCGCTCGTCGATGCGAGCATCAACAGCACAAAGCTCAATGCAATCATCGAGCACAGCGCCGACATCGATGTGAAGCTGCGCGAAGACGGTTCGGCCGAGACCACGGTGACGCTCGACTACTTCAACGACCTGAAGCCGTGGGAACAGGGCCGCGATCCTGACTTGGTCGAGAAGCTGATGCTTGGCGGCCTGTACGGAGGTTACCTGCGACTGCTCACCCCGCCCGGAAGTCGCGTCGTCTCGGTGAAGGACGCGGCGGGCGAGGTCGGCGTCGAGGAAGTCGGCGTCGAGAACGGACTGTCGGTGTTCGGGCGCTTCTTCGCGCTACCACGCGACACGAAGCAGCGTTTGCAATTCACGTACATCACGCCGTCCGTCGCGCGCCAGGACGGCGACGGCTGGGAGTACAGCCTCGCGATGCGGCGCCAGCCCGGGTGGGAGCAGTCACGCGTGACGGTGCACGTCACGCCGCCCGGCGGTAGCCATGCCCGCGACGTTCAGGTGGATGGTGAGTCAGTCGCCTGGCGCGACGGCCAGACCAGCATCGACCTCAGCCGCGATCGGGTGCTCACTCTGCGCTTCTGACGATGCGCGCGGCCGGTGCTACGATGCGGCGATGACGCTCCCATTCGCGCCGCCTGTCCCGCCGATGCTGGCGAAACTCACCGCTGAGATCCCCGAAGGAGACGGCTGGCTCTATGAGCCGAAGTGGGACGGCTTTCGTGCGATCGTCTTCTTCGATGGCAGCGCGGCGAACCTCCAGAGCCGCGACCTCAAGCCGCTCGCGCGCTACTTCCCTGAACTGCAGGCGAGCCTGCAGGAGGTTCTGCCGCGCCCGCTGATCCTCGATGGCGAAGTCGTGATCATGACCGACCACGGGCTTGACTTCGATGCGCTGTCGCTGCGCATCCATCCCGCCGAGTCGCGCGTGCGAAAGCTCGCCGCCGACATGCCATCGTCCTTCGTGGCATTCGATCTGCTCGCGGATGGCGAGCGCGACCTCCGGGAGACGCCGTTCGCAGAGCGCCGCGTCATGTTGGAGTTGGCCTTGAAGGCGGTGGAAGCGCCGGCCTACTTGACACCGATGACGCGCGACCGCGACGAGGCGACCGATTGGTTCGAGCGCTTCGAGGGTGCGGGTCTGGACGGCGTGGTCGCCAAACGCGCGGACG
Organism: uncultured Chloroflexia bacterium; assembly: GCA_963736015.1. GTDB lineage: Bacteria > Chloroflexota > Dehalococcoidia > DSTF01 > JACRBR01 > CAVTNG01. Next base: position 241,521 of record CAVTNG010000004.1, on the reverse strand, counting down.
ACGCCTATCAGCCGAACGTCCGGGCGATGCTCAAGATCAAGCACCTGCGCACCGTCGACTGCGTCGTCGGCGGGTTTCGCTGGAACCGCGGCGAGGAGGGCCGGTCCGTCGGCTCGCTACTGCTCGGGCTCTACGACGGCGACGGAGTGCTGCACCACGTCGGGCACACCTCGAGCTTCAAGGCGGCGGAGAAGAAGGCGCTGGTGAAAACGCTCGAGCCTTATCGCACCGACGATGAGGGCGTCGGCTTCGGGCAGGGTCGCACGCCGGGCGGGCCCAGCCGGTGGACGACCGACCGCACGATGGACTGGCACCGCCTGCGGCCTGAGCTGGTCTGCGAGGTCACATTCGACCACCTGCAGGGCGAGCGCTTCCGCCACGCGGCCACGTTCCGCCGCTGGCGTCCCGATAAGCCGCCGCGGGACTGCACCTTCGACCAGATTGCCACGACCGTGCCGTTCCTGTTGGAGGAGATCTTCGCGAGCTGAGCCGTTACAGGTTCAGCTCTTGCGCTTGCGGCTCGGCTGTACGCGCGGCGGCTCGCCCGGCGCTTTCGGAAATTGCGGCGGCCACGGCGCGTCGCCTTCGCCTTCACGCTCGTGTCTGGCGACCAGCTCAAGGAGCGGCTCGAGCGAGAACGCTCGGTCGTCGATGCCATCGCCCGGGTCGCCGACATCGGCGAAACGCCTGGGCACAGTCGCCACCGTGAATGCCGCAGGATCGACGTTGGGCACCTCATCCCACGTCAGCGGGCATGACACGCGCGCGTCGGGAAGCGGACGGACCGAGTACGCCGACGCGATCGTGCGGTCGCGCGCGTTCTGGTTGTAGTCGATGAAGACGCCGTGCCGCTCTTCCTTCCACCACTTTGTCGTCGCCAACGCGGGCACCCGGCGCTCGACCTCGCGGCCGACGGCGAGCGCTGATCGGCGCATGTCCGTGAACGTCCACTTCGGCTCCATGCGTGTGTAGATGTGGATTCCGCGCGAGCCCGACGTCTTGGGGAAGCTCTCGTACCCGAGTTCGCGCAGCACGTCACCCACAATCAGCGCCACTTCTCGAACGTGCGCGAACGTCGCTTCGGGGGTCGGATCGAGGTCGATGCGCAGTTCGTCCGGATGGTCGACGTCAGAGGCGCGCACCGGCCACGGATTGAGATCGATGCAGCCGAGGTTGATCGCCCATGCCAGGTCTGCCGCGTTGTCGCACACGGCAAGGTCGGCCGTGCGGCCGCTCGGGAAGGTGATGTGCGCCGTCTTCATGCCGGGCGGCAGGTTCGCCGGGGCACGCTTCTGAAAGAAGGGCTCCTCGGTCGCGCCGCCCGTAAAGCGCTTGAGGACCATCGGTCGTTGCCGCACGCCGCGCAGCGCGCCCTCGGCAACGGCAAGGTAGTAGTTCACAAGGTCGAGCTTCTTGAGGCCTGCCTCGGGGAAGAAGACCTTCTCCGGATTCGTAACCGTGACTGCGCGCCCCGCCGCTTCGACCGTCACCGACTGCGTCTTCGCCATGAGCCTCCACACGCCGTGCGCCTGGCGTGAACGGCATCATATCGAGAGGGCAGATAACAATGCGCTCTCGAACCGCTCGTTTTTCGCCGATCGGTCGATGTGGCCGCAGTGCCTGCGTGCGCACCATGACGTCATCGCGGAAGGTGGTGACACGCTCATGGGCTGGATTCGGCTCTACATCGTGCTGATGGTGTTGATCGTGGCAGTCGTGACAGCGTAGTGGACTGCGCCCTCACGGGATCAAGAACGCCCCTCGTGAACGAGGGGCGGTGGTTGTCGATGGTGGAGATAGGGGGCTCGAACCCCCAACCTCCGCATTGCGAACGCGGCGCTCTCCCAATTGAGCTATATCCCCAAAGACACGCCAGTATAACGCCCGCGCGAAGGCGCCTTCAAACGCGCGCCGCTTCGCATTCGGCGAGACGGCGGCGCAGGTAGGCGCGCTCGCCATCGTTCGACGAGAGCGCGATCGCGCGTGTGTACGCATCGACGGCTTCGCTCGTGCGTCCGCCGCGTCGAAGCAGATCGGCCCGCGCGGCATGATAGGGCTGGTATCGCGCGATCTCTTCTGCGTGTGCCAGGTCGTCGAGCGCGGAAAGCCCTTGCGCCGGCGTCGTCGCGAGCCCGATCGCGACGGCGCGGTTCAGCGCGACGACGGGTGACGGCTGCAGCTCGTAGAGCCGCCTGTAGACCGCGGCGATCTCGCGCCAGTCCGTCTCATCGAACGACGGCGCCGCGCAATGGAGCGCCGAGATCGCCGCCTGGAGCTGGTACGGTCCGACGCGCCGGACCCGCATCGCCCGCTCGAGGAATCCTTCGCCTTCCGTAATCTCATGGCGATGCCAGAGTGCGCGGTTCTGCTCATCGAGCATGATCATGGCGCCGTTAGCGCCTTCGCGCGCGTCGCGTCGCGCGTTGTGGAGCAGCATCAGCGCCAGCAGCCCGCGCGCCTCCGGTTCGTCGGGCATCAAGTCGACGAGCAGGCGGCCAAGGCGGATTGCCTCGCGCACAGAGGTCACGCCGGATCGGCGCATCGCCGCTCGAGGCGCTGTAACCCTCGTTAAAGATCAGGTAGATCACGGCAAGCACGCTGTTGAGCCGCTCCGGCAGCGCATGCTCGGGCGGCACCTCGATACGGGATGCGCGCATCCCGGATCTTGCGCTTCACCCGCACGAGCCGCTGCGCCATCGTGGCTTCGAGTACCAGGAACGCTCGTGCCACCTCCGGGGTCGTGAGGCCGCCGACGGTGCGTAGTGTCAACGCCACCTGCGCGTCGGACGCTAGCGCGGGGTGACAGCAGGTGAAGATCAGCCGCAGGCGGTCATCTATGCGCGGTTCCGACGTTGTCGCCTCCGGCTCGGCCGCGTCCGCAGCCGCCAGCGCCGCGAGCGCCTGCTGCTTCTCGGCGAGCGTACGGTCGCGCCGCAGGCGGTCGATGGCTTTACGTCGCGCCGTGGTAGCGATCCATGCGGCGGCGTTGTCCGGCACGCCGTCGCGCGGCCAGCGCTGGAGCGCCGTCGTCAGCGCATCCTGCATCGCGTCCTCGGCGAGGTCGAAGTCTCGGCACATCCGGATCAGCGACGCGAGGACCCGCCCGCCTTCGAGCCGAAACAATCGGTCGATCGCTTCGCTCGTCGTATCAGTCATGACAGGGAGGTCGAATCGCTCTGCGTCTCACCGCTCGGGCATCTCCATGATCGGGCGCACCTCGATCGTCCCGAAGCGGGCGGACGGGATCTTCTCTGCGTACGCCAGCGCGGCGTCGAGGTCCTTGCACTCCAGAATGTAGAAGCCGCCCAGCTGCTCCTTCGTCTCGGCGAAGGGGCCATCGGTCGTGACCGTCCTGCCATCGCGCACCCGCACGCTCGTGGCGCTTCCCGTAGGCTGGAGGCGGTCGGCGCCGCGCATGATCCCGGAGGACATCACGTCCTGCGTGAAGGCGCCGTAAGCGGGCATCAGATCCTCCGCGCGCTCGCTCTGCGTCGATTCGACATCGTAGATGAGAAACATGTAGCGCATCGAACACTCCTCTTCGTGAAACAGGTAGTTGGGCTATGCCTTTGCGGTTGCCGGCGCGAGGCCGACCATCTCTTCCCAGCCCGGGATCTCCATGATCGGGCGGATCTCGATCGAGCCATGCTGTGCCGGCGGCATGCGCTCTGCATAACCGACCGCCTCGGCCAGGTCCTTGCAGTCAAGGAAGTAGAGACCACCGAGAACTTCCTTCGTCTCGGCGAAGGGCCCGTCGGCCGTCAGTGTTGCGCCGTTGCGCACGCGCACCGTCGTCGCGGTCGCCGCCGGTTGCAGTGCGTCGCAGGTCTCGTATGCGCCGCTGGCTATGGCGTCGCGTGTGACAGCGACGTGACCGGCAAGTTCGTCGGCGCCCGGCTCGTGCATCTTCGACTCGTCGACGTAGATCAGGAATGCGTATCGCATTGTCTACTCCTAGCCCGCCCGTAGGGCTCACAGTATGACGACGAGTCAGGAGACTGCGGATCGACAGCCGACCACGGCGCGCTTAGCGCCAGTCCGGAGGGTCGGCGACCACTTTCCGCGCTTCGAGGTCGATCTCGAGGATTACGTCCGCAAGCGCAGGGATCAGTAGAATCGGGCCCATCCGGCCGTCGCACGCGATAGACGTCGTTCGCGCCGGTCTCGATGACCTCCTCCAGCGTCCCGATCATGGCGCCGGAGCGGTCGACGACGTCGAGGCCGAGAAGCTGGAATCGATAGTGCTCGCCGTCAGCCAGCGGCGGCAGGTCCGACTCTGGAATCTGGAGGATCGCATGCCGGAATCCGTCGACGCTGGCCCGATCGTGGAAGCCCTTCAGTCGCAAATAGACATAACCCTGTGCCTCACGCGCTTCGACGATGGTCACCAGCTGCTGGCCGGCCCAGAGTCTCGAGCGCACTCGGAAGCGCGCCGGATTATCGGTCAGCGATTGCACCTTCAGTTCGCCCTTCAGGCCGAACGGCGCGAGCACACGCCCGACGGCGACGAAGCCCGGGTCGGGATCCCGCTGTGGCTTCGGTCGGGTGGACTCGGGCGCCGCCGGTGGGCCAAAGTTCGATGCGGTTGTGCGGGCGGTTGCCGTCGGCGCGGCCCGTCGAGCCTTCACACGGCCGGCGAACGACTTCCCGCTGCGCACGGGCGGCTTTGCGTGCGCGGGCGCGTCACCTTCACGGGTGATCCGCGGGCGTTTCCTGCGGCGCGGCGGCGAGGCAGGAGGGCGCGCAGCTCGGGGCGATTGCCCGCTCGTCTGCTCGGACTGTCGGGGCATGCTCGATCTCAGTCGCCGATCTCGAGCGAGGCGTACTCCTCGGCCCGTACGGCGGCAACCTTGAGCAGCGCGCGCATCGACTGGGCGATACGGCCGCCCTTGCCGATGACCTTGCCGTAGTCGTCCTGTGCCACCTCGAGCCGGATGACCACGCGGCCGCGCTCCTGCTGCTCGATCACGTTGACCTCGTCGGGGGAGTCGACGAGCGTCTTGGAGATGTACTCGATGAGCTCTCTCATTCGGCGGGCGCCGCCTCGTCGGCAGCCGGTGTTTCCAGCGCAGGCGCGTCCGCAGCCGGTGCTTCGGCCTTAGCCGGCGCTGCGGGCGCGGGCGCGGCAGCTTCTGGCGCCGTCTCTTCCTGTGCTTTCTTCGGCCGCGGTGTGTACACAGGTGCCTCGCCGATGCCCTGGCTCGCGAGGATGCGGACGACGCGCTCGGACGGCACGGCGCCCTTGCTCAGCCACTCGCGCGCGCGCGCCTCGTCTACGGTGATCGCCGCGGGCTCCGTGAGCGGGTTGTACGTCCCGATCGTCTCGATGAACGCGCCGTCGCGCGGGGCACGCGAGTCAGCCACCACCAGACGGTAGTTCGGCTGCTTCTTCTTCCCCACGCGGCGCAAGCGGATTCTCAGCACTCCCTATCCTCCAAACATCTTCAGGAAGCCGGTGCGGTTCCCGGCGAAGGCCTGCATGATCTTCTTTGCTTCTTTCCACTGGTTCAGCAGCTGGTTCACTTCCTGCGGCGTCGTGCCGCTGCCCGCCGCGATCCGTCGGCGCCGGCTGCCGTTGATGATCTCCGGGTGCTTTCGCTCCTGCGGCGTCATAGAGTACACCACCGCTTCCGCCTTCTTCCAGAAGCCATCATCGAAGCTGTCAACGTTCATCTGACGCTTCACCTGGCTCATTCCCGGGATCATGTCCACGAGCTGGTTCAGCGGGCCCATCTTCTTGATGCGCTGGAACTGCACGATGAAGTCCTCCAGGTCGAGCTGGCGGTTCTTCATCTTCTTCTCGATGTCCTGGACGTCCTTCTCGCTGATCGTCTCTTTCGCACGCTCGATCAGCCCGAGCATGTCGCCCATGCCGAGGATGCGCGACGCGAAACGGTCGGGGAAGAACGGCTCCAGGGCGTCTGACTTCTCGCCCGTGCCGAGGAACTTCACGGGCAGCCCGGTCACCGCACGGATGGACAGCACCGCGCCGCCGCGTGCATCGCCGTCCATCTTGGAGACGATGATGCCGGTGACGTTGAGCTGGTCGTGGAACTCAGAAGCGACGTTCACCGCCTCCTGGCCGGTCATCGCGTCGACGACGAGGATCGTCTCGTTGGGACTGAGCGCGGCGCTCATGGACGTCACTTCCGACATCAGCTCGCCGTCGATCGTCGATCGGCCCGCCGTATCGACGAGTACGACCGTGGCGTTCTGGCGCTTCGCCTCGTCGAGCGACGCGCTGCACAGCGCATCGAGCGTCTGGCCGTCGGACGGCTCCAGCACCGGCATGCCCAGCTGTTTCGCGAGCGCCTTGAGCTGCTCGCCCGCTGCCATACGGTAGGGATCAGCGGCCACGAGCAGCGGCCGTCCGCCGTGCTTGCGCAGATGGAGCGCCAGCTTCGCGGCAGTCGTCGTCTTGCCCGAGCCCTTGAGCCCGACGAGCATGATCGTCGTCGGCGGCTTCGACGCCATCTGCAGCGTCGACTGGCTGCCGCCCAGGATGTTCACCAGCTCCTCATTGACGATGCTGATGACCTGCTGCGGGCCCGTGAGGCTCTTCAGCACCTCCGCGCCGAGGGCGCGCTCGCGCACCGACGCAATGAACTGGCGGACGACCTTGAAGTTGACGTCAGCCTCAAGCAGCGCGATGCGCACCTCGCGCATCGCTTCGTCGAGGTCCTTTTCGCTGATCGTGCCGTGGGAACCGAGCTTCGAGAAGACCCCGGAGAGCTTCTCGGACAGGGAATCGAGCATAGGTGCTCCAGTGTATCAGGCCGATTCGGCCCGGCCGATTCGAAAGTCGGCCCCGGCAACTGTCGATGGCGCTGTCACCGGTTCGTCGTAATCCTGTCAGCCAGGAGATAGCCAGGGAGGAATTACGTGGCGGAATTCATGATGATCATCTGTGACGACGAGCGGCCGGGTGTATCGGAGGCCGAGATCATGGAGAACTACGCACGCATCGGGCCGTGGTGGGAGTCGCATGCCAAGGCAGGGCGGCTCAGCGGCGGACACAAGCTCCAGCCCGCCGCCACGGCCCGCACCGTGCGCATCAAGGACGGACAGGCGGCCGTCACCGATGGCCCGTTCGTCGAGAGCAAGGAGATCGTCGGCGGCTACGGCATCATCAACGCGCCGGACATCGACGCAGCGGTGGCGATCGCGTCGACCTGGGCCGGCACGCTGCCGATCACGATCGAGGTGCGGCCGGTCCAGGTGATGAACGAGCGGTAGCTCACACCCGGGGCTGTGCGACGGCGTGATCGCTATTGCGCCGTTGCCAGCTCCTGGTCGGGAATTACGTGCCAGACCTGCATGCCGGGGTTCTGGTACACAAGCTCGAGCGCGCCGCTGAGTCCGTTCTCGAACTTCGTCAACCCGGTCTTCGGATAGTTGAACTGCTCTTCGTCGCCCACGATCACGTACTCGACGCCGTACTTGCGGATGATCTGCCGCGCCTTCGCGACGTCGGTCGTCGTGTAGAACTCGTTCACGTCCTTCTGCCGGTCGTCGACCATCTTCGCGAACTTGTTTCGCTGCTGTGACTGGTGGAAGCCCCACCCCGCCACCGTCGGCAGGCCGGTGTCGATCGCCACGCGGCTCCCGAGGCTGCGGTACGACGGGCCGATGGCCTCGATCGTGGTCGGCGATCCCTGGATGTTCTCGCGGATCCAGTTGATGCCGTCTCGCGTGTACTCCATGTGGTGCTCGCCGCCCTTCCCGGTGTTCGGGTCGCTGTTGTTGTAGACCACACCGCTGTCGAGGTAAGCGAGACCATCGTTGCTCGTGCCCTGTGACGGATCGAAGCGGTCGTGGATACGCGCCCGCGTGCCGAAGTACGGGTACACGAGCGCCATCAGGAGCAGCAGCACGCCGCCGGCCGCGAATGCGTACCTCGGCGCGCGTGCCAATGCCGCCGGCAACGAGCGAGTCCGTCGCAGCCAGGCTTCGTGCGGGCGCGCGACGGCGAAGATGTACCAGGTACCGAATGCCGCAGCGACGCCCCACAGCAGCCACACGTGCAGGTAGAACTTGAACACTGTGTTCATGCGCCCGATGTCGCCATCGAGCGTGAGGATCTCGACGCCACCCGTGAGCCCGAACCCCAGGCCGATGATCGCGTACACGAAGAGCATGATTGGCGCGGTCGGAGTGCTGTGCCGCAATTCGCGGATCGAACACAGGATCACGGCCACGAGCCCGACGAACGAGAGCGCCGTCACGCCCCAGCGTTCGCGGCTGGCGAGCCAGACGAACAGGATCCCCGCGAGGATCAGCGCGCCGAGGACGAGCGGTGCGTATTCGACGGCTCGCGCGCGCCGCTTTCCGCCGAAGAAGACGATGCGCAGCTCGCGGCTCCGTGTCAGCGAGCGGTAGAGGGACAACAGCAAGAAGCCCGCGACGAAAAAGAGCAGGATCCCGAAGTGGCCGAGGAAGTCGGACACGGCCGTCGTCTGGTCGGACTGGTGGAACCCGTTGTAGGACTGGCTGTAATTCTTCGCGAACGGCGTGAAGAACGCGTATGACAGCACGCCCATGATCGCCGCTTTGCCGGCGCCGATGGCCACAGCCCGCATTGTGATACGCCGTTCCTTCGCCAGCTCGGCGATGATCAGCGCTGCCGCGCCCAGCAGCAGGAACGGGGGATAGTCCCACGAGTTGATCCAGCGCAGGGCGCCAATGATCAGGCCGAGTACCCCGACCAGGGCCCAGTTGCTGATGCGACCGCCACCGTCGTGCTCGCCCGCAGGGCCGGACGGGTTCAACCGCGTGTAGTTCAGCACGACGGCGACACCGATGCCGACGACAGTCATCGAGAACGGGATCGCCATCAGGTGCGCGTGGAGGTCGGCGAACAGGAACGTCCAGAACGGGAACTCGGTGATCGGCTGCACGCCGTTCTCGGGGGTCGAGATGATGCTGAGGGCGCGGCTCGGCCCCCACCAGTCGTAGCTGTACACGAGCTCGTGGAAGTTGCCATCGCCCGTGAGCAACGCCTTCATGCCGCCCACGAACGCCGTAGCTGCCCGTGCAGTGCGGCTGATCCTTCCAGCAGTCGGCCTGCCGCATCACGTTGTGCGTGAGGACGTTCACGGCTTCGATATTCCCCGCGATGAGCACGAGGAAGATCGCCAGGATCCCGGCGATGATGGGCCCGCGCGGGCTGATCGGCATCTTTCCGGGCCGCCGCTTCATCAGCCGCCGCGTGCCCTCGCTCAGGTTATAGGCGACCGAGAACGTCGCCGCCGCGGTAAGCGAGAAGAACATCGGGACGATGAGGTTGTAGGCGACCTCCGGGACGATGCCGGTGAACTTGGCGATCGTCGCGCCGATGAACTGTCCGTACCAGTAGTAGTTGATGTACCCGCCGGCGCTCCATGGATCGATCGGCCCCTGCGAGAGGTCTGTCGAGCGGATGACGCCGTTGAGGTACGCGAAGTCCATCGGCTTCTCGCCACCCTGGCTCGGGTGGAAGAGATCCGGGTTCTGCAGCCGCAGCCAGTACGAGAACAGGAACGCGATCAGGAACAGCGCCTCGGCGAAGAGCACAAAGCGCCATCGCTCGCGGACCCACTCGATGATCTGTGCGCGCCAGATCCAGCCCGTGACGATGCCGGCGAGCGCCATGAAGGCGAGCGCACCCCCGATCTCGGCGCGCGTGTAGTGCACCCATCCGCGGGCGGCCGGCGCATACACCAGGTACGACAGCGCGAGCACGCCGAGCGGCTTCGTCAGCAGGAATCCGCGGTCAGGTAGCCCGCGGAGGCCGGCGACAGCAAGGGGCACGAGGGCGAACGCCGCGATCTCAATCGTGAGCAGCCAGAAGAACAGCGGGTGCTGGTTGATGAAGTTGTCCGGGCTGAAGATGTCCGACCACGTCCCGCCCTCGCTCTGGGTCGCGAGCACTGACGGCGTGAACTGGAGCAGGTTCTGCGCCTCATCGGACGGTTTCACCGGCAGGGGAACCGGGAACGCGTCGGCGTGGAGCACGTCGACGGCACGGTTGTGCGAGTACGCATCGGTCTTCTTGTAGACCGTCACCTGCGGATGGTCGTAGACCGTGAACGACTCCTCTGAGTCAGTGTCATCGAACGTCATGCCGAGCAGGTTGGGGAAGGACGTGAACTCCGCAACCTTCTCGAACCCCAGTTCGCCGGTCTCGAGCGCGGCGTAGTACCGCGACGTCACCGGCCACTCCGCGGGCACGCGCGGGATGGTGCCGGACAGCCGCCGGCTGCTGAGGGCGATGTAATCGACCTCATCGAGGTTGCTCGACGAGCTGATTCGCGCGGTCGGGCGAATCGATGTTGAAGTTCTCGAACGTCACCGAGCCGTAGTTGCGCCGCTCGACGCCCCCGATCGCCGTAGGGCACCTCGTCGTCCCAGTGCTCGTGCCCGATCACCGCGCCCGCGGGCACGTTCTCGTAGATCCACTTCGACGCGCTCACGCGCGTGACCGGCTCGCTATAGATGCGGTAGAACGCGATGCCAGTGACGGCGGTAAGCAGCACGACGACGACGACCGCGCCTCGCCCGACGATGCGCACCGCCGGTCGCAGCCACGTCGCGTCGCGTGCGGCCCGCGCGACGGCGCCCGGGAGGTCTTCGTACGACGCCCAGTGCCAGACGCGATACAACACGAACGCCGCGAACACCGTCAGTGCCGGATACAGCGGCAGGAAGTAGCGCATGTACAGCGAGAACTGCAGCGCCCATGAACAGGAAGTAGCCGAGCACCCAGGCCAGCGGCACGAGCCACATGCCCTCGCGCTTGCGGAACGCCCACACCATCGAGAACGCCACGCCGATCCACGCCGTGATGCCGAGGGCGGGCCCCATGCCCCACGAGACCATCTGCTGGAGCGGCCATAGCCACTTCGAGCGGCCGATCCACTGCACGTTCGGCGGGAACGATGCGTCGCCGCTCAGCAACTGGCGCTGGTCGAGCTGATCCTTGATCCAGTGCTGGTTCATGATGTTGGGATACGGGAAGCCGATGCTCCAGATCGCGCGGTCCTTCCCCGGCTGCGGGTCACTACCGAAGTGCCCGATCTTCCACGAGAAGAAGTCCGCGAGGCTCGGCGACTTGAACGCGTACGGCATCGCGATGCGGAACGCGATGAACGCGATGATCAGCGCGAGCGCCGAGCCGGCGATCACCAGCAGCACTGCGCGGTCAAGTCGCGGACCGTTGCGCTGGGGCTCGTATTCCTTCTCGTTGCCGGTCCACCACGGTGCGATGTAGGGCTTCACGGCGGGCCAGGCGTAGACGCCGATCGCCAGCACGATCACCGGCAGCATCGCGATCGCCGTGATCTTGCACGCCGCTGCGAGCCCCGCGCCGAGGCCCGCGAGCGCGAAGTCGCGCCAGCGGCCGAACTTCGCGGAACGCACGGCGAATAACAGCGCGAACGTCGCGAAGAACGCGACAAACGGGTCGACGATGAAGAAGTGCGAGTTCTGGATCGCGAACGGCGTCAATGCGTACAGGCCGGCCGCGAGCAGCCCGACGTTGCGGTTCGCCAGCTCGCGACCCAGGAAGAAGACGACGACGATCGTCGCCAGGTCGAAGAGCGCCGCAAGCATGCGGCCGCTCAAGTTGTAGTGGTTGTAATTGTCCCAGTTGTCCATCATCCCCAGCGAGAGGATGTGCAGGTGAGATGCCAGAAACTTGTTCAGGAACAGCGGAAGCGTGCCGTAGACGAACGTGGTCTGCTGCGAGCCATCGCCATGCTTGATGTTGTAGGGGTTGAGAGGCGAGTTCGCCGTGTCGAAGTACTCGGCGATGCTCGAGGGCGCCTTGGTGTCCTCACTGATCTGGGTGAGGAAGCGCTCGTCCGGGTGGAGGTGACCGCTCGTCGCGGGGGTGTCGCTGGTATCCCATGGGCCCGTCTTGCGTCCCAGTTGTTGTGACTCAGTCGCAGGTAGCCGGCGAAGAGGAGGATGCCGGCCAGCACCGCGATGGTGATGGCACGCGCCCAGTCCGAGGTAATCGCATTGAAGTGGATGCGGGGCGCCGCCCGGCCCGGTGCGGCCACGGGCGTGGCCGCGGGGTCGTGTAACGGCGACGTCTGTTCGCTCATACCTTCAGTTCACGCGTGGGCAGGGGCGTGGCGGCACCATGTACGAAGCCGCACGCCATCATAACAAAGCGCCATTCGGACATGTCGGCCGTACTTCTGGTCATCCGCAGGAGTGAGAGCCCGCGCCTCGGCAGCCCGCGCTTAACGATTGTTCTCCTCGCAGCTCCGAGGGTTTTCCCTGAGTGGCTTCCATTCCACAGTCCGTACACTTGTACGCACGGAGCGCGCCCCGCGACTTCTGCCAGGCGAATCTGGCCTTTGATAGAATCCGTAGACTTCTCGGGGCGGCGGACGGGTAGCGAGGAAGAAGTACATGAGCAACAAGCTCACGCTGGCGATCGCGGGCGTCGCCGGTGTGCTCATCCTGGGTCTGGCGATCATCCTGCTCGTCGTCGTGAACGGCGGCGGGGGTGACAGGAACAGCGACTCCGCAGCGTCGGACGAGACGCCGTCGTCGAGCAAGACGAGTGACAGTTCCGATGGTGGCTCAGCCTCCGGAACGCTGCGGTTGCGCGGCGACGGACCCGCTCACCCTGGACCCGGCTGTCGCGCAGGACGCGGATTCGGCGGCGTACATCGTCGAGATCTTCTCGGGGCTCGCGCGGCTCGATCGGGATCTCAAGCTCCAGCCCGACCTGGCCGACGCGCCGCAGATTAGCCCGGACGGTCTCGTCTACACCTTCCACCTCAACCCCAAGGCCACCTTCCAGGACGGACGCCCCGTTACTGCCGACGACGTCAAGTACTCCTGGGAGCGCGCGCTCAGCCCGGATACCGGATCCGTTGTCGCGGAGAACTTCCTCGGCGATATCGTCGGCGCGAAAGATGTGTCACGCGGGCGCGCCACCGAGATCAGCGGCGTCAAGGTCATCGACGATAGTACCGTCGAGGTGACGATCGACGCGCCGAAGCCCTACTTCCTGTACAAGCTCACGTACCCGACTTCGTTCGTCGTCGACAAGCGCCAGATCGAGGGTAATCCGAAGCGCTGGACGCAGAAGCCCAACGGTACGGGGCCCTACAAGCTCAAGGAGTGGAAGCTCGGCGAGAAGATCACGCTCGAAGCCTACGACAACAACTATCTCGGCGCGCCGAAGCTCAAGGCCGTGCAGTTCGACCTGCAGGGCGGCTCTGGCCTCGTTACATACGAGGACGGCGACATCGACATCACGGGTGTCGGCCTCGATGACCTCGACCGCGTGCAGGATCCAGCCGACCCTCTGAACAAGGAGTACCACCAGACGCCGCGGCAGTCGATCGATTACATCGGCTTCAACACGACCGCACCGCCGTTCGACGACCCCAAGGTGCGGCAGGCATTCGCCATGTCCGTCGATCGCAAGAAGATTGCGGAGGTCGTTCTGAAGAACGCCATTCCCGTGGCCAACGGCATTGTTATGCCCGGAGTCCCGGGATATACGACCGACGACAAGACCTACCAGTACGACATCGAAAAGGCCAAGCAGCTGCTCGCCGAGTCGAAGTACGCCGGCAACCTGCCGCCGATCAAGCTCGCGATCAGCGGCGCCGGTGCGACCGCCGGCCCGTACGACGAGGCCGTCGTGCAGGGCTGGAAGCAGGACCTCGGGGTCGATGTGGAGATTGTGCAGGCGGAGTCCGCGACGTTCTTCAACGACCTCGACCAGCGGCGGTATCAGATGTTCCACCTGGCATGGATCATGGACTACCCCGACCCGGAAGACGTGCTCGATGTGTTGTTCTACAGCAAGAGCCGCCAGAACAACTCCGGCTATAACAACCCGGCCGTCGACACAGAGATCGAGCAGGCGCGGGTCGAGCAGGACACGGAAAAGCGCCTGGCGCTGTACCAGAACATCGAGAAGACCGTCGTGACTGACGCCGCGTGGATTCCCATGTACTACGACACGTCGCATCTGCTCGTGAAGCCGTACGTGGGGAACTACGCCCTCGCGCCCTCGGTCATCGAGCGCTACCGTGACCTCACGGTGAACCGCTAACTTCCCGCCATGGAAGGTCTCGCGGGCTACGTCATACGGCGTCTGTTATTTCTGCCGGTGACGTTGCTCATCGTCTCGTTCGCGACGTTTTACATCACCCGCTGGGGGCCCGGCGATCCGGTGAGCGTGTACTCCGGGCAGTACCGCGATCCTGAGGCGTTCGAGCGCGTGCGCCACAAGTACGGGCTCGACAAGCCGATTTACGAGCAGTACGTCATCTACATGAAGGGACTGTTGACCGAAGGCGACTTCGGCGAGAGTTTCCGCTACCGCGACCGCACGATCCCGGAGATCATCTTTCCGAAGATGTGGGTCTCGATCCGCGTCGGCTTCTACGCCTTCGTCCTCGTCTTCCTCATCGGCATCCCCCTCGGCATCTTCTCGGCGGTCAAACAGGGGCGCTGGCAGGACCCCTTAACGATCGGTTCGCTGCTCTTCTTCCAGTCGATACCGGTCCTCGTCATCACCCCGCTGCTCGTGCTCGTCTTCGCCGCAAAGCTGCACTGGCTGCCACCCGGCGGGTTCGACGGCATGCTCTCGACGTCCATGATCATCCCGACGATTGCGCTCGCAATCGGCGGCATCGCCGGGGTCGCGCGGCTGGCGCGGGCGACGACCCTCGGAACCCTGAACGAAGACTTCGTGCGAACTGCGCGCGCGAAGGGCCTCGACGAAGGCACGATCATGCGGCAGCACGTCGCGAGGAACTCGCTCGTGCCGGTGATGACCACCGTCGTCGGCCTGTCCGTCGTGGGCCTGCTGGAGGGCGCGATCTTCATCGAGACGATTCTCGGTATCCCCGGCATCGGCAGCTTCATGTACGAGGAAGTGAAGGGCCGAGACTACAACGTCATCCTCGCCGTCGTGCTCGTGACCACGACGGCGTTTGTCGTGATGAACCTCGTTGTCGATCTGGCGCTGATCGTCATCGATCCCAGGATCCGCGCCGGACGGGCAGGCCAGCGATGAGCCTCCAGTACAGCCAGTCCCAGGTCGAGATCGAGGCCCCTCGTGTCGACGAGGAACTGCTCTCGGGCCGTGGCGAGAGTCTGACGCGCCGTTCTGTGCGGCGTCTCCTGCGTAAGCGGCTCGCCGTGGTGTGCCTCGTCGTCATCGCGCTCTTCTACATCTGCGGCGCCTTCGCGCCGTTGATCGCGCCCTATGACTACGCGCAGCAGGACCTCGATGCGTCATTCCAGGGACCGTCGTGGTCGCACCCGCTCGGGACCGACCGCCTGGGCCGCGACACGCTGAGCCGCAACATCTACGCGGCTCGCACGACGACGATCGTGACACTGGCGGTGCTCGCCGCGGGCTTCGTGCTGCTCCCGGTCTCACTCGGCATGCTCGCAGGCTATCGCGGCGGCTGGACGGACTCGCTGATCAATCGCACGGGTGAGATTCTCGGATCGATGCCGGGCCTGCCGTTGCTGATCTTGATCACGGCGACGCTGCGTCCGCGGTTCGACAGCTGGGTAAACAGCTTCGGCGACGCCATCCACTGGCACGGACTTACGACGTCGGGTTTCGCTGACTTCCTGCTCATCTTCGGCGTGCTCTCACTCTTCGGCTGGGTCGGCGGCGCACGCCTCGTGCGCACGCAGGTACTCACATTGCGGCGCTCCGAGTTCATCCTCGCCGCCGAGGCTAGCGGCGCGACGACGCCGCGCATCCTGTGGCAACATATCCTCCCGAACATCATGCCTCTGATCATCGTCGGGGCATCGGCCGCCCTCGGCGCCATCGCTTTGGCGGAGATTGGGCTCACGTTCCTCGGCGTCGGCGTCCAGCCGCCCCGCGCCAGCTTCGGCGCCCTGATCTCCGATGGTGCACCACGCACCGTCCTGGAGAACCACCCGCAGCTGCTGATCGTGCCCGCGGCGATCGTGGCGAGCCTGATCTTTGCCTTCAACCTCCTGGGCGATGCCCTGAACGACGTGTTCACGTCGCGGGCGCGCTGAGCGACGTGCGCCCGGCATCGTAACGACGCCACCTTGCTATACTTTTCGAGAGGCAGAGGCACTTCGGCACTCCGCGCGAAACGGTCGCTACGGCGGCCGTCGCTGTTGTAGTGGAGGCTTCATCCCCGCTGCCCGCATGATGCGCGCGTGAAGGTATCGACAGAGAAGATCCCCGAGTCCCAGGTCGTCATGACCATCGAGGTCGAGCCTGAGCGGCTGGATGAAGCGCGCGAGAAGGCGCTCCGGAAGCTCGCGCCCCGCGCGAAGGTCCCGGGATTCCGCCCCGGCAAGGCCCCGAAGAACATGGTGCTCCGCTACTTCGGCGAAGAGCGCGTGCTCGACGAGGCGCTCGATGTCCTGGTCCCCGCGGTCTACCGCGAGGCGGTCCTCGCGGACGAGAGCATCGACCCCATTGCGCGACCGCGGTTGGAGGTCGAGACCACGGAGCCCGCTCGTCGTGAAGGCGACGATACCCGTCCGCCCGACCGTGGATCTCGGAGACTACCAGGCCGTCCGCATCGAAACGCAGGCCGTCGAGGTCGATGACGCACGCGTCGACGAGACCATCGAGGTGCTCCGTCGGCGCGCCGCGACCCACGAGCCCATCGAACGTGCGCTCGGCTGGCGCGATATCGCCCGCATCGATCTGCGCGCCGAAGTCGACGGCGAGCCCCTCGTCCAGCAACAGGAAGCGGAGGTCCAGCTCAGCGAAGAGCGCGACGTGCTCTTCCCCGGCTTCGAGGAGCAGCTCATCGGGCATGCGAAGGGCGCCGCGCTGGAGTTCGACCTTGCCGTGCCGGACGACCTCAACAGCGAGAAGTTCGCCGGGAAGCAGGCGCACTTCGCTGTCAACATCCTCGAGACGAAGGAGGAAGTGCTGCCCGAGCTCGATGAGGAGTTCGCGAAGGCGGTCGGCGAGGGCTTCGAGTCAGTCGATGCCCTGCGCGACCGCATTCGCCAGGACATCGAGAAGGCGGAGCAGGAGCGGCTGGACGAGGGATACCACGACCAGATCCTCACGAAGCTCGTCGAGGGAGCGGCGATCGAATTCCCGCCGGTAATGCTCGATAGCGAAGTCGACCGCCTGCTGCACGACCAGGCCGGGCACACGGAGCGCGGCGAGGCGCTCGAGCGGTACCTGGCGGCAATCGGGCGCACTGAAGACCAGGTGCGGGCAGAGCTGCAGCCGATCGCGGAGCTTCGCCTAAGGCGATCGCTGGTGCTGTCGAAGGTCGCGGACGCCGAGAATATCGAGGTGACGCCGGACGAGGTGGAGTCGGAGATCGAGACGCTCACCTCATCGGCCGGGGCCCAGGGAGATCGCCTACGCGAGCTGTTCGGGAGCCCTGATGGACGCGGGACGATCCGTCGTAACCTGCTTACCCGCAAGACGCTCGCCCGCCTGGTCGAGATCGCAACGCAGGACGCGGGAAAGGCCGCCCCGGAGGCGGAGCCGCCGAAGCGCAAGAAGCGGGCGAAGAAGTCTCAGCCGGACGTAGTACAGGAAGAGGCCGCAGCCGAGGCGCAGGACCAAGCCGACACCGCGCAGGAAGAGGAAACGCAGGCGGCGGCGACTGCCGAAACACACGCAACAGCAGAACGAGAGGACCCGCATGATCATCCCGTCCGTCATCGAGACCAGCGCGCGTGGCGAGCGCGCATTCGACATCTACTCGCTGCTGCTCCGCGAGCGCATCATCTTCCTCGGCACGGGCATCGATGACCAGTCGCGAACCTGATCATCGCCCAGCTCCTGTACCTGGAGCGCGAGGACCCGGACAAGGACATCAACCTCTACATCCACTCGCCCGGCGGCCAGATCACGCCGGACTCGCGATCTATGACACGATGCAGCTCGTCCGCTCGGACGTCGCGACGTACTGCGTCGGCATGACCGCCAGCATGGGGACCGTGCTGCTGTGCTCGGGCGCGCCGGGCAAGCGCTACTGCATGCCGAACTCCACGATCCACATGCACCAGGCGCTCGGTGGCGCGCGCGGTCAGGCCGCCGACATCGAGATCGCAGGCGCGGGAGATCCTGCGCGAGAACGACATCATCCGCGGCATCCTGGTCAAGCACACGGGGCAGGATGACGAGCGCATCCGAAAGGACTTCGACCGGGACTTCTACATGAACCCCGAGCAGGCGAAAGCGTACGGCATGATCGACGAGATCCTCACGCAGCCGAGGAGTAGACCCTTAGGGCCGGTTATATAGGGGCCGGCGTGCCGTTTAGGGCTTCAGAGGGATAGGCGATTTCCCGAAACACCTACAGGCCGGTTCGCATACGAAATCGGGACGCCGGCGTGTCAAGCCGCTGGGGTGGTCGTAGGCTGACAAATCGGCGCGGCTGACGTAAAATCGACGATCACGGGCGGCCTCTCCGCCGCAGGCGGCAGGGCAGACGGCGGAAGGGAAGTACCGGGCATGGCAAACAGCCGCCAAGACGCGCGTCCAGTACCACTGCTCCTTCTGCGGCAAGAACCAGGATCAGGTCAAGAGGCTGATCGCCGGACCCGGCGCCGTCTACATCTGCGACGAGTGCGTCGAGCTCTGCCGCGAGATCATCGAGGAAGAAGCGGCGGGCCGGCGAAGACGAAGATCGGCGCCGGGCAGCGGACACCGCCGCCGAAGCAGCTCTTCGAGCAGCCTGAGCGAGTACGTCGTCGGGCAGGACCAGGCGAAGAAGGTCCTCTCCGTCGCCGTCTACAACCACTACAAGCGCATCAGCCGCCAACCCCAGCAGCGCCACGACGTCGAGCTCGAGAAGAGCAACATCCTGCTTCGTCGGCCCGACCGGCGTCGGCAAGACGCACCTCGCCCGCACGCTGGCGAAGATCCTCGACGTGCCGTTCACCATCGCCGACGCGACGGCGCTGACCGAGGCGGGCTACGTCGGCGAGGACGTCGAGAACATCCTCCTGCACCTGATCCAGGCCGCCGACCTCGACGTGCAGCGCGCCGAGCGCGGCATCGTCTACATCGACGAGATCGACAAGATCGCGCGCAAGTCCGACAACCCGTCGATCACGCGCGACGTCTCCGGCGAGGGCGTGCAGCAGGCGCTGCTGAAGATCATCGAGGGTACGACGGCGAACGTCCCGCCGCAGGGCGGCCGCAAGCACCCGCACCAGGACTTCATCCAGATCAACACCGCGAACATCCTCTTCATCTGCGGCGGCGCCTTCGAGGGCCTCGACAAGGTCATCGAGAAGCGGCTCGGCCGCGACAAGCGCTCGCTCGGCTTCGGCGCCGAGTACAACGACCTGGAAGCGCCAGAAGCGCACCGACGAGCTGATGAAGCACGTCACGCACGACGACCTGCTGCAGCTACGGCCTGATCCCGGAGTTCGTCGGCCGCCTGCCGATGGTCGTCGGCCTGGAGTCGCTCGACGTCGAGTCGCTGGTCCGCATCCTGACGGAGCCCAAGAACGCGCTCGCTGCGCCAGTTCCAGCGCTTCTTCGGCCTCGACGGCGTCGAGCTCGTCGTTCACGCAGGACGGGCTCGAAGGCCTGCGCCGAGGAGGCGATCCGCCACAAGACCGGCGCCCGCGGCCTGCGCACCGTGCTCGAAGACACGCTGATGGAAGTGATGTACGAGATCCCGTCGCGCACCGACGTGAAGAAGTGCATCGTCAGCGGCGACACCATCCGCAGTCGCAAGCGCCCGCTCGCTGCTCACCCGCTCCGGCCAGAACATCGACGTTGATGAAGCCGAGCCCGCCGACGACGGCGATGACGTGAAGGAAGTTTCGGCTTAGGGCGGCACGACTTACGGCATGAATATAGAGCCCGCCATCGGCGGGCTCTCACTTCGTCCGCTAGTCGGGTTTGACGCCGCGACTATAATCCCCACAGATGGAGAGAGCGGGACGCTCTGGGCCTGCGGGGGGCGTGGCCACCTCCAAGTTTGCCGTGCCGCTTCGGCGGCCCGACGTCGTGCGGCGGCCCCGCCTCAACGCCCTCATCGACACCTCAATCGGCGGCAAGGGCACGCTCATCGCGGCCCCGGCCGGATACGGCAAAACCACCCTCGTCGTCGACTGGCTCCAGACCTCCGATTCGGCCGCCGTCTGGGTGTCGCTGGACACGTGGGACGATGAGCTGCCCGTGTTCACGCGCGCCGTCGCCGCCGCCCTGAGGCTGCGCTTCGACAGCGATGTACCGCTGGGCGACGAGCGTTTCTGGCAGCCGCGGACCGTCGCGACCGTACTGATCAACTGCATCACCGACCAGGACGACTACGTCGTCCTCGTGCTCGATGACCTGCACGCCGTCGAGTCATCCGACGCCGTCATGGAGACGGTCGGCTACCTGCTTGAGCGGGCGCCGGAGAACCTGCACGTCGTCATCACGTCGCGGACCAGGCCGCCCGTTCCGTCGCTCTCCCGGCTCATCGCCCGCCGGGAGGTGACGACGATCGGCGCCGGCGACCTCGCGTTCACGCCGCGAGAAGTCCGTGAGTTGCTGGCATCGCTGGGCCGCGCGGTCTCCGATGACGAGGCCGAGTCGCTGTATGAGCGGACGGAAGGGTGGGCCGCCGCGCTGATCCTCGGTGCACGGCCCGGGTCGGGCGATGACGCGCCCGTCGCGGTCGCGGGACCGAACGTCGGGCTGACTCTCGGCGACTACGTCCACGGCGAGGCCCTCAGCGCCGTCACGCCGGAGTTACGGTCGTTCCTGCGCGCCATCGCCCTGCTTCCGGTCTGGACCCCCGCCCTGTGTAACGACATCACGGGCCGCCGTGACAGCGAGCGCATGCTGCGCGAGGCCGCCGCCACCGTGCTGTTCATCAGCCAGCACGCCGATGAGCCTCCGATGTACCGCTGCCACCAGCTGCTGCGCGCCCTCCTGATGCAGCAGTACCGTACCGAGGATCCGGCCGGGTTCGCCGCGGCGGGCCGCGAGGCCGCCGATACGCTCTCGCGCTTCGGCATGCTCAACGAGGCCGTCGAACTGCTCTTCGATCTCGAGGAGTGGGACCAGGCCGCCGAGGTGCTCGAGGAGATCGCACCGAGGCTCATCCAGCAGGGTCAGGCGCGCGCGCTGTCGGAGTGGATCGATCGCCTGCCACAGGAGGCACGGTCGCGTCGTCCGCTCCTCCAGGTGTGGCGCGCCCGGGCCGCATACAAGCTCCAGAACGCCGACGAGGCGCTGCGGCTCATCGACGACGCCATCGGGGTGCTGCGCGAGGCCGACGACGCGCGCGGGACCGTCGAGGCGTTGTTCGTGCGCGGCGAAACCCAGCGGTTGAAGGGCTACTACAACGAGGCGCTGGCCAGCTTTGCAGATGCGCAGTCGCTGCTCGCGTCGAGTGGGTTGGACGACATCCGTCTCGCCGGCGAGGCTCTTCGTCATATCGGTATCACGCACACCATCGTCGGTGACCTCGATGCAGCGGTGCGCGAGCTGGAAGAGGCGCGGCGGCTTCTCGAACAGGTCGGCGACCTGGAAGGCATCGCCCACGTCTGTCACAGCCTTGCGCAGTGCTACAGCCGCCGCGGCGAACCGATGCCGGCCCTCGGGGCCCTCCAGCGCGCGCGCTCCGCCCTCGAACGCGCCGGGAACACCTACGATCTGGGCCTGAACCTCAACAACACTGGCATGCTCTACTACGAGCTGGGCGAATACGACCAGGCGCTCCAGGTCTACGAGCGGGGGCTCCGAGTCGTTCGCGGCAGTAACCATGTCCAGAACGAGGCCTTCATCATGGCGGGTATCGCGGAGACCTACCGGAACATGCGCCGCTTCGACGAGAGCCTCGCGATGTACCAGGAGGCGCAGCCGCTTGTCGAGGGATTGCAGATACCTGAATTGCTGGCGGAATTCACCGAGGGCCTGGCGCTCACCAGGCTCGGGATGGGTCACGGCGAAGAGGCGCTGCATCTCCTGCGAAGCGTTGCGCCCGGACCGAAAGACGGCGTCGGTAGGCAGGCGCAGCACGCCCTTGCGGAGGCGCAGGTTGCGCTCGGGCGCGGCGATGCACCGGCGGCCAACCGCCTGCTCGACGACGCGCGCCCCTACCTCGAGAACCCGGGCAACCGCAACGGTCTCGCGATGGCCGCGTTCCTTCGCGCCCGGGCGTTGTTCGATGGGCATCAGCGACGCCGCGCCATGACCGCGCTCGCCGAAGCGGAAAGCGTGTGCACGGCACTTGGCTATAACGCCTTCCTTAAGCCGCTCGCTCTCGATGCCCGCGACTTGCTGGAGTACGCGCGCGCCCGTGGAGTCGCTCCGGGTCTTGCCGCGGGACTGGGCGACGCGCAGGCCGGAGGCGACCGCACCGCGGGCGCCGCCGACGGAGCCAGTGTCGCGTCGGGAATGCTGCCCCGGGTGCGCGCGCTCGCGTTCGGCCGGGGGGCCCTGTTCGTTGGCGAGCGCCAGGTGTCGGATATGGAGTGGCGCAGCGAGAAGAGCAAGGAGATGCTCTTCTTCATCCTCATGGCGAAAGGGCCCGTGGCCAAGGAGCAGATTTTTGGCGCCCTCTGGCCTGACCTGCCCGAGTCGAAGTGCAATAGCAACTTCCATTCGAGCCTCTACCGGCTGCGTCGAGCCCTCTTTCATGAGGCCGTAGTGCGGGACCCCGACGGCGCCTACGTCCTGAACCCCCGCGCGACATTCAGCATCGACGTCGACTCCTTCAACGAGGCGATGCTTGCCGCTGACGTCGCGCGTCAGCCCGAAGAGCGCCTGCGCCAGCTCGAGGAGGCAGTCGCTCAGTACCGCGGGCCCTTCCTCTCAGCCACGTATAGCGACTGGGCCGAGCCCGTGCGCCGCGAGTTGGAGGACCGCTACGTCGAGGCGCTGAACGAGCTGGGAGCGCTGAAACTCCGCGCCGGCGCCCTCGAGGAGGCTCTGACGCTATTCAAGGCGCTCGAGGCCGTAGACCAGTACAGCGAGGCCGCTGCCGCCGGGATCATGCGATGCTATCTCTCGCTCGCCGACCCGGCGTCGGCCTCGCGGTACTTCCGGCGCTTCCGTCAGCTTCTGAAGGACGATCTGGACGAGGAGCCCTCGCCGCGGCTGCTCGACCTCTACCGGCAGGCGTCGGCTACCTGAACGGGCCGATCCTACCCAGGGATTCGCACTAGGCGCCCGTACAGCCTCAAGTAAGGGCAAACCCCGCCGATATCTCCTCTAGCCGAACGTGCAGAGGAGGTACCCGATGTCTCGATTCATTCCCGTGGGCCTGGTGGCCATCAGCATCCTGGCGACCGCAATCGTCGGTGTCGCTCCGTGGGGCTGGGGCTAAGAGCCCGGTCACAGCAGACGAAAATGCCCCGCTCGTGAGCGGGGCATTTGCTTTGTGTTCGCCGGTTCAGCTCGCGCGGGCGGTGATGGCCTTCGGCGTGAGCGGCTTTCCTGCCGCGAGACCTTTCATCCGCCGCTGCTTGTCGAGGTCGACGTCCGGGAACTCGGTGTGTGGGCCGGCGCAGTAGACGCGCGCGCTCGCGATGCGGTCGCCCTTGATTGTCATAAGGAAGAC
Organism: uncultured Chloroflexia bacterium; assembly: GCA_963736015.1. Taxonomy (GTDB): domain Bacteria; phylum Chloroflexota; class Dehalococcoidia; order DSTF01; family JACRBR01; genus CAVTNG01. The sequence continues at coordinate 218,008 of CAVTNG010000004.1, read as the reverse complement.
CTGGCGAAGCACCCGACTCTGGTCGTCCGGTTGGACCTTCCAGGTCATCTCGTACTCGAGAATCAACGAACCTCGGCCAGCGCTGCTCTCACTGCTCCAGGTGATCGTCGACGTCCCGGCGCCCGGCGTGAACCACGCCTCGATGATCTTCGAGGCGGTGGCGCCATCCTCGGCAACCCAGCGCCCGCTGGGCGTCCAGGCCTGAAAGTCCACGTTGGACGCGAACAGCTTGGACACGGACGAGAACTTGCGGGCCTTAATCGCAGCCAGAAGCTGCGAGGCGACAGTGTTGGGCATCGGCTACGTCTCCTGCAACACGCCACGAGGCGGTTCCGGATGCAGGTGTCCAGGGTAGAGTGTATCGAACGCGCAGTTCAGGCGCGAAAAATGCCCTCGGAACCGGGGATATCCTGCGGAAATCGCAGACTCGCTACTTCTTCTTGTCCTTGTTCTGTTTGGGCTTCTTGGCTTCCCGTCCGCCCTTGTCCTTCTTCCCCATGGCTGGTGCTCCTTCCTTGCCGCAGCGCGAGCCTACGAGAGGTACTGCAGCCTCTTGAACAGCTTGCTTCGGGACTGCTCCTGCCGACCGAACGTCTCTCCACCCACCGCATCCCCTCCACTGGGAGCCGCGAGTGCCGTGTTCAGCGCATCAAGTTCATGGCGCTTGAGCAGCACCTTTCGTCCGTCGAAGTCGCGGTCTCGCAGGACAGGCAGCCCCGCTAGCACGCTGCGATAGTGGCCATACAGGCGCCGGTAGGCGGAGTGCTGCTCTGGACCGAGACGGACGGCGATCCGGCCCGGCGGGAAGCGGACGGGTGTGCCGACGATTGCTACCTCATCCTCCGGAACTGAATCCACGGGCTGAGATTATTCAAAAGCACGGCTGCGGGCAATTCGTTAAGGCAAATGAGCCTTCTTGTCCCCCTGCGTGATGCCTGCGCCGAAGCCGACAATTTCCCTGATGGACCAGACCTGGGTTCTGATCGATGGGAATACCGGACTCCACGTAGCCTGGTACTTCTGGCTGCGCGTGCTGGATGAGGTCAACCGCTCGGCCCGATACGGCGCGCCGTTCGGGCTGCTGATCGTCGACTGCGTGACGCCGCCGGGATCGCCCGCAAAGCTGTTGGACGACGCTGCAGGGCGTGTGCCGGCGGCCGTCCGAGGCACCGATCTTGCGGGCATCGTCTCGTCCGGTCGGATCGGCATCGTGCTGCCGCACCAGGACGCCGCGGCCGCCGTTGCCGCGCAGGCGCGCATCATGGACCGGCTTGCGGCGTCCGCGCCCCGCGGAGTGCGCTGGGAGTCGCGCCTGCTCTGCTACCCAGGCGATGGAGCCGAGATATCGTTTCTGTTGACCGGGGCGGACGAAGGCGCGAGGTCAGAGCTCCAGGAGCAGGCGGAACTTCGAGCGTAGTTCGGAGCGACGCAGCACGGGGAGACCCTGACTGGTGGTAACCGTGGCGGAGGACTGGAAAGCGCGCATCCTTCACGCTCGCCAATCGTACGAGATTCGGCGGGGCGTCATGGTGGTTCGGACCCCGCTTGCCCAGCGCTTCCGGCGCATGCTCCAAACCGTCATCGAGCCCGCCTTCCGGGAGGTCTCCCTTTTCGCGACGGAGCAGGGCGTCGAGTGCTCGGTCGAGTGCGAGCTCGGGGGCGTCCAGCCACGGGCGCTCTTCTGCATTCGCCCCTCCGGTCGCAGCATCCGGTACGAACTCGACGCTGACGGTGGCGCCGTCCGAGAGATCGAGGGCGTGTACCATCGCGCGATTGGCCAGCGCCAGGTCTGGCTGAACGCCGATGAGCTGGAGCACCGGCTCACGGCTGGATACGCGCGTGCGGCGGCTGCGGCCATCGTCCAGGACCATTTCCGCGCGGCGCCACGCACGGATGAACAGCGCTGAGCTCAGGCGGCTTTGAGCGCCCGTTCGCGAGGCGGCTCCTGGCGCGCGGCGAATTCCACTGCTGCTTGCAGCGCTCCGGTCGACAGGGCGAACGATGCCCCCTCGTAGGCGGCGCGATGCGCGATGTAGTCGGCGGCATACGTGACCGAGACGCGCGTCGATGCCTGGCACGCCATCAGCAGCGATGCAAGAGCCGCCGCGTGGCCCTCATCGAGGCCGCGCTGGCGGAAACGATGCGTCACGTAGGCGCCGAGAGCGCCCTGCTCGAGCCCGGAGACGTCGAGCCGGTACGGAGCGAGCGTCGCGAACCCATCACGCAGGGCGTTCGGGGCGGCACAGAACAGCACGGTTGCGGCCGACCACGGGACTTCGACGCGCTCACCGCTCCGCAACAGCACAATGCCAGTGCCGCATCGCCCCGGCGTAAGCCAGAGGCTTGCGAAGTCTGCGAATCCCTGCGACGCGGTTGACGTATCCAGCACCGCGAAGACGCCTCCCGAAGCCGCGAGTGGTGGCGGTGCGACGTAGAATCGCGCCTCCTCGTCGTACGCCGGCACGACGTCCGAGGGGAGCAAGCCCCCTGAGAGCATCACGAGCGGACGGGGCGTCATGAGCCATTGTGATTCGCCCGTGTGGCTGCGCAGGACGTCGGTCTCGGAGTCCGAGCCATCTCGTTCTTCCCGCGTTCGATGGACACGCGGGTCGTATACGCGGATTACCGAGCCGGCCGTGAAAAGGGCGTAGGGCAGAGCGATCGGGTCTTCGAGCGCGCTTGCGATCGCTCTCGCGATCACCGCCTGCTCATCCGGCGCCGCGCCGGATATCGCTATCGTTGCACCGGCGCCCACAGCCTGGCCCAGCTCATCGGCGACGGCCGTATCGATCGAGATCGCTGAGAGCGCCGCCCGAAGACGTTGCGCCGATACGCGCGGCGTGCTTCCCTCCGCCATGCGCCGATTGAAGTCCGTGACGGACACCGGCAGGACCCCGGCATACCAGGTGCGCTGCCGTGCCAGCGTAACCCGGGCCTGGCCCGAGTCGGTCAACCGCATGCGGCTGAGGCGCTCGTAGTTAGCCTGCGCGGAATCGACCTGCACGAGGCCCGCAGCTCGCAGCGATTCGAGGACCTCGAATACGACGGCATCGTGGATACGCCAGTGCTTCGCAATATCCGCGACCGTCATCGGCCCCTGGTACGAAAGCGTCCGGATGCAGTGATCCGCGACGAACGACGGCGGCAGATGCAGATCCGCCACGGTCGTTGGAGTCGGGCTGTTTGAGCCGGCAGGTTCGGCGGGCATGCACAATCCCTTGTTACGCATGTCCAGTATCGGCAACGGGACCAAAGGGCCCGAAGGGGCGTGCACGATCTCAAGGGCTCCGCGCGCGCGTACGAGGGATTCACCTCATGCGGCAAACCCCGACGCCGCTCGATACTCGCGTCGTGTTGCATGACCGCAGCGTGGACTGGACGGGGGGCAGGCCGCGTGTCGCCGTACTCGGGACGCCGAGGACCCTGCTGGGTCTGGCGGATGCCTCCGCAGTCGACGCGCTCGCCCATGGGCTGGATGTGCGCGCGGTGCGTGCCGCATCGATGTGGGACAGCATCCGGGCTTATAACGAGGGCGCTCGGGCGATCGCTTACGGCGGCTTCGAGGCCGTGCACGTATTCGATGCGCGACTGGCGCTCGCCGGCGCCCTGCTGCGCGGCCGCTTCGGCGTCCCCGTCGGCGTCACCGTATCGGAGCGGGATCTGGCGTCGAAGGGGCCGATCCCGGCACTCGCTCGGCGCGCCATGTCCCGGCTCGACGAGGCGTTCGTCTCCGAGCCGTGTGTTGCCACCCAACTGCGAGCCATCGGCGCGCATCTGGCCACCACGCTCGTGCCACCACTGCCGGCGTCGCTGCCCGCGCCCTCCGCGCGAGACCATGCTGCGGTTGCGAAGACGATGCGCGACGTGCGCCCCGGTCGCCTGGTGCTGGCGATGATCTGGCCGGAAAGTCGCAACGATCTGCGGTGGTTCCGCGACGCCGTGCTGCCTGCACTTGAGGGAAAGCCGATCTGCGTCGTCGCCGGAGCGCCGGGCCGGCGCGAGGTGCGGCTGCTACTGGGCGCGAGTGGCGTGCGTCAGCAATTCCGCGTTCTGCCGGGAAAGTTGACGATGGGTCGCCTCGCCGCCCTGATGCGCTGGGCCGATGTCGCCGTCAGCCCGGCGGGTGCGCGGCCAGATGGCACCGGGTCGGCCGAGATAGCGCTCACACTCGCCGCGAGCGGCGTACCGCTCGTGAGTGATGGACGGATCGAGGCGGATCATCTGGACCACGAGCGCAACGCGCTGCTCGTCGGGCGCTCGAATGAGCGCGAGTTCGCCATCACCTTGAATCGTCTCCTCGCCCTGCCGTCCGTACAGCGCCATTACCTCGGTCAGGAGTTCGCCCGTTACACGCTCGAAGCGTGGCCGCGAGAGCGCGCGGCCGAGACCTACGCCGAGCGCTTCGCCGCGCTCGTCGGTCGTCCGGCCATCCCGGCTCAGCTGCGCGCCGCCTGATCGCCAGTCGCAATTGGTCCGCCTGAAGGCTATCGAGCCAGGCTGCCCGTGGTGGACGCGGAGACGAGGCGCGTCTCTCTGAAGGGCATCGGCAAGCCCTCCGCTGTCGGATGAAACAGTTCGTACCTGCGTGAGCGGGCGGGCTCTGGCGTCGCCAGCAGTTCTTCGTGTCGGTGGATCTCCGGTTTCAGCTCCGAAAATGTGATGGCGCAGCACTCGGTCGGGCGGGCGCGATCCCTTCCGACGACAGGTGCAACTCCATGCAACACCTCCTCGTGAAGACCGATTCTCCTCGATCAGTCTTTGCCGCGATGAGGCGTACCACGATAGTCCGAATGGATCTGAAAAGCCGCCGAGACGGCGGCCTGTTGTGTGGTAGCAGCGGTTGGATTCGAACCAACGACCTACCGATTATGAGCCGGTCGCTCTAACCCCTGAGCTACGCTGCCACGCATCGGGAAGAATGGCGCGCTTGGCGGGACTCGAACCCACGGCCTCTACCTCCGCAGGGTAGCGCTCTATCCACTGAGCTACAAGCGCGTGCACGCCGTGTATCGCGGCGGGATGCTGGTGCCGAGGGCGGGATTTGAACCCGCACGCCCTTGCGGACACTACGCCCTGAACGTAGCGCGTCTGCCGTTCCGCCACCTCGGCGCACGGGCCCACCGCGAGCGGCTTCGGGATTGTAGCACAGCGTTTTCTGCATCGTGTCCGGGTGTGAAGTGGTGTTGGTGGTGGGCGGTACAGGACTTGAACCTGTGACCTCTTCCGTGTGAAGGAAGCGCTCTGCCAGCTGAGCCAACCGCCCGCGTTTTCGCAGCATCGCATTCTATCAGCGCGACGAGCGGGCGCTCAACGCGACGTGAATCTTGGCGCCGTGCGGACACGGGCCTACACTGACGCTCGTGGTCACCCCGAATTCCGCCCTTGTTGCCGTCACTGCGAGTCTGGTGATGTTGTGCGCGGGCGTGGCGTGCTCCGGCGGCTCGGATAGCGACAAGACGCCGACGCCGCGCGCGACGGCTACGGCTAGCGCTGCGGCGCCCGTCACCGCGACCATTGACGCCGACGCAATCACGCGCGTGAACATCGCGGACGTTGCGGACGTGCAGGCGCTGGTGCGTGAGACGAACGGCGCAGTCGCGAACGAGGACGTGCTCTACGGCGATCTGACCGGCGATGGTGTCGCGGAGGCCGTCGTGCCGATCACGTCCGGCGGCGTACAGGGTGATGCCGCCGTGATCGTCCTCACGCCCGACGGATACGGCGGCGCCGCGACGATCCTTTCCGTGAAGGCGCAGCACGCCGGCGGTATGTCTGTCAACGTCACCGACGGCAAGCTCGTGACGAAGGAAGCGCGCCCGGGTCCGGACGATCCCGAATGCTGTCCCACGATGCTGCATGTAACGACGTACGCATGGGACGGTTCAAAACTCGTCGTTGAGTCAGCGAACGACGTGCCGAATCCCACCGGTGGCGGCAAGGCAACCGTCGCGCCCGGTATCCCTCCGCCCAACGCAGCGCAGTAGCCCCGCGACGTCCGGATTGCAAAGCGAAACACCGCCGATGAGCCGGCGGTGTCGTTCTCGCATGTTTTGCGGTCCGGGCCAGGACGCTACGTCTGTCTAGGTTGCGCGCCCTGGCCCCTTGCAGTAGCCCTATCGCAGGAGGAACAACCTGCATGTCGATCGTAGCGAGGCACCATTAAACGACTTCCGACCAGGTGTTAAGGAAGTTCGAGTCGCCCCGGGCCGTCAAGAAACGGGAAGAAAGAAGAGGGCCGTCAGCCCCCGCAGCTGCCGGCCCTCCAAGTCGCCAACCCATCCTGTGGTTGTCGGCGTAGTATACCGGCCTACTGCAAGCACGCATCAAGAGGAATTTGTTACACGCGCCACCCCTTGGCCGAGCCGCGCATGCACGTCGATCTGCCGCTGGATAAACGCCATAATCACAAGCCGTCTCATGCCCGCATCCTCTTTGCATAACGATGAATCATCCACGCGTTCTGCTCCTGCTTTCCGCGCCCGCGCTCGTCGTCGCATCGATGAGCGCGCGCCACTCGGCCGCGCTTCCCGCTTCCGACGTCTCCGCTCAGATGGCTGCTGCGGCGGCACCGCAGATCCTGCTGGCCGCGGGCGACATCGCCTCGTGCAGCTCCACGGGCGATGAGATCACGGCAACGATGCTCGACTCGGAGCCGGGCACCGTGATAACGCTCGGCGACAACGTGTACGACTCGGGCACGGCGGCGGAGTTCAACTCCTGCTACAACCCGAGTTGGGGCCGGCACAAGGCGCGCACGCGGCCCGCCGCAGGTAACCACGAGTACGAGACGGCGAACGCTTCGGGCTACTATGGCTACTTCGGCGCCGCCTCGGGCGATCCCACGAAGGGCTACTACAGCTTCGATCTCGGCGCCTGGCACCTCATCGCGCTCAATAGCAACTGCGACGAGATCGGCGGCTGCGACACCGGATCGTCGCAGGAGCTGTGGCTGCGCGCGGACCTCCAGGCGCATCCGGCGTCGTGCACGCTCGCGTACTGGCACCACCCGCGTTTCAGCTCAGGCTCGCACGGCAGTGATCCGTTGACGCAGGATCTGTGGCAGGCGCTGTACGACTACCGCGCGGACCTTGTGCTCAGCGGCCACGACCACGATTACGAGCGTTTCGCGCCGCAGACCGCGGACGGCGAACTCGACGCCGCGCTCGGGATCCGGGAGTTCGTCGTCGGTACGGGCGGCCGCAGCCACTACGCCCTGGGCGCGCGACAGCCGAACTCCGAGGCCGCGAACGGCACGACGTACGGTCTGCTGAAGCTCACCCTTTCTGTCGGCGGCTACGCGTGGTCGTTCCTCCACGAGCCCGGCAAGACGTTCACGGACACGGGAACCGGCGTGTGCCACGGCTCCCCGGTCGATGCCGACGGCGACACCGTCGCCGACTACGCCGATAACTGCCCGGGCACGGCGAACCCGGATCAGCACAACAGCGACAGCGTCGTCGACAACGGGATCGGTGCGACAGCGGCCGATACCACCGCGGCGTCGGGCGATGCAATGGGCGACGCCTGCGACGCCGACGACGATAACGATGGTCTCACGGACGCCGCAGAAACGGCGGCGGGAGCATGCGGCGCCGTCGACCTCAGCAGCACGCAACATCCGCATCCAGCGCGAGACGATGACACCAGCGACGACGACGGCGATGGCGAGCCGGCTGCGCTGATGGGCTCAGACTTGGCGGATGATGGGCCTGCGTGGGACACCGACGGTGATGGCGTGCGCGACGGGTATGAATGCGCCCACGGCTCCAATCCGCGCGACTCGACGTCGCGGCCCCCTCCGCGTCCCGACGATGGCGATGATGACGACGGCGATGGACTGACGAACGGCATGGAGCGCCGTTTCTGGGGCACCGACCCGTCGCTGACGGACAGCGATGGTGACGGCATCGGCGACTGCGTTGAGGCGCTCGACATTGACGGCAACGGCATCGCCAACTTCCCGGGCGATACGATCCTTGCTACGCGCGCCGCCACAAGGCTTGTCGGGCGGGCGTGGGAGTTCGACTTTGACGGCAGCGCCCGGCTGAACTTCCCGGGCGACGTCATCGCGCACGCCAAACGGACGTCGGGCATCGTGCCCTGCCTGTGACGGGTTATGCTTGACGTATGAGCGACGCGCCTGCCCAGCGCTCGAATATGCCGAGAGCCACTGTCCTCACGCTCATCGATGGCCTGCATTTCCGCGCGACGACGCCCAGTGGGTTCACCATCGACATCGACTCACGCATCGATGCGGGCGAGCGTGCCGTCGCTCCGAGCCCGATGGAGCTACAGCTCGTCGCCCTGGGCGGATGTGGCGCGATGGATGCAATCTCGATCCTGCGAAAGATGCGGCAGGACGTCAAGGCGTACCAGGTTCGGCTCTCGTACACTCGCGCGCCCGAGCATCCGAGGGTGTACACATCGGTGGGGATCGTGCATGCAATCCGCGGCGTCGGCCTCGTTGAGACGAACGTGCATCGAGCGATCCAGCTGACGATGATCCGCTACTGCCCCGTGTTCGCGATGCTGTATCCGAAGGTGGCCATCTCCGAGCGGTACGAGATCACGGACGACGCGTCGGGCGTCGTCATAAGGGGCGACGTATCGATGGAGGAGGCGGCGGCGCAGACCTAGCCCATCGAGCCCCGGACGCTCGCGTGCTCGCGTAAACTATCCCCTGTGATCCACCTCATCTACGGAGCCGACTCGTATCGCGTCCGACGTGCGCTCGATGCGATCCGTGCGGCGCTTTCGACGCCGGCGGACATGATGGCCAGCAACAGTACGGTGCTCGATGGCGGCCAGTTGACGCCAGGTGAGGTCCTCGCTCACGCGACCGCCGTGCCGTTCCTCGCCGAGGACCGGCTCGTAGTCATTGAAGGGTTGCTACGCGCCGTCGGCGGCTCAGGTCAGGGCCGCCGAAAGAAGGCGGCGTCGGGTGATGATGCGCTCGCGCCGTGGCGCGACCTCGCCACACGCCTCGCCGATCCTGAATCGATGCCGTCGTCGACGACGCTCGTCCTGGTCGAGGGCGAGATTGGGCGCTCCAACGCCGCGTTCCCGGTCTTCGCGCCGATCGCGCGCAGCCAGGAGTTCAAGCCGCTCGTGAAGGAAGAGCTTGCGAACTGGGTACTACAGGAAGCGAAGCAACGCCGCATGGTGATGTCGCCCGGTGCAACCGCTTTGATGGCACAGATGATCGGGTCGGACTTGTGGGGCATGAGCAACGAACTCGACAAGCTCGCCGTCTACGCGGACGGTGAACCCATCGACGATGACATGGTGCGCGCCGTCGCCGCCGGCGCGAGCGAAACCAAGTTCTGGACCTTCACCGATGCCATCGTCGCAGGCGATGATCGCACTGCGCTGACGACGCTTCGCCGGCTCCTGGTCGAAGGCGATGCGCCGCAGCGGCTGCTCTTCATGGTGGCGGCCGAATTCCGCCGCATCGCCGTCGTGAAGGATATGCTCGAACGCCGCGAGCCGCGCGCCGCCATCTCTCGCGCGGTGAACTCGAACAGCAACTACGTTGTCGACAAGGCCATGCGCAACGCCGGGCGCTTCAGCTGGCAGGCCACCGAGAGGGCATACGCGCTGCTACTCGACGCCGACCTGAACGTGAAGCGCGGACTCCAGGACGACGAGTCAGCTCTGCAGCTGCTCGTGCACGAGCTGTGCGATCTAGCCCCGCGCGGCGCGCCCCGGCGCACTATGGCGTGACAGCGCTCTCGACGTCATCCGGATGGAACATCGGGTTGAAGCACGCAACCTGGCTCTCGCCGGCCTGGCGGAGCGCCGGCCACGGCTGCGTGCGGCACTCGTTGAGCGCCTTCGAGCACCGGGGAAGGAACGCGCAGCCGCCACCCAGCTCCGCCAGATCGGGCGGAGCGCCGCGGATCGTAGTCAGAGTTCGGCCCGGATCGTCGAGTCGCGGCCGGGCCGCCATCAGCGCCGCCGTATAGGGATGTCGCGGCCGCGCGTAGATCTCCGTCGCGGTCCCGCGTTCGACGACGCGCCCCGCGTACATCACGGCGACATCGTCCGCGACCTGCGCGACAACACCCAGGTCATGTGTGATGAGCAGGATCGAGGCGCCGAGCGAGCGTTTCAGGTCATCGAGCTCGCGGAGGATCCCGGCCTGCACCGTGACGTCGAGAGAGGAGGTCGGCTCGTCCGCGATGATGACGCTCGGCTTGAGCACGGTCGCGATCGCGATCATCACGCGCTGGCACATGCCGCCCGAGAGCTGGAACGGGTACGAGCCAGCCACCTGCTCCGGCGCCGGCAGGCCCTGTGCGGCGAGCGCATCGAGCATGAGCTGCTTCGAGTCCCGCTTCGAGAGCGAGAGGTGCGTGCGGATGATCTCCTCGACCTGCTGGCCGATGGACATTACGGGGTTCAGGCCGCTCGTCGGGTCCTGAAAGATGATCGAGATGCGTCGTCCGCGCGTCGCCCGTAACTCATCGCCGCGCATCGTAAGCACGTCGCGGCCCTCGAGCAGTACGCGTCCGGACTCGATGCGGCCGGGGGACGGGACGAGGTTGAGGATCGAGAGCGCGAGCGTGGTCTTGCCGCAGCCGCTCTCGCCTACGACGGCGAGCGTCCGTCCTGCGTGGAGCTCCAGGTCCACGGCGTCGACGGCACGTACGATGCGGCTGCGCTCGTTGTACGCGACGGACAGATGTTCGATTCGAAGCAGTTCGGGCACGCGTCGCCTCCCGAATGGGGAACAACCCAGTATGACGCGGCAGGACGGAGATCGCTCGGAGGACGGCCGGTGACGAGGAGGCTAGTCGCGGCGCCCGACGGTCGCCAGCACCTTCCCCTGGATCTGTACGTTTTCGGCCGCGGTGAAGATAGGCTTCATGGTCGTGTTCGCGGGCTGCAGGCGGACGCGATCGCCCTCTCGATAGAACTTCTTGAGCGTGGCCTCGTTCTCTTTCTTGAGCCACGCCGCGACCATATCGCCGTCATCGGCCGATGAGGTCTGCTCGAGGATGACGATGTCGCCGTCGTTCACCAGGGCATCGATCATCGACGTGCCCTTCACTTTGAGCGCGAAAACGTTCTCGCGTCCGCGCGTCATGTCCTCGGTCGCCTCAAAGACGTTGTCGAAGTCCACGTTGTCCGGGCTGGGCAGCGGGATCGGCTGGCCGGCGGCGATGGTGCCGATGAGGGGCACCGCGATGGAGCGCGAACGGCGGCTTCCACCCCGGTCGAGCAGCTCGATGGCGCGCGAGACTTCCCGGTCGCGCCGGATCATGCCCATGCTCTCCAGCTTCTTGAGGTTGTAGTCCACAACGGAGGTGGAGGAGATGTCGCAGCCGATCTGGATGTCGCGGATGCTCGGCGGGTAGTCATGCTCATCGATGAACTCGCGCATGAACTGGAGGATAGTCTCCTGCTTGGCGGACAGTCCCTTCACGAGTTCCTCCTCGGGCGATCACGGCGGCTGATCATAATTCGAGAATCGTTTGTTTCAAACGCGTGTTCTAATCGACAGAAGCCTACGGTAGCGCGGATCACGTGTCAAGCCCATAAGATGGCGTCATGGCCGACCCTCCCTGCCTCTTCTGCGAGATTGTCGCCGGTCGCGCGGAATCGAGCATCGTCTATGAGGACGCTGCCACGGTCGCGTTCATGGACCTGCGCCAGCTCAACCCCGGGCATGTGCTCATCGTTCCGAGGCGGCACATCGTGGACGTGTTTGGCCTGGACGACGCGACCGGCGCCGCGCTCATCTCCGCTATTGCGATCGTCGCCCGCGGAGTGCGCCATGCCTTCGAGCCGGAGGGGATCAATATCTCCGCGTCGAACGGAGCAGCCGCCGGGCAGGAGGTGTTCCACCTGCACTTCCACGTCCTGCCGCGGAAGCAGGGAGATGGGCTCCTTCGCGTCTATCCGGCGTCGCCGCCGGACCCGCCTCGCGCGATGTTGGACGGCATGGCGGCGGACATCAGGGGAGCGATTGGAGGCAGCGCCGACTGAATCGGGGAAGACCCTGATCTGCTTGACACCCAGCTTCGCGCGCCGATACCATTCGTCGTTGCGCTTGGCGTGCCGCCGGGCGTGCATGACGCCAGCTCACATACAGGTCGGAAGACCCCAAAGTGACAACGGCCGGCATCGGTTCGCCTCGGCGGACGCCGGACTGGCTCAGGAATAAGGCTTACCGGCCTTTCGTGTGCCCTCGGGTGGGCGGCGTTCCAGGGCCATCATGCCTCGCGGAGCAGGACGTAGGAGTCGCCGTGCCGACGATCAGTCAACTCGTGCGCAAGGGCCGGAAAAAGGCGACGAAGAAGACCAAGGCGCCGGCGCTGCGCTTGCCCTACAACGCGCTGAAGAACCGCACGGTGCGCGGCAAGGGCTCCCCGCAGAAGCGCGGCGTCTGCACGCAGGTGCGCACCATGACGCCGAAGAAGCCGAACTCGGCGCTGCGCAAGATCGCCCGCGTGCGCCTGACGAACGGCATCGAGGTCACGGCCTACATCCCGGGCGAGGGCCACTGCCTGCAGGAGCACTCCGTGGTGCTGATCCGCGGCGGCCGCGTGAAGGACCTGCCGGGCGTGCGCTACCACATCATCCGCGGCGCGCTCGACGCGCAGGGTGTCGCCAACCGCAAGCGCGGCCGCAGCAAGTACGGCGCGAGGAAGGCATAGGCGGAGCGAGCGATAGCCACGACGACAGCGCGAGCTCAAGCGCGAAATGCCGCCGGACGGCAAGTACCACAGCAAGACGTGCACGATGTTCGTCAACAAGCTGATGAGCGGGGCAAGAAGAGCACGGCCGAGCGCATCGTGTACGACGCCCTCGAGCGCATCGAGACGCAGACGCGCCGCCTCGCTATGGACATCTTCGACCAGGCGCTGCGCAACGCGACGCCCGCGATCGAGGTCAAGCCGCGCCGCGTCGGTGGCGCCACCTACCAGGTGCCGGTCGACATCCGCGCCGAGCGCCGCATGTCGCTGGCGATGCGCTGGCTGGTGCGCTCGGCGCGGGCCCGCAGCGGCCGCTCGATGGCGGAGAGCCTGGCGGCGAGCTGATGGACGCGTCGCAACAGCCAGGGCGCGACGGTTAAGCGAAGGAAGACACGCACCGTATGGCGGAGGCCAACCGCGCCTTCGTCCATTACCGCTGGTAGCAGGAACTGATCCGCTTCGAGCGGATCATGCCGCCGGCGACGCCAACGTCGCGGCGGCGAATCATGCCGGCGTTATCGCCGGCGAAGGAGAGACGGGAGCGAGCGCGCGGCACAGGGGAGCCGGCCGCGCGGCAAACGACAGAGATGGCACGAGACAATACCAATCGAGAACATTACGCAATATCGGCATCATCGCCCACATCGATGCCGGCAAGACGACCGTGACCGAGCGCGTGCTCTACTACACCGGCCGCACTTACAAGATCGGCGAGGTCCACGAGGGCACGGCCGTCATGGACTGGATGGAGCAGGAGCGCGAGCGCGGCATCACGATTACGGCCGCCGCGACCACCGCTGAGTGGAAGGGCCACCAGATCAACATCATCGACACGCCCGGCCACGTCGACTTCACGGTCGAAGTCGAGCGCAGCCTGCGCGTCCTCGATGGCGGCGTCGTCGTCTTCGACGCCGTTGCCGGTGTCGAGCCGCAGTCGGAGACTGTCTGGCGCCAGGCCGACAACTACAACGTGCCCCGCATCTGCTTCGTCAACAAGATGGACCGCACCGGCGCGGACTTCTGGCGCACGGTCGACATGATCGACGAGCGCCTGGGCGCGCAAGCCCATCCCGATCCAGATGCCGCTGGGCGCCGAGGCCGACTTCAACGGCGTCATCGACCTGATCGAGATGAAGGCCTGGCGCTTCACCGGCGACCGCGACGAGGCGCCCGAGCACATCGCCGATCCCGGACAAGTTCCGGCGCAGGCCGACGAGTGGCGCGAGAAGCTGATCGACGCCATCGGCGACGTCGACGAGCAGATGATGATCAGCCTACATCGAGGGCCATACGCTCACGCCGCACGAGATCAAGGCGGCCCTCCGCCGCGTCACGCTCGATCACCGCTCAATCCCGCCCATCCGACCACCACACCGGTGCTCTGCGGCACCGCCCTCAAGAACAAGGGCGTGCAGCTCCTGCTCGACGCCGTCAGTCGACTTCCTGCCTTCACCCGATGACGTGCCGCCGGTGACGGGCATCAACCCCAAGACGCCACGAAGAAGAAGTGCGCAGCCGCTGGACGACGAGCCGTTCTCGGCGCTGGCGTTCAAGATCGTCACCGACCCGCACGTGGGCCGGCTGGCCTACTTCCGCGTGTACTCGGGCAACTCTCGGCCGGCTCGAGCGTCTACAACACGACGCGCGAGAAGACGGAGCGCGTCGGCCGCATCATGCAGATGCACGCCAACCACCGCGAAGACATCGACGAGGTCGGCGCCGGCGGCATCGCGCGCGATGGGGCTTAAGTTAACGACGTACGGGCGACACGCTGTGCGACGCCGTCACACCCGGTGCTGCTCGAGTCCATCATGTTCCCGGAGCCGGTGATCCACATCGCCGTCGAGCCCAAGACCAAGGACGACCAGGACCGCATGGGCGAGGCGCTCGCCAAGCTGTCCGAAGAAGACCCGAGCTTCCGCATCAAGTACGACCAGGAGACCGGCCAGACCATCATCTCCGGCATGGGCGAGCTGCACCTGGACGTCATCGTCGACCGCATGAAGCGCGAGTTCCGCGTCGAGTCGAACGTCGGCCGGCCCGAGGTGGCCTACAAGGAGACGATCAAGGCGCCGTCCAAGGCCGAGGGCCGCTTCGTGCGCCAGACCGGCGGCCGCGGCCAGTACGGTGTCGTCCGTGCTCGAAGTCGAGCCGCTGCGAGCGCGGCGCGGGCTTCGAGTTCGTCGACGCCGTTGTCGGCGGCGAAGTGCCCGAGCGAGTACATCCGGCCGACGCGAGGAGGGCGTGAGCGAGGCGCTCGAGAGCGGCGTGCTCGCCGGCTACCCGGTGATCGACGTTACGCGTCACCCTGACCGGCGGCGACTACCACGACGTCGACTCGTCGGAGATGGCGTTCAAGACGGCGGGATCGATGGCATTCCAGGCGGCGATGGAGCGCGCGAATCCGGTGCTGCTGGAGCCGGTCATGAAGCTCGAGGTCAGCACGCCGGAGCAGTTCTTCGGCGACGTGCTCGGCGACATCAGCGCGCGCCGCGGGCAGATCACGAGTACGACCAGCGCGGCAACCTGAAATGATCCGCGCGCTGGTGCCCCTGGCGGAGACCTTCGGGTACGCTACCGACCTGCGCTCGCTGACCCAGGGACGGGCCAGCTACAGCATGGAGTTCGACCGACTACGAGGAAGTGCCGCGCGGCGTCGCCGAGAAGATCTCGGCACGCGCTCGAAGCGCAGGCAGTGCGCGCGAGCGCGTAGTTGATGTAGTGGCGCGCGAGCGCCGGCACGAAGGCGAAGACAATGGCCAGGCAGAAGATACGGATCAGGCTCAAGGCGTACGACCATCGCATCCTCGACCAGTCGGCCGAGCAGATCGTCGAAGCCGCCGAACGCACGGGCGCCGCCGTCGCCGGGCCGATCCCGCTGCCGACCGAGATCAAGAAGTTCTGTGTCATCCGCTCGCCGTTCATCGACAAGGACTCGCAGGAGCAGTTCGAGATCCGCACGCACAAGCGCCTCATCGACATCATCGAGCCGACATCGAAGACCGTCGACACGCTGATGCGGCTCCAGCTGCCGTCCGGCGTGGACATCGAGATCAAGCTGTAGGGGACGAGATGCCGCTCGAAGGACTGCTCGGACGAAGCTCGGCATGACCCAGGTCTTCGATGACAAGCGGCAAGATCGCACGCGGTCACCGTGGTCGAGGCGGGTCCGTGACGGTCACGCAGTCAAGACCGAGCCGAAGGACGGCTACGACGCGGTGCAGGTCGGCTTCGGCACGTGCAAGCGCCTGAACAAGCCGATGCGCGGCCACCTGAAGAAGCTTGGTGACTTCCGTATGCTCCGTGAGTTCCGCGCGGTCGGCGACGGCGATTATACGCGTCGGGCGATCGCTCGGCGTGGAACTGTTCGATGAGGGCGACATCGTCGATGTCGCCGGCGTCTCGAGCGGCCGCGGATTCGCCGGCGGCGTGCGCCGCCACCACTTCCACGGCGGCCCCAAGACGCACGGCCAGTCCGACCGCCACCGCGCGCCCGGGTCGATCGGCTCAGGCACGACGCCGGGCCGTGTCTACAAGGGCCAGAAGATGGCCGGCCACATGGGCGCCGCGCAGGTGACGTCGAAGAACCTGCGTGTGATCGCGAAGGACGAGGCGAAGGGACTGCTGCTCATCGAAGGCGCGGTTCCCGGCGCCACGAACGGCATCGTGCGCGTCGCCGCGCGAAGAGTCACAGAAGAAGCCGCGAAATGAAACTGACCGTACACGACATCGCGGGCAAGGAAGTCGAGACGCCATCGAGGTCGATGACGCGGTGTTCGGCATCGAGCCGAACGAACCGGTGGTCCACCAGGCGTTCGTCGCGTCGCTCGCCGACCGAAGCGCGTCGGCAGCGCGAACACGAAGACGCGCGGCGAAGTCTCCGGCTCGACGCGGAAGATCCGCCGCCAGAAGGGCACCGGCCGCTCGCGCCAGGGCAGCATCGGCGCGCCGCATCATCGCCACGGCGGCATCGTGCTTCGGCCCGCGGCCGCGCGAGCTACGAGAAGGACGCTGCCGAAGCGCATGCGCCGTCTCGCCATCCGCTCGCGCCCTGTCCGCAAAGGCCGCCGATGGCTCGCTGCTCGTAGTGCAGCGACTCTCGGCATCGACGACACCGAGCACGAAGACCATGCGCCGCGATGCTCAAGGCGCTCGGCGTAGAGCGCTCGGCGTCTGCATCGTGACGGCGCGAGCCGACGCGACCGTGCGGCTGAGCGCGCGCAATCTGAGAAGGTGAAAGCACTGCCGGCCGCCTACCTCAACGTCGCCGACATGCTCTCGCACCATGGCGCTCGTGATGACGGTCGATGCCGTGCGGGGCGCAGAAGCGCTGTGGGGCGGCGAGCGCGCCGCTTCGCGACGCGGGCGTCGAAGGCGGAGGCGTAGCGATGCCGAAGCAACTTCAACGCATACGCCATCATCATGCGGCCCGCTGATCACCGAGAAGGCGCAGGTCGCTGACGGCGCCTGAACAAGTACGTCGTTCGAGGTGGACAAGCGCGCGAACAAGCTGCAGATCAAGGAAGCGTCGAGATGGCGTTCAGCGTGACGCGTGACCGACGTGAACACCGTCGATGATGAAAGGCAAGCGTGCAGCCGCTACGGCATCCGGACGACACCAAGCAGCCCGACTGGAAGAAGGCGATCGTGACGCTGGCGGCCGGCGACAAGATCGAACTGTTCGAGGGCGTGTAGCGATGGCGGTAAAACAGTTCAAGCCCACTTCGCCCGGCCGCCGCGGCATGTCGCGGCTTCACCTTCGACGAGATCACGAAGAGCAAGCCGGAGAAGTCGCTGATCGAGACCGCGCAAGAAGAACGCCGGACGCAACGCCCATGGCCGCATCACCGTGCGCCACCGCGGCGGCGGCTGCAAGCGCCGGCTCCGCATCATCGACTTCAAGCGCGACAAGTTCGGCGTGCCCGGCAAGGTCGCCGCGATCGAGTACGACCCCGGGCGCTCGGCGCGCATCGCACTGATCCACTACGTCGACGGCGAGAAGCGCTACATCCTCGCGCCGGTCGGCCTCAAGGTCGGCGACATGGTCGAGTCGGGCCCGGACGCGGAGATCCGCGTCGGCAACGCGCTGCCGCTGCAGAACATGCCGAACGGCACGGTGATCCACAACGTCGAGCTGACGCCGGGCCGCGGCGGCCAGATCGTCCGCAGCGCGGGCGGCGTCCGCGCAGCTCATGGCGAAGGAAGGCGACTACGCCCTGCTGCGCCTGCCCTCCGGCGAGATGCGCCGCGTGCTCGCGGACTGCATGGCCACGGTCGGCCAGGTGGGCAACGTCGAGAACAGCCTGATCAAGCTCGGCAAGGCCGGACGCACGCGGCATCGGCCGGCGGCGGCCGCAGGTGCGCGGCTCGGCGATGAACCCGCGTCGACCACCCGCACGGCGGTGGTGAGGGCAAGGCCCCGATCGGGCATGCCGGGCCCGAAGTCGCCGTGGGGCAAGCCGACGCTGGGCAAGCGCACGCGAGGCAAGAAGCCGTCGCGACAAGTTCATCGTGCGGCGGAGGAAGTAAGCGTAAGCGATGTCGCGATCGATGAAGAAGGGGCCGTTCATCGACGCCAAGCTGATGAAGAAGGTGGAGGCCGTGCAGCGCACCAACGCGCGCACGGTCATCCGCACGTGGTCGCGGGCCTCGACGATCATGCCGGAGATGGTGGGCCTCACGATCGGCGTGCACGACGGCCGCCGCCACGTGCCGATCTTCATCACGGAGAACATGGTCGGGCACAAGCTCGGGCGAGTTCGCGCTGACGCGGCACTTCCGCGGCCACACGAGCAAGTGCGAGAAGGCCTCGCGGCAGGCGGGCACGGCTCCCGCGCCGGCGGCGAGGGCTAGGCAGCGAGATGGAAGTCAGCGCCAGCGGCCAAGTACCTGCCGGTCTCGGCACGCAAGGTGCGGCTGGTGCTCGAGCAGCTGCCGGGCAAGCGCGTCGACGACGCGATGGTCATCCTGCGCTATCCTGCCGACGCCGCATGCCAAGCTCGTCGCAAAGGTGCTGCAGCTCGGCGGCGGCCAACGCGGAGAACAACTACGCGCTCGATCGCGCAGGACCTGCGCGTGAAGCGCGCCTACGCCGGACGAGGGCACGCACGCTGAAGCGCTTCCGGGCCAAGGCGCGCGGCCGCGCCGGCCGATCCTGCACCGCACGAGCCACATCACCGTGGTCGTGGAGGAGGAGTAGTTTGGGTCACAAAGTACATCCCGACTGGCTTCCGCCTCGGCATCATCTACGACTGGCAGAGCAAGTGGTACGCCGGACAAGAACGTACAAGGACCAGCTCGCACGAGGACATCGCGATCCGCAAGCGGATCATGAGCGGTCCCGATGACGCCGGCATCTCCCGCGTCGAGATCGACCGCAACGCGAACCAGATGACCGTGACGATCCACACCGCCAAGCCCGGCATCGTCATCGGCCGCAGCGGTGCGAACGTCGACGCAGCTCCGCGACGGAGCTCGAGAAGAGGACCGGCCGCCGCGTGCGCGTCAACATCAACGAGATCCGCCAGCCCGAGCTCGACTGCCTACCTCGTCGCCCGCAGCATCGCCGACCAGCTGCAGCGGCGCGTGGCCTTCCGTCGCGCCATCAAGCAGGCCGTGCGCGCACGATGGAGCGCGGCGCCAAGGGCATCAAGGTCACCGTCGCCGGCCGCCTCGGCGGCGTCGGAGATGTCGCGCCGCGAGACCGAGAAGCAGGGCCGCGTCCCGCTGCACACGCTGCGCGCGGACATCGACTTCGGCATCGCCGAGGCGCACACGACGTTCGGCCGCATCGGCGTGAAGGTGCTGGATCTACAAGGGCGACATCATGCCGCCTGCCAAGCGCGAACGCGCCGAGAACGACTTCTCCGGCATGACCGAAGAGCAGATCGCCGCCGCGAAGGGCGAGCCTGCCCCGGCGGTTGCCGCGGCATCGGCGCCCGAAGTCGTGGCCGAGGCTCCGGCGGCGCCTGCCGAGAGCAGTGAGACGAGCGGGTAGAGAGCGATGCTGCAACCAAAACGCGTCAAGTTTCGCAAGCAGCACCGCGGCCGTCGCCGCGGCAGGCCAGCGGCGGCAACGAGGTCAACTTCGGCGAGTTCGGGCTTGCAGGCGTCGGCGCACGCCTGGGTGGACAGCCGCCAGATTGAGGCGGCTCGCCGCGCGATCACGCACGAGCTCAAGCGTGGCGGCAAGGTGTGGATCCGCATCTTCCCGGACAAGCCGGTGACATCGAAGCCGGCGGAGACGCGCATGGGGTCGCGGCAAGGGCGCGGCGGACCACTGGGTGGCCGTGGTGAAGCCGGGCCGCATGCATGTTCGAGATCGCCGGCGTGAAGGAAGACGCTGGCGCGAGAGGCGCTGCGGCTCGCGGCCCATAAGCTGCCGCTCGAGACGCGCATGGTGGTCAAGGCAGACGAGGGCATCTGATGGCCGGACGCAAGAAGAAGGAACGGGCCGACGGGCTGCGCGAGCTCAACGACGAGAAGCTGGCGGCGCGAGCTGGATGACACCTACCGGCAGCCTCTTCTCGTCCGCATCGGCCTGACGACGCGGCAGCAGACCAACACGTCCGAGAAGCGCAAGGTGGAGCGCCAGATCGCGCGCATCCGGACGCTTCAGCGCGAACGCGAGCTGCACGCCGCGTTTGGCACCGGCACGAAGAAGTAGGCGAGGACGTATGGCGTCGCTAGAGAAGCTACAGATCGGCACGGTCGTGAGCAACAAGATGGATAAGACCGTCGTTGTGCGGATCGACCGCCAGAAGCGGCACCGCCTCTATGGCAAGACGATGCGCGTGACGCGTCGCTACAAGGCGCACGACGAGAATAACGAGTGCCGCCTGGGTGATGTTGTGCGCATCGCCGAGACCCGGCCGCTGTCGAGCGAGAAGCGGTGGCGCATGGTCGAGGTCGTCATCAAGGGCGACGTAGCCGAGATCGCGCCGCGCGAGATCGGCGCTCACATCATCGAGGAGACGCGCGAGGCCGCTGCCGCGGAAGCTGCCGTGCGTGCCGAGGCCCAGGCCGCGGCGCGCGCAGAAGCAGCCGCCGCGGAGCCATCGACGGCCGATGAAGCCGCCGCGGACGAGCTGCAGGCGGCTGCCGGCGCCGAGCCGGACGCGGCGAGCGAGCCGGCACGGGAGAGTGGCGCGGCGGAGGAGAGCGGCGAGTGATCCAGCAGTACACACGGCTGAAGGTCGCCGACAACTCCGGCGCGCGGGAGATGATGTGCATCACCGTGCTCGGTGGCTCGCGGCGGCGCTACGCCGGCGTCGGCGATGTCATTGTCTGCTCGGTGAAGCGTGGCGCAGCCCGGCGGCGGCGTCAAGAAGGGCGATGTCGTGAAGGCCGTCGTCGTGCGCGTGGCTAAGACGTACGGTCGGCCGGACGGCTCGTACATCCGGTTTGACGAGAACGCGGCGGTGATCCTCTCGGACAAGCAGAACCCGAGGGCACGCGCATCTTCGGCCCGGTCGCGCGCGAGCTGCGCGATCGCAACTTCATGAAGATCGTCTCCCTCGCGCCGGAGGTGATCTAGCGTGCGCAAGATTAAGCGAGACGACACTGTGCTCGTTCTCGGCGGTAAGGACCGCGGCAAGACCGGCGTGGTGCGCCAGGTCATCGGCGGCGGCGACATCGTGAAGGTGAAGGGGCACCGTCCCAAGGTGAAGGAAGACGTGGTATTCGTCACCGGCTCAACCTCGTGAAGCGCCACCGCAAGCAGCAGCAGGGCGTGCAGCAGGCTGGCATCGTCGAGAAGGAGATGCCGATGCCGCCTCGCGAAGGTGATGCTCATCTGCAAGAGCTGCAGCAAGCCCGCCCGCGTCGGCTTCGAAGTGCGATCCGATGGTAAGCACCGCGTCTGCAGAACTGCGGCCAGGACATTGACTGATGGCAGCGCCACCACCACGGCTGCGCGACCGCTACCGGGCCGAGATCGCACCGGAGCTGCAGCGCGAGTTCGGCTACAAGAACCCGATGCAGGTGCCGCGCGTCGAGAAGATCACCGTGAACATCGGTCTCGGCGAGGCACGCGAGAACGCCCGCGCGGTCGAGACCGCGACCGCCGACATCGCGACGATCACCGGGCAGAAGCCCGTCGTGACAAAGCGCGAAGAAGTCGATCGCGAACTTCAAGATCCGCGAGAACATGCCGGTCGGCGTCGCGGTGACGCTGCGTGGCGCGCGCATGTACGAGTTCCTCGACCGCCTGCTCAATGCGGCGCTGCCGCGCATCCGCGACTTCCGCGGCGTCTCGACGAAGGCGTTCGACGGCCGGGGCAACTTCAGCCTGGGCGTGCGCGAGCAACTGATCTTCCCGGAGATCGACTACGACAAGGTGGACCGCATCCGCGGCATGCAGATCAACATCGCGACGACGGCGCGGAACGACGAGGAGGGCCGGCGCCTGCTGGAGACTGATGGGCATGCCGTTCTCGAAGGAGCGCGCAGTAGTGGCCAAGACGTCGCATGATCGTGCGGGCAAACCGCGAGCCCAAGTACTCGACGCGAAAGCAGAATCGCTGCCGCCTGTGCGGCCGGGCGCGTCGTACATCAGGTTGGTGGGACTGTGCCGCATCTGCTTCCGGCAGCACGCGCTGAAGGGGCAGCTCCCCGGGATCAAGAAGTCGAGCTGGTAGGAGACGGGCGCGCAGCGTCCTTTCCGTGGCCCCGCCGATGCGGGAAGCGCGGGAGAATAAGGAGGCGGAAGCCTTGAACATGACGGACCCAATCGCGGACATGCTGACCCGCATCCGCAACGCGGTGATGGCGAAGCACGAGTACGTGAATATGCCGGCGTCCAAGATGAAGGTCGCCATCGCCAACGTGCTGCAGCGATGAGGGCTTCATCCGCAGTTTCGAGGTGACGGAAGAAGCAACCGCATGCTGATGCGGGTGCAGCTCAACTACACCGGCAAGAAAGAGCCAGTGCTGACCGGCATCCAGCGCGTCAGCAAGCCGGGCCTGCGTGTCTACGTGCAGAAGCGCGAGATCCCGCGCGTGTACGGCGGCCTCGGCATCGCGATTCTTTCGACGCCGCAGGGCGTGATGAGCGGGCAGGACGCGTGGCGCCGGAGCATCGGCGGCGAAGTCATCTGTTACGTGTGGTAGGGCGATGTCACGAATAGGTAAGCTGCCGATCCCTGTCGCGAAGGGTGTCAACGTCGATATCGACGGCTCAACCGTGAAGGTCAAGGGCCCGAAGGGCGAGCTGATGCGCGAGTTTCCACGCGGCATCTCGTTCCAGCAGGATGACGGCAAGCTCAGCGTCATCCGCCCGAACGACGAAAAGCAGTCACCGCGCGATGCACGGCCTGTCACGTTCGCTCCTGAACAACATGGTTGTCGGCGTCGACCGAGGGCTTCACGCGACGCTGGAGCTGCAGGGCGTCGGCTACCGCGCCACACAGGCGGGCCAGAACGTGACGCTCGCCCTCGGCTACTCGCACCCTGTCGAAGTGACGCCCCCTGACGGCATCAACTCGAGGTCGAGGGCACATCGCGCGTGCACGTGCGTGGCATCGACAAGGAACTGGTCGGGCAGGTCGCCGCGAACATCCGCAAGCTGCGCAAGCCGGAGCCATACAAGGGTAAGGGCATCCGCTACCTGGGTGAGCGCGTGCGGCGCAAGGCCGGCAAGGCCGGCAAGGCAGGGAAGTAACATGAAGGGTCACAAGACTGCGCGCGCGGCGAGGGGACGGCGCCACGAGCGCGTGCGCAAGACCGTCTCGGGCACACCAACGCGCCCGCGGCTGGCCGTGTTCCGCAGCCTGAACCACATCTACGCGCAGGTGATCGACGACGAGAGCGCGCGGACTCTTGCTCATGCCTCCGACGCTGGACAAGGCGCTGAAGGACGCGAAGGGCAAGAAGAAGCGAACAGGCGAAGGCCGTGGGAGAGGCGATCTCGAAGAAGGCGAAGGACGCCGGCGTCACCACGGTAGTGTTCGACCGCGGCGGTAACAGGTACCACGGCCGCGTGAAGGCGCTGGCCGAGGCCGCGCGCGAAGGCGGGCTGGAGTTCTAAAGCGGCGACGCTGAAAGAGAAGACGATGGTGCAGCAACGAACTGACAAGATCGAAGCGCGCGACCTGGACCTCCAGGAGAAGGTGGTGTTCATCAACCGCGTCTCCAAGGTGGTGAAGGGCGGCCGGCGGTTCAGCTTCAGCGCCGTCGTCGTCGTGGGCGACGGCCAGGGCCACGTCGGCGCCGGCATGGGCAAGGCGAACGAGGTGCCGGAAGCGATCCGCAAGGGCGCGGCCATCGCCAAGAAGAACCTGATCCGCGTGCCGATGAATAACACGACGATCGCCCATCCGATCCTCGCGCGCTTCGGCGCCGCGAAGGTGATGATGAAGCCGGCGTCGCCCGGAACCGGCGTGATCGCGGGTGGTGGCGTGCGCGCCGTCATGGAGATGGCCGGGATCAAAGATGTCCTCACCAAGTCGCTCGGCTCCGCGAATGCGCTCAACGTCGTGCAGGCGACGATTGCCGGTCTGTCGGAGCTCCGCGACCCGAAGCGCCAGACCGCGCGCCGTCGCGCCTCGGTCGCGAATGTGCAGGCGTCGTGATGGCGAAGATCAAGGTCACCTGGGAGCGCAGCGGCATCAACCAGAAGGAAGACCAGAAGCGCACGATCCGCGCCCTGGGCCTGCGTCGTCTCGGCCAGACCGTGGAGCACGAAGATAACCGCGCGATCCGCGGCATGGTGCTGAGGGTGCGCCACCTGGTGCGGGTGGAGGACCAGTAAGCCATGCAACAGCAAGAGCTGCGACAGCCGAAGGGCGCCACGCACAAGCGCAAGCGCATCGGACGTGGTAACGCCAGCGGTCACGGTACCTACTCGACGCGCGGCCTCAAGGGCCAGAAGGCGCGATCCGGAGGCGGCGTCCGGCCCGGGTTCGAGGGTGGCCAGTTGCCGCTCGTCCGCCGAATGGCCTACAAACGCGGCTTCCGCAACCCGTTCCGCGTCGACTATGAGGAAGTGAACGTTGGCCTGTTGGCCCGCTTCCCGGCCGGGGCCGAAGTCAACGCCGACACGCTGAAGTCGAGCCGCCTCGTGCGGACGAGCAGACCGGTGAAGATCCTCGGCACCGGTGATCTGTCCGTAGCGCTCACCGTCGAGGCATCGAGCTTCTCCAAGGCTGCGCGTAGAAGATCGAGGGTGCCGGTGGCACCGTCCGCTGGCTGAACGGCGAGCCTGCCCCGAAGGAAGAGGCAGCGCCGGCGAAGCCGAAGCGCGCGAAAGCGGCGAAGGCCGAGAAGGCCGAGCCGTCTGAAGAGACCCCGGCCGACGCGGCAGGCGAAGAGGCGACCGATGGCGCTGGCAGCTAGGCAACAGACCGCAAGCCGCCCCCGCCTGCTTCAGGCGGTGTTCGACGCCGTCCAGCAGCCGGACATCCGCAAGAAGCTGCTGTTCACCGCGGCCATGCTGGTCGTGTTCCGGTTTGTCGCACACATCCCGATTCCGGGAGTGAACCCCGCGGCCATCGAGAAGGCCGTCGAGTCCAGCAACATCCTCGGGCTCTTCAACCTGTTCAGTGGCGGCGCGCTGCGACGGCTGAGCATCGCGGCGCTTGGCGTGTATCCATACATCACCGCCAGCATCATCATGCAGCTAATCACGCCTATCGTGCCCTCGCTGCAGGCGCTGCAGAAGGAAGGCGAGCAGGGACGCCACCGCCTGGAGCTCTACCAGCACTGGATGACCGTGCCGCTGTGCTTCGTCCAGGGCTACGCGCAGCTCGTGATCCTGCACTCGCAGGTGCAGCAGACGTCGCCCGGCGCGATGTTCGCGCCTTCGCTCACCGGGACGAACGCGCTGCCGACGATCACGGCGCTGTTCGCGCTCACGGCCGGCACTATGTTCCTGGTGTGGCTCGGCGAGCTGATCACCGAGAACGGCATCGGCAACGGCATCTCGATCATCATCTTCGGCGGCATCGTCGCCGGCATGCCCGGCCTGCTGAACACCGTGTTCAACTCGACGCTTGGCCTGTTCGCGCTGGCGCTGCTCGTCGTGCTTACCATCCTTCTGATCGCCGCGATCGTCTTCATGCAGGAGGCCGTCCGGAAGGTGCCGGTGCAGTACGCCAAGAGCGTGTTCCGCGCCGGCAAGATGTATCGCCAGTCCGGGCAGAGCCATATCCCGCTCAAGGTGAACTCCGCCGGTATGATCCCGCTGATCTTCGCCTTCTCGATCGTCATCCTCCCGGCCACGTTTGCGCAGTACGTGCTCGATTCGTCCAGCAACGAGTTCGTCCGCTCGATCGCCACCTGGTTCACGAACCTGTTTTCGCCGGGCAACGGCGGCAGCCGGACCGGAGGCAGTGCCGGGTTCTACATCGCAGTGTTCCTGCTCGTCGTCGCCTTTAGCTTCTTCTACACGCTGGTCGTCTACCAGCAGCAGAACCTCGCCGAGAACCTGCAGAAGCAGGGTGGCTTCGTGCCCGGCATCCGCCCGGGCCGGCCAACCGGCGAATACATCATGCGCGTGCTCGTGCGCATCACCTGGGCCGGCGCGATCTTCCTGGGTATCGTGGCGATCCTGCCGTACCTGGTGACGAGCTGGTTCGATGTCACATCCCTGACCATCAGCAGCACCGGGCTCCTCATCGTCGTCGGCGTCGTGATCGACACCATGAAGCAGCTCGAGGCGCAGCTCATGATGCGCAACTACGAGGGGTTCATCCGCTAGGTGAACGTCATCTTCTTTGGCCCCCCGGGCGTCGGCAAGGGCACCCAGGCAATCATCGTCGCCGAACGCAACGGCTGGGCGCACATCTCTACCGGCGACATGCTCCGGGAGCACGTGAAGAATGGCACGCAGCTCGGTGTGATGGCGAAGGGCTACATGGACAAGGGGCTGCTCGTCCCCGACGATCTCGTCATCGAGATGTTCATGGCGCGGCTGCTCGAACTGCAGCCAGACCAGGGCTTCATTCTCGATGGGTTCCCGCGCACGCTCGTCCAGGCGCAGGCGCTGGATGCGGCGCTTACTCGCGAGGGAGAGTCGATCGACGTCGCTCTGAACATCAACGCCCCAGACGACGTCGTGTACGAGCGCATGCTGGGCCGGGCTAAGGACTCCGGCCGCGCGGACGACACGCCCGAGGCGATCCGGACACGGCTCGAAGTCCAGAAACCACCGGCGGATCTGCTCGAGCATTACCGGCGCGCAGGGCAAGCTCCGGGAAGTCGATGGCCTGCCCGAGATCACGGTCGTCACGGACTCAATCCTGAAGGCGCTCGCTGCCGGCCCGAGAGCGACGTAGCGAGAATCCATGCCAATCATTCTCAAATCAGACGATGAGATCGCGATTATGCGAGAGGCCGGCCGGGTCGTCGGGCAGACGCTGTGCAAGCTGGTAGGCGAGCTGCGGCCGGGGCTTGTCGTGAAGGAACTCGACAAGACTGTGCGCCGCGAGTTCGAGCGCCACAAGGTCGTGCCGACGTTCCTGGGCTATCCGCCTGGCGCAGCCGTGCCATACCCGGCGACGGTCTGTGTCTCCGTGAACGAAGAGATCGTGCACGGCATCCCCGGCAAGCGCGTCCTACAAGAGGGCGACGTAGTCAGTATCGACCTCGGATGCACGTACAAGGGCTTCGTCGCCGACTCGGCCGTCACGGCCATCGTCGGGCACCCGAAGCCGGGCGGCGAGGAGCTGGTCGAGACGACCCGCGGCGCGCTGAACGCGGGCATCCGGCACGCCCGCGCCGGCAACCGCCTCGGGGAGATCTCGAACGCGATCCAGAACTTCGTCGAGTCGCGCGGCTTCGGCGTCGTGCGTGAGTACGTGGGGCACGGCGTTGGCCGCGAAATGCATGAGGAGCCGCAGGTGCCGAACTTCGGGCCGGCCGACCGCGGGCCGGTGCTTAAGAAAGGCATGGTGCTGGCGCTTGAGCCGATGGTGACCGTCGGCGACTGGCGCACCCGTCAGCTCGACGATCACTGGACCGTCGTGACGGCAGACGGCAGCCTGGCGGCCCATTTCGAGCACACGATTGCCATAACGGACGGCGATCCGATCGTGCTGACGGCGCCATAGGGCGTATAAAAGTTTCGATTAGCGCCACGGCGGGGTGATTCGGTAGAATTATCCGCTTGAGTAGCGCTCAGGGTAGGAGTGTATGCCCAAAAAGGACGCGATCGAGGTAGAGGGCGTCGTCAAGGAGCCCTTGCCGAACGCGATGTTCAAGGTGGAGCTGCCGAACGGGCACCAGGTGCTCGCGCACATCTCAGGCAAGATCCGGCTGAACTTCATTAAGGTGCTTCCGGGTGACCGCGTGCTGGTCGAACTGTCGCCGTACGACCTTTCGCGCGGACGTATCACATATCGGTTCAGGTAGGGACATGAGAGTCAGGGCTTCGATCAAGAAGCGGTGCGAGAAATGCAAGATCATCAAGCGGCACGGCGTGCTGCGCGTGATCTGCGAGATCCCGAAGCACAAGCAGCGCCAGGGGTAGGAGACACATGGCACGCATTGCCGGCGTAGACATCCCGCGCGACAAGCGCGTCGACATATCGCTGCGGTACATCTACGGCATCGGGCCGACGGCCGCGCGCAAGATCGTCACCGCCACGCAGGTCAACCCCGCGACGCGCGTGCGCGACCTCACGGACGAAGAGGTCAACCGCATACGCGAGGTGATCGACAAGCAGCACACCGTCGAAGGCGATCTCCGCCGCGAGGTGCGCCAGAACATCCAGCGGCTGATCGAGATCAACTGCTACCGCGGCGTCCGCCACCGGCGCGGACTGCCCGTACGCGGACAGCGCACGCGCACGAACGCGCGCACCAAGCGCGGTGCGCGGCGCACCGTGGCCGGCAAGCGAAAGTCGGTAGCGAAGAAGTAGCCCGCATCGGCGGCAGCACGGCTGGGCGCAACGCGCGGCGGTTGCGTAGAGGAGAAGTATGGCCGAGCGAAAGGCAACGAAGAGCAAGGGGCGCAAACGCGAACGCAAGTCCGTGCCGCGTGGGCGTGCCTACGTGCAGTCCACGTTCAACAACACGTTGATTACGCTTACCGACCCGCACGGAAACGTCCTCTCCTGGGCGAGCGCGGGCCAGTCCGGGTTCAAGGGCTCGCGCAAGAGCACGCCTTACGCCGCGCAGATCGCCGCCGAGGGTGCCGCACGCCGCGCGATGGAGCACGGCCTGCGCCAGGTGGACGTCTTCGTCAAGGGCCCCGGCAGCGGGCGCGAGGCGGCGGTGCGCGCGCTCCAGGCCAGCGGCCTCATCGTTCTCAGCATCAAGGATGCGACGCCGGTGCCGCACAACGGCTGCCGGCCACCCAAGCGGCGCAGGGTCTAGAGCGCCTCTAGAGCAGGCAAAGGGAAGAACAGCGCGTATGGCTCGTTACACAGGACCGGTGTGCCGCATCTGCCGCCGCTACGGCGAGAAGCTCATGCTCAAGGGCGACAAATGCGTCACCAAGTGCACGCTCGACAAGCGCCCCTCCCCGCCCGGCATGCCGCAGACGCGGCGCCGCAAGCTCTCCGACCGCGCCCTGCAGCTCCGCGAGAAACAGAAGGCCCGCTACACCTACGGTGTGCTCGAAAAGCAGTTCGTGGACTACTACAAGGAGGCCGTGCGCCTTCCCGGCGTCACCGGCGAGAACCTCGTGCGGCTGCTCGAGATGCGGCTCGACAACGTCGTCCACCGGATGGGTTTCGCTGACTCGCTGAAGGCGGCGCGCCAGCTCGTCCGCCATGGTCACATCATGCTCAATGGCCGCAAGACGGATATTCCCTCGGCCGTGACGAAGCCAGGCGACGTCATCGCCTGGGTGGCAAACAGCAAGAATACGGAACAATACAAGTTCGCGAAAGAGAATATGTCCAACAAGACGCAACCAGGCTGGCTGAATGTAGACGGCGAAGCGATGACCGGGCGCGTCGTGTCGCCGCCCGTGATCGCTGATCACCCGGTGAAGTTCGATCCGGCGGTGATTGTGGAGTATTACTCGCGATGACGGCTATGTGGGCAGATGTCGCGCCGCGGTCCCTCGACGCAGACGCGCAGCCCCTCGGCCCAGGGAGGAATACGTTGGAAGAGCTGGAACCTGCACACATTGAGATTGAAGATGAGAGCGAAACCTACGTGCGCCTCGTCGCCGAGCCGCTGAACGCCGGCTTCGGCACGACGCTCGGGAACGCGCTGCGCCGCGTGCTGCTCAGCTCGCTGCCGGGTGCCGCCGTCACTTCCGTACGGATCGAGGAAGTGGAGCACGAATTCTCCACCATCCCCCACATGAAAGAAGACACGACGGAGTTTCTGCTCAACATCAAGGAGCTGCGCCTGCGTGCCCTCGCCGAGCGGCCCGCCAAGCTGTATCTCGAGGCCTCGGGTGAAGGCCCGGTCACGGCCGAGAAGATCCAGACGACGGCCGACTACGAGATCGTCAACCCTGACCTCCACCTCGCGACGCTGGACGCACCCAACGCGCGCCTGACGGTGGAGCTGAACGTCGAACCGGGCCAGGGATACGCGCCCGCCGGCCAGAGCGACGGCCTGCCGATCGGCGTCATCCCGGTGGACGCCATCTTCTCGCCCGTGCGCCGCGTGAACTTTCACGTCACGCACACGCGCGTCGGCCAAATGACGAACTACGACAAGCTCACGCTCGAGGTCTGGACGGACGGCACGATGTCCGGCGTCGACGCGATCAGCAAGAGCGCGGACATCCTCGTCGATGAACTGCGCATGTTCGCGCATGCTCGGCAAGCCGTTGCCGCCGACCGTGGACCGCGGACTCGGCGTCGGCACGTCGCTGCCGCCGGACAAGTACAACATGCCGATCGAAGAGCTGAACCTCTCGGTGCGCGCCTACAACTGCCTCAAGCGCAGCGGCTTGATGACCGTTGGTGCCGTGCTCGAGAAGAGCGAGGACGAGCTCCTCTCGCTCCGCAACTTCGGCCGCAAGTCGTACGACGAGCTGAAGGACAAGCTGATCGAGCTTGGCCTCCTCACCCCGTCGGATGACGAGGAAGATGGCGCTGGCGGCATGCCGCTCGGCCGCCCCGCGTCCGGTCCCGCCAGCGACGAATCGGAAGACCTCAGCCCGCTCGGCGCCGCGCTCATCGAAGCACTGCGCGAGGCCGGCGAGGACCCGTCGGAGCTGATGCGCCGCAAGGAGCGCGAGGACTGATGCGCCATAAGGTAGCCGGCCGCAAGTTCGACCGCTCAGGCGCTGAGCGGCAGCGCATGTTCCGCAGCCTCGTGAAGGATCTCGTCCGCTACGAGCGGCTGAAGACGACCGAGGCACGCGCGAAGGAAGTGCGGCCGATGGCGGAGAAAATGATCACGCTGGGCAAGGATGGCACGCTGCACGCGCGACGCCAGGCGCAGTCGTTCATCAACGACAAGGACGTCGTAAAGAAACTCTTCGACGACGTCGCGCCGCGGTTTGCGGACCGGCCCGGTGGCTACACGCGGATCATCAAGCTTGGCCCCCGTCACGGCGACGGCGCGCCGATGGCGCAGCTCGAGCTCGTGGAGCGCGAAGCGTAGCCTTATGCAGGACAGCGCTCCGCCACATCCCGGCGAGCGGCGACTCGCGCTCCTGCTCGAGTACGACGGCACCGCGTACTGCGGCTCCCAGTACCAGGAGAACGGCCCCAGCATCCAGCAGGCGCTGGAGTCCGCGATCAATGACCTGACCGGCGAGACCGCGCGGGCCGCTTTCGCAGGGCGCACGGACACTGGGGTCCACGCGCTCGGCCAGGTTGCGGCCTTCTCGACGCGCTCCCGGCTCGGTCCGCCGGAGTTCGTGCCGGCGCTGAACCACTTCTTGCCTGCCGACGTCGCCGTGCGCCGTGTCGTTCGAAGTGGACCCGGACTTCGACCCGCGCCGCGACGCCAGGGGACGCGTGTACCGCTACCGCATCGACAGCCGCGCGGTGCGGTCGCCGCTCGAGCGAAACCGTTCGTGGCACGTGCCGCAGCAGCTCGATCTTGCGCTGATGGCGCGCGCCGCTCGCTCGCTGGAGGGCGCCCACGACTTCGCCGCGTTCGCGCCGCCGTTCGATGGGCGCACGCAACGGACGCTCCGCCGCTGCGAACTTCGCGGCTGCGGCGGTCACCTCACGCTGGAGATGGAGGCCGAGGCCTTCCTGCCGCACCAGGTGCGCCGGACCATCGGGCACGCTGGTCGAGGTGGCGGTGGGACGGATGAGCGAGCAACGGTTCCAGGAACTGCTCGACGGCGCGGTACCGTCGAGCGCGGGACCGGCGGCGCCGGGATGCGGTCTATATCTCGTGCGGGTAGAGTACGACGGGCTCGAGTTCGAGCCGCACGATGGAAACGGACAAAACTGATGGCAACCTACACGCTGAAACCGCAGGACATTCAGGAGACCTGGCACGTCGTCGACGCGACGGGACGCCCGCTCGGGCGCCTGGCTTCGGAGGTCGCTGCGACCCTGCGCGGCAAGAACCGGCCGACGTTCACGCCATCGATGGGCAACGGCGACTTCGTCATCGTCGTCAACGCGTCGCAGGTGAAGATCACGGGCGACATGGTCGAGAAGAAGTACTGGCGCCACTCGCAGTACCCGGGCGGCCTGAAGTCGATCTCGCAGGCGAAGCTGATGGCGACGCGACCCGAGCGCGTCATCGAGTACGCCGTGAAGGGCATGCTCCCTCACAACTCGCACGGCGCGAAGCTGCTGAAGCACCTGAAAGTGTACGCCGGACCGGATCACCCCCACGCTGCGCAGGTCAACGCCGGCAAGGGTAAAGCGACCGCCGCGAAGGATTGATGCATCATGGCAACGACTGACCGCTACTTCTACGGCACGGGAAGGCGCAAGACCGCCGTCGCGCGCGTGCGCCTCTCGCCCGGAACGGGCGAGATCCTGGTGAACGGGCGCGGATATCTCGAGGTCTTCCCGCGCGGGTCTCACCAGGCAGCGGTCGTGGCGCCGCTCAAGGCAGCGATGGCCGACACGCGCTACAACGTACAGGCGAAAATCGCGGGCGGCGGAATCACCGGTTGGGCGGGCGCGCTTTCGCATGGCATCGCCCGCGCACTCGCGGCGTCGGACGCGGGCCTGCGCCCGGCGCTGAAGCGCCAGCACCTGCTGACGCGCGACTCGCGTATGAAGGAGCGAAAGAAGGTCGGCCTCAAGCGCGCCCGCAAGGCTCCGCAGTACACGAAGCGATAGCAGCCGGAGTCACGAAGAAACAAGACGCCCGCTCAAGTCGAGCGGGCGTCTTTTCATTGTTCGCGAGTACGTGGGCGTCTACGCGCGAGGCCTCTCCCAGACCATCACGTTGAACTCGGGGACGCGGAACCAGTCCTCGGAGTTTGGATCGTCCCGCAGCGCCTCGTCTGTCGGCACCGGCTCCAGGAACTCGCGAAGCTGCAACCCTGCGCCCAGGTACGCCGCCACGTACGCGCTTAACGGCCGGTGGTGGTTGACGATCTTGATGCCCAGCCATTCGTACGTCTGCGAGAACTCGTCGGCGTAGCGGTCGAGCTTGCGGTAGAGTCGGCGCCCCTGCTCATCGCGCTCCCAGACCGAACATGCCGTGCTGAAGCCGAGATTTGCCGCCACCACGCGGCCGCCCGGCGCGAGCACCCGGCCGCACTCGGCGATCGCCTCGCGAAAGCCGAGGATGTCGACGAGCGACACGTAGCTCACGACCAGATCGAAGCGCGCGTTGCGAAACGGCAGCGCCTCCGCGGCGGCGCGCACGTAGCTCTCGTCACCCTCGGCACGCGCCGTCGCGCGCGCCGTCATCGTCGGGGTCGGATCGACGCCTGCGACGCGTGCGCCCCGCTTCGCCAGCATGCGCCCGAAGCGACCTTCGCCGCATCCCAGATCCAGCACGCGCTTGCCCGCGACATCGCCGCAGCGTTCGAGCATGATCGGGTCCAGCAAGAGCGTCCGGTTGCGGTCGCCCTGATCCTGAAATCGGATGTACGCCTCGGCCGAGTCGTTCCAGAGCGACATTCCGAGGCGCGTAGCGTCGTCGTTCGTCACGGAATTCGCCTCACAAGATCAGACGGCCGTTGAAGCGGCCGCCTTGATGCCTGATCTGCCGAGGGTGCTAGGACTTCGCCTTGGCGCGCGAGGCTCGTGGCTTCGCCGGCGCCTTCGCCTTCGCGGTGCCCTTCGTCGAGGCCTTGCGCGTGCCCTTCGCGGGCGTTGCCTCGGCCGCCGCCGGCGCAGACGCGCGGTTTATGCGCCGCATCAACCGGGACTTATGACGCGAGGCTGCGTTGGGATGAATGACCCGTCGCTTGGCCGCGCGGTCGAGGATCGACGACGCCTCTGCAACCGCTGCGCGCGCCTCGTCCGGATCGCCGTCAGCGGCGGCACGCGCCTTCTTCACCGCGGTCCGTGCCGACGTGCGCACCGGCTTGTTGCGTTCGCGATGCCGCTCGTTCTGGCGCCAGCGCTTGAGTGCAGATTTCGAGTGTGCCAACTGCGGGACCTCCACGCGTTCTCGCGTTTTATGATCTGGTAGCGACGCGAAGATGCGCCGCAACAGCCTACAGCGGCCCCGTGCCCTGTGTCCAACGCCGGCCGCTTCTGCGATTGTAGCCCCGAATCGGGCCATAGTATGATGCTCCGACGCCCTCAGCGGCGTCGGAAGGGCACCCTCCCGTCATGATGCGGACGCTCCGAGCCCGTTTCTTTACGGACGAGTCCGACGCTGCCGTCGGATCCGCCGCGACTCGCTCAACGGCGCCCCCCAGCCTTGCCGCCGCGGCCTCCGTGGTCGCGCTCGGCTTTCTCGCCAGCAGGCTGCTCGGCCTCGTACGGACGATGGCGATCGCCCATCAATTCGGCACCAGCCCCAACCTCGACGCTTACTTCGTGGCGTTTCGCCTTCCGGATCTGATCTTCCAGCTCCTCGCGGGTGCGACGCTGGGGAGCGCCTTCATCCCCGTGTTCGCGCGCATCTGGTCCGAGGAGGGTGACCGGGCCGCCTGGCGCCTGGCTTCCAGCGTGCTGAACCTCGTGTTTGCGGCGACGGCGGCGTTCGCGCTCCTCGGGCTGTTGTTAGCACCGCTGCTCGTGCCCATCACCGCGCCCGGCCTCGGCGATGAGACCGGCCAGCACGCCGAGCTCACGTCGCTTGCGGTCGATCTCACGCGCATCATGATGCTCTCGCCTGTGCTCTTCGCTGTGAGCGGGATGTTCATGGGCATCCTGAACGGCCGCCATCACTTCCTGGCGCCGGCGTTCGCGCCCATGTTCTACAACGCCGCGATTATCGTCGGCGCCCTCATCTCCGACGATGTGAAGGTGCTGGCATTCTGTGTCGTCATCGGTGCGCTGTTGCATCTGCTTGTGCAGGTGCCGGCGTTGTGGCTCGTTGGCATGCGCTGGCAGCCGATCTACGACTGGAAGGACCGTGCTGTCCGCCAGGTCGGCCGCCTGATGGGACCGCGGGTGATCGGTCTCGCCGCGTTCCAGCTGAACTTCATCATCGCAACCTTCTTCGCCTCGTTTGTTGAGGACGGCGCGATCTCTGCAGTCAATTATGCGTGGCTCATCGTGATGACGCCGCTCGGCGTGTTCGGGATGGCGATATCGACCGCGGTCTTCCCGCGTATGGCGGAGCAGGCCGCGCGTGAGCAGGGCGAGTTGCCGGACACGCTCTCGGCCTCGCTCCGCCTGATCCTCTATCTGACGATCCCCGCGAGCGTCGGCCTCATGATTCTGGCGCTTCCCATCACGTCGCTCCTGTTACGAGGCGGCGAATTCGATCTCGAGTCGACCGACCTCGTCGTCGGCGCGCTCGTCTTCTACGCGCTCGCGCTGTTCGCGCACAGCGGCATCGAGATCCTGAGCCGTGGCTTCTATGCGATGAGCGATACGAGAACGCCTGTCGCGTTCGCTGTGGTCTCGATGGTGATCAACCTCATTCTGTCACTCATTCTGGTGTGGCCGTTCGGCATCAACGGCCTCGCGCTGTCACTGTCGCTGGCGACG
Organism: uncultured Chloroflexia bacterium; assembly: GCA_963736015.1. Taxonomy (GTDB): domain Bacteria; phylum Chloroflexota; class Dehalococcoidia; order DSTF01; family JACRBR01; genus CAVTNG01. Next base: position 182,355 of record CAVTNG010000004.1, on the reverse strand, counting down.
GTCGTCGAGTTCGTGCTGCTGTTTCGCACGATCGTCCAGCGCGTGCCCGAACTCGACACCGCGCGCATCACCCGATCGTTGGTGCGCACTGGCGTCGCCACCGTACTGATGGCCGAAGTGGTCGCGCTGTGGCTGGCACTGCTACACCTGACGGGCGCGCTCGAGCTCGACAACAAGCTCGATGCTCTGTTCGTGACGGCGTCGGGCATCGCCCTCGGGACCGCCGTGTTCATATGGACGACGCACCTGCTCCACAGCGAGGAAGCGGCCGTACTCGCCCGCCGTGTGCCGCTGCCATCGCGTATACGCGCGGCCCTGGATGCGTAGGGTAATCCCTAGCTTGTGAGGCCTTTCGCGGGGTCGATATACTATGTGTGGTGGTCACGGGGCTTTGCATGAAAACGGTGCGGCCTGATGGGCCGCACATTCACGTCCCGAAAGGGAGAGGTTTTCATTGAGCTTCGTAGACAAGACTCTCGTATGCCGCGACTGCAAGCAGAACTTCACCTTCACCGCCGGTGAACAGGAGTTTTACGCCAACAAGGGGCTCCAGAACGAGCCCGTACGTTGTCCGTCGTGCCGCTCGAGCCGAAAAGCAACCCGCACCAACGAGCCCGAAGAGGGGTACGTTCGCTATGGCGTGTTCGCCAGCTTCGGCGGCCGCACGCCGCGCCAGATGCACCCGGCGACCTGCGCTGAGTGCGGCATGATGACCGAGGTTCCGTTCCAGCCGCGCGGCGATCGCCCCGTGTACTGCAGCAACTGCTACACGAAGATCCGCGCCGCGGCCGAAGAAAACACCTCGGAGCGGGCGAGCTAGCTCATCGCTGGTGCACCCCAGGGCAACCATTGGACTGAGCGCCCGCGCGAGGTTGATCTGTCTGTGAGCGTCTGCTCGCGTGTCCTCAGAATCCGTACTTCTCCGACAGGTTCCAGCTCTTTCCTGCGTACGACGCCGTGAGCGTGCCGTCGTCCTCATGCGTGAAGCTGAAGCATCGCGATGCTTCCCGGCCCCCCACGAGGCATGACGCGATCGCGATCGAGAGGTTCGAGTCCAGGAAGACCTCCGCCGACTCTACCTTCGGATCGAATTTCTTCCAGCTGATGCCCTCGGCGATCGTCGAACCGGAGAGCCCGCCCGTCTCCGCCGGCTCGATGCTGAACCGAACGGCCTCGGCGTGGCCCTTTCCCTTCGTGAGGAACATGTACGTGCCGATCTGCGACTGCTGGATGTGGTTCCGGGGCGCGCCGCCGCCGAAGATCACTGTTGAAGTCCGCAGGCCCACCTCCTCCGCCAGCAGCACGATGGCCGTCATCTCACACACGTCCTGCACGACGTCGAACACGATACGTTTACTGCGCTCATGCCGGAACAGGCCCAGGTCCATACCCAGCACTGAGTCGCCGATCGCCGGGCAATACACGGGCGTGCCGTTGCGCGCGGCCGCCGTCAGGATGCCCGGCTGCGACGCCATCTTCTCGAAGAACACGCCCATGCGGTAGATGTATTCGCGCGTCGTCATCGGCCGGTCCGGCAACGCCTCGGCGAGGTCGAAGATCATCGGCTCGACGCGGCGGTAGTCGGCCTCGTTGCCGAACGTGTCCCAGAAGCGGTTTACGTCGGCGCTCGCCAGCGCGACGTCATCGGCGCCCACGCGGCCCTGGTAGTGCAGGCTGCCGATGATCTCCAGCATGTCGTGTGTGAGCTGCGCGCCCGTGATATCGAGCACGTCGATCGCCCGCCGCTCCACCAGATCCGCGATGGCGGGCCCGAAACCCATCGGCACTGGCGCGCCGGCGATGGAGCAGAACACTAGGCGGTTGCGCTCCACCATCGCGTTCCACAGATCGATGGCGGCGCTCAGACGGCGCGGCTGTCCGCCCGTGCGGCCGATCGCCTCGACGAAGCCGCGCAGCGACATGCCGGCGTCCGGCTCGAAGCGCGTGATCGGCGTCGTCAGGAACTCTTCGCTCACGGCGGTCAGCGTAGCGGCAGGGCCCTCGACGGGCCAGCGTATGGTGAGGAGGCTACGGTGTGTACTGGTCGAGGATCTTCTGCGCCGCAGTGAGCGACAGGATGTCGTTCGAACCGTCCTCGATCATCGAAGCGCGCGCGTCCCGGAACAGCTTCTCCACGTACATCTCCTTCGTCAGGCCATAACCGCCGTGGAGCTGGATCGCTTCGCTCGCCACCTCAAACGCCGACTGCGTGCAGTACACCTTCGAAGAAATCGAGTACTGCGTGCCGGGCGGGAACGTGCCGTGGTTGTACAGCATCGTCGCGCGCGAGAGCTGGCGCGACGTCTCGACCTTGACGAACATGTCGAACAGCTTCTTCTGCACCAGCTGGTGCTGGCTGATCGGAACGCCTCCCTGGACGCGGTTCTGCGTGTAGACGAGGGCTTCCTCGAACGCGGCGCGCGCCAGTCCGGTGAATGCCGACCCCATGAACGCGTTCGCACCGGCGAGCACTGCGTCGATCGCGTACGTGTACGCGTCCGGCTCGACGAACATGTATGCCTTCGGGATGCGCACGTTGTCGAAGAAGATCTCGCCCTGGTTCAGCGCGCGCTGGCCGATCTTGTTGAGCGGCGGCCCCTTCGTCACGCCCGGCAAATTGAGCGGCACCAGCGCGACGCCGCCGCCCGCCATACCGCGCTTGCGGTCGACGCCGAGAAAGGCCAGCGCGTGCGTGGCGATCGTGCCGTTGGAGACCCACGCTGACTTCTGGCCATTGAGCACGTACTCGTCGCCGTCGAGCGTCGCCGTGAGGCCGTAGTGCACTTCCGGGTTGGTCCAGTACTTCGTCCCGGGCATCAGCGTGTCCGAGCCGTGGCCCGGCTCCGTGATCGCCCAGCAGCCGATATAGCGGCCCTTCTTGTCTTCCACGAAGGGCATCACGACCTCTTCGATGAGCTTCGGGTCGCGTCGGCCTGCCGCGAAGGAGAACGGGAACGACGTCACGCTGAGCGAGATCGCGAAGTCCGCGCTACCCCAGCCCCACTCCTCGTTTACGCAGTGCGAGCTCAGCGGGTCGAGGTGTGCGCCGCCGAGCGCCTCCGGGAAGTTCCGCAGGTGCCACCCCTCCTCGTAGGCGATGCGCATGACATCCCACAGTCGCGATCCCTCATCGATGACCTCTTCCGGTGTGAGCTTGTCCAGTTCGATGCTCGCCGGCCGAAGCACCTGCGCCGCGAACTCGTGCGCGCGCTGCTTCACCGCCTTCTGCTCGTCGGTGAGTTCCTTGTTGAGGTCGACGTACATGGGCCCACTCCCTGGGTTCAACGAATGGAGTAAGGATCGGGTCTGTCGCCTCTAAATGGAAGGGCCTTCGCTGGTGCCGTCAGGCGTGAATCTCGACGCGCATGCCCGGCTCGCCGAACAGCCAGAAGTACTGCGCGTCGTGCAGCTGGATCCCGACGCAGCCATGGCTCGTCGCCGTGTGCCCGAAGACCGAGTCAGGACGCCAGTAGTTCAGGTGCAGCGCGTCGCCGTTGCGGTCGTAGTACTGCGTGAAGAGCACCCGCTCGACATCGTACTGCGCCTGCGCCGGGTTGTAGCCCGCCTGCGTCGCCGTCATCCGCTCGACGGGAAGTCGGCCGTCCTTCTCGATGGCGTGCGTCCCGAGCGGGCTCGGGAACTGCGGCGACCCCGTCGAGACCGGCGCCGTATGGATCGCCTGGTCGCCGATCATCGCCGACGCCGTCTGCGTCGTCACGTTCACGTCGATCCACTTCTCCTGGCCCTGCGGATCCGTAAGCGGTGACACCTCGTCGGGCGGCGAGATGAAGACGAAGGCGGCATAGACGTACGTCCCGTCGCTCAGGCGAAACCACGTCCGTGTCCACGACGGGATCGTCGTCAGCCACGTCTGGCTGCCCACCAGCACGTTCTCGCCATCGACAAAGGCGGTGATCTGGACCGGAGACTGGTCCTTCAGCGTCTTGACCACGGCTGACTTGGTGTTCGGCTCCGCACGGACGCGCAAGTCGCCGCCGACGACGATTGACGTGCCGGAATTCAGGACCGCGGTCGGCGTGAACGTGGGAAATGGCGTCTTCGTGGGTGGGGCGGCCGTTGCCGTGTCGGATGGCGCCGGTGTGGACGTGGTGGCCGGACTCGAGCCCGAGCAGGCGGCCAGCATCGGCAGGAGGGCCAGCAAGGCTCCGATGCCCACGACACGCCCGTTCACACATCGATCGTAGCACGCACGCAACTGCGCACTCGTTGCGCGCCTGTTGCCGTTCGTCGGCCGGCGTGCGAGCCGACAAGCGAGTCACGGCTGGCCGGCGCTCGCAGAAACCATCCTGGTTTGCCGGTGTGATTAGCCATTAAGAAAGCTCGTCAGAGGTGTACACGCGATTGGTGAGAACATAACGCGTAGATTCGCGATGCGTCCGTAGTGAAGCGGGCGGCGGCCTGGCGACAGGCGTTCCCCGGGGAGGGCAAGGATGACCATCGCACTCGAGCCGTATCAGGAAGAGCTAACCAGAACCGAAAAACTTCGTATCGCGGTCCGTGTCCTGATCAAGCGCGGCGTCGCCGGTAACGGCGGGCGCTGGGGCCTCCAGTCGCGACTCGCTGAGCATTTCGGCGTCACCCGCCAGCGCGTGAGTCAGATCGTGCGCCAGGAGTTGCAGGCGACGCCGGATGCTGATTCTTGATAAGCAGAGGGCCGTGGCGCGTATCGTTGCGCTCGCGGCCAATGCCCCTGCCGGGGCCGTTGGGGAGCGGCCCCGGACACGCCGCCGCGTGCGCGGCCGGCAGGACGTCGCGACCTTCGAGCCGGCGCCGGACGCCGATGTGGCCCCCGCCCACCTCGCCCGTCCGCGCCGGCCGCGGCGTCAGCCCGCCGTGCGCACGGCGCCCGTGTGATTCACGTTAACCGTCGAATGCGATGAGGTCGTTGATGATATTTCCGTCGCTTACAGGCGGCGCCGCGCGATAGTAGTACTCTCTTCCGAAGAGGCGGAACCGCAGGTCGTCAGGGAGCGCGTTGAACGGATCCCACGATCCAAGCTGGGTGCGATGCTCCTCCAGTGCCCGCTGCTTCCGCTCGTACTGAGCCGATACGTCGATGATGCAGTTGGGCGCTACCCGGGGCAGCTCCTCGAACTCCTCGGTGCCGCCGGGCGCCTCCGATTGCACGCCGCGCTTCGCCGCTTCCTGCATCACGGCCATGAATTCCTCGATCGGGATCACGGCGTAGTAGAGTCCCCGCGCCTGCCAGGGAGCACCCGCTGACCGGAGTTTCGCACCGTCGGCTGCCGCGTGATACGCCGCGGTCGCGTGGAAGTGGATGGCGACGTGGTCCGGATGTCCATAGCCGCCGCTCTCGTCCCACGTAACGATGGCGTCCGGCCGCCGTTCGCGGATGATGGCGACCAGTGGCTCGATGACGCGCGGCGCTTCGGTCTTGTTGAGCGAGCGCGGGTCGTCGTTCTCCGTGGTGCCCTGCATGCCGGAATCCCGGAAGTCGAGGAACCGCACATCATCGACGCCGAGGATCGCCATCGCGTCGCGCAGTTCCTGTTCGCGAAACTGGCCCAGCGTCTCGGGCGTCGCACCCGTACCGGGCGCAATCTCGCCGACCTCGCCACGTGTGGCGCACACGACGGTGACGGGCATCCCGCGGTCGGCATAGGTCGCTAGTGTGCCGCCGACCAGCGCTTCGTCATCGGGATGAGCGAAGATGGCAATGAGACCGCCTGACGGCATGACCCCTCCTTCGGATTACGCGATGGAGTGCGTCAGTCTAGGCGCAGTGCTCCGTTGGAGCATCACGGTCCGATCCGGCGAGAGAGCGCCTCACCCATCCGGGTGGTGCTTCGCTGGATCACAACTGTTTCGAAACAAGCGTTCGCAACTCCGATTGCTACGCTGACGGCCTAAGGCATTTCCAATCAACGGGCCACTCCTGACGGAAGGGATTCCCGATGCTCACCCTCCGAAACATCCTTATCGGCGGCGCGATCGCCGTCGTCGTCATTGCCGCCGCCGGGGCCGCCGGGTGGTGGTTCTTCGTCCGCGAGGACGCCGACCTCGCTACCAGCGCCCCCGCCATCCCGTCCGACCTCACGACCCCTTCGAGCGGCTCGACACAGAGCGCCGCATCGACGCCGGTGACCGGCGCGTCGAGCGGCGGTACCACGTTCGTCATCATCCCGGAGCGCTCTGAGGCGGCGTACTTCGCCGACGAGAAGCTTGCGGCGCTGCCCTTGCCTTCGAAGGCGAAGGGCACCACGAAGGACATCAGCGGCCAGTTCGTGCTCACGCCCGATGGCACCGCCTTCGATGCCTCGCAGCCCGCGACGTTCACGGTCAACCTCAAGACGCTCAAGAGCGACAAGGATATGCGCGACGGGCGCGTCCAGAACCAGGGGCTGCAGACCTCTCAGTACCCCACGGCGACGTTTACGGCGACGAGCGTCAGCGGATACGACCCGTCGATCCCGGCAGGCGAGGAACAGACGTTGCAGCTCACCGGTACGCTCGACCTCCACGGCGTACAGAAGGAATTGACGTGGGATGTGAAGGCGCGGAAAGACGGCAACGTCATCACGGCGCTGGCGACGACGAAGTTCCCGTTCTCTGACTTCAACATCCCCGTGCTGAACATCGCCGGCTTCGTCTCCGTGCAAGATGACGTCACCTTGCAGGTCCAGATCGTCGCCCAGGCCTCATAGCCGCACCGCCATATACGGAGGACAGGCGCCCCCGCCCTCTCCCTCGTTGCACCGCAAACACCGCCCTGGCGACCCGCTGACCCCTCGCTACGCCTCACATGGGCTGTGGTCAAACGCCGCCGCCGTCGCCTAGACTCCTGACACACCCCGAACACCGGACAGGAGCGGCGCACCATGGCGGACTTCAGCATCTCTCCCGAGATCAAGGACCTGCGGCGCAAGGCGAAGGAGTTCCTCGACAAGGAGATCATCCCCAACGAGCACGTCCTCGCCCGTCACGACACCGAGGCCGATGTCCTGATGAAGGACCTGCAGGCCATGACGAAGGCGATGGGCATGTGGGCGATGTTCATCGGCCCCGAGGCTGGCGGCACCGGCACCGGCTTCCTGCCCTACGCCTTCGTGAACGAGATCCTCGGCCGCAGCCCCTTCGCGCCGCGCGCGTTCGGCTGCGCCGCGCCGGACACCGGCAACGCGGAGATCCTGCACCAGTTCGGCACGCCCGAGCTGAAGGACCGCTTCATGCGCCCGCTCGTCGCCGGCGAGGTGCGCTCCTGCTTCTCGATGACGGAGCCGGAGGTGTCCGGCGCCGACCCCACCGGCCTGCGCACGCGCGCGGTGCGTGACGGGGACGAGTGGATAATCAACGGCCACAAGTGGTTCACCAGCGGCGCCATCGGCGCCAGCTTCGCCATCGTCATGTGCGTCACCGATCCCGAGGCGGAGTCGCACCGGCGCATGAGCCAGATCATCGTGCCGACCGACACGCCCGGCTTCAACATCATCCGCCCCGTTCCCGTCATGGGCGAGACCGACGGCGCGCACTGCGAGATCATATACGAGGACGTGCGCGTGCCCGTGACGTACACGCTCGGCGAGCCCGGCGATGGCTTCCGCATCGCCCAGAAGCGCCTCGGTCCCGGGCGCATCCACCACTGCATGCGCTGGCTCGGCCAGATGCAACGCGCATTCGAGATCATGTGCAACTACGCCCTCAAGCGCGAGACCTTCGGCAGCACGCTCGCCGAGAAGCAGACCGTGCAGAACTGGATCGCCGATTCGGCGGCCGAGATCCAGGCCGCGCGCCTGCTCACCCTGCACGCCGCCCGCAAGATCGACCAGGGCGATGAGGCGCGCGTGGAGATCTCGCTGATCAAGTTCTTCGGCGCGAAGGTGCTCCACGACGTCATCGACCGCGCGATCCAGGTGCACGGCGCCCGCGGCGTCTCCGGCGACACGCCGCTCGAGGACATGTACCGCAACGCCCGCGCCGCCCGCATCTACGACGGCCCCGACGAAGTCCACCGCATGGTCGTCGCCCGCCGGATCCTCCGCGCCTTCAAGGACGGCGGTGTGTGGGAGTTCGAGTAGTGAGGGGGTATCTCCGCCAACGTCATGTGCCCGTCGCGATCTGACGTGATCGCTCTTGGATTTGTCCTTTTGCCGATCCTTGCGGTCGGATGGCAGTTCCCGTTCGTGTTGTTCATCGTCGTGGGACTCGCGCTCGGTTTGGTGGTTCTCAACCGAGTTCTGAGGAGAGCCTCCGGCAGGACGGACCGTCCATTCTGGCAGGTGAACTTCCTGGTGGTGTCTCCAATCGACCACAATTGGAGTCTCGTGGACGATGAAGAGCTGCAACGAATCGTGGAGCCGCTAGGACTCAGCGGGGCAGAGAGCGCCTCCCGTTGCAACGCGTGTCCGGCCGTTCAAGTTCGGGGGAGAGGATCAGACGGGGCCCCTTATAGCCTCGTGCGCGGTTACTCGTGGGAGTCAACCGGGTGGTACGGTGGGCTGATATTCAGACTGGCGAAGTTTCGACGCGGCGCCGCCTGAACGCCCGAACTAGATCGGCTCCAGAGCCGCTGCCGCACCCACCGGCACCACGACGCGGATCGCGTCGCCCGGTCGCACGACGCCGCCCTCCAGCACGATCGACATGACGCCGGCGCGGCGGAGGATGCTGCCGTCGTCCTGCGGTTTCGCCACCTCGCCAAGGAGGCGCGGGTCGACGTCGTTGAGCTGGGCGCAGGGGTTGCGCAGGCCCGTCAGCTCGATCACGGCGCTGTCGCCCAGGTGCAGCCGCGTGCCTGCGCTCAGCGCGAGCAGGTCGACGCCGCGCGTCGTGATGTTCTCGCCCATCGCGCCTGGCGTCACCCGGATCCCCAGCTCCGCCATGTCGTCGAAGAGCTCGCCCGGCATCAGGTGCACCTGGCGCCGGTTCGGCAGCGTCGGCGTCTTCGCCGCGCGCGACCGGTGCCGCACGAACCCGCCCGCGTGGTAGTCGCCCTCGACGCCGTGCCCGGCGACGAGCGTCACGGCATCGCGCGGGATCTTGCCCACGCCCGGCGTGTCCTTGCTGTTGACGGAGATCACCGTCGGTTGCGGCATTTTGGTTCTCGCTGCTGGCGCTCGCAGGTTGCCGCAGTCTGACCGCTTGCCCACGGCACTTCAAGGCGCCTGCCAGGCTCAGCGAGCCCTGCGCCCCCAGTGCCACGAGGGCTTCTCGCCCTTCGCGTAGCACACCGCGATCAGCGGCACGACCAGGGCCATCGTCAGCAAGACGCCGGTGACGACGGCGGCGCTGGATTCGGCGAAACCGACGCTGATCACCACCCAGAGCAGCACGTCGGCCGCGATGAATACGGCGAGCGCGAGCCAGCCTTCAGTCGAGCAGGGCACCCAGCCCCAGCCGTAGTTTCGGGCGCGGAACCAGTATCGCTTCGTATTCGAGGCCACGCCTCGAGTGTAGCTCGGGCTCTTTGCCGACAGATTGGAGAGGCAGGAGGTGCTCGGGCGGGCGGGGGCTCGCGGGGCCGCCCGAACGAGATTCATTCTAGTGTCCGCTAAGTTAAGCGCAAGGGAGCCGCGCCCGGGCCCGCGTCGGCTTCCCCGGCCCGCTGCCGCCACCGTACACTGGCGCGAATTGATGCAGACCCCCCTCCTCGCCATCGACACCGGCCGCCTCGAGGACTGGTTTCGCGTCCACGGCCCCGTCGTCTTCTGGACCGTCGTCATCGCGCTCGTCGCCGTCTTCATCGTCCGGCGGATGGTCCCGCACGCCATCCGCCCCGCCGTCACTCGCGAGATGGCCGGACGCCCGCAGGAGGAGGTGGAGCGGCGCGTAGACACGCTCACCAACGTGGTGGTGCGGACCGCCAACGCGGTCATCTTCAGCCTTGCTGTGATCACGCTCCTTCCCGAACTTGGCATCAACATTGGGCCGCTGATTGCCGGCGTGAGCATCACGAGCATCGCCATCGGCTTCGGAGCGCAGTCACTCGTGAAGGACACGCTAAATGGCCTGTTCATCCTCGTCGAAAATCAGTTCGCCACCGGCGACGTCGTGAGCATCGCGGGCGTGACCGGCACCGTCGAGGACGTATCCCTGCGCCGCACGCTCGTGCGCGATGTCGATGGCGTTATCCACCACGTGCCGAACGGCGCCATCGTTGTGTCAGCGAACTACACGCGCGACTACTCGAGGGTCCGCGTCACCGTCCCCGTCGCGACGACGAGCGACCTGGCGAAGGTGCGCGAGGTGGCCGATCGCGTCGGCACCGAACTCGCGGAGGATCCGGCGTACAGCGATATGATCGTCATTGCGCCGAAGTACCTGCGCGTAGACAACATCGACATGATGGGCGTGGCGGTGCAGGTGAACGGAACGGTGAAGCCGGGAAAGCAATGGGAAGTCGGCGGGGCCCTGCGCGGCCGCCTGCTCGAGGCCTTCCAGCAGGCCGGCATCAAGACCCCATGGGGCTGAGGAACGAGCGGCGATGACTGGCAAGTGGGTGCGCGGCGGCGAGCGCCCGAAAGGCCTGCCGGCCGTCATCCTCCAGGTGCGGGCGTACGAGCTGCACGGCACGCCGTACTTCGCGCTGCTGTACCGGCTCGACTCCGATCCCGAGAACGGCGCCCGCGAAGCGCGCGTCTCCGCCGACATGATCGACGAAACCCCTCAGCCTGGAGACCGCGTGCTAATTGAATCGGTGCTTGGCGTCGTCGACCGCGTGCGCCGCAGGGAGTAGGCGCAGGGCCGCCGTTCCGGCGATAATCACCGCATGCCTTACGCACGCGTCCGTGGCATCGACCTTTACTACCGCGAGTACGGCTCGCCTGACGACCCGCCGCTGATCGTCGCGCACGGCCTGCTTGGCAGCGTCGCCTTCATGTCACGGTTCGATGAGCGCCCGGAGGACATCGCCGCGCGCGGACTCCGCGTCATCGCCTACGACGCGCGCGGCCACGGCCGCTCCGGCTACACGAAGCGCCGGCGTGACTACCGCTGGGATTCGTTGGCCGAGGACATGTTCGGGCTGATGCAGGCGCTCGGCATCCGTCGCGCCAGCGTCTCCGGCGGCTCGATGGGCGCCGGCACCGCACTCATGCTCGCGCTCGCGCACCCCGGCGTCGTCGACCGTCTCATCCTGCGCGCTCCGCCGCCCGTTGGCGAGGACCTGAAGCCCGTGCGGCGGATGTTCGGCGGCCTGGCGACGCTGTACCAGCTCTTCGGCGCCGGCGCGACCGCGCGCATCGTCACGGCGCTGCCGGCGATGCGACGGGTGCAGGAGGCGAACGCACGCAACGAGCTGCGGTCGTTCTTCGCCTCGCAACGGCGCGCGGCCATCGTGCCGGCGATCCGCGGTCTGGTGCTCGACTGGGAGCTGCCCGTCGAGCGCTTCACCGAGATCCGCCAACCGGCGCTGATCCTGACGCATCCCGATGACATCGTTCATCCCCTCGCTTCGGGCGAGCTGCTCCGTGAGCGCATGCCCCACGCGAAGCTCGCCGTCGCCCCCTCGCAGCGGTACTGGCAGGAGCACCCGGAGGGCCTCACGCACGTCATCGCGGCGTTCGCGAAGGGCGAGCCGGTCGCCGAGGGTCTGCCCGACCGGGTATTCCACGACCACGCGAATGAGGCCACTCCCGCAGGCGGAGCCGAGGCGATGTCTGTAGCCACCCAGGTGGAAGCGGAGGTGATCCTCGTTTCCGGCGGCACCGGCTTCGTCGGGTCCGCCGTCGTCGAGGAACTGCTGCGCCGCGGCGAGACTGTGGCGGTGCTCGGACGACACGCATCGAAGATCCGCGACCGGTTCGGCGAGCGTGTCGATGCCCGTGAGGGCGACGTCGCGGAGCCCCAGTCGTTACCGCCTGCGATGGAAGGCGTCGACGTCGTCGTGAACGCAGTGCAGTTCCCGAATTCGCCGATCGAGAATCGGCGCAAGGGCTGGACATTCGAGGAGGTGGACCTCAAGGGCACCCGCCACCAGGTGGACGCGGCGAAGGCCGCGGGCGTCCGCCGCTTCGTCTACGTCAGCGGCGTTGGTGCAGCGAAGGATGCCGAACGTCACTGGTTCCGCTTCAAGTGGGAGGCGGAGAAGTACCTCCAGGACAGCGGCATGGAGTGGTGCATCGTCCGGCCGACGTGGGTGTACGGTCCCGCAGACGTCTCGCTCAACCGATTCGTTGGTTTCGCCCGCCGCCTGCCCTTCGTGCCGATGTTCGGCGACGGTGAGCAGGCGATGCAGCCCGTGTTCATCGACGACGTCGCGCGCGTCGTGGGTGATGCCGCGCTGCGCCCTGAGGCAGCCGGACGCCTATTCGAGCTCGGCGGCCCGGACGTGATGTCGATGAACGATGTCATCGCCAGCGCCCTCGACATCGCGGGCAGGCCAAAGCGCGTGCTCCATCAGCCCGAATTCGTCGGCAAGGCCGTCGCCTCAATCCTGTCCGTCCTTCCGTCGCCGCCGCTGTCGGCCGATGCCATCGACTTCATCACCAGCCCCGCCGTTGCCGACAACAGCGCCGTCGTCGAGACGTTGAACCCGCGCTTGACGCCGCTGCGCGAGGGGCTCACGACCTACCTCGCGCCCCCGACCAGCTCCCCCTCGTAGCCGTTCGCTCACCTGTGCGCGGCCCTTCCCCAAGATGGTGCGTCTGCACCATTCCGGCCCTGGCTGACCGCTTGCTACGCTGACTCGCGTGGTTAAGTTCTCGTAACCTTGACGGGCCCGAAGGACGACCGTAAGGTGCAGAAAACTTAACCAGAGATCGGAGACATGAGACGAGATGGTAAAGACGAGAGTGTTCGAGATCCTGGAGGAGCGCGGCCAGAAACAACGCTGGCTCGTCGGCAGACATCGAGCGACAGGGCTACCGCATCAGCGAGGCCTACCTCTCACAGATAAAGGCCGGCGCAAAACAGCCCGGCCGGAGTTCAGGGAAGCGGCGTCGAAGGCGCTCGGCATGCCGGAGCACGAGTTGTTTACCGAAGGAGCGGAGTCGAAGGAATGCCAGCAAAGAACAGTAAAGAAGAAGACCAGGAACGTCACGAGCCGCCGCGAAGAGCGAGAAGGGCAAGATCAACGTCGCCATTATCGGCGTCGGCAACTGCGCCTCGTCGCTCGTGCAGGGGCGTACTACTACAAGGACGCCGAAGCACGGCAGATCATCCCGGGCATCATGCACACCAATCTGGGCGGCTACCACATCAGCGACATCAATTTTGTCGCCGCCATCGACATCGATGCGAACAAGGTCGGCAAGGACCTGTCCGAGGCGATCTTCGCCGCGCCCGAACAACACCTTCAAGTTCAGCGACGTGCCCAAGCCAGGGCGTCCGGGTCGCGCGCGGCATGACGCACGACGGCCTGGGCAAGTACCTGTCGCAGGTCATCAAGAAAGCAAAGGGCGGCACCGAGGACATCGTGAAGCTGCTCAAGGACACCAAGACCGACGTGGTCGTCTCCTACCTGCCCGTCGGCTCGCGAGGAGGCCACCAAGTGGTATGTCGAGCAGGTGCTGGCGGCCGGCTGCGCCTTCGTGAACTGCATCCCGGTGTTCATCGCCCGCGACCACAACGGCTACTGGCCGCAGCGCTTTGAGGAGGCCGGCCTGCCCATCATCGGCGACGACATCAAGTCGCAGGTCGGCGCGACCATCGTGCACCGCGTGCTCACGCGGCTCTTCCGCGATCGCGGCGTGCGGCTCGACCGCACCTACCAGCTGAACTTCGGCGGCAACACCGACTTCCTCAACATGCTGGAGCGCGAGCGGCTGGAGTCGAAGAAGATCTCCAAGACGAACGCCGTCACCTCCCAGCTCGATTACGAGCTGCCTGCGAGCGACGTGCACGTCGGCCCCTCCGACTACGTGCCGTGGCTGCCACGACCGCAAGTGGTGCTACATCCGCATGGAGGGCACGACCTTCGGCGATGTTCCGCTGAACGTGGAAGTGAAGCTGGAAGTCTGGGATAGCCCCAACTCGGCCGGCGTGGTGATCGATGCGATCCGCTGCTGCAAGATCGCGCCTCGACCGCGGCCTCGCCGGGCCGCTGGTAGGGCCTTCGTCCTACTTCATGAAGTCGCCGCCTGCCCAGTACCCCGACGACGTCGCGCATGACATGGTGGAGGAGTTCATCGCGGGTTGAGGCGTGAGTGCTTGAACGCACGGTCTACTGGCTGTTTCGGCTCGCGATTATCGTCACGCGGCCACTGCCACTGCGCCTCGGGTACTGGTTCGGCGAACGCGTCGCGTTGGTGTGCTACTGGGTCATCTTCCCCCGGCATCGTAAGGCGCTGAACGCGAACCTCGCCCATGTCCTGCAGAGCGACGATGCCCGCGCCGTCGATGCGATGGCGCGGCGCAGCTTCCGTAACTTCGGTAAGTACGTCATCGACTTCATCCACTACCCGGTGATGACGAAGGCCGAAGTGCGGCGGCGCCTCTGCTTCGACCAGTGGCACCAGCTCAACGAGGCGGCTGACAGCGACCGCGGGATCATCATCACGACCCTCCATTTCGGGAACTGGGATCTGGGGGCCGCGGCGCTCGCGACCTACGGCTATCCGATCAATGCCATCGCTGAGACGTTTCGCTACCGGCCGATGAACGACCTGGTGCAGGGCTCCCGTGCCAAGCTCGGGATGACCGTCATCGGCCACGACCGCCTGGGCCCGAAGGTATTCCGCCTGCTCCGCCGCGGCGAGATGCTGGCCATGCTCGTCGATGTCGCCTCCGATGACACCGCCATCCGCGTCGACTTCTTTGGCGCTCCCGCCCTCGTCTCGTCTGCTCCCGCACGGCTCGCGCTACGCACGGGCGCCTGGGTGTTGCCGGCCGTCGTCATCCGCGGCCCGAAGGATGACCTCGAGATCCGCCCCGTGCTTGACATGAGCCTTCGCGATTTCGCCCCCACCGGCGACGAATCGCGCGACGTTGAAGAGCTGACGCGCCTTATCATGCGTGCCATGGAACCGGTGATCCGCGCGCATCCCGACCAGTGGTTCATCTTCCGGCGCATGTGGGAGCAGCCGTCGCCCGTGGCGTCGCGCGCGCGCACACTCGCCGAAGAGGTCTAGCCGGTGCGGTGGCTTCCCCGCCCCAGCAAGTGGCAGTTCTACATGATGTGGGCCGTCGTCCACACCATCGGGCGGATGCCGCTGCGCTGGCGGTACGGCATCTCGCGCTTCATGAGCGACCGCGTGTACGACTGGGGCCCGCGCATCGGGCCGAACATTCGCGACAACGTCCGCCACGTCCTTGGGCCGGACGCCAGCGATGAAGAGGTCGACCGCATCGCACGCAAGTGCGCGCGCAACACCGGCCGCTACTACGCCGACGTCGTCGGCATGCACCGTATGGACGTGCAGAAATTCCTGCGCGACGACCTGATCCTCGAGGGCTTCGAGTACATCACCGAGGCGCGCGCGGCCGGCCACGGCGTTGTCCTGGCGTCAGGACACTACGCGAACCCGGAGTTTGCGCTTCAGGCGCTCGCGGCGATGGGCATGCAGGCCTTTGCGCTGGTCGAGCCGCTCGACCCGCCGGAGCTCGACAGGCTCATGCGCGGCCTGCGTACCGTACACGGGCACATCTGGGAATCCGTCAGCGTCGCGTCGGTCAAGCACGCCATGCAGTGGCTCCGTGCGGGTGGCGTCGTCGCGATTCTCGTCGATCGCGACATCCAGAAGCGCGGCATCGTACTCAACTTCTGCGGCGCCCCGGCCCGCTTCCCCACCGGCGCCGTCGACCTCGCGCTGCGCACGAACTCCGTGCTGCTGCCGGGCTTCTGCCGACGCGAGGGCGGGTACAAGATCCGCGCCACCCTCGGCCCGCCGATGCCGCTTGTCGTCACCGGTGACAGGGATACGGACCTGCGTGTGAACACGCAGAACCTCATCGCTCGGTTCGAGAAGCACCTGAAGGAGGACCCCGGCCAGTGGAGCGTGCTCGACCGCATCTGGCCCGCCGACCTGGCTCCGGCCGCTCCGCGCCCACCGGCGGATGAGCCGGATGCGCCGCGATCAATGGGCGACGAGGCGAGTGGTGGGTAACGCTGACCTCCACATCCACACGCGCCACGGCGACGGAATGGCGACCGTCGCGGAGGTGCTCGGCCACGTCGAAGCGCACACTGATCTCGACGTCATCGCCATCACCGAGCACGACACGATGCGGGCGTCCGACGAAGCGCGTGATCGGTCCGCGCGCGGCAGCTTTCGGTTCGAAGTCGTCCCGGGCATGGAGGTGACGACGCTGGACGGCCACCTGCTCGCGCTGTTCGTCGAGACGTCCGTCCCGAGCTTCCGTCGCATCGAGGAGACGCTGACCGCGATCCACGTACAGGGCGGCCTCGCCGTCGTGCCGCATCCGCTGTCCTGGCTCACCCGCAGCGTCAACGAGAAGACGTTCGCGCGCGTCGCCGCGGCGAGCGATCCCGCGGTCCGCTTCGACGCCATCGAGGAGTACAACGGCAGCCCCGCCGGCCGCACGACTTCCGCGAAAGCACGCCGGCTGAACGCGAGCAAGCCTCAATCTCGCGGCTGTCGGTTCCAGCGACGCTCACTTCCTGCAGTCGATCGGCAGCGTCCGCACGACGTTCGCGGGCTCCAGCGCCATGTGATCTGCGTACTGCTATTGAGGCCAGGGCGACGCAGGGCGTGCTGGGCCGTGCGCCGCGGGCGTCCGAACTGGGCTACCGGAACATCGCGCTCCAGCAGTGGCGCGGCATGATGGCGACGCCCCGCAACATGGGCTGGCTACCGACTATCCGCAGCTTCATCGTCAGCCACAGGCGGCGGCCCACCGAGCGTCCGCCGCAGGTCGAGCGATGAAGGTTGCCCTCGTCTCGCCCTACGACTGGGACGTGCCCGGCGGCGTCAACAACCACATCGGCCACCTCGCTGACCAGTACCTGTCGCTCGGACACGCGCCGCACGTCGTCGCGGCCGGTACCAAGGATGTCCGTCCACGACGCCTACCCGATCACGACGATCGGCCGGCCGATCCCGCTGCGCGTGAGCGGATCCGTCGCGCGCATCACGCTGTCCCTCCGCTCCGCCGGAAAGGTCAAACGCCTCCTGGAGGAGAACGACTTCGACATCGTCCACGTGCACGAGCCGTTCATGCCGCAGCTTCCGATCCAGTTCCTGCGCTACTCCACCGCGGTGAACGTCGGCACATGGCACGCCGCACGCGAGTCCAACTTCTTCTACCTCTACGGCCGCCGGCTCATCAAGCGCTGGCAGCGCAAGCTCGATGGCAAGATCGCGGTCTCGGCGGCCGCGGTGAAACACATCGAGAGTTATTTCCCCGGGTACTACAACATCATCCCCAATGGCGTCGACGTCGGCCACTTCGAGCAGGCGCTTGACCCGCTGCCGGAGTTCTGCGACGGCAAGCTCAACGTGCTCTTCGTCGGCCGGCCCGAGAAACGTAAGGGGCTCAAGTACCTGATCCGCGCCTTCGTCGGAGTGCAGCGCGCGATCCCCGAGACGCGCTTGATCGTTGTCGGCGCCGGGAAGTTCGACCGCTACCGCCGCGCAGTCGAAAGCGCGAACCTGCACGACGTTGTCTTCCGCAGCCACGTCCCGCACGACGAGCTGCCCCGCTACCACCACAGCGCACACGTCTTCTGTGCCCCGAACACCGGGTTCGAGAGCCAGGGCATCGTGCTGCTCGAAGCGATGGCCGCACGGCTCCCCATCGTGGCATCGAACATCGATGGCTTTGCCGGCGTCCTCACGCATGGCGTTGAGGGCCTGCTCGTCCAGCCCGAGGACGCGCGCGCGCTGGCCGAGGCGCTCATCGAGCTGCTGCGCGACGGGCCGCGGCGCGAGCGCATGGCGCAGCGGGGCACCGAATCGGCCCAACGTTATCGCTGGGACCGCGTCAGCCAGCAGGTGCTCTCGTATTACGAACGCCTCATCTACGAACGGAGCCTCATCGAGGCACGCGGCCCGTCCGAGATCTAGCGAATCGCACGCTAACGCAGCATCCGGCCGATGATGAACCCGCCGATCGCCGCACCTGCGACCGCGCGCATGGGATGGTCACGCACGTACCGCTCGATGTCCCCGATGATCTCGCCCGTCTCATGGTCGTGCAGGTAACCCGCCGTACGCTCCATCGTGTCGGCCACCTTGCCGCTGGTCTGCGCCGTCATGCCGTCGCCGCCGGCGCGTTCGCGTATCTTGCCTGCTGCGTTGCGCAGTCCCTCGACCGCGCTGTCTTTGCCGGTCGCGATGCCGTTTCTCGCGGCGTCCCCGTATTCCATCGCCTTGTCTTGCGCGGCGTCCGCAACGCTGCGGCCCTCATTGTCGGTCCGCCCCATCGGCTCATAGCCTGACTGCTGCGTCATCGGGCTGTCATCAACAATGCTGCGCGGCTTGTCGCCACTGCTCAGCGGACCTTGCCCCTCGCTCATCGCGCACCTCCTCGCATGTGTCGTGACAGTACATCAGCCCGTCCGCCGCGAACGCGTAACGTTTGGGCGCCGAAGTGTGTCACTAATGCATCAGGCGCCTACCGCCCCCGTCTTGACCCGCTCGGACAGCGCCGGTATCGTTGCCGCGATCGCGCACCCGAAGGATCGTGTTGTGCCAGACCCGCTGCCGATCACGGTCGCCCATGCGTACGGAAACAGCCGCGAACGCATCGACGAGGCGATCGCCGCTGGCGTAGAGCTCATCGAGGCAGACCTCCGCTATCGCCACGGGCGCATCGACATTCGCCACGACTACCGTCTCCCGATCGTGCCTGTCCTCTACAACCGCGGGCTCCGCGGCATCCACAAAGAGTGGCCGTGGAGCGTCTCCATTGGCTCGAACATGATTCGGCTCGACACCCCACGATGGCAGCTCGCCGGACTGCTCGCGTACGCCTCCGGGCGGGGCTCGCTCATGCTCGACCTGAAGCGCGATACCTACTCGGAGGACGCCGCCCAAGCATTCGTCGCTGCCACCGCTGAAGCCATCGAAGTCGGCGCGTTCGCCGGTCGTATGGAGTTCTGCGGGTTCTGGCCGCTGCTCGATCGCATGCGCGAACGTCTGCCGTCGGCGATCGTGCGCTACTCCGTCGATACGCCGCATGATTGGCAGCGTTTCGTCGAGCGCCTCGATGGACCCGATCCCATCGCCTCCGTGACGATTCAGCGCGACCTGCTCACGCACCAGCGCGCGCAGGTGATGCGCGACGCGCGCGTCAGCTTTCTGGCGTGGGACATCGAGACTGCGGCCGAAGCCGACCACGCGCTCGCCATGGGCGCCACGGGCGTCATCGCCGACGATCTCGCGATGCTCGCGGCGCTCCGCCACCAGCCGGTGCGTCCGGGCGGTAGCTGACCGCCGGACCGTTCAGGGCATCAGCGTTGCGGGGATGCCGCCAACGTTGCCCCCTGGCGGTAGATGATCCGGTACACGCTGTAGTCGGGCGTCTCCGCGACGACTGCCGACGACACCGATCCCCCGCCTGACGTTGTCACCGGAGACGCGGCAATTGATCGGAGCAGGTCATGCTCGTTGGTGTGGTACAGCTCATCGTAGCCCGGCGTGATCATCACGTACTGCACTCCACGCCTCCGGAGCACGTCGGCGTATGACGCCGCGTCGGGCCAGCTCTGCCGCAACATACTCTCCGGGAAGAACTCGGAGTCGAGCCGCCCGCCGTGCCGTAGAACCTCGTACATCGTGTACTTGGCGTCCGACGCCGCCTGCACGCGATACGTCGCGCCGGGCACGAACGCGCCTGAGTCGATAAAGGCTGTGGCCGACGTGTCAGGCTCGCGCGTCAGCCCCTGCCATGCGAATGCGTTGTGCCGCACGGGCGTCAACACGATGTTGAGAGCGATCAGCGAGACGAAGATCAGCGCCGGCGCGCGTCCGAGCGGCGTGCGCTGGACCGCGATGGCGATGAACGGCGCCGCTACGACGATCGCCCGCAGCGCGATCGTGCCGAAAAGGTTGGCGATCAGCGTACCCGTCGACGAGTCCTCGACCGTTGGCGACGCGAGCACGATCCACGCGGCCGGTGCGGCGATGACAAGGGATGCGCCGTACGCGAGGACCAGGTCGCGGCGGCGCGGCTCCCAGTACAGCCGCGCAAGGACAAGCACGCCGGCGATCGGCATCATCACCGCCGGATGCGTCACCTGCGCCAGCCCCAGCAGCAGCGCCGACCAGGCCGCGCGGCCGTCGCGCCACAGCGCGACCGCGGCGAAGAGCATCGCCGTCGCCCAGAGGAACGGTAGTTGCCCGAGGACCGGTGCCTCGACGAGCATCGGCTCGATCAGCACGATCGCGAACCACCAACCGCTGCGGATCTCCGGGAACGCCCACCACATCGTGCCGACCACCCCGGCGAAGCCCAGGATCAGCCACAACGTGACCGTCCAGTCGCCAAAGAGCGGCCGCACGAGCGCCGCGCTCAGCCACGGGAGGAATCCGTACGGGAACGCGTACGCATCGCCGTGCCCGGTCACAGGCATGCGCAGCGGGATGCCATGGCCGCCCCAGATCCGGTCGGAGGCGTACCAGACGTGGGCGTAGTTGTTGACGGAATCGTTGGTCAGGAAGATCCGGTGGCTGCCAATCAGCACGAGGATCGCCAGCCAGGCCGTGACGGCGAGCGCGAGGGCGACGTTTCCGGGCGATAACAGAGATGACGATCGGCGGCCCGCGATCTCGCGGTGCGCCGCGGGGGTTGGGTTAGTCTGTAGCTGCATGATCGAAGCGCACGACGTTGAGCATAGCAAAGCGTTCGCGGCGCACGTCGCCCCGAAGTTGCGTCCCTGGCTTGATGCGATCGCCGGTGCCGCGCTGGGCTGTGTCCTCGCGGCCGGGATTTCCGTCGCCGGCGATCCCGTTCACGCGACCGCGGTCTACGTCGCGGGCACCGTAGTCGTCGCCGGGGCGCTCGCCGTCGCTTCGTCCGCCGTCGGCGGCCGCAGACTTATTCCCGTGGGCGTCGCATGCTTCGCGATCGCGGCTTGGCTGCTCCCGCAGGTGTCATATCCCGCCGGCGCGTTGTTCATCGCCCCGCTCGTCGGTATCGGCGGCGGAATGGCAGCCCCGGGCAACCCCGCGCGATTCCCGCGCGGCGCGGCTGGCGCTCTCTTTGCGGCGGCGTTCATCGTTCTCGTGCGGCTCGTCGCGGATCGAAATGCCGCGATGGTCGTCGCAGCCATCATCGTGGCAGCGGCCGGCATCGCTGCGTGGTGGCGGGACGGTTCGCCAACGCGGTCCCTGATGGGCGGCGCCGGCCTCGCGCTCGGCGCGTCGATGGTCGCGTTGGTCACCGTCGCCTGGACAGGCGCGAACACGCCCACGGCGACCTGGTTCGGCTCCCTGGCCAGCCACGGTCCGCGCGATAGTAACCAAGTTGCGATCACGTTCGACGACGGTCCTAACGCGCCCTACACGATGGACATTCGCCGCGCTGCTCGATGCCGCCGGGACGAAGGGCACCTTCTTCGAGGTCGGCAAGGCGATCGACGCTGACCCCGATACGTCGCGCGCGCTGATGGACGATGGCCATGTCCTCGGCAACCATCCTACCATCACGATGCTGTGCGCTGGCTCGACCCGCGCTACCCGGAGTTGGAGAGAACGCAGGATGCCTTCCGCCGCAACCTCGGTGTGTGCCCAGCCTTCTTTCGTCCGCCGCACGGCACGCACACGCCGTTCATGGCGCACGTCGTCGAAGACGACGGCATGACGATGGTCACTTGGGAAGTCTCGGCCGGCGACTGGGCGACCGACGACGGCAAGCTCGTGGCGCAATCGAGCACTCGACAAGGTGAAGCCGGGCTCGATCATCCTCCTCCACGACGGGATCGACGGCAATCCCGGCGCTGACCGCAGCGTCATCCTCACGGCCCTTCCGCTGATATTGGACGGTCTCAAGGAACGCGGACTGACTCCCGTGACGCTCGACAAGCTCCTTGGCGTCCCGGCCTACCTGCCGTCCTGCTAGCGCCACACGGTGGCTGACGGCTGGGCTAAGATGGAGTGACGGAAGGAGGCTCTTTGACGTCCCGCATGCCGGCGCCGGGCGCCGTTGCGACGCAGGCCATACACGCGGTGATTGTCGATGACGACGAACGGCTGCTCGGCGTCATCCAGCGCGGCCTGCGCGTCCACGGATTCGACGTGACTGTGTTCGCCGACCCGGTCGAGGGCATCGGCTACCTGGAGGCGCACCCGGCGGATGTCGTGGTGCTCGATGTGATGATGCCCGAGCTGGACGGCGTCCGTTCTGCCGCCGCCTCCGCCAGAGAAGGCTGTCCCCATCCTCATGCTCTCCGCTCGGGATACCGTTCCCGACCGCATCCTCGGGCTCGAGTCCGGTGCCGACGACTATCTGACAAAGCCCTTCGAGATCGCGGAGCTCGCGGCGCGGCTGCGGGCGCTGGATGCGCCGCGCCGAACGCGCTGTTTCCGATGACCGTCTGATGTACGCCGATGTCGTCCTCGATCCGAAGCGCCACATCGTCACGCGCGCGGGCGAAGAGGTCGGCCTGACTCCCGACGGAGTACCGCCTGCTCGAGTACTTCATGCGCAACGCCGACGTCGTCCTCCCGCGCGACGCCGTGATGCTTGCGGTGTGGGGATACGAGGCGGGCGATTCCAACTACATCGACGTCCATATCGGGCATCTGCGCGAGAAGCTGGAGATCGGCGGCAGGCCCCGGCTGATCCAGACGGTGCGCTCGTTCGGCTACGCGCTGCGGGAGCCGTAGTGTCACTCCGGCTGCGGCTCACGCTCCTCTACAGTCTCCTCTTCGCCGTGCTGATCGCCGCGTTCGGTGTCCTCGTCTACCTGCAGACTTCGAAGCGTCTCTACGCGTCGGTCGATGACACGCTCCGCCTGCGCGCCGATCGTGTCATTTCCGAGAGCAGCGATCCCGCGGAGTCCGCAGGCTCGATCACCGCCGACCAGTCGGTGCTGGACGAGATCACCTCGCCCGGCGTGTACGTCGAGATCGTGAAGCAGGACGGCACGCTCGTCGCCCGGTCAGCACGCTCTCATCGCCGCTTCCGGTCCGTACGCGCAATCGTTCGGACGACAACTCGACGTCGATCGAGACGCATCACACGTCCAACGGCGAGCGCGTGCGCGTCCTGTACGAGGACATCCCCCTCAACGGTGAGAACACGCCTGGCCGCCTCCTCGTCGCGCGCTCGCTCCACCCCGACGGACGCCGCGCTCGACCGCATCCGCATCATCCTCATCGGCGGCGGTGTCGCTTTCCTCGTTGTCGCGAACGTCGCCGCCTATCTCGTCGCGTCGCCCGCGCTCCAGCCGCTGCGTAAGGCGACGGCCACCGCGGCGGAGATCGAGACCACGGCCGACTTCTCCCGCCGCATTTCTGGCGCCGAGCAGCCCGGAGAGGTTGGCGATCTCGTGCGCACCATGAACGAGCTGATCGCCAAGGTTGAGCAGAGCCTAGACGCGCATCGCGCGTTCCTGGCCGACTCGTCACATGAGCTTCGTCGGCCGCTGGCGGTGCTGCGGGGCAATCTCGAGGTGCTGGCGAGCGGTGCCCTGCCGCCGGAAGAGCGCGAGCAGGTGATCGGCGAGACCGAGGCAGAGTCGCGCCGCATGAGCCGCATCCTCTCGGACCTGTTGATGCTCTCGCAGGTCGATGCGCGGCTGATCCTGCAGTTCCAGCGTGTGGACCTCGCGGCCCTCGCCCGCGTCGCCGTCGAGCACGGACGCCAGCGGTTCCCTGCGCGGGAGTTCGAGTTCGTGGATGGCGCCGGGCCGATCGACATAACGGCCGACGAACAGCGTGCCCGGCAACTCCTGGAGAACCTCATCGAGAACGCCGCGCGCTACTCCGATGCCTCATCGCCCGTCACGGTCTCCGTATCGCGCAACGGTCGCTTCGGCATCGCCGAGGTGCGAGACGGCGGTCCCGGCATGACCGACGAGGAGGCGCGCCACGCATTCGAGCGGTTCTACCGCGGTGGCAGGGGGCGGCGCCTCTACGGCGATGGCAGCGGACTCGGGCTCTCCATTGTCCGCCACATCGCGGAAGCGCACGGCGGCGGAATAGCGCTTACGTCTACTCCTGCCGGTACCGTCGCACACGTCGAACTGCCGCTGGCTTCCGTCACGTGATGGTTTGGGGCAACTGATAACCGACCTTCAGTGAGGGTTCATCAATCCTTCATCTCTGGCCGTTAGATTCCGCGCGGGAGGTCAGGACATGCGAGTCCCACCCGCGAAAATCCATGTGCCGGAGGATGACCGCCGCGAGATTCTCGCCGCGATCGATGAGTGCCTCGCCACCGGTCAGTTGACGCTCGGCAAGCACGGCCAGGCATTCGAAGAGGCCTTTGCCGCCACCGCCGGCACGAAGCATGCCATCGCCATCAGCAGCGGCACGAGCGCGCTCGAGATCATCTTGCGCGCGATCGGCGTCGAGGGCGGCGAGGTCATCGTCCCCACGAATACGTTCTTCGCCACGCCGGCGGCCGTCATGCACGCGGGAGGCCGCGTCCGCATTCGCCGAGTGCGATCCCGCGACCTACGCGATCGATGTCGAGCACGCTCGCGCTCGCCATCGGCCCGGACACGCGCGCGCTCGTCGTCGTGCATATCGGCGGGGTCATCACGCCGCGCATCCGCGAGTTGCGTGCGATCTGCGATGCCGCCGGCATCCCGCTCATCGAAGACGCCGCGCACGCGCACGGCAGCACGCTCGACGGCCGCCCCGCCGGCAGCTTCGGCCTGGCCGCGTCGTTCTCGTTCTACCCGACGAAGGTCATCACCTCCGGCGAGGGCGGCATGATCGCCACCGACGACGACCGCATCGACGCCGAAGCGCGCATCTACCGCGACCAGGGCAAGGCCGGCTTCACCTCGAACTTCCACACGCGCTCGGCAACAACTGGCGCATGAGCGAGCCGCACGCCGTCATCGGCCTGCACGCAGCTCCGCCGCCTGCCCGAGTTCATCGAGCCCCGCCGACGCATCGCTGCAATCTACGACGCGCGCCTGGCGCATGCGACCGGCGTCGACCGCTCGCGTCGAGCCGGAGGCGTCGCGCGGCAACTACTACAAGTACATCGCCATGCCTGCCCGACGGCGTCGACCGCGCCGCGCTGAAGAAGCGCTTGCGCGAGGCTACGACGTCGGACTCAGCGGCGAGGTGTACGAGCGCCGTGCCACCTCAGCCGGTGTTCGGCCCGTCGCCCGCGGGCCCGCTGCCTGTCGCCGAGGAGCTGTGCGCGCGTCACATCTGTCTGCCCGTGTCGGCCGTGATGACCGACGAGGACGCGACGTACGTCGTCGAATCTCTGGGACGCGCGCTCGCCGAGACGCGCATGGCGGTGGAGGCGAAATGAGGGTTGCCGTCACCGGCGGCTGCGGCTTCATCGGCTCGCACGTCGTCGACAAGCTCCGCGACGCAGGGCCATCGAAGTGCGCGTGCTCGACCCGATGGGCACGCCGCATCGCGGGGACGTCGAGCACCTTGCCGGTCGACATCATGGACCGCCAGGCGCTGATCGATGCCATGCGCGGCATCGACGTGATCTTCCACCTCGCCGCCGTCGCCGACGTGAACAACGTCGCCGCCGATCCCGCCGGCTCGGTCGCGCTCAACGTGCTCGGCACGGCGAACGTGCTCGAGGCAGCGCGCGAGCACGAAGCTCGTCGCGTCGTGCTTGCCAGCACCGTCTGGGTGTACGGCGCCGCACGCGAAGCAGCGCGTGGACGAAGCCGTCTGCTTCGACGTTGCGCGCACCGGCCATGTCTACACATCGACGAAGATCGCGGCCGAGATGCTCTGCCACGACTATCAGACGCTGTACGACGTGCCGTTTACGGTCCTGCGCTACGGCATCCCCTACGGCCCGCGTATGCGCCCGTCGCTTGTCATCCCGCATCTTCATGCGCAAGGCCCTTGCCGGCGAGCCGCTGACGGTCGCCGGCGACGGCAGCCAGAACCGCAAGTTCGTCTACGTCGAGGACCTTGCCGACGCGCACGTGCTGGCGCTCGCGCCGGATGCCGAGAACCAGACCTACAACTCGATGGCACGGAGGAGGTGACGATCCTCCGCATCGCCGAGACCGTGCACGCGGCTGCTCGGCGGCAAGGGCGATCGAGTTCGTGCCCGCCCGCGCCGGCGACTACGGCGGCAAGCAGGTGTCGTCGATCGAAGGCCGCGCGCGAGATCGGCTGGACGCCGAAGGTCGACTTCGACGCAGGGCATGGAGCGCACGGTCGCCTGGTTCCTGGAGACGCAGGCCCAACCCGCGCTCAACAACGCATGATCGAAACACCGGCGCGTCCGGAGCTCGATCCACCGGCCCGGCCGTGCGCCAGCCCGCGCCTCATCGCCGTCATGCCCGCCTACAACGAAGACCAGACGATCGCCGGCGTGCTCGACCGCCTGCTACCCGCTTGTCGACCGCCTGATCATCGTTGACGACGGCTCGGTCGACCGGACGCGCGAAGTCGTGTTCGCAGTGGCTCGCCGACAAGCCGCACGCGCAACTCATCTCGCTTCAACGCAGAACCGCGGCATGTCGGCCGCCTACTACGAAGCCTTCCAGCACATGAGCCGCATGCGTCGAGATCGGCCAGCTCGACGACGACGACGTCATCCTCACCGTCGACGCCGACGGCCAGCACGATCCGGCGAGCCTCGAGCTGCTGCTCAAGCACTGCGAAGAGGGTTCCGACGCCGTCATCGCCCGACGCGACTTCCGGCTCTACCCCGCTGTACAAGCGCGCCGGCAACTGGGTCATGTCGGCCTGGGCGTCGCTCTGGGCCGGCCGCCGCTTCACCGACGTTGAGTCCGGCTACCGCGCCTTCCGCGTCGGCGCGCTGCTCGACGCCCTCCGCTACTACAAGGGCTACAAGTACAGCGAGACCGTCGAGGTCGCGGTCATCCTGCCCGTCCTCGGCTACCGCATCCACGACACGACAGTCGTCGATATTCCCGTCTTCCGCTCGAACACGCGGCTCAAGGACGTGTCATCGACCTGGTCGCGATGCCATGCGCCTGCTGGCGCGTGATGGCCGCCCGCCGCCTGCCGGCTGGCATCCCGACCTGGGTCGCGTACTGGGTGCTGCCGCTGTTCTTCGCGCTCGCCGCCGCCGGCATGCTGCGCATCCTCAGCCGCACGATCTACCTGGCCGACGACACGATTAATCACTATGCCCATGTCTGGTACATCAGCGACCAGCTCTACGGCAGTGGCACCATTCCCTTACGCTTCACCGAGCTCGATGGCGGCCGCGCGTTCACCTATCCCTATGCCATCGCACCGTGGACGCTGAACGCGCTCATTTACCCGCTTTTCGGCGACTGGTCTGTCACGCTCTTCCTCGTGCTCGGCGGGCTGGCGGCCATCGCAGGCGCGCTGCTCGTGCGTCCGTCTATGCGTGACCCGTGGCTCCTCGTCCTCTTCGTCTTCAACCCCTTCTTCATCGATGCGCTCGCGAACGGGCAGTACGCGTTCCTCTGGTCCGCTGCGGGCTTCTTCGCGTTCGTCTGGGCTGCCGAGCGCCGCAGCTGGATCGTGGCCACTGTCGCCTGCGTGTTCACCGTCACGACGCATCCCATCGAGGGCGGGCTCGCGTCCGCGGCGTTCATCCTCTACTCGATGATCACCCGGCCAGACCGTCGCGCACCGCTCGCGCTGGTGTCGCTGGTGACCGTCCCGTTCATCGCACCATCGTTTTATTTCGCCTGGAACACCCCGGCGGTCGACGAAAACTCCTGGCGGACGATCATCGGATCGATCCTGAACGACCTGCCACGCAGGGGCACCGTGCTGGCGGCGCCGTTCGCGCTCAGCGCGGCGGCTCCATTCCTGCGCGCCCACTACCGCCCCGTCGGCGCCGCCTTTGCGGGCGTGACCGCTGCGCTCGTCGTCCTCGCGTCGGGCGCCGGCGTAGATGTGCCCGGGCTCGACCGCCTCGCGAACCCCGGCGGTTACGCCGGCCTCGTCTCGGCTGCCGACAACGACTACCACGCGTACATTACGTCCGGCGACTTCGCGAGCGGCAAGGTATACCGCGTCCTTAGCCCGAACGAGCGCGAGCAGGGTGCCCTGTTTCTCATGCGCCATCATGCGGTGCTGGCCAACGATCTGTTCAGTGAGAGCCAGCATCGCACGAGTTGGTCGCCCGAACGGTACCGCTGCTACCTTGCCGCGAAGCATGTCGACCGGGTGGTCATCGAGCAGAGCTATGGGTCGGAATTCAAGACGAACGAACAGGCGCTTCTCGATGGCCTTGTGGCGAACGGCGATGCGCGTGTGACGTATGGTGCGCCGGGCGCGCGGCTCGAGGTGTACGACGTCGCGGCGTTCCGCGACAGCGCCCCGGCGCCGCGCTCCGTAAGGGAGTGCCGCAGCCTGTGAACCTGCGTGAGCTGCGGACATCGACGTCGGGTTCCTTCCGCATCATGCGCCACGGCATGCCGCTGCTGCTGATGGCGTTCCTCGTCGATGCAGCGTTTCTCTTCGTCTTCCTGATAGCGCTCCAGACGTACCTGCCGGAAAGCCTCCACGAGAGCGAAGCGATCGCCGGATATGCGCTCGCCGCGTTCGGATTGGCGAAACTCCTCACGCAGGCGATGAGCGGCGTCGTCACGGACCGTCTCGGCACGCGTCGTGCGGTCGTGCTCGGCACGAGCCTGCTGCTCGTCGCCGATGTCTCGGTATTGGTCCTCGCGCACGGCGCCCCCTGGCTTATCGTCGCCGCCGGGGCGATCGCCGGCCTCGGCTCCTCGGTAACGTGGCCCGGCATCTATGCCGCGGCTGCGAACCGCTTCCACGACGACGAGAAGACGCGCTTCACCGCGCTCCTCACGCTCGCCAGCGGCGCTGCGCTCGTCGCCGGCCTCGGCGGCGGAGCCGTCCTCAACGCCACCGTCTCCTTCAACGCCGCGATGCTCGCGCCGATCCTCGGCTGTGGCCCTGGCTCTCGTGCTCGCGCTCGTGACCGAGGTTGCGGGCAGCGGCACGCCTTCGCCCGAGTACGAACTCCCTTCCTTGCACGAGGCGCGGCAGATCGTCGCGTCCCCGCAGCGGGCGGCGTTCGCGCTCGTCGTGCTGGCCGAAGCCTCGGTCATCGGCGCTCTCACGGCCGCCTTCCGGGCCTACGGCCGCGACGTGCTCGACGTCTCGCTCGCGGTCGAGGGCCTGCTCATCGCTCCGGCGGCCATCGCTGGCGGCCTGATGGTGATCCCCGGTGGCGCGATCGCCGACCACGCCGGAGCCCGCCGGGTGATGATCCCCGGCTTCGCGCTCACCGGCGTCTGCCTGATCGCGCTCGCCTGGATCGATGATCCCGTCCCCGTCGCGATCACCGCGGCGGTTGCCGGCGCCGGTTTCGGTCTCGCGCTTCCGTCGATCGCGGCGACGATGATGGCGCTCGCCGGGGCCGGGACCCGCGGCGCAACGATCGGCTGGTTCATGACGATGGATGGCATCGGCCACGCGTTCGGGCCCGCCGCCGCGGGGGTACTGCTCGCCCTCGCCGGGGCGTCGGCCGTGATGACGGCCTGTGGCGTCGCTCTGATAGCCGTTTCGTACACCGTGCTCGCGTCGCGAGTCGGGGAGCGCCGTGCTTCCGCAGAGGTCGCCGCGCCCGCCTCGGCTGTCGTCATCGCGAGGGAGGGTTGACCATGGCAGACCGCGTCGTCGTCACCGGCGGTGCAGGCTTCATCGGATCACACGTCGCCGATGTCCTGCTGGCGCGCGGATGCGACGTTCACGTCATCGATGACCTGAGCAAGGGGCAGGTCGAGCACGTCCCTGAGCACGCGTCGTTCCACATGGCCGATATCGCCGAGCCGCGCGTCGAGCGTCTCGTCGCCGAGATCCACCCCGACGCCATCGTGCATTGCGCGGCGCAGACCAACGTCATGCGCTCCCTGGCCGATCCGGAGCTGGACCGCCGCATCAACATTGACGGCCTTCAGCGCGTCATCGCTGGCGCCAGCCGCGCCGGCGTCAGCCGTTTCGTGTTCATCTCGTCCGGCGGCGCCGCCTACGGCGAGACGGACGGGCCCGCCGACGAGGACACGCCGCCACGCCCGGGCAATCCCTACGGTCAGCACAAGATCGAGGGTGAGGCGGTGGTGGCGGCGATCGGCGGCTCGATCTCCTTGCGCCTCGCTAACGTCTATGGCACCCGCCAGCGTTCAGACGCCGAGGGCGGCGTGATCAGCATCTTCGCCGACCGGCTCCTCGCGAAGGAGCCGCTGCGCATCTATGGCAACGGCGAGCAGGAGCGGGACTTCGTGCATGTGTCCGATGTTGTCGCCGCCATCCTGCTCGCGCTCGAGGACACCCCCATGGCCGGCGTGTGGAACGTCGCCACCGGCGTGCCCACGCGCATCAATGACCTCGCGTTGGCCATGATCCGGGCATTCGGCGGTGGCGGCAGCGTCGAGTACCTCGCGGAGCGCCATGAGATCCAGCGTTCCTGTCTCAGCATCGACAAGCTGCTCGCGACAGGGAAGTGGCTGCCGCGATGCGACCTTGTCACGGGGCTGGATCAGCTCGCGCGCGCCGCGCATCGAGCATCGAAACGCTAACGCGGGCGCTCGCCGTAAGGTTGCGGCCGGGGCAGAGGGCCTGCCGCGGGTGCGCCCGCACCCGCGGCAGGCGGACCGCCGTACGCTACTTCGTCGCGACGAAGTACTGGTTGAACGGGTTCTCAATCGGCAGCTTCTCGAAGCTCTTGAAGCCCGCCTCCTCGGCCACCCGCCGGATCTTCGCCGGCCCCATGGCGGCACCGTACCCTGCGCCGCCGTGCGCCAGGGACGCCGTCATGCACTGCAGCATGCTCACGGAGTAGAACACGCGCCCGACCGGGTTGAGGTTCTCCTCCAGGTTGTCCGAGACGTTCGGCTCGACGATGAACCACTTGCCGCCGGGCTTCAGCGCGCCATAGATCGACTTGCCGCAGCCGTGCGGGTCGACCATGTCGTGCAGCGCGTCGAGCGTCGAGATCAGGTCGAAGTCGCCGGTCTGGGGAACCTCGGTAGAGGCGCGCGCCTCGAACGTTGTGTTGCCCGCGACGCCAGCCTTCTTCGCATTCGCCTTCGCGCCCTCGATGACGGGCCCGTAGTTGTCGAAGCCATAGAACTTCGACGCCGGGAAGGCCTTCGCCAGCGTGCAGATCGCCTGGCCGCGCCCGCATCCTACGTCTGCCGCCTTCGCGCCGGCCGTCAGCTTCTCGGTCATGCCGATGGCAGGGATCCAGTCCTGCACGAGGAAGTTGATGTAGCCCGGGCGGAAGAACCGCTCGGTCCCCACGAACGTGTTGTCCGTGAACTGCGAATACGGCACGCCGCCGCCCTCGCGGAACGCCTTGATGATGCCGGGTATGACGGCGTAGTGGTCCGGCAGCATCTGCGCGAACCCCTGCACGAACACCGGGCTGTCCTCGTCTGCGAGCACCGCCGCGTGCGCCGGCGGCAGCTCGAACTGCTGCGTCGCCGCGTCGTACGTCAGGTAGCCCGACGCCGCCATCGCCGCCGCCCACTCGCGCAGGTAGCGCTCCTGGAGCCCCGTCTTCTTCGCCAGTTGCTCGACGGTGACGGGCCCGCTCACGGCGAGCGTCTTCCAGAGGTCCAGCTTGTCGCCGATGTAGATGGACGGCGCGGCCATCGCGGCGCCGAGCTCGTTCACTACCTTGAAGGCGAAGCCCATCACCTCATCCATGCTCGGGGCCGGCGCCGTTTGGGTTGTCATGATGCGGTCCTTTCACTGGGGCTAATCACTGTCGGTTGCGGGTTCTCTGTGCTGCTCTCGAACGAGTTGCACCTCCCTTCGCTGCCGAGATGCCTGTCTCTGCGGGCATCATCGCCGCCGGCGGCGACACGAGCGTCGTGGGGCCTACGGATGTTCGGGGTGAGGCGGTACGGAGTTTTTTCTGCGGTGCGTGGCTACGTGCGGCGGGTGAGCCCGCTCTCGACAGCCCAGGCGGCGACGTGCGCCCGAGAGCCAAATCCCAGCTTCGACAGGATGTTGCCGACGTGTGTCTCGACGGTCCGCTCGCCGAGGACCAGTTCGTTCGCGATCTCGCGATTGGACTTGCCCTGGGCGACCAGCACCGCCACCTCGCGCTCGCGGGCGGTCAGGCCGCCGAAAGCGGCCTTCTCCGCCTGCCGCGGGGTCGGCTGCCTCACGGGCGCCGACGCCCTCGATGCCTGCAGGAAGCCCTCACGCAAGGTCTCGTCCTCCAGCTCCGCAGCCAGCGGCTCGACGATCGCCGCCACGGCCCGTGCCTCTTCCTCTGCCTCGGCCTTCCGGCCCAGCCCCTCGAGCGTGCGGGAAAGCTGCGCCCGCAGTCTCCACCGCCAGTTCGGATCGCCGCGCGCCTCGGACTCGGCCGCGCCCTCGCGTAGCAGCGGCACCGCTTCCTCGCCGCGCCCGAGGGCAAGGAGCGCGCGCGCCTTGAGCAGCAGGAGCGGTGGCAGCGGCACCGGCCCATCGGCCCCCGGCACCGACGCCAGGAGTTCATCCGCGATGGCGAGTGCCGCTTCGGGGTTCGAACGATGCAGCTCGATGGCGCTCCACGCCCACCGCATGCGCCGCTCCGACAGCGTGCGCGGCGCCGCGTCCCGAGGGAATGTCTCTTCCAGTACGCGGGCGGCAGCGTCGGCGTCGCCTGCCTGTACGTGCGTCAATGCCAGGTGCGACACCACGTTCCCGAGCCACCAGCCCGAACCGACGCGCCGCGCGATGGGCAGCGCCTCCTGCAGGTGCCGCAGCGCCTGCTCTGGCGCCTCCAGCAGCATGTATGCCTGGCCCAGCGTGAAGTGCGCGCCGATCGTCCATTGCTCGTGCTGCATCTCGGTGGCGATCCGCAACCCCTCGTGGCCGTGCTCGAACGCCTCGCGGAACCGTCCGAAGCCCAGGTACACCGATGTGCAGGTGAACTCGGCGTACGCCTGCCCGGACTGCCATCCGACCTGACGTGCGAGCGCCAGCGCGTCCGTCGTGTCGCGAGAGGCGTCTTCCAGTGAGCGGTAGCCCGACGCCGTCACATCCTGCATGCTCGGCGCCGACCACGTGCCGCGCGATGCGAGCGCGGACACTAACCCGCGTTGGTCACCCAGCCGCCGGTACAGCTCGATTGCCGCGTCCTCTCGCGGCAGGCACTCCGTGATGTTGCCGTGCAGGCCGTTCGCCATGCTCATCAGGTCGAGCGTGTCGGCGCGGCCCTGCATATCGTCCGATGCCTCGAACAGGGCCAGCGCCTCTGCGTGCAGCTGCAGGCCCTCGGCCGTCTCGCCGACGTTGACGTGCCAGTTGCCGAGCCGGTTGAGGCTCTGCCCCACGAGGGCGCGGTCGTCGATCCGCCGCGCCAGCTCGAGCGCGCGCTCGAACAGCTCCCCCGTCCGCTTGTAGTCGCGCCCCGCCCAGAGGAACCCCAGGTCCATCAGCGACTGCCACTCGCCCACGCCGTCATCGGCCGAGCGCGCGATCTCCAGCGACTTCTCGAAGTCGCGCCGCGCGTGCTCGAACTCGCCCAGCACCTCGTACGACTGTCCTCGCGACCGGTACAGCTTCGCGGGCACCGCCAGACCGAGCTGCATCGCCGCCGCGATTGCGCGCGTCAGATGCTCGACGGCCGCCCGCGATGCGAAGAACGTCTGCGCGTGCTCTCCCGCCCGCCGGCCGTAGTAGTACGCCTCGTCCCATCGCTCCGCGTGATAGAAGTGGTGCGCCAGGTCAGAAAGATG
This sequence comes from uncultured Chloroflexia bacterium, assembly GCA_963736015.1. GTDB lineage: Bacteria > Chloroflexota > Dehalococcoidia > DSTF01 > JACRBR01 > CAVTNG01. The sequence goes on along the minus strand of CAVTNG010000004.1, from coordinate 148,661 downwards.
CGCATCGATCGATGCCGAGAAAAGCTGTCGCATGTGATCCGCGATCTGCCCGTGGAGCATCCGTCGCTCCCGCGCGAGGAGGTCGCTGTAGACGACGTGCTGCGTCAGGGCGTGCCGGAAGGCGAAGCGGTCGGCCGACTCCTCGACCACAAGCTGTGCCGACAGCAGCTCCTTGATCAGCGCCAGCATCTCCGGCTCCTGCCGCTCCGTCACGCGCTGCAGCAGCGCGAAGTCGAAACGCCGCCCCGTCACCGCCGCGACCGTGAGGAGATCCTGCCCCTCGCGGCTTAGGTGCTCCGTGCGCACGCGCACCGCGTCTTGCACGCTGCGCGGGATCTGGACCTCGCTCATCGGCTTGCGGTCCCAGACGCCGTTCTCGTAGAAGATGTCCCCGGACGATACGAGTGATTTCAGCACTTCCTCGATGAAGAACGGATTGCCCTCCGTGAGCGCATAGATCGGCTCGAGGAACTCCACCCGCGTCGGCCCCTCCATCTCGAAGATCGCGCGGATCATCGCGTCCACCTCATCGCTGCTCAGGTGCCTGAGTTCGCACTCGATGAGCAGGCGCTCGCGCTCGAGCTGCGCGAGGAAATGGGCGAGCGCGCCGTGCGCCTCGTCCGTGCGGTACGTGAGCACCAGCAGCAGCGGCAGCGTCCGCGCGCGCCGCGCCAGGTGCAGCAGGAACTCCAGGCTGGTGTCATCGCTCCAGTGCAGATCCTCGATGACGATCATCAGCGGCCCGCGATCGGCGATACGGGCGATGAATTGGTTGAGGGCGTGGAAGATACGCCGCTTTTCCTGCTCAGGGTCGAGCGCCGGGGCTGTCTCGACGCCCGGAATGATCGCCGGCAGCTCGGGCACCAGCCGCGCCAGGTCTGGCGCCTCCGGCCCGATGCACTCGGCCAGTTCCCCGGGCGTGCGGCGCGAGAAGCAGCCTCGGAGCAGGTCAAGGATCGGCGCGTACGGCAGGCCCGCGTCCGGCTCGAAGCAGCTGCCCTGGAGATACTCCGGCGCCTCGCCCAGCACCGTCGCCGCCAGCTCCCGCGTCTCGGTGATCATCCGCGACTTGCCGATGCCTGCCTCGCCCGAGATCGCCACCGTCTGCCCCGTCCCGTCGCGGACGCCTTCCAGCGCCCGGCGGAGCGGCGCCAGGAAATCCTCGCGGCCGATCAGGACGGGGCAGACGACCGCCTGTTCAGCGGAAGCGACCATGAGTTCGCCTTCGTTCAGGGTGTGTTCCGATGCTCACAGGATACAACGATGAACGGCGCGTAGCGGATGCGGCGGCGTCCCGTTAAGATCGGCCATCGCACCTTAGGAGTTCGCAATGAAGGTCTTCCTCACCGGCGCCACCGGCTTCATCGGCGGCGAGATCGCCCGGCGGCTCCGCGACCGCGGTGACGATGTGCGCGCCCTCGTCCGAAGCCCCGGCAAGGTATCCGCGCTCACCGACATCGGCTGCGAGCCCGTGGCTGGCGACCTCTCCGACGTCGCCGCCGTCCGCGCCGGCGTGGCCGGCTGTGATGCCGTGATCCACGCCGCGGCCGTGTACGAAATCGGGATCCAGGACTCCGCGCGCCCGGCTATGTACGGGGCCAACGTGACCGGAACCGAAACCGTCCTCCAGTGCGCGCTCGACGAGAAGATCGCGAAGGTGCTCTACATCTCGACCATCGCGTCGTTCGGCAACACGCACGGCGAGGTTGTGGACGAGTCGCACATCCACGCCGGCGACTACACGTCATACTACGACCAGACCAAGCACATGGCCCACGAAGCGGCCCGCCGGCTCATCGACCAGGGGCTGCCCTGCGTCATCGTCCAGCCGGGCGGCGTCTACGGCCCGGGCGACCACTCGCAGCTCGGCAACGTGATCCAGATGTTCCTCGACGGCAAGCTGCCCATGATGGTGTTCCCCGACGTCGGGCTGAACTTCGTCTACCGCGACGACGTCGCTGCCGGCGTCCTGCTCGCGCTCGACAAGGGCCGCCCCGGGAGCAGTACGTGCTCGGCGGCCAGATCGGCACCATGCGCGACCTCATCGAGACGCTGGCGCGCCTCACCGGCAAGAAGCCGCCGCGCATGACGATGCCGACCGCAGTCCTCAAGCTCATCTCCCCGCTCGGCGGCATCATCGGCCCCGCCATGGGCTTCCCGAAGAACATGAGCGAAGCTCGATCAGCTCGTCCGACGGCGTCACGTTCTGGGCCCGCGACGACAAAGCCCGCGCCGAGCTGGGCTACGCCCCCCGCGACCTCGAGCAGGGCCTCCGCGACCTGCTCGCCGCGGATGGCAAGCTTCCGGAACCAGCGCCCGCGCCGTAGCCCTATCGATCCCGCTCCGCACCCTCACCCAGCGCCGCGTGCGCGGCGGCCAGGCGCGCGAGCGGCACCCGGAACGGGCTGCAGCTCACGTAGTCGAGGCCGATCTCGTGGAAGAAGGCGACGCTGCGCGGCTCGCCGCCGTGCTCGCCGCAGATGCCCAGCTTGATGCTCCGGGCGAGCGGCGCGCCCCGAGGCGATCGCCTGCTTCATCAGCGCGCCGACGCCGACCTGGTCGATCGTCTCGAACGGGTTGTCCTTGATGAGGCCCATCTCCAGGTACTTGCCCAGGAACTTCCCCTCCGCGTCGTCGCGGCTGAAGCCCAGCGTGGTCTGCGTCAGGTCGTTCGTGCCGAACGAGAAGAACTCCGCGCCCTCCGCGATCTCGCCGGCGGTGAGCGCGGCGCGCGGCAGCTCGATCATCGTCCCGAACTGGTAGTCCACCTCGTCGCCCGCCTGCTCCATCTCGCGCCGCGCCGTCGCCTCCAACAGCTCGCGCAGGTGCAACAGCTCCGTCTCGAACGCCACGAGCGGGATCATGATCTCCGGCAGCACGTCGACGCCTTCGCTCTGCCAGCGTCACCGCCGCGCGGAAGATCGCCTTCACCTGCATCTCGCTGATCTCGGGATAGAGAATGCCGAGACGGCAGCCGCGCAGCCCCAGCATCGGGTTCTGCTCGCGCATCGCGTTCACGCTCGCAGCATCGCCTCCTTCTCGGCAGCTCCGGCGCGGACGGCGACGTCGCCCGCAGCCGCGTCACCTCCTCCAGCAGCGCGTCGTGGTCCGGCAGGAACTCGTGCATCGGCGGGTCCATCAGCCGGATCGTCACGGGCTTCCCGCCATGACGCGGAAGATCTCCTCGAAGTCGCCCTGCAGCATCGGCAGGATGCTGCTCGATGGCGCCGTGATACCGCGCCATCGGGCCCTCGAGCTGCCCGAGCACGTCGTTCAGCCGCGTCTCGAGCTGCTCGCGCTTCTCGCCTCGACGCCGGCGCGATCTCTCGGCGCGTCCGGCTCCGCCTCGAGGCGCTTGGCGTCCGTCGCCGATAGCAGCATCTCCTGCACCGTCGTGACGCGCGACTTCGGGTTGAGGAACATGTGCTCCGCGCGCAGCAGGCCGATGCCCATTGCGCCGAACTCGACGGCGTTGCGCGCGTCCGGCGGGTTGTCGGCGTTGGTGCGCACCTTCAGGCGCGCCTTCTCGTCAGCCCAGGCGAGCAACTCCTTGAACTCCGGGAAGATCGCCGGCGGCAGCGTCGGGATCGCGCCGAGCAGCACGCGCCCGTCAGAGCCGTCGATCGTCAGCGTCTGTCCCGCCTCGACCGTCACGCCGTGAATCGAGAACGACCGCGCCTCCTCGTTGACGCTCGATCACCTCGCACCCCGCCACGCACGGCTTGCCGAAGCCGCGCGCGACGAGCGCCGCGTGGCTGCTCAGCCCGCCTCGCTCGGTGAGGATGCCCTGGGACTCGTACATCCCCTGCACGTCGTCCGGCGACGTCTCCTCGCGCACGAGGATGACATCCTCGGCCTTGCCTCGCGCCGCCGCTTCGTCGGAGTCGAACACTGCGGCACCGGCCGCGGCCCCTGGCGACGCCGCGAGGCCTCGCGCCACTTCGATGAATTCCGCCGACGCCAGGAACCGCTCCCGCGCGTCTTCGGCCATCTCGTGCCATTCCCGCGCCTTCATCGTCGAGATACGGCCGTCCCGCAGGAAGACCATCGCCGGCTTCGACTCCAGAGCACCCGCGACGTGGCCGCCACCGGTGCCAGCTGCGTGATCCGCGTCCGCGGGTCGATGCGCGGGTGCAGCAGCTCGTTCAGCCGCTCCGGCTGCGACACGGTCAGCGCCTCATCCTGTGAGATGAGGCCCTCGTTCGCCATGTCGACGGCGATCTTTACCGCGGCGGCGGCGGCCCGCTTGCGACGCGGCACTGCAGGAAGTAGAGCCGCCCCTTCTCGAACGTGAACTCGACGTCCATCATGTCGCCGTAGTGCCGCTCCAGCGTGTCTGGCAGATCTCCGCGAACTGCCGGTACAGCGCGCGCGTTGTCGCGCTCGAGCTGCGCCGATCGGCGACGGCGTGCGGATGCCGGCGACGACGTCCTCGCCCTGCGCGTTGATCAGGTACTCGCCGCTGATCGTGCGCTCGCCGGTCGAGGCGTCGCGCGTGAAGGCGACGCCCGTCCCCGAGTCGGCGCCCATGTTGCCGAAGACCATCGTCTGCACGTTGACGGCGGTGCCCAGGTCGTGCGCGATCTTCTCGATCTCGCGATACCGGAACGCGCGCTCGTTGTTCCAGGAGTTGAAGACGGCGCGGATCGCCAGCTCCAACTGCTGCATCGGCTCGTCGGGGAACTCGTTCCCCGTCTCGGCCTTCACGTGCGCCTTGAACCTCGCGACGACGTCGCGCAGCGCGGTTGGCGTCGAGCTGCCAGTCCTCCTTGACGCCCGCCCGTTCCTTCGCCTCGTCGAAGATGCGGTCGAACTTCTTGCGCTCCAGCTCCAGCACGATGTCCGAGAACATCATGATGAAGCGCCGGTACGCGTCCAGCGCGAAGCGCTCGTCGCCGGTGGCATCGACGAGCCCGCGCAGCGTCTGCTCGTTGAGCCCGAGGTTGAGCACCGTGTCCATCATCCCCGGCATCGAGAACTTGGCGCCGGTTCGCACCGACACGAGCAGCGGCTCGTCGGCGTCGCCGAAGCGCTTGCCGGCGGCGTCTTCCGTCGTCGCGAGCGCCAGCCGCACCTGGTCCATCAGCCCGTCGGGGAGCTGCATGTCCGCCTGCGTGTAGGCGTTGCAGGCCTCGGTGGTGATCGTGAAGCCGGGCGGAACCGGCAGCCCGAGATTCGTCATCTCGGCGAGATTCGCGCCCTTGCCGCCGAGCAGGTCCTTCTGGTCCTTGTGTCCCTCGTGGAAGAGATAGACGTACTTGTGGACATCATCGTCTCCGGGATGTGCAGGTGTCGGTGTATGGGAAGTTTATCAGCGACCGGGCGCTGAGACGGCCGCGAGCGTCAACCGGGTCACGGTCGGACACGTGTAATCTCGTCAAGCGCTCGAATGCTTCGTCGCGGCGTGAACCGGACGGGCGTGAGCTCAGCGCTTCGCCGCCAGCAACTCCAGCTTCCCCACTAGCACGGGCTCCTCCACCGCCTTGATCTTCTCCTCCTCGAACCACGCGCGGAAGCGCTCGCGATCCCATTTCCCGCGCGTGGTCAGCGCATCGAGCTGCTCCCACGACGGCGCCGGGATGCGCAGGTCCATGAGGGCGCGGTTGCGCTTGACGACGCGCTCCGCCGTGCCGTCGGCGAACGCCGTTTCCGCAGCCGCGCTCTTGCGGCCGAGCGCGCTCCGGACGGCGTCCGGCTTCCCGAAGTACGTGTCCGCCTGCGCCGACGCCAGCAGCTTCTGCGCCGACAGCGGCCCCACCCCCGGCACGCCGGGCAGGTCGTCGGACGAGTCGCCCGTGAGCGCTCGGTAGTCCAGGAAGCGCTCGCGCGGGAACGGCGGCGTCGCCAGCCCATCCTTCCCGAACATCCCCTCCCAGAAGTTGCCTTCGTCCACGACGAGCTTGCGCACCGGCATGTACACCGACGTGCGCGCGTCGATGAGCTGGAGGAAGTCCCGGTCGGTCGAGACGATGCGTTTCTGCGCCTTCGCCTCTCGCTGCGCCACGCCGGCGATCAGGTCGTCGGCCTCGGTATTCGTGCCGCGGACGACGTCGAACGGCAACGCCGACTCGCACACGCCGCAGAACTCCGCGATCGCCCCCAGGATCGTCGGCTCGTTCTGGATGAACTTCGGGTCATTCTCGCGGCCTGTCTGGTACGCCGGGAAGGTTTTGCGCCGCCGCAGAGGCCGCCCCTCATCGAAGGCGACGACCACGCGCGTGACGGGCGTGGTCGATGGCGCCGGCGCCGGCGATCCCGGCTGCGCCGGCGGCTCGCCGTCGCGCGCCACCGCCCCGAGCACCGTCCCGGCCAGCCCCAGCATCGCCACGCGCGCGTGCCGCTCCGGCGTGTCGGGCTTCATCGCCCGCTCGAGCGCGTAGTAGCCGGCCCAGGCGAGGTTGTTGCCGTCGATGAGGAGAAGCATCGGCTGGGAGTGTACCGACGAAGGGTGGAGGGTGGATGGCTTAAAGCCTGCCTGCGAGCATCGTCGCAATGGCGACGGCCCGACCCCAGCCGGTGCCACCATGCTCCGCCGACCAGACAGCGGATAGCGTCTGGTACGCCATGCCCCAGGCGACGATTCGCTCGCGCTCGATGCCCAGCCGCTCGGCGAAGATATCGGCGCGCCTTGCGAGCGTTCGTTGGAGGTGCGGCGACGAGGCGAGGCCCGCCGGGTTGCCGAAGTAGGCGCCCACCTCGAACGCTGGCTCGCCGACAACGCCATGCGGATCGATCGCCAGCCACGGCGCGCGCTCCGCCGACAGGATGTTGTAGTGATGCAGGTCGCCGTGCAGCAGCACCGGCGGCGCCGACGATTGCAGCAGCTCATCGAACGTTGCCTCGGCGCGCTCGAACAGCGCCGGCGGCAGCGGGCCGGCGCCTCCGTGCTCGGTGCGATGCCTGGCGAACGCGGCGAACCAGTCGCGCGTTGTGGGCATCTGCACGGCCGGCGGCTCCCGGCGCAGATCGAGCATGATCCCGGCCGCGATCTCCGTCTGCCGCTCATCGTCTTCCAGCTCGACCAGCATCTGGCCCGGCCGCAGCCGCTCGAGTATGGCGACGCCGCGGTCTTCGTCCGCTTCCAGCAGCCGCGCCATGCCGTGTCCGTCGAACGCGTGCGTCGCTCGTATCTCGTAGCGAAAATCATCGCCGTGTGGGCTCAGCTTGAGCACCGCCTCCGCGCCATCCGCGCGGGTGACCGGCGCGACGTAGTTGTACGAGAGGGCGAATGGCGGCCCGATCCGTATGCTGTACTCCCGCGCGCACGACTCCAGAAGGGCGGGCAGGGCGGCGAGCCAGGCCCGTCCCGCGTCCCCGAGGGCGTGCGCGATATTCGCTTCGAATTCCGCGGACACCTCTGTCTTCATTGGGACGATTGTAGACCGCGCGCGCCGACCTTTGGGCCGCTGCTGAACAACTGAACAGCTGAGAGACTGACACACTCCGTCCCTGTACAATCGCCGGCATGGACGGCGCCCTCACCCCCATCCGCCGCCAGTACCTCGACGTCAAGCGCCGCTACCCGCACGCCATCGTCTTCTTCCGGCTCGGCGACTTCTACGAGACCTTCGATGACGACGCCGAGCTCTGCGCGCGCGAGCTGGACCTCACGCTGACCTCGAAGCCGATGGGCAAGGGGCTGCGCGTGCCGCTCGCCGGCATCCCCTATCACGCCGTCGATGGCTATCGTCGCGAAGCTCATCGCGAAGGGCTACAAGGTCGCGCATCTGCGAGCAGATGGGCGATCCGGCGACGTCGAAGGGCATCGTCGAGCGCAAGGTCGTGCGCGTCGTCACACCCGGCACCGTCATCGAGGCCGCCTGCTCGACGAGCGCGCCAACAACTACCTGGCCTGCCTCGCCCCGCCGCGACGTGCGCGCGGCTGCGCGCCGCCTGGCGCGGCGACGCCGGATTCGCCTACGTCGATATCAGCACGGGCGAGTTCGTCGCCGGCGCGCTTGCCGGGCGAGCGCGCGGCGGCGGAGCTGGCGCGCATGCGCCCGGCCGAGGTGCTGCTGCCCGAAGGCGTCGAGCCGCCGCCGTGGCTCGACGCCGCGCTCAACGTCACGCGCGTCGAGCCGCTCTGGTTCGACGCCGATCTCGCGACCGTCGACGCTGCAGCGAACACTTCCGCGTTGCCTCGCCGCGAGGCGTTCGGCATCGATCGTGCGTCGGCAGCCGTGGCCGCCTGCGGCGCCGCGCTGATGTACCTGCGCGAGAACCAGGCGGCGAGCTCGGCCTGATCACCGTCGCTGCGGGCGCACCGCGACGGCGAACACGTCGGCCTCGACGCCCACACGATGCGCAACCTCGAGCTGTTCGCCGCCGGCCGCGACTCAGCGCCGCGAAGGCTCCCTGCTCGACACGCTCGACCTCACGTGACGTCGATGGGCGCGCGGCTGCTGCGCCGGCGCCTCGGGCCAGCCGCTGACCGACATCGCCGCGATCGAACGCCGCCTCGACGCCGTGGCCTTCTGCCACGAGAGCGCGCTGCGGCGGGCGCGGCTGATGAGCTGCTGCACGACATGCCCGACGTTGAGCGCGCTCACCGGCCGCATCGCCGCCGGCTCGGCGCGTCCGCGCGACCTCGGTGGCGCTGCGGCGCGGGCTGGAGCTGGTGCCGCAGCTGCGGATGGCGCTCGCGGGCTGCGCGCGCCAGAACGCCGTCGAGCCGCCGTCGAGAGACGGTGAGGGCGAAGCGCCGAGCCCGTTCGACCAGCGTGTCGCCGAGGTCGCGGAGCGACTGCGGCCCTGCGACGACGTCGTCGCCGCCATCGCGCAGGCGATCGACGACGAGCCGGGCGCCACGATCGAGGCCGGCGACGTCGTGCGCGCCGGGCTTCTCGCAGGAGCTCGACGCGCTGCGGCTGATCTCGCGCGACGTGCGTCGCTTCCTCGCCGAGCTGGAGGCGGGCGAGCGGGAGCGCACGGGCATCAGGTCGCTGAAAGTGGGCTACAACCGCGTCTTCGGCTACTACATCGAGATCAGCAAAGGCGAACGCCGCGGCCGTGCCGGAGCACTACGAGCGCCGCCAGTCGCTCGTCAACGCCGAGCGCTACGCGACGCCGCAGCTGCGCGAGTACGAGAGCCAGATCCTGCACGCGAAGGAGCGCGCCGCAGGAGCTGGAGACGGCGATCTTCCGGCCAGGTCTGCGCGCAGGTCGCCGCCGCCGCGGCCCAGTGCTCGCCGACTGCGGGCGCCGTCGCCGAGCTCGACGTCGCCTGCGCGCTCGCCGAAGCCGCCGCGCGCTATCGACTACGTGCGCCCGGCGCTGAAGGAAAGCCGACCGCATCGAGATCCGCGACGGGCGCCACCCGATGGTCGAGCGCTCGCTCTCGGCCGGCGCCTTCGTGCCGAACGACGCCGACGCTGTCGTCGTGCGACGAGCAGATCGTCGTCCTCACCGGGCCCGAACATGGCCGGCAAGTCGCACCTACCTGCGGCAGGTCGGCGCTGATCGTGCTGATGGCGCAGTGCGGCGCGTTCGTGCCCGCGTCGTCGGCATGCGATCGGCGTCGTCGACCGCGTGTTCACGCGCGTCGGCGCCGGCGACGACCTGACGTCGGGCCAGTCGACGTTCATGGTGGAGATGATCGAGACCAGCGCCATCCTCCACAACGCGACGAACCGCTCGCTGCTGATTCTCGACGAGATCGGCCGCGGCACCAGCACCTACGACGGCATGGCGATCGCGCGGTCGGTGGTCGAGTACCTGCACAACCGCCCCGGCCTGCAGGCCGAAGACGCTCTTCGCCACGCACTACCACGAGCTGGTGGACCTGGCGCAGCATCTGCCGCGCGTCCGCAACTACAACGTCGCCGTCGCCGAAGAGGGCGGGCGCATCGTCTTCGTGCGCCGCATCGTGCCGGGCGGCGCCGACCGCAGCTACGGCGTGCACGTCGCCGAGCTGGCCGGCCTGCCGAAGGCCGTCGTGCGCCGGGCGCAGGAGGTGCTGCTGGAGCTGGAGGACGGCGCTGGCGCGGCGCGGAGCCCACGGCCGTCGGAGCGGCCCGCAGCTGTCGCTGTTCGCCTCGACTCCGCCCGACGACGGCCTCCGCCGCGAGCTGGCCGAGCTCGATGTTGATGCCCTGTCGCCGCTGGAGGCGATGACGCGCCTGTACGAGCTGCGCGAACGCGCCCGGACCAACGGCGGGGGCGGGGCGTGAGCGACGGCGCCATCGTGGCGCTCATATCGGAGGCGGCGGCCGTCGTCCGCCCGCGAGTCGTCGGTGGACGCCTGTTGGGCGACGTCGGCTGCGCGCTGCGCACCGACGCCGGGAACGTCTACCGGGGAGTCTGCGTCGACACCCCGTCCGGCACGGGCTTCTGCGCCGAGCACGCGGCGATCGCAGCCATGGTCACGGCGGGGGAGCAACGCATCGAGGCGATCGTCGCCGTGTGGAAGGATGCCGCCGCCGCCGTCGTGATCCTGCCGCCGTGCGGCCGTTGCCGCGAGTTCATCCGCCAGGTCGACGACGGCAACCTCGATACCGGCGTCATCCTCTCGCCAGACCGCATCGTGCCGCTTCGCGAGCTATTGCCCTATCACGAATGGCCGAAGTGAGGCATTGGTTCCGCCGGGCCGGGTGGCGAGCGAAGGGCTAACCGCGACTCGCGGCGATGCGCTTTAGGATGAACGGCGAGAAGTGCTCGCCGTAGCGCTCCTGCAGCTCCGGGAGCGTCCAGTCGTTCGCCGTGATCAGGGCCCGACAGATCGCCGCTCCGCACCGGCACTGCATCTGCCACTCCGGCATGGCGCTGTGCGTCGCGTAGTCGATGGTGATCTCCTCGCCCGGTGCGATGCGCCGCCGCGCTTCTTCTGTGACGGCGTCCGCCATCCACGCGTTCGGGTCGCACGAGTGGTTGCCGTATCGAATCAGGCTGTCGTCGGCGATCAGCAGATTCAGGCCGTCCTCGATGCCGAGGCTCGAATACGGCGGCGCGAGCGCCCGCACCTCGTCGTCGGTCAGGAGCCGGCCGCCGAGCACGCTGATCGCTTCGCCCGCGGCGATCGCCTCGATCGCGAAGAGGCCGCTTCCCTCGATGGCGGAGGGCGCTGCGATGATCTTCGGGCTGACCCAGGTGGTTACGGGGTATGCTCGGGCAGTCACGGCGATATCTTAGCGATCGGAACCAGGACGATGAGCGATCTCTTCAACGAACGCCAGCTCCGCTTCGTCGCGCAGCCGCGCATCGGCCGGCTGGCCACGGTGAACCGCGATGGCACGCCTCACATCGCGCCGGTCTGGTATCGCTTCGAGGATGGCGCGTTCCTGGTGCTCACCGAGCGCGGCTCGAACAAGCACCGCAACATCGAGCGCGACCCGCGCGTCACCTTCTGCATCGACGACGAGCGCCCGCCGTACCACACCGTCATCGTGTACGGGCGCGTGACCGTGCACGATGCCCCCGGGCGCGAGTGGCGCGAGGAGATGGCCATCCACTACCTGGGTGAGGAGGCGGGCAGGCGCTACATCGCCGAGAACATGCATCCCAACAACGTCATGCTGCGCATCGAACCCGAGCGCGTCATCGGCTGGTAGCCGCCTCGTCACCGGGCACGGTGACGCGATGACTTGGCGATTGCTCCGGTGCGCCGTACGCTGGCTCGATCCGGATCCGGTGCCGCGATTTGGCGGGCCGCGCGCGGAAACACGAAAACTGCAGAACGAAATCGAAATCGAATCTGCACCGCAGCGTCGATGGCAGCAGCCGTCAGGAGCAGCGCATGGCAACATGGGCGCAGTTCGAGCGCGAGGCGCCGCAGATCGCAGACGCGGGCCGGCGCCTCTTCGCGAAGCACGAGGTCGCCTATCTCGCGACAGTCAGCGCGGGCGGCTCGCCGCGCGTCCACCCGTTCTGCCCGGCCATCGCCGGTGGCCGTCTCTTCGCCTTCGTGATGGACGGGTCGCCGAAGCGCCGCGACCTCGACGCCAACGGCCGCTTCGCCGTCCACGCCATGCCCGGCGACGAGGACGAGGAGTTCTATGTCGCCGGCGTCGCCCGTCGGGAGCCGGACCGCGCCTCGCGAGCCGTCGGTGCTTAAGGCGATGCCCTACGACGACGCGGACGACGCGCACATCCTGTTCGAGTTCTTCCCTGAGCACGCGCTCTGGACGACGTGGGAGAACTGCCAGCAGCCCGGCATGCGGCCCGTCCATCACGTCTGGCGCGTGACGCCGCGATAAGTCGTCTAGAACATCCTTGCTGTACAATCGCGGCGGGAGGCTCCCGTGGCGATCCGCATCCTGGCACCGCACGAGGCGGCGAAGATCGCGGCCGGCGAGGTCATCGAGCGTCCCGCCTCCGTCATCAAGGAGCTGATCGAGAACGCCCTGGACGCAGGCGCGACGCAGGTTGCCGTCGAAGTCCGCGAGGGCGGCCTGGCGCTGATCCGCGTCGCCGACGACGGCTGCGGCATCGAGCCCGGCGAGCTGCGCATCGCCTTCGAGCGCCACGCGACGAGCAAGGTGGCTGCCGAGGACGACCTCTGGCGCATCGCCACGCTCGGCTTCCGCGGCGAGGCCCTTCCGAGCATCGCCGCCGCGGGCGAGGTCGAGCTGCTGACGCGCGTCGCCGGCAACGATGTCGGCGCGCGGCTGCGTCTGCGCGACGGCCAGATCGTCGATGAGGGCTCCGGGGCGGCGTCGCCGGGCACCGTGTTCACGGTGCGGCGGCTCTTCTCGTCGCAGCCCGCCCGGCTGAAGTTCCTGCGCTCGCCCGGCAGCGAGACGACGCACGCGGCGGCCGTCGTCACGCACTACGCCATGGCCTACCCCGAGGTGCGCTTCCAGCTCGTCGCCGACGGCCGCACGATGCTCCAGACGACGGGCGGCGGCAGCCTCACCGACGCCCTCGCCGCCGTCTACGGCGCCGAGGTCGCGGCGGCGGCGATCGAAATCGATGCGCCCGCCGCGCGCGAGGGCGAGACCGGCGTGCGCGGCGCCGTCGTCGAGCCGCGGCTGCACCGGTCGTCGCGCAACTACATCGGCCTCTACGTGAACCGGCGCTGGGTGAAGAACCGCGCGCTGACGTTCGCCGTCGAGGAAGCGTACCAGGGCCTGCTGCCCGCCGGCCGGCGACCGATTGCCGTGGTCGACATCCAGGTGCCGGCGGACGAAGTCGATGTCAACGTGCATCCGACGAAGGCCGAGGTGCGGCTGCGGCGCGAGCGCGAGGTCTTCGGCGCGCTGCAGCGGGCCGTGCGGCGCGCGCTTTCTTCGCACTCGACGATCCCGGCGACGAGTCGGCGGGCTCTGGAGCGGCGCGCAGGTCCCGTCGTCGCCTTCGCCGCTGCCGTCGTCGCGGCCGGCGATGGTGCTCCAGTCGACGCCGGTGCAGGCGGCGTTGCCCCGCCCTTCGTCGGCCGGGATGCCCGACGCCGCGATGGAGCCCCACATGGCGCCGGCATCGATGCTCGAGCGGTTGCCGATGCTGCGGCCGGTCGGACAGGTAGCCAGCCTCTACGTCGTCGCTGAGGGGCCGGAGGGGTTGTATCTGGTCGACCAGCACGCCGCGCACGAGCGCGTCCTGTACGAGCGCTTCCTGCTGGCGGCGCGCTCGGCCGCGCCGGAAAGCCAGGCGCTGCTCGAGCCGCGGACGCTCGAGCTGGCAGCGCCGCAGCGCGCGCTGCTCGGCGAGCACGCGGCGGCGCTGGAGCTGCTGGGATTCGACATCGAGCACTTCGGCGACAGCGCCTACGTCGTTCGCGCGGTGCCGGCGTCGCTCGCCGGCGACGACGTCACTCGCGGCGTGGTCGAGCTGCTCGACCGCATGGCGCGGGACGAATCGACGGGCGAGAGCGGCGTCTCGCGGGCGTCGCACCGCGTCGCGGCGTCGCTCGCCTGCCACGCCGCGGTGCGCGCCGGCATGGCGATGTCGCCCGAGGAGCAGCGCGAGCTCCTGCGCGGCCTCGAGGCATCTGAACAGCCCCGCACCTGCCCCCACGGCCGCCCAACGATGGTCCACCTCGCCGCCGGCGCCATCGCCCGCGAGTTCCGCCGGCGCTAGAGCGCCGTCCGTCAGTTGCGGCGAGCCAGCACGACGACCGGGATCGTCCGCTTGGTGCGCTTCTGGTAGTCGAGGAACACCGGCATCGGCGCCGCGTGCTGCGCGTAGAGCCGGTCGCGCTCCTCGCCGGTGGCGACGCGAGCCGTCACGTCGATCTTCTCCGTACCGACCTCGATCGAGACGTCGGGATGACCGACGAGGTTGTGGTACCAGGCGGGGTTCGTCGGTGCGCCGCCCTTCGAGGCGGCGATGATGTAGCGGTCGCCGTCCTTCGAGTAGACCAGCGGGTTGATGCGCTCGGCGCCGCTCTTCGCGCCCTTCGTGTGGAGCAGCAGCATGGCCGCGCCCGCGAACGGCCCGCCGACGACGCCGCTGTGGGCACGGAACTCATCGATGATCCGCTGGTTGAAGTCGCCTGCGCCGCCCACGACGTCCTCCTTTGAACCGCTGCCCCGTCAGCGGAGCGCCTGCCAGTCGATCAGGCGCCGCAGCGCCAGCGACGCCGCCTGTACGCTGGCGAAGGTCGCCAGCCCGTGTTTCGCGGCCTCCGCCTGGAACGCCAGCGTCCCCGCCATGCCGATGTCGCTCGTGGGGATGCGGGCGACGCAGACGATAGGTTTGCCCGCCTCGCGCGCGACCTCGCCGAGCTTCGCGCCCGACTCCGCTGCGACCTCCGTGATGGTCGGTCCCTCGGCGCGCATCGCGCCCCACGACCAGCTCGTGTGGTAGAGGATGAAGTCGACGTTCGGCGACTCGGCGACGACACGGATGGTGTCGAGCATCGGTTTGAGTCCGTCCGGCCCCCAGCCTACGCTCGTGTCCACCGGATTGCGCACGCTGGTCCCGGCCGTCGGCGTGAAGTCGTGGAGCTTCTGCTGGATCTCCGGCGGCAGCGCCGGCATCGAGAGTCCGGCCGCGCCGACCTCGTCCGAGGCCAGCACGCTGTAGCCTCCGCCGCCGCCGACGATGCCCGCGCGCGGGCCGGGCAGCTCCTTCACATAGCGGAAGGTCACGGCGCTGTCCACCAGCTCCTCCATGCGGTCGACGCGCATCGCGCCCGCCTGGCGCACGGCCGAGTCGAACATCTGGAGTCGAGCCCGCCAGGCTGCCCGTGTGCGAGTTGACGGCGCGCGTCCCCTCCTCGGTGCGGCCGCCCTTGAGGATGACGACGGGTTTGGCGGCCGCTGCCTTGCGCAGCGCGCGCATGAAGTGCGCGCCGTCGCGGATGCCCTCGATGTAGCAGGCGATGACCTCGGTCTCGGGGTCCTCCGCCACGTACTCGAGCAGCTCCGATTCGCGCACGTCCGCCCCGTTGCCGTAGCTGACGACTTTGCTGTAGCGGAGGCCGCGGGCCGCGGCGGTGCGGCAGAACTCGCCCGCGTTCGCCCCGCTCTGCGAGAGCAGGGCGACCGGACCCGGCTCCGGCGGCAGGAAGGGCATGAATGACATGCCCGAGGCGGGGACGTAGAGGCCCATGCAGTTGGGGCCGATGACGCGGATGCCGGCTTCCTTCGCCCGCGCCATCACGCGTTGCTCGAGCGCTGCCGCCTCGGCGTCGCCGGTCTCGCTGAAGCCCGCCGTGAAGAAATGCAGCGTCTTCACGCGCTTCTCGACGCAGTCCTCGACGAGCTGCTCGACGAAGCGCAGCGGCACGCTCGAGATCACGTGGTCGACCTCGTCAGGTATCTCCGTCAGGCGGGGGTAGCACTTGAGGCCGGCGATCTCGTCCGCCTTCGGGTTCACCGGGTAGAGGCCGCCCGTGAAGCCCATCTCCTTCGTCGCGCTGACGAACGAGCCGGGACCGTCCTGCGTCGATGCGCCGACGACGGCGACGGAGCGCGGATGGAACATGTAGTCGAGCGCGGCAAAGCTGCCCTCGGGCAAGGCGGAGACTCCTTCGATTGCGGGTCGCGGCGATGCAAAGAGGGTAGCGCGGCGCGGGCGCTGCCGCATCCGCACCCGCGGACCGCGTGCAAGCCCCTAAGGCCCTATCAGGGAGTAAGGATCGCGGTCCGATGTACAGGAATTCAGCTTCGAGACCCTCTAGCGCTCCCTTAAGGGTGCCGACCATTCCGCTGGTTGGAGGGGCGCCCGCGGCGCTCCGGGGGACGCAGCGTTGGCCTCATTTACCGCATCGAGAGCTTCCCGTCCGGCGCTGGTCGCCGTTGTCGTCGCCGCCGCCGCGGCGGTCGGCATCGCCGTCACCGCCGGCGCCATCGAGCGCTTCGGCATCGTTCACGGCAGCGCCTCGGCCGGCGCCAACGTCACGCAGACGCGCGCGCTCGCGCCGCAGCGTGCGACGCCGTTCCGATCCGTCGCCGCCGCCTCGACCGCCGACTGGTGGCGCTACGCCCAGGTCACGCTGTTCATCGAGGCGCTCGCGGCACCGCAGCCGGCGCCTCCTCGGGCGCCCGTCGCCGAGGCACCGGTTCCACCGCCGCTGCCCGCACCTGCCCCGGCGGCGGCCGCACCGGCCGCTCCTCCGTCCGCGCCACCAGTGCCGGCACCGGCAGCACCGCCCGCGGCCCCGGCTGCTGCGGCACCGGCCGCTCCCGCACCGCCTCCTCCAGCCCCCGTCGCAGTCGCGTCCGGCCTCGACACGTCGCCGATGGACCCGATGTCGCAGCAACTCTTTGCCGACACAAACGCCCGTCGCGCGTCGGCGGGCCTGCCGCCGCTGCGCGCCAGCGCCAGCCTCGTCGGCGTGGCGCGCATCCGCTCGCAGGACATGGCGGCGCACAACTACTTCGCGCACACCAGCCCAGTCACGGGCGACACCGCGTTCTCGCTGATGGACCGCTACGGCGTGCCCTACGGCTGGGCCGGCGAGAACCTGGCGAAGAACAACTACCCGGACGGCCAGTCGGTCGGCGTCGCCGATGAGGCGCTCTGGAACAGCCCGCCGCACCGCGAGAACATCCTCAACCCGCACTACACCGACGTCGGCATCGCCCTCGTCATCGACGGCAACGGCGTGAAGTACTTCACCATCGTCTTCACCGGCCCGGCCTGAAGCGCCACGCACCGCTTCTCCGAATACGCACACTCGCGTACGATGGCGCCAGCCCGGGAGGCGCCGATGCCTGACGCACCGAAGTTCGAGATCTCGCTCGCGGCGTGGTCGATGCACCGCATGTTCTTCGCGCGCGAGATCGACCAGATGGGCATGGTCGACCTCACGCGCGAACTCGGCATCGGGGCCATCGAGCTGGTCAACACGTTCTTCCCGTCTCCGCAGTACGGCTACCTGAAGCAGCTCCGCCAGCACGCCGACGACCGCGGCGTGCGCATCCTGCTCATCATGTGCGACGGCGAGGGCAGCATGGCGGGGCCCGAGAAGGAGTCGCGTCTGCTGGCCGCGAAGAACCACCACAAGTGGATCGATATCGCCGCCGTGCTCGGCTGCCACTCGATCCGCTGCAACACCGGCGCGCGCGAGGGCGACGCCGAAGCGCTCGAGCGCTGCGCCGAGAGCTTCGCGGCGCTCGTCGAGTACGCCGACGCCGCCGGCATCAACGTGCTCATCGAGAACCATTGGGGGCTGTCCTCGGAACCGGCCTGGCTGATGGAGCTGATGGCGAAGGTGGATCATCCGCGCTTCGGTACGCTGCCCGACTTCGGCAACTTCCCCGACACAGTGGACCGCTACGACGCCGTGCGCGCGCATGATGCCGCTCGCGAAGGCCGTCAGCGCGAAGTGCTACGACTTCGACGACGACGGCAACGAGACGAAGATCGACTTCCCGAAGATGATGGGCATCGTCGGTGACGCGGGCTACGGCGGCTACGTAGGCATCGAGTACGAGGGCGAGCGACTGCCCGAGCGTGAGGGCATTCTCGCTGCAAGGCAGCTGCTCGAGCGGTGCCGCTGATGCCGGAACGCGCACGATGACGACATCGCCCGAGTCGTCATCGGCGCCGGCTGGGCCGCCGCGCATCGCCCACCTGCCCGGGTACGCGGCGAACAGCGTCACGCCGGTCGCGCATCTGCCGACCTCAACACCGGGGTCGCGGGCGTGCAGGCGAAGCAGTCACAACATCCCGAATGTCTACGCGGACTGGCGGGAGATGATGGCGAAGGAGCAGCCGGACGCCGTCAGCGTCTGCGTCCCGAACGTCTACGCATCGCGAGCTCGTGCTCGGCTGCGCTCGAGGCCGGCGCGCACGTGCTGTGCGAGAAGCCGCTCGCCACGAGCGTCGCCGAGGCGAGGGAGATGTTCGCCGCGGCGAAGCGGCCGGGACGCGCGCTGATGGCGGCGCAGAACTGGCGCTGGAACGACAACTCGCGCGCCATCCGCCGCATCGTCGATGCCGGCGACCCTGGGCGATGTCTATTACGGCGAGGCGACGGCGATGCGCCGTCTGGGCATCCCGACGTGGGGCCAGTTCCACTACAAGGAGCACTCGCCACGGCGGCGCGCTGCTCGACGTCGGCGTCCACATGCTCGACCTGGCGGTGTGGCTGATGGGCAACCCGGCGCCGGCGCGCGTCTCGGCGCGGATGGCGGCGAAGTTCGGCAGGCGGCCGGACGTCGCGAAGGTGCTGCGCAACGCCTGGGACCCCGAGCGGTTCGACGTCGAGGACTTCGCCGTGGCCCTGATCCATTTCGAGAACGGTGCATCGCTGCTCCTGCGCGCGTCCTGGGCGACGCACATCGACGCCGCAGACGTTCTCGTGCGGCGTGCTCGGCACGGAGGCCGGCGCGACGACGACGCCGCCGATGCGTCTATCGCAACCACGCCGGCATGCCCGCCGACGAGCACCTTCAGGTCCCCAGCGCGAGTGCACGGGCTCGTACGACCGCGAGATCGCGCACTGGCTGCGGGTGGCCCGGGGCGACGAGCGGCCGCTGGTCAAGCCGGAGGAGACGATCAACGTGCAGCGGATCATCGAGGCGGCGTACGCCAGCGCCGACAGCGGCCGGGAGATTGTCGTCGAGCCCTAGTGCTCAGCCGGCCAGGCGCCCGCTGGCGACGGCCGGCACGAAGTCATCGAGTTTCGCCGGGAACTCCATCGTCGCGCCGTCCTCGGCGGACTTGTAGCACGCCATCAGCACTTCCGTGACGGCGACGCCGTCGCGCCAGTTCTCGTCGGCATGCGGCCGTCGAGGAACGCCCGCACCATGTGGCGGTTCTCGGCGGTGTAGCCGTAGGCCGACGCCTCGTCGGCGATGACGGGCATCAGTCCCTGTTCGGCGTTCTGTTTTTCGACGAGGTCTTCGCCGGCCTCGCCCTGGATTCTGCGGCCCAGGAAGACGGTGAGGTCGGCGTGAGGCTATCGATCTGCATCGCGTACTCGGGGCCCAGCAGCTCCGAGCGCAGGCGGAGCGCGGGCCCGACGAAGCTCCACGACGTCGTCGCCTCGACGAGCACCTTCTCGCCGCCCGGCGCCCGCATCGACACAGACGCGCGCGCGAAGTCCTCCGCCGGCGCGCGGCGCGTAGTCGACGGCGCCGCCCGACATCTCTCGCAGCAGCTCGACGTACTCCGGCCGCGTCCACTTCAAGCGACGCGATCTGCGCGTTCACGTCTTCGACGACCAGCGCCTCGCGCGGCTCGCCCGGCGCAGCGAGCAGGAAGCGCGCGGCCTCGTAGCTGTGGCAGAGCATGTCGTTGAGCACGCCGCCGCCCTGGCGCTCGCCGCTCCAGAACCAGGGCATGTGGGGCCCGCTGTGCTCCTCGGCCGCGCGCGCGAGATACGGCCGCCCGGCGATCGGCACCGCGCGGCGCCAGATGATCTCCTTGCCGCGCACGATCGACGGCTGGAAGACCTGGTTCTCCAGGTACCCGTGCAGCAGCGGCGTCGACTCCACGAGCTCGAGCATCCGCCTCCTTCGGCGAGGTTGCGGGCGAGCGGCTTCTCGAGGCCAGCCGACAAGTTCGCCCTTGCCGGAGCGCACGCGTCGACGATCTCCTCGACGACGGCGACGCGCGGTCGTTGGGCGAGGCGATCCACAGCGCGTCGACGTCGGGATCGGCGACGAGCTCTGCGACCGAGCCGTGGACCGCCGGTTGACCGACGCCGAGGTCGGCGCGGTGGCGGCCAGCGCATCGGCGTGGCGCGCGTGTGGGGCGGAAGACGCCGGCGACGTGCGCAGTCGCGGACGCCGACGAGGACTGGCGACGTGGAACCGGTTCATGAATCCGGCGCCGACAAAGCCGATGCCGAGCGTGGTCTTCGTCATGCGCTGCCTCCCGCGCGCATTGTGCGCGGCGCCGCGAACAGGGGCCAGCGCAGGTCAGGGCGTCGGCGTCCGCGTCGGCGTGCGCGTGGGGCGCTGGGTGTTCGTGGGAGT
This sequence comes from uncultured Chloroflexia bacterium, assembly GCA_963736015.1. GTDB lineage: Bacteria > Chloroflexota > Dehalococcoidia > DSTF01 > JACRBR01 > CAVTNG01. Next base: position 128,352 of record CAVTNG010000004.1, on the reverse strand, counting down.
GATTGTGGGAGTCTTCGTCTTTGTCGGCGTGTGTACGGGTGTCGACGTGCCCGCCGGCGTGCGCGTCGGCGTCTTCGTCGGATGCGGCTGGGCCTGCGGTTCGCGCCCGGGCGGGTTGGCACCGAGGTACTGGAGCGTCGACTGCGATGTTACCCCGTAACGCCAGACCGAGACGCCGGGCATTTGCAGCTCCCACGCGCGGTGGGCGAAGTCCGGCCACGCCGTGGCATCGTTTGACGCACCCTGACCGATTGGCACGATCCAGCGGTCGAACGGCGCGAGCACGCGGTGCGCGACGTCGAGCAGGAAGATCGGTGTGATGCCATCGGAGTCGGGCGGATAGCCCGAGAAGCGGAACGCGTTGAAGTTGTCCTGAGAGTCGAACGTCTCCCAGTAGAGCTGCGGCCAGATCCCGTCGATGAACGGCATGAACTCAGGCAGCGGCACGTCCTTGAGGCGCCACGGCCGCGCATCGATCGAGATATCGACGCGGCCGTTCGGCGTGCGCGCGCGCAGCTCCTGGCCGAAACGGACCGCCGCCGCTGGCGAGCCGGTCCAGAACCCTGCATAGCCTTCGAGATCGAGGACGAGGCTGCGCGCGCCCGCCGCCAGGACGTCGGCCGCCATCTGCGCCTCGCCGACGGGGTCGATGCCTTTGATCACGGCCCAGGCGTGAAACGGCACGCCGCTGCGCTCGAACATCGAAGCGATGGCGGCGATCTGGCCCGGACCGCTGACTGCGGCTGCGTGGTGGTCGTACTTCGACATCCAGTCCAGTCCGTCGTGCGTCTTCACGACGGCGGCCATGTGCTGGCGCGCGAGGCTGGCGGCGATGCCCTCAGGCGGTCCATCCACGGAGAATTGCCAGACCCAGGCGCTGTGGCGGGGTGGCGTGGCTGTCTTGGATTGGGCGACACGGCGGAGCAGCGCGGAGTCGCACTGTGCCGCCATGGTTGCGGCCGCAGCGCCAACGGTCACCGCGGCCGTCCCCAGGAACCGCCTGCGGCTCAACGCAAGATCGAGGATCCGTCGCTCTCCCATCCTGGACCTCCTTGCCCTCACCACCATCCGCACCGGGCGACCGACAAGGCTAACACCTTCGCCGCCGGTTCGACCACCTGCATGCACACGACTTTGAGAGGAGGTGCTCAGGGCATAGCTTCAGACGAGGGTTGCTTCGTAGGCACCGGCCCGCAGCGCCGCGAGTAAGTCAGTTTCGTCCGTTATGGCATCACGGAAACTGGTAGCGCAGACACCGACCTCACGCGCCGAGTGCGCGTCGCTGCCGCCGATACCGGGCAGCCGCATGCGGCGGCTAATCGCGGCGGCGTTGTCGTTCTGGAGCATGCCCTCGGTGCCGTTGCGCGCCTCGACGCCGTCGAAGTATGCGCCCAGGTCGTCTGGCGGCAGGGCGCCGTAGCGCCGCGAGGGGTGGGCGAGATACATCAGGCCGCCCTCGCCGCAGACGATACGATGCAGCGAGGCGAGCGTCGCCATCTCGGGCCGATGGGCCTCGACGCCAAAGACGAGCACGTGGCCGACCTCGGTTGTCACCTCCATGCCACGAACGACGACGAAGTTCATCTCTTCGCCGAGGCGTTGCGCATGGTTGGCGGGCCAGATTGCATCGTGCTCGGTGACGCAGACTCCGTCGAGGCCTCGTGCACGTGCCGCGCGGACGAGCGCCTCCGGCGTCAGCGCGCTGCACGGAGACGATACGCGCGTGTGGCAATGGAGGTCGATGAGCATCGTGCGCCAGATCGGGCGCGACGCCTATTGCCAGCCCTGGCGGGCGCCGCGCGTCATGCCCAGCGGGCCCCACGGGCCAATTGAAGCCGAGCTTCATCGCTTCGTCGATGTCCTCCGCGCTGGCGATGCCCTCTTCGAGCACCTTGCGCGCTTCGGCCACCATTGCGAAGTAGATCCGGTTGGCGACGAAGCCGTACTTGCCGGGCGCGTCCTTCACGCGGATCGGCACCTTCTCTAGCCGCTGCGTGATGGCTACGAGCAGATCGATCGTCTCCTTCGACGTCTCGGGTGCGTAGATGATCTCGATCGGCTTCATGATGAAGGCGGGGCTGAACCAGTGGAAGCCGATGAATCGATCGCGTCGTGAGACGGCCTTGTTCAAGTCGGAGATCGCGAAGCCGCTCGTGTTCGTGGCGAACACGGCCTCCTTCTTCACGATGGCGTCGAGGTCGCTGAAGACGCTCTTCTTCAGGTCCAGATTCTCGGGCACCGCTTCGATAACCAGGTCGCAGTCGCGCAGGTCGCCCGCATCTTGCGTGAACGAGAGCCGCGCGACCGTCGCGTCGAAGTCGGACTGCGTCATCTTGCCGCGCTCGACCGCGCCCCTGAGGCCAAAGCGGCCGTCGATCATCGATGCGCGTGTCTTCTCAATCAGTTCGTCGTTGAGGTCGCGCACGACCGTGCGGAATCCGTGTGCGACGAACGCCTCCGCGATTCCGCCGCCCATCACGCCGCCGCCCATCACCCCAACGAGCTTAATGTCATCGATGTTCATGCGAATTCCTCCGCCCGAGATCGTATGGGCGAGCGCGGCGTGTGTCCAACGCGCGTGTTAGCAGCAGAGCCGGCGCACCGTGTCGAAGAGGATCTGGCAGCCCAGGCGCAGATTCTCGACGGTGATGCGCTCGTTGTGTCCATGCACGGTCATCGCCTCGTCCTGCTCGAGCAGGTAAGGGATGAATCCGTACGACGTGATCCCGTGCTTACGGAAGACGCGGCTGTCAGTGAAACCGGCCGAAACGCTCGGCAGCACCAGCGCTTCCTCGACGTGGTCGTGGACCGAGGTTTCGATGATGCCGAAGAGCTCTGTGTCGATCGGAGACGCGGGTGTGTTCGATGCGAAGATCGGCTCCACGCGCACCTTCTTGTCGGCGATGACGTCGCGGATCTGCTGCGTAAAAGCATCCGGATCAGTGCCCGGGAGCAGGCGGCAGTCGAGTGTCGCCTCGGCAATGCCCGGGATGACGTTGTGCTTCATGCCCGAGTGGAGGCTTGTCGTGCTGATTGTGTTGGTGAGGATCGCCTTCGCCAGCAGGTTCTGGCCGGCAAGCGCTTCCATCGACTCCTGCGACGGCTCGGCGGCGATGATCCGAGCGCGCCACAGCCGCTGCCAGTATTCCCGCAGCTCCGGGATCATCTCGACCGGCCGGGCGAAGTCCTGCACGCGGTGCAGTGCCCGCACCAGGCGTTCGAGCGCGTTGTCAGGGTGCGGCACGGAGCCGTGGCCGGGACGTCCCTCCGCGGTGAGCTTGAGCCAGAGCGGCCCCTTCTCGCTGATCGAGCAGTTGAACGCCGGTCGGCGCGTACCGAAGACCTCCGCGCTGCCCCAGCCGCCCTCGTTGATAACGTACTCCGCCTCGAGCACCTCCGGGTGATGCGCCTCCATCCAGTCGATGCCCCAGGCGCCGCCCGCCTCCTCGTCCGCGAGCGCCATGTAGACGATGTCGCGTGTGTGGTTCAAGCCGTGGCGCTTGATGAGGAACATCGCCATGCAGCTCCATGATGCCCATCGATTTCATATCCAGCGCGCCGCGGCCGTAGATGACGCCGTCGACGACGGCGCCGGAGAACGGCTCGAAGTCCCAGTACTGGCGCTCGACGGGGACGACGTCGGTGTGGCTGAGCAGCACGAGCGGCCGCTTCGTACCGTCGCCGCGCATCGTCGCGGACATGTTCATCCGCTCGACGCCGTGCTCGCTGCTGTCGGACGCGTCGTAGAAGGCGACCTCGCCGATGCCCTCTGCGCGGAGCAGACCGGCGAGCCAGTCGCAGGCGGCCTTTTCGCGGCCCGGCGGGTTCGAGGTGTCGATGCGGATGAAATCGGAGAGGAGGCGCGTCGCCTCTTCGGTGACGGCGTCCCAGTCGATACGGGGTGCGTCGGCCATAGCCAGATCCTCGTCGCTGTGAGTGGAGGCGACGGAAGTGTAGGCGACGGGATGGCGTCGCGTTAGGACGCTCATCGCTAGGCGGATCGAAGCGCATCGCGGTAGCCTGAGTGCGCGTGACTGCGCGAATCATGGGGCTGACGGCATGAAGGTGAGCGACGAGCGCCGCGAGGCGTACCTGGGTGCGTACAACGACTGGCAGAAGAAGCTCGGCGAGCTGCACGAGGTGCTGCTCGATGGCACGAGGACGCCCGTCGGCGACCAGTTCAAGGGCCTGCTGAACCGCGAGGCGCGCGCGAAGGAGAAGTACGACGAGGCGCGGCTCGAGCTGCTCGGCATCGCGCCCGCAGGGGACTCGCCGTTTGACTGAGGGCTGGGTCGACTATCTCACGCGGTCCCTGGGGCTTCGCGTTCGCCTTCGCGGCCGGCGTCCTGTCGTTTCTTTCGCCGTGCGTCCTTCCGCTCGTGCCGGTGTACCTCGCCCACCTCACGGGCACCGCCGTCAGTGAGCACCCGGAGGGCGCCGATCGGCGCGCGACGGTGAGCCACGCCGTCGCGTTCGTGCTTGGCTTCACCGCCGTGTTCACCGTGCTCGGCGCGTCCGTCGGACTGCTGGGCGCCGCATTCGGCGACGACAACGGTTACTTCATCCGCGACCATCAAACCCTGCTGATGCAGATTGGCGGGGTGTTCCTCATCGTCATGGGGCTGAACCTCATCGGTGTAATCCGCATCCCTTTGTTGTATCGGTCGTACACGCTGGAGCCGGCCACGGCCGGCGTGCCTGCGGGCGCCGGCGGCGGCAGCGTCGCGCTCGGCGCGAGCCGCGGCGCGCCGGGAGCGCTGACCTACGGCAAGTCGTTCGGCGTCGGCGCGGCGTTCGCGGTCGGCTGGACGCCGTGCATCGGACCGGTGCTGAGTGCGATCCTGGGCCTGGCCATCGCCACAGAGAGCGTGGCGCGTGGCGCGTATCTGCTGCTCGTCTACTCGCTGGGGCTCGGACTCCCGTTCGTCATCACGGGCCTGGCCGTCGTGCCGATAACGGGCTTTCTGAAGCGTCATCGGAGTATGATGCCGGTCGTCGAGATCGTCAGCGGCGCGATGGTGATCTTCGTCGGCATCCTTCTCTTCACCGACAACATGACGATCTTCAACGGCTATTTCAGCGACATCCCGTTCCTCGACCGTTTCAATACGATCTAGCGGTCAGCGGTTAGGGTTCAGCAGCCACTTCGGCTTGCCGTCCGGGTCCTCCACGGTGCGGCGGCTCCGCATCTTCGGGACGGATACAATCGAGGCATGCCTCGACGAGCAGCATCTCGCGCGCAGCGGCCGCAGCCACGGCAGGATGGCGCCACCGACGGCGCCATGCCGCTCGCCGCGCGCATGCGGCCGCGATCGTTCGATGAGTACGTCGGCCAGGAGCACCTGGTCGGCCGAGGGCAAGATCCTCCGCCGCCTGGTCGAGGCGGACAATCTGCCCTCGATGATCCTCTGGGGCCCGCCTGGCACCGGAAAGACGACGCTCGCCCGGATCATCGCGTCCAAGACCAACGCGGCGTTCGTGCCGGTGTCGGCCGTCTCCTCCGGCGTGGCCGACCTGCGCGCGGCGTTGCCGAGGCCCGCGACCGGCGCGACGCCGGAGGCGGGCGCACCGTGCTGTTCATCGACGAGATCCATCGCTTCAACAAGGCCCAGCAGGACGCGATCCTGCCGTTCGTCGAGGACGGCACCGTCACGCTGATCGGCGCCACGACCGAGAACCCGTCGTTCGAGGTCATCGGCCCGCTGCTCTCGCGCGTCCCGCGTCTTCGCGCTCAAGCCGCTCGAAGCCGGAGCGACATCGCTGCATCCTGCGCGTGCGCCTCGACGGACGCCGATCGCGGCCTCGGCGCGCGCCGGCGTCGCGATCGACGACGAGGCCATCGAGGCCCTGGCGCATCGACGGGCGGCGACGCCCGCATCGCGCTGAACGCGCTCGAAGCGGCGGTCCGTCGGCGCCCGAGCGCGGGGCGCGGACGACGCCGCGCGTGACCGTCGAGGACGTCGAGGAGGCGCTGCAGCACCGGACCTACCTCTACGACCGGCAGGGCGACGCGCACTACGACACGATCTCCGCCTTCATCAAGTCGCTGCGCGGCTCCGACCCGGACGCGTCGCTCTACTGGCTGGCGCGCATGATCGAGGCGGGCGAAGACCCGCTGTTCATCGTGCGGCGCATGGTCATCCTCGCCTCGGAGGACGTCGGCCTCGCCGACCCGCAGGCGCTGGTCGTCGCCACCGCCTGCCAGCAGGCCGTGCACTTCATCGGCATGCCGGAGGGCTTCTTCCCGCATGGCCGAGACTGCGCTCTACCTGGCCCTCGCGCCCAAGAGCAACAGCGTCGGCACCGCCTACGGCGCGGCGCTGGCGACGTCGAGGCGACCCGCAACGACCCGGTGCCGCTGCACCTGCGCAACGCCGTCACCGGCCTCATGCGCCAGATCGGCTACGGCAAGCGGCTACAAGTACGCCCACGACTACGAGGGCGCCGTCGTAGAGCAACAGCACCTTCCGGACAAGCTCGCAGGCCACACGTACTATCGCCCTAACGACTTGGGCTGGGAGGGCCGCCGCAAGCGCGAGCGGTCGGAGCACCCGAGTCCAGGCGCGGATTGAGAACGCGAGCCGAACTCGCGGCGCAGACCCTGAGCACCGCGCGCCAGATCTTCGTCGACAATGTTGAACACATCACGCTCGAAGAGGCGCTGGCCACAGCAGGTGGCTATCGCTCGGTGCTCGGTATCGTCAAGCACATCGCTGGCTGGAGCCACGTATACCACTCCCACGCCTTCGAGGAGCCGCGGCGCGGCTGGAACCGCATCGACTGGCCGCGTGACTCCGGGATACCGTCGAACCCAGCAAGGAGTACCTCGACGAAGTCATCGCGTGGTTCGAGGCGGCCTATGGGCGATGGCAGGCGTCGATCGGGCCGCTCGACGACGAGGCCTTCGACGAACGCGGCCGGTGCACTGGCACGCGACCGCGCCGTTGTGGGACATCTTGGTGATGGTGACGACGCACTGGGGCTACCACGCCGGCGAGATCAACCAGATCCCTGGCCGTCGTGCGTGGCGAGGCGTGGGAGCTGGGGGAGGAGGTGGAGGTGGGGTGGGGAGAACCACGTCTCCACGCCGGGACATCGCGTGCGGCCGAACTGGATGTCCGACGCGCAGGCGGTGGGATACGAGGCGTATCTCGCGAAACGAGACGCCGAGCTGTACGGCGGGTGATGCTAACTCGAGCTATCCAGAAGGCGCATCGAGCGATGCGCCTTTTGGTTTCCTGTGTTCGGAGGTCTAGTAGCCGGTGCGACCCATCTCGCGGAGTCGCTTGATGCGCTCCTCGATCGGCGGGTGCGTGCTGAACAGGTTCGAAAAGTTCTGTCCGCGCAGGCCCGCGAGCGGGTTGACGATGAACATGTGCGCCGTCGCGGGGTTCACCTGCATCGGCCGCAGCTGCGCTCCCTGCTGCAACTTGGCAAGCGCATCCGCCAGTGCGTCCGGGTCGTGCGTCGTCCTCGCACCCGTCTTGTCGGCCTGGTACTCGCGTGTGCGCGAGATCGAGAGCTGGACGACACTCGCTGCGATCGGCATGAGCACGATGGCCAGCAGCGCCAGCAGGCCGTTCTCATTGTTGCGACGGCCGAACATCATCCCCCACATCATGCTCGTGGTGATCCAGCTAATGGCGCCGGCGAGCACCGCTGCGATCGAGCCGATGAGGATGTCGCGGTTGCCGACGTGGCCCAGCTCGTGGGCGATCACGCCCCTGAGCTCGCGGTCATCGAGTAGGCCCATGATGCCCGTCGTCGCTGCGACGACGGCGTGCTGCGGATTGCGCCCTGTCGCGAAGGCGTTCGGAGACGGGTTGTCGACGACGTAGACCTTCGGCTTCGGCAGGGAGGTAAGCGACACGACTTCCTCGACGATGCGGTGAAGCCGCGGCTCTTCCTCTGGCGTCACCTGTCGGGCGCCTGCCATGCGCAGCGCGAGCGTGTCGGATTTCCAGTACGCGAAGCCGTTGATGGCTGCGGCGATGACGACGAAGAACACCAACCCCGCCAGGCCGCCCAGAAAGATGTACCCCAAAGCCCCCAGGAGGCCCGTGAGCACCCCCATCAGCAGCAGAGTCTTGGCCGTTGCACCCATCGGGTTTGATGAACCTCTTTCCTCCGCGCCGGTTAGGTCCGGCGCTCAATTCAGTCTAGCAGGAGCCCGAAGCTGGATGTGACGGAGTTGTTGCCCCGAAGTCGCTGCTTTAGGTTCGTCTGAAGGCCTTCCATCGTTCAGTCCACGGCCCGTTTGCTCGATGACCAATCGTGTAGGATCTGCGCGGTAGTCCTGCTCGCTGAGAAAGGAGGGTGCATGCAGGGAGCGGGGACAGGAGAAGTTGGACTTTTCATTGACCTGGAGAACATTCGATACAGCTTTCTGAACGTCTACCAGATTGAGCCAAACGTCTCATCGTTCATTGAGAAAGCAAGGAAACACGGCCGCGTCTCGGTCGCCATGGCCTACGCGGACTTCAACGAGCACCCGCAGTGGGTGCGACGCGCGCTCGATGTGGCGGGCATCGCTGCCCGGGACATCCCGGTGCGCCGCTTCGTGCGGGACGGGCAGGATCGGCTCAAGAGCTCGGCCGACCTGCACATGCTGATGGACATCATGGAGACGGCGCTCGACCGGCCGCAGGTCAGCACGTACGTCCTGATGACGGGTGACTCCGACTACATCCGGGTCATCACCTGGATCAAGAACCGGTTCGAGAAGCGGGTCATTGTCTCCGGCGTACCCGGCACGATAAGCCAGGACCTGGTCGCCGCCGCTGGCGAGGCGGATCATCTCGAGGCGGATCAGGGCGTCACAGCCGATGCGCTGCTGGCTCCCGATCGAGGCGATCTCGCTGATGATGAAGCGGTTCGCCCCGCCGACGGGATTCTGGACGATCAAGCTCATCGACCAATGGTCGCGAGACAGCCGAAACAGCGTGCCGGGAAGCGACCCCGATAAGTCGAACGCAATCTCATACATGCTGAGAAATGGTTTGATGCGCCGATACCGCACCGTGACGGACATACGTGAAGTTACGATAAGCGAGCTCGATGAAACCCATCCCATGGTGCGGCAGTTCATCGTAAACGCCGGGCTCGAGCTCGATCCCATGCCGCAGCGCTGTTGCGAGTGCCAGAGCCGCAACAGCCAGGACGCGGTCGTGTGCGCGGCCTGCGGAGTGGCGCTTGTGCGGGAAGATATCGACACGTAGACACGGGGACTGGACTACCGGCAGAGAAGGGGGCCGCGATGACGCGGCCCTCCTCATGCCCCAAACTCCTGACATCGCGTGTCACCAGTCGCGCCCCGATGCCCGTCCGTGCCGCGCGGAGGCTGATATGCTGATCGAGCCGCCACGCGTTCTCAAGGCGTAAATGCGATGCCCGAATTCAAGATCGCCTCTGACTTCCGCCCCACCGGCGACCAGCCGCAGGCAATCGATGCCCTTGTCTCGGGCCTCGAGCGGGGCGACCGCGCGCAGACGCTGCTCGGCGTCACGGGCAGCGGCAAGACGTTCACGATGGCCAACGTCATCGAGCGCTACCAGCGGCCGACGCTGGTGCTGGCGCCGAACCGCACGCTGGCTGCGCAGCTCTGCTCCGAGTTCAAGGAGTTCTTCCCGGATAACGCCGTCGAGTACTTCGTCTCCTACTACGACTACTACCAGCCCGAGGCGTATATCCCGCGCACCGACACCTACATCGCCAAGGACGCCGACATCAACGAGGAGATCGACAAGCTGCGGCACGCGGCGACGCGGGCGCTATTCGAGCGCCGCGACGTGCTCATCGTGGCATCGGTCTCGTGCATCTACGGTCTCGGCGAGCCGGAGGAGTACCAGAGCTTCGTCGTGGAGATCCGCAAGGGCGAGAAGTTCGACCGCAGCCGGATCATGCGGCGCTTTGTGGACATGCAGTACGAGCGCAACGACATGAACCTCGTGCGGGGCAAGTTCCGCATGCGCGGCGACAGCCTGACGATTCAGCCGTCGTACGAGGAACTGGCGGTGCGCATCGACTTCTTCGGCGACGAGGTGGAGCGCATCGTCGAGATCGATCCGCTGACCGGCGAGCTGCTGGCCGAGCGCGACGCCGTGGACATCTACCCGGCGAAGCACTTCGTCACCTCGCAGCGACAAGCTCGAAGAGGCGATCCAGGACATCCAAGCAGAGCTGAACGAGCGCCTCATCGAGCTGCGGCGGCAGGGCAAGATCCTGGAGGCGGCCAGGCTCGAAGAGCGCACGAACTACGACCTCGAGACGCTGCGCGAAGCCGGCTACTGCTCCGGCATCGAGAACTACAGCCGTCCCTCGCGCGCAGGGCGCCCGGCAGCACGCCGTGGACGCTGCTCGACTACTTCCCGGACGACTTCCTGATGTTCGTCGACGAGTCGCACATCGCTGTACCGCAAGTGCGCGGCATGTACCACGGCGACATCGCCCGCAAGCAGACGCTCGTCGACTTCGGCTTCCGGCTGCCGTCGGCGCTGGACAACCGGCCGCTCAACTTCGAGGAGTTCGAGAACCACCTGAACCAGGTCGTGTTTGTCTCGGCGACGCCCGGGCCCTACGAGCTCGGAGCACAGCTCGCAGGTTGCAGAGCAGGTCATCCGCCCGACGGGCCTACTCGACCCGGTGATCGACATTCGGCCGACCCGAGGCCAGATCGATGACCTGCTCGATGAAGCGCGGGCACGCGTCGACCGCAGCGAGCGCGTGCTCGTCACGACGCTCACGAAGCGGATGGCCGAAGACCTCGCCGACTACCTGCAGGAGATGGGCATCCGCACCCACTACCTCCACAGCGAGGTGGACACGCTTGAGCGCGTCGAGATCCTGCGCGACCTGCGCCTCGGTGTCTACGACGTCGTCGTCGGCATCAACCTGCTGCGCGAGGGTCTCGACCTGCCGGAGGTGAGCCTCGTCTGCATCCTCGATGCCGACAAGGAGGGCTACCTGCGGTCCGGCGGCTCGCTGGTCCAGACGATCGGCCGCGCCGCGCGGCACGTCGATGGCCACGTGATCATGTACGCGGACCAGGTCACGGACTCGATGCGCTTCGCCATCGATGAGACGAACCGGCGCCGCGCGATCCAGCACTCGTACAACGAGGAGCACGGCATCTCGCCGGAGGGCATCACCAAGGCGATCCGCGACATCACAGATCAGATGCAAGAAGGTCGCCGAGGAGCGCGCCGAGTACGACGTGAAGACGCTGCCGAAGGACGAAATGGCCCGTATGGTCAAGGACCTGGAGCAGCAGATGAAGACGGCGGCCAAGTCACTCGAGTTCGAGAAGGCGGCGCTGTTGCGCGACCAGGTGATCGAGCTGCGCAAAGCCATGGTCGACGACCAGTCGGCGCTGCACGAGTTCGCGCAGTCGTCGTATGGCTCGCTGGGCTCGAAGCCGAGGGCGCGCCCGGGCCGCTACCAGCGCCGGGCGCCCGTCCGAGGACGCCGATAGCGCCTCTTCGGCAGACCTAGCTCCGCATCCTTCGCGCGCCGGCGAGCGCCGTCACCAGTCCGCCCATCACGAGCAGAGCACCCAGCGCGGTCAACACCGTCCTGCCCGCGGATGGGCCGCTACCGGTGTTCGGCAGGCCGTGTCCCGGCACCGGCGACGTACCGAGCACGGTGGTGAATAGCGTTGGCGTGGCGACCGGTGTTTCCACCTCCGCGATGGTCGTGTTGGTTGGTACGGGCGTCTGGCCAGCTGGGATCGTGGTAACGCTGGTCGTCGGCGTGGCGCTGCCCGCGATCGTCGTCGGTGTGCTCGAAGACACGGGCGTGACCAATCCCTGCGCCTCTGTCGTTGATGTCGGTGTTGCCGTCGACGTTCCCGTTGAACCGCCCGGTGTCGATGTCTCGGTAGGCGTGCCGGCGGCCGTCGTTGGCGTGGGGGTCGAGGTGGAGACCGCCGTTGGCGTTTCCGTCGGACCGCCGGGTGTCGATGTTTCGGTGGGCGTGCCAGCGGCCGTCGTCGGTGTGGCCGTCGAGGTCGAGACCGCGGTTGCTGTCTCGGTCGGGCCTCCCGGCGTCGACGTTTCGGTCGGCGTACCAGCGGCCGTCGTCGGCGTGGCCGTCGAGGTCGAGACCGCGGTTGCTGTCTCAGTCGGGCCGCCCGGTGTGGATGTCTCGGTAGGCGTGCCGGCGGCCGTCGTCGGCGTGGCCGTCGAGGTCGAGACCGCGGTTGCTGTCTCGGTCGGGCCTCCCGGCGTCGACGTTTCGGTCGGCGTACCAGCGGCCGTCGTCGCCGTGGCCGTCGAGGTGGAGACCGCGGTTGGCGTTTCCGTCGGGCCACCGGGTGTCGATGTCTCGGTGGGCGTGCCGGCGGCGCTCGTCGGAGTTGCGGTCTCGGTCGGGCCGCCCGGCGTTGACGTTTCGGTCGGCGTACCAGCGGCGCTCGTCGGAGTCGCAGTCTCGGTTGGACCGCCCGGTGTCGATGTTTCGGTCGGCGTGCCAGCGGCCGTCGTCGCCGTGGCGGTCGAGGTCGAGACCGCGGTGGGTGTCTCGGTCGGGCCGCCGGGCGTCGACGTTTCGGTCGGCGTACCAGCGGCGCTCGTCGGAGTCGCAGTCTCGGTTGGACCGCCCGGTGTCGATGTTTCGGTCGGCGTGGCGCCGGTCTCGGTCGGCGTCGGTGTTGCCGTCGACACCGCCGTCGGCGTCTCGGTCGGGCCGCCGGGCGTCGATGTCTCGGTGGGTGTTTGAGCTGCGTTCGTGGGCGTCGGCGTTGTCGTCTCCGTCGGCCCACCGGGCGTCGACGTGCGGGTTGGTGTGGCAGTGGAGCCGCACGGCGGCGTCCCCGTCGGACCTCCGGGCGTGGATGTCGGGGTGGACGAGCCCACGGACGCTGTACGCGTGGCCGTGGAGCCACAAGGCGGCGTGCCGGTCGGACCACCCGGCGTCGTTGTCGTGTGCGGTGTCCCGGTCCCGGACGGCGTTGGCGTCGGCGTGGTCGTGGCGGCGGCGGTCGGCGTTTCCGTCGAGTGCCCCGGTGTTCTCGTAGTCACGGGGCTCGTGGTTCGCGGCGGGGTGCTCGTGCCGTGTGTCGTGGGGGAGGCGGACGGCGGTGTGGAGGTTGCTGGCGACGGCGCCGTGGCGGTGGCGACCACCGTCGGCGAGTGCGCCGCTGTGCGCGTGACCCCGGGCGTGGCGTTGTGTCCAGCCGTTGGCGTGGGCTGACCGCCCTGCCAGGCGCCGGCGGCCGCACTCCGCGATGCCATGAGCAGCGCGATCCCGATGACGACGAGTGCACTGCCTGTCGCAAGCGCTGCCGCCCGGCCGCGCAGCCACATCAACATCGGGGCCTCCCTGCGCTGTGGTCCGGCGACGCCGCGGCATCAACCGGCCTCGGAATGAGACGGTAGGAATCGGACCGGATACTTGTGGGCGAGTGCCCTCGGGACGTACTAGGCGACGGGCGGGGCGGGGAGCGGCCCGCGCACCTGTTCGTACGCTCGACCGGCCCATAATACCGACGATTCGTCCCAGCGTCTGCCAATAACCTGCAAAGCCACGGGGAGATTTACCCGGCGTAAGGCCGCACATAACGGACATCGCCGGCCGGCCCGTGAAGTCGAAGGGTGCCGTGAACGCCGCCACCCGTGACGCACGATCGGTCTCGCGTGTGGACGCGATGGTTGGAGCCGGCACCGGCATCGTACCAGTGACGTACGAATTCAGCCTTGCATCGATCGTGGCGATTCGGTCGAGCTGCGCTTGCGTAACTTCAACCGGTTTCTTCGGCGATCTCTTCGAGCGAGCGCAATGCCAACCCTGTGTCAGTGGTCATCAGCGACGGCCTCAACAGCGACGCCTTCCTGCGGGGCGGGGCGAGCATCGACGGCGTCGCTGTAGACGCCCCGATATTCAGATGGCAGCAGCTGCGCGATGTGGACCATGATGTCATCTGTCGCCTCGCGCGCGGCCTGTGACGTGATTCTTTGCGTCGGACGCGGGTAGAAAGGCTTGCCAATGCGCATGGCCACTTGGGGCCCGAGGAACGGCCGGAAGAAGAAGGTCGGCCACTTAAGCGATTCCGTGCCCCAGATTGCGATGGGCACGATCGGCGCGCCCGTGCGGTAGGCGACAAGGGCGGTGCCGGGAAACCCTTCGTGGAGCTTGTGATCCTTGCTGCGGGTGCCTTCCGGGAACATCAGCAGGAGGATTCCGTCATGCACGACGTTCTGCGCTTCGCGAAGTGCCGACAGATCGGCGCCCTCGCGGTCGACCGGGAAGGCGCCGATCAAACGGAACAATAGGCTTACCACCGGCCACTGGAACATCTCCTTCTTGGCCATAGTGACGATCCGGCGGTTGAGCGCACCGGGAATGACGCAGGGATCGGCATTGTTCAGGTGATTCGAAACGAGGATCGCGCCGCCAGACGCCGGGATGTTCTCGCGGCCCTCGACACGCGGCCCGCGCACGTAGATGAACGTGCAAAGCCGTATGAACCAGACAACGGCCCAGTACGTTACAGGCACGACGCGCCAGATCATCCGAGTGCCAGAGCTGCGATGCGTCGCACCACCTCCTGTAGCGAAATGCCGCCGGTGTTGATGATCACAGCATCGGCCGCGGCGGTCAACGGCGACGTGTTGCGGCTGGAGTCGATGCCATCGCGGCGCGCGAGATCTTCAATGATCACCTGCAATTCCCCGACCTGGCCGGTCTGCGCGAGCTGATCGAGTCTACGTTGCGCCCGTACGGTTAACGGCGCGTCGAGGTAGATCTTGAGATCGGCGTCGGGCAGGACAACAGAGCCGATGTCCCGCCCAGCCATGACGACGTGTCCCATCGCCGCGAGTTCACGCTGGACACGCATCAGCGCTGCGCGCACGCCGGGTACGCGCGAGACGAGCGAGACGCTGCGGTCGACATCAGGCTCTCTCAGGTGCGGCGTCGCGTCTGCGCCGTCGATGACGACGGTAGTGGCTTCGCGCGCACCGGGCTCAGCCTCGCCCGGCGAGATTTGCAGGCTTCCAGCGAAGCGCGCGAGAGCGTCCGGGTCGTCAACCGGCACCTGGCGCCGGAGCGCGAGCCACGTGATCCCGCGGTAGAGGGCGCCGGTGTCGAAGAAGTGGAACGTGAGCTCGGCCGCCAGTGCGGATCCGACGGCGCTCTTGCCCGACGCCGCCGGGCCGTCGATGGCGATGACGGAAGCCAGTCCTGACGAGCGTGCTGTTGCGACGTGAGCCTCCGAGGCCGAGTGTACAGGCTACGCGGTGATCATTGAGGCTGAAGCCCCACCGCGCGTTGGAGTGCCGCGAGCTCCCGGCGGCTGAGCCGCCGCGTCGTGCCGCGTGACAGGCGGCCGAGCGCCACATCGCCTATGCGTGTGCGTACGAGGGTCCGCACGCGGTAGCCGACGGCAGCACACATCAGCCGAACCTGGCGCTTCCGGCCTTCGTGGATAACCAGGCTCAGCCAGGCGTGGCCTGCGTGGGCGTCGTAGCCGGCAAGCGGCGCTGCAAGCTCCACTTCGGCCGGCAACGTCGCGCGCCCTTCGATCTGGACGCCGCTCCGAAGTCGCGCCATCGCGGCGGCGCCGGGCGTGCCTCGCACCTCGGCGAAGTACTCCTTGTCGATGCGGAATCGAGGGTGCGCGAGGCGATGCGCGAGCTCGCCATCGTTCGTGAACAACAGCAAGCCCTCGGTATCGCGGTCGAGCCGCCCGACAGGGAAGACGTGTCTCAGATCCGCCGGCAGAAACTCCATGACGGTCCTTCGTTGTCGTGGGTCATGCACCGTTGTGAGCACCCCCGCGGGCTTGTTCATCGCGAGATAGACCGGCTCTGCGGCGGTTTCGATTGGTTTGCCATCCACTTCGACGATGTCTGAGGCTGCATCGGCCTGCGCACCAAGTTGGGTCACGGCCGCGCCATTCACGTGCACGCGTCCGGCGGTGATCAGCGATTCGCTATGCCGGCGCGATCCATACCCGGCGCGCGCGAGGATCTTCTGAAGACGTTCCCTCATCGCTCGGGGCGAAAGCGCCGACCGAAGAGCGGCGCGATCCGCCAGACCGCCACGGCGGCTAGCACAACGAGGCTCAGTGAAGCGACGGCCCACGGCAGGTAACGGGCGAGCGCGCTCGCAGTCGGAGCCGCGATTGGCACGGGGGGTCCGTCGGCGGCCGTCTGAGGCTCTGGTTTGGCGTGTACGTCTGGAAGCGGCCCGCCAGGAGATGGCTGGGCATTGTCGACAAAGTCGTCCGCGCGGTCGTGGTCAGCACCGGGGATGCGCCGCTCGATCGAGTGGCCGGCTGGCGCGTCGCCGACCGAGGGATCGAGGCGGGATGAGTCCGTGCCCCATGAGATCGCATCGACGACGAGGCCCTGGCCATCGGCGAGCACCAGCGCATCGCCGTTGTTGCCCAGTCCGTTCCCGATACGCCCGGAGAGGACGACGATAGGCGCTACTACGTCCGGATACGCATCGTGGAAGCTATCCGAAGCCGCAAGGAGTGCAAAGCCACGCGGCGGTACGACGAGCGCGGGCACTCCGTCGCCTGCGGAGCCGTCGGAAATGGACCATCCTGCGACATCGATGGCGGCGTCGCTGGTGTTGTACAGCTCGATCCATTCGCCCTCGGCATCATCAGCGCCATCGTCGGGATCGTAGAGGACCTCGTTGATGACGATGCTCCCCGTGCGAGCCGATACCGACCCGCTGTGCGCAGCGAAGGACGCTCCCGGGCGCGGCCCCGCAGCCCTCCGCGCTGCGGGGCCGCCCGCTTCCGAGGCGCTGTTTCCGGTGCCAGCAACGACCTCGTCTGCCGAAGCCTGCCCGAATGTCGCGTCGTCGATGAATATCGAAGTATGGTCGGCCGAGCGTGGCTGCAACATGACACGCACCCGCGCGGACCTTGCATCGTCAGGTGCGATGATCGCGCCGGTGGATAACGGAGCGAACCCTGATGTGCCTCCCGGGATGTCCGTTATCGAGTCGACCGAGTCGATCGCCGAGCCGCTTGTGTCGTTGCTCTCGTACCACGACACGCGGAGGAACGCTCTCGCGACACCGGGATCTGCAGCGGCGATCCACGCGGCAAAAGCGTAGGCGTCGCCCGGCAAAACTTCGACGCTCTGGTACATCCACTTGGTGGAGTCCGTTGTGCTCTCGAAGCGCGCGGAGCGGAGGCCCGAGTGGACCGGATAAGACACAACGGACAAGTCACCGCCAAAGCGACGCCATGGGATCGGTGTGCCGTCCGCGGGCGCGTCCTCGAAGCCGCCGTTCCGCAATGATGCTGACAACGCGATGGACTCGGGCGTAGCGGACGGCGTGCGTGTCGACCTTGGCGTCTTCGTCGGCGATGGCGTGCGTGTGCCCGTGGCCGTCCGGGTGGGTGTGAGGGTGGGGAGCGCCGTGAACGTCGGCGTCGGTGTGGGTGACGCTGGTGGGAAGCCCGAGAACCGCACCGCGTCGATGAAGAACGTGTCGCCGGCGCTGCCACTCCCGATGAACGAGAGCTGCACGTTCTCCGACTTGTATACGTCGAGCGCGCCGCCGACCGAAGCCCAGACGCCCGGCGCGCTGGTCACGTCCACGACCGTCGATGTGTCGCGGTCGGCGGCCTGTACCTGCAGGGTGATCGATGGCGATGCCGCGGTGCGCCGTACGAGCGCGGAGAATGTGTAGCGCCCCGGAGGCACGTCGAAGTAGGTTGCCTGGCGGACCTGGTACGGCGAAGACTGCAATACAACGCGTCCCGAGCGCGCGCCCTCGCCAGGAGTTACCGCAGCGCCGTCAACGGCGTCCACTTCGGCGAAGTTCGATGACCACCCCACCGTACCGTTCTCGAACCCTCCGTTCTGCGAGTAGTCGAAGGCCCGTGCATGAGATCGCATGGTGAGCACGCTGCAACAAACGGCGAGCAACACGGTGAGCGAGTATGAGACGTGTCGCCGGCGCATCGCCCGGTCCCTGGTGTCCTGCCCCCGGGGCGTCTTGCCGGATCGTGCTCTAGGCCTGGCGGCGGATGCGAACGCGCCGCATCATGACGGTCTCCGTGATGATCTGCGCCTCGTCGACCATGCCGTCTCGTTCGCGCGGCGCCACCATACGGATGCCGGATGGCTTGGCCCTACCGCTGCCGAGCACGCTGTTGATGACGCGGCGAACCGCCATCTGCCCGATCGTGCCGGCCGCCATCACAACGGCGCCCTTTACGACGGGTGAGACAGCCGGACGCCACAATGCGAGCGTGCTCGACGGCCGCACTACAGGCAGACTCGCTGGACGGTAGGGCACGCCGCAGCGGCGGCAGAAGTTGTCTTCCGCATCGAGCGCGAAGGAACAGGAGCGGCAGAGACGATCGCTCATGGCCGCGATATCGTAGCGTTGAACCCGTAACGGGTCAATTGGGTGGCTTGACCTACGGTGCCACTGCCTTCGCGAGGTCCCGCTCGATCTCGGGCGTGAGGTCGAATCCATCGACGATGCGGGTGCTACCCGACGAGATAACCTCGCCTTCGATGCGCAGGCGATCCTCTGCGGCGGCGCGCAGCGTCTCCAGCACCAAGGGGACTTCCCGCGCCGCGCCCCGGCGGCGAATCTCGCGGAACAGTGCGGCGTTCTCGCCTTCCTCTTCGCGCAGGCGCTCGACTCCGCGACGCTCGGCGTCGCGCCAGAGAAGGTCGATCGTCGGTCCCCGGAGGGAGTACGTGCAATACGTGACGATTGGCCCGGCGTCGAGCGTCGCGGTGCTGAGATGGATATAGGCGCCGCTGCGCTCGCTGCGCCGCGTGATGACATCCCAGATTACGTCCTGCCACGTGCCGGCGAGGCCACCAGGCGCGGCCGGGTGGAGATTCAGCAGCGGACGCCAGGAGAAGAGCGGCTCGGTTGTCACGAGCATATAGCCGGCCAGCATGCCAAGATCACAACCGATCGGCGCCAGAAGATCGACGGCGTGCTGATCGTAGTCTCGTCGCCAGTTCGGTATCGGCTCGCCCTTGCGCGCGACCTCGCCACCGCGTTCGCGGCGAAACCTCCGATCCGAGAGCGTGATCAGCGGCACTCCGGCGCTGCGCACATCGTCAAAGAACTCGTCGGTCGGGACGAACTCACCCGGGTCACGGTTGGAGAAGACGAACGCGATCTCGGCGGGCAGACTGCGATGGGACACCGCCCGCGTCACGGCATCAAACAGCCGACGCGAACCCTCGCCCCGGCCGGTGGTGAACCAACCTATTCGAAGCACGGGCGCCCTCCGCTTGCAGCCCACCCTAGCCGGTGCGTCGGGGCGCGGCAACCTACTCGAAGGGGTCCTCTTCGTCAGCGGCTTCGGCGTCGGCGACGTACTCGTAGTCCAGGGCGCTCTGCGCGCTGCTCTCTTGCCTTGGCAGTGACGCGAATGCCTCCTTCAACTTGGTAATCCGCTGCTCGGCGTCGTCGAGCCGTTGCTGACAGCGCTTCGCCTGGGCCATGCCCTGTTCGTATAGGGCGATCGCCTCGTCGAGCGAGAGCCCGCCGGCCTCGAGCTTTGCCACGCTGTCTTCAAGCTTCGCGTAGAGGTGCTCGAATGACTCCTGCCTGGACTCCTTCGCCATGCGCCTCCTACGCCCGTTCCTCGGGCATCGTGAACAGCGGCGCCTGAGCCTCATCGACGTGGCGCGGTCGCCGACGCGGCCGCGGACTCGCCGGCCCGCCCGCCGCACGGGCGTCGATCGAGCCGTCATGCAGGCGAATACGCAGCTCGTCGGACGGTTGCACATGCGTGACACTGGAGACCACCCGTTGTCCCCTCTGCACGATTGCATATCCGCGATCGAGTGTGGCATCGGGGTTCAGCGACTTCAGGCGCCAGACGCAATTGCCGGTCCCGGCGACCGCATCGCGGTAGCGCCGCTCGGTCGCGGCATGCGCACGCAAGGTCAGTTCGTCGATGCGCTGGCGTTCGCGGTCGATTGGCGGCGCTGAGTGTTCGATCGCTCGCAATATCGATTCGACCCCGTCTCGTCCGGCGCGCACCCGCGCCACGCAGGATGGACTCCATTGTGCCGGCGGCAATGCCAAGGCGGACGCTCACCTCGAGCCGCTCCGGGGCGGCGATCTCGGCGGCGGCGGACGGCGTCGGCGCACGGCGGTCGGCGACGAAGTCGGCGATTGTGTAGTCGGTCTCGTGTCCGACCGCCGAGATGATCGGTACGGAACTCGCGAAGATCGCGCGGGCCACGAGCTCGTCGTTGAATGGCCACAGCTCCTCGAGCGACCCGCCGCCCCGGCCGACGATCATCACGTCCAAGCCTCCATGGCGACATAGCTGCTCGATGCCGCCGACGATTCCGGCAACAGCGTCCGGGCCCTGCACCGGCGTCGGCGCGAGTACGATCTCGGCCAGCGGCCAGCGACGTTCGAGCACGTGGCGGATGTCGTGGAAGATGGCGCCCGATTCGGACGTGACGACGCCGATCCGCCGCGGGAAGCGCGGCAGGGCTCGCTTGCGCGATTCGTCGAAGAGGCCCTCCTCCTCGAGGCGCGCCTTGAGCCGTTCGTACTCGGCCGAGAGCGCGCCCGCGCCCTCGGGCTGCACGAAATCGACGATGAGCTGCAAGTCGCCGCGCTGTTCGTAGAGACCGACCCGTCCATGGGCAACCACAGCGTGCCCGTTCTCGAGCAACCGGGATGTTGCGCTCGATGGCGCCATCCGGCGCGCGAAGAACACCGCGCGCAACTGCGCGTCGCTGTCCTTGAGGGTGAAGTACACGTGGCCGGACGAGGGCCGGCTGACGTTCGAGACCTCGCCGGCGATCCAGATATCGCCGAGATGCGGATTCGACTCGAACAACTCACGCAGGTACGAGGTGATATCGCGGACGGCGTAGACTTGCACGCCGCATTTTCGAACAAATGCGCGGATCAGCGCAATCCGCCGGCGGAACTTACTGATTGGTTTGGATGCGCTGAACCACGCGCCGTATGATGGGTCACTCGTGCCGCCACTGGACGAAGGCAAGGACATGCCGCGCAAGTTCGATGCACCCCGGGACGGTGGGCGCGCTCGGTGGCGTTTGTTTGCCTCCGTGGCATTGGCGATCGCAGCCGTGGCGCTCGTACCCCGGGTTCAGGCGACCGCCACGACACCGCTCATCGCGGTCGATACCAACGCCGGCGCGTCCGGAATCCAGTCGGAGACGACGTTCCCCCCCGGTACGAGCGGCATAGCCGTCGCGATCGCCGTGGCCGATGCGCAACCGACTGGTGCGTTCGAGTTCCAGCTCTCATTCGACCCGCGAGTACTCCAGTACCAGAGCTGGAGTGAAGGTGCCTTCCTCGCTTCAACCGGACGGACGACGGCCTGCGTCCAGACGATAACCCAGACGACGATCCGCGTCGGCTGCGGCACGTCCGGCGGCGCACCGCCCGATGGCCCCTCGGGGTCGGGGACGCTCGCCCTGCTGGTATTCCGGCCACTGGCAAGCGCGCACACCTGCCTGAACCTGCTCGAGGCCGAGACGGCGACGGTCGCCGGCGGGCCGATTGCAACGACGATGGCGAGCGGCTGCGTCACGCTGAGCGTGCCTGATAGCGACGGCGACGGCGTTTCCGATCCCCTCGACAACTGTGTGGCGGTAGCGAACGCCCAGCAGACGAATTCCGATTCGATGCCGCTCGACAATGGATCGGCCTTCGGCCACAACGATGCAACCGTGCCCGCCGCCGATGCGCTCGGCGACGCCTGCGATCCCGACAACGACAACGACGGCCTGGCTGACGCCGCGGAGGCGCCGCTCTTGGGGTGTGGCGCGTTCAGCGGCATCAACGCGAACCACCCAGCGCCGATGTATGGCGACCTGACCACCGACGACGACGGCGACGGTAACCCGGCGCCGCCGATGGGCTCAGATGTGCTCGATCAGGGAACCTCGGCCGACACCGACGGCGATGGCGCGCTCGACGGCTACGAATGCGATCACGGCTCGAACCCGCGCGATTCGCACTCCCGCCCTCCGCGGCTTGCCGACGATTTCGCAGATGATGATGGAGACGGCCTCGCGAATGCCTGGGAGCGCGCCGGGTGGGGAACGAACCCGGACGTCAACGACAGCGACGGCGATGGTATCGGCGACTGCCAGGAGGCGCTTGACATCGATGGTAACGGCGTGGCCAACTTCGCCGGCGACACCCAGGCGGTCGCGAAGGCAGCGATGCTCCAGGTTGGAGCGACATCAGATGACGACGTGAACAAGGACGGCGTAGTGAACCTCCCCGGCGACGTCATCAATCATGCGCGCCGGACGCTCGGCGTCGTGCTTTGCCGCTAGGCGCGCTCCTGGTACTCACCCGTTGACGTGTTGACCTTGATCTGATCGCCCTCGTTGATAAAGAGCGGCACGTTGACGACCATGCCCGTCTCCATCGTCGCTGGCTTCGTCGCGCCGGTCGCCGTATCGCCCTTCACGCCAGGATCGCACTTTGTGATCTTGAGCGTGACGGATGCGGGCAGCTCGATTCCGATCGGCTCGTCGCCGAGAAACAGGATGTCGCACGTGCCGTTCTCCGCGAGGAACCTTCGCGCGTCGCCCACCTGGTCAAGCGTGAGCGGCACCTGGTCGTACGTCTCGGTGTTCATGAAGTACATGATGCTGTCTTCGGAGTAGCTGTATTGCATGGCGATGCGCTCGACGCGCACGCGCGGCCACTTCTCGCCGGCCTGGAACGTGCGCTCGATGAGGTCGCCGCGTCGAACGTCGCGGAGCTTCATGCGCATCTGCGCCGAGCCGCGGCCCATCTTGATGTGCTCAAACTCCATGACCTGATAAACGCGGCCATCGAGCTCGATCGTGGCGCCGCGCTTCATCTCGCCGGTTGAGATCATGTCCGGTGGGTCCTCCTGTTGTCGTTAGTAGTTGATGCCCGTGACGGTCAGCCGGCGAACCGGAGCTTCGGCGCTCTGCTCATGACGCGCGCGTTACCGTTCTCAAGCACGACCATATCCTCGATGCGCACGCCACCCCAGCCTGTGATGTAGATCCCGGGCTCGATCGTGAAGACCATGTTGTCCTTCAGCTCGTCCTTCGACGTCCGGGCCACCCGCGGCGCCTCGTGCACCTGCAGTCCGATGCCGTGGCCAAGGCCGTGGCCGAAGGTCTCGCCGTAGCCGGCCGCCTCGATCACCTTGTGAGCGATCATGTGGCACTCTTCGCCG
Source organism: uncultured Chloroflexia bacterium (assembly GCA_963736015.1). Taxonomy (GTDB): domain Bacteria; phylum Chloroflexota; class Dehalococcoidia; order DSTF01; family JACRBR01; genus CAVTNG01. Next base: position 105,188 of record CAVTNG010000004.1, on the reverse strand, counting down.
GTCATCCCGGGATGCACCATCTCCTCAGCCGTGAGTTGGGCGGTGAGGACGATGTCATAGATTTTGCGGAACTCGTCGTCTGGCTTGCCCAGGTAGATCGTGCGCGTCAGGTCGGACATGTAGCCGCCGACGTCGCACCCCATGTCGATGACGACTCCTTCGCCCTTTTCGAGTGCGCGGTCGCGTGGGTACGCGTGCGGCATCGCACCCCACGGCCCGCCCGCGACGATCGTATCGAACGACAGGCCATCGCCCCCGTGCTCGCGGATGTACTTCTCGATCTCCCAGGCTACCTGCTTCTCTGTCCAGCCGGGCTCTATCCGTTCGGCGACGTCTGTGAAGGCGGCGTCGCCGAGATCGACGGCCCGCTGAAGCGCTTCGATCTCCTCCCGCTCCTTGAACAGCCGCAGAGACTCGACCAGGTTCGGCGTCGGCACAAGGTTCGGGCCGGGCGTCCTCCGTGAGCGTTCCGAGCGCCTTCTTGAGAGCGTGATGCGTGGCCACGGTCATATCGCCCGCCTCGAATGCGACCTTCTTACCGCCGAGGCCTTCGAACAGCGGCGGCGCCCAGCCATCGAAACTGCCGAGGACCTTGTGCAGCCGGAATCCGGGCGCCTGCGCGGCGCTCTGCTCGTAGTACCGGAAGTCGGTCGCGATGACGGCGTCGTCGGCGGTGATGAGCAGGTAGCCGGACGATCCGGTGAACCCGCTCAGGTATCGTCGATTCTGCGCGTTGGAGATCAGCGCGCCGTCGAGCTCGTGCCCCTGCAAGGCGTGGCGTAACCGGCTCACGCGATCGGTCATGTCTGAACTCCTCTTCAGCGCTCCTCGAAGATGGCGGCGATCAGGCCTCGCGCTTCGGGTCGCCCCGTGACGGTCAGTGTTACGCCGTCGGCGTGTGCGACGCGCTGACAGATCGAGGAACGAGCAGCAGCGCGACTCGAGGTCGACATAGCGCCGCACCGCGTCCCAGGCCGACGGCTTGAACGTCACCTCGACGCCATTCTGAATCATGCGTACGGGCCGGACGATCTTGTGTTCGAAGGATTCGAGCAGACCCGCGCGTGCTTCCTGCGTGGCGATCGTGAGATCGCACGCCAGATCGCCCGCGGGGTTCAGGGCACGAAGCTCGATTACATCGTCGCTCATCTGTGGCATCGTCACTCGGACCACTTCAGGATGGCGGCGAGCGCATCGACCGCGCGTACGTAGCCTTGCGCGCCGAGGCCGACGATGATCCCGGCCGCGACAGGTGACAGCAGGCTCTCGTGGCGGAAGGCCTCGCGCTTCCATACGTTGGAGACGTGGACCTCGATCGCGGGGATGTTCGTCGCGGCCACAGCGTCCGCCAGAGCCATCCCATAGTGCGTAAGGGCGCCGGCGTTGATGATCAGCCCAGCGGCGCCCGATTGCTCGTGTTGGAGCCAATCGATGATGGCGCCCTCGCTGTTTGCCTGGAATGCCCTCACCTCGGCGCCGAACTCGGCAGCCCGACGGCGGACCATCTCCTCAATTTCAGGGAGCGTCGTGGTGCCGTAGATCTCGGGCTCGCGGCTACCGAGCGTATTCAGATTCGGCCCGTTGACCAGGAGGATGAGCATCTGAGGCCATTGTAACGGGCGTTGATTCTGGCGGCAGCGCGAAGGCTGGCGTAAGGAGGTGCGGTTCGGGATGGCTGATGCCGATCACTACATGTGGGGTGCTGAGGGGCTGCCCGACATGGGTGTGGGCGATGACTGAAGAGACCCAGGATGACCTGATCGAGGCGACGATTCGTCGCGTGGCCGAGGCTAAGGCACGGCTGGAGGCCGCTGCGCCATCGAGCACAGAGTGAGCCTGCGGAGACCGGTGTTCCGGACGGTTCGAGCGACCCGCAGGATGGCCCTGCCGACGTTCGTGGCGTGACTCCCGCGGAAATCGACGACGATGTTATCGAGGCGACGATCCGCCGGGTGGCGGCCGCCAAGGCCGCGCAGGCCGCGGCGGAAGTCGATACCGAGGCACCACAATCCAACGAGGCAGCGGACCCGGAGGCGCATGTAGCCGCAGCGGCACCGATCGAGCCCGAGCCTACGAGCGTCGCGATCGAACCGCCGCCGCCAAGCGCTCCAACCTCAATTCGCGCCGGAGCAGCGGGAGTGCGCGACGACGTGGGCGTGGTCGACACCCAGCCGTGGCAGGCCGCGCTCGCCCGGCTCGAGGAAGAGGTCGCCGATCTGCGTGGCGCGCTGGCAGCCCTCACCGCGCGGGTCGAGGGCGGATTGACTACGCCGAGCGGCGCGGGCCGCGGCACGCCGATGATGGACGAAAGCGACGACGACTGGGAAGAAACTCCGGCGCTCCGCGCGATGCCGGCGGGACCGCCCCGGCCGGCAATTTTCCGTGACGCGGTCGCGCGCGCGCCCGTCGAGCCGCAGCCAATCGTCGACGCGGGAGACGTCGAGATCGATACGCGGCCACTGCCCGAGCCACCGCCGCCGATTCGGGTCGAGCAGAAGCGTGGCCTGGATCTGCTGCCGCGCACCTACAGGATTACGGTCGAAGACAAGCGCCGAGGCGTCGACCTGGTGCCGCTCCATCGCGCGCTCCTGGGCATGGAGAACGTGCGCGACATGTCGCTGCTCAGTTTCGCGAATGGCGTGGCGATTGTGTCCCTGGAGACGGTAGACGAGCTCGACCCGCACGCATTGGAACAGTCGGTGTCGCACGCGATGTCGCGGCCAGCCCGCGTCGAGACTCACAACGAGTTCACATTCGTCGTGAAGCTGGCGGAGGAGTAGCGAACAATGCGCTGGCTGCCGCTGAAGAAGGAGTCGCGCGATTCTGCGCCACCGCAACCGATGGTGGCGATTGAGTCGCTTGACTCGGCGCGGCCCGAGGGACGGGAAGGCAGGCTCTTCGACCTCGTGATCCTCTCATTGTTTCTCCACAGCGCCGGGAGCACGCAGGAGATGGTTGGAGCGTTTCTGGAGCAGTCGCCTGCCGTAACCGAAGCCATGTTCGTCTACCCGCTGATCCTCGACAAGAAGCGAGACGTGCTGACCAGCGCGCCGCTGGAAGGCATCGTCGAGCCGCATCTGGAGCGAGCGATGGACGCGTTCCAGGAGGACCTCACCGCTATCGAGCTCGACCTCACGGCGAGTGACTTCCGGCGCCTGATCATCGATGGCGGCGAAGTAGCGATGCGCGACTCGATGCGAGACTTCTGGGGAGACCGCATCGCGGATGAGGTCATAAAAGCCGCCGAAGAGAAGCTGGGCCTAAAGAAGGTCGCGTTCGTCCCGATGCTCGTCGAAGGCGAGCCCTACGGGATTGTCGCCTTTGGCTTCGACCGCACAGACATCGATGCGGAGATCGTCGAGCTGCTCGTCGGGCACTTCACACTGGCGATGCGCGACATCGCGACGCAGGAAGATACGGCGCGGTTCAACGACATCGACCCGGTGACGTGGGTGTACAACCGCAGGTACATCAGCGAGGCGATCGAGGCCGAACTGATCCGCTGCGGACGCTACGGACGCCCGCTGTCGGTGGTCGTGATTGATCTGGACGACTTCGGCCACTTTAACGCGCAGTACGGCCAGACGATGGGCGACCGCCTGTTGCGCAGCGCTGCCGTGAGCCTTGCAGAGGCGATCTCGGCGCCGGAACTGGTAGCGCGGCTGACGAACGATGAGTTCGCCGTGCTGCTCCCTGAGACAAACCGCGCAGGCGCTGTGTCGGTCACGACTAGACTGCTCGCGAGTATGTCGCAGGTGTCGGTCTTTGGCAACGATGGCAGTCCTGAACCGCTGAAGGCGTCCGTCGCCATCGTCTGCTTCCCGGAAGACGGCACGTCGGCGAAGGACCTGCTTGAGAGCGCCGCCGCGGATCTTGCCCAAGCCAAGAAGGAGCGCGAAGAAGCGTCGCGCACGACGCAGACGCGCAATGTCAACCCGCTAGCCCGTGCGGCGAGCGACCGGCTGCGCGGTTAGAGGTCGAGTCGCTCGAGCACGGCGGGAAGCTCAGACACATGGGAGATCACCGCATCGGGCGGTGGTTCGAACCCGTCGTAGGCACGGGTGACATACTGGGTCGTGAGGATCGCGCGCATACCCACCGCCTTCGCCCCGCCGATGTCGTGCCACGGACTGTCGCCAACGAAGACGGCTTCGTGCGCCGGCGTATCCAGTTCGCTCAGCGCCTTCTCAAACAAGGCAGCGTGGGGCTTGCGCCACCCCTCCTGTGACGAGACCACGACGGACGCCATGAAGGGCGCAAACCGGTGTCGTTCGAGCATCAGCACGATCGTCGGGCGGTCTGCCAGCGTGTTCGTGACGCAGCCGATGCGATAGCCACGTGCCTCGAGGTCTTCGACCGCCTCGAGCGTACCGTCATGACAGATCAGGCGATCGACCTCCGTCGCGAACAGCGGCGGCGTCACTTCGCGGATGAGTGTAGTCCGGAAGCTCGAGGCCCGCGGCCCGGCAGCCCTCCGCGACCCACGTGTGCGTGGGCGGCTGGCGGAGCTCGGTGGACTGCATGAAGTAGGTCTCCGCCGACGCGCGCAACGCGCCGCCCACGGCGCTGCTGCAGCGTCGCTGCGTCCGGAATGTCGTCGCGGCTCGAGCCGCTCGCAGAGCGTCGCCCGCATGCCAGCGTACGCGTGCGCTCAGCGCATCGCCGGAATCGCCGATGTCCCACAGCGTGTGGCCAAGGTCGAATATGACGGCGCGGGTCCTCAACGCTGGCCGTCCGGCATCGCTCCGCCGCGTTCTTCATCTTCCCGTGACTCGAAGTCGGTGCGGTCGTCCGACGCAGCCGGAGCCGCGAGTAGCTGCTGCCTGCGAGCAGGTGCAGGAGGCCGCGTAGGTACCGTGTGGCGCGCGGCACGGCCGAGTGCCGGGTCTTCGACGCCCTCGTAATCCACGTGCACGAATCCACGGTAGCGTGCGAGCTTCAGCGTGCGCAGCAGTTCCGGCCAGTGGACGCGGGTCGTCGCCGCCGTCGTCGGCCACGTCGCGCACACGGGCGTGCGCCTGCACAATGCGCGGCGCGATCGCGCCGAAGTCGATCGCTCCCGCGAGGTCGCCGAGATCGAGGCAGACTGCGCAGCCACGGCGACCCGACGTCCCGCAGGCACTGCTCGATGCTGCGCGGACGTGCCGACGACACCTCCTGAGCTGTTGTTCTGCACGGCGAGGACGACACCGCGCTCGGCGGCGTAGTCTGCGCACTGGCGCATCGCTGCAGTGGCGTCGGACCAAGTGCGGAGTATGTTCACCGGCTTCGGGCCGAGCACACGGCGGAGCGTGCCGACGATGCGGCCCGGATCAGGCTCGACGCGGCGGCCGCGGCACCCAGCCGGCGAACACGCGCACGATCGGCGCGCCGATGTAGGCGGCAACCTCGCACCAGCGCTGAACCTTGTCGATCTCCCCCTGGCGCCGGTCGTCAGCGCCGAAGTCGTTGCTCACCGCGATTCCGCTGATCGTGAGTTGGAGGTCAGTGCAGAGTTTCTTCAAGTCACGCAGGTACAGTGGATCGCTGGTCGGAAAGTGCTGATCGACGAGCTCGATGCCATCGACATCCAGGTCCTCGGCGCAGATGCGGAGCCATTCCCGTAGATCGAGGCTGCCCGCACGAAAGGCCGCATGGTAGGACCAAGAGCTGCATCCCAGCTTCACCTATACGTCCTCCGGTATCACCTGGTCACGTGCGAGCGACTCAATGCCGCCGAAACGCGTGCGCCGAAACGCTTCCGCGTATTCGCAGCTCATAACCGCCTGACGGGCCACGGCACGGCCGGCCGAGCGCATGCGGCGGTCGATTGCCGCGTGGTAGTCGTGCGGGTCAAGTTCGGCAAGCCAGGGCACGTCGAGGCCGGACGCATGCAAGTGGCGCTGCATATCGGCGATGGTCAATACCATCTGCGCGGTGTGGCAGTGCAGCGCGGCAACCTTCGCATCGATGTAGCCGTCGATGTCGACGAAGCGGTTCTGGTCGCGCGGTGCCTTGGCGAAGTACCACTGTTCGCCGACGTAGTGCGTCTCGAGCCCGTCTGTCAGCTGCTCAGGATGGTACAGCGGAAAGTGAGAGAAGCTCGCGGCCTCGCTCGCGGCAACTGCGACGGCGCGGTGGTCGGCGTGGCCCTCATATGGAGTGAACGGATCCCACGTCATCATGATGTCGGGTTTGACCTCGCGGATGATGCGCATGAATTCACCGCGCAGCTTCTCCGGTGGTGCCTGGAACGCCAGTTCGCCGTCAGAGTAGCCGAGCGGGATCACCCGTTCGATGCCCAGCACACGCGCCGCCCCCTGAAGCTCCCCATCTCGAGCGGCACGCAGCTGTTCGGCCGACAGTTCGAAGGAGCCCTTGTCGTTGTCGGTTGCCACGATGAGCGTGACGGCGTGCCCGAGCGCGGCGAACTTCGCGATCGTGCCACCGGCGAAGAACTCCATGTCGTCGCCATGTGCCTCGAATACCGCTACGCGTTTCATCGCCGCATTGTACGGCGCGAACTCGGTCCGGAGGCATCCGGACCTCCGGCATCGCGTCAGCGCATGGCTCGGCGTACGAGGTCGATCGCGGCGAGCCGAACGGTCTCTTCGGCCGTCTCGTCGACGACCGCGACGCCGGGCTCGTAGCCACCGTCATCGAAGGCATGCCGAGGCACGAGGTACCCCATGTAGTGGTTTGCGTAGCAGGCGACGAGGAGATGCGGTATGGCGACTGCCTCCTGGATCGCGCTCGCGGTCTCGACGAAGAACTCGCCCGGCAGCCCGAGAATGGCGCACCCCGGACCGAGCCGGATGACCTGCACCTCCGCGCGCGCCAGGTGCTGCGCATCGGATGGCCGGAGGCGCTCCGCGACGATGCGCTCAGTGCGGAACCGGGTGATTTGCTCCATGACGCGGCGGCGGCCCGCCACGTCGTCATCCCGCAGCCCCTGCCGCTCCTCTTCCAGGTGGGCGAGGCGTGCATCGTAGGTTTCGCGGGGCACGAGTGCCCGGAGCGGCACGGACACGTCCTGCGAAAGGACCTTGACCGACGGCGACGATATGAGGGCGCCGGATGTCACCGGCTTATCCAGCAGTTCGTCCCATCGAATGTTCCAGACCTTGTGTTGGTTGGCCAGCGGCCGGAGTTCGAGCAGCCGCCGCGACGCCTCCGCACCGACGATGCTGCCAACGCGCTCCGCCTCTACGTGCTCCTGCTCAATCCACGCCGGGTTCACATCGCCGCAGGCGCCGTTCACAAACAGCGGCGTAGCACCGCCGAGCGCGCGTTGGACGGCGGCCATAGCGTGGCCGGGGTAGTCAGCCGACACGAGCATGTTCGTCGAGTACAGCACTGTCGGGTGACATGCGAAGTTCACTATCGCGCCGCGCGGCGCCTCGCGGTGGTCTGGCGCGTCGAACAGCAGCACGCGCATGGCCGGATCGAATGGACCGTTTGGATCGCGCCTGTTCTGGCTCACGCTGTCGACAGAGCCCGCGCCGGCCTTCAGCACCGCCGGCTGGAGGTCACGGTACGCCGCCTCGATGGCGCCGGCGATCGTGCGAGCGAGGACGTCGGTCAGCGCCGGATCGTCGCGGCGCACAGCAGCTGCCGGACCGGCGTGGGTATGCGTCGCGCACACCATGATGTTCGCCGTGGGAATGCCCGTCGCCTCGGCGGCCCGTTCTCTGACGGTGGCGACGAGCCGGCGGTCGACGCCCACGGCGTCGCAGCCCACGACGGCTGCCCTGGTGGTCTCGTCGTCCACGACGAGCGCGCGAGCGTGGAGATCGTCGTGCACGCCCACGGCGCCGCCTTGGCGACCGCCGTAGCCCTCGAGAGGCGTGCCGACAGGGGGAGTGATCACAACCTGGGCGGCTCCGGCACGGAACGTCATGCCGGACTTGTATGCCGGGCACCAGTTGCGGTCAAGTCGCCGGTCGGTCCAGCGTCTCGTGACCGAGGCCGCGCTCGCCGCTGGCGTGCGGGCCAAGGGCCCAGGCGGCGTCGGGGTCCGTGGATTGCACCTGTCGGAATCGGTGCGGACCCAGCCGGTCGACGAGCGCGTCGTACTGGTCGCGGAACCGCGAGGGCCAGGGGTGCAGGAAGCACACCTCCTGACGCTCGCCTGGATGGCCTCCTTGAGGCAGCCGAAGCACGGCTGCAGCGTCGTGTAAAGCGTGCAGCCCTCGATCGCGACGCCGAAGCGTGCGGCCGCGAGGAGCGCGTTCTGCTCCGCGTGCACGCAGATGCAGACGTCATAGCCCTCGCCGGAGGCGTAAGACTCCGGATGCGCGCAGCGGTGGCAGCCGCCCTCCTCGCAGTTCGTCATCCGCGTCGGTGTGCCGTTATAGCCCGTGCTGAGGATGCGGTAATCGCGGACGATGATCGCGCCGACGCGGCGTCCGGTGCAGTTCGCGCGGGATCGCACCGCCATCGCGATGCCCATGAAGTAGCGGTCTGGATCAGGGCGAGACATGGGATTCGCTCAACATGATGTTGGTCGCCTGCACCTCGATCTTGATCCCGGACGGATTCGTGATGCGCAGCGTGTCGCCGATTCGTGAGATGGTCGCTGGCAGGCCGAGCGCGCGGTCCAGCTCCGCCTCGAGGGGCGCCTTTGTGCAGTCGGATGTCGCGACGATGCTCTCGACGCTTGTGCGGATGATGAGAGAAGACTTCTCGCACGTGACCGAGAGCAGCGTGTGCACCTGGTCGGCCGTCGCCGCATTCGCCGTCGTGCTGACGCCGAGCGTCTCGCCGTCGACGAACGGACGAGCTGTTGACTTCTGCGCTCTGCCCGCGCCGAGACTGCAAGCAGCGATCAAAAGCGTGGCAGCGAGGAGCATGGCGATGAGGGTCCAGCGCATGTGCGACGGTAGCGCGGCCATCAGCCGTCCTCCAGGCAGTCGAGAGCGAGCCGTGCCGCGCCGATGAGCTGCGCGTCCTCGGACAGCTGCGATGGGACGATCTTTGTGCCTCCCGGTATGCACGGACCCGCCAGCTCGCGAATGCGCCCAAGCAGCAGCTCGCCCTGCGCCGCCACCACCCCGCCGCCGAATACGATCGACCTCCGGATCGAGCAGCGCTCCGATCGCGGCGACCGCCATTGCCAATTCCTCCTGCACGCCGACGAGCCATGCCGCGGCATCGCCGTCGTCCCCCGCGCCCTGGAACAGGTCTGCGGGCGATGCACGGCCTCCCAGAAGCCGTGTCGCTGCTTCTCGCATCGCACGACCGCTGACGTCAGCCTCGAGGCAGCGGTCCCAGCTCGGATGGCGCACCTGCGCACGCGTCATCGGGAAGTACGCCAGCTTCTCCTGCCAGTCCGTGCGCGCCCCGCACGAGACGCCCGTCGATCACGATGCCGGCGCCGATGCCCGTTCCCAGCGCGATGAAGACGAAGCTCGTGAGGCCTTTCGCGGCGCCCAGCCAGCCCTCGCCGACGGCTGCGGAGTTCGCGTCGTTCTCGATCGGCGACCTTCACGCCGCGGGGCCTACCCAGCGCCTCCGCAAGAGGCACGTCGTCCCACCCCGGCATATTTGCGACGGAGGCGACGGTGCCGACGCGCGGGTCGACCGAGCCCGGGAGGGCGACGCCGATGGCGGCGACGCGCGCGCCGACCCACACGCCGCGCACGAGATCATCGATCGTCCGGCCGATGCTCCTCAGCACGGCATCGGGCGGGCCGTCAGGGAGCGGCCCGCTTCGGCGCGCCTCGATCTCGCCGTCCTCGTTCAGGATGGCGACACGCGCGTTCGTCGCTCCGAGATCGACGGCGGCGATGAAGCGTGCGGGCATGCGCCAGCGTATCGGCGGCCCGCCCGCGGTGCGAGTGAACATAAGCCAACGCGTTTGTGTCCAGCCTCACTCGCCGGTGGTAGATTGTCGCGGAGCCGATTCGCACGGACCTGTATGCTCGATATCTACCTGCTGACGCTCGCCCTCTCCATCGCCATCGGCGCCGCTCTGTCCGTCGCGCTGCTCCTGGCATCGCGGGACTGCGCGCTTGCGGGGCCTGTTCGACGTGCGTGGCGCGGCCGAGCGGCCGCGCTGGGGTGGCGTCGTATTCCTCGGAGCGTTCGCGCTGACCCCATTCGTGGCGTCGGCGCTGTCCGAGCACGCCAGCGAGTTCTTCTCGCCGAAGTCCGGCAGCTTCCTGGGGCTGCTTGCGGCTACATCGCTCGTCTTCATCGTTGGCTTCTTCGACGACGTGCGCCTGGTGCGGCCGCTCATACGCTCGATCGTCTTCGTTGGTGCCGGCGTCGCGGTCTACGCGGCGGGCTACCGCATCGATGACATCGGCCTGCCCTGGGGCGGGAGCGTACATCTCGGCATCGCAGGCCTGCTTATGACGGTGCTCTGGATCTACGCTGTCACCGAACTCGATCAACTTTGTCGATGGACGGGACGGCGTCGCCGTCGGCGTGGCGATCTTCGCGTGCGCGACGATGGCGCAGATCGCAGCGCACTCGTCGCACCCGACGGTGGCGCTGCTGCTCGTTGCGATGGCCGGGGCGGGTCTGGGGTTCTTGCCGTTCAATCTGCCGCCAAGCTTCGTCTACGTCGGCGACTCCGGCGCCTATGTGCTTGGGTTCGTGCTCGCGTCCCTGTCGATTCGTGCGGCGACCGGGCCGACCGGTGACGTCTTCATCGCCATCCCGCTCGTTGCGCTCGGATACCCAATACTCGACCTGATCCTTGCCCCGACGCGGCGCCTCCTGCACGGACAGCATCCGGCGGTTCGCGACGAGGACCACATCCACCATCGCATCGAGCGCTACGGCGCCGGTCCGCGCGGTCTGCTCGTGATCATCTACGCGATCTGCGCGATCTTTTCTCGGCGGCGCGATCCTGCTGCACTACCTCGACAATAACGCGCTCGAGGCTGCCGTCTTCGTGGCGATGATCGGCACTGTCGCGCTGGTGCTCCTGCGGCTCGGTTATGTGGTCACGCTCTGGAACAGCCACGGCATCGTCTGGATACGTCAGCGCGTGTTCATGCCTGAGTCACCGACCTCCCGCGACTGACTCCACCCGCGAAGCGTTGTCGATGAAGGCCGCTCGCTCCATGCGCTGCGAGCATCCATCCGCATCGCGCGGAGATACCCGCGGCCGTCGCGACATCGCGGGGCCACCAGCCCGCCAGGTGCTTGCGGTAGTACCGCCACATGCTCTTGTGGCGCTCGATGATCACACGGCTCGATGCGTGCTTGCTGATGCCGATGCGGTGATACAGCACCGCGGCCGGGTGGTAGACGACGCCGTAGCCGGCTTCGTGTACACGGCGGCAGAAGTCCACGTCCTCGCTGAACAGGAAGAGGCCCGGATCCCATCCCCCGACCGCGTCGAAGACGTCACGGCGGATCACCATGGCGGCGCCACTGACCCAATCGACGCCGGCCGTGTGTGTGTGATCGAAGTTCAACATCAGGTAACGGGCCGTGCTGGCGTTCGAAGGGAAGATCCGGCTGAGGAGCGAATAGCGGCCGAACAGCGCCGTCGAATAACCGGGGAAGGCGCGGCAGCTCAACTGCAGCGCCCCGTCCTCATCGAGCAGCTTGGGCGCGACGACGCCGGCTTCCGGATGCTCCGCGAGATAGTCGACGAGTGGCGTTAGCGCATCGTGCGCGAAGCGGATGTCCGGGTTGAGGACCGCGACGCAGCGGCCGCTGGAGGCTGCGACGCCCTCGTTCACGGCTGCCGAGAGGCCAGCGTTACTTGAGCGCGCGATTACCTGCGCCGACGGGTATTGCTGCGCGATGAGCGCACGCGTGTCGTCACTGGAGGCATTGTCGACGATGATAATCTCGCTTGCGGCGGCGCCTGAGTGCTCGTGCAGCGACGACAGCAATGTGCCGATGTCCTGCGCTGAGTTGAACGTGACGATGATGACGGATAGTGAAGCGGTCACGAGGAGCTCGACCGGCGTACGAGTCGCTCGTACACGGCGTGCGTCTCCCCGGCTGCGCGTTCCCACGTGAAGTCCGTTGCACGCTCGACGCCGCGTGTCGCCAGGGTCTCGCGCCGCCCGGCGTCGGAGAGCAGCGTGCGCAGGCCTTCGCGTATCGCGTCAGTTGAGCGGGGATCAACGAGCATCGCCGCGTCGCCTGCTACCTCCGCGGTTGCGCTAACGCTTGATGTGACCACGGGGGTTCCGCAGGCCATCGCCTCGAGCACGGGCAGGCCGAAGCCCTCGTAGCAGCGACGGGAATGCGAATACGGTCGCGGCGCTGTACAGCGCGGGCATGTCCTCATCGGGCACGTAACCCAGGAAGCGGACCCGATCACGCATGCCGAGTTGCTCGACGAGCACGTAGTCCTGCTCGTACTTCCACGCGGGTTGTCCGACGATGGCGAGTTGGTAGGCGAGACCTGCATCAGGCAGCGTCGCCATCGCCTGGATCAACCGCGCCCGGTTCTTGCCAGGCTCCAGGCTGCCGACGCTGAGGACGTACGGTGAAGAGAGCCCATACCTGCGCGCGGCGACCGATGCTTCGGGCCCTGGCACCGGGCGATAGCGCGCACCGGCCGCTTCGTAGATCGTGGTGATCTTCTCGGCGCTCATTCCGAGGCGACGCTGACACGTCCGCGCGTACGGTCTCTGACGGCACGATGATCGCGTCGGCGACCTTCGCAGCCAGCCGCGTCATCGTCTGCATGTATAGCCGTCGCGCCGCCGTGTATCGCTGCGGCGTCAGGAAGAAGGTGACGTCGTGGATGGTGACGACGCGACGCGCGCGCGTCGAGCGAAGGGGGAGCGTGTGGTGCGTCGAGTGCAGCACATCGATGCCAAGGTCCGAGAGGCGGCACGGAAGTGCGATCTGCTCCCAGACCGTACGCCATGAGCGGGAGCGAGCCGCGACGCGGTCGATCCGCCAGTTGCGCCGGCTCGCAACCTCGCCGTCGAACGCGTGGGTACCCGTGAACAGCGCGAATCCGTCCTGCGCATGCATCTTGGCGAGCGCGCGGACGAGCTCGATTGCATACACACCGGCGCCCGCGGGTTGTCGCGGCACGGAGGTCGCATCGATAGCGATCCTCACAGGTCGGACACCTGCATCGTCCGTCCCATGCGGCCGCGATAATAGTCGAGCGTGCCCAGCCACATCGCGCGTAGCAGGCGCCACTTTCGGCCTGACGCCAGCCTGACGGTGACCGCGAAGCGCGTCGCCCAGAAGTACGCGGTGAAGTAGGCGTACGCCAGGGGCGACGTCGCATACTTCCGCACCAGGTAGATGCGGTTGCGTGTGGCGTAGTATTGCTTGAACGGCGTCATCCAGCCTCCACCGCTCGATCCGCTCTCGCGATGGTAGATCACGGCCGAGGGCTCATAACGAAGGCGGTACCCCTTCGCCTGCGCGCGACGCAGGAAGTCCGTCTCCTCGTAGTACATGAAGAACCGCTCGTCGAGCGTCCCTGCGTCGCGGAACGCCTGTACCGGCACGAGGGCGCAGCAGAAGCTTGCCGTCTCGAGGCCATCGCGCCGGCGCGATGTCTCGCCATCGTCGGGTCGGCCTCCGTAGGTGTTCCGGAACAGGCCGAGACGCCAGTCGAAGCCGCCTGCGTGCGTGCTGATCAGGCGCCGGTCGTAGTAGTAGAGGATCTTCGGCACGACAACGGTCCTTGCGTCGGACGCACCTACGAGCCGCTGGAGGAAGTCCGGGGTCACGGTGGCGTCGTTGTTGAGAAACAGCGCGTAGTCGTAGCCGCGAGCGATGCACTCGGCGATGCCGATGTTCGCCGCCGCCGCGAAGCCAATGTTTTCGCTGCACCGACGCACCGTCGCGTCCGGGAGTCCGTGCTCGATCGCGCCCATCGAGCCGTCGGTCGAGGCGGAGTCCACAACGATTACATCGACGTTGGCACCGACAACCGGCCGCAGCGACTCGCAGAACTCGTCGATGAACGCTGCGCTGTTGTAGTTGACGATAATCACGCCAACGAGCGGTTCGTCAGCCATCCGCAGCAACTGTCTGCGCAGTCATGTAGCGTGCGAGGGCATCGCGCCATTGCGGGAGCACGATGCCGAGTGCGCGCGCCCGTTCATTGACGAGCACCGAATACTCAGGCTTCTTCGGACCCGCGTAACCACCGGCTCGCAACTCCTGCATAGTGACGGGCTCGATCGGCACTGCGCTCAAGCCAGCGAGGTCGAGGATCTGCGCGCGCCCACTCGAACCGCGAGGCGTGGCCTTCGCTAACGAGGTGATAGACGCCGTGAGCACCGCCCCTTTCGATGAGTTCGCGGATCGCCACCGCCAGGTCGCAGGTCGACGTCGGGGCGGACACCTCGTTGGTGACGAAACGCAGCTGCTTGCCCGCTCGGGCTGCGGCCAGCAACTTCGAGGGGAAGTTATCTCCGCCTTCTCCATAGAGCCACGATGTCCGAATGACGATCGAACCTCCGCCCATCTGCCCGGCAAGACGCTCACCAGCCAGCTTAGACGCCCCGTACGCGTTCACGGGCCCCGGCTCATCGTCCTCACGGTAAGGCGAGGCTTTAGCGCCGTCGAAGACTTCATCGGTGCTAATGAGGATGGCCAGATGGTCATCTTGGGCGCAGACGCGTGCGACGTTTGCGGCGCCCGTCGCGTTTATTCGGTGCGCCAGGCCGGGGTCGCGCTCGCAGAGCGTGGTATCCGTCAGCGCCGCGCAGTTAATGACGAGGCTGGGCCCTACACGCTTGATCGCTTTGGCGACCGCGTCACCGTCCGAGACGTCCAGGTCCGCATGGGTTAGCGCCTCGACCTCGTGCAGGCTAAGCGCCCGCTGGAGGCTCTGCCCGAGCTGGCCGCCGGCGCCCGTGATCATGATCTTCATCGCTGCGGCAGTGTAGCTTGCCGCGTAGGAGCGCCGGTCAGGCGTCGTACGCCTGTGCCGCTGCGAGGCGCGAGCCGTACTGGCGCTCGTAGAAGCGCTCGAAATCGGCGTCACGGGCGCGCTCCCACCACGATCGGTTGTCGGCGTACCAGCGGACGGTGTCCTCGATCGCCGTATCGAAGTCGCGCTGCGGCGACCATCCGAGGGCAGTGATCTTCGTCGTGTCCATCCAATAACAGGGATCGTGGCCGGCGCGGTCCTCGACGAAGCGGATCAGCGAGCGTGGCTTGTCGAGCAGGTCCAGGATCGCCTGCGCGACGGCGAGATTCGTGCGGTGGTTACCGGCCTGGATGTTGTAGGCCTCGCCAGCGTCGCCGCGCTCCAGGAGGAGTAGGAGCGCGCGTACGCAGTCGCCGACGTGCAGTCGGTCGCGCTCCTGCAGGCCGTTGCCGTACAGGGGCAGCGGCTCGTTGCGGAGCGCGTTCGTGATGAACAGCGGCACGACCTTCTCGGGGTACTGGAACGGTCCGACGTTGTTCGCCGGGCGCGCGACGATCGTCTCCATGCCGTACGTCTCGGCGAATGCCCGGCACATCAGGTCCCCGGCCGCCTTACTCACGGCGTACGGGCTGCGGGGCTGGAAGGCATCGGATTCCCGCCGTGGGTTGTCGCGCGTGGCCGGTCCGTACACCTCGTCGGTCGACACATGTAGCACGCGTGAGACGCCGGTAGCACGCGCCGCCGACAGGACGTTATACGCGCCGCGCACGTTCGTTTCGATGAAGTCCGAAGCATCGTGGATCGAGCGGTCGACGTGCGACTCCGCGGCGAAGTTCACGACGGCGTCACATCCGCGCATAGCAGTTTCGACCGACGCCTCATCCACGACCGAGCCGTGCACGAAGGAATACCGCGGGTCGCCGGACACGTCGCGGAGATTCTCGACGTTACCGGCATACGTGAGGGCGTCGAAGTTCACAACCTGGAGTTCGTGCTGCTCGCGCAACATGTAGCGAATGAAGTTGCTGCCGATGAACCCGGCGCCGCCGGCAACGAATAAGCGCTGCATCACGGCACGCGCACGCGGCTGAAGTCACCCAGTACCAGTTGGTACCCCCGCGGCTTGCGACCATCGGCCTGCAGCACGACGTTGCGTCCGATCAGGCTCTGCTCGAGGCGGTGGTCGAGATGCTCGATCGTCGTGTGCTCCATCACGACCGACCCGGCGATCTCACTCGCGACGATCCGGCAGTCGGGACCGATCGACGTGAACGGCCCGACATAGGCGTCTTCGATCCGCGTGCGTTCGCCGATGATCGCCGGCCCGCTGATGATGCTGTTCTTCACGACGCATCCCGCCTGCAGCACGACACGCCCGTGCAGGGTCGACGCCTCGTCGACGGCCCCGCCGGTTGCGTCGGCAGCGATCGACTCTAAGACGATCCGGTTTGCGGCCAGCAGGTCGTCGTGCTTGCCGGTATCAATCCAGTGGCCGTCGATGACGTCGGCACGCACGCGGGCGTCGTGGTCGAGCAGCCACTGTATGGTGTCGGTGATCTCGTACTCGCCTCGCGCCGAGGGCTCGATGCCTTCGATCGCGTCGAAGACACGGCTGGTGAACATGTAGATGCCAATCACGGCGAGGTCGCTCGGCGGGTGCGTCCGGCTTCTCGACGACCCGCACCAGTCGCTCGCCTTCGAACTCGGCGACGCCAAACTCACGCGCGTCCGGCACGCGCTTGAGGAAGATGCAGGCCTCGTCGTCCGAATCAGCGAACGCGCGCACGTTTGGGACGATGCCCTGTGTCAGAAAGTTGTCGCCGAGAAACGCGACGAACGGACTACCTGCCATGGCCTCGCGCGCTGTGCGGATGGCGTCTGCGATGCCGCGCGGCCGAGTTTGTGTGACATAAGCGAGACTGGCTCCCCACGCCCTGCCATCGCCGGCGGCGCCGCGGACCTGGTCGCCGGTCTCGGGGGACACGACGATCGTGATGTCGCGCACGCCGGCTTCAACGAGCTGTTCGATGCCGTAGAACAGGATCGGCTTGTTGGCGATCGGGACGAGCTGCTTTGCGCCGGTGTAGGTGAGCGGACGGAGGCGGCTTCCCTTGCCGCCGCTGATTACTAGCCCCTTAAGCGTGCGCTTCATCGCCGCGATTGTATCATCCTGTCTCTCGCTGGCCCGGTAACTCGATCGTTGCCAAGATACGGCGCAAACAGGAGGCGGGGACCATGGAAGTCAAGGGCAAGACCGCGATCGTGACCGGGTCAGCTGTCGGTGTCGGGCGGGCGGTGGCGCTAGACCTGGCGCGGCGCGGCGCAAACGTCGTCGTCAACTACTCGCGGTCGGAGGACGACGCCCGTGAAGCGGTCGCTCTGGTCGAGGCGGCCGGTGCGCGCGCGCTGCTGGTGCGGGCGGACGTCTTCGAACGAGGACAACGTGCGGCAGATGGTGCGACGAGGCGGAGGCCGCGTTCGGCGGCGTGCACATCCTCGTCAACAATGCGGCGACGACTCACTTCGTCGCGTTCGCCGACCTCGAAGGCATGAAGGAGGAGTACTTCGACGACATCTTCGCCGTGAACGTGAAGGGTGTCTTCTTCTGCTCCCGCGCCGCCTCGAAGGCGATGCGCAAGGCGGGAGGCGGGACGATCGTAAACGTGGCGTCGGTCGCGGGCGTGCGTGCCGTAGGCAGCTCGATTGCATACGCCGCCTCGAAGGCAGCCGTGATCAACATGACGGTCGCGCTCGCTCGCGTGCTCGGGCCGGACATCCGCGTGAACTGCGTCGCGCCGGGGTTCATCGAGACGCGCTGGCTGCGCAACGGGCTGGGGGAGGAGGTGTACGAGATGGCGAGGAAGGCTGAGAGCCATCGTGCGCCGCTGAAGGCGGTGTGCACGCCGGAGACGG
This sequence comes from uncultured Chloroflexia bacterium, assembly GCA_963736015.1. Classification (GTDB taxonomy): domain Bacteria; phylum Chloroflexota; class Dehalococcoidia; order DSTF01; family JACRBR01; genus CAVTNG01. The sequence continues at coordinate 87,469 of CAVTNG010000004.1, read as the reverse complement.
TCTCGCAGCTCGTGCTGAGCCTCATCGAGGGCGCGGACATGGTGACGGGCCAAACCGTCGTCATCGACGGGGGCGTCGGCGTCGCCTGAGGCTGCGAAAGCAGCAGTGTGCGCCTCGGGCTATACATTGCGCCGTTGTGCCAGACTGAAGGCGCCCCTGCCCGGCACGGCCCGGCTTCGGTTCCCGTTCAGCGCCGCTGGACTGGAGCACCGATGAACGGTTGGGAATACAAGGTCGTGTACGTTGATTTTCGAGGCAGGATCTCGTCTGAAGGGGCGGAGTACATCCGACAGGGCGGTGAACACCGCACCGGGTTCGTCCGCGGCTACCTCGACAAGCTTGGCGAGGAAGGCTGGGAATTGACCGGCTTACTCCCCCTGATGAGGCCGGAAAGCGGCTACTTCATGCTTAAGCGCCCGAAGAGCGCCAAGGCGGAAGGTTAGTGTGATTTCGGCGCCGAGGGACCCGTAAGACGAGGCCGTGGACGGGCAGGGGCAATTCCAATCAACATCGATTCTCGGCGACTCGCGCGATTGCTACGCTGTCGGGCGTGGATATCGAGCGCGATGCCCCGGCGCCCATCGTCGTCGATGATGACGATGACGAGGTCACGTATCCCTCGGAGCAGCCGCCAGAGCCGCTTCCGCAGGTCTCATCGTCGATCGCGATCATCCGCATTGTCGCGGTGCTGGGGATGGGGCTGTGCATCTCGTTCGGGCTGTTCATCATGCTGGCGGGGATGAAGGGCGTCATCATCGGCATCCCGATCATCCTGCTGGCCATCCCGTTCTACTACGGGATGCAGCTTGCCGAACGCTGGGCGAATCGCGGCGCTCCAGAGTCTGGTTGAAGGGCGGCGCACCTGCGGGGATGAGCCTGGTGGCGCCGGTAGTCGCCGGTCAGGGTGGCATCAAGGAGGTTTGGATGAGGGTACTGGGGCTCATGCTCGTCGCGGCGGTGCTGCTCGCGGCGTGCGGGAGCGACAGCAACGATAACACCGCGAAGAGCGCGGCATCGGGTGGCGGGGCGACGCAGACGACGGGCGGCGTGCGGCCCACGACGGCGACATCGGGCTCGGGCGCCGCGACGTCTGGCGCCGGGGCCGCTACGGTGCCGGCATCACGTCCGGCGGACAATCCGGCCGCGCAGCAGCAGACGGACGGCAACGTGCCCGGCGCGCCGCCGCTCGACGCGGCTCAGATCCAGACGACCGAGACAGGGCTACGCTACATCGACGAGAAGGTAGGGGACGGTCCCTCGCCTGACCTGACGTCGAACGTGACCGTGAACTACACGGGCTGGCTCGTAGACGGCACGAAGTTCGACAGCTCCGTCGATCGCGGCCAGCCTGCGACGTTTCCGCTGAACCAGGTAATCAAGGGCTGGCAGGAAGGCCTTCGGACCATGAAGACGGGCGGCAAGCGTCGCCTGATCATCCCTGCGTCCTTGGGGTACGGCACCGTCGCGCAATCGCAGCATTCCGGCTGGCTCAACGCTGGTGTTCGACGTCGAGTTGCTCGACGTCAAGAACCCGACACGACCACCACCAATACGCCTGAAAGGAATCACGATGCCCGACGCAACCACGACATCCGAGCGGACTGAAGTATGTCGATGAGGCCATCGGCGCGGCGCCGCACCACCACAGGAAAGAAAGTGACCGTGCACTACACGGGCCGCCTGACGAACGGAAAAAAGTTCGACAGCTCCGTCGACCGGGGCCAGCCGTTCGAGTTCGTGATTGGTGTTGGACAGGTGATCAAGGGCTGGGACGAGGGCGTCGCCTCGATGAAGGTGGGCGGAAAGCGCCAGCTCATGATCCCGCCGGAGCTGGGCTACGGCGCACGGGGCGCCGGCGGAGCGATCCCGCCGAACGCGGAGCTGGTGTTCGACGTCGAGCTGCTCGGCGTCGGCTGAGTCAGAGCGTGGACTCCAGGAACTCCATCACGGCCGCGTTGAAGGCGTGGGGCTGCTCGAAATAGGTCGAGTGGCCGCTGTCCTTGATGACCGCCAGGCGTGATCCCGGTACCGCGCGATGGCAGCGCTCGATGATCTCGCGCGGCACGACGGCGTCCTGATCGCCGACGAGGAACAGGATCGGGAATCCGGCCTGCGAAAGCCGCTCCGCCGAACTGCCACGATAACCAGGGATCGGTGCCAGAAAGTCGCGTGGACGCGGCGGGTTGAGGCGTGAGATTGAGCGGTAGAGGAAGTCGAGATTCTCAGCCCGCTCCTTGAGCTCGGGCGACACTGCCCGCTTCAGCAGCGGCAGCTGCCCCACCTCCGTCTCGCGGTAAGCATCCTGCATCTCGCGTACCTCGTCGTCGACCGCGCCGCCCGTCGTGCCCGCGAGGACCATCGCCGCGCAGCGCCCCGCATTGCGCAGCGCGAAGCCGACCGCAGTGCGCCCGCCCATCGATTGCGCGACGACGCGGGCCTGGTCGATTTCGAGGTGATCGAGCAGCGAGCGGAGGTCGTCGTGGAACCCGCGGCGGCCGAGCTCGGCCTCGCCCTTGCCATCGAGCGTCCGCCCGAAAGCGCGATGGTCGAAGGTGATGCAGCGGAAGCGTTTCGCGAACGCCGGAACCTGCTGCCACCACGACAGGTGATTCCCTCCCGCCCCGTGTGCGAAGACGACCGCCGGCCCCTTCCCGTGCGACTCGTAGTACAGCTCGATGCCGTTGACCGGGGCGAATGGCATGCGTGGATTCTAGGCGCGGGGCGGAACAAAGAAAATCGCGAGGGTTGGCTACCCTCGCGATATCCGGTCTATTCGGGGCCAGGGCGCTGATTCTACGGCCCTACGTATTGTGAGCGTCCCGGCCCGGCAGTTCCCAAGTGCAGGAGGTTTATTGCCTTGGTACTGGTTACAACGGCATCGTAGCCCCGCACCGATTAACCAAGTATTAAACGAGCCGTAAGAGTCATCGCGGACTCAGACCGTCTCAGGCCGCGGTCTGAAGCGCCTGGCGCTGGGCCACGGCTACGAGGGCCGCGACGGCGGCTTCGCCATAGCGGCTGCCGACGCCCGATTCGAAGCTCATCAAGCGCCTCGTCCAGGCTCATGGCCGTGCGGTAGGTCTGATTCGTGGTCAGCGAGTCCAGCACGTCGGCGACACGGCAAATTGTCGCCCCCACCGGGATGGCGTCGCCGCGCAGGCCATCCGGATAGCCGCCGCCGTCGGGCTGCTCGTGGTGCGCCGCCGCGATCTCCACCACGGCGGCGGGGAGCACGCGGCCGAGGATGTCGGCACCCATTGCCGGATGCATGCGCACGCGCTCCAGTTCGTCAGCGTCGAGCCGGCCCGGTTTTCGGAGCAGGGCGAGGTCGACCCCGATCTTGCCGATATCGTGAAGCAGAGTCCCGATCCGGATGTTCTCGAGGGCCTCCTCGCCAAAGCCCATCTCGCGCCCGATCAGCACCGCGTATTCTGCCGACCTCCGACAGTGCCCGTAGTTGTCCTGATCCCAGACGATCATCGCCTGCAGAAGCGCCTCGACCGTCGTCCCGGTCCCGGGAGCGTCCTGGCCCGACCGCCTCGAATCTGAATTCATGCGTGACCCTCCGCCAGTGTGGCTTCCCCGACGAAGTATCGGCATGCTGAGGCGTCGCCGAAGAGCGCCCGGCGGGTGGTGCGGGCTGCGATTTTACGCAGTTCTTACGGGCAGCGCAGGGCAGCGAGGGGGACGCTGCTCTAAGCTGTCCAGGCCTGAAGGAAATGGGAGGGTGGCCAGGTGTTCACGACGCTCCTCACGATGGTGGCGGTGCTTGCCGTGGCGTCGGTGGCGTTCGGCGTAGTCGAGGCGCGGTGGCCCGGGAGCCGGGGACAGGTACGTTTCCGCGAGGGCTGGCTCACCGATGTCGCCTGGTACTTCTTCAGCCCGATCAGCCGCTTCCTGGCGTCGGCGGCCGTGATTCTCGCAGTCGTCGGCGTCGCCGTCCTCGCCGGTGTTCCGCTCGACGGCGAGGCGATCCGCGCGTTCGCGACGCGAAACACCTTCATTTCCGCGCAGCCCGTCGCACTCCAGTCGATCGAGCTGCTCTTCCTGCTGGACCTCATCGGCTATTGGTCGCACCGAGCCTTTCATCGCCAGGACACGCTGTGGGCCTACCACTCCGTACATCACTCGTCAAACCAGCTCGACTGGCTCTCGTCCGTCCGGGTGCATCCCGTCAACGAGATCGGGACCCGCATCGTGCAGGCTGTCCCGCTCGTGCTCGTTGGCTTCAACGCGAAGGTGATCGCCGCCTACGTGCCGCTGCTGACGGTGTACGCGATCTTCCTTCACGCCAACGTGCCGTGGTCATACGGGCCGCTGCGCTACGTCATCGCCAGCCCGGTATTCCACCGCTGGCACCACACGTCTGAAGAGGAAGGGCTCGACCGCAACTTCTCGGGCATGTTCCCGCTGTTCGACGTGGTCTTCGGAACGCTGTACCTGCCGAAGGCGCGGCTGCCGAAGGAGTTCGGTGTGCTGGGCGAGGATGTCCCGAGCGGGCTCATCCCGCAGCTCCTGTATCCGTTCCGACGGCGGCGCGTGCCGATGCCCGAGACTCGTATCGCCTGAGCTCCAGTCGGCCCCTGACTTCATCGCCCGTCAGCGCGGCACGCGATACCCTCAATGCCGGAGGGCCGCTAGCCGTGAAGATCACCAACGTCCGCACGCGCAGATTCGTCTTCAACCACGAGGACCATCCGTTTCACCCGACGTGGCGGCCGTTTGCCGAGCGGCATCAGGACGTCACCGTCGTCCAGGTCGAGACGGACGAGGGGATCACGGGCATCGGGGCGGGCGGCGTGCTCACGCGTCTCAACACCGTGGCGGGGCTGTTCGTTGGTAAGGACCCGCTGGCGATTGAGGAGCACTGGCACCTGCTCCGGGGGATCGCGCACTTCATGGGGCGGCCATGGCCGATTCGAAATCGCGCTCTGGGACATCGCCGCGAAGAAGGCGGGGGTCCCGCTCGCGAAATTGCTGGGCGGCAAGAACGAGAAGCTGCTCGCCTACTGCTCCACCGGCGAGATCCACGGCCTGGAGCAGCGCGTCGAGGACGTACTGCACATCCGCGAGATGGGGTTCAAGGCCGTGAAGCTGCGGTTCCATAGCCCCGACTGGCGGACCGACCTGAAGACGCTCGACGCCGTCCGCAAGGCCATCGGCGATACGATGACCATCATGGTCGACGGCAACTGGGGGTGGTACCTGCCGGGTGACACTCGCACCGGCGCTTGGGACCGCAAGACGGCCCGCGCCGTCTGCCGCGCCATCGAGGGATACGACGTCTTCTGGATCGAAGAACCGCTGTACGCGTATGACTACGACGGTCTCGCTGAGGTACGCGAAAACACGACAGTCCGCGTTGCAGGCGGCGAACTGAACGCCGCGCTGCACGAGTTCCAAGTGTACCTCGACAAAGGGAGCCTGGACGTCTACCAGCCGGACTGCACGTTTGCGGGTGGGATTACGGTCGCGAGGAAAGTCGCCGGCATGGCAGAAGCAGCGGGACTGCTGTTCGCGCCGCACACGTGGACGAACGGTCTCGGGCTGGCAGCCAATCTGCAGGTGGCGGCAGCGGCGTCGAACTGCCCGTTCATCGAATTTCCGTACGATCCGCCGAACTGGGTGCCGGAGTACCGTGACTTCATGCTCACCGAGCCACTGATGATCGATAAGGAGGGATACCTCCACGTGCCGGATAAGCCTGGCCTCGGCGTCGAGCTTGACGAAGAGCGGCTGAAAGCGGTCGAGCGTGCGTAGGCCCGGGCCCGGCATCATCCTCATCGGCGGCATGACGCTCTTCGGCCTCGCGGCTGTGGCGGTCATCGGCTGGGCGTTCGCTGGACAGGGCGCCGGCGAGGAGCGCGGCCTCGTGTTCAAGAACTTCGGCGACCAGACGCTCGTGCTGACGATCAACAACCGCGACGTCGAGTTGCAGCCCAACCAGCAGCAAACCGTGCCCGTCCGCGCGGCGCAGTTCCCCCAGACGCTGCGCGTCCACGGCGAGAGTGGCGAGCCGCAGTACCAGCGCGAGTTTCAATTCAGCGAGTTCCAGGGCTACCAGTTCTACGTCGCGCTCGAGGATGACGGCTTCGCGACGTACACGGATCCGACGCTGCCATAGGAGACAGGTATGTCCGGAGCGATCGTCATCCACGACGCCACGCTAATCGATGGCAGCGGAGGCGATCCGCGCCGGCGTGTGACAGTGGCGGTGGAGAACGGACTGATTTCTCGCATCGGTACGACGGGCTCGACGCCTGAGGGAGCGCGGACGATCGATGCTGCGGGCCGCACGCTGATGCCTGGGCTTACCGATGCCCACGTCCACTTCGGACTCACCGAGGCGGGCGCCAACGAGCCGCCTCAGAGCCACGTGAGCTACGTGCTGAAAGTCGTCGAGAACATCCGCATCGCGCTAGATGAGGGCTTCACGACCGTCCGAGATGCCGGTGGCCTCGATCCTGCCTATGCGGAGGCGGTCGCGACCGGTCAGATCACTGGCCCGACGATCCTGCCGTCCGGCTCGTTTCTCTCGATCACGGGTGGCCACGGCGACCAGCGCAGCCGCTGGCGCGACGAGGAGGAGCACTCCATCGCGGGCCTCGTTGCCCACACCGAGCTGTGCGATGGTGTCGACGAGGTGCGCAAGGCGGCCCGCAAGCAGATCCGGCGCGGCGCCACGCAGGTGAAGCTGATGGCATCGGGCGGCGTGATGTCACCCAACGACCCCATCGACAGCCTGCAGTTCAGCGTCGAGGAGATGTCTGCGGCAGTGCAGGAGGCTCGGGCCTTCGGTAAGTACGTCATGGCGCATTGCCACACGCCAGGTGCGATGAGCAATGCGCTCGATGCCGGAGTCCGCTCACTGGAACACGGAAGCATCATGAGCGAGGATGTCGCGGTTCGGATCGCGAGGGAGAGCGCGTACCTGGTGCCTACTCTGGCGATCCTGGAGATCCTCGCCCGCGCGAGCAATGTGCCGGAGTTCAGCCGCCAGAAGCTTGAGTCGGTACGCGAGCGCATCGCGCCCGGGATGGAGCTGGTGCGGGCGGCCGGCGTGGCCGTCGGGTCGGGTTCGGATCTGCTCGGCCCGCGCCAGCGACGGCGCGCAAGCGAGCTGGTGGAGAAGGCGAAGCACTTCGGCGCGATGGAGGCGATCGTCAGCGCGACGAAGACGAATGCCGCTCTGTTCTGCATGGCGGACCGGATCGGCACCGTCGAGGAGGGCAAGGACGCGGACCTGCTCCTTGTCGATGGCGATCCGCTCGAGGACATCGGCGTCCTCGTCCAGCCGGAGCGGCTGCAGCTGGTGCTGAAGGCAGGCGAGCCGGTCCGGGACCTGATCGGGGCCGGTTAGGGTAGGCCAGCCGCCGCCAGCCTCTCCCGCATCTTGTCTTCGGTCAGGTAGCCGAATTGGAGCGCGGCGATATTGCCGTTGCGGTCGACGAAGAAGCTGTCGGGCAGGCCCTGCAGGCGGTACTGGTCGTACACGCCGCCGCTGTCGTAGAGCAACGGCAGGCTCAGGCCGCGCGCATCGAAGAATGCATCAGCATCCTTGCGGCCCTCCTGGTAGTTGATCTCGAGCACCTCGAGGCCACCGGCCCGCTTCTCATCGTAGAGCTTCTGGATCGCGGGCAGTTCCTTCTTGCACGGCTCACACCACGTGGCCCAGAAGTTCACCCATACGACCTTGCCGCGGAGGTCGCTGAGTTTCACGACGCTTCCGGCACGGTCGCGGAGCGCGAAGTCCGGCGCCGGCTGCCCGATCAGTGGCGGGCCCGAGCCGATCGGGCCAGTCGGGGTGCCGTCGTCCGGCGGTTGAGCATCGTTCGACACCGGCTCAGTTGTGGCGGACTTGCCGTTACGGCCGGCCGTAACAGCGAACGCGAGGCCGCCCAGCAGCGTCAGGACGACAGCCGCTAGCGCCAGACGGACGATCGGGCGCTGGAGCAGGCTGACTATGCGATCGGAACTGGAGGGCATCTCCATCAGTGTACGTAAAGGCTGCTTCTTGCCGGATTCCTGACCAAATCGCTAAACTTTTGCTGATACTGGAGCCGGAGGCTGAATCAGTTGCCGACCTACGAATACGCGTGCGAGGACTGCGGAAAGCGTTACGAAAAGCGCGAGGGGTTTGACGCGCCCGCCCGCCAGAAGTGCCAGTTCTGCGGTAAGACGGCGAACCGCGTATTGTTCGCGCCGCCCGTGGTGTTCAAGGGAAGCGGATTCTACAAGACCGACTCGCGCGGCCTCTCGGCGCCCGCCGCCAGCGACGATGCGCCCTCGAGCGGCGGCGACCATAGCGATCGCGCCGATACCAAAACAGCCGACACTGACTCTGGCTCTCAACCGAAAGCGAAGCCCCAGTCCAAGTCGGATAAGGGCGCGTCGGAAGCGGCCGCGGCCGGCTAGGTGCGCGCAATATGCGCGTCGTCCTTCAGCGCGTCTCGAGCGCCCGCGTCACCGTACAGGGCGAAGTCGTCGGCTCCATCTCACGCGGCCTGTTACTGCTCGTCGGGATCGCCCAGGGTGATGACGCGGCGACGGCCCGCCGGCTGGCTGACAAGTGCGCGGAAATTCGAATCTTCGCCGATGACACAGGCCGGTTCGACCGCTCGCTGGCCGACGTAGACGGCGAGGCGCTCGTGGTGTCTCAGTTCACGCTTCTCGGCGATGTCCGCCGCGGGCGGCGCCCGAGTTTCACCGCCGCCGCACCACCCGCCGAGGCGGAGCCGCTCGTCGATGCCTTCGCGGAGGCGTTGCGCTCCGCGGGCGTCAGCGTCGCGACCGGGCGGTTCGGGGCCCACATGCAGGTCGAGCTCGCGAATGATGGGCCGGTGACCGTCGTGCTCGACAGCGCTGACCTCGAGCGGCCGCGCTCCTAAGCCGGCGACCAGACAAGGGCTTCGCCCCGCCCGCATGCGTCCATCACGCCATCGGCCGTCTCGAGCGCGGTCATGCCCGTGCTGTCAATCGTCACGCCGGCGAACGGCTCGTCGAACAGCTTTAGCACGCGTTCGTACATGTCCGACGGGGCGTCGATCCGCTTCTCTCGTTCGTTGGCGCGCCGCTCGATCTCTGCCAGCGGCGGGACGAGTGCGGCAAAGTGTACGGGCACGCCGCCTGCCTGCAACTCCTCGATGTAGTACGGCAAGTGGATCTTGCCGATGACGCCGTCGATGAACACACCGTAGCGATCGCGCGCGAAGGCGACAGCGGCGCGCGCGGCGGCTCGGCTGATAGTGATGTTCTGCGGCCCCGACCCGGACCTCCACGGAGGGACGTAACTCATGCGAACCCATGCATAGATGTCATCTGTTTCGAGATGCACCGTGCGGTCGTAGCGCTCGCACAGCGCCTCACAGACCGTGCTCTTTCCAGCACCAGGTGGTCCGGAGATGATGACGATCTGTGACATCAGGCCTCGCCCAGCTCGAGGCTGATGTCGAGCGCCGGCGCAGAGTGCGTGAGGCACCCGACCGAGATAAAGTCCACGCCGGTCTCCGCGATCGCGCGCACGGTCTCGAGAGTGATGCCTCCGGATGCCTCGACGAGCGCACGTCCGTCGACCAGCGCGACGCACGAGCGGATCTCGTCCACCGTCATGTTGTCGAGCAAGATCACATCAGCACCGCCCTGGAGAGCCTGCCGGAGCTGCGCTTCGTCAGTGACTTCGATCTCGATGCGCATGGTATGCGGAGCGCCGCGGCGAGCGGCGGCGATGACGTCGTCGAGATCGCTCGATGCCGGCCGCGCGCGCTGCGGCGATGTGGTTGTCTTTGATCAGCACGCCCGACGAGAGGTTGAAGCGATGGTTCATGCCGCCGCCGGCGCGCACGGCGTAACGCTCGAACTGCCGCAGCCCGGGCGTCGTCTTCCTCGTATCGAGGATGCACGCCTTCGTCCCGGCGACGGCATCGACGAACTCACGCGTGAGCGAGGCAATGCCTGACATGCGCTGCACGAAGTTAAGGGCGACCCGCTCCGACGCCAGCAACGCCCACAGTGGCCCCTCGACCTCCGCGAGGTGCTCCCCTGCCGATACGCGCGCGCCGTCCGAGACAAGCGTGTCGAACGAGACCTCCTCGTCCAGGGCTGTCATCGCGGCCGCGGCCACAGGCAGGCCGGCGATGATACCGGCGTCCTTGGCGACGAACCCACCCTGTCCCCACTGACCTGCCGCCACGACGGAACGGGTCGTGACGTCGTCGGACGCGCCGTCTTCGTCGAGAGCGGCGGCTACCGCGTCGTCGATGACGGCGGGAGGGATGGGGTACGGAATGTCTGGCAAGGGACGACCTCGCTACGCCTCACGTCTGAATACGATGTGCCGTTGCCACTGCTCACGCGTCTGCGGGAAGTCGGTGCGGAAGTGCGCGCCCCGACTTTCCTCGCGGATGAGCGCCGCAGTCGCCATCAGCTCACCGGCGAGCACCATGTTTGACAGTTCGTGCGAGGGCCGGTCAAGTGCCGGCGGAATCGTATCTCGCCACGCGGAGAGGCGGCGTGTGGCGTCGTGGAGGCCGTTGCCGTCTCGCACGATGCCCACCTTATCCCACATCAACGCCTGTAGCGAAGCACGGTCGGGTGTCGCCGAGCCCTCGTGAGCGAACGGCGGCAAGTCAATCGTCTCCCCCGATAGTGTTGCGGCCTCCGGGGTGCCTTCCTCGGCCCGCTGAACGATGCGCTTCGCGAATACCACCGTCTCGAGCAGAGAGTTACTTGCGAGCCGGTTCGCGCCGTGCACGCCTGTGCAGGCGACCTCACCGCACGCGTAGAGTCCGGGGATCGTCGTCTCGCCCCAGCTGTTCGTGCGAACCCCACCCATCATGTAGTGGGCGGCCGGCGACACCGGGATGAGATCCTTCGTGATGTCGACGCCGTGATCGAGACAGTGCCGGTATATCTGCGGGAAGCGCGCCGTAACGCGTGACGCCGGCAGGTGGCGCAGGTCGAGGTACACGCGGTCGGTGCGCGACGCGTTCATCTCGGAGACGATCGCGCGTGCGACGATGTCGCGAGGCGCCAACTCGGCGCGCTCGTCGTAGGCAGGCATGAAACGCTCTTCGGCCGCGTTGCGCAAAATGCCTCCTTCGCCGCGCACGGCCTCGGAGATGAGGAACACCGGCACCCCGGGGAGGCGGAGCGCCGTCGGGTGAAACTGGATGAACTCCATATCGGCAATCTCGGCCCCGGCACGATACGCGAGGGCGACGCCATCGGCGGTAGCGATGTCCGGGTTGGTGCTGACCCGAAAGAGCTGCCCGCAGCCTCCCGTCGCCAGCACGATGGCGCCGGCGTCGAAACGTTCGGTCGTGTTGGACCGTGCATCGAGCGCGATTAGGCCGATCGCGCGCCCGTGCTCTACGACGATCTCCTCGACCTGCACGTGTTCCTTGATCGTGATGCGGGACAGCTGCGCTACGCCGCCAAGCGAGATCTCGATGTGCGCGCCGGTCGAATCGCCGCCAGCGTGGAGGATGCGATTGCGGCTGTGTGCTGCCTCGCGGCCCAGCGACACCTCACCGTCTGCGCTGTCGAACGGGACGCCGAAGTCGATCAGGTCCCCGATGCGATCGGCGGCGGATTCGACTAGGATGCGCGCCGCGGCCTCGTCAACAAGTCCAGCCCCGGCCGCGATGGTGTCGCGGAGATGCAGCTCAGAGTCGTCGTCGGAGCCGACAGCGGCGGCGATGCCGCCCTGCGCGTACTTGGTGTTGCACTCGTCGATCGACCCCTTCGTGAGGACGCACACCGAGCCGTGATGGCGGGCCAGCAGTGCGGCGTAAAGCCCAGCGATCCCTGACCCAACGATGATGTAGTCGAAGCGCGGCATGGGGGACTCTCGCGGCTGACTTAGTGTCACCTGTACACTAACTACTCCGACGCATGAGGGTCAAGCGTGCGAGCCCCGCACGAAACGCCCGGGGAACGACGATTGCCAATGATCCAAGCGAAGCGCTGAGGACGCCCAGATTGGGTTAACGCGATGCGGGGGGTCAGTGGTTGCCGTAGTACTGCCGGCACGACGTGCGGCCGTACAGCGACTGGTCCGACAGGCCGAGGAAGCAATCACCTAGGATCGCATCGCCGGCGGCGCCCGCCGCGCCGAGGCAGTCGGCCTTGCCGGCGCCGGTCATCCCGGCGCCTGGAGATCACGTCGCGCACGCAGTTCCGTACTTGGACTGCCCAGGAGCCGCCTCCGCCCTGCGCGATCTGCTGGCACGAGCTGAGGCCCTCTCCGGTGAGCCCCACCATGTATCCCACGCACGCCGCCATGGGCGGCTTGGTTGGTGCCGGCGGTGCGGGAGCCGGAGGTGGTGGGGCAGGCGGTGGCGGCGCGGGTGGCGCCGGCGGGACTGTGGGTGCCGGGGCGGGAGGGGCGGCGGGAGGCGCCGATGGCGGCGGCGCCACCGGGACGTAGATGACGATGGGCGTCGCCGTGGCTACGACGTACTGCACGACCGGAGGCGGTGCTGGCGGCACCGGGGCGGAAGCCGGCGGAGGCGCCTCCGCCGCCTGCGTCGCGACCGCGCGTAGATAAGCGTCGGCCTGCTGCGTCGCCACCGCCGATACATAGGCGCGCTCCGCTTCGGTAAGCTGGCGGTCCCCTTGGTCGCGCGCCCAGACGACGGCGTAGGCGGCACCAGCCAGTATCGCGGCGGCTGCAAGGCCGAAGATGAGCGTCCCGACGAGACTGTCGCCGCGCTCACTAGAAGCATTACGCAACATAACGCCAAACGCGCCCGAAGGCTGCGTTACCTCCGTATCGATCATCGGCATCGCCCGCCGGGTTCCGCATGAGCCTCAGGGACACGAAGCGATGCCAGCCCCGCGGGGGCTGACACCTAAGTCGAGCTATGGATGCGGCTACTCTACGGTGACCGTCTTTGCGAGGTTCCGTGGCTGATCGACGTCGCATCCGCGGCGGACGGCGATGTGGTAGGCGAGCAGCTGCATGGGGATGGCGCTGAGCAGGGGATAGAGCAAGGGCGTCGTCCGGGGGAGCTCGACCACTTCATCGCACTTCGTCCCGATCTGCGAATCGCCCTCAGACACCAGACCGATGACGATGCCGTCGCGGGCCCGCACCTGCTCGATGTTCGAGAGCATCTTGTCGCGCGTGCCGTCATCGAGCGCGATGGCGACGACGGGCATCTCGCGGTCGATGAGGGCGATGGGACCGTGCTTCATTTCGCCGGCGGGATAGCCCTCGGCGTGGATGTAGCTCACTTCCTTGAGCTTCAGCGCGCCCTCCATCGCCATGGGGTACTGGATGCCGCGGGCCAGAAATAGGAAGTTGTGGCTGCCAGCGACGCGCGCTGCGATCCGTTCGAGCTGGGGTGCGACCTTCAGCGTTCGGCCGATGAGCGACGGGAGATGGGCGAGCGCATCAAGCATCTCGCCGAGTGCGCGTCCGTCCAGCGCTCCCCGGGCGCGTCCGACCCGGCAGGCGAGGAGGTAGAGCGCGGTCATCGACGCCACCATCGTCTTCGTGCTGGCGACGGCGACCTCGGGGCCGCAGCGGGTGAGCACAAAGCCGTCGGCAACACGCGTGGACTGCGCCCCGGGAACGTTGCAGATCGTGAGCTGGGGCGCGCCGCGGCTCTTTGCGTCGGCCATGGCTTCGAGCGTGTCGACGGTCTCGCCTGACTGCGCGACCGAGACGACGAGCGTGTCAGGGCCGATCAGCGCGTCGCGGTAGCGGAACTCCGATGAGTTGTCGACCTCAGACGGTATGCCGGCGATGCGCTCGAAGTACGCGCGCCCGACCATCGCCGCGTGCATGCTCGTGCCCATGCCGATGAGCACGGCGCGGCTCACCGAGCGCAGGGCGTCGTCGGGCAGCCGCGAGATCCTCGAGGACGACGTCCGGCTGTTCGAACTGCGCCCGGCCGCGGAAGGTGTCCATCACGCACTCTGGCTGCTCCATGATCTCCTTGAGCATGAAGTGCTTGTAGGCGCCCTTGGCGGCCGAACCGGGATCGAACGGCACGATTGTCGGTGTCTTCGTCAGCCCCTCGCCCGCGGTTGTGCAGTAGCGTGCGCCTGATCGGGCTGACGGCCGCGACCTCTGCCGTCCTCGAGAAAGGCGACGCGCTGTGTCTCGGGCAGCAGCGCCGGCAGATCGCTGGATACGAACATCTCGCCGGCCCCGTAACCTACTACAACCCCACCGGCGTTCCCGATCCGGGCCGCGAGGATCAACCCGGGTTCGCGCGACGACATCGCGAGGATCGCGTGCGCCCCTTGCAGGCGCGACAGCGTGCGCCCGAACGCCGTCGGGAAGTCGTCGCCGGAGCGCATGTACACCTCGATCAGGTGGGGCAGGACTTCGGTGTCCGTCTCGGAGCGCAGCTCGTGGCCGCGGTCACGAAGCTCGGCGCGGAGCTCGAGATAGTTCTCGACTATGCCGTTGTGGATCACGACGACTTCACCCGCGCAGTCCTGGTGCGGGTGCGCGTTGTCAGCCGTCGGCTTGCCATGCGTTGCCCAGCGAGTGTGACCGATGCCGGTGACGCCGGGTGGATACGCGCCCTCGAGGGCGGATCGCAGTGCGCTCAGCTTACCGGCGCCTTTTGTGATCTGGATCACGCCGTCGTCGATGACGGCGATCCCCGCACTATCGTAGCCGCGATACTCGAGGCGCTGCAGTCCATCGAGCAGCAACGGCGCCGCATCGCGCTCACCCGTATAACCGATGATGCCGCACATCAGTGGACCTCCGTCGGTGACGTTAGGCGCGCTGCATGGGGATTACGGTGACCGGGATTTGGAGCCACATGCTGGTTTGGATGAGGTCGCATCGTGTCCTTTCCGCGCGTGAACGCACGGCGCTGTCGCCCGCTACGCGCGGGCCGGTCGCACATCAACTGTGAGCATCGAAACTGCGGAAGTCGTTTGCGGTGAGGAAGTGCACGCTGGAGCGGTCTCTGTCGGGCGGTTACCCGCCGCGTTTTGTTCCGTCCATCACGGCTGTGCAAACCGAGAGGCCATCCGCCGAGTACTTCGATCGACCTCTACCTCGTCACCCCTCCGAACTCCGGAAGGGCCTGGCGCTTCGAAATGTTGTCGTTCTACCTCGCCGCGGTAATGGCACCTCCTTCCTGGGCGTCTACCCACATCTTGCCGTTCGTCACTCCGGCGGTGGTTGCGCCGGTGATGGTCGATTCTAACGGTTGTCCGAGAATCCGCAACACCTCGCTCATCGTCGAGGCAAAGGCGAGCGGCACCGCAAGCGTGGACTGCAGCGCCTCGGGCGTCACGTCGTCGAGGAAGCGCCGACCGCTGTAGTCGAGGGCGTATCGCGGGAGAAAGGCGATGTCGCCCAGATCGATGCCTCGCAACCCGCGGTCGATGTCGGCGCCGACTAGCAGTCCGGACACGTTCACGCGTGGGCCAAAGAACCCGTTCTCGAGCCCGCGGACGGCTACCGCCACGCCGGTTGCAGACTGAAGCTCACCGGCGAGGCGCGTAAGCGTGGGTGCAACAAGCGTGCCGCACACGAACGTGATGCGTCGGAAGGATGGGTGCACGGTCGCGCCCGTGAGTCTCCTCCGCACGGACCGCCAGTCTCCAATGAGGCTGCGTGCCATGCCGATGCCGTTCTCGAACTGCGGGAAGCCGTCGTAATGCTTCGCCGTTGGTGGATCTAGACCGGCGATCAGGTAGTACTCGTCCGCGAAATACACGAACGTGCGCCCGCGCTCGTCGCGGAATCGCTGTTGGTACGCGCTGCCGAGCTCGATCACCTCCCGTGCGTGCTCAGGTGTACAGCCCTCGACCTCCTTGGAGTGGGCTCCACGCGCGATGCGGTCCTCGGCGACTGTCGTAGCGCCGACGGGAACTACGGAGACGTTTTGGACGATCGGACAGAGCGCGGAAAGATCGTCGATCGTTCGACGCAGCGCCGCGCCGTCGTTCACGCCCGGGCAAAGTACGACCTGTGTATTCGCCTGGATACCCAGCTCGCCCAGGCGTCGCAGCTGGTCACAGATATCCGGCGCGTGCTTGTTCCCGAGCAGGTAACGGCGCAGCTCGGGCTCGGTGGCGTGCACCGAGACGTTCAGCGGCGACAGGCGCTGCTCCGCGAGCCGCTCCCAGTCCGCCTCGCTGAGGTTGGTGAGCGTCACGAAATTCCCGTGGGCGAAGCTCAAACGATAGTCGTCGTCCTTGACGTATAGAGTCTTCCGCATGCCCTTCGGATTCCCCTTCAGGAAACAGAAGAAGCATGAGTTGTTGCAAATGCGCACGCCGTCGAAGGCGTCATCCTGGAAGCCGACGCCGAGGTTCTGGTCCGGATGTTTTTCGATCTCAAGTGTCCGCGCGGAGCCGTCGCGGATCACCTCGAGGGAGATTGCATCCTCGGCAGCGTAATATTGCACGTCGATCGAGTCGCGCACCGGCGAGCCGTCGATCGCAACGATCACGTCGCCCGCGCGCAGGCCGATCGCTTCGGCGATGCTCGATGGCTGGACGGATTCTATGATGCCGCCCTCGTTGGGTTTGCGCGTGCGCGGCCCACGTCGTACTTCCGTCACGTCGCCTCCGGTACGAGGTCAGCAAGGTGAGCTTCGTAGTGCTCGCCGTTGATGTCCGGAGAGCCGTTGATGTCCGGAGAGATGAGGCGGCCGAAGCGGTCCCACTGCTCCGGCGTCAGCGTCGTCAGCGCATCGCGCAGCTCCTGCCTCGTGCGCAGGCAGCGGTCGCGGACGACGCTCGTTGGGAGCGCGCGGTCCTCCGCGATCCACGCGTCGTTGATGGCGTTCTCGTCGCCGTCGACCGGGCTCAGCCGTTCGCCGGCGAGTACGCGTCTGAGCTCACCCTGCGCATGCGCTTGCCAGCGTCCGAAGTGTGCGTAGACGTCGTGGCCGGTCCAGGCGTGCGTCGCGTACGCCCCCGTGCCGATCCGCTCATCGAGCGCGGCGCGCAGACGCTCCCAGCGCGCGTCGCCTCGGCTCAGCATCGCTTCGCGGTCGTCAAGGGTCATCATCGGGCTCAAACCGGCGCGAGCGCCTCGAGTCTCCCGACAACTGCATCGATCACAGCGTCTGGCGTCGATGCGCCTGCGGCAACGCCGACGGTCCCGCGGCCGCTGAGCCACGCCGGCTCGATCTCGTCGGCCGACTCGATCTGATAGGTCTCAACGCCCTGTTCGCGCGCGACTTCGGCGAGGTGGCGCGTATTCGCGCTCTCGCGCCCACCGACGACGATCACGAGGCTGCACTCCCGCGCCAGCTCCTGTGTGGCCGCCTGCTGGCTCGTCGTCGCGTTGCAGAGCGTATTGATCACACGAAGCTCGCTGATGCGGTCCATGTGGACGCTCAGGAGTGTCTGCACGAAGTCCGCAAAGTGCCCCTCGGTCTCGGTGGTCTGTGACAGGACGCCGATGCGCGACGGCATCCAGTCCGGGAACGGCGCATGGAGCTCCGACGCAGACCTCATGGTGATGACCTTGCCCTCGGCCCAGCCGAGGATGCCGCGAACCTCCTTGTGGTCCGGATCTCCGAAGACGATCACGCCGAAGCCCTCGTCCGCAAGCTTGCGCGCCCACTGCTGCGCGCGGGTGACGATCGGGCAAGTGGTATCGACGACGGTCGCGCCGCGGCGTTCGAGTTCCTGCACGACCTGCGGTCCGACGCCGTGGGCTGTGATGGCGACCGGGCGCGTGTCGACGGCCTCGAGCGTGGCGATAACTTCGACGCCGCGCCCGCGCAGGCCTTCGACGACCTGCGGGTTGTGGACAACGGATCCCAGGCTGGTAATCGGGCCCAGCTCCCCCGAGGCGTCCTCCATCATCTCGACGGCGCGGCGGACGCCCATGCAGAATCCGAGCTCTCGGGCCTTGATGACGCGCATTCGGCTCCTACGGGCCCGTAATTGACGGGCGCAGCCACTCAGTATAACCGGGCGTCGGGCGGCGCCCGACCGCCGCTATGCAGGCGCGGATGCGTCCTACTGTTGCGATCGCGCTTCGACCGCAGCAACAAGCATGGGGAGCACCTGCCCTGCGGGCGCACGGAGCCCTGCCACGGCCAGCCGGGAAAACGGCGTGGCATCCGGGTTTACCTCAATCAACGTGCCGCCACGTTCGAGGACCAGCTCCGGGAACCACGCCGCCGGCGTCACCGTCGCCGACGTGCCGGCGATGAGGATGCAATCCGCGCGCTCGGCCTGCGTCTGGCATTCGCGCAGCACCGATCTGGGGATCGGCTCCCCGAACATCACTGTGTCGCCCTTGATGAGGCCGCCGCAGTCGGGGCACACCGGCGGCAACACCGAGACGTCGACGTCAGCGGCCGGCCTGCGCCGCTCGCAGTCGACGCACCGCAGCTTCGTGCGGTTGCCATGGATTTCGCTGACGGCGACGCTCCCCGCATCGAAGTGCAGGTTGTCGATGTTCTGCGTGATCGTGTGTTTCAGCACGCCGATCGACTCGAGCCGCGCGAGCGCGAGGTGGCCCTCGTTCGGCACGGCCTGCCGCAGCGCGACAGCGAACTCGTCGTTCGATTCGCGATGGGCGAGCATGTCGCGCCACGCGCCCTCGGGGTTCGCCAGGAAGCGCTGGTAGCCATCCATCGGCGGCTCGCCGTGCTTCGTCCACAGGCCGCCGGGGCCGCGGAACGGCGGGATCCCCGACTCTACGCTGATGCCCGCGCCGACGAGTGCGATGGCGTATCGGGCGGCATACAAAGCGTCGGCGGCGGCGTCGAGGGATGCGGCGTCGACGGAGGTCACTTCGGTGGTGCCGCGCGCGGCGTGCGGATCAGTCCTTCCTGCACGACGGACGCGACGCGCACGCCCTCCGGCGAGTACATCTGCCCGAAGATGAGGGCGCGCGCGGCGTGGGCGATTGGGCTCTCGCTCGTGAACAGGATCCAGCCGTCGAAACGCGGCTCATGGTGGAACCAGATCGCGTGGTCGAGGCTGGCGCCCGACCACTGGCCGCGCGCGATGTTGTGCGGGAGTCGCGCGGTCGCGATCAGGCCGCGATCGCTTGCGTAGGCGAGCATGCCGGCGTGGATCGCGGGATCGTCAGGCAACTCGCCTCGCACGCGCATCCAGACGCGCCGGCGAGGGATGTCGTCGTCGTCCGGCATGCTCGCCGGATCGATGGCGCGCATCTCTACGGGGCTCTCCCGCTCGAAGCGGCGCATCATCTCCTGCTCGTCGTGCCGGTCCGGGCGCGCGAACTCCCAGGGCGGCAGGTCGTCCGGCGGCGGCACATCGGGCGCGATCTCCTGGTGTGAGACGCCTTCTTCAGGCCTTGCGAAGCTGCTCGAGAGGTTGAAGATCGCTTCGCCCGACTGATACGCAACGACGTCGCGTGTCGTAAACGTGCGGCCGTCGCGGATGCGGTAGACGACATAGCGGATCGGCACGTCGTATCGCCCCGGCCGTAGGAAGTAGGCGTGCAGCGAGTGCAGTGTGCCCTTCTCAACGGTGCGATAGGCGGCGATGACGGACTGAGCTGCGACGAGCCCGCCGAAGAGCCGAAACATGCCCTCACCGGGATCGCCGAGGAACATGTCGCGGTCAAGCCGCTCGAGGTCAAGCTGCTTCAGGAGCCGTTCGAGGGGATCTCGCTTCGCCGGAGCCATCGCCTCGAGTGTAGGCGAGTCGACGGATTGGAGCTATCGACATGGAGCGGACAAAGCCCGCGGGGGTCAGGCCTTGCGAGCCTCGCGGCTGACTGCAGCACGAGGTGCACATGATGCCGAGCGCGAACATGTTCGCCACGCCCTACCACGTGCCATCGAGCCTGGCGGATCGCCGTCAAGTACCGCACGCCGGTCATGCTCCTGTACGACGGCATCGACAGTGGCGTGCTATCGAAATGGTCGCATGGAACCGCGCAACGGTTCGAGTGGGCGGTACGCGAGGTTCGCCATCTGCGCGATGTGAACGAGGTCGTGATAGGCGACGTGGTGGATGATGTCGGCGACGGTGATCTCGCCGACAGCCGAGTGAACACCGCGAAGCTGCGACTGCTCCGCTGTCACGCTATTGAGTAGCTCTACTGCGGACTCACGCCCCCGAGCGAACTCCTCGAGGAGGTCATCGAGGGGGCGGTCGCGGTATGGCTCGACGTCCATGAGATCGCCGGAACATCCGGTATCGGCGCGCCGGGCTTCCGCAGAATGGCGCTGACGCGCGCGACGATTGCCGGTTCTTGTCGCGCGGCGAGGTGAGCAACGACATCTCGCGCCGACTATCCTTCCCGTCCCGTCGCGGTCACGAGATCGTCGGGTAGAGTCTGGAGCATCGCTCGCATTACGGACGGCGTTGAGGCGAGGACGGCGATAGCCGAGGGGATGAGCGTGCGGTGTGTGGACATGTAATTGAAGTCTGGCGACCCCGAAGGGATTCGAACCCTCGATCTCCACCGTGACAGGGTGGCATGTTAGACCGCTACACCACGGGGCCGCGCCGGGTGAGGTGCACCGTCAGCCTTGGCCTCGGGCGCGATTCATTCTAGGGATGGCCCGGAAGGGTGTCAATTTGGTTGTGCTACGTGCGGTCAAGCCACTGCTCGTAGTTGTACTGCGCGATGCTGCCCGGCACTTCGGGCCGCCAGTTTCGCACGTTACGCGCGGCCACAGCGTAGGCGGTGGTCGTGAAGAGTTGGAGCATTGGGCGAGCGGTAAGCATCAAGCGCTGCGCTTCGACGAGCGTCCGCGCGGCGCTGATCGCGATCCGCTTCGCCCCATGAGCGCGCGACGAGCCAGTCGATCGCGGGGTCACTGAAGCCGAACGGACTGCCCGTACCGTCGAGCCCGCCAGAGTGATAAAGACGCGTCGGCGCATCGGGCCACTCGTACGGCGGTTGGCTGATCAGCGTGGCGTCGAAATGGCCGCCGCGATAGTTCACATACCAGGTCAATTCATCGTGCGGTTCGAGACGCACGTCGAGGCCGACGCGACCCAACTGGTCCCGGACGAGCGTCGCCACGTCGATCAGCTGCGGATGATCAGCGACCTGTAGCGCTACGGGAGTCGTGCCCGCTCCCGCGGCGCTGATCGCAGCGCGTGCCTGCTCGCGACGATGCTCGGGCGGCGCTGCCGTTCCCTGTGCGGCAGCGATCTCGTCGTCGCTCAGTGACCAGTAACCACCGGCCAGGTGTCCGTTCACCGGACCGAGTACGTCGCCATCGCCGCCGACCATCTCGCGGATGAGCTCGTCGCGATCCAGCGCCCATTCCACCGCCTCGCGCACACGAGCGTCGTTGAACGGCGGCCGATCGAGGCGCAGGCCGAGCGAGAGATAGCCGAGCGCCGGCACGGCGGACGCCTGCGAATCACCGCTCGCGCTCAGTACCTCCTCGTGCTCGGTTCGGTCGCGGTTCGTGATCTCCTCGGCGTCGCCGGCGAGGAACGCGTCGACCTTGGCTTCATTGCTGTCGAAGACCTGCCACTCCATCGCATCGAGATAGGGCAGTGCCGAGCGGAAGTAGCCGGCATAGCGTGCGAGGCGTGCGTGTTCGAGTCCGGACGTCTCTTCGAGCGTGAAGGGGCCACTGCCGATCCCGAACGCCGAGAGATCGGTGTTCGCGGCGATGAGTTCCGCCGGAAGGATCGCGCCGGAGCCGACGGCGCCCAACTCGTGTAGTGAGTAAGCATACGGCTGCTTCGTGCGAACGATGACGGTGCGGTCGTCGGGCGCCTCGACACGATCGAGGATCTGCGCATACCAGGCCTTGTTTACGACGAGCGGGTTGTCGCGATAGCGCTCGACAGATGCGGCCACGTCGGACGCCCTGACGGTGCGCCCGCTGACCGGCGCTATGTCGTGGAAACGCACATCGCCGCGAAGTTTGATGACGATGGTGGTGCCATCGGGCTGTTCGACGCTTTCGGCCTGGTCGAGGAGTAGCGAGTCGTCGTCGGGGTTGATGTGATGCGTGTACCCGTAGATGCGCGGGAAGATGCGCAGGCCGGTGCCGCTCTCGATGTGCGGATCGAGCCCAGACGCGATGGGCACCGCGGTCGCTACGCGCAGTGTTCCACCAGAACGTGCGGTTGTTCGGGTCTTGCCGCGACCACAACCCGACGCGAGGAGGCCAGCGGCGATGCCCGTGGCGCCGCAGGCTCCGAGCATTTGCCGCCGCGAGACCGTACCCGCGAGGAACGGCGATCGTGGATCCGGCGCTGCGGTCATCGAGTGACGCCGAAGAGCGTCACACATCGTCGGCGCGGAGCGTCAACCGGCGTTGCAATATCGATCGCGAGGTTAACCTTTGACCTTCGAACGAGGCGGTCGGCGCTTGACACTGCGATCAGCCCTGCCTATCGTGCGTTACCGAAAGCGCTGGAAGAGTGAGGCGTATTTTGCCGTTTCAGAAACCAGACGCCGTCGATCAGCACATTCTCAGCATTCTAGAAAACAACGGGCGCGCGACCAACCGCGAGATTGCCGAGACGGTCGGAGTGTCCGAGGGTACCGTCCGCAACAGGATCGAGCGTCTGATCCGCGACGATGTGCTACGCATCGTGGGCGTTACAAATCCGGCCAAGCTCGGGCTTAACACCGCGGCGGTCATCAGCATTTCGGCGGAGCTGGCGCGGATCACGGATATTGCTGAGCGGATTGCAAGCGTCGAGGGTGTCGTCTACGTCGGTTACACGACGGGCAACGCCGATATCATCGCGCTGGCGTTCTTCCCGAGCAACGACGAACTGACCGACTTCATGACGCAGACGCTCGCGGGCATCCAGGGCATCCTCAAAGCCGAAACGAACATCATCCTCAAGCCAGTGCGCAGCCTGTTCCCGGCCGCGACGATGAACGTCCTTCCCCGACAGCCGACGGCACTCGCGGCCTCGCGACGCTAGCGCGGCGAGCAAGGGTTCTGATCCCCTCATGGACGCACCTCGATGATCGATCGCGTGGCCGAAGAGCCGGCGAAGAAGGTCGTCACGTATGACGCCGACGGAAACGAGAACGGCTGGCTCATCGAGCTGTGGAAGGACGGCCGCAAGACCACGGGCTACCTTACTGCGGCCGCAGTGGGCGCATTCAAGGGCTACCATCTGCATCGCGTCCGGGCGGCACGCTATGTCTGCCTGAAGGGCCAGATGAAGATCATCCTGTACGTGAACGGTGTGCGCGAGGAGCACCTGCTCGATGCGCGCGAGCCGCAGCGACTCTATATCCCTGCCAACGTGCCAACTGGCCTCGAGAATGTCGGAGACGAAGAGGCTTGGCTCGTAAACTACCCTGATCCGGCGTACGACCCCGATCTCAAAGACGAGCAGGTCGAGTACACGCTCCAGGAGCTCGAAGCCGGAGTCGTGAAGTGAGGCCGCGTGTATGCCGCTTGATAATCGTGCACGCACGATGACCGATCTGGCGACGATCGAACCGGCGCTACGAGCGATCGCGGCCGAGTACAGCGGAAAGTGTACCGTTGCGGTCACGGATCTCCACACCGGTGCGCATATCGGCATCGAGGAGGACGATGTAATGCCGTCCGCGTCGTTGGCGAAGGTGCCCGTTCTCGTGACGCTCTATCAGGGCATCGATGAGGGCCGCGTGCGACTCGAGGACCGCATCCGGTACGAGGAGCAGCACCGGTGTTTGGGGTCGGGCGTGTTGTCGATGATGCAGTTCGGCGTGGAGATGACCGTGCGAGACGCGGCGACGCTGATGATCGTCATTTCAGACAACTCAGCCACGAACATGTGCCTGGACCTCATCGGCGTCGATCGTGTCAACGAGAAGATGCGCGAACTGACACTCCTGAACACAACGCTCTTCCAGCGCTGGGGAGAGTGGAAGCCCGGCATGGACCTGCGGCGGACCTGGGTCAGTTCCGCGGGCGACACCGCGAAGCTGTGTGAGCTCATCGCGCGGCGCGAAGCAGTCTCCGCTGCCGGATGCGACGACATGCTCAAAATCATGCGCCGCCTTGAGGGCCGCGCCGAGCTATCGCGGCTGCTGCCCTGGAACGAGATGAACATGCTCGACAACCCGCGCGAGAACTGGGTGGCGGAGAAGGGCGGATCGCTGGTCAACGGGGTCCGTACGAGCGGTGCGGTCATGCGCACTCCACGTGGTTTCGTTTCGATGGCGGCGTTCTGCGAGGGCGGTACGGGCCCAGGCGAGGGCCGCAACGCCGAAGGAAACGTCACGCTCGGGCGGCTCGGCAAGACCGTCTGGGACGCCGTCTGCGCCTGACGCTATTCGAACGCCGCGAGGGCGTTGTCGATCGCCAAGACCGCCGAGAGCACCTGCGGCGACTCCTCGCCTCCTGTCGCGGCGATCGCGTCGAGGAAGATCAGGTCGTCTTTCACGTTCGCCTGTACGACGGTCATCCTGTCCGATGCGATCTCGAATGACCCCAGCAGGCCGTCAACGAGCGAGCGCAGCGACTGGCGGCGCAGCCGGTAGTCGGTGATCGACGAGCGCATATGTGCGACGAGGCGCTCGTCTCGGCCGGAGCCATCTGGTGCAGTTGAGAGCGTAGCGGAGGCGATCGGATGGGCGGGCATTCCGACGACCGTCGTGTTCGGCGGAACATCATGAACTACGACGGCATTGGCGCCGATGCGCGCGTAGTCGCCGATCGTGATCGGGCCGAGCACCTTCGCGCCGGTGCCGATGTGGACGTGGTCGCCGATGAAGGGACCGTCGACGCTGAAGCCCAGCTTCTTGCTGTTCGAAAGCCCGATCGTCACCCACGGGTTGACCTGGCAGTCGCTCCCGATGCGCGTCTGGCCGTCGATTACGACGTGGCCATGCGTGAGCATCAGCCCCGGACCAGCGTCGACGCGATCGCCAATCTGCACGTCGAATAACGCGCGCGATGCGGCGTCGCATAGTCCCGGCAGGAACGGAATATGTGCGTGTCGGAGTCGCACTTTCGTGCGATAGAGCCAGACCGCGAGCCAGGTCTCGGCGAACGCGATCGTGAACCACCGCTTCAGGCGTGCGTATCGGTTGGACAGTATGGGTGAGTCAGGCACTTGTGCGAAGGTGAAGAGCAGATGGGCGCCGTAGTCCTGCGTCAGCGAGTCATCGGCCATCGTCGATCACTTTCGCCAAACTGAGATGATGGTGTCGGCGTGCTGCGGACGTGACCGCGCCAGGCGGTCGAGCGCGCCGCAGGTCCGGTCCGCGAGCGTCGGAGGGACGTGGTCCGCGAGCCAGGTGTAGCCGGGCGCGTTCCAGAGCAGCGAAACGCCGAACGCGCGCTCGAGGCGAAGCACAGGGCCGCCGAGGCCACGGACGTAGGGTAAGTCGCCCTTCACGGTGTGGTCTTCCGGGATCTGCCAGTACCGCCGCCATGGTGGCCGTGGGCGGTTGAGGCGCCGCTTCAGCGCATCGAGGCTACGGCCGAGACGGCACGACAGGCTCTCGAAGTTCGCCAGCGCAATGACCACGCTGCCGCCTGTGCGCGTGATGCGCGCCGCCTCCGACATGAACGCGGCCTGATCAGCGAAGTGGTCGAGCGAGCCCTGGCACATCACGACGTCGAATGCCTCGTTGCGGAACGGCAGCGCTTCGGCGATCGAGCGCACCATCTGCGCGCGGCTCTCCGGATGGATCCAGCGTCCGAGCCCGATCATCTCGGCCGATGCCTCGGTGCCGACGGCGGAGCAGCGGCGCTCGGCGATGCGCATCGGCTGCTTGCCGGTGCCGCAGGCCACGTCGAGCACGCGCATCCCCGGACGGGCCGCAACCAGATCGACCATCGTGTCTTCGATCGCGCGGTATAGGAAGCGCGAGTCCCGGCTCGTGCCGGGTATGAAGTCGTTGATCGAATAGTCAAGATCTACGCTCGGGCGGAGACGGTGCGGTCACCATCGCTCAGTCGCTCTCGTTGGCTGCGCCCTTGTCTCGATAGCATGTGCGGGCGCGTGATCCGCGTCCTGTATCGGCCCGCGCTCCTTCACGACCGAGAGCACCACATCGAACTCCTCGAAGCCGCCGATGAGCGCGGCGAACCAGCGCTCGAACCGATACTGGCTCCCGCGGCTGCCGTTCGCCAGCTTCTCGATGATCTGTGCGAAGGGGCCACGTGCCAGGGCGAGGCCTGCGTCATCGCCGCGAAAGCCGGCGACCCGGAGCCTCGCCCGCTCGATGACGAACGCTGTCTCGGGCGCGTCTGCGGGCTTCGTCCGCGGGTCATAGTGGTTGAACGTGTTCAGCGTGAGCATCGGCACGCGGACGCGGGTCGCGCGACATCGCGATCACAGACGACGCATGCGGCAGCGTGAGATGCACGAGCGCCCCCGGCCGGGCGACGCGCCACAGCTCGTCGAGCGTGCCTGCGATGTCGGTGCGATGTGCGATCGCCCGGCCGACGAACAGTTCATCGACGGTGCCGGTCCCGAACGGCATATGCGGCGATGCTTCTGCGATGATGGCGACGCCGGGTGCTGGCCGCGGCGCCACGCGAAGGGCGCGCCCCGGCTCGCGCATTTGAGCGTCGAAGTCGAGCCGCACCATCATGACGAGGCCACCTGCGCGAGCTTCAGCTCCTGCTGTTCGACGGCCGCGAGCGCGAGTAGCCGTTCGACGCGCTCGAGGTAGTTGTGCACGACCTGCTGCGGCGTGCCCTCATCGGTGACGCGGCCCCGTTCGAGGAGGATGCCGCGGTCGCAGAATTTCGGCATGCTCAGCATGTCATGGGTTACCAGGACCAGCGTTACGCCCTTGGCGCGCAGGCCGTGGATGTGGTCCATGCACTTCTTCTGAAACTCGGCGTCGCCGACGGCGAGCACCTCGTCGATCAGCAGGATCTCTGGTTTGACGTGCACGGCCACCGAGAATCCCAGGCGGAAGAACATGCCCGACGAATAGGTACGCATCGGCTGGTCGATGAAGTCGCCCAGTTCCGAGAACTGGATGATCTGCGGAAGTACATCGCGGGCCTCGGACAGCGTCAGGCCCAGCAGCACGGCGTTCAGGATCGCATTCTCGCGGCCGCTGATCTGCGGATGGAAGCCCGATCCCAGCTCGAGCAGCGCCGAGATGCGGCCGTTCGCGGTGACCGTACCAGCGGTGGGCGGGGTGATGCCCGACATCACGCGGAGCGTCGTGCTCTTGCCGGATCCGTTCGGGCCGATGATGCCCAGGCTTTCGCCGCGCTTCACCCGCAGGGTGACATGGTCGAGCGCCACGAACGGGCGCCGCGCGTTCGACACGAAGCGCGGCAGGTGCAGAACCATCGTCTTGAAGTCCGAGGCCTCCCGCTGCAACGAGAGTGAGTAGTGCTTCGAGACGTCGTCGAAGGCGATCGCCACATCCGACTCGAGGTCAGAGCGCATCGGCGAAGCCTCCCTCGAGCTTGCGGAAGGAGAACGAGCCGAGGACCGCGAAGCCGGCGGCGAAAAGGAGCGCGGGGACCAGGTCGGCGCCGGGAAGCTGGTTATGCAGGAACAGGTTCCGCCACCCCTCAATCAGCGATGCCATCGGGTTGAACAGCAGAATCCAGTCCTGGTACTTCTCCGGCACGATCGAGAGCGGGTAGATGACCGGGGTCAGGTAGAACCAGATGAGCCCGACGAACACGTCCGTGAGGTGCTCCAGGTCGCGGAAGTAGACGTTGAGCGACGCGATGAACAGGACGATGCCCATGATGAGCAGCGCCTCGACCGCGAGCAGATAGGGGATGCCGATCAGCCACGTCCAGTCCGGGCGGTAGCTCGCTGATCACGAGAAGGATGAGGATCACGGGGACCGACAGCGCGAACTGGACGCCGTTGTTGAGCACGGTCGCCAGCGGCAAGACGAAGCGCGGGAAGTACACCTTCTTGATGAGCGCGCCATTCGAGGCGAACGAGGCCACGGCCAGGATCAACGACACCTGCAGCCAGGTCCAGGGAAACAACCCCGTCAGGAGCACGAGGCCATAGTCATCGACATCGATGCGGATGAAGAGCTTCAGGACGACGAAGAGGACGGCACCCTGAAGGAGGGGGCGGATGAGCGACCAGAGGAACCCGAAGAACGTGTCCTGGTAGCGGAGTTTCAGCTCACGGAGCGTGAGGAGATAGATAAGCTCCCACGCCCTCCGGACCTGCCGGTTGATACTGCCCACCCCCGTGGTGTCGCGGATGCCCCGGTCGGAGCCAAGCGTATCACATCGACTGCGCGGACGGATTCACCCGCACTATGTCATGCCAGCTGGTTGGACGGCATCGGCGGCGCTATGTCCGCTTGGCTAGCACTTCGCCGTCGCGACCACGCTCTCACAGGTCGTGACTTCCTTCACCGATACGGTGCCGACCATCTTGAACGGCTCCATGAAGCGGTCGACGTTCGACTGCTCCGGCGCCACGAGCACCATGTTCATCCAGTGCTCGCCGGGATGCACGACGTCGGCCTGGATCGTGATGTCGTAGGTGTCGGCGTTCGGCTGCGAGACATGCTTGCCGAGCATCTGCATCATCTCGGGCTGCTTCGTGGGGCAGGTCTCGGCGGTGTGGCGGTGTTCGACGAAGTAGAGTGGCATGTCTGGCTCCCTTGATATGTGTGACCTGCATTCAGTCTTGCGTGACGAGCAGCGCGAGGCAACGGCCGCCCGGCCCTGTTCGGGCTACATGCGCCGTTCCCGCGCGAGCGTCCGGCGCGCCTGCTCGACTGCCGCCAGCTCGTCGAGCGAGCCCTCGACCACCTTGCGCTGCCGCTCCTCGGTGACGTGCAGGTAGATCTGCGTCGTGTTGGGGTTGCTGTGACCCATCAGCTCCTGCACGACGCGCAGCTCCGCACCGCCGTCGAGCAGGTGCGTCGCGAAGGTGTGGCGCAGGAGGTGCGGGTGCACACGCGCATCGATGCCGGCGGCGAGCGCGTACTTGCGCACGATGAGCTGGATCGCGCGCTGCGAGAGCGCGCCCGCCGCTGCGGTTGAGGAAGAACGCGCCGGCGGTCGACTCGCGCCGGCTCGACGTTGCCGCCTCGCGAGGCCGCCCCGTCCGCGGCGCAGATATCGCTCGACCGCGGCGCGTGCCGGCTCGCCCATCACCGTGAGGCGCTGCTTGTTGCCCTTGCCGGTGACGATGACCGTCCGCTGTTCGAGGTCGACGGCGTTCGTGTCGAGCGTGGCGGCCTCGGACGACGCGCAGGCCGCAGGCGTACATCAGCTCGAGCAGGGCGCGGTCGCGCAGGTCGGCCGGCCGGTCGCCGTCGGCGGCGGCGATGAGATTCGTGATGTCGGCCAGCGTCAGCACGTGCGGAAGCCGCCGCGCCTGCTTCGGGCCGCTAACCAGCACGAGCGGGTCGTCGTGCATCACGTCGGTTAGTCGCAGCCAGCGATAGAACGAGCGCACGGTGCTGACGCGCCGCATGACGCTGCCCTGCGCCACGCCGTCGTCTTGCAATGATGCGATGTACCCGCGGAACAGCGGCCGCGTGACCGCCGTCAACTCGATCGACTCAGCCTCGAGCCAGGCGAAGTAGTGACGCAGGTCGCTGACCGTAGTTCCGCACCGTGAACCGCGAGAGGTTTCGCTCCGCCGCCAGCACGTCGAGATAGCGCGCGAGCAGGGCGTCGGGCTCAGGTCCGGCGAGTGGCATTCGCGGCGGCGGCGCGGGGGCTCATAGTGCGATCTTCGCACGTAACGTGCATGATCGCCTATGGGGGATTCCCCAACCGCAGTCAGTTGCAGTAGTTGCGTGCTGGCGGTTGGGAAGTCAGGGGATGAGCATGGCGGAATCTCGTTGACTTCGAGGCTGGTGCCCATCTCTTTGAACGTTGCGGACAAATCTGACCACTCGTCGTTAAGTGACGCCCGCGTCGAACGAATAGAGAGTGCCTTGGACTTCGAAGAAACACTGAAGATAGTGCGTCGCCTCGGGTCGCCCATCCTCGACAGGATTGGTCCACTCGACGCACGTTGCAGCGCGCCCTGCAACGCTACTGGGATAGGATGCCACGTCGTCGCGGTCGGATGCGCCTGGTACTTGAGGCGGAGTTGTACATCCCGATCGATGGTCGGGCATCGTTGGAGCCACCGTGAAATCCCTGCGTCAGGCGCCGATCCGTTGAGCTGCCGCGGGACGCGTCCTCGTCCACTCAGCGCGATCACGCCACTCACAACGTCGCCTGCTCGGTGCTCACAGTCATCCTGGGTCTCGCTCTCGGTCGGAATTCGGGAACCCAGGACAACCGGCGGGGTAGTCATCTCCCAGCCCGTGAGAAGACGTCACCGTCCATCCGTCGGGTATCTAGCACAACGCAACGGAAGGCTCCCGTAAAGACCTGAGAAAGGGGCTCGGCGACCGCAACTGCGGGCGTCGGCGAGCTCGCACTCGTCTTCCTGTTGGCGACATCGCCGCACGCAATAAGAACAGCGCCGCGCAGGCAATAGCCAGCGTTGCCGAGAGCCTCACGCCGACATGATCAAGTTGTTGTGGGCACAGCAGGCCGACCCGGCAGATCCAGATCCGGCGGCGGCGGCGCCGGGTTCACCATTCCGTACATGAGCTGCGACGGCACAAGGTCGCGCAGCTCGTCGATGGTCCACATGCCCTGCTTGATGATCTGGCGCATCGGCACCTCCTCGTGCGCCAGGGAGATGCGGCCGCCGGCGACGTAGAAGATCTTGCCGTTGATGTTCCAGGCCTCGTCGCAGGCGAGGAATACCGTCATCGGCGCGACGTACTCGGGCTCGCGCATCGGCGGCACCGTCGATGGCGCGCGGCGCTGCCTGCACCACCGGGCGCGGTGCCCGCACGGGCGCGGAGCTGCGCCGTGTTCTGGGGCACCGTCGCCGTCATGCGTGTCGCCGCTCCCGGCGCGATCGCGTTGCAGGTCACGCCGTAGCGCCCGAGGTCGCGCGCGACGACGCGCGTGAAGCCGGCGATGCCGGCCTTCGCGGCGCCGTAGTTCGACTGGCCGGGCAGGCCGCCCAGGCCCGAGATCGACGAGAAGTTGACGATGCGGCCGCTAGCGCTGCTGCCGGAAGACAATCGATGCCGGCTTCGTCGTGCAGTAGTGGCCCTTGAGGTGCACGGCGATGACATCGTCCCACTCCTGCTCGCTCATGTTGAAGATCATGCGGTCGCGCAGGATCCCCGCGACGTTGACCAGGATGTCGAGCCGCCCGAACTCGTCGAGCGCCTGCTGGATCATGTCCTCGCCGCCCTCGACGGTCGCGACGGTGTCGGCGTTGGCGCCGGCCTTGCCGCCCGCCGAGCGGATCTCCTCGACGACTTCGTTCGCCGGTCCGGACGTCGGCGCCGTGCCGTCGACGTTCACGCCGTAGTCGTTGACGACGACGCTCGCGCCTTCCTGCGCCAGCAGCATCGCCACGCCGCGGCCGATGCCGCGCCCGCCGCCGGTAACGATGGCAACCCGGCCGTCGAGCCGCCCACTCATGATGCGCCTCCAGCGGGCGCAGCCGCAGCTTCGCCGGCCGGCGACCTCGAGGTCGGGCGGGGGCGGCGCCGGGTTCGCGATGCCGGCCATCAGCTGGCGCGGGATGATCTCGCACAACTCGTCGAGCGTCCACATGTCGGCCTTCCAGACCGTGCGGAACGGCGTCGGGTGCCACGCAGAGGCCGACCGTGCCGCCCGCGACGTGGAAGATCTGGCCGTTGATGTTCCATGCCTCGTCGCTCGCCAGGTAGCCCGCCATCGGCGCGATCGTCTCCGGATCGCGCAGCATCGGCGCCGCCGGCGCCCGCATCGCTCCGCCGGGGCCGCTGATGCCCGCGCGGGCCCGCAGCTCGCGGGCAGAGTCCGGCACCTGCTGCGTCATGCCGCGTCGCAGCGCCCGGCGCTATCGCATTGCAGGTGACGCCGTAGCGGCCGAGGTCCTTCGCGACGACGCGCGTCAAGCCGGCGATGCCGGACTTGGCGGCGGCGTAGTTCGCCTGCCCTGCGTTGCCGATCAAGCCCTGACCCCGACGTGAAGTTGATGATGCGGCCGTAGCGCTGCTGGCGCATGAGGATCGCTGCCGGCTTGACGTGCAGTTGAAGTGGCCCTTGAGGTGCGTCGTCGATGACCGCGTCCCACTCTTCCTCGGCCATGTTGAACACCATGCGGTCGCGCAGGATGCCCGCGTTGTTGACGAGGATGTCGATGCGGCCCGTAGTTGTCGAGGCAGTCTTGATGATGTTCTCGCCGCCGTCGACCGTGGCGACCGCGTCAGCGATTCGCGACGGCCTCGCCGCCCGCGCGCCTTGATTTCGTACACGACCTCCGTCGGCAGGGCCGGCGTCGTTGCCGGAGCCGTCGATGTTCACGCCGGGGTCGTTCACTACGACCTTCGCGCCCTCACGCGCGAACAGCATCGCGATGCCGCGGCCGATGCCGCGGCCGGAGCCCGTGACGACCGCCATCTTACCTTCGAGCGCGCCCATCGCGATTCGTAAGCCTTAGCCGCGCGACGGCAGCGCAATCGTGGCGGTGCCGGGCGTGGTCTTCTTACCGTCGCCGTCCATCGTCCAGACGTCGACGTCGACGAGATTCTCGCCGTTCTCCTGGCGCTTCGCCGTGATGGCGCCGCCCGCGGTAACCGGTTTTCCGATGATGTCCATGCCGCGGTAGCTGACACCGAACTGCTTCACGCGGCCCTTGTAGCCCGCGAGAGTGAAGGCGACGCGCCCAACCTGCGCGTACTTGAATCGACCGTGCACGATGTTGTCGTTGAGGCCCATGGCCTTCAGCATCGGGAAGTTCTCGTCGAAGTGCAGCGGGTTGAAGTCGCCGCTGCCGGCAGCGAACTTCACGAGTTGCGATTTGTCCGGGAGGATCTTGATCTCGGGCAATTCCTGCCCTTCCTTCACGTCCTCAAAGTAGGTCTGGTCAGCCATTACGTCGTTCCTTTGGTCCGGCGCAGCAGGCTGCGCCCCTACCCGGTACCGCTATCACATGTGGATCGAGGTCAGCCGCTGTTTCGCGACGACCTTGCCGGTCTGCTTGTTCTTGTACACCGCCTCATTCGTGACGAAGAGCATCTGCCCGCCCGGGCGATCCCGCAACTTGAGGTCCGCGAGGTGCGACGTCTCCTCGAGCACGTCGCCCGCACAGATGTAGTCGAGGTACTCCGTCTCGGTGCCGCCGTCGAGCAGCCCCCTGAAGGGGATGTTCAGCCGCGGCCCGCCCTCCCGCCGAGGGAATCCGAACGTGGGGTCGTTCTTGCCGGGCAGGAACACGGGTGTCCCCAGGTATCCCATGGGCGCGACGATGCTGCGGAAGCCCTGCGACTTCGCGAACTCCACGTCGTAGTGGATCGGGTCGTCCGAGCCGATGCCGCGGGCGTACATGCGCACGCTCGTCGTCGTGACCTCGTACGTCCACGGCTCGCTGTCGACGCCGTACTGCGCCCGCATCTCGTCGGTGATCTCGAAGGGTTCGGCCAACGTGTCCTCGTTTCTTCGTCTGGACTGCGCGATGCTTTGCGGTTGGAGATTGTTGCGCTCGGCGATGCTAGGCGCCAGTAAGGTGCGCTTCAGCCAGTCTCAGGAGCGCGCCGGAAGCGTGACGACCGCCGTACCGGGCGACGTCTTCTTGCCGTCCGGCTTCTCGGTCCAGACGTCCAGCTCGACGAAGTTCTTGCCGTTCTCGCTGTACTTCTTTGTCACGATGCCGCGGCAGAGGATGTCCTGGTCCGGTTCGTCCATGCCCCGATACGAGCAGCCGAACTTTCGAAGCTGTCCCTTTTCACCTATCCAGTCGTGAAGCAACTGGCCGAGGAAGGCATTCTTCAGCGCGCCGTGCACGATCAGCCCCTTGAGCCCGGTCCGCTGTGCGAAGTCCTTGTCGTAGTGAATCTGGTAGAAGTCGCCCGAACCCGCTGCCCACAGGACGAGCTGTTGCGTGCTGCAGTTCTTCTTGAGCTGCGGGATCTCCTCGCCCTCGCGAACGTCCTCGAAGTAGATCTGGTTTGCCATCGCGCACCTCGTCCGGGCGTTAGTACTGAATTGTCGTTCCGTACATCCTGGCGACGACCTTACCGTTCTGGTTGGTGTACGTCGTCTCGCGCTTCGTGATGAGCATTGGACCGAGGCTGCCTTCGGTCTCCTCGAATCCGGCAATGCGCGACCGCGCGGTGATCGTGTCGCCGGCGCAGATCACGTCCTCATCGGGGAAGTACTCATAGTCCGTCCCGCCATTCAGGACGCGCTTGTACGGGATCGAGAAGCCGCGCCCGCCCATCTCTCCTGGCGCGCCGCCACCGCCGCCCGGACGGAACGCGGGCGTGCCCATGAAGCCCGGGGCGGCGAGGATGCCGCGATAGCCGCGCGCCTTCGCCTCCGCCTCGTCGTAGAAGACGGGATCCGTGTGGCCGACCGAGCGGGCGAACATGCGGCAGTTCGTCTTCTCGACCTCGAGCGTCACGGGAGGCCCCTCGACCCCGATAGCGGCTCGCATTTCATCGGTGATAACTGAATTGGGCGCCTGAGTCATGCAGCACCTCTTTGGCCAAGTCTCACGTGCACGTCAGGTTTGCAGGTCACGAGAATACAACCCGTTCTGTTGAGTGTCAACGCGCCCGTGCCGACGCGACGGTACGCAGCGTATGGCCGCTCCTCGCTCAGAACATCCCGGGATAGCCGAGTATGTCGGTAAGGGTTGGAGGGGGTCTGAACCATGCCAAATCCGTTGACCAGAGGACCTACGCCATGCGCCTGCACCAGTTCGCCACCCACGTTCGATCCGCCCGCGTCCTGCTTCTCGTCGTCGCTATTGCGGCCATAGCGTTTTCTCTCGCCGCGCTGTCAGCGCGCGATGCGAGCGGAGCGCCACCGGTCATCCTCGACATCGGTGCCGGTCCACTCGACCATGTGTATGTCAGCAACGACCTGTCGTGCCAGGTTGCCGTCGGCGGCGATGAGGGCATGAGCATCTACCCTTCGTCGATCACACCCGCAGATTGTGGGACGATGCTCGCCGTCAACGGCGTACTGTACGCGCCTGACTTCTTCAGCCACGACGGCACGAGCACGCTGTTCCTCGGCTCCTACACTGTGTTCACACCGATCAGCCAGTCAGGAGTGACGGGCAGCGGCACGTCCGGTGACCCGTATCGTGTGACGACAACGGTGGGCGCGGGAACCACGGGACTCACGCTGACGCAGACCGACTCTTACATCGCGGGCGACCTCTCCTATCGCACCGATATCACCGTCCAGAACAATGGCGTGGCGCCGGCCCACGCGTACCTGTACCGCGGCGCACAGTGCTACCTGGCCGACGCATTCACCAGCTTCGGGGTGGCCACGACGTCGAACGGCGCCGGCTGCGCGGAGAACGCAAACAACGTGCCCGGCGGGCGGACGCTGGCGTTCGCTCCGATCACCCCCGCAGATCACCGCATCGAGGCGTGGTATCGCGATGTCTGGTCGGCTATCGCACTGCACGGGAACCTGCCCGACACTTGCGTATGCACGACGCTGCTACCGGCCGGCATCGCCATCAACTGGGATCGGACCGTAGCCTCAGGCGCTGCCGTCACGTTGTCCCACGATACGAGTTTCACGGCTGGCGTCGCACCAACGGAGACGCCGACGTCCACGTCGACCGCGACGGCAACGAGCACGCCGGTGCCGCCGACGGCGACGTGGACGTCGACCACCACGCCGGTGCCGCCGACGGCGACCCGCACGTCGACCAGCACGCCGATGCCGCCGACGGCGACGCGGACGTCGACCAGCACGCCGGTGCCGCCGACGTCGACGCGCACGTCGACCAGCACGCCGGTGCCGCCGACGGCGACGCGAACGTCGACCAGCACGGCGGTGCCACCGACGGCGACGCGGACGTCGACCAGCACGCCGGTGCCTCCGACGGCGACGTGGACTTCGACCAGCACGCCGGTGCCACCGACGGCGACGCGGACGTCGACCAGCACGCCGATACCACCGACGGCGACGCGCACGTCGACCAGCACGGCGGTGCCACCGACGGCGACGCGCACGCCTGTTTCGACGGCGACGAACACTGCGGTTCCGACGTCTACGAAGACTGCATTGGCGACGCCCACGCCGAAGAAGAAGAAGGACCGCCACGCGTGCGCCGACCTGTCGGGTGACGGCGTGGTTACCTGGCTCGACGTGCTGATGGTGGCCCAGCATCGAGGCAAGAAGGCCTACGACGCTCGCTTCGACCTCAACGGCGATGGCCACGTCAACATGCTGGACGTCATGGAGGCAGCAAGGCAGGTGGGACAGCGCTGCCACAAGTAGCAACGCCCGGCGGGCGTGGAGTGTTGGCCACGCCAGCCGGGCTCGCGCATTCGCGCCCACTGCGGCCAAAGGCAACGGCTTGACGTAAGACCTGGCAGTAGCGTCGCGAATTCTTGATCGAGGTAGGGTCGCGCGTTAGACTTGCCGCGCTTTGACGGAGGTGCCGTGGCGCCTCCTTTTGTGTGCCCGGATTTTGCCGCGATCTCGCGGGCAGGGGAGGGAGACGCGGAATGGAACTTGTATGGATGGTGCCGGTCACCGGCGCCGCGGCGGTGCTGTTCTCACTGTGGCTGGCGCGTGACGTGCTCAGTCGCGACACGGGCACACCGGCGATGCAAGAGATCGCGGGCATGATCTTCGAGGGCGCAATGGCGTTCCTCAGACGTCAATATCGAACTATCGCAATTCTCGCCGTGCTGACAGCGGTCGCCGTGGCCGTGATTGTCGGCGCTATTTCGGAAGGTGTCCATCCCGTCCTGTTCGTTGACGGCCGCGTCGACTACGGCCCCAGGGTCGTCGTGGACAACTGGGAATTGGGCTGCCTCACGGGCATCGCATTCCTCGTGGGCGCCGCCTGCTCGGCGCTCGCCGGGTACATCGGCATGTTCATCGCCGTGCGGTCGAACGTCCGCACAGCGGCTGCTGCCCAGAACAGCCTGCGTGACGCCGTGACGGTCGCCCTGCGTGGCGGCGCCGTGTCGGGCTTCCTGGTGGTTGCGTTGAGCCTCCTCGGCGTGTCGGGCATCTTCTTCGTCTACAGCTACGTCCTCGACAACCCGCCTGAGATCACGCCGTTCCTCATCGTCGGGTTCGGCTTCGGTGCCAGCTTCGTCGCGCTCTTTGCCCAGCTCGGTGGTGGAATCTACACGAAGGCCGCCGATGTCGGCGCCGACCTCGTCGGCAAGGTTGAGGCTGGTATCCCCGAGGACGACCCGCGGAACGCCGCAGTCGTGGCCGATCTGGTCGGTGACAACGTGGGCGACTGCGCGGGCCGTGGCGCGGATCTGTTCGAATCGATGTCGGCCGAGAACATCGGCGCGATGATTCTGGGCGTGGCCATTTACGTCGCGACGGGCGATATCGAGTGGATCATGTTCCCGCTCGTGCTTCGATCCTTCGGAATCATCGCGACGATCATCGGCATCGTGTCGGTGCCGTTCTTCACCGACCGCGAGGCGGAGTCGAAGCAAGACCCCATGACCCCGTTGAACTACGGCTTTTACGTCGTCTCAGCGCTGTCCGTGCTCGGGCTGCTCATCTCAACGAAGGTGATGCTTGGCGACGCCTGGTACTGGTTCTTCTTCTGTGGGCTCGTTGGAATCGCCACGGGCATCGTGTTCGTCTACATCACGCAGTACTACACGGCGGGTTCGTGGCGCCCGGTTCAGGAGATCGCGCGGGCGTCCCGTACGGGCCCGGCGACAAACGTCATCATCGGTACGGCCGTTGGATTCGAGACGACGGCGCTCACGGCCATCGCGATCGGGCTGGCGCTGGTGAGCGCGTTCGCCCTCGGCACGCAGGCGGAAATCAACGACGCCCTGCCCTCGTTCACGACCGGCATCTATGGCACTGCCGTAGCGACGATGGGCATGCTCATGTCGGCCGCGTACATCCTGAGCATGGACACGTTCGGGCCGATTACGGACAACGCCGGCGGCATCACGGAGATGTCCGGCGCGCCGGCGAGCGCCCGTGAGATCACCGACCGCCTCGACGCTGTCGGGAATACGACGAAGGCTCTCACGAAGGGCTACGCGGTTGCATCGGCCGGTCTTGCCGCGTTCCTCTTGTTCTCCGCCTACCTTGACGCGGTCAAAGAGAACCTCCGGATACCCCTCACCACCGAGTTACCAGTGAACATCGCGAACGTCGACGTCTTTGTTGGTGGGCTGATGGGCGTCATGCTTGTGTTCCTCTTCAGCTCGCTCGCCATCCGTGCCGTGGGCAACGCCGGTGGCGACATCATCGAGGAAGTGCGGCGACAGTTCCGAGCGGATCCTGGCATCCTCGCGGGCACCTCGCGCCCGGACTATGGTCGCGCCGTCGACATCACCGCGCGCTCGGCGCTTCGCCAGATGGTTGCCCCGGGCATACTCGCCGTTGGTATGCCTGTCGCGGTCGGGCTCATCTTCCGCTACGCGCGCGACCAGTCGATCGAGATTGCCGGCGTTTCATATGCGCACGGATCGGGGTGGCAGGCGGTCGCGGGGCTGCTCATCGTCGGTACTATCGGCGGCATCCTCATGGCGACCGTGTTGAACAACGGCGGCGGCGCCTGGGATAACGCCAAGAAGTTCATCGAGTCCGGTGGGCTAGTGGACGAGAACGGCGTCGTGCAGGGGAAGGGCAGCGAGGCCCACAAGGCGGCCGTCGTCGGTGACACGATCGGCGATCCGTTCAAGGACACGGCCGGTCCGTCACTGCACGTGCTCGTGAAGCTGTTGGCGACGATCTCGCTCGTGCTGGCCCCGCTGTTCATATCGAAGTAATCGTCGCGCCACAGACAGGAACAAGAGGCCCCGATCGGGGCCTCTTGTCGTTGTGTGCTTCTCGGCTGGCGTGCTACGCGGAGACCAGTTCTTCGCTCTCCTCCGGTGCCGCCGGTGTGGCCAGGGAGGACTGTAGCTCGTCCCAGCTCCGCTCCCAGCGGTCAAGCTCGAAACCGTAGTTATCGGCGATCTGCCCGCGCGCGATCTTACGCAACGGCACTGTGCGCGGCAGCGGCATGTCGGTCAGCATGAAGTCGACGATCCGCTTGTACGGCGCGATGTCCGATTCGTTGGCATCGACCTCAGCCTTGAGGAGCGTGCGGACGGCCTCGACCGAGAGATCTGTCCCGAGGCGCGCGACGACTTCGTCGCGGTTTGGATAGATGACGGCCCACACCTGCGTCTTGCCCCGCACCTTGCGTCCGACGACGGTGACGTCCTGAATGGCAGCGCTGCGATCGAGCTTCTCCTCTACCTCATCCGGATGCACCTTCTCGCCTGAATCGAGAACGATGACGAACTTGCTGCGGCCGGTGATCCAGACGTTGCCCTCGTCGTCGAGGTATCCGACATCACCGGTCCGTAGCCAGCCGCCCACCTTCACGGCCTTCGTGGCGTCGTCTGCCAGCCAGTATCCGGGGGTGATGTTGTCGCCACGCGCGACGAGCTCACCCTCGCCATGGAGGTGCACGTACAGCTCCTTTTCGGGCACGTCGATGAGGCCGATCTCGACGCCTTCGAGGGCGGGCCCGACGGTGCCGACGTGCTCCTCGTAGTAGTTGGACATGTAAAACTTGCGGGGGTTCCAGCGCTGCGCGCTGAGCACGGGCGAGGCCTCGGTCAGGCCCCAGCCCTGGATGATGCAGACGCCCAGGCTCGAGAAGTTTAGTGCGGTCTGCGGATTCAGCGCCGCGCCGCCGCTCACCATGAAGCGCAGGCTGCCGCCAAGGCGCTTGTGCAGCTCGCGGAAGACGATGCGCCCGAGGTTGACGCCGGTTCGCTGCTTCGTTGCTTCGACGATGCGGAGGCCGCGTTCGAAGTTCTCGAGGCGGCCCTGGGCCTCGATGCCGTGGACGATGTTGCGGTACATGACGTCGAAGAGCGCCGGCACGCCAAGGAACAGCGTGGGCTTCACTTCTGCCATGCGGTCGCGGATGCGGCGTAGGTCGTTCTCGATCGTCATCACGCCGCCGACAGAGGGACACACTACGGCGCCTACAGTGAATGGAAAGGCGTGGTGCATCGGCAGTACCATCACGAGGCGGTCGCGCTCCGTGAACGGTATCGATGCGCGGATCGACCGCATGTTGGCCATGAAGTTGCGGTGTGTGAGCGTGACGCCCTTCATGCCGCCCGTGGTCCCGGATGTGAAGACGATCGACGCGAGGTCGTCTGGCGCGACGATGGTCTCCGCGAGCGCTATGCGCGACTCCGGCGTGGCGCCGGCGATGAGCTCGTCGATCGTCCGGGCATTTCGCTCCGCTGCGCGTCAGCTGGACGGGCGGCGCACCCGCTCGCTCGCCGCTGTCGGCGAGTACGACGTGCCCGACGTGAAGCGCGGCGTCCTGCGAGAGTTGCCCGAGGACCTTCGGCGTAGTGAAGAGCACCTTCGCCTGGCTGCGATCGAGCATTTCCTTGATCTCGGCGGACTTCAGGTCGTAATAGATCGGGACGCCGATCGCGCCGGTGATGACGGTTCCGTAATAGGCGCAGACCCAGTCGATGCTGTTTTCAAAGACAAGAGCTACGCGGTCGCCGCGCTTCACGCCCAGCGAGATCAGGCCGGCTGCGATGTCATAGGAGCGGCGGTACACGTCGTGGTGCGAGATGCGCTTCCACTCGCGGCGCGATTTCTGCTGGAACGCGGTGCGGTCACCCCAGGCGCGCCGGTTCTCGTCGAGCAACTCGGCGAAGGTGAGCGGACCGTCCTCAGTGTCCCGCGACGATGTTTCGGCTTCGTCGGCGGCCCCCAGAATGCGGAGCTTTCCCAGAACCATCGTGCGTACATCTCCCTGGCCTGCGGGGCCACTGCTTCGAACGCTGTTACCTGACCGGCGAGCTACGGCGTGCGCTGCTCACGGCGTGGCGGGCGTAGTATAGGCGCGAGGCCGCAATTGTGGCACATACGTTCTGTCTACTTGCACGGCACCACGGCGCGCTTGCGCGGCATGCTAGGCACGCGCCCAGACCGCGTGGCAGGTACGAATGAACTATCTTCGCGAAGGTGGTACGGCTCGCCCTAGAAGTCGCCTTCGCCGCGGAGGTTGCCGTTCGAACGCCGGAGCTTCTCGAGCGCCTGCGCCTCGATCTGGCGAGCGCGCTCGCGCGTGACGCCGAGCTCGTTACCGACGATATCCAGCGTCCGCGGACGGCCATCCTTGATGCCGAATCGAAGCTCGATGACGGTGCGCTCGCGGGGCGTCAGAACGTCGAGGGCGCTGCGCACGCGCTCGCGGAGGAGCTGGCGTGAGGCCTCTTCCTCCGGCGAGGGCGCCATCACGTCCTCGAGCACGCTACCCAGCGTGCCTTCCTCTTCCTCGCCGACCGGTGTTTCGAGGGACACGACGGACTGGCGCAGTGCCCGCGCCGCCTCGCGCACTTTGTCGGGCGGCATGCCCATCATCTTCGACAGCTCCGATGTCTTCGGCTCACGGCCGAGGCGC
Source organism: uncultured Chloroflexia bacterium (assembly GCA_963736015.1). GTDB lineage: Bacteria > Chloroflexota > Dehalococcoidia > DSTF01 > JACRBR01 > CAVTNG01. The sequence continues at coordinate 46,171 of CAVTNG010000004.1, read as the reverse complement.
TGGAACAGGCGCTCGCGTGCCTGCGAGTACTTGGAGATGAGCTCCGTGATGTGAATCGGCAGACGGATGGTGCGGCCCTTGTCGGCGATCGCGCGGCCTACGGCCTGGCGGATCCACCAGGTGGCGTACGTGCTGAAGCGGAAGCCGCGCCGATGCTCGAACTTCTCGACGGCGCGCATGAGGCCGCCGTTGCCTTCCTGGATCAAGTCCATCAGCGGCATGCCACGGCCTGCGTATTTCTTCGCCACGCTTACCACGAGGCGCAGGTTTGCGTTGACCATGTGCTCTTCGGCTCGCTGCGCGATCTGCCGGGCGGTGCGGATGTGCGGCACGAGTACGCGCAGTCGCGCGGCCAGCGAGCGGTCAGTCGCGCGGGTGGTGCCGTTGTGGATGATGCGGATGGCCTCGTCGAGCGCCTTCCACGATGACTCCGGGAAGATCCGCTGGGCCACTGCCAGCGTGATGAGCGGTCCGCGTACTTGCGGCAGCTGTCTCTTCGTCGCGGTGGCGATGGCCTCCTCGAACGGCTCCTCGAGATGGTCCTGAATGCCCTCGCGCAGTCCCTCGAAGAAGAGCTGGTCGGTGTAGGACCCGCGCTGCGGAAAGCCCTTGATGACCTTCGAACGTCGAACCATCGCCAGGCCGTCGTGCACGTCCTGCAGAAGGCGCACCGTGAGCTGCTCGATGCTGGGCGCGGTGAGGTGCTCTTCCATGAAGGCATCGCTCAGCTCGTCGAGGATGCGGCCGTTCTCGATTTCCTTCGCGAGCGAGACCTCTTCATCCGGACGCAGCAGCTTGTAGCGCGCTATCTCGTTGAGATACAGCTCAACGGAATCGGGCGTTTCGCCGACCGGCTCTTCCGCCTCGGGCCGCACGGTCGGGATTGGGTTCGGGCGTGTGCCGTCGGCCTCCTCGCCCGGGCGGATCGGGGTTACCAGCTCACGCTCTTTAGCCTTTACCATCGTTCACCAGCACATCTACACACGTATACACAGTCGGTCCAGCCTTAGTTCGCAGGAGGAGTGGTTTAGCTTCAGACCACGTCCGGAAGGGGCCACTTTAAGTCACAGCTGAGACAACGGGCCTGGATCATCACGCCGCCGCTCCAATAGCTGGCCGTAAAGTACTTGCGGCAGCGGGGGCATTCAGATTCGCCCATACGCACCTCGCGGGCCGGCGCGGAACGGTCGTCCCTGACTTCACGGGCGTTCATGCAGCTCTCCGAAGCCATTGTACACCCGTTTTGCCCATCCTTCTATGGTACGCATCGGATGATATTGACGCGGGCGCATCGCGAATCTAGCAGTGGCGCGGATAGGGCCTCGTGCCGATACATTCCGGGGAGAATGCTCGGAGGGAGTCCGCTTGTCCGTCCTCGAGATGTCTTCGGTCGTCGACCTGCTGATATCGCTGTATCCGCAGGACACCTGGGCGCACGTTCATGGGCTGCTGGCATCGTGGCGTGAGAAGCTGGATAGCCGAGATAACTACTCGGGCCACCACTCCGGTTTGGCGACCGAGTACGCGCTCCAGCTGGCGAACCGGCAGGACATGTCGTACGACAGCATCGCCGCCCTCTGGGTGGCGGGCCACGTCTACGACCTGGGGAAGATCTCCGTTCCCGAGAACGTCCTGACAAAGGAAGGTCCCCTCTCGACGGCCGAGACGATGATGATGCGGAACCACGTCTCGACGGGATACGACCTGCTGCGAGACTGGGATGTCCTGAAGGTGAGCCCCCGGTGGCTCTCGCAGGGTGTGCTCGAGGTGGTGCTCTTCCACCACGAGCGCTGGGATGGCCACGGCTACCCGAAGGGCATGGCTGGGAAAGACATCCCGCTGGCGGCTCGCATCATGACCGTTGCCGATGCATACGCCGCGATGATCATGGACACGCCTTACCGCGCCAAGCGCGGCGAGGACCTGGCGCTGCGCGAGTTGGAGAACAATGCGGGCCAACAGTTCGACCCATACCTCGTCAAGTCATTCGTGAGCATGGTACGCGTGAACCAACTCACCGGGCGCGGCCCCAACCCGCTGCAGAGCATCGACGCGGCGGCGTAACGCCGAGCTGCTGACACCTCCCGCCACTGACCGGGTGTCTTGAATCTGATCTCGATTTCGTTCTGCAGTTTCAGCCGCACGGTCACGCGCTGGCCTGATCATGCTTCGGGACGATCCAAGGCAGGCGCGCCCTCGCGGGGGCAGCGTACGCCTTGGGCCGACGACCTCTAAGCGCGCCGCGTCATACTGACACCGCCGAGTCAATCGACGGAAGCACGACCGTCGTCGTCTTCGTCCTCATCCTCGTCCCCGGCGAGCCACTCGCGGATGCTGATGCAGCGTCCGTCTCGTTCAGGATGGCGGATCACGAAGTTTCCGGAGCGAAGGAGGCCGATCATGTGGCGCTCGAACGCGATGAGGGTCAGCGCCTCGTCGTCGGCGCCAATGCGGTCGACGGCGACGGGGTAAGGGGCGGGGCGGTAGCGCGATTCGGCGAGGCTGCCGACATAGCGGCCGCAGCGCTCGCAGATGAGCGCGGCTCGCACTTCGGCGATCTGTTCCGTGAACGTAGGTGCCATCGCGCGCCAGTGTATCGGGCCGCCGGCAATACGCAGATGCCGCCGAGCAGCCCGGAAGTGCGGGTATTCCCCTATGGGCGATCGATCACGACGCTGATCTAATGAGCCCCATGGTGACTACGAGCAAACGCAGCTCGCGCGGGAGTGGCGCCGCTGCGGTCACGCCGATTTCGGTGAGCGCCGCACGTCCGGCGCCCAACCGGATCATCACCGGCGACTGCCTGGAGGTGATGCGCGGCTGGCCGGACGGATGCATCGACCACTGCATCGTCGACCCGCCATTCAACATCGGCTCAGGCAGCGGGCGGAAGAGCAAGAACGGACTCGGGTGGGCGTTCTCGTCGCACGTGACCATGGACGAGACATGGGACGCCTTTACGAAGGACGAATTCTTCGCCTTCAACTGCGCGTGGCTGCGCGAGGTGTCGCGCGTCGTCAAGCCGAACGGGAACATCCTGGTGTTCGGCACGTATCACAACATCTACCAGCTCGGGTTCATCCTGCAGCATGTCTTGGAGCGACGCGTGTTGAACTCGGTCGTATGGTTCAAGCCGAACGCGCAGCCGAACATCACCGCGCGGACACTCACCGAGAGCACCGAGCAGATCATCTGGGCAGTGAACGGGACGCCGGCGAAGGCGACGGGCTGGACGTTCAACTACTGGGACGCCAAGGAGATGAACGGCGGCAAGCAGATGCGCAACCTGTGGGAGTTCCCCGTGACGTCGCGCAGCGAGCGCGCTGCCGGGAAGCACCCGTCGCAGAAGCCGCTTGCGCTGCTGGAGCGAGCGGTGTTGCTCGCGTCGCAGCCGGGCGAGTTGGTGCTCGATCCATTCGGCGGCGCGGGGACACTGGCGCTCGCCGCGTCGAAGCACGGACGGGACTGGTTGCTGATCGAGAACGTGCCGGAGTACGCGGAGATCGCGCAGCGGCGCCTGGAGGCTGCGGGCTAGCGTTCGTTTCCGGTGAGGCGGCTACCCGGTTCAGCGCCGATGCCCGGCGCGTCGTTTCGCCTTCTTCTTCGGGGCGACGCTCATCGATGCGAGATAGTCGCGGCCCAGGTCGGACAGCTCATAGCCGACCTCGTGGCTGATGGTCAGGCCGAGGCCTTTGAGGCGGCGCACATGTGCCTTGAAGTCCAGCGTTTCCCAGCCGAGGTCGGCAGCGAGGATGCGCGCGGGTACCTCGGGTGCGGACTCGATCATCTGCAGCATCTGCATGGTCCACGGGCCGCGGCGCGACCGCGCATCCATGCGCTCGAGGCGCAGCGCGATGGCGTCGAGGTCGGTGGTTGGAGGCGGACGCACTGCGTGGTCGACCTCGCCGAGGTAACGGAACTGGACGCGATATAGCAGCGTGTCTGCATCGACACGCGTGTTCGTGTGCTCGCCGGCCAGCGCCCAGATCGCCTCGATGCTGGGACAGCCGGACGGCTTGATGTCGCGCCTCGAGATCGCGCCCGCAGGCATGAGATCGATGCGCTCGATGTCGATCATCCCTCTGTTCGTGCGGTAGGCCTTTCCGGCCTTCACCTTCGCGGTCTTCCAAAGGCGAAAGGTGACCGTGATCTCGCCGTCCATGACTCGCGAGCGGTCTTCCTGCCGGAAGCTCACCATGCGCTACACCTCGATCCTGGCGTCGACTGCTGTCGTCTCGCCGGGCTGCCAGAGCTCGGCCTGGGCGGCGCTCTCGGTGAGGCGCGAGCAGTGGACGCCGACAAGCCGGAAGTGGTCGCCGCTTTCGACGACGGCGTCGAGGAGGTGACCAGCCATACGGCGGATCTCGCGCTCGTCGTCGATGGGCTGCTTCACGCTGGACTGGCGCGAGATGGTGCGGAAGTCCTCGTACCGGAGCTTGAGCGCGACGGTGTGCGCCCGCACGCCCGCGCGTCGCATGCGCTGCGCCACCTCCGCCGTAATGCGCGAAAGCGCGGCGCGCAGCTCGGGGCCATCGGGAAGGTCGCGCGCGAACGTCGTCTCGGCGCCGACGGACTTGCGCTCGTGCTCCGGCTCGACGGCGCGGTCATCGATGCCGAGGGCGAGGTCGCGGAGGAACGTCCCGCCGGAGCCGAGCAGCCGCGCCGCGCTCGCATCGCTCAGGCGGGCCAGGTCGCCGATGGTGCGGATGCCGGCGGGACGGATGCGCGCTTCGGTCTTGGGGCCGATGCCGAAGAGCGCGCGCACCGGAAGCGGCGCGAGGAACGCCGCTTCTTCGCCGGGCGGGACGACGACCAGGCCGTCGGGTTTGCCGGCGTCAGAGGCGATCTTGGCAACGGTCTTGTTCGTGGCGACGCCGATGGAGACGTTGAGCTGCGTCTTTGTCTTCACCTCGTCCTTGAGGGAGCACGCTGACATCGCGCGCGTCTGCGCCGTCATCGACCCAGCCGGTGACGTCGAGGAACGCCTCATCGAGCGAGAGCGGCTCTACGAGCGGCGTAAGAGCGCGGAAGATGGCCATGACCTCGTGCGAAAGCTCGCCGTAGCGGCTGAAGCGCGGCGACACTCGGATCGCATCGGGACAGAGCCGGAACGCGCGTGACATCGGCATGGCGGAGCGCACGCCGAACGCCCGAGCCTCGTATGACGCAGCGGCGACAACACCGCGGCCTTCCGGCGAGCCGCCGACGACGACGGGCTTGCCGCGCAGCTCCGGGTTGTCGAGCTGCTCGACGGAGGCGTAGAAGGCATCGAGATCGGCGTGGAGGATCGTGCGCGCCATGCTGTCAGGATATCTAGCCGAAGTTATGGGACTCTGGTGCCTGCATGGCGTGCGGGATGGGGAGCAGCTCGAAGCGCTCGGCGAGGACGTTGATGGTTCCTTCCTTGCGCTGCAGCTCGCCGTGGATGATGACGAAGGCCTCGCCCCGGACGAGCGCGCGCTGACGCTCGTGGAGCCAGGGCGGGACGATGACGTTGACCATGCCGAACTCGTCTTCGAGCAGCAGGAACACGAAGCCCTTCGCCGTGCCGGGTTGCTGGCGGCAGACGACCATGCCGGGCACGTGCACGCGCGTGCCGTCGGGCATGCGGAGAAGGTGGCGCAGCGACGGCAGCGATTCACCGAGGTGCGGGCGGATGAGCTGCATCGGGTGATAGCCAGGCGAGAGTGAGAGGAGCTGGTAGTCGGCGGTCATGCGCTCCCACGCGCTCATATCCTCGAGCCGGGCGACGTCCTGCTCGACGGGCAGCGCGAGAGCCATCTGCATGTTCGGCGGGCTGTAGAGCAGACCTAGCTGCCAGAGCAATTCGCGACGGTTGAGGCCGAAGCCGTCGAACGCACCCACCTGCACCAGGTTCTCGATCGGCTCCTGATGCAGCGGACATGACGCGAGGCGCCCCATGCGACGGACGAAGTCGGCGAGCGAACCGAAGTCGCCGTGCTCGGCGCGCTCGCCCGCGATCTGCTGCGCGACATCTTCGCCGATGCTCTTCACGTAGCCGAAGCCGACGCGCAGCGATCCCTGCTCGACGACGCAGGCGGCGTTGCTGGCGTTGATGTCGGGCGGGAGGATGCTGACGCCGTGGCGGATGGCATCGTGCACGAGGACGTGCGGCGGGTAGAAGCCCATGGGCTGGGCGTTGAGCAGGGCGGTCGTGAACTCGACGGTGTAGTAGCGGCGGAGCCACGCCGACTGATAGGCGAGGAAGGCGAAGGCGGCGGCGTGGCTCTTGGGGAAGCCGAACTCCGCGAAGGCGACGATCTTCTCGAAGACGGTCTTCGCAACATCGTCACTGACGCCATTCGCGCGGGCGCCTTCGATGAACATCTCCAGGAAGCGCTCCATGCTTTCTCGCGAGCGTTTGCGGCTCATCGCGCGGCGGAGGGCTTCGGCCTGACCCTCGCTGAAGCCGGCGACGGCGACGGCTGACTGCAGCACCTGCTCCTGATAGAGGATGACGCCGAGCGTTTCACCGAGGACAGGCTCCAGGCTCGGATGGTCGAAGGGCGGTTTGAACTGCGGGTCGGCGAGCAGCGCCTGGCGATGCCTTACGTACGGATTGACCGCACCGCCGACGATGGGGCCGGGACGGATGATGGCCACCTGCACCGTGAGGTCCTCGATGGAACGCGGGCGCGTGCGCGGGAGCATCTGCATCTGCGCGCGGCTCTCGATCTGGAAGACGCCGACGGTGTCGGCGTCGCAGATCATGTCGTAGACCTGGGGGTCGTTGAAGTCGATGCGGCTGAGATCTTCGATGTGGCCGTGCTGCTCGGCGATGAGGTCGGAGCATTCTTCGACGAGCGAGAGCATGCCGAGCGCGAGAAAGTCGATCTTGATGAAGCGCGCGTCGTCGATCGAATCCTTGTCCCACTGGCAGATGAAGCGGCCTTCCATGGCGGCCTGCTCGACGGGCACCAGTTCGACGATGGGCTTGGTCGAGATGACCATGCCGCCGACGTGCTGGCTGAGGTGGCGCGGGAAGCCGGAGATCTGCTCCGCCAGCTCGATGAGGTCGCGCCAGATCGGCGCATCGCGCTTGCCGGCGTACTCGGGGTAGCGCTCCATCTCGGCGGCGATGTCGGCGCCGCTGCCCCAGCCGGCGCGCTTCGCCAGGCGGTCCAGCTCGCTCTCGGCGATGCCGAGCGCCTTGCCGACGTCGCGAATGGCGCTGCGTAGCTTGTACGTGGGGAAGCTGGCGACCAGCGCGGCGTGCTCGTTGCCGAATTGCTCGTACACCCGCAGGATCAGCTGGTCGCGGATATCACGCGGAAAGTCGAGGTCGATGTCGGGGACGGAGCCGATCTCATCGCTGAGAAAGCGGCCCAGGAAGAGGTTGTGCTTGATCGGGTCGACGTGCGAGAGGCCGATCAGGTAGCAGAGGATCGAGCTGACGGATGAGCCGCGGCCGCGGCCGGGCGGCAGCCCGGACTTGCCGCGCGCGCTGTGCTGCCCGCGCACCTTCTCGGCGACATCACGGCTCAGTTCGAGCAGATCGCGGTAGATGAGAAAGAAGCCGGAGAGCCGGTGCTTGCGCACGAGACGCAGCTCTTCCTGCAGGCGCTCTTCGACGGCGGGCGGGATGTGCCCGGCGATGGTGCCGTATCGCTCGCGGGCGGCGCGCCGGCACACGGTTTCGAGATACTCGTCGGCGGTGGAGCCGTCAGGGGCCTCGTAGTCCGGAAAGCGATAGTCGAGGTCGGTCGTGAGGTCGAAAGTGCAGCGTTCGGCGATGCGGGCGCTCTCATCGAGCGCCTCCGGCCAATCGGCGAACAGGTCCTCCATCTCTTCGGAGGACTTGAGGTAGTACTCGGAGTTCTCGCGCCGCTGGCGATGCGAGGCCTCGAGCGTGCTGCGGTTGCGGACGGCCACCATGACGTCCTGCAGGCGATGACGGTCGCGTTCGTGGTAGTGGACATCGTTGGTGGCGACGTAGCGGAGGCCGTGGCGGCGGGCGAGGTCGACGAGTCGGCGGCAGCGATCGGTATCGCCGTGGACCAGGTTCTGCTGCAGCTCGATGTAGAAGTTCTCGGCGCCGAACCAATCGACATAACGCTGGAGCCCAGCCTCGGCTGCGGGAATGTCGCCGGCAGCGACCAGCGCGGGGATCTCGCCGTGCTTGCAGCCGGAGAGGGCGATGAGGCCTCGCGTGCGGTCGCGGAGTTCATCGAGCGGGAGGTGGGGGTCCTTGCGCTCGCCGCTGAGGTGGGCGGTGGAGAGAAGGCGGCAGAGGTTGTTGTAGCCCTCGACGTTCTCGGCGAGCAGCGTCAGGTGGTGGCCGTCTTCGAGCGTAACCTCGGCGCCGGTGATGGCCTTGATGCCGAAGGCCTTCGCGGCCTGGGCGAACTCCATCGAGCCGTAGAGGCCATCGTGATCGGTGAGTGCGAGGGCGGTGTAGCCGAGTTCGTGCGCGCGCAGGATCAGCGCATCGGTGCTGGAGGCGCCATCGAGCAGAGACCAGCAAGAATGGAGGTGGAGTTCGGCGCGGTAGCGGGGTGGCGGCGCTAGTACCTCTGAGACCACCACTCACCTCGCGCAAGATCCTCGTAGACGGTGACGACGCGGTCGCCTTCGAGCTGGAGCTGGTAGTACATGCGCGAGACCGGCTGTTCGCGCCACCACTCGTCGTCGATGCGCCAGCGGTCCTGGACCGATGCCACTTCGCGCACGACGCCTTCGAGCAGCACGGAGCGCGGTCGGCCGAGGTCATCCGTCTCGACGCGCAGCGGCTGCGGGGATGCTAGAGGTCGTAGTCGATGAGTGCGTAGCGCCGTTCCGGAATCCTTGACCACGGTTCCACCTCCACGACATGCGATACCTGTGGTTCCCCACCGAAGCGGGCTTTGAGCTGGCGCAGCGCAGCAAGCATCTGTGCACGGCGCCGCGCCTGCTCGGCGAAGAGGAGGCTGCGCTGCTTGCCGGTCTCCGACGTGAGTCCGATGAACTCGAGCGACATCTCCTCGACGGGGCCGGCGAGCTGCAGCGGCTCGATCAGCTTCTTGAGCACGAAGACGATGCCCTCTTCATCGCCGAGCGGCTCGCGGAAGGTGAGCGTGCGCTCCCAGCTCCCGCCATCGAGCAGGGAGAGGCGGAGCCGGAGCTGGCGCACCTGGCGATAACGCATGGCAGGACGCTGGAGCAGGCGCCCGGCGAGCTGGCGGGCGGCGATGAGCAAGGCAGCGCTGTTCACCGTCGGCGCGGGCATGGTGAGCGATCCGGTGACGGGCTCGCGCCGCTCGCGCGGGAGGAAGGGCGTGGGATCGATGCCGCGCGCCAGCTCGTAGAGCCGGCGTCCCTCACGGCCGAACTGCGCCTGCATGGGGCCGATGTCGATCTTGGCGAGGTCACCGATCGTGCGCAGCGCGAAGAGCGTGAGCTTGCGCTGCGCGTCGTACGAGACGGGGAGCAAGGCGGTGCTCAGCGGCGCCAGGAACTCGCGCTCGTTGCCGGCAGGGACGACGCAGGTCTCGCCGGGAGCGCTGACGGTCGCGGCGAGCCAGGCGACGAACTTGCCTTCGCCGGCGCCCGCGGAAGCGGCGACGCCGGCGCAGTCCCGCACCGCGCGCACGAGGCGCTCCGTGGCGGCTGATTCTGCCGCGGCATCGACGTTGGGGTCGAGGGCGGCGAAGATGGTGCCGGGGTCGCCGGGCTCGACGAGCGGCTCGACGTCCTCGATGGCATCGAGCAGGGCCTCGGATGCGCGGGCGTAGAAGACGGGGTCAGGCGGCAGCAGCACGAGGTCCGGGACGACGGTACGGGCATCGCGCAGGGGCATGCCGGAGCGGATGCCGAGCGCGGAGGCCTCTGGCGAGCAGTCGATGACCTGGTTGGCGCCTGGAGGCGGCTCGCCGATGGCGACAGGCTGGCCCGCGAGGCGGGGCGCGCGCTGGCGTTCGAGCGCGATAGGGAAGTTGGGGACGGTGATACAGGCCAGGCGCACGGCCGAGCTCCGATGGGAGATTCACCCTTCCCGGCGAGGTGCATCCGGGCTTCCATTACGGAGGGAGGGCTGGCGCAGTATAGAACGGGTGTTCTAATTAGATCAAGGGCAGTTCGCGTACGGGCTAGCGTCGGCGGGCAGGCGCCGGGATCGAGGAGTAGACGCGCTCGAAAACGCTGGGATCGCCGTCCACACGGACCCGGCCATCGGCGAGAGCAGTCCGCATGTTGAGGTCACGCACGATCCAGCGCAGGAAGTCCTGCGGCCGCATTGACACGATCGCGTCGACGTCCTTTGGCACGCGCTTGTCGGACGTCACGCCGTCCGGCCGTACGCGCACGACGAAGCTGGACCCGACGTCGAATTCCAGCGTTGCTGGCTCACGGGACGTGATCCTCGCGCACAGGCCGCGGAACACGGGCGGCAGCAAGCGCGGGTACACCGACGGACTTCGCAAAAGCATCGACCTCGGCGTCGCTGCGTCCCCGCACGCCCTCGAGCAGCATGCGCCGCGCGTCAGCACTGGCCTGCGTCTGTGTCGCGACGATGCCGTTCTGACCCAGGAACAGGCTGAGCTGGGCTGCGTGCTCTGCCGTGTGGGTCATGCTGCTGAGGAGCAGGTCGGCGAACGTCCCCGGCCGTCGCGGAACGGACCGCTGGAGTTGCTCATCGGTGAGAGACGTGATGACGGTGCGCGCATTCTCGCGGTCGTAGGCTGCATAGCCAAGCAGCTCGTCGCGGGTGTACGCCCGATTCGGCAGCGTGCGGGCGTGGTGCTCGACCTCGCGGAAGGGCGGTGGCGGCTCGAACCCCTTCAGGATGGCGCCCGAGAGGTAGAAGTCAACGTGAAACAGCGCGTGATAGGCGACGTTCCAGAACGCGGAAAACATCTGGAGCATCCGCTCCCGCTCGCCCGAGTTCGCGCCGCGTCTGCCATCAACGTAGCGGGGCGGCCAGACGAAGGCATGTTCGCGCTTGACCGGCCAGAGGCTCGCTTCCCAGAGCTCGTCCGGGCAGGCTGCCATCGCCCGCTCGATGCCGGCGATCGTCGCTTCGTATCGCCGTTCGAGGGTGGATCTCCAGATGTCGTCCACACGGAAGGCTAGGCACCCGTGGGGCGGAGGTGCAACGTCGTCAGGCGCGGGCGGGGTGGAGGCCGGCCATCAGCTCCGCAAGGTCGTCGGGGCGGATGAAGGATGGCGGCGGCGGCGGTCCCCATGAGTAGAGCGCGTGCATGCCCTCCCACACCTGCGGCTTCCAGAGCTGGTCATCGACGATGACGTCCATGTCGCTGTAGTACTCGCAGAAGTTGCCGGCGGGATCGCGGAAGTACCAGAAGAAGTTCGAGCCAACGTAGTGGCGGCCGAAACCCCAGACGTGGCGTGACGGGTCCTTCGAGAGCAGGGAGTGCGCGCCGAGACCGATCTCGTCGACGTCCTCTACCTGCCACGACGTATGGTGCAGGAACGGCACGGGCGCCTTCTGCAGCAGCAGGTTGTGGTGATCCTGCGAGCAGCGGAGGAACTGGGCGACGCCCTTCACCTCGTCGCTGACCTTGAAGCCGACGGCATCGATGAAGAACTTGCGGCTGGCATCGACGTCCGTCGAGCCGATGACGACGTGGCCGAGCTTCCGTGGGCGCGCGCGGACCGGGGCATCGCCGCCGGGCAGCTTCGGCGAGCGGCCGGCGCGGTCGATGCGGCCCGGGCCGTTGTACTTCGGCGCGGGGGCTGCGTCCTGCACGATCTTCGGCGCCACCTCGACACGTAAGCGGATGCCGGTGCCGGGGTCGGTCGCCGCCGCGCCATTCTCGTATCGCTCGACGGGCACCCCGACGCCATCGATGCCGCGGGCGACGCGCTCGACGTCATCGGCGTCTCCTGCGCCGACGTTGATCTCGACGACGCGGCGCGTCGGTGCGTGCACGAGGCGGAGCTGATCGCCGCCATCGGCGGTGGCGAAGACCCCAGGAGCCGTCTCGGTGAGGTTGAAGTCGCGATAGAACTCGGCGGTCTCCGCGACATTCGGGACGCCGATCGTGACGGAGTTCATGCGGTGCAGTGCCATGGGTTGGCTCCTTTCAGGGGCTTCCGTAGATTACTGCTCGTCGATAAGATTGCGCGCGGCGGTATCGAGCTTCTGCAGGAGGCGTCCGAGCAGGCGCTGTTCGTGCTCCGTCAGCGCCGCCGCGAAGCGGCGCTCGTAGGCATGCGCATCGGCCTGCGCGTGTGATACGAGCTTCTCGCCGCGCGCAGTCAGCTCCATCGTCACGAGGCGGCGATCGACGTCGGAACGGGCGCGGCGGGCGAGCCCGCGTGTCTCCAGCGTGTTCGCGACGCTGACGACGGACGGCCGGCTCACGCCGAGCGCACGGGCGAGCTGGCGCGTCTCCATAGGGCCGGCGATCCACAGCGTCATCATCATCGTGAAGCTGGCGTGAGTGAGGCCGAGCGGCCGGAGCGCTGCACGCTCGATCGCGGCGAACACGTCGGCCTGGGTGCGATAGAGGAGGAACGCGACAGCCTGCGCTTCGAGATCGACGCCGCGACCGGCGAAGAACGCCCGGCGGCGGACATCGAACGAGTGCGGTTGTACATCGGGTACCGGTGCGAGCGCGGCGGCAGATGCCATGGGCTACACCATCGGACCGACGTCGAGGCCGAGCATTGCGCGGCCGGCCGGCTCGTAGTTCGGCGAGGCGAGTTGCACGTGCTGGGCGGCCGTGTGGACGTCGCGCATGCAGCGCTGGAGCACGCTCGTCTCGTAGATCGCCGTGCCGCCGCCGAGCGTGAACGCGATGTCGGTCGCGCGGATCGACTCGAGCGCGGCGTGGGCGCAGGCCATTCGGACGACGGCGCGATCGCGCGATGTGATGTCGTCGCCGCGTGTAGCTTTCTCCCAGATCTCGTCCATGACTTCGTACATGAACGCGCGCGCCGATCGGAGAATTGCCTCCGCGCGGGCGATCTCCGTCTGCGTGTTCGGGCGTTCGCGCAGCTTCGAGCCGATGCCCATCGGCGTCTTGCCTTCGGCGAGGGCGACGAGCTCGTCGATCGCGTGGCGGGCGACGCCGAGGGGTATCGGCGCGATCGTCAGGGCGAGGAATCCAAGGGGCGGGTAGCGGTAGTTCGGACCATCGATTGTCGGTTCACCCATCACAATCATGCGCTCGATGGGCACGAAGACGTCGTCGACCTTCATGTCGCGGCTGCCGGTGCCACGGAGGCCGGTGACGTGCCACGTGTCGATGATCTCGACATCCTCGATCGGGAAGACGGCGAGGCGGTACTCCGGCGGGGCGCCCTCGGCGCCGTTCATGACGAGGCAGCCACCGACAAGAATCGTGCAGTGCGTGCAGCCGCTGGCAAACGGCCATCGTCCGTTCACGCGATAGCCGCCATCGACCGGGGTGGCGCGCCCGTAGGGTGCCTGCGCGCCGCCCGATACAGCGCGTGGTGTGAACAGCGCGCGCGCGGTCTCCGGAGCCATGTGCGCGGCGATGATGCTCGTGCCGTTGGCGATGCCGGCGACCCAGCCGATCGAGCCGTCTGCGATGGCGAGTTCCTCGAGCACGCGGGCCATGGTGGGGATGCTCTCCTCCAGGCCGCCGTACTCGCGGGGGAGGATCAGGTCGAAGAGTCGCTGTTCGTGGAGCAACTCGACGGCGGCGGGCGGGCAGTGGCGTATTCGCTCCGCTTCGTCGGCGAAGGCGCGGATCTGCGGGGCCAGCGAGCGCGCGAGTGAGACGAGGTCCGGGACAGCGGCGACGGTGGTCATGGGGCCTCCGAGGGTATTGCGGTGGTCGCTTCGGCCATTTAACGTTAGAACTCTAACGATGTCAAGAGGCGACGGAAGGAGACGAGCGATGACGAGCGACGAGCAGAAGGAGTTCCTCGAGGCGAACCGGCTGTGCATCGTCGGGATACCACGGGGCGGCGGCGCGCCGCAGATGTCTCCGGTGTACTACGCGATGGACGGCGAAGATCTGCTCGATCTCGACAACGGCCTCGCGATGGAAGGCGACGGCGGTGCGGCGCAACCCGGCGATCTCGATCTGCGTGCTGGGCGAGAAGCAGCCGTTCCCGTATCTGCTGGTGTACGGACGCGCGGTCATCGAGGAGCAGAGCGCCGTCGACACGATGATGAAGATCGGCGGTCGGATGTCGGGCAACGTTGTGCCGGAGGCAGCGCGTCCGGCTGTGGAAGAGCGCGCGCAGAAGGAAGGGCGGGTAGTGCTGCGCTTCACGCCGGAGCGGTTCTCGCCCACGACGCCGTACGGCTTGCCGAAGAAGGACTGACGGCCTGCCCGAGGTCTCACGGGTACTATGCACCGATGCTGTACGCAAACGGCGCGACGAAATCGTTCGGGCGGGTTGATGTCCTGCATGGGGTGACGTTTACGGTCAGCCCGGGCGAGCGCGCGGGCCTCGTCGGCGCGAACGGCGCCGGAAAGACGACGGTGCTGCGCCTGATCGCGGGCGACGATAGGCCGGACGAGGGCGTCGGCGGGGTATCGCGGCGGGGAGCTCGGGTACCTGCGGCAGGAAGCCGGCCACGACGCCTCGCGGACGCTCGTCGAGGAGATGTGGACGGCTTTCCCGGAGGCGCGCTCGCTCGAGATTGAGCTGGAAGCGGTCGCGCATCGCATCGAGCGCGGCGACGGCGACATCGATGCGCTGATCGCGACGCAGGCGGAGTCTGTTCGAGCGGTTCGAAGCGATGGACGGCTACCGCATCGACCGGCGCATCGGGCGCGTGCTGGATGGACTCGGGTTCGCGCCGACCGACCGCGGACAAGCTGTGCGGCGCCTTCAGCGGCGGCTGGCAGATGCGCATCGCGCTGGCGAAGATCCTCGTGCGGCGACCGGAGAACGTGCTGCTGGACGAGCCGACGAACCACCTCGACAACGCAGCGCGCGAGTTCCTGGCTGACGAGCTGACAAAGTACACGGGCGCGGTGCTCGTCGTGACGCACGATGCGGAGTTCCTGGACCGGGTCGCGGGCCGCATCTTCGAGCTGCGTGATGGGGTGGCCGAGGCGTACACGGGAAACTACAGCGAGTTTCAGCGCCAGAAGACCGAGCGGCATGCAGCTGCAGGACCGTGCTGCCGCCCGGCAGGAGCGCGAGCTGGCCAAGCAGGAGCGCTTCATCGAGCGGTTCCGTGCGAAGCCCTCGAAGGCGAAGGCGGTGAAGAGCCGCGAGAAGGCGATCGCGAAGATCGAGCGCATTGACCGCACGCGGAAGGACGCCGAGGTGCACATCTCGCTCACGGCGCACGGCCGCACGGAGCGCGATGTGCTGATGCTCGAGCGCGATCGGCCATGCCTACGGCGAGCACGTCGTGCTGATAGACGTCAACCTGCATGTCGAGCGGGGACAGAAGGTGGTGTTCATTGGGCCGAACGGGAGCGGCAAGAGCACGCTGCTTCGGATCGCGGCCGCGCATCATCGAGCCGACGGAGGGCGGTGTCGAGTGGGCGGAGCGCGCGCGCGCGGGGTACTACGACCAGCACCAGGACGAGGTGCTGGACACGGCGAGCACGGTGCTCGAAGAGGTGCGCGCCGTCGCGCCGGCAGAGCCGGAGGTGCGGCTGCGGGCCGTGCTGGGGCAGTTCCTGTTCCACGGCGACGACGTGTTCAAGACGGTCGGGGTGCTGTCCGGCGGCGAACGGAGCCGCGTCGCCCTGGCGAAGTTCCTGCTGGAGCCATCGAACGTGCTGTTACTCGACGAGCCGACGAACCACCTGGACCGGCCGACGCGACGCAAGCTCATCGAGGCGCTGGAGAGGTACGAGGGCACGATCATCTGCGCGAGCCACGATCCGGCGATCCTCGACCGGGTCGCGACGCGGGTGTACGAGGTCGCCGACGGCGGCTGCGCGGAAGTCCTGGCGCGGCGGAAGGATGACGCGCCGCGGCGTTTTCGCTCGACGGCACGCCAGTTGTCAACATAGCGCACGTTCGCCGCGCCATGATGTAAAGCAAGATATAACCGCGGACATCGAAGCCTTGCGTTGACGTTCGACAAACGTTGTGGCGGCGCTCTTGCGGACGCGTCGCGCGGGCCCATAATGACGCGAAGAGTGCGCCGGGCGGCATGCGATCTTCGCCCGCATGCAATTCCGATCGTGGACGGGGCTGCCAGGGAGCGGTTGCCATGATGATCGCTGACCTCCGATCGCGTGCGGCAACGAGAGTGAGCGGCGCGCCGCGGCTCCTTCGATCCCTTTGCGCCCTCGCGCTGCTGATGACGTACCTCATCGCCGGCGGCCTCCTCATCCCGGGCTTTTGCGATTACTGGATGTACCTCGCGATCCAGGTGGCCGCGGTGGCTGCGCTTCTCGTCGTAGGCGAAGTGCTGGTCGCGGACGAAGGTGGCCTCTCCTGGATCACCCATGTGATGGCCGTCGCCTGTTGTGTGTTCGATGTCGCGGGAAACCAGTGGCACCTCTATGCGGACATCCGCCATTACGACAAGGTCGCGCACTTCGCAGGGATCGCTGCGCTCACGGCCGGGATGTACGAGGTCATGCAGGCGATGAACGCACGCGGTCGGCTATCCATGAACGCGCGCGACCGGCTGGTGTGGGCCGCGGGGATCGGGTTCGCGCTCGGCATCGGCTGGGAGTTCTACGAGTACTTCGGCGACAAGATGTTCAACACCGCGCGCTTCGGCGGGCCCCAGGACACGGCCGGCGATCTTCTCTGGGACGCTATCGGTGCCGTCACGGTCGGCGTGCTGCTCATGCGGGCCGAACTCGCCAGCGGTGAGGGCGAGGCATCGACGTTCGATGACGAACGCAGGACGGCGGAGCCTCCTTCATAGAGTTCGTCGCTCGGCCTCGCTTGCCGCATGAACGGCCCTCGCACCACAATCCCGCATGCGTATGCGTGCTGGCATTCCGGATGCCCGCCGCCGCGTCGGTACCGGCGTGGCAATCCTCGTCGTCATTCTTGCGATCGGCACCGTTGGGTACATGGTCATCGAGCGCTGGCCGTTTCTCGACGCGCTGTACATGACGGTGACGACGATCACGACGGTCGGTTTTCGAGAGGTGCAACCGCTCGATGCGAAGGGGCGGGTCTTCACGATCTGTCTGGTACTCTTCGGCGTCGGCACGGCGTTCTACCTGCTCACGACCTTCGTCGCGCTTCTCATCGAAGGTGACCTGAGCGCTGCAGTCGGGATGACCCGCATGAAGTCGCGTATCGGGCAGCTCAGCGGGCACCACATCCTCTGCGGTTACGGGCGCGTCGGCGAAGAGATCGCACGCGAGCTGGTTTCGCGCGAAATCGCCTTCGTCGTCGTCGAGAACAGCGAGGAAGCGATCGCTCGCGCGACCCAGGCCGGACACCTGCTGATCGAGGGTGATGCGGCGTCGGACGAGGTGCTGCTCGAGGCGGGCGTGAAACGGGCGCGGACATTGCTCGCGGCCTCGGATTCGGACTCCGGCAACACGTACATCACGCTGACCGCGAAGGCGCTGAACCCGCGCATCTTCGTCGTCGCGCGCGCCGCCAGGCGCGAGAGCGAGGCGCGCGTACGCCGGGCGGGGGCCGATCGGGTGATCTCGCCTTACGCGCTCAGCGGCCGGCGGATGGCGCTGTCGGCGATCCAGCCGAACATGGTGGACTTCTTCGAGACGCTCTCGGTCGGGCGGAACGCCGAGCAGATACTCGCCGAGCTCGAGGTGACGGAGGAGTCCGGGCTGCTCGGGCTGTACGTGCGGCATCTCCTGCAGGGATCCGGCGTGACAGTGCTCGGGGTGCAACGAGAGAGCGGCGAGCTGATTGTCGGCCCGCGCGAGGACGTGCGCCTGGAGATGGGCGACCGGCTGATGCTCGTGGGCACCGAGCGGGACATCGCCGCAGCCTCGACAAAGGGCGCGACGCCCGCGCGCGCTACGACGAAGATGGAGGCGCCATGACGCTGCGCACGCCGATCTGCGACCTGCTTGGTATCGACGTGCCGATCGGCAACGCAGGTATGGCTATGACGGCCGGGCCGGCGCTCGCGGCGGCGGTGGCGGACGCGGGCGGGCTGGGTAGCCTCGGCGGCATCCAGGGCGAAGGGCCGGAGGGGATGCGTCAGCTCATTCGGCGGGTGCGGGACCTGACATCGGCGCCGTTCTCGGTGAACCTGTGGGCGCACCTCCTACCGACGGCGCCGGGCTTCCTCGACGTGTGCATCGAGGAGCGTGTGCCGTCGATCACGCTGAGCTTCGGCGACGCGTCGCCATACGTCGGGCGCGCTCACGATGCCGGCATCCTCGTCGTGCACCAGGTGCAGACGGTGGCGGGCGCGGAGAAGGCGGCGGCCTCGGGCGTCGACGTGATCATCGCGCAGGGCGGCGAGGCGGGCGGCCACACGGGCAGCGTCGCGACGATGGCGCTGGTGCCGCAGGTGGTCGATGTCGCGGGGTCGATCCCGGTGATCGCCGCGGGTGGCATCGCCGACGGGCGTGGGCTCGTGGCGGCGCTGGCGCTGGGGGCGCAGGCGGTGATCATGGGCACGCGCTTCGTCGTGAGCGAGGAGTCGACGCCGCCGGCTATGCACCACCGCGAGAGGATCATCGGCGCCACGGCGGACGACACGCTGTTCACGGACGTCTTCGACATCGTCGATGGTATGCGCTGGCCGGAGGGTATCTCCGGGCGCACGATCGCGACGGACTTCGCGCGCGAGTGGTACGGCCGGGATGACGAACTGCGCCGCGAGCGCGAGGAGATCCTGGCGGAGTCACCGCAGCCGGGTACTCCGCCGGAGCGGGCGCATAGTGCGTATGCGGGGCAGAGCGCTGGGTTGGTGCGCGAGGTGAAACCGGCGGGTGCGATCGTGCGGGATGTCATGCGGGAGGCGGAGGCGGTCCTCGTAAGGCTGGAGTCCGTGCGAAGCTGACTTCGCCTAAGCCAACGCCCGGACGCACGCCACGACGATGAAGAACGCCCAAAGCGCGACCGGGACCGCGAGAGCCACATACCCGGGCCAGCTGTATCCGCAACGACGCCGCTGGCCGTCCGAGACGACGGCGCCAGACGTCAAGAGAAGTACGGGAAGTAAGAGAAGCTCTCCCAGCGTCCAGATGATTACGACACCGAAGGCCTCCTCACAATCGTTACCGCATCCACTTGACGCACGGAGCAGTTCGGTGCCCCAATACAGAAACCACATGAGGTGCAACGCAGCGGTTGCGTTGAACGCGATGACCCAACCTGATATTCGCGTGGACGCTGCGCCTGCAGGATCCGGTGAGGAAGACGCCGTTTCCTCGGCAGCGGCGATGTCCTCGGGTTCATCGATGGATCGTGGTGTCCACAAGTGCTGCATCGCTGCCGCCGCGTGTGCCTGAGATCGCAGCCTGGGAGGTGGGTTGAGATCACCGACGTCATGGCGGGATTATAGGGCTAACTGAAAGTCACTCAGTGAGCCGGCGGTAGAGCGTGGGGAGGCGCTGCGGGAGCTGCTCGATGTCGGCGACGACTTCGTAGCCCATGTCTTCGCACATCTGGCCCAGGTAGTCGTGGCCTTCTTTGTCGACAGTGAGGGCGAACGGCGTGATGCCTTTGCGGCGCGCCTCGAGCAGCGCCTGCTTGGTGTCGTGGATGGCGTATTCCTTCTCGGTGCGGTCGCGGCCGTAGCCGTGATCCTGCGGGCGGCCATCGGACACGAGCATGAGGATCTTCACCTTGGCGTCGTATGAATCGAGCTTCGACGTCGCGTGGCGGATGGCGGGGCCCATGCGCGTCGAGCGGATCGGCGCGATCTTGTCGATGCGCTTCTTCACCTTGTCGCCGAACGTCTCCATCAGGTCCTTGATGACGTAGAACTCGACGTTGTCGCGCCCATAGCCGCTGAAGCCGTAGATGCCGTAGCTGTCGCCGATGGTCTCGAGCGCCTTGATGAAGAGGACGGTGCTCTCCTTCTCGAGGTCGATGATGCGCTTCGGCGGCGCGATGGCCTGCGCGGCACGGCGCTGCGCCAGCCACTGGAAGTACTTGCGCGGGTCGTCGTCGAAGTCGTCGTCGTCGGCGTACTTCTGCTTGCGCTTCTCGATCTCCTCGTCGGTCGAGGCGCTCATGTCGAGCAGGAAGGCGACGGCGACGTCGCGCTCGATCTTGTTGCGGCGCCAGTAGATCTTGTCCGTGAACGAGTGCCCGGCCTTGCGTTCGACGGCGTGGTCGATGAGGGCATCGAAGTCGATTTCCTCGCCATCGAGCAGCTTCTTGATCTTGCGGAACATCTCGGGCTTGAGCAGCTCGAACTGCTTGCGCGTCTCGTTGACGAGCGCGGCGTGCTCGCGGAGGGCGTCGTCGAAGTAGGCCTCGGCGCCCTCATCGAGCGGGCGCTCCTGGACGCGGCACCAGCGGGGCTTGTAGTCGGCGGCGCGGAAGTCCCACTCGTCGTAGAAGAACGACTTCACCTCGACGGGCAGCTCCTCATCGTCGACCGCATCCTCGACGCCGGGCTGGCCGTCCTTCATCTCGCCCTGCTGCTGGTCGCCGATCGGTGTGCCCGACTCCTTCTCCAGGTTCGAGAGGAAGAGACCGATCGTCGACGCGAGGTCGCCCTCGGCCATCGCGCCGACGGTGATCTCGACGCTCTTCTCCAGCATCTCCTTGAGCTGCTCCGGCGGTGAGCGGCGAGAGCGCGCCATCTTCGGACGACCTCGCCGTCCTTGAGCCGCAGGCGCATCAGGAGCTGCACCAGCTCGGGCTTGAAGTCGCCGCGGAAGTCGACCTGCTGCGGGCTCTCGTAGTCCTGCTCGTCGCCGCCCGGCATCTCGCTCTCGCCCGCGCCTTCGCCGCCGGGCTGCGACATCATCATCTGCATCGTCTCTTCGCTGATGGTCTCCCACTCCATCGACTCGAGCGCGTCGGCCGGGATGTTCGGCACCTTCTTGACGATGTCGTACAGCACGAGCGTCGCCTCCGCGGTGTCCTCGACGCTGGCGCCCTTGTGCTGGAGCGTGAGGAGGGTGCGCGACCGCGTCGGTGAGAACCGGCTGCAGCGGGCGCGGCCAGATCATCGTGTGGGCGCCGTCGAGGCTTGCGCGCACGAGGTTCTCGACGAGCGCCTCGCGCAGCGGCCAGTTCGCTCGGCAGGCGGCGGCCTTCGAGCTCGTTCTCCTGCGTGCGCTGCCAGGCGCGGCGGATGCCGCCGTACTCGCGCCGCACGAGCGTGTCGATGCGCGTGTCCTCGGCGATGGCGAAGAGGTCAGACGCGAGCTGACGGTCATCGAAGAGGTCGAAGAAGCGCTCCATGTCGGTGAGGTGGCCGCGCTCGCGTTCGTGCTGCGCGCCCGATGCAAGACGGTCGCGCTCTACTTCGTGCCTGCGCGTGTCGAGCAGGGCGGCGTTTCGGGCGAAGCGGAAGAAGAAGCTGCCGAACTCCAGGTGCGCGGCCTGGTGCGTCGCGAAGACCTTGTACACCGAGAAGTTCTGGTCGCGCTCGACGAACTCCTCGACGAACTCAGGGAGGTACACGGTCGTGCCCTCGGTGCTGGGGCGGTCCTCGCTGACCCAGCCGATGCCCTTCTCGGCGAGGTACGAGACCGGATGGATGCTGACGTTGGTGCCGGTGAGGGCCTTGCAGTACAGGCGTAGAACCTCGCCCACGCGCGTGAGCTCGACGCGCGACGAGAGCTGCTGCAGCACCTCCTCGCCCTTGCCGGACTCGAGGCGGAAGTAGGCCTCGCCGCCCTCGGGGCTCTGTTCGAGGATCTTCGTTCCGGCGTCGCTGCCAGCTCGCCAGCTCCGAGATGCGGATGCGCTTGAGGACCTCGGGCGACGACTTGAGGAACTCCATGGCCGCGGTTGGCGACGCGGCTGACAGCTCCTCGGCCATCGAAAGCAGGTCGTGGTGGCTGTCCTTGTTGACCGACGCCAGCGCGATTGCGCCCTCGGAGAACAGCGCCGTAGGCGTGGCGGCCGCTGCGCCTGGCGACGCGCGCGGCGAGCGCCAGGAAGCGGCTGCGGGCGGCCGGCTCGATCGGGGCGAGCAGACCGGGCGAACGCTCGAAGCAGATGCGCACGTCCGCCCACGATGCCTCGCCGACCGCGGCGGCGAGTGTCAGGAAGGGCGCACGGTCGGCCTTCTCGAGCGACTGGAACAGATGCGGCGCCGAATCGAGGCACGCGCTGGCGAGCTCGTACGAGCGCTCGGCCACCGCCTCGATGAGCGCCACGAGGCGCGCCATCTCGCCGAGCGTGAGCGACGGCAGCATGCCGGGACCGGCGCTGAAGTACACCGTGGCGAGCGAGATTGACTTCCAGTGCCCTTTGTACAGCCGCTGCCCGAGGGCGGCCCACTCGACGACCTGGTCGCGCGTCGAGATAGGCCATGCTCGTTGGGGCTGGCCTTGAAATAGGCAGCGGCGACGACGGAGGAGTACTCGGCAAGACCGCGGCCGGCGTGCGCCCAGCGCCGGAACGCCGGCGAGGCAGGATGCGCAGGACCTGCGGCGAGACGCGGAAGTAGTCGACGGCGGCCTCCCACGACCGCAGCGAGTGCGACGCCAGCTCGACGCCTTCCTCCGCCCACGACGCGGAAGTCGGCCTTCGGAGAGCGACGCCTGAAGCTCGGCCGCCGCGGTCCGGTACTCCGCCGAGAGCGTGGGGGAGTGCGCCTCGAGCTTCCGCTCGATGCCATCGAGGAACTGTTGGTCAATGGCCACGCCGGAAGTATATCGGGCGGTTCTCGTGAGCCTCCGCGCGCCGGTGGCTCAGCCTTCGGCTGCGAGGTGGCGGCCGCCGACGAGGTGCATGTGCAGGTGCGAGACCGTCATGCCCGCGTCCTCGCCGACATTGAAGGCGAGGCGGTAGCCGCGCTTCTCTAGGCTCTCGGCGCTCGCCAGCGCACGGGACACCTCGAACATGCGGGCGAGTGCGGCGCCGTGCGTGGTGTCGACGTGGCGCGCGTCGGCGATGTGCTCCTTCGGGATGATCAGGATGTGGACGGGCGCGCGCGGATTGATATCGCGGATGGCGAAGACCAGGTTGTCGTCGTGGAGGCGCGGCGCGTCGATCTCGCCGGTCACCATCTTGCAGAAGAGGCAGTTCGGGTCCACGGCGGCAGTGTAGGCGATGGCGTGGCGACCAAGAGACTGCCGGTAGCCCTGGTTCGACGCGCCCCGTAACCTGCGGCCATGGATACAACGACCGACATCGTGCTCGACGGCCTGACGTTCCCCGAGTGTCCGCGATGGCACGAGGGCCGGCTGTGGTTCTCGGACGTACACGCTCACCGGATCATCGCGCTGGCGCCGGACGGCAAGGCGGAGACGATCGCCGAGACCGGGCTGCAAAACGCGGGGTTGGGTTGGCGGCCGGACGGCACGCTGCTCGTCGTGTCTATGGTCGAGCGCCGGCTCACGAAGCTCGCGGGCAGCAGGCTGGAGACGGTGGCGGACCTGAGCGGGTTCGAGGACGTCCAACTGAACGACATGTGCGTCGATAAGAGCGGCCGCTCGTACATCGGTGGCTTCGGGTTCGATATCAACCTGGGTCACGCGGCGAAGCCGGCAGCACTGCTCTCTGTCGGCACCGCTGGGCAGGCCAGCGTCGCCGCGGACAACCTCATGTTTCCGAATGGAATCGTGATCACAGACGACGGTCGGACGCTGATCGTGGCCGAGACGGCGGCGCGGCGTCTCACGGCGTTCGACGTTGGGCAGGACGGGGCGCTTTCGGGCCGGCGCGAGTTTGCGTCGCTCGACGTCTTCCCGGACGGCATCTGTCTCGATGCGGAGGGCGCGGTGTGGGTAGCGTCGCCGGTGACGGGCGAATGCGTGCGCGTACGCGAGGGCGGTGAGGTGACGGTCCGGGTGAAGGCGCGTGCGAACGGCGTCTATGCGTGCATGCTCGGAGGGGATGACCGGGGGACGCTGTTCCTGTGCACGGCGAACACGACGGGAGAGGAGATCTCCCGGGGCGTCAGCACGGGTTGGATCGAATCCGTGCGGGCAGATGTGCCGGGCGCGGGACTTCCATAGCGCTTACGCCTGGACGTGGGTAACGTCGGGGGCGGCCGATGCGACTGTCCCTGGCGACTAGCCGCCGACGACGGCCTCAGCCTCGATCTCGATAAGGTTCTCAGGGTCGATGAGCGCTCCGACCTGCACCATCGTGGTTGCCGGGCGGATGTCGCCGAAGACTTCGCCGTGGGCCCGCCCCGCCTCCTCCCATCGCGAGATGTCCGTCACGAACATGCGGGTGCGGACGACGTCTCGCATCGTAGCGCCGGCCTCGCCGAGCGCCGTTTCGATGATGCGCAGGGCCTCCTTCGCCTGGGCGTACATGTCGCCGGGATGCATTGCGCTGCCGTCGGGCGCCGCGGCGACGGTGCCGGAGACCCAGATGCGGTCGCCGACGCGCACCGCGCGGGAGTAGCCGACGACGGGCTCCCATTTGGCGCCCGTGGAGATGTTCTGTCGTGGCATCAATCCTCCGGCGCCCAGTCGGCGCTGGGAACTCGGTGAGGATACGACAACACCGCCAGTCTGCTGGCGGTGTCATCGCGATGTGTCGGTTTGGCGCGGCCGCTATGCGTCCTCGACGCCGAGGTCCTTGAGGTAGTCGACGGCATCCTGGACGGTCGCGATCTTCTCGGCGTCCTCGTCGGAGATCTCGAGCGTTTTGCCGTCTTTGCTGAACTCTTCCTCCATCGACATGATCAGCTCGACGAGGTCCAGCGAGTCGGCGTTGAGGTCATCGACGAACGAAGCGCTGGGTACGACCTGATCCTCTTCCACGCCGAGCTGGTCGACGATGATCTTGCGCACCCGTTCGAACACAGTTGCCACTGGTTAATCCTCCGTCCGGTTTGAGGTGTTGTGTGGGAATCGCTACCGCGCGAGTGAAAGGCTTACGGAACCCAGTACGCCGTTCACAAACCTCGCCGAATTGTCGCTCCCGAAGCTCTTGGCGAGTTCGACGGCCTCGTTAATGGCTGCCTTCAAAGGCGCCCCATTATTCATCAGGATCTCGCCAATCGCAAGACGAAGGATGTTCCGGTCGATGGCGCTGATCTGATCGATGGGCCACTGCGGCGCGGCCCCCGCGATGACGCCGTCGATCTCCTCGCGGCGCTCGATTACGGCCTCGACCAGCTCGCGCGCGAAGCTGGCCTGGGCCTCCGTCAGGTGTTCCTCATCGGTGAGCCGGGCCAGCGCGGCGAGGGCCTGATGGCGCGACGTGTCCGCCTCGTACAGCGCCTGCATCGCGGCGACGCGTGCCTGCCGGCGGGAGTTCGCGCTCATCAGTACATCACCAGGCCGCCGTCGACGGTGAGCACGTGGCCGCTGATGTATGCCGCCTCGTCGGACGCCAGGAAGACCGCCGCCGGTGCGACGTCGTCCGGCGTGCCCGTTCGGCCGGCGGCGACCATGCGCACGATCTCTTCGCGCTGCGCGTCGGTGAGCGAAGCCGTCATCTCCGTATCGATGAAGCCGGGTGCGATGACGTTGGCGGTGATATTACGCGAGGCGACCTCCTTGGCGATCGCCTTTGTGAAGCCGATGATGCCCGCTTTCGCCGCGGAGTAGTTGGCCTGGCCGGCGTTTCCCACCATGCCGGCGACGCTGCTGACGGAGATGATCCGTCCGTGCCGCTGGCGCAGCATCGGGCGCAGCGCCGCCTTCGTCACCTGGAAGGTGCCCTTGAGGTTGGTGTCGATCACGCGCTGCCAGGCGTCGTCGCTCATGCGTAGCACGAGATCATCTGCCGTGATCCCGGCGTTGTTGACCACGATGTCGATGCTGCCGAACGCCTCGATTGTGGCGTCGACGAGGCGGGCGGCCGTCGCCGGATCGCTGACATCGCCGGCGACGGTGATCGCTGTACCCTCGCCGCCGGCGGCCTTCGCTGTCTCTTCCGCCGCGGTCGCGTTCGAGGCGTAGTTGATGGTGACGCGGGCGCCGTGCGCGGCCAGCGCCAGCACGATGGCACGGCCGATGCCGCGCGAGCCACCGGTGACGAGCGCGGCCTTGCCGTCGAGGTTGAACAGGCGGTTCATACGGCGATGGAGGCGGCGCCGTTGACGTTGCGGGTCTCAGCGCCCGGGGCGATGCGCTTGACGAGCCCGCTGAGGACGCGACCTGGCCCGATCTCGACGAACGTCGAGACGCCGTGGGATGCCATGTAGCGCACGCACTCGACCCATCGGACCGGGTGGGTGAGCTGGTACGCCAGCTCCTTCGCGATGTCGCTCTCGCCGATGATGGGTTCGGCGCGGTCGTTGGCGACGAGCGGGATGCGGGCGGGGTAGATCGGCGTGCGCTCAATCGCCTCGCGGAACGGAGCGACGGCTGGCTCCATCAGTGATGTGTGGAACGCGCCGCCCACGTCGAGCGGGATCGCGCGGCGTGCGCCGCGCGTGAGCGCGAGCTCGCAGGCCGCCTGGACGACGTCGATGGCGCCGCCGATGACGACCTGGCCGGGTGCGTTGAGGTTGCACAGCTCGGCGCCGGTCTCGTCGCAGACGGCGCGCGCAGCGTCGTCGTCGAGGCCGAGGAGCGCAGCCATCTTGCCGGGCGTGGCCTCGGCGGCTGCGTGCGTGAGCTGGCCGCGCCGCTCGACGAGACGGAGCCCGTCTTCGAAGCTCAGCGCGCCGGCGGCGGCGAGCGCGCTGTACTCGCCCAGGCTATGGCCGGAGACAAACATCGGGTCGGATTTTACGACGCGCGGGCCGAACGCGGCGTTGAAGCACGCCATGCTCGTGACGTAGATCGCGGGCTGGGCGTTGGTGGTCTTACTCAACTCCTCGGCGGGGCCTTCGAAGCAGAGGCGCGAGAGGGGCGGCCGAGGATCGCATCGGCGCGGTCAAACAGCTCACGTGCGATGGGCAGGGACTCGTACAGGTCCTTCCCCATGCCGGGCTCCTGCGAACCCTGCCCGGGGAAGATCCATGCCACGTCATCAGCCATGGGACAGTTGACTCCGCGTCAAGCGGGCCACTATTCGGTCGCCTTCGGCCCCTTCACGGCGACCGCGCCGGCCCGCTTGTAATAGCCGCAGGACGGGCAGGCGGTGTGGGGCAGGCGTGAGGTACGGCACTGTGGGCAGCGTGTGAGCCCCGTCGGCTTCAGCGCCAGGTGACTGCGACGCTTGCCCTGTCGCGCCTTGGGGTATTTTCGTTTTGGGAGAGGTGGCAACGCTCGGGGCTCCTTTGTTGAAGTGCGGGGGAAGTCTAACAGACGTCCACGTCGCGAACGACAGGGCCGAGCGGTGGGCGTGCTAGCTTTCGCGCAGTGGTGCGAGCTTCTCCCAGCGCGGGTCTATGGGCGCCGAGCTGCAGTCGTGCTCGCCGGCGTTGAGGTCGGCGCCGCATTCGGCGCAGAGCCCCCGGCAGTCCTCGTCGCATACGGGCGCCATCGGCGAGGCGAGCGACCAGTACTGCCGCGCCGCGAGGGACAGATCGAGCATGTGACGGTTGTCGATGCGATACGCGTCCTCGAGACCCTCCGGCGGCGTAAGGG
Organism: uncultured Chloroflexia bacterium; assembly: GCA_963736015.1. GTDB lineage: Bacteria > Chloroflexota > Dehalococcoidia > DSTF01 > JACRBR01 > CAVTNG01. Next base: position 18,734 of record CAVTNG010000004.1, on the reverse strand, counting down.
GTGCGCCCGTGTGCGGGTCGACCGAGGGCAGGTATTCCTCCTCGAACGTCATCGTGAGGTTGCACGACATCGGTCGAAGGCAACGGCTGCATTCCGAGGCCAGCGTGCCGTTGATGGTTGCCCGCACGAGGATGCCGAGGTTCGTGCGGTCGAAGCGCACGCGGCCGCTGACGTGGTGACGCTCGCGGTCGACGACGATGTCGTCATCGACCTCGTACTCGCGGATCGAGCCGGTGGGCTCCTTGAGAAGAGAGGCGACGTTGAACTGCATTTGCTCGCACCTCCGGCCATCTCCAGCCTATCGACTATGACCACAGGCCATCAATTACACTCCGTCAGGGGTGTTCGCAGCGGAGCCGATGACCGTATAATCCGCGAAGCACGCCCTTCTCGCCGAACCTCTGGTCGATGATACGCGTCCGCCCGGCAGCCGGACGGCGCCCGGGGAAACGCCGCCGTGCCAGCATCCTCGATGACGCAATTCGCCGAACTGTGGAGCCTCCAGGAGACCGATGTCGCGCTCGATAGCCGCCGAGCGTCGATCGCCGATGCGGAAGCGCGTCTGGACGAGCCAGACGAGCTGACCGTTGCCCGAGCGAAGGCCTCCGAGCTGCAAGAGGCTCTGGCCCGCGCACAGGCAGGCCAGAAGGAAGTGGAAGTAGAGGCAGATGATCTGCGCGCGAAGATCACGCCACTCGAGACGAAGCTCTACAGCGGATCGATCAAGAATCCGAAGGAGTTGGCGGATCTGCAGGCCGACATCGATGGGCTGAAGCGCCATGTGTCGGCGATCGAGGATCGGGACCTCGAAGCGCTCGGCGCGGTCGAGACGGCGGAAGGCGAAGCCCGCGCGGCGGCCGACGAGCTGTCCGCGTTGGAGACGTCGTGGCGCGAGGAGGAGGCGGAGCTGCGCGAGCGGATCGACCGGCTCGGCGCGGAGGTGGCAGTCCTCGACGCGCGTCGGACGGAGCAGGCAGGCGGCATCGACCAGGATCTACTTCGTACGTACGACCGGCTCCGGGTCGCGCACCAGGGACGCGGGGCCGCGAAGCTGGAGCGGAACCTCTGTACGGGGTGCAGAATCTCACTACCGACCAACCTGGTGAACAGGGCAAGAGCGGGGAACACGCTCGTGCAGTGTCCGAACTGCGAGCGGATCCTCGTGGTGTGACGGCATGAGGGCAATCGGGTATTTCCGCGAGTCGCCTCAGCGACAGGCTTCGGTCGCCCAGCAGAACAAGGCGTTCCTCGAGTATTGCGACCGTGAGGGACTCGAGGTGGCCGGCACGTTCGTCGACAGCGCGGGAAGCAACGGCCACGCGCCGGGCTTCCGTGAGCTGGTGAAGTGCGTGCGTGCCGGCAGCGCCGACCTGGTCGTTGTCGTGCCGACGTTCGGCGGGCTCGGGGCCAACGCCCGTGACGCGGCGCTCCACTACTTCCAGCTCGAGGGCCTGGGCGTGCGAGTCGCCGCGATCGCCGGCCCGGAGGATGCGTCGGCGGAGATCGTGGCGGCGTGGTCGAGCGAAGACGCGGCGAGCCTGAGCAACCGTGTGCGCGCAGCGATGCGCCGCAAAGCGGTGAAGGGCGAAGTCCTCGGCCGCCCACCGTACGGTTACAAGGTCGGGGCGCGCCGCCGGCTGGAGCTGATCCCGGAGGAAGCGGTCGTCGTGCGCTACATCTTCCGCCTGTACCTGCAGGAGGAGCATGGGCATCCGGCTGATCGCACGGCGGCTAAACGAGGAGGGGCTCAAGACGCGGCGCGGCGGAAACTGGAGCATGGTCAGCATCCGCGACATCCTGCGCAATCGTGTGTACCTCGGGACCTACTCCCGGTTCGGCGTCAAGCGTGCCGGGCAGCCATACCTCGCTCGTCTCGGCCGATGATTTCCGCGTGGTGCAGGATCGTCTCAGCGCCAGGCGGACGAGCCACTCCCCGAGGGTCGCGTCGCAGTTCCTCCTCTCGGGCATCGCGCGCTGCGCCTACTGCGGGAACAAACTGATCGGCGTCAGCCGTCAGCAGTCATGGAGCCGCCGTGACGGCGAGCGCGTGTCCAACTCGTACCGCTACTACCAGTGCGAGTCGCGCACCAACCAGAGCGTGTGCGGCTATCACACGCGCCGGGCTGAAGGCCTCGAGGCGGACGTGCGGGAGGCGATCGCGGCCGGGCTGCTGCAGACGGGCGGCGATGACGGGGCCGGCGACGACGACGGGTCGGCGGCGATGGCCGAGCACGAGCGCGATGCCGAGCGGCTGCGTGCGCGCCTGCGCTCCATCGACCGGCGATTTGAGCGCTACGTCGATGCCGCGTCCAAGGGCCGCCTGACGAAGGAGAAGATGCGCTCGTTGAGTGTGCGCGCGGCCGCGGACCGGCTCGCCATCGAGGACGCGATCGAGGCTGCGGAGCACGCCGCGAACAACTCAGGGGATCCCGGCGCGAGGCGCGAGGATCGGCAGCGTGCAGCGACCACGCTCGTCGAGCAATGGGAGAAGCTTTCATTCGCAGAGCGATTCTCCGGCCTGCGCGGCGCAATTTCGATCATCACCGTCAGCGACGAGCGCGTGCAGGTCACGCTGCGTCCCTGACCTATGGCCGCCAAGAGCATCGCGATCACACGCGACGCCGATGATGCGATCGCCTCGATCGAGGCGGATGCGACGAGTGTCGGCGGCTCCATCGAGCGCGCGGCGTTACAGAACGGCACGCGTCTGCGCGTCGTGCGAGCGGGCGCGACGCACGGCATCAACGTCTATCCGTCGAAAGGCGGTGGCGCGAAGCTCGTCTTCGATAATCCCGACACCGAGTATGCGGACCACGTCGCGGTGCTGTTGGAATCGCGGCCATCGACGCCGAAGGCGCGCAAGGCCGCGACCGGCTGCGCTGGAGCCCGTGCTGGCCGACGCGGCTTGCTGGATCGGCAGCGACGAAAGCGGCAAGGGCGACTACTTCGGCCCGCTCGTCGTGGCGGCGGTCGCGGCGACGGCGGAGAGCTGGCGCGTGCTGGAGACACTTGGCGTGCAGGACAGCAAGAACCTCAGCGATGCCCGATCGGCCGCGCTCGCCGACGAGATCCGCGGCGCCTTCGCCAGCGAGGTCATCGTCATCATGCCGAAGCGCTACAACGAGCTGTGGGCGAGCATGGGCAGCGTCAACCGGCTGCTGGCATGGGCCCATGCCCGTGCCATCGAGAACGTAGCGGAGAAGGCGCCCGATGCCGTCGCGGCGGTGGCGGACCAGTTCGGCGATGAATCGCTGATCCGCAAGGCGCTGTTCGACCGCGGCCGGGAGCTGAAGCTGGTGCAGATGCCCCGAGCCGAGCGCGACCCGGCGGTGGCGGCGGCATCGATCCTGGCCCGGGCGGAGTTCCTGCGGCGGCTCGCGCAGCTCGGCGAGCGCGCGGGCACCCGGCTGCCGAAGGGAGCGTCTGCGGCCGTCGAGAACGCCGCGCGCGCGCTTGTTGCCGGTCACGGGCCGGCGATCCTTGATGAGGTGGCGAAGAAGCACTTCCGCACGACGGGGCGCGTGCTGTAGCCCGGGGGCTACGTCCGGACCGCGGATATACTTGGGGGCCAGCGGGCCGGGTGGCCGCTTCCCGCTTCGGTGAGGAGAGGAAAGTCCGAACTCCAAAGGGCAGGGTGCCGGCTAACGGCCGGGCGCTGTGAAGCGACGGAAAGTGCCACAGAAACACACCGCCCGCTGAGGGTAAGGGTGAAATGGTGCGGTAAGAGCGCACCGGCGCCGTGGAGACACGGCGGACGGGTAAACCCCACCCGGAGCAAGGCTACATAGGGGACCATCTCGCCTCGGCGAGTAAGGGCGGCCCGTCCGAGAGTCCCGGGTCAGCCGCTTGAGCTGCGTGGCAACGCGCAGCCCAGATAGATGGCCACCGGCCGCTTCGGCGGTCACAGAATTCGGCTTACAGGCCCGCTGGCACTCACATTCGCACAAGCCTCTTGAGGCCCGGGCGCGTGGCCGCGCACTGTGCTGCTCAATCGTGGCGCCGCCCTTTGGCGCTACGAGGCCCTTCGCGAACTCGATCTCGCCGAGGTGGCGGTAGCCGTGGGTCATGCACAGCCCCGAGATGGCCTGGAGGATCGACATCTCGCCCAGCGGCTTGACGGTGATCTCGCGCGCGGCTTCGTCGGGCGATAGGGCGGCGACGAAGTCCTCGGTGCGCCGGAACACCTGCGCCATGTACTCGCGGAATCGGGCCGATGCCGTTTATCCGCAGTGACCGCGCGTCGTCGTCGGTGAAGCCTGTTCCCTGGGACTTCGAGTCGAGGCCGAACGTCGCATCCCAGCCACCCTCCATCCACACCGTCGGCTTGCGCTGGATCACGAACTGGATCGCGTTGTCCTCGGTCCGGACGTAGTGCCAGAGGCAGAAGGCGATGCTCTGGTGGCCGCCCGGCGGCACGTGATTGAGCATCGTATCGTCGAGGTCCTTCGTCACGCGGTCGTAGAGGCCGTGCATCGCGTGGATCTCGCCCTGCAGGTACTCGGTCAGTTCGCTCATTCCTAACCCGCCTTTTCGGCAGGAGGCACCGACTGGTACGCACCGAGCGCCGCCTGGTCACGGTATTGCTCCTTGCCCGCCAGAAGCAGGTCGCCGCCGTACATGTCGCAGCAGACGATGGCGGGAAAGCCCTCGACTTCGAGCTTCTTGATGGATTCGGTGCCGAGGTCTTCGTAGGCGATGACCTCCATGCTCCTGATGGTCTTCGACAGAAGCGCACCCGCGCCGCCGATGGCGAGCAGGTACACCGCCTTGCTGTCCTGCAGCGCCTTCTTCACGACGCTCCCGCGTCCGCCCTTGCCGATGATCACCTTCAGGCCCTGCTCGAGCAGCGCCGGCGTGAATGGGTCGAGGCGCATGGCCGTCGTCGGTCCGGCGGAACCGATGATGCGGCCGGGACGGGCGGGCGACGGGCCGACGTAATAGATCACCTGACCCTTTAGATCGAACGGCAGCGGCTGGCCCTCGGAGAGCGCGGTGAGCATGCGGCGATGCGCGGCGTCGCGCGCGGTGTAGATGGTGCCGTAGAACTTCACGTGGTCGCCGACGCGCAGCTGCGCCACGTCGTCCTCGGTGAACGGCGGGCTGGCGTGGATCTCGCCGTCTTGCTTTGTGACCGGCATGCTGCCTCCTTCATCTCTCTGCTGCGGGTGATTCGACGTTCACGACGATGTTGTCACCACCTCGCGCCACTATCGAGATCACGGGGTCGCTGTCCGATGCAGTTGATCTCCTGGTGGACCATCCTGGCCGGGACAAAGATGAAGTCGCCGGCGGCCGCCTGCGCTTCGTGTTCGAGCCGCTCGCCCCAGCGCATACGCAGCTCGCCGCTGATCACATAGATCGCGCTGTCGACGTCGCCATGGTGGTGCGCGCCTGACGCGAATCCCGGCTCGTTGGTCACGTGGCCAAGCCAGACGCCGTTCGCGCCGCAGATCTCGCTCGAAACCCCGGCCATGCGCACCATGCCCGGCGTCTGCGCCGTGCCGGCGTCGCGCTCGTGCGGCTTGACGACGCGAAGCCCGCTCATCAGAGGTCCTTCTCCATGTCGACCATGTGCCAGTTGCCCGCCGCGCCCCAGTCGGCGCCCTCATTCCACTCCTGTCCTGGTGTCTCGCGCACGGTGCGGTATCCACGGCGCTCATAGTAGGGCACGCGTCCCGCTTCCTTGACTACCTCGATGCACATGCGCGTGCGACCGGCAGCGCGCGCCATCTCCTCCGCGCGGGCAATCAGCACGGAGCCGATGCCAGAGCCGTGGAGCGCGGGCACGACGGCGAGCATGCCGAAGTGCGCAGGTTCGCGTGCGAGATCTATGTCTACGCACCCGACGATGCTTCGATCCTGCTCGGCAACGACGACGCGTTCGAGCCGAAGGAGGACCCGGTCGCGCTCGGTGCGCCGGCTGCCGGGAAAGACGTGCGACTCAGAACTCGCGTACGCGGCGTTCACCATCTCGACGAGCGCGGGCACGTCGGCGGGCGTCGCGGCGCGCAGCCGAACGGGGCCTGCGGCCGCCGCTATAGCGTCGCGGACTTCGAGCGGGCGCTGTGGCACTGGAGATTCATGCCGACGGGCAGCGACGTGATGTGCGTCGGGTACGTCTCGATGTTCACCGCCAGGGCGGTGTTCACGCCGCCGACGGCCTGCGGGCCGACGCCGAGCGCGTTCACCTTCGCCAGCATCTCGCGCTCGAACTCCGCCATCTCCGGGTCGTCGCTCGGCTGCCGACGGGGCGCGTGATCGCCTTCTTCGCCATGTACATGCAGTACTCGGACGAGCCGCCGATGCCCACGCCGACGATGAGCGGCGGACAGGGGTTGCCGCCCGACTCCTCGATCGTATGCAGCACGAACTCGATGATGCCCTCCTTACCGCGCGACGGAAGCATGATCTGCGATGCGGCTCATGTTCTCGCAGCCACCGCCCTTCGGCACGACCTTGATGTGCAGCTTGTCGCCGGGCACGATCTCCGAGTGGATCACGGCGGGCGTGTTGTTTTCCGTGTTCACGCGCGAGGAGAACGGGTGGGCGACCATGGACGCCCGCAGGTAGCCCTCGGTGTAGCCCTTGCCCACGCCGGCGTTGATCGCGTCGCGCAGCGAGCCGCCGACGACGTGCACTTCCTGACCGACCTCTACCATCACGACGGTCGTGCCCGTGTCCTGGCACAGCGGGATCAGCTCGCGCTTCGCGAGGTCAACGTTTTCCAGGATCTCGATCAGCACCTGCTTCGCCAGCGGCGACTGCTCCGTCGCCTCGGCCTTGCGCAGGCCGCCGAGGACGTCCTCGGGCAGCTCGTGCGTCGCGGTCTGGCACAGCTGCGTGACCACGCGGGTGATCTCGTCGGCTGGAATATCTCTTACGCGCGTGGATGTGTCGGTGGTCATGCCTGGCCTCTGTCCCGCGGCGCCTCTACATGGCAGCGTCACGCGAGCAGCGCGATCAATTCCCTGGTCGCCTCGGCTGCCTTCTTGATCTTTGCCGCTTCATCGCTGTCCACCGGCATCTCGTGCGTGCGCTTGATGCCGCCTGCGCCCAGCTGGCACATGACGCCACAAACGATGCCGTCGATGCCGTGCTCGCCTTTACATAGTACCGCTGACGGGATGAGTCGGTCCTCATCGAGAAGGATCGATTCGACCATCGCGAGCGTCGCGGCGGAGGGCGCGTAGTAGGCGCTCGACACCTTCATCAGCTCCCCGATCTCGGCGCCACCGCGCATGGTGCGGGCGACGATGGCATCGATCTTCTCCTGTGTCAGGAGCGACGTGAGCGGAAGGCCGCCGATGCGCGCCTGCGACGTCACCGGCACCATCGTCGTATCGGTGTGGCCGCCGAGCACGTAGGCATGGACGTCGCGGACCGATGCGCCGCTCTCCATCGCCAGGAAGGCACGGAAGCGCGCCGTGTCGAGGGCGCCGCCCTGGCCGATGATACGCTCGCGCGGGAAACCCGACGCATCGAGCGCGACGTGGCACATGGCGTCCATGGGGTTCGCGAAGATGATGATGACGCTGTTGGGCGACGCCTTGGCGGCGTCCTTTACCTTCGACCGCACGATGTCGGCGTTGCCGTTGAGGAGATCCTCGCGGCTCATGCCCGGCTTACGCGGCGCGCCGGCTGTGCAGATCACGACGTCGGAGCCGGCGGTCTCGTCCCATCCGTCGGTGGCGATGATCTTCGTATCGAAGCCCAGCCAGGACGCCGATTGCGTCATGTCCAGCGCCTTGCCGTGATGGAGGGACCCGGCGAACTGCGGGTCGTCCTGGATCACGACGTCGGCGATGCCCTTCTCGACAAGGCGCTGGGCGATCGCGCCGCCCGTCATGCCGCCGCCGATGACGGTTACTTTCTTGCGTGCTGCCACCTTGCCTCCTGTTACGTGACCCTGCGACGAGGCGCACTGAGCGCCCTGCTCACGACTTCAGCTTCTCGATGACGGCATCGGCGACCTGCGATGTGCCGACGGCGGTCGGGTCGTTCCGGTCGGGCTTCATGTCGTACGTCACGGACTTGCCCTCTCGGATGATGTCCGCGAGTGCGCGCTCCAACCGATCGCCTGCGTCCGTTTCTCCCATGTGGCGGAGCATCAGCATGCCGCTGAACATCATGGCCATCGGGTTCACCTTGTTCTGGCCGGCGTACTTCGGGGCGCTGCCGTGTATCGGCTCGAACAGCGCCGCAACATCACCGATGTTCGCGCCGGGCGCGACGCCGAGCCCACCGACGAGACCGGCGCACAGGTCGGAGAGGATGTCGCCGTACAGGTTCGGTAGGAGGAGCACGTCGAACCACTCCGGCTTCTGGACGAGCTGCATGCACAGCGCGTCGACGAGCACCTCTTCGTACTCGATGTCCGGGTACGCCTTGGCCACTTCGCGCGAGGTCGCGAAGAACAGGCCGTCGGTGTACTTCATGATGTTGGCCTTACTGCACGGCCGAAACCTTCTTGCGGCCGTTCGCCCGCGCGTACTCGAAGGCGTACTTCGCGATCCGGGTTGTCCCGAAAACGCTGATCGGCTTGATGCTGATGCCGGCGTCGTCGCGGATCGCTCCCTGGCCGCTCTCCTCAGCGAGCGCGGACAGGCGCGCGACGAACGGTGAGCCCTTCTCGAACTCGATGCCGGCGTAGAGGTCTTCCGTATTCTCGCGGACTACGACAAGATCGACGTTCGCATCGGCGAAGCGGGTGCGCACGCCCGGATACACCTTGCACGGCCGCACGCAGGCGTACAGCTCGAGCGCCTTGCGCAGCGCGACGTTAACGCTGCGGAACCCGGTGCCGATGGGGGTGGTGACCGGCCCCTTGATCCCGAGTTTGGTCCGGGCAAGGGAATCGAGCGCTCGCTGCGGCAGCGGCGTGCCCTCTTTCTCCATCACATCGACGCCGACGTCCTGGATGTCCCAGTTGAACGCGACGCCGGTCGCTTCCAGCACGCGGCGGGTGGCGTCCGCGATCTCCGGGCCGGTGCCGTCGCCGGGTATGAACGTCACGTCGTACGCCATTGAGCGTGCTCCTGGGCGAAGGGATATCTGAGGAGCCGCGCGGGCGCGCCATGGATGCGGAGCGGGGCCACGAAGCGGCGGAAGTATAGCCCTGCGTCGCGCAGCGCGTCATAGTCTCCATGCTCCGGGGTCACGCCCATCCCCGCATACAACAGGCCGCGGGCGCCGGACGACGCGTGTCCGCGGAGCTTCTCCATCGGTACCGGGGGCAGCCCGCGTTCCCCGCGGACCCGATTCAACGCCGACGCGAGATCGCCCGCCGAATCGGCGAGCGTGCCATCGAGATCGAACAGGACCGCGGTGACCGGCAGCGGCCGCGCTGCCATGTCAATTCCGAAGGGGCGCCCCGAGGGACTGACCAGCCGCGGCCTCCTTGTACGATCGGCGTCGTGCGGGCGTCCGTTGTCGGCCGCCACCCATACTCGCGGACGCGCGCTGCGCGCCTCGCCTTCGGCCCGCTCGTATGGGTGGCTGGGGGGCAGCGAGGAGGAGGGGAAAAGGAGATAGGGTGGGGAGAGGAGGGAAGTAGTGATGGAATGCGAAGTGGCCAATGAGCCGAGGAGAGCGTGGGGCGATGTTTGATCCTAACCGACATGCGCAGCTTTGCGGTAGGCCGCGAGGTAGTTGACCGAGGTGTCCGCTTCGAGGCGATACACGCGTGTCAGCGGGTTGTAGGTCATGCCGGTCATCTGCTCGAGATCGAGCCCGGCGCGACGCGCGAACGCCGCGAGCTCCGAAGGGCGCAGGAACCTGGTCCAGTCGTGCGTGCCGCGCGGCAACAATCGCAGCACGTATTCGGCGCCGAGGATCGCGAACAGATACGACTTCGGGTTGCGGTTGAGCGTCGAGAATACGAGCGTGCCGCCGGGCTTCGTCAGCGCAGCGCAGGCCGTGACGATGGAGGCGGGGTCGGGCACGTGCTCCAGCATTTCCATGCAGGTGACGACATCGAACCGCTGCGGTGTCTCCAACGCGAGCGCCTCGGCCGCGATCAGCCGGTAGTCGACCGCGATGCCGGATTCGAGACGATGCAGTTGCGCAACGCCCAGCGCCTTCTCGGAAAGATCGATGCCGGTCACGCGCGCGCCGGCGCTGGCCATCGCTTCGGCCAGAATGCCGCCGCCGCAGCCGACGTCCAGGATCGCCTTGTCCCGCAAGCCGTCGGCGACGCGCTCGATCCACGCGAGCCGCAGCGGATTGATCTCGTGCAGCGGTCGAAACTCGCTGCCGGGATCCCACCAGCGATGGGCGAGCGCCGAGAACTTGGCGAGTTCCGCCGGATCGGCATTCGGGTGGGGGTCGTGGTTGTCATCAGGTTGCGAGCTTGCGCTGCCAGGCGTGCGTGCGCGCCAGCACCGCCGGCTCGTCGATGGTCGCAAGCCGGCGGTCCGCCACGATTTTAACCCCGCCGACCCAGACGTCGGAGACGCACGTGCGGTCCGCGGCATTCACGAGGTGCGAAATGGGATCGAACACGGGCTGGGTGGCCACGTCCGCCAGATCGACCGCCACGAGATCGGCGAGCTTGCCCGGCAGCAGCGACCCCGTGACGTCGGCAAGCCCAAGCGCGCGGGCGCCGTTAAGCGTGGCCATCTGCAGCGCCGTGGCGGCCGGCAACGCGGCGGCGTCGCCCGTCGCCACCTTGGCGAGCAGGCTCGCGAGACGCATCTCGGAAAAAAGATCGAGACGATTGTTGGAGGCGGCGCCGTCGCTGCCCAGCGCCACGTTGACGCCTTGCGCGAGCAGCGCCGTCACCGGCGCAATGCCGCTCGCGAGCTTCATGTTCGACGCCGGGCAATGCACGACATGGCAGCCTTGCCGCGCCAGCGTCGCAATGTCCGCTTCCGTGACATGCACCGCGTGAATCGCGATGAAATTGGGACCCGTCGCACCCAGCCGATCGAGCCGCGCCAGCGGCGTGATGCTCGTCGCAGACAGCGCGTCGTCGACTTCGGCGCGCGTTTCCGCGAGATGCGTTTGAATCGGCAAGTCGAGCTGGCGCGCGTACATCACGATCCTGCTCCAGGTCGCGTCGCTCACCGTGTAAGGCGCATGCGGCGCCAGTGCGAAGCTCAGCAAAGGCACGTGCTTGAACGCATCGCGGGCGGCCAGCCCGCGGGTCAGATACGCATCGGCATCGGCGGCGTAGGGCGAGGGAAAGTCGAGCACTGGCATGCCGAGCAACGCGCGCATGCCCGCGATTTCGTAGGCACGCGCCGCGGCATCCGGATAGAAGTACATGTCGTTGCAGCACGTGATGCCGCCGCGCAGCATTTCGGCCGCGCCGAGCAGCGTACCGTCGAACACGAACTCGGCCGACACGAAGCGCCCTTCGCGGGGCCAGATGTGCTGTTGGAGCCAGGGCTTGAGCGGCACGTCGTCGGCAATGCCGCGCAGCAGCGTCATCGCCGCATGCGTGTGCGCGTTGACGAGACCCGGGATGAGAACATGCGACCCGAGCGTGCGCGTTTCCCGCGGCGCATAGCCTCGCGTCCGCATCCGCGGCGGGAAGGACCGCCACGATCCGCCCGCCGTCGACGATCACCGCGTGGCCCGTCAGCACTCCGGCCGGCTCGACCGGGACGATCCAGTGGGCGTCGATACGCAGGTCAACAGGCTTCATCGAAGCCACCGCTCCCATCGTTGCACTTGCCCCTGCGAATCGTCGGGCTCTGCCCGCGATTCGCAGCTCTCTCTAGATGGTAAACGAGCGCAAGCGGATTTACCGCTTGCGCTCGCCTGAAAAAAAAGCCCCGCGCGAACGCGGGGCTTTGGTGAAGCTTGGCGGTCGTCAGCGACGAACCGTGGCTTCGCCCTTGACTTCGACTTCGACGCGGCGATCCGGCGCGTAGCAGGCGATCAGTTCCTTCATGTTCTTCTGCTTGCACACCACACCCGGAACCGGCTGCGTCTTGCCCATGCCCAGCGTCTCGATCTTGTCCTTGGGCACGCCCTTGCTGACCAGGTAATCGCGCACGGCATCGGCACGGCGCTCGGACAGCTTCTGGTTGTACTGCTGCGTACCGATCGGGTCGGTATGGCCGGTCACCAGCACCAGCTCGAGCTTCTGCACCTGCGCCAACTTGGAGATGATTTCCGAGTCGATCGCGGCCTTGCCTTCAGGCTTCAGCACAGCCTTGTCGAAGTCGAACAGCGCCTTCGAGGCCAGCGTGATCTTCTGCACTTGCGGCGCCGGCGGCGGCGGCGGCGGCGGCGGCGGCGGCGGCGGCGGCGGCGGCGCTGCAGCCGGCGGCGGCGGCGGCGGCGGCTTCGGTACGAGATCGGGGTCGCATTGCTCGATCGCCATGGCCGGCGTCCAGTAACCGGTGCGCCAGCACAGATTGCCGGAGAGCCCCGCGGCGCTGTTGTAGACGCCGCTCTTCACTATTCCGTCAGTCGGCGTCGGGTATCCGTCACATGCGTACCCACCATTGTTGATGCATGGCGCGGTACCCGGAACGTACCCTTTCGTTTGCGCGACCGCACCACCGGCGAAGGCCGCGGCGAGCAGGCCGGCAACGACACCGGAGACGAGACGTCGAGTCATTGTTTCACCCCTTTGGCTTTGGTTTTGAACAAATTCTTACGAACTTGAGGTTTTGGGCGCCAAGCTACGAGCCTCTGGCGTCTAATGCTGTATCTCGCGGATGAATATAGCACACGGGTTTTCCCCCACGCAAAGAAAAGACGGGTCCGCTTCCGTTGTGCGAAACGACTGTCGCGGCAATACAACGCCGTGATAAAATTCCATGATTTCAAGGGCCTCCGGACGGTTCGCCGCGGGCTCGCGCGCCGCAAAACGGCGGGCGGGACGCCGCGACCGACGGAAAAGCCGGGCTCCGGGCAGTTTTCCCGGCTAACGGCGTCCTGACCCCCTTTCGCCCAACACTTCCGGAAAAAAAGACCTCTCATGGAGCAGTTCGCCAAAGAAACCCTCCCCGTCAGCCTCGAAGCCGAGATGCGGCATTCCTACCTCGACTACGCGATGAGCGTGATCGTGGGCCGGGCGCTCCCGGATGTCCGCGACGGGCTGAAGCCCGTCCATCGCCGCGTCCTGTACGCGATGCACGAGGCCAACATCACGTGGAACCGCCCGTACGTGAAATGCGCGCGGGTCGTCGGCGACGTGATGGGCAAATATCACCCGCACGGCGACCTCGCCATCTACGACACGCTGGTCCGGATGGCGCAGGGCTTCTCGCTGCGCTACCCGCTCGTCGACGGCCAGGGCAACTTCGGCTCGGTCGACGGCGACAACGCGGCCGCCATGCGTTACACCGAGTGCCGCCTGGAGAAGATCACCGCGGAAATGCTGGCCGACCTCGACAAGGAAACCGTCGACTTCGTGCCCAACTACGACGGCAAGGAGCAGGAGCCCTCGGTCCTGCCGTCGCGGTTGCCGAACCTGCTGATCAACGGATCGTCGGGCATCGCGGTCGGCATGGCGACCAACATCCCGCCGCACAACCTCACCGAGACGGTCACCGCGTGCCTCGCGCTGCTCGGCAATCCGGAGATCACCGTCGATGACCTGATGGAGATGATTCCGGCGCCCGATTTCCCGACCGCCGGCATCATCTACGGCCTCGAAGGCGTGCGCGAAGGCTACCGCACCGGCCGCGGCCGCGTCGTGATGCGCGCCCGCACGCACATCGAGGATCTCGACAAGGGCGGGCGTCAGGCCATCATCGTCGACGAGATTCCGTACCAGGTGAACAAGGCGAACCTGCTGGCGCGCATCGGCGAGCTGGTGCGCGAGAAGAAGCTCGAAGGCATCTCGGACCTGCGCGACGAATCCGACCGCACCGGCATGCGCGCGGTCATCGAGCTCAAGCGCGGCGAAGTCCCGGAAATCGTCCTCAACAATCTCTACAAGCTGACGCAGCTGCAGGACAGCTTCGGCATGAACATGGTCGCGCTGGTCGACGGCCAGCCGCGCCTTCTCAACCTCAAGCAGTTCCTCGAGTTCTTCCTCGTGCATCGGCGCGAGGTCGTCACGCGGCGCACCGTGTTCGAGCTGCGCCGGGCCCGCGAACGCGGACACATTCTGGAAGGCCTGGCGGTTGCGCTGTCCAATGTCGACGAGATCATCGCGCTGATCAAGGCGTCGCCGACGCCGCCGGAAGCGAAGGCCGCGCTGATGGCGAAGCTGTGGCGCTCGACGATCGTCGAGGAGATGCTGCAGCGCGCCGCCGCGGATTCGGCGCGGCCGGACGGCCTGCCGCTCGAGTTCGGCTGGCAGCAAGGCACGAGGCAGGGGTTACAAGCTCTCCGACGCGCAGGCGCAGGCGATCCTCGAACTGCGCCTGCAGCGCCTGACCGGCCTCGAGCAGGACAAGATCACCGAGGAGTACCACGAGGTGATGGCGCTGATCGTCGACCTGCTCGACATTCTCGCCAAGCCCGCGCGCGTCACGACCATCATGCGCGACGAATTGAAGGCGATCCGCGACCAGTTCGGCGACAAGCGCCGCTCCGAGATCGTGGCGCAGGGCGTGGACCTCTCCATGGAGGACCTGATCGCGCCGGAAGAGATGGTCGTGACGCTGTCGCACGGCGGCTACATGAAGGCGCAGCCGGTGGACGAATACCGCGCGCAGAAGCGCGGCGGGCGCGGCAAGCAGGCCACCGCCACCAAGGAAGACGATTTCGTCGACCGGATGTTCATCGCCAACACGCACGATTACATCCTGTGCTTTTCCAACCGCGGCCGCGTGTATTGGCTCAAGGTCTACAACGTGCCGCAAGGGTTCGCGCAACTCGCGCGGCAAGCCCATCGTCAACCTCGTGCCGCTCGTCGACAACGAGAAGATCACGGCGATCCTCCCGGTGAAGGAATTCACCGAGAACCAGTTCGTGTTCATGGCCACGGCGTATCGGCACCGTGAAGAAGACGCCGCTGTCCGAATTCTCGCGGCCGCGGCCGTCCGGCATCATCGCGGTCGACCTGGACGACGGCGATTCGCTGATCGGCGTCGCGCTGACCGACGGCACGCACGACGTGATGCTGTTCAGCTCGGGCGGCAAGGCGGTGCGCTTCGACGAGAACGACGTGCGGCCGATGGGCCGCAATGCGCACGGCGTGCGCGGGATGATGCTCGACAAGAAGCAGCGCGTGATCTCGATGCTGGTGGCCGAAGACGAGGCGCAGTCGGTGCTGACCGCGACCGAGAACGGCTACGGCAAGCGCACGCCGATCGTCGAATACACGCGACACGGCCGCGGCACCAAAGGCATGATCGCGATCCAGCAGAACGAGCGCAACGGCCAGGTGGTGGCGGCGGCGCTCGTGCATCCGGACGATGAAGTGATGCTCATCTCGACCGGCGGCGTGCTGATCCGCACCCAGGTCAAGTCGATCCGCGAGATGAGCCGGTCGACGCAAGGGCGTGACGCTCATCAACCTCGACGACGGCGAGAAGCTGGCCGGTCTGGAGCGCGTGGTCGAGACCGACGACGACAACGGCGACGCCTGAAGGCTCGCCCGCCGTGCCTGTCCACTCATTGCCGACCGACTACGCTCGATGACCCACGACAAACCGCCGCAGCCCCGCGAGGACCTGGCGCGCCACCGCGCGGCCATCGATGCGCTCGATCGCGAGATCCTGGAGCGGCTGAACGAACGCGCGCGCCACGCGCAGGCGATCGGCGCGCTGAAAGGCGGCGACGGCCGCCTATCGCCCCGAGCGCGAGGCGCAGGTGCTGTCCGCATTGCACGCACGCAACGCGGGTCCGCTCCCGAACGAGGCCATCACCGGCGTGTTCCGCGAAATCATGTCGGCGTGCCGGGCGCTGGAACAGCCGCTGCGCATCGCCTATCTGGGCCCCGCGGGGACGTTCAGCCACGCTGCCGTGGCGAAGCATTTCGGCACCTTCGTCGAAGCGGTGCCGTTGCCGACGTTCGACGAGATCTTTCGTGCCGTCGACAGCGGGCAAGCGCAGTACGCCGTGGTGCCGGTCGAAAACTCCACCGAGGGCGCGGTGGGGCGCACGCTCGATCTCATGTGCACGACCGATCTTTCCATCTGCGGCGAAGTCAAGCTGCGCGTCGCGCAGAACCTGCTGTCCAACGCGGGGAATCTCGGCGCGGTGGCCAAGGTCTACTCGCACGGCCAGTCGCTCGCGCAATGCGTGCAATGGCTGGCGCACCATCTGCCCGGCGTGCCGCGCATCGCGGTTGCGAGCAACGCGGAAGCGGCGCGGCTCGCCGCCGCCGAGCCCGGCGCAGCGGCCATCGCCGGCGAGAATGCCGGCGCCATCTACGGACTCGCGACGCTCGCGCCGCACATCGAGGACGAGCCCAACAACACGACCCGCTTCTGGGTGCTCGGCCGCCAGCAGGTCGCGCCTTCCGGCAACGACGAGACGTCGCTCGTGATGTCGTGTCCGAACCGGCCGGGCGCGGTCCACGAGCTGCTGGAGCCGTTCGCGCGGCACGGCGTGTCGATGTCGCGCTTCGAATCGCGGCCCGCGCGCACCGGCTTGTGGGAATACCTGTTCTTCGTCGACGTCGTCGGTCATCGCGACGATCCGCCCGTGGCCTCGGCGCTCGCCGAGCTCGGCGCAGAGGGCGCCGTTCCTCAAGCTGCTCGGGTCGTACCCGGCGGCGCTCGATTGATCGCTACATTCCCGCCCATGACCAACGCCATTCCCGTCGCACCCGAATACGTGCCAGCGCATTGCGCCCTACGTCCCCGGCAAGCCCGATCGAGGACGTCGCGCGCGAGCTGCATCTCGACCCGGCGACGATCGTGAAGCTCGCGTCCAACGAGAATCCGCGCGGGCCGAGCCCCAGGGTGCTGGCCGCCATCGCGGGCGCAGCGGCCGAGGTCACGCGCTATCCCGACGGCTACGGCTATCTGCTCAAGGACGCGCTCGCGCAGCGCCTCGGCGTCGACCAGCGCAGCTCGTGCTCGGCAACGGCAGCAACGACATTCTCGAGCTCGCGACGCTGGCGTACCTGCGTCCGGGCGAAGCCGCCGTATATTCGCAGCACGCGTTCGCCGTCTATCCGCTCGCCACGCAGGCGCGCGGCGCGCGTGGCATCGAGGTGCCGGCGCGCGACCTCGGCCACGACCTGCCGGCGATGCGCGCGGCGATCACGCCGGACACGCGCATCGTGTTCGTCGCCAATCCGAACAATCCCACCGGCACGTTCATTGCGCCGGGCGCGCTCGAGGCGTTCATCGCTTCGGTGCCGCGCGATGTGCTGGTCGTGCTCGACGAGGCGTACAACGAATATCTCGAGCCGGCCGAGCGCGCGGACAGCGTCGGCTGGCTCGCGCGCTATCCGCATCTCGCGCGTCTGCCGTTCGTTCTCGAAGGCGTACGGTCTTGCGGCGCTGCGCATCGGCTACGGCGTGATGCATGCGACGGTCGCCGACATGTTCAATCGCGTGCGGCAGCCGTTCAACGTCAACTCGCTCGCGCAGGCCGCCGCGGTCGCGGCGCTCGCCGATACGGCGTACGTCGAGGAGAGCCGCGCGATCAACCGCGCAGGACTGGCGCAGCTGTACGCGGGCTCGAGGCGCTCGACGTCGACTACGTGCGTTCGCACGGCAACTTCGTGCTGGTGAAGGTCGGCGACGCGGCGCGGATCAACCACGCGCTGCTGGCGCAAGGCGTCATCGTGCGCCCGGTCGCGAGCTACGGGCTGCCCGAGTGTCTGCGCGTCTCCGTCGGCCTGCCGGCGGAGAACGAGCGCTTCCTCGCCGCGCTCGAGACGGCGCTGGGGCGCTGACGCCCGCGCGCCGCTTTCACTTTCTCACTTCCTCACCGCATTCACCGTTCCAAGTGCGCATCGCAAAGCTCGTGGTCGTCGGCGTCGGATTGATCGGCGGCTCGTGCGCGCTCGCGCTGAAGCGTGCCGGCGCCGTCGGCGAGGTCGTGGGCGTCGGCCGTACGCAGGCCAATCTCGATGCGGCGCTCGCGCGTTCGGTGATCGACCGCGCGTTCCGCTGGACGCGGACTGGGCGCGCGAAACTGCCGATGCCGACGTCGTGCTGGTCGCGACACCCGTGGCGCAGTTTCCGACGCTGTTTGCGACGATGGCCGGCGCCATCGGTCCGGCCACCGTCGTCACCGACGCCGGCAGCACCAAGCAGGACGTGATCGCGGCCGCGCGCGCGGCATTCGCGGACGCGTTGCCGCGCTTCGTTCCCGGCCATCCGATCGCCGGGACGGAACACACCGGCGCCGCGGCGGCGTTTGCGTCGCTGTTCGATGGCCGCAACGTCATCCTGACGCCGCTCCCGGAGACCGCGCGCGAGGCGACCGAACGTGTCGCGCTGTTATGGCAGACCTGCGGCGCGCGGGTGACCACGCTCGAGCCCCAGCGGCACGATGCGATATTCGCCGCGGTGTCGCACCTGCCGCACGTGCTCGCGTTCACGCTGGTTGCGGAGCTTGCGGCGCCGTCCGGACGCCGCCGCATATTTCGACCACGCGGCGAGCGGCTTTCGCGATTTCACGCGCATCGCCGCGGGTTCGCCGGAGATGTGGCGCGACATCGCGCTCGCCAATCGCGACGCGTTGCTCGCCGAGATCGATCGCTACGGCGACGCGCTCGGACGTGCCCGGGCGTTGGTCGCCACCGGCGATGGCCAAGGCCTTGCCGCGTTATTTAGCCAGGCCAGCGTCGCGCGCCGCGGATGGGAATCGCGGCGTGTGCAACCCGTGGTCGAGGACAATGGATGATCACGATATCGGCG
>CAVTNG010000003.1:0-59698 GCA_963736015.1 uncultured Chloroflexia bacterium | reverse complement strand
CGAAGAGCGTTGGCTCGAGCTGGCCGAGCGCGTACGCGGCGTACGGCCGGCGTCCCTCGAGGATGCGGCGGATTTGCTGGCGGTCCTTTAGCGCGCGGACGGCAAACTCCTCGCCGTGGTCAAGCGCGGTTGCGCTCTGCTCCGCGCGCGTCATGACTTCGCCTCCACGCGTGCGCGCCGGAGGATCGGCGCGAGGTCGCGCTCGGTGCCTTCCGGCCAGAACTCGGGCGGCGTGATGATGGCACTGGCAAGCGCCGAGGCGCAGCCGCAGTCCCGCAGCGGGAGGACGCCGGCGACGTCGGCGACGATCCCCTGGGCGGCGGCGACGTTCCTGCGAAGGTTCGCAACGATGAGCTCGACCGAGACCGTGTCGTGGCCCTCGTGCCAGGTGTCGTAGTCGGTGACGCAGGCGAGCGTCGCGTAGCAAATGCCCGCCTCGCGGGCGAGGCGGGCCTCGGGCATTGCGGTCATGCCGATAATGTCGGCTCCCCACGAGCGGTACAGCATCGATTCCGCGCGCGTCGAGAAGGCCGGGCCTTCGATGACGACGAGCGTACCGCCGCGATGCCCCTCGACGCCGGCGCCGGACGTCGCCTCGAACAGTGCGGCGCTCAGGCGCGGCAGAACGGCTCGTCGAAGCCGATGTGCGCGACGATGCCGCGACCGAAGAAGGTCGACGGGCGGGCCGCGCGCGTGCGGTCGATGAGCTGGTCCGGCACCACGATATGCAGCGGCGCGATCTGCTCCTTCAGGCTGCCAACGGCGCTCACGGAGATGACGTGCTCGACGCCGAGCGATGCCAGCGCCCAGATGTTCGCGCGCTGCGGGATCTCGCCGGGCATGATGCGATGTCCGACGCCGTGCCGCGGCAGGAAGGCGGTGCGCACCCCGGAGACGGTGCCCAGTGTGATCGTGTCCGAGGGCGCACCGAACGGCGTGTCGACCTGCGCCTCCTCGATGTCCGTTACGCCGGGCATCGCGTAGAAGCCGCTCCCGCCGATGATGCCGAGCTGCGCACGGGCGAGCTGCGCACGGGGGAGTTGCGCACGCGCGGCCGTCATCGCGCCACCGCCGGTTCTGGCGCGAGCGCTTCGATCGCGTCGTCGTACGGTGGGCGCAGGACGCCGCACTCCGTGATGATCGCGGTGACGAGCGGGGCGGGCGTGACATCGAACGCCGGGTTGAGCGCGGCGCTTCCTTCCGGCGCGTCGCTGTGCGCGAGCACTTCGGCGGCGTCGCGGTGCTCGATCTCGATCGCGGCGCCATCGGGTGTGGCGGGATCGATCGTGCTGACGGGAGCGGCGACGTAGAACGGGACGCCGTGGGACTGCGCGGCGAGCGCGAGGCCGTAGGTGCCGACCTTGTTCGCGACGTCGCCGTTGGCGGCGATGCGGTCGGCGCCCACGATCACGGCATCGACGCGCCCGCGCGCGATCAGGCCGGCGGCGGCGGCATCGACGATGACCTGGTGCGAGATGCCCTCGCGCTGCAATTCCCATGCCGTGAGGCGCGCGCCCTGCAGGAGCGGCCGCGTCTCGTCCACGAGCACACGGACGCGGTTGCCCTGCCGGTGCGCCGTCTTGACGACGCCGAGCGCGCTGCCGATGCCGCCCGTCGCGAGGGCGCCGGTGTTGCAATGGGTGAGGACGGTGGCGCCGTCGGGAATCAACGAGGCGCCCAGCTCGCCCATGCGGGCGTCAGCTTCGATCTGCTCCTCGTGGATGCGGACCGCCTGGGCCTCGATCGCGGCTGCATCGAGGCCGGTCGCCAGGACACGCTCGACTGCCCAGCGCAGGTTCGCGGCGGTCGGCCGTGTCGATGCGAGCGCCTCGGCCGCCGCGCGCGCGTCATCGCCGCCCCGGGCCGCGAGGGCGACGCCGTAGGCAGCGGCGATGCCGATGAGCGGGGCGCCCCGCACGGCGAGGCGGCGGATCGCGTCGGCGACATCGCGCCAGTCCGATGTCTCGATGTAGCGCTCGTCACGCGGCAGCAGCGTCTGGTCGAGGATGCGCAGGACGCCGTCGCGCCACTCGATGGGCTGGGTGCCGGGTCGCGGTTGTTCGGGCAACAAAAAAACTTCTCGTCCTTAGGTGGGGAGAAGTCTGGTCGATTCTCTCATCTTTCTCGCATCAGCGAGTCGGATTTGGCACCCGCCTGCGCGGGTTGCCGGGTTTCGTCGGGCCGATCCCTCCACCACTCTCGATAAGAGCAATATTCAGTTGTGGGCGCATTGTATGAGGGGCGCTGTATCGCGTCAAGCGCAGGGCGGCAAACGTGAAGCGCGTGGCTTGAGAGCGTGCTGTTACGCCGCAGCCCTGCGCCGTTCACGGAGACGTCGGCGCGTGCGTCCTAGCGTGAAGGGACGGACCGGAGGCGAGTTTGATGCTCGTCCCGCGGCTCAGGAAGAGCCGCCCGCAGCGCTCCGGCCACTGAAGCCGCTGCGTACTCCGGTCCGGGCCAACGACTTCGGTCGAAGGCCTGCTGGCTCCGGGATGCGGGGACTGTGGCGGTACCCGCGCCCGGGGCCATATACGCGAGACCGGGCGCGGCTCAGCTCGGCAGTCGCGCCACCATGGCGCTGAAGGCGCGCTCGAACTCCACCTCGCGGTCGAGGCCGCCGTACAACTCATCGAGGCGAGGCGTCACGCGCTCGACGACAGTGGCGATGGCGTCGTCGGGGATCTGCCACGCGCTGGAGTAGTCGCGGCGCGCCAGGCGTTCGAGCATGCGGCGGCCCTGCGTGTGGCCGGTCCAGCGCGCCAGCTCCACCGTCCCGATCTCAGCGCCCGCCTCGCGCAGCACGCGGTCGAACGCCTGCCAGCCCGCGATGTGACCGGTGTCGCGTTTCATCTCCACGCCCGCGACCTCGCGCACGACTTCGGCGATGATTGCGTCGCCGCGCTCGCGGACGCTGCTGCGCTCGCTGGACATGGACGCAGGCACGTTCACCGGCAGCGACGAGGTCTCCCCAGCGTGCCAGCGGTTGTCGCCGGCCTCGATCACCACGCCGCCTCGGCGGACGAGGGGCAGCGTCGCACGCAGCGTCGCCTCGGGGTCGGGCACGAGGTGGAGGATGTGCACGAAGAGGGCGGCATCGAATGAGGCGGGGCGCAGGGGAGGGCGCGAGGCTTCGGCGAGCATGACTGCGACGTCGCCGCTCTTCTCGCGCAGGCGCGCGAGCATCTGCCGCGAGATATCGATGCCGGTGATGCGTACGCCCTCGGCCGAGAGCGGCACGGCGATGCGGCCGGTGCCGATGCCGACTTCGAGCAACCGCGGCGTTGCCGACGTCTCGCGCAGGACGCGCGCGAGGCCGCCGGCGATCGAGGCGACGACGTCTGGGGGCAGGCCGCGCGTCTCGTCGTAGACGTGGGCCACGCGGTCGAAGGACTTCAGCTCGGCCATGGACTCCCCGTTCCGAATGCGCGCGACCTAGGCGATGCGCGCCAGTATCCGCTCGATCGCCGCGTCCTGCGCGGAGAGGTGCGCCTGGATCTGCTTCGCCTCTTCCAGCACCGCCGCCGCGTCCTCGTACGTCGCCTGCGCGCGCGCATCGGCCGCTGCGGCCTGCACGTTCTGGCCGACGATGATGATCGGCAGCAGGACGAGCTGCAGAAACGTCTGCGCGATCCAGGCGACGATGATGAGCGAGTTGCCGGACGTGAAGGCCGCGGGCGCGCTGACGAGTGCGAGCAGCGTGAACAGGTACGCGCACCACATGGTGCCGACAACGACGGTGACCTTCAGTCCGACGCGGGAGTTGATGCGGGCCAGGCGGCCGGGGCCGTGCACTCGGGCGGCGGCAGCGGCGACAGTGGGCGGCCCCGCCTCCTTGCGCTGCTCTACGTGCGGGTGGGGCACGTATTCGAAGATGCCGGACATCGACCTATCCTAGCACGGCCAGATTAGGCCGGAGGACGAGCCGGCGCGACGTGCGTGCTGGTGACGACGCAGAGCAGGCGGCCATCGCCGTCGCGCACCTTCGACTCGACGACGGTCATCGTGCGGCCGCGGTGCACCATGCGCGACTCCGACACGGCCTTGCCCTGGTTGACGTTGCGGAGCAGGTTCGTGCTGATCTGCACCGAGAGCGGGAATGGCTTCGGGTCGTCGGCTGTCGATCCGGCGGCGCGCTGGCACACGACGGTGGCGCCGACATCGGCGAGCTGCATGAGCGCGCCGGCGGCGAACACTCCCGTCCCCTGGCGCACACCGGGGCCCAGCGGCATCTCCATTACGACGCGCTCGTCGCTCTCCTCGACCATGCGCATCCGCATGGCGGCGATGATGTTGCCACCGTTCTCTTCCATGCGGCGGTACCAGTCATCGTGCCAGGCGTCGTCGAAGTCGGGCATTGCGTCTCCTGCCCCGGGTTGTGGGCTTGTGCTTTCGCGGCTAAACGTTGAACAGGATATTGAGGCAGTCGCCATCCTGCACGACGTAGGTCTTGCCCTCCTGCCGCACCTGCGCGCGTTTCTTCGCCTCCGCCATCGATCCGGCGGCGAGCAGGTCGTCCCAGCGCACTACTTCCGCGCGGATGAAGCCGCGCTCGAGGTCGGTGTGGATCTTGCCGGCGGCGACGGGCGCGGTGGCGCCGGCGGCGACGTTCCAGGCGCGGCACTCGTCCGGCCCGACGGTGAAGAACGAGATCAGACCCGTGAGCTGGTACGAGATGCGGATCATCCGGTCGAGGCCGGGCTCACTGATGCCCAGGTCGGTGCGAAACTCCGCGGCCTCGTCGTCGGAGAGCTGCGCCAGCTCCTGCTCGATTTTGCCGCTGATGGCGGCGACGGCGGTGTGCGCGCCGCTGAACTTCGCCGCGAACCCGGACTCGATGTCGCCGGTGCGCGCGGCATCGGACTCGTTCGCGTTGAGCACGATGAGCAGGGGCTTGTCCGTGAGGAACTGGTAGTTCACGAGCATGCGCTGCTCTTCGTCGCTCATGTCCTGCTGGCGCAACGGCCGGTCGGACTCGAGCCCGGCCTTCAGGCGCACGAGCAGCGCCGTCTCCCGCTCGGCGGCATCGCGCTCGCCCGCCTTGACGGCGCGCATCGACGCCTCGATGCGCTCGAGGCGCTTCTCGATGAAGGCGGCATCGGCGAACGCCAGCTCCAGCTCCATCGCCGCGGCGTCACGCGCGGGGTCGACGGAGCCCTGCGGGTGCGGCACCGTCTCGTCGTCGAACGCGCGCACGACGTGGATCAGCGCATCGCAGCGGGCGAGCTGCGCGAGAAACTGCCCCGAGGGCCCGTGGCCCTCGGCTGAAGGCATCGCCCGGGAAGTCGATGTAGCGGATGTCGGCGAGCGTGAACTTCTTGGGATCGAAGAGTTTCGCGAGCTGATCGAGGCGCGCGTCCGGCACTTTGACCACGCCGATGTTCGGCTGCACGCCGGCGCCGTACGAGCCGGTGGCCGCGTTGCCGCGCGTGACGGCGTTGAAGATCGTCGTCTTGCCGGAGCGTTGATAGCCGATGATGCCCAGATCCACGGACGAAGCTTATAGTCTTCCGATCTGACGTCGTAGTAACCGTCTCGCAATGGTTGTGACTGTGTTGGGCGCCTAGCCTGATGCTGAACGTGCGCGGCCTGCGTGCGCAGTACACAGGAGCCGATCCGATGCCACCCCGCCGATGCCTCGCCGCGATCGCCACCGCCAGCATCATCGGCGTATCGCTGCTCGCCGTGGCATGCGGGTCGGGATCGAAGACATCGGCGAACTCCAACGACACGACGCCGACCCAAGCTGCGAACGGCGCCGGGCGTAACGGCCGCCGCGGATTCAACGGCACGCCGAACCCGGACTCTGCAGACCTCGATCGCCGAGGGCACGCCGCCGCCGTTCGCGAACCGGACACCGGACCCCGACATCCAGACGTCGATCGCGGAAGGGACACCGCCGTCCTTCGGGCGCGCCGGCACGCCTCCGGCCGCCGTGCAGACGGCGATCGCGCAGGGCACGCCTGCGAGTGCGCTGCGCGGCGGATTCGGCGGCCCCGGCGGCGGGCGCGGGCTGGCCATCGTGGCAACAGTGCTCGGCATGAGCCAGGACGACCTGCAGACGGCGCTGCAGGCGCCGGGCGCGAGCATCGAGACGGTCGCGGCGGCGCACGGGAAGGATCGCGCAACGCTGCGGCAGGCGCTGATCCTGGCTGACCGGCAGCGGCTGAACGACATGGTGTCGAGCGGCTCGATCACGCAGGACATTGCGGACCAGCAGGCCACGCAGTTCGAGTCCAGCCTCGACAGCCTCATCGACCGCGTCGGCGGCTTCATGCCCGGCGGTGGCGGCGGGGGTGGCGCCGCGCCCGCGCAGTAAGGACGAGGTCGCGTAACTTGCCCTCTTCGTAGCTCCGGCGCGATGGCCTGTTGCCTGCCTTGCGGTTCACGTCTAGAGTCAGCGTATGACTCTCGCGAAGTTCGGCCTCGCGTTGTTCGTCGGATGGTTCCTGGTGGTGGCAGCGCTCGTAATCACGTGGGGTATAAGCGCCGCGAGTTGCGAGTCCGAGGACTGTACGGGGTCTGGTTGCTCAGCGCAGTCGGATCCCTGGTTGTCGGACTCTACGGAGCGCTGATTATGCTGCCGATCGGTGCGGTATCCGTGTTCTACTTGATGAGATCCCGCCGCAAAGCTCAAAGCTAAAGGATGCGTGCGACCAGCGCATAGTTACGTTACGCAAATCCGGACGAGGTATTCGGGCGCCCTTCGCATGTTGATACGTTCGGGGCAGAGTCTCCGCCACGTTCAACGGATGGAGGGCACGTGTCCAGACATGTTTCACTCTTGGGGATCGCGGGAGCTGCGGCGATGGCGGTCGCGCTAAGCGTCGCGTTCATTGGCCATGCGCAAGCGGCGCCGGGGAACGGGCCGAACGCGCTGGTCGTCGACGTCGACTGCGGCAGCGGGCCGTTTGGCGCAGTCATCAACATCAAGAGCAACGGCACCTGGACGCCGGCGCACATCGTCGGCGGCGGCACGTTCACACCGCAGGCCTTTGGCGAGTCAACCTCGACGTTCACAGACGCTTCCGGCAACACGACGAGCGAGACGGACCCGGGGATCAGCAAGAAGCACCTGCACGGCGATCTCGTGACGTGCACGTGCTCGTTCTCAGCGCCGGGCGATGAACCGGGCTCGACGTTCTCCGTGACCGGCACGGTGACAGGTGTCATCCACGGCGACGCCGATCTCGGCGGCGCAGCGGACTGAGGTCCAGCCGTCCCGGACGACGGTTGATGCGGCTTCCTAAGCCGGCGTCGCCCGCCCCAGCATGATCTGCTCGATGCTGGCCACCGGGTACGGGAGCTGCATCAACTCGTCGTGGAAGCGGCGCTCGTCGAAGCTCGCGCCATCGCGCGCGCGGAGCTTCTCGCGCAGCCGCAGGATCTGATGCTTGCCGAGCGTGTATGCGTAGTAGTTCGGGCCGATGATGCCACGACGCGTCTCGCGTTCGGCGATCACCGGCGTCGCGAACCCTTCCTTCATGAAGAACTCGACCGCGCGCTCGGGTGTCCACCCCTCTGCGTGGAGGCCAAAGGCGCAGCGGTATCGCGCCAGGCGCAAGAGCGCTTCCCGCACCTGCATGAGCTGGAAGCGCGGGTCGCCGCCGTATCCATGCTCGACCATCAGTTGCTCGACGTAGTGCGCCCAGCCCTCGATCGGTGTGATCGACATCAGGTAGCGTCCTGCGACGCTCGCCGCGCGGTGCAGGTACGTGAGGTGCACGTAGTGGCCGGGATAGGCCTCGTGCGCGGTGACGCCGGGAATGCTCCAGCGGTTGAAGAACTTCATGTAGGCCTCGGTGCGCTCGCCCGGCCAGGCGGCGTCGGGCGGCGTCACGTAGTAATAGGCCTCCTTCGCGACGCGCTCAAACGGTCCGGGCGTGCTGCAAGCCGCCTGCGTGGTCATGCGGGAGAAGCCCGGCGTCTCCTGCACGGCGATGCGGACGTCGGTCGGCATCGTGCAGAGCCCTGCATCGATCGAGAACTGGCGCAGATCCTCGAGCAGGTCGACCACTGAAGGGATCAGCGCGTCGGGCGCGACGTGGTCCTTCGAGACGGCGTCCACGACCTCGCCCGGCGTGGCCTTCGGGTCGATCTTCGCGGCCACCTCGGCGAGCGTCTGCTGGTGCGCGCGCAGGTCCTCCTCGCCTCGCTTGATGAGGACGTCGATCTGCTCATCGATGGAGTCCGTCTCGCTGAGCAGCTTCTGCATCGTGTCGGCGCCCCAGGCGAATTCGTCCGTCGCTTTCGGCAGCAGGTCCGTTTTGAGCCACGCGCCGTAGGCATCGACGGCGGCGAGCGCGGCCGTGTTGGCCGTCTCGAAGCGTTGGCGCGCCGGGGAGTCGCCCACGCCCGCGGCGGCGGCCGGCAGGTCTCGCTCGAACAGCGCGCGCATGCCGGCGGCCTGTTCGATCGCCGTCTCGACGTGGTAGCGAGAGGGATCGCGCAGGTTCGCTTTGCCCTGCTCGAGCAGCGCAGGGGCCGCCTCGAGCCGCGCCGTGAGCGATGCGATGCGCTCATCGAGCGGCGCGAAGTCGCGGATCACGAGGCCGTTGCATGCGCCCGCGATCGAGCCGGGGTAGGAGCCGGGGTTGCGCTGCCAGCTGCGGACGTGTTCGTGCTCGGTCAGCTCCCAGCTCAGCCGGCGGGAGAGCAGGTCGGCGTCGTAGCGCTCGTCGCCCTTGAGCTGACCGGTCTCGACCCGCCGCAGCCGGTCCAGGAATCCGCGCACGCCGCGCTGGCGCTCCTCGATTGCACCCTCGGTTCGATCGCCCAGCTCGGCGTCGTGCTCGTGGAAGCCGCGCGATGACGCTCCGCCGGGCTGCCAGGCATTCGTGGCGGCGATGTAGTCATCGACGATCTGCGCGAGTTCGGAGGGCATGGGGCTGAATCCTTTCATGGCGCGGGACACCATCATACTCGCGGGCGGGTGCCTGCACCCACCGCCGCGGATCGGGCCCCCGGCGCCGGCCCGTCATTTGCTCGTCTGCGATGCCGATAACCCGTCGGGGGAGAGCCTGACGCCGCATGGACATCAGACCGCTGGGCAACGACACCAGCATCACCATCGCCGATACGACGTTCCGGCGCAGCGTGCAGATCATGCGCTGGGCGATGCTGCTGACGTACGCCCTGCTGATCATCGCCGGCGTGCTCGACGTCAGCCGCACGGCTGCGATCGTCACGACGGCGATCATCGGCGCCTACAACATCGCGCACAGCTATCTCGAGATCCGGTACCAGGGCGGCGGCCGGCGCATCCAGACGGCCACGCGGTTGCTCGATACGGTGGCGATCACCATCGCCATGATCTCCCTGCACGACGTAGAGAACCCGGTGTGGGCGGTGTACTTCATCGGCATGGTGAGCGTCGCGCACATGCTGACGACGCGTGAGATGGCCTGGCACGTCCTGTGGGTAGCCGGCAACTACGTCTTCTTCGCCTGCGCGACGGTCGCTCTGGGGCACGACGTGTCGTGGCCGTATGTGATCACGGTCACGATCCTGCTCTTCTTCATGGGCTTCAATGCATCGATCCTGGCAGGCGGTGAGCAGCGGCTGCGCGACCTCATCGCGCGCGTGGCGGTGACGGACTCGCTGACGGGTCTGCCGAACCGCCGGCACTTCCACGACGCCTATCCCGCAAACATCCACGAGGCGATCGAGGAGAAGGTGCCGCTGGCGCTGCTGCTCATCGACTTCGACCACTTCAAGGAGATCAACGACCGCGACGGCCACCCTGCCGGCGACGACAAGCTGCGCGAGGTGGCGCAGGCGCTGCAACAGGTGATGCGGGCCGACGACCTGGTGGCCCGCTACGGCGGCGACGAGTTCATCGTCGTGGCGCCGCGCACGCCGCACGACGCGGCGCTGGCCCTGGCCGAGCGGCTCCGCAACGCGGCGGTGGGTTGCGGCGCCAGCGTGAGCATCGGCCTCGCGATGTTCCCGCATGACGCGTCGGACGAGGCGTCGCTTGTGACGGCGGCAGACGCTGCGCTGTATCGCGCGAAGCAGGCCGGCCGCAACTGCGTCCGCGCGGCGGCGTGACATCTTGCGCCTGACCTCCGTTCCCCTTCCGATGCTCCATCGCTAGGATGCTGGCGGCATCAGGACGCCGGCCAGCGAGGAGCGGGGATCATGCGCGAGGGGATGCCGTCCGAAGCGGAGATGCGCGAGCGGCTCGCGACGTGGATCGAGCGTTACTACGTCGCGGGCGCGGCGCTCGCCGTGCTCGACGGCGGCGAAGTGCGATCGGCGGCGGCGGGCACCGCCAACAATGTCGCCGGCATCGAGACGACACCCGACACGCTGTTCCAGATCGGCTCGATCACCAAGGTCTACACAACGACGCTGATCATGCAGCTCGTCGAGGCCGGCAAGATCGACCTTGATGCGCCCGCCGCGACGTACCTGCCGGGCCTGCGCTTCGGCGGCGATGCCGCGACGACGGCGCAGGTGACGATACGCCAGCTCCTCTCGCACACGAGCGGAGTCGACGGAGACTTTTTCGAGGACTTCGGGCGCGGCGATGACTGCGTCGCGCAGTACGTCGCCGCGTGCGACCGGCTGCCGTTCGTGTTTCCGCCCGGGACAATGTGGTCGTACTGCAACGCCGGTTTCGTCGTGCTGGGCCGGATCATCGAGCTGCTGACCGGCATGACGTGGGACGACGCACTCCGCGAGCGCGTGCTGAAGCCGATCGGCGCCGCTCACACGCTGACGCGCCCCGAGGAGGTGCTGCTGTATCGCGCGGCCGCCGGCCACGCCGTCACGCCTTCGCGCGAGATCGTGCGCGCGCCCATCTGGCGGCTGCCCCAGTCCGTCGGTCCCGCCGGAGCGACGCCATGCTCCACCGTGGGCGACCTGCTCACCTTCGCGGCGATGCACATGCGCGGCGGCACGAGCGCAGACGGCGAGCGCGTGCTGTCCGAGGCATCGGTGCGGGAGATGCAGCAGCCTCAGTTCGAGCTGCCGCCGCAGCCGGGTGAAATGGCCGCGCACTGGGGGCTGGGGTGGATGCTGTTCGACTGGGGCGGCCGGCGGGTCATCGGCCACGACGGCGGGACGGTGGGGCAGATGTCGTTCCTGCGCCTGCTGCCCGACGAGGGTTTCGCCGTCGCGCTGCTCACCAACTCGACGCCGACCGGCGGACTGCTCGGGAGCCGCGTGATGCGCTGGCTGTTCGGACAGAATCTCGGAATCGAGATGCCGCAGCGGCCACAGCCGCCGGAGGAGCGCCCGGAGCTGGACCTGGCGCCGTACGTCGGCGTGTACGACCGCGTGTCCTTCCGCACCGAGGTGACGCTGCAGGACGGACAGCTCATGGTGCGGTACATCAACACCGGACCGCTCGCCGGCACCGAGGAGCAGCAACCGGCGATGGCGCTGCATCCCGTGAACGCGACGCAGTTCCTGCAACAGAACCCGTACCTGGGCTTCTACCAGCCCGTTACGTTCAGCGGCTTCGAGGATGGGCGCCCGCAGTACGTCTTCGCGTATCGCGTCGCGCGCCGGGTGGCATAGTCTCGCACCTGCGCGGACGCATGGGATAGTATGGGCGGCGATGGCCCCCACCAGCCTCGACCGCTTCCAGTCGATCGATCCCACGCTGCTCGATATCGCGCCCACGGACCGCGTGATCGACCTGGGCTGCGGCACGGGACGCCATGTGCTCGAGCTGTCGAAGTCCCGGGCCGACGTCATCGGCGCCGACATGTCACGCCACGATCTGCGCATCGCCCGGTACCTGCTGGAGATCATGCGGCGACGGGACGAGGTCCGCGCGCGCGTGCACTGGTTGCAGATGGCGGGCGAGCGCCTGCCATTCCGCGATGCGGCCTTCGACCGGGTGATCTGCACCGAGACGCTGGAGCACGTCGACGACGACGCCGTGCTCGCGCGCGAACTGGCGCGCGTGCTGAAGCCGGGCGGCATCCTGGCAATCAGCGTGCCGGACGAGTTCTCCGAGAAGATCTTCTGGCGGCTGTCGGAGAACTATCGGACGCAGGTCGGCGGTCACGTGCGGGTGTACGCGCGCAGGCAGATCGTCGGACTTCTGCGCGACGCCGGGTTGCAGCCGTACGCGGTGCGCTACCGGCATTCGCTGGAAACGGCGTACTGGCTGAGCCACGTGACGTTCTGGAGCGAATGGGGCAAGCAGGGGCCGATCACCCGGGCGTTCCGGCGGGCTCTTGACTCGACGCGGGCGCGCGAGTCGCGCATCGTGACGGCGCTCGATGACATCGGCAACCGTATTCTGCCGAAGAGCATCGTCGTGTACAGCCGGAAGCCGGCGGGGAGTAATGGCCGCAACGGCCACGGCCACGACATCGATGAGCGGACGGCGGTCGAGGTTCGGGCGGTACCGGCGCCATTCCCGATCGAGCCGCCGGCGGTACCGCCGGAGACAGAACCGCACGCACCCCTCTCTCTCGAGGACGAACTGCGCCTGACGCTCACTCTCGCGCCGGAGGAACAGCGGCAGCGCCTCATCGAGATCCTGCGCTCCTGCCGCTTCGCGATGATGCGCGAGGTGCAGGATCTGAGCGGCGAGCAGGCTTCGACGCCATGGACCGAGGACGGGCGCACCGTGAAGGAGATCGTCGGGCACATCTCCGGCTGGGAGCGATGGGTGACGGCAGCGCTCGAGGAGATCGCGGCGGGCCAGAACGAGCCGTCCATCATGTCGTTGGCGGGCTACCCCGATCACGTCTCGCGCTACTCGAGCATCGACACGTTCAACCACAAACGCATGGAGGAGGCCCGCGAGTCACCGTGGGCGGAGGTGCTCGCGCGGTCGCATGCGGCGTTCGAAGCGATGATCGCGGCAGCAGAGCGCGTGCCGGCGCCTGCGCTGGCATCGACGGCCGAGTTTTTCTGGCCGGACCTGGGCGGCACCGTGCCCTGCGGCGTGTACCTGCTCATGGTCTCGGCGCACCACTATCAAAACGAGCACCTTCCGGAGATTCTGCGCGCGTGACGGTTTCGTGCCGTGGCGCGAGCCGCACTCTGTGGCCCGACTACAGCGTACGCCCCTAAGGACATCGCCGAACATCTGTCCCCGTTCCCCCGTGCGAGGCAAC
Organism: uncultured Chloroflexia bacterium; assembly: GCA_963736015.1. Classification (GTDB taxonomy): domain Bacteria; phylum Chloroflexota; class Dehalococcoidia; order DSTF01; family JACRBR01; genus CAVTNG01. Next base: position 46,616 of record CAVTNG010000003.1, on the reverse strand, counting down.
ACACGATCGGGCTGCAGGCCGATACTGCCAACGGAGACCACATCTGTCGGGCGAGCAAGGGCTGGCCCCGGATGCGTTGGGGTGGCGTGATCTCGATCTTCCGTGACCGGCGGTATATGGCGTTCGCGGCCGGGTTGGTGGCCGTCATTATCGCGTCGTTCGCGGCGCGCGGCTCCGGCTCGAGCGCGCCGCTGACGCAGGCGACGATGGTTCCGGCGCCAACGGTCGCGCCGAAGACGCCGCTCGCCGCGCGCACGCCGACGTCGGCCGAGGCGGCGCTCGACGCCGCGCGCATGTCCGATCTCCATGCGATCGCCGAGGCGCTGTCGGCGTACCACAAGGAGTTCTTCGTCCTATCCGGCGACCTACGGCGACTTCCAGCTTGTATGCGGCACCACGGCCGACGCAGCCTGCGTGCTGCGGTCGTACAACCCGGACCTGCCGGCGCGCGACCGGCACGCGCTCAGCTACTGGTATCGCAGTGACGGTGCAACGTTCGACCTCTTCGCGGCGGGGGAGGTGCAGCCGATACCGAACGACTGCCCGCGCACGCTGCCGCCGGCGCTCTCCGGCGGGCCGATTCTCTGCGTCAGCTCCGAGGGCGACGGCCAATGATGGGCGTGCTGAACCGCAGGCTGCTCGCGCAACTGGCGCCGCCGATGATCGGCGTCGCGGCTGCGTTCGTGCTGACGTCATCTGTCGATGAGTGGTGGCTGCGCATCATCCTCCAGGTGGCGGCACTGTTCTTCGCGATGGGTATGGCCTGGCGCGCGGGCCAGATCATCGACGAGATGGGCGCGGCGGCGCCGATGACCTCCGGCATCCAGTCTGGCGCGATCCTCCAGGATCGGCGGCGGCCGGTGTTCGACCCGGACACGGGACTCTGCGCGAACTGGTACTTCCGCCTGCGCATCGAAGAGGAGAAAGCGCGCGCGAAGCGCTACCAGCAGCCGCTCACGCTGATCAAGTTGACGAGCGAGTCCGAACGCGCGCTGCGTCACTACCGCGGGACGCTGAAGAAGCAGCTACGACAGGTGGACATCGCAGCCGACTTTGGCGACGCCATTGCGGTGATGCTGCCGAACACCGACCGCGCCGGCGCGGAGACGGCGATCGAGCGGCTCGCGCTCGCGAAGTCGGGCATCGAGTACCACCTCGCGGAGTATCCCTCCGAAGGCGAGACCCTGAGCCAGCTCCTCGGCGAGCACGAGTGGCAGACCACGCGGCCTGAGGCGGCATAGGGCTGCGGCTACCCGCTCAAAGGGTGTTGATAGGCCGCGGTCTCAGTCCGCGATCCCGAGCTGCTCCCGGTAGTCCGTCTCGATCGTCAGCAGGATTCCCGGCTCGATGTAGCGGTCGTACGGCAGCTTGAGCGCCGCGCCGACGATCTGCGGCGGCACCGGCAGGTTCGGTGCGTTCGCGATCACACCCTCTTCCTGCAGCTTTGCGATCGCGGCGTCGTCGTATCCCAGCTCGCGTAGCACCTCTTCGTTGTGCTCGCCGAGCAGCGGCGCCGCCCGGCGCACCGCCGTTTCGAAGCGCGTGAACTTCGCCGCGACGTGCCGAGGCACGAAGCGCCTTCCCAGCATCGGCTGCTCGACCACGTCGAACTGCCCGCGCGCACGGAAGTGTTCGTCGAACAGGATCTCCTTGCCGTCCAGCACGGGTGCCGCCTTCACATGCGCGGCCTGGAGCGTGCGCATGACGTCGTAGTGGTCCCGCTGCGACGTCCACTCCGTGATCGCCGCGTCCAGCTCATCGTGATGATCGCGCCGGGCCAGCACCGTTGCGAAGCGCTCGTCATCGACCCACTCGGCGTGGCCCATCGCATCCGCCATGCGGGCGAACTCTGCGTCGTCGCTCACGGAGATCACCGCCCAGCGGTCGTTGCCGGCGCACGGGTAGCAGCCCTGCGGCGCCGCCCAGGCGCTGCGGTCGCCGATTCGCTCCGGCGTCCGCCCGGTCATCTGCAGCTCGAGCAGCGCCGCGCCCATGATCGGGATCGCCGCCTCCTGTTCCGACAGGTCGATGTACTGCCCCTTCCCGGTCCGCCGCCGGTAGTGCAGTGCCGTCAGGATCGCGCCCGCGCCGACGAAGCCCGAATACGGGTCCGTGAACGACAGCCCCGACCGCATCGGCGCGCCGCCCGCGTAACCGGTGATCGAGCGAGATCCCCGACGCGGCCTCCAGCCCCATGCCGTAGGCGCCGTAGTCGCGCATCGGTCCGTCCTGCCCGTAGCCGGACAGCGAGCACATGATGATGTCGGGCTTGATCGCCTTCAGAGCCTCGTAGTCCAGCCCGAAGTTCTGCCATCACGCGCGGCGTGAAGCTCTCGACGACGACGTCGGCTCCCGCGATGAGCTTGCGGATGATCTCGCGACCCTCATCCTTCGCCAGGTCGATCATCATCTCGCGCTTGTTCGCGTTGCGGATCACGAAGTACGACGCGCGGTGCCACGGATGGTCCAGACCTTCGTTGTCGGTGATGATCAGGTTTCGCGTGACATCCATCCGGTTCGGCGATTCGAATCGGATGACGTCGGCGCCCGAGGTCGCCGAGAATGCGCGTGCACGCCGGCCCGGCGAACACCTGCGCCAGGTCGACGATGCGGATTCCTTCCAGCGGCCGCTCATTGCGCTCGCTCATATCACGCCCTGGTCGCTGAACACCGTCAGGTCGCTCTTCTCGTATCCCAGCTCGCCCGCGAGCACATCGGACGTCGCCCCGCCCAGGCGCAGGCGCCGGCGTCGATGCGAGCGGCGTCTCCGACATGCGGAATGGCTGCGCCCGGCACCCGGTACTCGCCGGCCTTCACGAAGAATCGCCGTTCCGCCAGGTGCTCGTCGGCCAGCAGGTCCGTCGCGTCCGGCACGAACGCGAACGGCAGACGCAGCGCCTGCGCCGTCATCACGATCTCGGCGGCGGAGTGGCGTCTAGAGGTATGGCTCCATCAGGCGCGTCGAACGCGCGCCAGTTGATGATCCGCTCGGCTGTGCTCAGGAACAGCGGCGTGCTTGTCCAGCTCCGGGTCCTCGAGCAGCAGCGCCATGGGCGATGCGACGCCCGGCTGCATCGGTGACGGGAAACCCGCCGGCGCCGTGGATGACGACCACGTATCCGTCCTGCACCTCCATGATGTCGTTCGGGTACCCGAAGATGTGGCGCGAGTAGTAGCGCCGCCGGATCGCGCCCTGGAAGCCGTACATCGCGGCGTTGTACTCGTCCGCCGCCGCGGCGGACTCCGCGAGCGAGACATCGACGTGCTCGCCGCCGCCGCGCGTCGCGCGGTTCGCGAGCGCGGCGAGGATGCCGATCCACGTGTGCACGCCTGCCAGGTACGCGCCGGGCTCGCCGCCCGTCACGAGCGGCTCCCGCTCCGGGTCGCCGGTGTTGTACATGATCGTGCTCATCGCCATTGCGGTGAGGCTGTTGCCGTCGTAGTCGGCGTACGGACCGGTCGCGCCGAACGGCGTCACCTGTGCGAAGATCAGCTCCGGAAACTCGGCCTTGATCTCGCCGTACGTCAGTTCCCACGCCTGCAGGGTCGATGTCTTCTCGGCGCAGACGAACACATCGGCCTTCGCGAGCAGCTTCTTCAGCACGACGCGCCCGGACGCCACCGAGACGTCGAGTGTCATGCTCCGCTTGCTCGTGTTGAGGTGCAGGTACAGCCCCGACGCTCGGGGTCCGGAACGTCGTTCGGGAAAGGGCCGAGACGCCGCGTGTAGTCGCCGCCCGGTGGCTCGACCTTGAGCACGCTCGCGCCGGAGTCCGCGAGCAGTTTCGTCGCGTACGGGCCGGCGATCCCCTGCGAGATATCGACGACGCGCACATCGGACAGCGCGCGCTCACTCATCGGAATTGGTCCAGCAGTGACATAGCGGGGGCAGCATACGGTCAGGCAAACGTGCGATCAACGCGTCGGCCCCTGGCGGACTAGGACGCCGGGACGAACCGCATCGACAGCGAATTGACGCAGTGCCTCGTGTTCTTCGCGGTCAGGCGCTCGCCCTCGAACACGTGGCCAAGGTGCGCCCCGCAGTTCGCGCACTCGATCTCGATGCGCTGTCCGTCCGGGTCGGGCAGGCGCTTCACCGCGCCAGGGACCTCGTCGTCGAACGCGGGCCAGCCGCAGTGCGCGTCAAACTTGTCGCTGCTGCGATAGAGCTCCGCGCCGCAGCGCCGGCAGGTGTACGTGCCTGCTTCGTAGAAGTCGTCGTACTCACCGGAGAACGGCCGTTCGGTCCCCTTCTGCTCGATGACGTAGCGCTCTTCGGGCGTCAGCTCGTTGAACTTCACCTCAGGCATCGTGCCGCACCTCCATCAGGATGAGCTCACGATAGCGCACGAGCGCGCCATTGGTGACGGCTGGTTGGGTAAGGGAGCGGCTGGGCGACCTACGCCTCGAGCAGACTCCGCGTGGCTGGCGCTGCAGCGCTGTGGCCATTCGTGCTCGGCGAGGCCGCCGCGGCTTCCTTCTCGGCCTCCAGCTCATCGGCGAGCTTCGCGAACGCGACGAGCATGTTCGTGTTCGCGTTCAGCGTCTTGCTCAGTCCGTTGAGCAGCCCGAACACTCGGCCGACCAGCAGCAGCTCCGGCGGCATCGCGGTGAGCTGGTTGCGCTTCATGAGCGTCGATACGTCCTCGTACGACTCCTCGAACAGACTCACCCTCGGCCCAGCCCGCGCCGGTCTCGTTCATGTGCCGCGCCACGCGGCCGATGTACGCGTCGCCGAGCTGCTCGTAGCCCTCGGCATCGTCGCTCTTGGTGCGGAATCCAAGCTCGCGGAACGCCACGCCCATCGCCTGCATGTCGCCGTTCAGCAGGGTCTTCGTGAAGCGGAGCAGCACTTCCTGGAACTCCGGCTCCAGCTCCTTCGCCTGCCCGAAGTCGATGAGCACTAGCTTCGGCCCCGGCAGCACCATCAGGTTCCCCGGGTGCGGGTCGGCGTGGAAGAAGCCGAACTTCACGATCATCTCGGCGAACGCGTACACGAGAATCTTCGCCACGTCGGCTGAGTCGATGCCCGCCCGCTGCATCGCGTCGTAGTCCGTGATCTTGATGCCGTCGATGTACTCCATCGTCAGCACGCGCCGGGCGGTGTAGTCCCAGTAGATCTTCGGGACGACGATGTCGTGCACGTCCGCAAAGTCGGCGGCGATGCGCTCGGCGTTGTGGCCCTCGTTGATGAAGTCCAGCTCGAGCGGGATGTGCTTCCGCATCTCCTCCGCCACGAACCGATAGTCCATCGTGCGGTCGAGCTTGTTCAGCACGCCGATGAAGAACGACATGTTCGCCAGGTCGATGTCGACGATCTTGTCGATGCCGGGGTACTGCACCTTCACGGCGCAGTCGCGTCCGTCGTGCAGGCGCGCCGCGGTGAACCTGCGCGAGCGACGCGGACGCGACGGGTGTCTCGCTGAACTCCGAGAACATCTCCTCCAGCGTCCGGCCCAGCTCGCGCTCGACCTGCGCGCGGATGTTCTCGAACGACTCGGGCGGCACCTCGTCGTGCAGCGTCGCGAGCGTCTCGACGTAGGCATCGGGCAGGACGTCCGGCCGTGTGCCCAGGAACTGGCCGGTCTTGATCAGCAGGCCCTGGTTCTTGACCGCGGTCTCGTAGAACTTCTTCGCGCTCCACCAGTGGTGCTTCTCGCGACGAGGCTCGCCCCACTCCGTCCCCTTCCGCTTCTCGCGGAAGCTAATCCACTTGTATCCCGCAAAGACGCGTGCCAGCATCTGGCCCACGTTCACGAATCGGACGACGCGGCTGTGCGGCGCCTCTGAGCGGGTGCGGTCTCCGTAGGTGGTCAATGTAGGCTGAACCATATTCAGTGGCTTATGTTACCGGCATCACAAGCCACGCGGTAGGCGCGGGCGATGCAGTTTCCGCATCCTTAACATCACCGTGACCCGGGGCGGCCGCTCGTAACCGGCGGTTACTCGACGTCCTCAACCAGCACGGCGCAGCCGTTGCCGCCACCGATCGCCGAGTAGCACGTGCCCGCGTCATCGACCATCGTTCGGATCGTCTCTACCGTTAGCGCCAGCCCAAGAACCGCGGCCGCCGCGATCACGCCCGTCACCGCGCGGGACACACGAACGCTGCGGGGGTAGGAGGGCTCCGGGTGCATTCGGTCAACGAGTGGCGCGAGGATGAGCCCGTTGATGAAGAAGAGCAATGCAAACAGCGCCAGCACAACGAGCACAGGCTCGAAGATCTGGAAGTCTACGTTCGCGGTGTCGAAGAGAAGCTGGCCTACGGTCACGAGGGTCAATGCGCCGAACGCGAGGCCGCGCCACGCGCGCGATACCGGGAGCCAACGCCGTATCCCCAGGTAGACAAGTCCGCCAAGGATCCCCGCGAACGTCCCGAGCAGGAGGAGATTCGCGGTACCGCCGAAGGAGAACTCGCCGACCACCGCTTTGGCGTCAGTGGTGACGCCCACGCGATCCTGGTTGAGGCGCGTGATGGCGTACATCGCGAGCCGCGACCCCGCCCCGGCAGCGATGAAGCCGGCGAGAGCGCCCGCGAGCGCTGCACGGCGCACCGGCGCTGTGACGTTCCAGGCTGCCCGGACGCTTCGTACCATGCTCAACAACCCGCCGTTGGCGGTGCAACACCCACGAATGACCTCGCCGCGGAAAAGTCTACCCACGCCGGGCACCGGGTGGGTAGGAGAACGTGCGCCTGGTTGATGCGGTGTCAGGCGTGTGCAAAATGAGGCGTCGCGAGCCTGCCGGGCTCCCGCTGAGCGGCACACATGATCGACGTCTCAGGCATCATCCCCGAACTCCGTCCCGTCGCCGAGAAGGCGGCGCACGTCTATGTGCATCACGCCGGCCGGGACTTTGTCGGACTCATCGCCCACGGTTCCGCGGTGAAGGGCGGCTTCATCGAAGGCTGTAGCGATATCGACTTCCAGCTCTACCTGCACGACCGCGCGCTCACGCCCGAAGGCCACCTGCCGCTCGAGCGCTCGATCGCGCTTCATCGCGACCTCGCGCGCATAGACCCCGCGCCCGCGCTCTACATCCAGTGCTACGCCTTCGGCTCGACGCTGCGTGAAGGCTGGACCGGACCGATCCCCGGCACCTACCGCATCGTCGCCGGGCACCTCCCCGTGCCTGAGGCGACCGCCGACGAGTTGCGCGAGTCGGCATCGAGGCGCCTGGCCGCGCTCGACGGACACGCCGCCGTACCTGCGCGACAGCCTGCTCGATCACGGCGAGGAGCGCCTCGCCCGTCGGGTCCGCCTTCTCTGCACGGACGTCTGGCCGACGCTTTACGCGCTGCTCATCGTGCAGGGCGGCGATCCGATCACGACGTGGAACCTGCCCAAGCCCGACGCCATCGCCCGTGTCGATGCCGCCAGCGAGGCCGGACGCCTGATCCGCAGCTTCGATGCCGCGATCCGCGCCTACTTCCCGGCCCGCGAGTCCGTTGCAGATGCGCTTGACGCGATCACGCTCGGCGTGGCGTTGTTGCGAGCAGGGCGAACGCCTTGCCGAAGTAGTACGTTAGTCCCGCTCGGAGTAGTCCAATCGCACCGTGCGGGACCGTCATTTGCATTCGACAATTCGACCATGGATCCGAGTTCGCGCCCTTTGCTCCGAGCTTTGGGCTGGTGTCTGATCGTCCTCACGGGATGCGCACTACTAGCGTGGCAGTTCATCGTTCGCGGCCTGCTTGCTCTTGGTGGGGCCGAACCCCTCTACAAATCCGATTGGGCACTGGTCATGGCGACCTACGTCGCATTACCAGCGGTCTGGTTCGCGTGCGGATTGCTCCTCGCTCGCTCTCTGCGCGCCGTCATCTGGTTGTTGCCGTTCCTATTCGCTATGGCGATCACGGCCACACTCGCGGGCCGCGCACTAGGACCGAGCTTCTAGGATTCCGTCTTTCTAGGCTCTAACCCGTCCCCCCGCTACACTCGCTCTCACCATGACCAAGACCCTCGAGATGCTCGGTTACGCGCCCGACGACCGGGTGCTGATCATCCATGCGGATGACGTGGGCTTCTCGCACGCGTCTAACGTCGCCGCGTTCGAGGCGATGGACCGCGGCAGCCTCACCTGCTGCTCGACGCTCGTGCCCGGCCCCTGGTTCATGGAGACGGTGAAGCTCCAGCAGGCACACCCGAAGGCCGACATCGGCATCCACATGACGTTGACGGCGGAGTACGAGACCTACCGCTGGCGCTCGGTCACTGGCCGCCCATCCCTGCATGCCCCCGACGGCGGCATGTGGCGCAACGTCCCCGGCGTGGTCGAGCACGTCTCGGCCGAGGACGCGGCCGCGGAGCTGCGCGCGCAGGTCGAGCACGCCCTCGCCTGCGGCATCGACGTCACGCACCTCGACACGCACATGGGCACGGTGATGCAGCCGCAGTACCTGCCGCCGTACGTCGACCTGGCGATCGAGTTCCGGCTGCCGGTCTTCTTCATCCGCCCGAGCGAGCGCCGTATCGCCGCCCTCGCCGATGGGGCGGGCGTCTACATGGAGCAGATGGCGAAGCTCGAGGCAAAGGGCTGGCCGCTGCTCGACAACATCATCACCCAGACCCTCGGAGAGATTGAGCCGGAGGACAAGGACCGCCGCTTCCGCGAGATGTTTGCCACCCTGCGCCCCGGCCTCACGCACTTCCTGGTGCATCCCGCCAAGGGCGGCGAAGAACTCGACGCGATGACCCCCGAGTCCAGCAAGAAGCGCGCGAAGGAGTACGAGCTCTTCCGCGAGCCCGCCCTCCGCGACTACGCCGAGAGCCTTGGCGTGAAGCTCACCGGCTACCGCGAGATCCGCGATCGGCTGCGGGCGGCGTAAGTCTTTCGGCGGACAGCCAACAGCGATCAGCTTCCGAGAACCGAACACCGAGAACCGATAACCTCGACCTGATGCTCCGCCGCCTCATCCTCTCCCTCTCACGCAGCCGCCTCGCCGAGCACCTGGCGACGAACGTCCCCGGCTTCCGCCACTTCGCGCGCCGCTTCGTCGCCGGCAACACGCAGGCCGACGTCATCGACGCCGTGCGTCGCCTCAATGCGCAGGGATTCGATGCGACGGTCTCGTTCCTCGGCGAGGCCGTTACGTCCGAGGCCGAGGTGCGCGTAGCGGTCGCGGAGTTCACGTCGTTCGCGGCCGCCGTCGAGGCGCAGGGCCTCCGCAGCCACCTCTCGATCAAGCTCACAAAACTTGGCCTCGCCTTCGATCCCGCGCTCGCGGAGCGCATGCTCGATGACGTGCTCGCGCGCGCTGGTGAGGCCGGGACCTTCGTGCGCATCGATATGGAGGACTCGCGCTACACCGAGCCGACGCTCGAGATCTTCCGCCACGCCCGCGCCTCGCACGACAACGCCGGCGTCGTCGTGCAGGCGTACCTGCGCCGGAGCGCAGGTGACATCGAAGCGCTCGCACGAGAGGGCACGCCGGTGCGTCTCGTCAAGGGCGCCTATCGAGAGCCGGAGAGCGTCGCCTTGCAGTCGAAGCCGGAGGTCGACGACAACTTCGTGCGTCTCGCAGATGCCTATCTCGCCGCGATGACGCCGGGCGCATGGCTCGCCGTCGCGACGCACGATGGCCGCATGGTCCACGCCGCGATCGCATCGGCGAAAGTGCGCGGCGTCTCGAGCGACCGCATAGAGTTCCAGATGCTGTACGGCATCCGCCCCGACCTCCAACGCCGCCTCCGCGACGCCGGCTACCGCGTGCGCATCTATGTCCCGTACGGCAGCCACTGGTACCCGTACATGATGCGCCGCCTGGCGGAGCGGCCGGCGAACGTGTGGTTCTTCCTGCGCGGCGCGTTCCGGCGGTAACGCTGGTCCCAGAGTTCGGCATCACACCTGGGCCGTCCCGCTTCCCATATCATTCCCGTATGCCGATCGAAGCTACGATCGAGGACTTCAGCACGCGCGTTACCGCGATCCCGCGCAGCATCTGGCGGCGCCACGATGACACCTCGCTTGCCACGCTCCCCGGCGGCCTGCGCCTTGCCGTGCTCACAGCGCCGTTCATCGCCCGCTGGGTGGCCTGGCTCGTCGCCGTCCTCATCGTCTTCGTAGCGGACCTGCCCGACTCCAACATGCGCTTCGAGCCGTGGCTCCTCATCGGCACGATGCTCCAGATCGCCGCCCTCACGGTCTACGTGCCCGTCATCCGGCCCGTCGTGCTGCCGCGCCTGCGCCGTATCTTCGCCGCCCCCGAGAACACCGATGTCCTCGCCGTCGGCCTCATCGACCTCGCGCTCTCGATGCTCGCCGTGTACCTCAGCGGCGGCTGGGGCAGCCCGTACTACCTTTTCGCGCTGACCGCGCTCCTCATCCCGGCGTTCTTCCTGACGTTCCGCGGCGTGCTGATGCTCGTCGGCGTGTACATGATCGCCTACCTCTTCGGCGTGATGAGCTTCGGCGACGGCCTGTACGGGAGCTGGAAGGACACGAACCTCAACAGCTTCATCGGTGCCATGGTGACGCCGCTCCTCGTCGCCCTCGTCCCCAACTACCTGGGCACCGTCCTGCGCGAGCTGGAGTTGGCGCGGCGCGACGCCGTGGAGGCCCTCGGGGACAGCGATCTCCTCTATCGCGTGGCCCGCTCGTTCCTCGAGGCAGGCCGCTCGCTCGACGATGCGATGCCGCACGTCGCCGATGCGCTGCGCGCTTCGCCCCGCTTCGACCGCGTCATGCTGCTCATCCCCGATGACCTCGGCGCCGGCGGCGAGACACGCGGATACGGCGCGGACGTCGCGGACCTGCCCGAGCCGTCGGCGCTCGATGAGGCGTTCGATGCCGAGAACGCGCGCACGTTCTCGATCTCGGCGCTTCCCGGCGGCCTGCCCGAAGTGTTCGAGGGCTGCGCCTGGGCCGGGATGGTGCCCCTCCGCTCCGCCCACGCCGTCGAGGGCTGGCTGCTCGCCGCCACCCACGATCGCCCGGCGCAGATCCTGCACGAGGTCCGCCTGCTCGACGCCGTCGGCGGCCAGGTAGCGCTCGGCGTGCGCAACATCCGCCTCAGCGCACGTATCGCCGAGCTCGCCGCCGAAGGCGAGCGCGTCCGCATCGCCCGCGAGATCCACGATGGCATCGCGCAGATGGTGTACATGCTCTCGCTCAGCCTCGAGACCGCGATCGACCGCGTCGGCGGGGATCCGGATGAGGAGCGCCAGCGCCTGAAGGACCTGACCGGGCTCGCGAAGAACGCGCTCTGGGAAGTGCGCCAGTACATCTTCGACCTGCAGCCGCTCCTTGCCGGCGAGTCTGGGCCTGGTCGGGGCCGTCGAGGGGCAGGTGAAGGAGTTCCAGGCCGTCTCCGAGATGCCTGTCGAGCTGCGAGTCACCGGGACGCCGGCGCGACTGCCGATGGAGACGAGCGCCGCGCTTTACCGCATCGTCCAGGAGGGGCTGGGGAACATCTTCCGGCACGCCCGCGCGTCGAAGGTCGACCTAGCGATGCAGTTCGAAGACCACACCGTCCGCCTCGCCATCGCCGACGACGGCATCGGGCTGATGGAAGCGGAGCCGGGTGCGCGGGTCGGCTATGGTATGGGGAACCTGCGCCAGCGCGTCGAAGATCTGCATGGCACGCTGCTCGTCAGCAGCCAGCCCGGCGAGGGGACGCGCATCGAGGTCTGTGTACCGGTGACGGAGGGCGCATGAGCGACGGCAAGACGCGGCTGATGATCGTCGATGACCACGAGGTCGTGCGCATGGGCCTGCGCGCCGCGCTCGAGGTCGAGGCGGACTTCGCCGTCGTCGCCGAGGCGTCGAATGGGATCGAAGCCATCGACAAGGCGCGCGTCCACCGCCCTGACATCGTGCTCATGGACGTGCGGATGGACGGGATGGACGGGATCGAGGCGTGCCGCGAGGTGCGCAGCGAGTTCCCGGAGACCCGCGTGCTCATGCTCACGTCATATGCGGAGGAGGAGACGGTCGTCGCCGCCCTGCTCGCCGGCGCAGCGGGATACGTGCTCAAGAACGTCGCCCGCTCGCGCCTGCTCGAAGCGCTCCGCTCCGTCGCCCGCGGCGAGACGCTGCTCGACTCCAAGCTCACGAAGGGCGTGCTGGAGAAGTTGACGGCGCCGCACGACAAGTCCGGCGACGATACCGACCTCACCGCCCGCGAGCGCGAGGTCCTGGTCCTGATCGCGGAGGGCGCGACGAACAAGGAGATCGCGGCGAAGCTCGTGGTGAGCGAGAACACCGCCCGCAACCACGTCAGCCACATCCTCTCGAAGCTCGGATTCAATCGCCGCTCCGAGGCCGCGGCTTACGCGGTGCGAAAAGGCATCGTGCCGGAGTAGCCGACGGCGTTCGACGGAACCGCGATCGCCGTGATTAGCCGCCGTGTTGCGCGGAGGACCCTGACGCGGCTGCGCGCTCGTCCTCCGCCCGGTACTCCGCCAGCAGGCGCTCTTCGTCCTCGTGGCGCGGGAAGACGAAGAAGATGAGCGCGGCGCCGGCGACGACGGCGCAGATGCCCGCCAGGTACGCCCACTGATCGCCATCGAGGAACGACGTCTGTGCCGCCGAGATGATCTGGCTCGCGTACTGTGGATACTGCTGCGCGACCTCTGCCGCGCTGGAGAACGACTTCGTAAGCTGCGCCTCCACGCTGTTTGAGATCTGCGTCTGGTCCGCGCTCGGGAGGCCGCCGATCGCCGACGCGAACGCCGTGGAGTAGCCGGCCGCGAGCAGCGCCCCGAAGAGCGACTGCATCAATGCCCCGCCGAAGTCCCGCTGCAGGTCAGCGGTCCCCGAAGCCATGCCCGCGCGCGTCACCGGCACCGATCCCGTGAGTGAGTGCGACGCAGGCGTGCCCGCCAGCCCAACACCGATGCCCATGAACATGTACCCCAGCGCCACCTTCCAGTAGGAGATGTCTTCCTTCCAGAGCAGCAGCATCGTCAGGAACCCAAGCAGGCAGAACACGTAGCCGGAGAGCAACGTGAACCGCGCCCCGCGCCGCTCGACGATCCGCCCCGAGATCGGCGCCACGATCACCATGCAGACGGCGGCCGGCAGGATCGCCGCGCCCGCCTCCAGCGTCGAGTACTCGAGCACGTTCTGCAGGAACTGCTGCCCGATGAACATCGCCCCCATCAACGAGCCGAAGACGATCACGCCCGCCGTCGCCGCTACCCAGAACACGCGCCGCCCCGCGATCTTCAGGTCGTAGAGAGGGACGGCCGCGCGCAGCTGGCGCATCACGAACGCGCCTCCCGCGGCCGCCGCGACGACGAGCAGGCCGATGACCAGCGCACCCTCGTTCGGAACCGGTGCGAAGTTGACCGCCAGGATCAGCGCTCCGACCATCACCACCGAGAGCACGCCGCCGAGATTGTCCACCGGCTCCGTCGTCTCATTGATGTGCGCCGGCACGAACATGAACGCGAGCACGACCGCGACGACGGCGAGCGGCAGCGTCATCAAGAACACGGATCCCCAGTAGAAGTGCTCGAGCATGAACCCGGAGGCCAGCGGCCCCAGGGCCGCGATGGCCGCGCCGAGTCCGGACCACAGCGCGATCGAACGCGTCCGGGCCGCACCCGACCACAGCGCCGTGATCAGCGCCAGCGTCGTCGGGAACGCCATGCCCGCCGCCAGCCCGCCGGCGATGCGCGCGAGCACGAGCACTTCGTACGGTCGGTGAATACGCCGCCGCCAGTGCTGCCGGGATCGCCAATACCGTCCCCAGCACCAACATCATCTTGCGACCGTATCGGTCGCCGAGCGCACCCAGCCACAACACCGATGACGCCAGCCCCAGCGAGTAGCCTACGGCGACGAGATTGAGCTGCGTCTGCGACGCGTCGAACTCCTTGCCGATCGACGGGAGCGCAACGTTCGCAACCGACAGGTTCAGGTTGGCGACGGCCGCGACCAGGATCAGCGTAAGTAGCACGAGTGCCCCGCGGTCGGGCGCGACAGATGATTCCGGGGCGTTCGTTGCAGTGGCGATGACGGCCCATCCTTTGGCCTGGCGTATGCCGCAAACCGTATCGCCCGGAGGCCGCGGCCGGAAGGGGCCCGCCTATTGGCCCCGGCCGCTGCTCGCGGCTACGCTCACGCGTGTCCTTCGAGCGATACCACGCTGCCTGCGATTACCTGATCCAGCGCCTGTGGCACGAGACCCCGATCGTGCCCGTCGAGCAGGCGCTCCAGCACCGCATCCGCGTCCTTCTCCGGCGCCTCGGCGACCCGCAACTCGCGTGCCCCGCCGTGCACATCACCGGCAGCGCCGGGAAAGGCTCGACGGCGACGATGGTCGCCGCGATCCTGCGTGCCGCCCGCCTGCGCACCGGCCTCTACACCAAGCCCCACCTGCAGACCTTCATTGAGCGCTTCGACGTCGATGGTGCGCTCATGCCGCCGGACCGCTTCGCCGACCTCGTGTTCGGCATGCAGCCACTCGTCGCAGAGATGCTCGACGGTCGCGGCCCGGACTCCGCCTTCGGCCGCCCTTCGCTCGTAGAGGTTGCTTTTGCGGCAGGCGTGCGTCACTTCGCCGACGAGCGGTGCAACGCCGTTGTGGTCGAGGCGGGGCTCGGTGGGCGCACGGACTACACCAACGTCTTCGACCACGCTCCCGTGCGCGTGATCACGAGCGTCGAGCTGGAGCATCGCGAGCGCCTCGGCGGCACGCGGGCCGCGATCGCGCGCGAGAAGGCCGCGATCATCCACGAAGGCGAGACCGTGGTGAGCGGGGTATCCGGCGGGCAGGGCTCCGGACCGATCGCCGCGCGCGCCCGTGAGACCCGATCACGCCTCTGGCGCCTCGGCCACGAGATAAGCCTGCGCGACGACGGCGACCGCTTCGATATCTCCTGTCCTGCCGGCAGCGTCGATCGCATCTGCATGCCCGTGCCGGGCGCGCACCAGCGTCGCAACGCCGCCCTCGCGGTCGCGGCGTCGCTCGCGTTCGCGGAGGCGACCGGCCGCGACGTGGCCATCGACGACGTCCGGCGCGCCCTCGGCGGTCTGCGCGTGCCCGGGCGATGGGAGATCGTCCAGCAGCGCCCAAGCGTCATCCTCGACGGCGCTCACAATCCCATCGAGGCGCAGCGCCTGGCCGAGACCTTCGCGTCCATGCGCGCCGCCGCCCGCGGGAAGCTTGATCCTCGTCTGCGGCATCCTCGCCGACAAGGACCAGGCGTCGATGGTGCGCGCCTTCGCATCCGTCGCCGACAGTGTCGTCGTCACGCAACCGCCGCTCGCCGAGCGCGCCGGCGATCCGTCGCGCATGCTTGCACTCTTCCGCCGCCGCCTCGGTGCCGCGCGCGTCGCGTTCGAGCCAGATCCGCTCGGCGCGCTGGACCTCGCACTCGCGCAGGCAGCGCCCGATGACACGGTCTGCGTGACCGGATCGATGTTCCTCGTCGGCGCCGTACGTGAGCGCTGGCTGCCTGAAGCCCGCATACTGGAACGCCGCAGCGCCGCGCTCGACGTGGCGTAACAGGTGAAAGGAACACCGCATGGACTTCTTTGATGTGGCCCGCACGCAGCGCGCGATGCGCCGGCTCAAGCCCGATCCGATCTCCGACGCTGATCTGTGGACCATCCTCGAGACGGCGACCATGGCGCCCAGCGGCGGCAACCGCCAGCCGTGGAACTTCATCGTCGTGCGCGATCCCGAGAAGAAGAACGAAGATCGGCGCCTGGTATCTCGATGCGTGGGAGAAGGCGTACGGACCGCAACGCGAGGCATTCAACGCGACGCCCGGCACGCAACGCACGTACAACTCCGCCGACCACCTCGCGCGAAACATGGCAGACGTGCCCGTGCTGATCATCGCAACAATTAATAAGGGCCAGTTCGCTATCGGCCCCACGCTCGGCGCATCAATCTACCCCGCGGTGCAGAACATCATGCTCGCCGCGCGCGCGCTCGGCCTCGGCACGACGCTGACGACGCTGCACAAGATGCACGAGGATGAGGTCAAGCAACTGCTTGGTATTCCTGAAGACGTCGAGACGATGGCGCTGATCCCGCTCGGCGTCCCGCTCGGCAAGTTCGGCCTACCCGATCGCCTGCCGGCCGAGAAAGTCGTCTACTGGGACGAGTGGAAGGCGACGCGTACCCGCGCTTGACACCAGGAGCGGCCTCCGCGCGTGTCTGCGTTACAATTTTGCACACACCCTCAGACCGCCACGGAGACAATATGGGCCGCTCATATCGCCTTGGAAAGCGCGCCGAGGGCGTCAGCGAGACGCGCCAGCGGATCATCGATGCGGCGCGCACGATGTTGCTCCAGCCCGGTGCGTCCGGCACGAGCCTCAACGCCGTCGCCAGGGCCGCGGGCGTTACCCGCGCCACCGTGTACCAGCACTTCGGCTCGCGCGGCGACCTACTGATCGCCGTCGCCGCCGACACGCTGGAGCGCGCCGACGTCTCACGCGTCATCGCGGCCCTCCAGGATCCGGATCCGCTTAAGGCGTTGCGGCGCGTCCTGACCGAAGGCTGCCGGATCTGGGCGGCGGAGCGCCTCACCTTCAGTCAGATTGGCTCGCTGGGCGTGCTCGATGCGGGTATCGCCGAGCTCAACGAGCAACAGGAGCAAGTCAAGCACATGTTCCTCGTCCCGCTGATCAACCGCATGGAAGAGCAGGGGCTCTTGCGCGCCGGCCTCAGCGTCCTCGACGCGGCGCTGCTCGTCGAGGCGGCGACACGCTTCGAGGCGTTTGATCACCTGTACACCCGCCACAAGCTCTCGCTCGCGAAGACGACGGCGATGCTGATCCGCATCGCCGAGGCGGCGATCCTGTGCGATAGCGCGGCGCCGTCTTCGGCATCGGGCGCCGCTACCGCGGTCGAGGCGTAGCCCGATGGGTCGCTACCATCTGGGCCAGCGCGAGGCAGGGGTGGAAGAGACGCGCGCCCGCATCATCGCCGCGGCGTGCGATCTCCTGCTCGGCCCTGATGGGATGAGCGCCACGATGGCCGATGTCGCGAAGGCCGCCGGCGTGACGCGGCAGACTGTGTACCAGCACTTCGGATCGCGCAGCGACCTCTATGTTGGAATGTTGGACGAGGTACTCGCGGGCGCAGAAGTCAAAGGGTTGGTTTCAGCGCTGCAGGCGAAGGACCCGCTCGTTGCCTTCCGACGCGGCATCGCCGAGGCGTGTCGCGTCTGGGCGTCGAAACTCGATGCCTTCAGGCGGATCGCCGCACTCGCGGACGTCGACCCGGCCGTGGCGGAGCTGAGTGCGCGTCGCGAACAGGTGCGGCACGGCTACGCCACGTTCATCATCGGCCGGCTGAACGATGCTGGCCTCCTGCGTCGGGATCTCGGCCCGGAAGATGCGCTCCTCGTGCTCGAGGCCGCCACGCGTTTCGAGCCCTTCGACTACCTGTACGCGACCCGCAAGCTATCGCTCCGTAAGACGATCGCCATTCTCACCGACGTCGCGGAGCGCGCGGTCCTGGAGGAACCGGTCCCTTCACCTGTCGGCGGGCGCGATCGGGCGCTGGTGGAGGCATAACGGCGTGGGTCGCGCCTATCGCCTCGGACAACGGGAGGTGGCGGTCGGGGAGACGCGCACCCGCATCATCGCCGCCGCTCGCGACCTGCTGCTCGGGCCTGATGCCATGACTACGAGTATGGCCGACGTCGCCACCGCGGCCGGCGTCACGCGCCAGACCGTGTACCAGCACTTTGGCTCGCGCAGCGATCTCTTCAATGCCATGCTCACCGATGCTCTCGCGAGCGCCGACGTCTCGCGTTTCTCTCGGCGCTGCAGGAAAAGGATGCGCTGACGGCGTTTCGTCGCGGCATCATCGAGGGCTGCCGCGTCTGGGCCGCCGAGCGCCAGGTCTTCAAACAGGTCTCCGCGCTTGCCGAGCTCGATCCCGGCGTAGTGGCTGTGCGCGAGCGCCGCGACGAGACCCGGCGCCGCTACAGTGCGTTCATGGTCGACCGCCTCTCCCAGGCTCGGCCTCCTCCGCCCCGGCCTTGACCGCGACGATGCGATGTTCGCCCTCGAGTCTGTCACCTGCTTCGAGGCGTTCGATTACCTCTATACGAACCGAGCTCTCGCTAGCTCGCGCCGTCCGCGATTGTCGCAGCGAACGCCGAGCGCGCGCCTCGTTGCAGTACGCGCCCCCCACGGCTGACTGGACGGAACCCCGACATCTTTGTTTAGCACCGAGGAAAAAGGCCGGCAGCACCCGACTGGCGTAGGGTTGCGCGCGCACGCAGCGTCAGAATCGTCGTATGGCCCGCATCGACCGCACGCGGATGGAAGCCTGGCGCTCGTCCTCGAGGCACATTCGGCGCTGACCGGCGTCCTCGAGGAGGAGCTGGTGGCGGCCCGCCAGCTTCCGCTCGCCTGGTACGACGTCCTTCTTCAGCTTTCGGAGTCGGGTGGCCGCATGCGCATGCTCGATCTCGCGCACGCTGTGCTGCTGAGCAGGAGCGGCCTCACCCGCCTGTTCGACCGCATCGAGGACGGGGGCCTCGTGCGTCGCGAGCCGTACGAAGAGGACCGCCGCGGCACGATGGCGGTGATGACGGCGAAGGGCCGAGTACGCTCCGTCGGGCAGGCCCGCCATCAGCGCCGGCATCGACGAGCACTTCGCGCGCCACATCACCGATGCCGAGGCCCGCACGATGCGCGCCGCCTTCCGCAGCTTAACGCCGCCCTCGACGACGGAGAGTCGTCCCCTCTCCGTTCTGGTTTTCTGTCGTTCCTCCCCTCGCGTCCCAGAGCTGCCGCGTGAGCATGAGTCGTCCCGCGTGCTCCGCAGATGCTCCAACCGCCGTGCGCAACGCCCACGCCGCCGCCATTGGTCCCGGCGCACCTGGCGCGGGTTGGCTGTGCGTCGTCTGCGTGGAATGCCCCATCGTCCGGCGCCGGGCCACTCAGCAGGGCGATCCGGTCCCGGCCCGCATCGCATCGACGAACGCCAGCAGCGCCGCCGCGTCCTCCTGGTGCCGCGCGGACTCGCTGTCGCGGTCGCGTCCGGAAGCGGCGCGCCCATCGCGACGGCGAGCCACGAACGGGTGCTGGACATCGCGTGCACGCCGAGCGCCGCGATCGAGTTCGTGTCGCCGCCGGTCGGCCGCCAGTTCAGCGCCGCGGCCGGTGCGCCCTCAATGCTCGCGCGCACGTCACCGAGCGCATCATCGAGCGCCTCGCGCGCCGCCGTCACGAACGGATCGTCCGCCATCGGATTGCTCCTGCATGCGTGGTGCGCGAAGTATACGGTGACTTCCGGTGGGCGGTGATGCATCGATTACACTGCGATGCGGCGGGCCCCTAGCTCAGTCTGGCAGAGCAGCGGACTTTTAATCCGTCGGTCCTGGGTTCGAATCCCAGGGGGCCCACCAAGACCGATTCTCCAGGTAACTCGCGAGCGCTGGCGTCGTCGGAGGGCCGCAGGTTCACGTCGGACGTTCGATCAGCGCAGTGACTCGTGGCGAAGCCTGCGTCGCGTCGGTGCGTTGGACTCACTTGGACCGTCGTACTCGGACGACCACTCGGGCCAGCCCCCCTCGAGCCGCAGGGCGTCGAAACCGCGAGCTCGTAAGAGCGAGACCGCTTCGTCTGCCAACAGGCAATACGTACCGCGGCAATATGCGATGATGCGCTTTCCCTTCGGGAGTTCCTTCACTCGCTTCTGGAGCTGATCGAGTGGAATCGAGATAGCGCCCGGAATGTGGCCGTGCTCGAATTCCGGCGCGGGGCGTACGTCGATGAGCACCGCGCGGCCGCCCTTGAGTAGATTCTGTAACTCACGCAACGGAAGCTCACCTTCAACTCGCGGGAATTGTGAGCGGAGACGCTCGACTTCGGGGAGTCGCTCCTCGGCCACGGCACGCAGTGCGAGCCAGAGCGCCAGAACACTGCTCGACGCCAGGCGATAGGTGACGGATATTCCGCGCCGCTCCGACTCGACCAGACGGGCGTTCTTCAGAACCTGAAGATGTTGCGACACGTTCGCCACCGTCATCCCTGTCCCTTCGGCGAGGGCTTCGACGCGCCGGGGCGCCTGGGCAAGCACGTCGATCAGCTGGAGCCTGCGTTCGCTAGCCAGCGCCTGGGAGACGCGCGCAAACTCGGGATAGAGGTGGTCCTTCAACTCGCGGTGCGCCATGAGTTGAATTGTCGCCGCTATTCTTGAATTAGTCAATTTATCAAGCGATCGCTTGACCGTAGGCGGGGCCATGGCTAGGATTGCGCCAGCGTGAGGCTTCCAACGCCGAGGCGTAACCACTCGAGGAGGGACACCGCAATGACCACAACTTCAGCAAACCCGAATCAGGCCCTCTGGGAAAAGGGCGACTTCACGCGCATCGCCGACAGCATGAGGGAGAGCGGCGAGGCGCTCGTGAAGAGCATAGGCGTCACGAAGGGGATCCGCGTCCTGGACCTCGGCTGCGGAGACGGGACCACCGCCCTGCCGGAGGCGCGCCTCGGTGCTGATGTCCTGGGCGTCGACATCGCGCGGAACCTCGTAGAGGCTGGCAACAAGCGCGCCGCAGAGCAGGGCCTGACGAACCTCAAGTTCCAACAGGGCGACGCGTGCGACCTCGATGATCTCGAAGCGAAGAGTCTTCGACCTGGTCGTGAGCATCTTCGGCGCGATGTTCGCCCCGAAGCCGTTCGATGTCGCAAAGGAGATGGTGCGCGTCACCAGGCCGGGCGGGCGCATTGTCATGGGGAACTGGATCCCGAACGACCCGACGCTGGTCGCTCAGACTCTTGAAGGTCAGCTCGGCGTACTCGCCACCGCCGCCGGAGGGTTTCGTCAGCCCGATGACGTGGGGTGTCGAAGGCAATGTGGTCGAGCGCTTTGCCGCTGCGGGCGTGCCCGAGGCACGGATCTCCTGCGTTCCGGACACCTTCACCTTCAACTTTCAGGGTTCTCCCGCCGAGTACGTGGCGCAGTTCCGCGACTACTACGGCCCGACGATGAACGCCTTCGCCGCGGCGGAGAGCAACGGCAGGTCAGCCGACCTGCAGAAGGAGTTGGAGGCGCTGTTCGAGGCGAAGAACGAGAGCTCGAACCCGAAGCTGACATCGATCCCGGCCACGTTCCTCCGAGTGACCGTGTCGGTTTGAACACCATGAAGTAAGCAGGCGTCCGCCTCGTACGCTCGGCTCGCCCTCATGCCGACAAGTCTTGACGTGAGGGACGGGCCGAGCGCGCGCGCCGTTGCAATCGCGGATCCGCACCGGCTTGAACTTGTCGATGAGACATGAGTCGTGTGTCGTTGGCCTGCCCGCGTTCAGTCACACTTCAGCTTCAGCGGTGACTGAGAGTCTCGAGAATCACGACGAGACGGCCTTGGTCCGCTCCGGGGGTCACCACACGCCTTCAACCTGAAATCCGAGCGCGACTCGGCGAACTCAGCGCTTCGCCTTCGACGTGTTCAGCGCCACGGCCTCACGCACGAGCGCCTTGAGGGCGGTTGCGTTGATTTTCTCGCCCTCGCGGAAGTCGATGGCCCGCCGCGTGTTGCCACCGAGGCTGGAGTTGAAGAGCCCCGCGGGGTCCTCGAGCGCCGCGCCCCTCGCGAACGTCATCTTCACGACCTCCTTGTAGGTCTCTCCCGTGCAGATGATGCCGTCGTGCGACCAGACCGGCGTGCCGGGGCTGGAGGCCTTTGCCCACTTCCACTCCTCGACGACCTTCGGATCCGCTTGCTTGATCAGCGTGCGGATGCGGGCGAGCGTCTTGCCCCGCCAGTCGCCCAGCTCCTCGATCCGCTCATCGATCTGCCGCGATGGAGATTTCGCCGCCGGCGCGCCGCCTCTGATCATGATGTGCTCTGACCCCCATCACATCGGACCTGCGATCCGGGCTGTCTCCCGGAGCCCGGAGTTCGATCGACGTATCGTCGGCAGTGTAACCGCCGCATCTGTCGGCGCCCGGCGAACGGCGGATAAGGGGTTGATGCGAGATGAAACCTCAAAAACTGCCGCGGGGAGTCATCGTCTATCCTCGAAGCCGTGCCAACGCTGCACTTGACCTGCGGCCTGCCCGGATCCGGCAAGACGACACTCGCCCGTCAGCTCGAGGTGCAGCATCATGCGGTGCGCCTCACGGCCGATGAGTGGCTGCTGCGCGTCTTCGGCGACGACCTCACGATGGCCGAGAACGAGCAGTACCGAGACCGCATGGAGCGCACGCTCCTCGACCTCGCGATGCGGATGCTCGAGCTGGGCGTCGACGTCGTCCTGGACTTCGGCGTGTGGTCGCGCGCGGAGCGCGAAGAGTTTCGCGCACGCGCGGCCGCCGTGGGTGCCCGCAGCGAGCTCCACTTTCTCGATGTGCCGCACGACGAACTGCTGGCTCGGCTCGCGATCCGAAACCGCGAGCAGCCGGCCCCCGCGTTTCGCATCAGCGAAGAGCAGTTGTGGCTCTGGTCCACCTGGTTCGAACCGCCATCGGGCGATGAACTTGAACCGCGCGAGCCGTCGCCGTAGCATCGCGACTGAACTGCGCGCCGTGGCTCGCGTGACCGTGCGACCTCAGGCGTTGCGGACCATCAGCCCGCCGTCCACCACGAGGTACGCGCCGTTGATGAAGCTCGCCGCCGGGAGCACGGGGCTGAGCGTCGCGTGCGCGACCTCCTCGGGAAGACGATGGAGTGCGCCATCAGCCTGCAGCGTGCGTTCGACCGCCACAACCGGGACGCGCCGGAGCCGTTGCTCGTGCGTATGGGCCTCAACGCCGGCGAGCCCATCGAGGACGATGGCGATCTCTTCGGCGAGGCGGTGATCCTCGCGGAGCGCATCAAGGACCAAGCGTCCGGTGGCGAGATCATGATCGCCGAGCCGGTGCGCCACCTGCTCGCCGGCAAGGGCTTCGTCTTTGCCGACCGCGGCGAGTTCCTGCCGAAGGCCTTCGAGGACGCCGTGCGGCTGCACGAGGTGCGCTGGCGCGAGTGACCGGCACTACGTTGCACGTCGCGACGACACATAAGCCTCGATCTCTGCGCGATGTTCCGCCATGTGCCGCCACCCATTGCCCTCGAGGATACGCTGCGCCATGCGCCCCTCGGCAAAGCGCTCCTCTGGCAGAGAATCCGCAGCGCCGACGAACGCCGCGAACGCGGCGTGGAGCTCTACGATCACCTCGGCGGCGGATTTCGCCGCGGCTGCGCGGGCGAAGTCAGGATTGCGCGTCTCGCCAGTACCGTAGGCCGCCGGACCGTCCGGGAGTGGATGTTGCCCGGAGGCGATGCGCCGCATGAGTTCCGCATCGAGCGTAAACCAGCCGGCGATGTGCGCGACGACCTCGCGGACTCCCCACGCTCCACTGCCAGGCGCGCAGAGGGCCGTTTCGTCGAGCCCGGCGAACGAGCCGAGGAGTCGGTCGTATTCTTGTTGAACCCGCTCCAGTTGCTCGTGTTTGTTCATTGACAGTGCCGCCAGCGTCCGGCGCCGCGACGGACGCGAGGTGCTCTTGCCGCTCTTGACCATGATCCCGGTCCCCACTGAAGGATGCTATCCGGGCCCGCCACCATGGCGCGCGCGTCAGGCGTTACGGACCATCAGCCCGCCGTCCACCACGAGGTACGCGCCGTTGATGAAGCTCGCGGCCGGTAGCACGAGGCTGAGCGTCGCGTGGGCGACCTCTTCGGGATCGCCGTAGCGCTTGAGGGCGACGCGACGGCGCGCGAACTTCGTCTTCGCTTCCTCCGGGATCGGCGCCGTCATGCCGGTGCGGATCGGTCCGGGCAGACCGCGTTCACGTTGATGCCGCGCGGCCCCAACTCCACTGCCATCGAGCGGGTGAGGCCGATGACGCCGTGCTTCGCGGCCGTGTACGGGCTGCCTCCCGCGGTCGCGCCCAGCCCCTCGGTCGAGGCGATGTTCACGACGCGGCCATCGCCGTTGCGCGCCAGATCATCGATGCACGCGCGGATCAGCCTCGCCTGCGCCGTCAGGTTCACGGCGAACGTCAGCGCCCATGCCTTCTCCCACATCTCGTGGTCGATAGGCCCGCCGACGGAGATGCCGGCGTTGTTGACCAGGATGTCGATCGGTCCGAGGTCCTCGCGCACGCGCGCGACGAACGGCGGGATCGCATCGCCGTCCGAGAGGTCGATGCCGTACGCCTTCGCCTCGCCGCCCGCCTCGCGGATCTCCGCCGCCACCGCCTCGACGCCCGCCGCATCGCGGTCCGCGAGCGCCAGCCGCGCGCCCTCGTCCGCGAAGACGTACGCCGTCGCACGCCCCATGCCGCTCGCGGCGCCCGTGATGATCGCGACGCGCCCGACGATCGACCTGCTCAGTTTGCTCAGTTTCGCCATGCGCCGACTATAGAGCCTCGCGCGCTACCGGCCAACCTCCGCGGCCATGCGGCGCTTCCCCTAGGCGATACCGCCGCCGCGCCTGCGCCGATGCGCTATGCCGTGAGCGCGCGCGTTGCCGTATCGTGGCTGCGTACGCGTGACGGCGCAGGGAGGCGCATGGCCGGCGAGGACGTCTTCGACATCACGATCATCGGCGCGGGGCCCACGGGCCTCTTCGCCGCCTTCTACGCCGGGCTGCGCGAGATGCGCACGAAGATCATCGAAGCGCTGCCGGAGCCGGGCGGCCAGCTCGCGGTCCTCTATCCCGAGAGCTGATCTATGACGTCCCCGGCCATCCGAAGATCCTCGCCCAGGACCTCGTGCGGCTGCTCATCGAGCAGTGCGCGCTGTTCCAGCCGGTGTACGTCTACGACACGCGCATCGAGACGCTGACGCGCGCGACGGTGGGCGAGGAGGAGGTGTGGCGGCTGGGCACCACGGCCGAGACGCACTTCTCGCGCACGATCGTCATCTCGGGCGGCATCGGCGCGTTCCAGCCGACGAAGATCGACAAGCCCGGCGTGGCGGAGTTCGAAGGCCGCGGCGTGTACTACTTCGTGAAGGACAAGCGCCCGTTCCGCGGCAAGCGGATCCTCATCGTCGGCGGCGGCGACACCGCGGTGGACTGGTGTCTCAACCTCAAGGACTGGGCGAAGGAGATCACGCTGATCCACCGCCGCGACCAGTTCCGCGCGCACGAATCCAGCCTCGCGGCGCTGGCGAAGACCGACATCAAGATCATGACGTTCCACGAGATCAAGCGCGTCTACGGCGACGGCGAGATCCACGGCGCGAGCGTGTACGACAACCGCACCGGCGTCGAGCAGGACCTGCCCGTCGATGCCGTGCTCGTGAACATCGGCTTCAAGGCCGCGCTCGGGCCGATCGAGTCGTGGGGCTTCGAGCTGGCAGACAACCGCCACATCCGCACGGACGGCTTCATGGCGACGAACCTGCCGAACGTCTTCGCCGCCGGCGACATCGCGTCGGTCGACGGCAGCGAGCCGCTGAATCTCATCGTCACCGGGTTCGGGCAGGCCGCGATTGCGGCCAACGCCGCCAAGCGCGCATTGGACCCGAAGTCCCGCCTGTTCCCCGGCCACTCCAGCGAGTTGAAGCTGTAGCCGCCGACGAACCGCCGGACGCCGGGACGAGGCCGTGTGCCGCTTAGGAGCGCAGTCTCCAGTAAGCAAGCGTTAGGCCACCGCCAGCAAACAGGAAGATCGGCAGGATCCAGAACCACGCGGTGGTCGCTCGATTGGAGTCGCGTACGCCCGTCGCCGGAGCGCCGTCGTCGTCCCGGGCGCAGGCGTCGCTTGCACGCCTGAGCCTCCCTCAGGCACTCCTGCACGACGTCGGACGACAGAAG
The DNA here is from genome assembly GCA_963736015.1 of uncultured Chloroflexia bacterium. Lineage (GTDB taxonomy): Bacteria > Chloroflexota > Dehalococcoidia > DSTF01 > JACRBR01 > CAVTNG01. The sequence goes on along the minus strand of CAVTNG010000003.1, from coordinate 20,942 downwards.
CCCGACGTTCACGGCACCGGCTTGAAGCTGAGGGCGCTGCACTGGTTCGTACCCCAGCAGATCCTGAGGTTGCCAGAGACGCCTTGCACACACTGCGGCGATACCACGATCGCGAAGTTAGAAGCTGCGGCAGTTCCACCGGTACTTGTCGTGCTGCTGCAAGGCGTGGCCTGGAGTGTCGCCGGATTCAGCACCTCAACCGTCACTGTTGCACCCGCAGGAACTGGCACTTGCCCCGATATGGACATCGACCCGCCCGCGGACGGAGTCGGGCTCGGAGAGGGCGTGGGTGTACTCCCTGTAGGGCTTTGCGCGGAAGCTCCCGTAGGCGCCGCTGCGATACCAAGTAGAAGACTGACGATCAGTCCACAAAGAACTGCACGATTTGTCGTCATGGAGGACCTCGCGATAACTCATGGGGGCATCTGACCCCCCATGAGAGAAAACGCCTCGGCCGAATGGAAGTTAACTCCTGGCCGTTGGGCTGCCGCGACGGCGGACCAGCGCGTGAACTGCCAACGCGCCGCCCCCCAAGCCCGCCACGAGCGCTAGATAACCCGCGAGGCGGAACCCAGCCACGATATCCCCTGCGCCGCCGTCTGGACTCCCGAGGCCTGGATCCGGAGGCCCTGCTCGACCTCGGTCGTGAGGGTCCCTAGGTCGACGCTCCTGCCGGGCCGGAAATCGATGACGGCGCAAGCCGAGTCTGACCAGCAAAGCCGGACATTGCCTGAGTTGGCCTTGACGCACTGCTCGCTGATAACCAGACTCGCGCGCGACGAGGACGACGACTGCGGATTTCTGGACGTGGGTGTTGCCCCACAGATGACGCTCTTGAGCGTTCCGGGGTCGAGCGCTTCGATCCAACCAGTCGGACCTGCCCTGTGTCCTCCCGGGCGAGACCCGATCGCGCGAGGCGATCGCGGAGTGATTCGAGTTTGGCCCCTCGCGCCGCACCCTCCTCCGCGGGACGATTGGGGGGGATCGCGTAAACGGGCTGTGCATGCTCCCGGTGCTACAATCGCCGCAGGATGACGCAGCCGCAGCGCTCCACCGCGCTCACCACGATCCTCTTCACCGATCTCGTCGGCTCGACCGAGCTGATGCAGCGCGCGGGCGACGAGGACGCGCAGCGCATCTTCAAGGCGCACCACCAGCTCCTGCGCGACGCCGTCGCTCCAACGGCGGCGCCGAGGTCAAGTCGCTCGGCGACGGCCTGATGGTCGCCTTCCCCTCCGCCGCCGACGCCGTGCGCTGCGCCATCGGCATGCAGCGCGCGTCGCGCCGCCCCGCGCCCGGCGGCGAGCGCCTGGAGATCCGCGTCGGCCTCAACGCCGGCGAGGCGCTGATCGACGAGGCCGACTACTTCGGCACGACCGTCGTCATCGCCCGCCGCCTCTGCGACTCGCGCCGGCGCCGGCGAGATCCGTCTGCAGCGCCCTCGTGTCGCCCTGCTCGCCGGCCGCCAGTCCTTCGCGTTCCGCGACCTCGGCCCGCTCGAGCTGAAGGGCATCGCCGCGCCCGTCCCCGCGGCCGAAGTCGCTGTACGAGCGCGAGGACCCGGCCGCGCTTCCTCGCGTCGCACACCGTTCGTCGGCCGCACCGCCGAGGTCGCGAAGCTCACGCAAAAGCTGCGCGACGCCGACGGCGGCCGCGGCGGCCTGGTCATGCTGGTCGGCGAGCCCGGCATCGGCAAGTCGCGCACGTCGCAGGAGTTCGCCGACGCGGCGTCGCCGCTGGCGCGCGCGTGCTCTAGGGCCGCTGCTTCGAAGGCGACTGGTCGCCACCGTACGGCGCCTTCGCCGAGGCCATCGAGACCTACGCGAGCGAGACGCCGAGCCGGATGCGCTGCGCGCGGACCTCGGCTACGGTGCGCCGCCCGTCGCGCGCCTTGTGCCCGCACTCCGCGAGCGTCTGCCCGAGGTCGAGGAGCCCGCGCCGCTCCAGCCCGACGAAGAGCGCTTTCGCCTGATCGATGCCGTATCGCAGTTCCTCATCGCGACGTCGAAGCGCGCGCCCGTGGTGCTCGTGCTCGACGACCTGCACTGGGCCGACCGCGGCACCATCGCCATGATGCGCCACGTCGCCCGCTTCGCGCCGAAGCACCGCATGCTCATCCTCGGCACCTACCGCGACGTCGAACTCGACCGCCAGCACCCGCTGTCCGATGCCCTCGCCGCCGCTCCGCCGCGAGGTCGAGTACGAGCGCATCGTCGCTCAAGGGCCTCGCGCCGGACGAGGTCGGCACGCTGCTGGCGACGATCGCCGAGCAGGAGGTGAACCCGGCACTCGTCCAGGCGATCAGCGACGAGACCGACGGCAACCCCTTCTTCATCCGCGAGGTGCTCATCCACCTCGTCGAGGAGGGCAAGCTCTATCGCGAGGACGGCGACGCTGGCGCAGCAAGGCGCAGTCGATCGCCGATCTCGGCATCCCCGAAGGCGTGCGCCAGGTGATCACGCGCCGCCTCTCGCGCCTTTCGGCCGACGCGAACAAGCTGATGTCCGCGGCCTCCGCCTTCAACGGCGGCTTCCGCTTCGAGACGATCGCCGCGGTGTCCGGCCTCGACGAAGGCGTTACGCTCGACGCCATCGACGAGGCGCTCGATGCGCAGCTCCTGCGCCCGGCCGGCCGCGCGGACCACTACGACTTCACGCACGCGCTTATCCGCCACACGCTGTACGGCGAGATGAACCCGTCGCGCCAGGTGCGCCTGCACCGCAAGATCGCCGAGGCGATGACCGAGCGCGCGGAGGCGCACCCGACGGCGGGCGGCGATTTGCACGCGGGCGAGCTGGCGTACCAGTACCACCGCAGCGCCGCCATCCCCGGCGCCGAGCGCGGCGTGCCGTACGCGCTCCGAGCAGCGGACGAAGCGGAGGTCGCCGGCGCATGGGACGAGTCCGTCACCTACCTCCACATGGCGCTCGAGCTCGCGCTCGACGAGGCGGCGCCGCCGATCCGCGGCCGCCTCGCGATTGCCCTCGCCCGGTCGCTTCGTTCGGACGACGCGCTCGCCGAAGGGCTGCGCGCGGGCGTGGAGCTCGTCCGTACCCACCCGAACGCTGCGGGCGAGTTCTACGCGGACCTCACCGAGGCGCTCTTCTCGTCCGGCGATATGGAGGCCGCGTGGAAGATTTCACCGATCGGGCTGGAGGCGATCGGCGGGGCGAGGGACGTCAACTGGGTTCGTCTCACGATCACGTGACATCTCGCGCCGCGAGGCCAACGATCCTGAGTTCATGGGGATCCCCGTCGAGTCACCCGACCGTACCGAACTCGGGCGGGTGACAGAGGAACTCGCGCGAAGGCACCCGGGCGACCGACAGATCGCGGCGCTGAAATTCCGGAACATCGGCGTCGATTGGGCGGGCGATCGTGCTGATGTTATGAGAGTCGACTGGCGCGCGCTGGCCGAGGACGAGCGCTTCGCGCACCTGGCCGGTCGGCTCTTCATTGCCGGCGATGCACGCGTGGGCGCGGTGATGGCCGTGGAGATGGCGCAAACCGCAGAACGTTCCGGCTCGGTCGCGCCGGCTGTCGCGCAGTGGGCCTATGCCGCCCGCGCGAACATCACGCTCGGCGAATTCGAGCTCGCCGGTAGCCAGCTCCAGCGCTCGAGGGATCTCGCAGCTCGGCTTACGACGGCGGGAGTGTTCACACTGCAGCTCGTTGCGGCAGAGGACGAGTGGAGCGTCGCGATGCGCGAGATATCGCCGGAGGTCTTCAGCAGCTTCTCGCACGCTCGCCCTGCAGCCCTCCGCGACCGATGCCTGGGCGCGGGCAGCGATCCTCACCGGCGTCGCCCGTACCGCCGCCTACGCAGGCGATGAACAGATGCCCATCCCGCTGATCGCGCAGGCCGTGCCGACGCTCGAGAAAGCGCCGCGTCGGCCCCCAACTACGTGCGCGCCGTCTGCACAGCCGTCGAGGCTCTCTGGCTCCTGCGCCGCACCGACCACACCGAAGCGCTCGAGCGCTCCATTCGCGAGAAGGTCCTCCCTCCCGACTTCCGCTACATCACCGTCGATCCCCGGCTGTCGCTGGCGCACATCTGCGCGCTCACCGGCCGGTACGACGAGGCGAGCGAGTGGTTCGCGGCCGCGCGTGCCGTGCTGGACGAGGAAGGGTGGCGCCCGCTGCGCGCCATCGTCGACCACGACGAAGCGCTCATGTACATCCGCCGCGCACAAGACGGCGATACCGCACGTGCGCGGCCGCTCCTCGAAGCCGCGCTGGCGCAGTTCCGGGACATCGGTATGACCGGCTGGCAGCGCCACGCCGAGGAATTGCTCGCGGACCTGCACTAGGCGCACAACCGATACGGGCCGACACGTAGGTCGGCCCCTACCACGGCTCGACGCATCCCCGAATCCTGCCGCTTCTCCGATGCGGATACCCCGCCCTCACGCCGATAGCTGAACTAGGTCAGGATCGCGCCGCGCCGGCGCGAGGTGGGGAGAACCCTGAGACACGCCTTCGGCCTCACGTTGCCTCGCGCGAAGAGGCCCGTGCTCGCGGCTGCCATCGCTGCGCTCATGCTCGCGATGACGCTCGCGGGCGATCGCGCGCCCGACGCCGCCATCGCCGCGACGCTGCCCTCCGGGTTCACCGAGAGCACCATCGCCGCCGGCATGTCCAGCCCAACCGCGATGGCGTTCGCCCCGGACGGCCGCGTCTTCGTCGCCGAGCAGGCCGGCAGCCTGCGGGTCATCAAGAACGGCGCCCTGCTCGCGACGCCGTTCGTCACGCTGACCGTCGACTCGTCCGGCGAGCGCGGCCTGCTCGGCGTCGCCTTCGACCCGAACTTCGCGACGAACCACTTCGTCTACGTCTACTACACGACGCCGTCGCCCGCCGTGCACAACCGCGTCAGCCGCTTCACGGCGAACGGCGACGTCGCCGTCGCCGGCAGCGAGGTCGTCCTGCTCGACCTCGACAACCTGAGCGGCGCCACCAACCACAACGGCGGCGCGCATCCACTTCGGCCCGGACGGCAAGCTCTACGTCGCCGTCGGCGAGAACGCGAACGGAGCGAACTCGCAGACGCTGACCAACCTGCTCGGCAAGATCCTGCGCATCAACGCGCGACGGCTCGATCCCGACCGACAATCCCGTTCTACGGCACCGCCACCGGCGACAACCGCGCGATCTGGGCGCTGGGCCTGCGCAATCCGTTCACCTTCGCGTTCCAGCCGGGCACGGGCCGCATGTTCATCAACGACGTCGGCCAGAGCGCCTGGGAGGAGATCGACGACGGCATCGCCGGCGCCAACTACGGCTGGCCCGACGACCGAGGGGGTGACGTCGAACCCGTCGTTCCGCAGCCCGCTCTACGTCTACGGCCACAGCAGCGGCACGCGACCGGCTGCGCGATCACCGGCGGCACCTTCTACAACCCGCCTGCCACGCAGTTCCCGGCGTCGCTACGTCGGCAAGTACTTCTTCGCCGACTACTGCGGCGGCTGGATCTACCTCTTCAACCCCGCGACCGGCACGGCGGCCGTCGTTCGCGACGCGGCATCGGCTCGCCGGTCGACCTCCAGGTGGCGGCCGACGGCAGCCTCTACTATCTCGATCGAGGCTCCGGCGCCGTCAACCGCATCCGCTACACCGCGAGCCAGGCGCCCGCGATCACGCAGCATCCGGCGAACACCACCGTGACTGAGGGGCACGCCGCCACGTTCACCGTCGCCGCGTCGGGCACCGCGCCGCTCTCGTACCAGTGGCAGCGCAACACCGTGAACATCGGCGGCGCGACATCGTCGAGCTACACGCTCTCGTCGCCGCAGCTCGGCGACAGCGGCGCGACGTTCCGCTGCGTCGTCACCAACGCCTTCGGCAACGCGACGAGCAACGCCGGCCACGCTGACGGTCACGGCGAACGTCGCGCCGACGGCCACCATCACGTCGCCGTCGGCGGGTACGACGTATGCCGCCGGAAACACCATCAACTACGGCGGCACCGGCACCGATCCGGAGGACGGCACGCTGCCGGCCAGCGCCTTCACCTGGCAGGTGGACTTCCACCACGACACGCACACGCACCCGTTCATCGCCGCAACGATCGGGCGCGAAGAGCGGCTCGTTCGTGATCCCGACGACGGGCGAGACCTCGGCCAACGTCTGGTACCGCATCCACCTCACCGTCGTCGATTCCGGCGGCCTGACGCACAGCGTGTATCGCGACGTCACGCCTCGCACCGTGACGATGATCATCGCCTCATCGCCGCAGCCGAACGCGCAGATCACGCTCGATGGCCAGCCGCACACCGCGCCATACGTCGTCACCGGCGTCGTCGGCATGACACGCAGCATCGGCGTCACGACGCCGCAGACAATCGCCGGCACGCAGTGGACGTTCTCGTCCTGGTCCGGGGGTGGCGCCGCGACGCACAACGTCACGACGCCGGCCTCGAACGCCATCTACGTCGCCCGCTTCCGATCGGAGATCTCCCGCCCGCCCAACGAGACGATCTCGCCGGTCGCCGCGCCTGCCGGCGCCATCGCGCCGCTGACCGGTTCGAACGCAGATGGGCACAGCGGCAGCGAAGCCTCGATTATGCCGGTGCCCGCCCGAAGCGACGGCGCCGTGCTGGCATCGGCCATCGAATCGCTGACCGAACGCCTCCGCCCGCTCTTCGGCGCGCCGCCGGAGTCGCGTATCGAGCCTGCACCGGCCGTATCGCGCCCAGCCGCGATGGCAATGCGTATCCAGCGACTGCGCGCCTGGCGTGAAGCCGTGCTTACCGCGCCGGTCGATCGCCTCTGGTGGGACACCAGCCCGCGCGCCACCGTCTCGCGTGTGCTCAGGCTCGCGGCGCACGCGCGCTGAAGCGACGGCTATGGCGCGCAGCGATGCGCCCCGCGACCGACCCTCGCTTCCCGCTTCCCGCCTCTCCCCGCGTACACTCCCGGCATGCCCACCGATGACGAACGCCGCGTCGCCGCCGGCTACGACATCGTCTACGACGCGATCCCCCGGAGCCCGACATTTGCGCGCGCTGTGGCGCGAGCACTCGCTCGGCCCCGGCTATCCCGCGGGCTTTGAACACATCAGCTTCGTCACGCTTCCGGACCTGCGCGACATGGCGGCGGAGCTGCGCCTGCAGCAGGGATCGACGCTCGTCGATCTCGCCTGCGGCATGGGCGGCCCCGGCCTCTGGATCGCGCGCGAGACGGGCGCGCAGCTCGTCGGCATCGACGTATCCGAGGTCGCGCTCACGCACGCGCGCGCCCGCGCCGAAGCGCTCGGCCTCGCATCACGCGGGCGTTATGCGGCGGGCACCTTCGCCGGGACCGGGCTCGACGCCGCATCCGCCGATGCCGCGATGAGCATCGATGCGCTCCAGTACGCGCCCGACAAGCGTGCCGCTCTGGCCGAGTTCGCGCGCATCCTTCGCCCCGGAGGCCGCCTCGTGTTCACCTGCTTCGCGCTCGATGCCGCGCGCGTCGCCGGCGTGCCCATCCTCGGCGCCGATCCCGTGGATGATTATGCGCCGCTGCTCGAACGCGCCGGCTTCGACGTCGAGTCGTGCGCTGAAACGCCGCGCTGGCACGAGCGACTCACCGCCACGTACGAAGCCGTCGCCGCGGCCCGCGATGCGATCATCGCCGAAATGGGCGAGCAGGCGACGAGCACGCTGCTCGGCGAGATCACGCTGACGTTGCAGCTCCAGCCGTACAGCGGCCGCGTCCTCGCGATCGCGACCAGGCGCTGATCGGCGCGAAGCACCGGCCGACGGGCGCTTCAGGCGTTCACCACGACCGTAATGAGCAGCGCGCAGTCGGAATGCGCCTCGACGCTGTGCGGCGTCTCCGCCGGGAACGCCACGATCGCGCCTTTGTGCAGCACGAACTCATCGTCGCCGGCCGTGAGGTGCGCCCGCCCGCGCAGCACCTGCACGCTGAACGGCCCCGCGACGGAGTGCTCGTGCAAAAGGGTGCCCCGCCGTAGAGCGATGATCGTGATGCGAAGCGGCCCCTCCTTTACCAGCGTCTTCGCCGCGCGGCCGGACGCTGCCTGCCGTGCCCTCGCGCGCAGGGCCTCATCCTCGGCGCTGACGGCCACGTGCACGGCGGCTCCTCCGATCGTGTGTGTCCGTAGATATCGGTGACCTTCTTTCATGACATCCTCCTGTCGCCAGCCTAGGCCCGCGCCGCGTACCTGAACAGTGCTGAACGGCTGATGCGCACCCCATCTTCGTGGCGACCGCTCGGCGCCCTTGATCTCCGCCTCCCGCCCCTCGCTTCCGCTTCTCACCGCGGACGCCCTACCCCCTACACTCCCACCATGGACTTCGACCCTGCGGTCGCCGCTGCGCATGCTCACGAACGACCGCATCCGCTGCGCGCAGGGCTGGTGCCAGTATCGCGATCTCGGCGGCGCGCTCTGCGCGACGTCCGATGGCCCTATCCCCGAGCTGAACGCCCTCCGGGACTTCACCACCGACGACGATCGCATCGAGGGCATGCTCGACATCGGCTTCGCACTGCTGCGCGCGTTCGACTGCCCGCCCGCGGCCGAGATCACGCCGCTCGATCGGCCGCCTAGCCTCGAGCGCCGCCTCCGCGACCGCACGCTCGTTCAGCGCAGCGCCCGCACGTGGATGCGCTTCGCCGGCGACGAAGTCGCGATCCGCACGAACCCCGATGTGCGCATCCGCATCGCCGGGCTCGACGATATCCCCGCGTTCGCGCAGGTGCACGGCGGCAGCGATCGCTGGGTGCGGCGCACGTCCCAGCAGTCGACGCTGACCGCGATGCACGACGGCGGCAGCACCTTCTACATCGCGTATCTCGACGGCCAGCCGGCCGGCAGATGCACCTGCTCGTCGATGGCACCACGGCGGGCATCTACGCCGTCGGCACCCTGCGCGCGTTCCGGCGCCACGGCGTCTGCTCGACGCTCATCTCCCGCGCCGTCGCCGATGCCCGCGCGGCGGCATGCGATGTTATCTGCCTCAGCACTGCGACGGGCGGCGACGCCGAGCGCCTCTTCACCCGCCTCGGCTTCGTCACCCGAGTTCCACTCGACGTTCTGGCAGCTCGTCGAGCCGCTCCCCGATCCGGTCGCCCCCAGGCGCCGCCGAAAGCCGCGCGCGCAGCCGTCGTAGCCGCGGAGATTCAACTCCACCCTCCGCACTTCACTGCCTCCGGTCCGCGCGCTAGCCCCGACTCGCACCCGTCGATACCCTTCACCACGCACGAGAACAGAGCACCGACAACGGACAACTGATTGCCGAGGCCGCACCATGGACTTCCAGCTCTCCGAAGAACACCGCCTCATCCAGGAGACCGCGCGCCGCATCGCGAAGGAGAAGATCGCGCCGCGGGCCGCCGAGATGGACGAGACCGGCGAGTACCCGCACGACATCTTCCAGGCATTCAAGCGAGACCGGCCTCACGGGCCTGACGATCCCGCAGCAGTACGGCGGCAGCGGCGCCGGCATGCTCGCCGCTCGCCCTCGCCGTCGAGGAGGCTGCGAAGTACTGCTGCGCCTCCGGCCTCATGCTGCTGCTCTCGGCGCTGCCGTCACAGCCGGTGATGATCGGCGGCGACGACCGGCAGAAGCAGTGGATCGGCAAGGGCATCGCTTCGGGTGAGATGAAGGGCGCGTTCTGCCTCACCGAGCCCAACCATGGCTCCGACGCCGCGAACCTGGAGACGAGGGCCGTCCGCGATGGCGATGACTACATCCTCAACGGCGAGAAGATGTACATCTCCGGCGGCACCGTCGCCGACTACGTCGTCGCCTTCGCGCGCACCAACGGCACGCCGGGCGCGAAGGGCATCAGCGGCTTCATCGTCCCCACGGACACGCCCGGCTTCCGCGTCGCGGGACAGGACCGCAAGATGGGCGTCCGCGGCGTCCCGACGGCCGACATCGTCTTCGAGGACTGCCGCGTCCCGCGCGAGAACCTCATCGGCGGCGCCGAGGGCGAGGGCTTCAACCACGCGATGCTCACGCTCAACTCCTGCCGCCCCGTCGTCGGCGCGCGCGGCCTGGGCCTGGCGGAAGGCGCGATGACGTACGCGCTGGAGTTCGCGCGCAAGCGCGAGGCCTTCGGCAAGCCGATCGCCGACCTGCAGGCGATCCAGTTCATGTTCGCCGACATGGCGATCCAGATCGAAGCCGCGCGCCTGCTCGTGTACCAGGGCGCGTGGCGCGTCGACCAGGGCCTGTTCGGCCGCGAGCACGCCGCGCTACCTCTCGATCGCCAAGGCGTTCGCGACCGAGGTCGGCGTCAAGGTCTCGTCCGACGCCATGCAGGTGCTGGGCGCGCAGGGCTACATGATGGACCACCCGCTCGAGCGCCACTACCGCGACGCGCGCCAGCTCATGATCGTCGAGGGCACGTCGCAGGTGCAGCGCGTCGTCATTGCCCGCTCGCTCCTCGAGCGCGAGCTGGTGTATCCGTAGCTCAGATCTTCTCCACCGGCTCCGCGCTGATCGCCCGCCCGACGACGAGCGTACGTCGCAGCCCCTCGCTCATGTCGCTGAACGATGCGTCAGGCTCAGATCCGAGCGCGACCTCGATCAACCCGCCTCGACGGCCACGGCATCCACCGCCCGCACCGCCGTCCGCGCGCGCAGGTTCCGCACCTCGGGCACCAGCAGCACGAGCGCCGTCGGCGCAACGATGAGCAGCACACCGAGCCACAACGCCGCGTCGATGCCGATGGCCGCCGCCACCGGACCGGCCGCCACGAGCCCGATCGGCGCGATGATCAGCGATCCGAGCGCATCGTATGAGCTGACGCGGGCCAGCGCTTCGGGCGCCACGTGCTCGTGCAGGGCGGTGTACCAGTACACGCCGAATAGCTCCATCCCGATGCCGTTAACGATCGCCGCCGCCACGATCACGCCCAGCGGCAGCCCCATCGCCATTGCCGCCAGCGGCAGCGCGTTGCCGAACACCGCGATCGTCGCCACGAACAGCGGCCGTTGGGGATGCCAGCGCAGCGCGAGTATCCCGCCCGCCAGGAGTCCCGCAGACTGCCCGCCGACGATGGCCGCCCACGACGCCGCGCCCGAATACTCGTCCACCGCCACGACCGGTCCGAGCACCATGAACGCCCCGAAGAAGCCCAGCAGCATGACCGAAAACTGCACGACTACCGTCCACAGCCAGCGGTGCCCGATGAACTCGCTCCAGCCGTCGCGCAGGTCGCGCAATACGCTGCTCTCACCCGATGTCGCGGCCTGGATCCCGCGCATCGCCGCCATCAGCACCGCCGCGACGAAGAACGTCAGCGCGTCGGCGGCGATTGCCCAGCCGGGGTTGAAGACCGCGACCAGCACGCCCGCCAGCGCCGCACCGAGGATCATCGTCGCGTTCGTGCCGAATCGCAGGACGGCGTTCGCCTCGCGCAGCCGGTCCTCCGGCACCGTCAGCGGCACGATCGATGAATCCGCGGGATAGTAGAGCGCGAAGGCGATGCCGTTGATCGCCTCGAGGATCACCAGCTCCCACAGCTCCGCCTGGCCGGAGAGCAGCAGCGCCGCCACGATCGCCTGCGTGCCGCCGGCGACGATGCTGCTGCCGACGAGCACGGTGCTGCGCGGCAGCCGGTCGGCGATCACGCCGCCGAGCACCAGGAAGACGAGCTGCGGCACCATCCGCGCCGCTTCCACGAGCCCCAGCGCCGTGGCAGATCCCGTCAGGTCGAGCACCGCGAACGCCAGCGCCACGGGAGCCATCGCGTTGCCGAGAAACGACACGCACCGCCCGGAAAACAGCAGCGAGAAGTTTCGCAGCGACAGCAGCGATACAACGCTTTGCACGCGCAAGTATAGGCGAGCACCCGCGCACCGCCGTCGTTGCTAGCGTGAGGTCTGTCGTTCTGCGGTGGCCGCGAAGCGTCTTCGGCCGCGGTCGCCACCGTCACCGGCGCGGCGGCCCGGCACCGCGCCTACTTCCCCTTCGCGTGCCTTTTCGAGCTGTGATGCTTGTTCACCGTCCGGGCCGCGATCTCCTTCGCGCGCGCCGTCGAGCGCCCCTGCTTCTTCTCGCTCGACTTGATGTGCTCGTACATCCGCTGCTCTTTGTCGCTGACGCTCGGCATGTGCTGCTTCTGTGGCATCGCGGTCACCTCCGTCTGCACTGTAGGCAGCCCCGCGCGCGAGCAGCGTAATCCGCGCCCCCGCGCGCGATGCGACTTCATAACATCGCCGGCAGACCGCTGAATGGTGACCGGCTGCTCAGCTTGCCGCCGGCTCCGCCCCTGCCGGGTTCGCGCCCGAGGTAGTCGAACACCGCCGGCGTCGTCGTGCTGTAGCGCCAGACGTTGACCGCGTGCATCTGCTGCTCCCACGCCGCGCGCTGGAACCGACCCCATGCCGTGGCATCGTGCGGCGACCCGAGCGCGATGGGCACGATCCAGCGGTCGAAGGGAGCCAGCAATTGAGCTGACGACTCCACGAGGAACTCCGGCGTGATCGCGCCCTCCGGCGGCGGGAAACCCATGTACGAATACGCCGACACGTTGTCCGGCGTGTTGAGGATGTCCCAGTACAGCTGCGGCCGGATGCCGTCGCAGAACGCCGCGAACTCACCGAGCGGCACCTCGAGCATGCGCCACGGCCGCGGGTCGATCGCCACGTCGACGCGGCCATCCTGGCTCCGCGCCCGCAGCTCCTCTCCGAACAACAGCGCGTCCTCGGGGCGGCCCGCCCAGAAACCGTCGTACGACTCCAGGTCCAGCGTGATGCTTCGCGCCCCCGCGTCGAGCACGTCCGCCGCCATCGCTGCCTCGCGCGCCGGGTCGATGCCCTTCACCACCGCCCAGGCGTGGAGCGGGACCCCGTACTGCTCGAACACCGCCGCCATCGTCGCCACGCCCGAAGGTCCGTCGATCGCGCCCGGCACCCGGTCGTACGTCGACATCCAGTCGGTGCCGTCGTGTGTCTTCACGATCGCGGCGAGCCCGAGCTGCCCCAGCGTTGCGGCGATGTCGTTCGCGCGGCCTTCTTCCGTGAACTGCCAGACCCAGACGCCGTGGCGCAGCGGAAGCGCCGTCGGCGCCTGCGCCAGCCGGCGCCGGATGGCGGGCGAGCACTGCGTGTTGGCCAGCGTCAGCGCCGCCGCGCCGGCGAGCGCGGCGCTGGTAGCGAGGAATTGCCGCCTGCTGACGGCGCGTCCGGTCGTATTCTCCACCGCGTGCGGCTCCGGTTAGTCGAATTCGGTCGGAACCAGCGTACGGAGGCGCGATCCCCTCACCAATCGGGGTTTTCCCTGATGCCGGAGCCTGCGGCCGTTGCGCGGCAGGCTCCATGTCTCAGACCTGCGATGCCAGCCGCTTCGGCGCGACCAGCCGGTAGCTGTCGGCGATGAGGTCGCGTACGAGGTCCCAGTCCAAGCCTCGCCCCAGCCTGATGCCGATCCACCCCTTCGGCCCGACGTACGGCGGCGCAAAGAAGCGCTCCGGGTCCGAACCCACGAGCACGGCCTGCGCGCCCGCCGGCGCCTTGCACCAGACCGCCATCTCGCCGTCGTCCTGCTCCGGCAGCATCGCGAAGATCTTGTCGCGGACGCGGAACGTCGGCGTCGTGTGGCCACCGAAGACGCTTTCCGTCGCCTCCGGTAGCGCGAGGCAGATCTCGCGCAGGCGCCGCAGCGTCGCCGCCTTCGATGCCGGGCGCGGCGCCGCCGCCGATGATCGCGCCGTCACGACTGCATATCCTCCGGCTTGAAGTCCGGGTTCGGCGTCTGGAGGTTCCATCGGTGCCCGAACGGATCGACGAGCCAGCCGCCGCGCCCGTATGGCGCCCGCGCGATCGGCCGCTCGACCTTCGCGCCTGCGCCGATGGCCCTCCCCCACGCCGCGTCGACGTCGTCGACGTCCACCACCATCGAGACGGAGTTGCCGTTTAGGGTCTCCGGCGACAGTACCTTCATCTCTGCCCATTCGTCCGAGAGGTAGAGCGTCGTGTCGCCGATCTTGATCTCGGCATGGCCGACGCGGCCGTCCGGGTTGTTGATCCGGTACAGCTCCTCCGCGCCGAACGCCTTCTTGTAGAACTCGATCGCGTCCGATGCGCCCTTCACGACCAGGTACGTCGTCACGTGCCGCAGTCCGATCTGTGTCGCCATCCGTAACTCCTTCCCCCGGCCCTTACTCTCCGACGCGGTCGCCCGTCTGCAGCTGGAACTGCCGCGTTCCCAGCACCAGGCACACGACCGACGCGATCGCCAGCACCGCCAGCGCCAGTGCCGCTTCGCGCTCCCATCCATCGATGATCATGATCCGCATCGCGCTGATCGCGTAGGTCAACGGGTTCACCCGCGCCATCACCTGCATCCAGCCCGGCATCGCATTCAAGGGCGCGAAGGCGTCGACATGAAGAACAGCGGCAGCGTGATGAAGCCCGTGATCGCGAAGAAGTCGCCGTGGTCCCGCACCACGAACGCCAGGCCCAGAAATACGCCGTCAGCGACAGCCTCAGCAGCCCCGTGATCAGCAGCATCATCAGCACGCCCGCCATGCCCGCCTCGATGTGCACGCCCAGGGCGACGCCGACCGCCAGGACCGAGACGCCTGCACCAGCTCCGGCCCAGCATGAACAGAAACCGGCTCACGATGATCGAGCTGCGCGAGATCGGCGCCGTCAGCAGCTTCGCCAGGAAGCCGTTCTCCTTGTCCCACATCAGCGGCATCGCCCCGCTCACCGCGTCGCCGACGACCGTGAAGACGATGATCCCCGGCAGCATGAACGTCGTGTAGTCTCGGCGCATGGATCACGGAACGGTCGATCGCGCGCTGAAACATGCCGCCGAAGAAGACCAGCCACAGCGCCGGCTGGGCGATGCTGAAGAACAAGTTGAGGCGCTCGCGCTGGATGTGGATCAGCCAGCGCCGGGTCAGCGCGCAGGACTTCCTGCGCGTAGGCCGATGCCTTTATCTCGCGCCGGGCGGCCGGGAGCCGCCCGCGCGGTCGATCCGCCAGTAGTCATTCCTGCTCCTTCCTCGAGCTCGCGGCCCGTGTGCAGCAAGAATACGTCATCCAGAGTCGGCCTCTTGTACGTCACCGCCCGCGGCTTCAGCCGCAGGTCGTCCGCCAGCCGGATCAGCGCCGGCAAGAACGACGCCGCGTCCGGCACATATATATGGAGGCCATCGTGCGACTCCGCCGTGTTCTTTACCTCGGGCCTCGCCGCGAGCGCCGCCGCCAGAGCCTCCGCGCCCGACTCCAGCTCGATCGCGATCACGTCCGCGCCGATCGCCGCCTTGAGGCCCTCGGGCGTCCCTTCGACCACGACCTTGCCGCGGTCGATGATCACGATGCGGTCGCAGAGCCGGTCCGCCTCGTCCAGATAGTTCGTGGCCAGGAGCACCGTCACGCCGTCACGCCGCATCGCCTCGATGTACTCCCACACCTTGTGCCGCGACTGCACGTCGAGTCCAAGGCTGGGCTCGTCCAGGATCAGCACGCGCGGCCTGTGCATCAGCCCCGCGGCGATGTCCAGGCGTTTCTTCATGCCGCCCGAATATAGCGTCGCCCTCGTGTCGGCCGCGTCCTCCAGCTCCACCAGCGTCAGCGCGTCGCGGACCCTGCGCTTCACCTCTTTCCACGGCAGGTGGTACATGCTCGCCTGCAGTCTCCAGGTGCTCGCGCCCCGTCATCAGGTAGTCGAGCGCGACCTCCTGCATCACGTAGCCGATGCTGCGCCGCACGTCATCCGGCTGGCGCACCACGTCGAAGCCGCACACCTCGGCCGTGCCGCTGGTCGGACGCAGAGCGTCGTCAGGATGCGGATCGTCGTCGTCTTGCCCGCGCCGTTCGGCCCCAGCATGCCGATGATCTCCCCGCGCTCGACGCGCAGGTCGAGGCAGTCCACCGCGCGGTGCGCGCCGAAGCTGCGGACCAATCCCTGCGCTTCGATGACGGCGAGGTCACGTGCGGCTCCTGCGAGCATCACGGCCACGACGTGTTTACGTGATGTTCGGCTACGGTCCCACCTTA
Source organism: uncultured Chloroflexia bacterium (assembly GCA_963736015.1). Lineage (GTDB taxonomy): Bacteria > Chloroflexota > Dehalococcoidia > DSTF01 > JACRBR01 > CAVTNG01. Next base: position 4,974 of record CAVTNG010000003.1, on the reverse strand, counting down.
CGGAGCGATGCCTCCGGGCGTCTTGTACGGATGTTACCGCCGCGTCAGCCCTGCACCCCGCCGTCGGGGATCATGCGGGCGAGGTATTCGCGGGGCGTGACGCCCGTGAACTCGCGGAAGTCGTGGTTGAAGTGCGCCTGGTCGTAGTAGCCGGCCGCCATGGCGATCTGCGCCCCCAGCCCCCCGCGTCGGTCGTTGGATTGATGCGGCTCACCGCCGCGTTGAAGCGCAGGATCCGCGCCATCGACTTCGGCGGCTGACCTGCGAGGGCGCCCTCAAGAGTCAGGTTCTCCCCGGCCCGGTACGCGCGGCCGAATCTTTCCCGGCAGCCCGAACGGCAGCATCACCCGGCGCTTGCCGATGCCGCAGGTAGCCGCCGAGGACCAGCTCGGCCATCGCGTACACCTTCGGCCCGGCCAGGTCGGGCACCCGCCCGGCCGGTTCGGCGAGCGCCAGTTGCGCCAGCCGTACCGCCACGTCGCGCGCGTCGACCGGCTGGAGCCGCACGCCGCCCGGGATCGGGACGAGCGGCAGCTTCGCCATCGCCTGCGCCACCGTGAGGACCAGGTCATGGAACTGAGCGGCGCGCAGCGTCGTCCACGAGGCAGGCCGGAGTCGGCCACGACCCGCTCCGCGCCGACCTTCGCCCTGTAGTAGCCCAGCGGGATCCGATTCGCCCCGATGACGGAGATGTAGACCGGTGGCCTACCCCGGCTCGCGACGCGGCCCGCACCAGGTTGCGGGTCGCCTCGTCGTCGCCCTTGGGTCCGCCCGCGAGGTGCACGATGATCTTCGCACCGTCTACCGCGGCCTCGGTCCCCTCGTCCTTGAGCAGGTCACCGGCCACGTAGTCGACGCCGTCGGCGGGTTCGTGGACCCGCCGCTGAGTACCCGCACCTTGCCGCCGGCATCCAGCAGGAGCGGCACGACGAGGCGCCCCAGCGTGCCCATTGCACCGAGGTGACCAGGATGGTGGAGGACGTCATGGTTTCTCCAAAGTCGTTCAGCCGCGGCGCCGGTCACCCGGTCCCGTCAGCTGGTTTCGTGGGTCTACTGCTATGACACGGCGCGCGGGCGGAATGTGACACGCCCTGGCCGGAAAGATCGGTACCGGCGGCCGCGGCGGCTCGACGCAGTGTTCGACAGCTGGTGCGGCCTGCGGGCGCGCCGCTACCATTCGGCGCATGGCACTGCTGCACCGAGCGGAACTCCACCCCACCAAGCTCCAACTCCTGGCGGCCTGGCTGCCCAGCCGTAGCTGGTATCGAGGGCCGACCGACGCCGAGGTCGAGCGCGTGGCGGCCTGTCGATTCGACGACCCGGCGGGCGCGGTCGGGATCGAGACAATCCTTGTCCGGGCCGACGGCGGACCGATCCACCATGTCCCGCTCACCTACCGCGACGCACCTCTGGAGGGCGGCGACGCCTGGCTGGTCGGCACCTGCGAGCACTCGGTGCTTTGGCCGGCGCTGGGTGTACGACGCGTGCGGCGACCCGGTCTACGCAGCGGCGCTGGTGAGCGCCATCTTCACCGGTACCGGCCAAGCGGAGGAGTTTGTGGAGTCTGACGGCCGACTAGAACGCCGGGAACCCGCCATGTCTGTGACCGGCAGCGGCCTTCACGGCGTCGAAGTGCCCGTTGTCCAGGCCGTTCGGCGTGTCGTAGACGAGGACCCCACGCTCATTGTGACTGACTCGGTGGAGCTGACCGTGGCCCGCATCGTGGATGGAAACAGCCGTCACGCCGGGGCCACGCTGACCGGCAGGTGGACCGACCTGCCCACTGCGGTCCTGTTGGCGTCTGTCCAGCCGGGCTGAACCGGGCGTCAGCGCCACCCAGCCGGGGCAGGACGTGGTGGCGCGGCTCAGGCGGGCTTGACGCGCCTGCAGCGTGTAGGTCTGCGCCAGCCGCCAGGGCCGGTCGGCGAGCCGCCACTCGCCGTGCGCGTCGCGCTGACCATGTGCCCGGGCAGCGCATCCCAGGGCACGCTGTCGTGCTCGACCAGCATGGTGAGGTCCAGCCCGGCGTCGAGCAGCGCGGTGACGATCTCGCCGAGGCCGTGGTTCCAGAGTGCGTGACGGTGTGCTGGAAGGTCGCGTCGGTCTCGACGTACGTGCCGGGCTCGTCCCAGACCAGCGGCTCCGGCCGCTCGAAGTACGGGTACTCGACCGCGAGCACGCCGTCGGAGCGGGGGTCGTCGAGGGTCCAGAGCATCGGGTGGCCCTCGCGGAGGAACAGCCGCCCGCCGGGCCGCAGCAGTTCGGCGACGACCCCGGCCCAGCGGCGGATGTCCGGCAGCCAGCACAGGGCGCCGATGCCGGTGAAGACGAGGTCGAAGCCGCTCGCGGCCCAGCACCTGCGGCCGCGTCGTAGACGTCGGCCTCGACGAAGTCGACGGCGGCGCCGGTCCGCTCGGCCAGCGCGCGGGCCTGGGCCAGGGAGGCGCGCGGAGAAGTCCAGGCCGGTCATCCGCGCGCCGAGCCGGGCCAGCGACACCGTGTCGGTGCCGATGTGGCACTGCAGGTGGCACCCGCGCAGGCCCGCGACGTCACCCAGCCGCGGCAGGTCGAAGCGGACCACGTCGCTGAGGTAGCCGGGTCGGTCAGGAAGCGCGTCCACCGCGTAGTCCGGCGACGCGGCGTGGGCGGGCCCGCTCGTCCCAGTTGGCCCGGTTGACGGCGAAGGAATCCACGCCCGGACGCTGCCATAGATCGAGCCGGCGGGACAACGGATTTGCCGGCGGCCCTGGGGCGCCGCATGTGTCGAGCCGGCGGATGATGGCACCCTGGGCGCATGGCCGACTCTGACGCGTACGCCCTGATGGACTCCTTCAACGCCGCCTGGAACGCCCACGATCTGACCGCGGCGCTCGCGCTGTGCACGGCGGACGTCGTGTTCGACGACAGATCCGGCGCCCGATGGGCGTCGCTGCTGGGGATCGAGCAGGTACGCGCGGCGTGGGCGCCGGTCTTCGCCGAGCCGGCCGGACGTTTCGAGTTTGAGGAGGTGTTCGCCGCGGGCAACCGTGTCGTGCAACGGTGGCGCTTCGACTGGGGCACCGGGCATGTGCGCGGTGTGGACATGATCACGCTGCGTGACGGGAGGATTGCGGAGAAACTGTCCTATGTGAAGGGTTAAGATGATGACAGACGCCTATTGGGCGGGTTTCGCGCCGATGTCGGCAGGCGGCCGGTAGCCTCGCTCACGATGATGATGAGATTCCTGACGGCCCTCGCCTCCCGGCGACTGCGCCGCGCGGCGCGCAGCACTTCGGCTGGACGGCCCTCCGGCCCGAGCAGCTGGCCGCCATGCGTGCGGTGCTGAAGCGGCGCGACGCCCTGGTGGTGCTGCCCACCGGCGCCGGCAAGTCGGCCGATCTACCAGGTCCCGGCCAGCCTGCTCCCCGGACCCACCGTGGTCATCTCGCCGCTGCTGGCCCTGCAGCAGGACCAGATCGCCGGCCTCAACGAGCGCCGGCGGCCCGAGCTGCGCGCGGTCCGGATCAGCTCCGCCGAGACCCCGGCCCAGCAGGCCGAGGCGCTCGCTCGAGATCCGCGCGAGGGCCGGGCCGAGTTCCTGTTCATCACGCCGGAGCAGCTGGCAACCCGGACCGGCTGGCCGAGGTCCGGGCGCTGAAGCCGGCGCTGGTGGCGGTCGACGAGGCGCACTGCATCTCCGCCTGGGGCCACGACTTCCGCCCCGACTACCTGACGCTGGGCCACCTGCATCGACGGCGCTGCGGCCGGCCGCCGGTGCGTCGCGCTGACCGCCACCGCGTCCCCGCCGGTACGCGACGACATCATCGCCCGGCTGCGGCTGCGCGACCCGGAGGTGGTCGTCTCCGGACTGGACCGGCCCAACCTCTTCCTCGAGGTGGCCCACTGCCCCGACCGAGGACTACCGCTGGCGGCGGCTGCTCGCCGCTGCTCCGCGACGACGAGCGCCGCCGGGCATCATCTACGTGCCGACCCGGCGCGCGGCCGAGGAGCTGGCCGAGCGGCTGACCGACGCCGGTTACCCGGCGCGAGTACTACCACGGCGGCATGGCCGCCGGGCGCGCGCAACGCGCCGGCACGAGGACGTTCCTCGCCGACCAGGTGCCGATCATGGTGGCGACGTCGGCGTTCGGCATGGGCATCGACAAGCCGAACATCCGCTGGGTGGCGCACATGGCGCTGCCCGACTCCCCGGACAGCTACCTGCAGGAGATCGGCCGCGCCGGCCGGGACGGCGAGCCGGCCCGGGCGCTGCTGCTCTGCCGGGCCGAGGACGTGGCGCTGCAGCGCTTCTTCACCGGCGGCGCGCCGGACGCCACGGAGCTCCGCGACCTGCGCCGCGGTGCTGCGCAAGCGGCCCGCACGCCAGGAGCCGAGCTGCGCGACGCTGAGCGGCCTCAGCCCGCGCAAGCTGACGCCAGCTGCTCAGCCTGCTGGAACAGGTCGGCGCCGTGGCGACCGCGCGCCAAGCGGCAGCTCAGCGCGCCCCGGTACGCGCCCGCTGCCCGGCCGAGGCGGCCCGGCTGGCGCTGGCCGAGGTCGAGCGGCACCAGACGGTGCAGCCGACCGCGCATCGACATGATGCGCCAGCTTCGCCGAGAGCCGCGGCGTGCCGCGGCGCAGGCGCTGCTGGCGTACTTCGGCGAGCAGATGAGCGAGCGCCTGCGGGCACTGCGACAACTGCGCACGGCGGCACCTGCGTCGCCGTCGCCGCGCCGGCGAGCGCGACCGTTCCCGGTGCACAGCCAGGTCCGGCACCCGGAGTGGGGCGCCGGGCTGGTGCTCAGCTACGAGGAGGACCGGATGACGGTGCTCTTCGACGAGGTCGGGTACAAGACGCTGTCGGTGCCGGTCGTCGTGGGGCAGACTACCTCGCGGCGGCGTGAGCGGCGGTCAGGGGGCTACCTGCAGCAGGCGATCGACGCCGGTCGCCTCCAGCCCGGCCGCGGCCTGACCGGCGAGCCGGGCGTAGACGCC
>CAVTNG010000002.1:0-210719 GCA_963736015.1 uncultured Chloroflexia bacterium | reverse complement strand
TGCGCGTGCTGTAGCCGCCGACGGTTCCCTGCCGGAGCAGGACGACCTCGAGGCCGCGCTCGGATGCCTTCAGGAGGCTGCGTTCCGCCTCGAACTTCGACGTTGAGTAGGGGCCGATCGGCTCACTGGCGTCCTCATCGAGCACGGCGTCTGAACCAAGGCCGTCGTATATGGAGCCGCTCGACCCGAAGGTGATGCGGCGCACGCCAACGCGCAGGCATCCTCCGCCAGCTCGCTCGTCGCGACGGCGTTCATCTGCCAGTTAGCGTGGGGGTCCAGGTCAGCGGTCGGGTCGTTCGAAAGCCCCGCCAGGTGGCAGACGGTGTCGACGCCCTTCAGGTCCGCGTCATCGAGCTCCCGCACGTCCGCGCAGATTAGCTCGACGCCGGGGAGCTCACCGAGCCCGCCGCTGCCCCAGAAGAAGCGATCGAGCACGCGCACGCGGTCGCCGCGCGCTACCAACTGCTTCACCAGCTCGACGCCGATGTACCCGGCGCCACCCGTTACGCAGATCAGCCTGGTCATGTCGTTCCTGTCCCCATCGCTTGCTCGTATACGGCCATGAGTGCCCGGTAGTGAGCCTCCGGGCTGAACTCCTTCTCGACTAACGTCCGCCCGTTCTCACCCATTACAGCGGCGCGCGACGGGTTCGCGACCATCTCTTCAATCGCCGCCCGAAGCGCGGCGGCATCGCCTGCCCAAAGAATCAACCCGGTCTCGGCGTGCCGGACCAACTCCGGCAATCCGCCGAGGTCAGATGCAACGACGGCCTTGCCCTGTGCCGCCGCCTCGAGCACGCTCAACGGCGCGTTCTCGTGCCACTCTGACGGCACGACCACGAACATCGCACCGGCGAGCACGGGCGCCACTCCTGCGCCGTCAGCTGGCCGAGAAATCGGACAGTCCAGGCGCTCCGCCTGACCTGTGCCTCAAGCCTCGGCCGCTCTTCGCCGTCGCCGGCGATCAGCAACTGCACGCCGCCCGCGACGGGCCCGGGGCTCGTCGCCCGGAGCAACGTCGTGACGCCCTTTACTTTCTCCAGCCGGCCGGCAAAGAGGAAATACCTCTCCCCGGGCGCGGACGGCGCGCCGGGCGCCGCATCGATGAAGTTCGGAACGTAGGTTACGTGGCGGGGATCTGTGCCAAACTCTATCACTTTCCTCGCCATAAAGCGGCTCGGCGCGACGTAAAACTTGACATTTCGGCGATAATCCCTGTGCCGGCGTGGAGGTAGCTCTCACCGCGCACAGCGTGCTCTTGCCACGCGATCCTTTCACGCAGGAGTAGCGGACGGCGTTGTAGAAACGACCGCCACGACAGCGCTCACAGACCTGCCCCTGCGTATAGAGCGTGTAGGCCGGGCAGATGAGCTGGTAGTCGTGAAGTGTCAGTACGACCGGCACGCCGCGCCGGTTCAGGGCACGGAGGATCGACGGCGACAGCTGGTGGTAGACGTTGTGGAGGTGGGCGATGTCGGGCCGCTCTGCCTCGAGGAGCGCATCGATCTTCTGCTCGGCCTCGCGCGACAAGAGGATCCGCGCGGCGGCGGCGACCTTGCCTGACACACCACCCTCTTCTTCGCGCAGCTCGATGTTGCTGACAAAGTAGTTCTCGTAGGGTGATGGCTCGTTCCGCTGGTCCTGCATCAGGAAGTGCACGACTTCGTGTCCGCGCGCCTGGAGCAAGCTTGAGGTCGCAAAGTAGACCGTCTCCGCCCCGCCGCGCCGGTAATGGAAGTTGTCGACCTGGAGATCTTATGCCGCTGCGGATACTCGGCCGCCGGCTCTGTAGTGGCGGGCTCCTGCATCCAGTCGTGGTTGTAGGCGCTGTTCATGACAACGATCACGGCGGCAAAGCTCCAGAAATACCATTCGAGCACGGGAAACGCGATGACGTTGTCCGAGATGGCGATGATCACCCGCGACGCAAACGCCATCAGGAACGCGAGCATGAGATCGCGTTCGTATGGCGACTTCCCGCGTCGATACCCGCGGATGCCGATGCCGGCAAGCTGCCAATAGAGGACGATCGTGATCGCCAGGCCGATGAGCCCGGTCTCCGTGAGCAACCGAACGTATTCGTTGTGCGTCAGGTTCTTTAGCGTGACATCGACCGCGCCCAATCCCGCACCCACCGTAAGGACCTGCGGCTTCGAAGGTATCTCCAGCGCCCTCGACCACCGCTCCTCGCGCCACGCGACCGAGCTGTAGTTGTTGCCGATCTCGTTGAAGCGTGCGCGGATGCTCGGCATGCCGAAGAACATCGCGGCGGCGAGCACGGGCACAAGCAGCAGCGTCCAGCGGGCGCGCGTGGCCATGAACACCATGATGACGACGACGAGCCCGATCCACACGACGCGCGTCTGCGTCGCATAGATGCTGAACACCATGAGCGGGATCAGGACGATCATCGCGACGCGTCCGAGGCGGGAGCGCGTATGTAGCAGGTAGACGATTGCGAGCGGTATGAGCGAGACGAGATACGTAGCGTACGGCGAGGGTGGACGAATGTCCCTTCGATGCGGTTTAGCCCTTCCGTCTCGTGGTTCCCGGTATTGGTCGCGAACTGATAGACGCCGAACCCAGCGGGATCACCGACGACAGGAGCAGCACGCGGAGCATCCACGGATGTCATCGGCAGGCGCATGAGGTCGACGACGAGGATGTACAGGGACAACACGCCGACGATGCGGAGCCAGTCGTCGAGGGCGCGGTTCTTATCGGGGGCGAGCGCCACACCGAGCAGTGCCACGCCGACGAAGAGCGCGTACGGCTTGACCAGGGGGATGCGCCAGATGTTGATGCGATTGAGCGCCACGTGGGCGAACGTGAGGCCGATGACGAGGAAGCTCATCATCCCCGCCGCGTTCACATCCGTGCTTCTGGCGGCCGAGACCAGTGGCACGGTCGCGGTGACATCGATTGTCGCCCGGACGAGGAGCAGCGCGAAGACGGCGACCCGTGTTCGACGAGGGCGAGAATGACGAAGGCGCCGATGACGGCCGAAGCAAGCGCGGCCTCCTCGGCAACGCCAGCATGAGGAGGCCAACGACGCCGCCGGCGAACAGCGCGAGCCAGACGTCGTTGTGCCGCCGGAGCGCGGGCATCCGGAGCGGACTGGAGCGGACGGGGTGGCGACGCGTGCGGCCATGACGGCGTGGCCTCGCTAGGCGAGGCCGTTCATCCTTTCGTCGCGGAATCAGCATGTGCAGTCTCCGGAATCAGCCGCCGTCGGCCGAAGCGCTCACGCCAGCAGCGCGGCGCTCGCTCGCCCGGGCGGCAGGGTTCTTGAGCAGCCACTTGAATCCCTCGTACTGCCCTCGGAGGTATGCCTTCACCTGCGAGAGTTTCGTCGGCCGCACGCGGACCACAAACGATTTCGGCTGGTGCCATAACGCGAGCATCGCGGCCGATATGAAGGCCTTCGGCCGGCCGACGTGTTTGCGACGAGCACGTAGTCGTTCCGGGTCTGGTGGTAGAGATAGAACGCGGTCCAAGCGCCGCCGGTGCGGCCCTTGTGCCAGAGCTTTGCGGCCGGCGCGTACATGATCCTAAAGCCAGCCTGCCGCATACGCAGACACCAGTCGACGTTCTCATGGCCGTAGTAGGCGAAGTCCTCGTCGTAGCCGCCGGGGCGGTCGAACACCGTCCTTCGCACGAGCAGGAACACATCGTCGGTGAGCTCGCGTTCCGCGACTTCGTCGTACTGTCCGTGGTCGATTTCGCCGGAGCCCATCTGCGGGCCGGTCACCAGCCACGGATGAGGGAGCGTGCCGATGGTCTGGATCTCCTCCGGACGCCAGTAGTGGAATACCTTGCCGGACACGAACCCGACGCAATCGTCGCTCTCGCCGACGTCGACGAGCGCGCGTACGCCTTCGGGATGATGACGGCGTCGTTGTTCATGATCAGCACCCAGTCAGCGCCGTCGCCGAACGCGTGCGTCATACCGACGTTGAACCCGCGGGCGTAGCCCAGGTTCTCGCCGTTCTCGACGATTTTCACGTCGGGGAACTTCGCGCGGATCGATTCGACCGAGCCGTCCGTTGAGCCGTTGTCCACGACGAGGACGTCGAAGTTCGGATAGTCAAGCCGGGAGAGCGACTCGAGCCACTCCAGCGTGTGGACCTTGCGGTTCCAGCTCAGCGTCGTGATCGTGACCTTCGGGTCGGGCATCGGCTCAGCTTTCCTCACCCTGCCTACTTGACCGGCACGGACCAGTCGACGCCAGCTTCCTGGATCGTCATTCGCTCTTCGTCCGGGTTCTCCGGGTCGTACTTGGAGGTGATGTAGTACATCTTCACCATCTCCGTCTCGCCCAGCACCATGTAGCCGTGCCACACTCCGGGAGGAATGCTCAGCAGCTTGCGGTCGTTCTCGCCGAGATATACCCAGCGCACGTTGCGGTCGTCGTCCATGAGTCCGACCTTGATGTAACCCTTGATGACGAACCAGTAATCCGTCTGGTGCGTGTGCCGGTGCCAGGCCACGGTCCGTCCCGGGTATCCCCAGACGACATTGACGTCGCCTGCCATCTGCACGCTGCCACCGGGCGCGAAGCCAAAGACGTCGCAGGCACGCCGCGCACGGTCGTCGTCATAAAGACGCGGGACGGAGAGGGCGCAATCGTCAACCGTCGCTCGGCGGGTCTCGGTGGTCATCTCTACTCGTCTCCTCATTGGGGCTTGCGGTTCAGGACGCCTTCGCTTCGGCAGGCACGCCGGTCTTCGCGTAGTAGCTCCGCACGCCCTCAACGACCTGCTCGACCTGCGACTCGGTCATGTCCGGGAACAGCGGCAGCGTGACGATCTGCCTCGCAACGCGCTCTGTCACCGGCAGGTCAGCTTCGTACTTCCGGTACATCGAATACAGGTGGTTCGGCGTGTAGTGCACACTCGACGAAACGCCTTGCTCGCGCAGATGCAGGATCAGGTCATCGCGGCCGGGCAGCTTCACGACGTAGTTGTGGTTCGAGCTGCGGGTGTACTCGTGCTCCACAGGCGTCGTCACCTGCTCGACGTCCGCGAAGAGCTGGTTGTAATACTGCGTCAACTCGCGGCGCCGGGCGTTCATGCGGTCGAGCTTTCGCAGCTGCACCAGGCCGATCGCGGCGGCGATGTCGTTCATGTAGTACTTGAAGCCGACTTCCTCGGCGTCGTAGTACCAGCTGTACTTGCTGCCGGCCTGACCGGACGAGCGCGCCCAGGTGTCACCGGTCAGCCCCATCCAGCGGAGATGGCGCATGCGGGCATCAATGGCGTCGTCGTTGAATGTCACCATGCCGCCATCACCGGTCGTCATATTCTTGACGGCGTGGAAGCTGAAGCAGGTCGCATCGCCGATCGAGCCGATCTTCCGGCCCTTGTACAGGGTCCCTGCCGCGTGCGCGGCGTCTTCGATCACCTTGATGCCACGCGGGCGCGCCATGTCCATGATTCGGTCCATGTCCAGGCGTGGCCACCGTAGTGCACGAGGATGATGGCCTTCGTATTCGGCGTGATCGCCTGCTCGATGGCCGCCGGGGCCATGTTGAGGGTGTCTTCCTCGATGTCGACGAAACAGGCGTCGCGTTCTCGTAGAGGATGCAGTGATTAGTGGAGACGAAGGTCATCGACGTCGTGATCACCTCGCCGCCGGAAACGTCCATCGCGCGTAGCGCCTCGTGGATCGCGGCGGTCCCTGAGTCCAGCGCAACGGCGTCGTTGGAGCCGACGTACTCGGCGAACCGGTCCTCGAACTCCTTGACCTTGGCCCAAGCGTCACCCAGCCGTTTGCAGCGGCTCGAAGGGCGTTCGATGCCTCATCATCGAACGATGGCCGAAAGACGGGGATCATCGATTCACTCCTTGGTACCCGGCGCGCGCGCCGTCTATGTTCCTGCTTCTGCGGGCGCCGGGGCGGGCGATCGTCGCAGCAATGCCCGCACGTCGTCCATCGACACCACCCTCACGAGCGCGACGCCGACGCCGAACAGCACCCCCACCACAAGCGCTTCTGTGATCCAGGGAAGCGGCAGCGCATACGCCACGATCGCCGATACGCCGGCGACAGGCAGCAACCTTCCTGCAACCCAGAACGATGGCCGGTCGCCCATATAACGGCTCAATGCCACGAGGGCGACAACCAGGATCGTCGCCTCGGTCAGAGCAGTCGTCGCAGCGGCGCCCTCCTTGCCGTAGACGGGGATCATCACGAGGTTGACCGACACGTTGACCGCCAGCCCCACGCATGCCGTCCAGAACAGTACGCCCTGCTTCCCGATGGAGATCAGGCTGTAGTTGACAAGATTCGGAGAGCCAGATCAACGCGAAGCCAAGCGACAGCACACGCAGGCTGGTGATCGATGCGTGGTAGGCGCTTCCGCCGATCAGGCCGACGATCTGGGGCGCGAAGATGATGACCCCCGTCGCGATGCTCATGCCGGCCAGCGAGAGGAAGTCGTGGGCACGCTGGTACAGGCGGTTGAACTCGGCCCGCTCGCCCCGCGCGTGGTAGCTCGAGAGGAGGGGTACACCGAGTTGACGAACATGAAACTAAGCGGCGCAGCCAGGTCAATCAGGCGATATGCAATGCCGTAGTAGCCGACGGACTCGCTGTCTGTGAAGAGCTTGAGCATCAGCACGTCGATGCGGTCGTAGGCGTTGATCATCAGGCCGGCGGCCATGATCGGCACAGCCGCGCCCATCAGCTCGCGGCTGTAGATCCGGTCGAAGCTGAAGCGTGGCTGTACGAAGCGGCGTGCGTAGTAGAGCAGACCGCGCTGTTCGCGAGGATCGCTGCATCGTACGCGACGAGGAGCGCGACGAGGCCACGGCCCAAAACGACCACGGCGGTAACCCCGGCGAGGAGCGTGAGCGCCTGCGCGATGTTTCCGGCGACGGCGTACTCCATGCGCAGATGCGCGGCGAACGTCGCGTTGAACGGGCCGCTGAAGATTATCAGCAGGAACGAGAGCGACGCAACTGCCATCGCCATCTTGACGTCGGCCGGATATTGCATGATGAACGAGATGGCGATCGCCGCTGCCGCCGCGATGACACCGAGCACGAGCTGCACCGTGAGGACGTTGCCCATCACGTGGTCCGGCGAGTGCCGCCGACCGACAGGTGCCTGGTCGCCACCGTCGCGATGCCGAAGTCGGCCACGTTGACTAGGAGCAGCACGGCGATGATGAGCTGATACTGGCCGAACCGATACGGGTCGAGATATCGCGCCACCAGCGCGAGCGTGAGCAGCGAGGCCACCATCGTGATGCCGCGACCGCCCAACTGTACGAGGCTGTTGCGGGCGACGCTTCGTGCGTCTGTCATCGGACCATCCCGGGCCTGACACGGCTACTCCGTCGCTTTGCAGTAGACGAGGCCAAGGTTGTGCGCACCAAGGCTGGCCAGCTCGCTGACCGTGTCCTCAACGCTCTTGCTGCTCGCCTGACCCTCCGCCGCGACGAGCACCACTGAGTCGACCACCGGCGCGATCACCGCTGACCCGGCCGAGCTTTGCATCGCCGATCCGTCAATGATGATGGCGTCCCACTGCGTCTCCAGGTAGTCCAGGAACGAGCGCATTTCAGCGGAGGCGAGCAGCTCGGACGGGTCGCTCATCTTGGTTCCGGCTGTCAGCACGCTCAGCCTGGCCACCGGGGACACCTGGATGCCGTCCGTGCAGCCTCGGGAATCGGCTTCGTGGGGCGGGCGCCGTTTGTCGAGATGAAGTTGTAGAGCCCGGGCGCAATCGGGATGTTGAACAGTCGGTGCAGGTCCGGGCGGTTCAGGTTGGCGTCGAGCAGCAGCACGCGGAGCCGGCCTGCGCCAGGGCCATCGCCGCGTAGGTGGCCACGGTCGTGCAACCCTCCTCGGGACGCGAGCTTGTGAAGAGGATGCTCTTTCGGTGCTCCTCCTGGATCGAAGTCTGTAACTTCGTTGCGAGCAAACGGTAGTCCGAGGACGGCGGCTGTGGCGGGTACTTCCACGCACGCCGAAAGGAATCGACGCGAGGACGGGGAGTCGAGTGACGCCGGCGAGGTCGCGCACGCCGCGGAGCGTCGGGTCGATGTACTCGAGCACGAGTGCGAGGGCGATACCGATGCCGAGGCCCGCGAGCAGGCCGGCCGCCAGGTTGAAGGTCCAGCGCGGGCTGCTGGCGCCGCCCGGCGGCGTGGCGGCCTCAACGACGGTGAAGCCGCGCGCAGCCTTCCCCTGCTGTACCAGCGAGTCAGCACGTAGCTGAACGAGGCTGTCGAACGTGCTCTGCGTGGCGTTAACGACGGCCTGTTGCGCATCGACCTGGGACTGGCTCGCCCCTTGTGACTTCAGGTTCGCGAGCTTCGCCTGTTCATCCTGGAGTGTCGACTGAGTCGCCTGAATACGCGGCGTGAGTACGGCGTCTGAGTCCGGGATGAACTGCTGTATGAACACGGGATCCTTGATGAGGTTGGCGAGATCGTTCGCGATGGCCGCCGCCTCATCGCGGTTTCCTGCCGTCGCCGTGACTTTCACGAGTTCCGTGCCTTCGACCCGGCTGGTACTCACGCGCGACTTAAGCTCTGTCGCGGTCGTGTCCAGGTTGAAATCGCTGATCACGCGGTTGAGAAAACCGTCCGTCTGGATGATCTCCGCGTATGTAGCGATGTAGCGGTCCGCCGGCGCGGCATCCTGCGTGCCACTCTGCGCGCTCAGGTCCATGCGCACGATGGACGACGCCTTGTACACGGGCGGCGAGAAATAGCTGATCAGCACGGCCGCGGCGACCGCGAGCAGCACCGGGATGATCACGACGAACTTTCGGCGGTTTACGAGCTGTATATAACGCTCGGCCTGCAGTCGACTCTCGTCGTTCATCGGGCGGGTCTCACGGGCGACGGCGCGGCTGTGTTCACCACGCCCCGCGGCCTCCGATGACAGCGCCGGGCGTCTTCGCGAGGATGGTGATGTCCAGCCACAGGGACCAGTGTCGGATGTACTCCAAGTCCAGCTCGACCATCTCCTCGAAAGGAAGCTCACTACGCCCACGGATTTGCCACAGTCCCGTCATCCCGGACGTCACCGCGAGCCGCTGCAGATGGCGCGGCTCGTAGCGCATGACTTCGCGCGGGAGCGGTGGCCGGGGACCGACGAGGCTCATCTCGCCGCGAGCGACATTGATGAGCTGCGGGAACTCGTCGATGCTCGTGCGCCGTATGAATCGGCCGAAGCGGTTCACCCGCGGATCGTCCTTCATCTTGAAGATTTTCGGTCCGTCGTGGCCGTTCTTGTGCTCCAGCGTGTCCCGCAAGAGCCCGGCGTCCTCACGCATCGAGCGAAACTTGTAAGCCATGAAGGGGCGACCGTACCGCCCTACGCGAGTCTGTCGGACGAACACCGGGCCCGGAGATGCCAGCTTGATCAGACGCCGATAATCCCAAACGGGATTGAGAGCAAGAGGAGGAGGCCGCAGGCGGAGATGCGGTCGAACAGGCCTTTGACGCCGTAGGCAAGCGCGTTGACTTCGGGTGGAGATTCATCCTCCGCATCGGCGGGGATGACGTCGGCCGTGACGTCCTTCGTTAAGAACGAACGCATGGTGCCTGTCTCGCGCATGCGCTGGCCGCCGCACCCCGGGCTGTGACGCCAGCAATCGCGGGTAATGCGGTCGGATGAGGGATTGTGAACATAACACCTTCGCGCGACGCTGTAAACGTTCTTGTAAAGATCCGGAGCACCGTTCGACGGGTGGGCGGTTCACTCCCGCCACTTACCGTAAACGCGTTGCCCGGAGCCGCGTTACCCCCCGATCGGGGTCGCCAGAAGTTGTCACGAGTGACGATTGGGGGCGGCCGGGTTGTCAACCCGGCTTAACCTTGCGCCGAGTCTAACGAGGTTCGGTTGCGAGTGGAATGCCGCAGATTGACGGAATTTGAAACTTGGGCGCCTCATGTCAAGTTCGCCCGTCGGACGTCAAGATCAGTTGCCGATCGGCGGTGCCAGCGGCTGCAGCGGGGCACCGCCGCCGCCGACGCTCTGCGGACCGTTGTTGTCCACCACTGCGAGAGCGGAGAACAGACGCATCGCGTCCTCGTACCAAGGTCCATCGCCCGCTGCCATGCCCATTCCGAACACGCTGCGGAACTCATCGGCCACACCGACCTCGCCGTCGAAGGCGTGGACGTTCCAACTTGTGTCGTCGACCACGTAGGCGCCGTAGTTCTGCAGCGTCCACGCAAGCTTCATGCCCGGCACAGTCGCCAGCCCCAGCGAGGCGATATCGACGTTGCGCGGGATGGCCAGCAGCGACCCCATGCGCAGCGCCGGCACCGGGCCTGCGTAACTGTCCTCGTCGGCAGGATTGCCGAGAGCCGCACTATCGGCGACGGCCGCGGGCCAGCGGAAACCATCGCGGCCTGGCTCAGGAAGCGGTGGCCGTAGAGATTCACCTTGAGGACGTGCCGTATCGGGTCGGCACCGGTCAGCTCCCCCAATCGGAGGGAACCGCCGATGCTCGAGAGGCCGCTTCCGCCATGGGCGCCCCCGACTCCCGGACCGTAGATGTCCACGGTCGCCGCCGTCCAGCCTGCTGTCAACGGCCCGCCCGGGTCGCAACGCGAGATCGGGTTCATCTGCAGAATGGTGTGCCGGTCCGGAAGCAGGATGGCGGCGACGGCGTTCGGCGTGTTCGATCCCATCGCGTCGTGCACGACGAAGTCGTCCGGGATGTTTATGTCAAATCGATACTGGTCTGTCGCGCACCTCCCCTCCCCGAATGTCGCGTTCGTGTACAGCGGCCGCGACGGCATCGAGGCATCGGTCACGAGCCAGTACTCGTCATCCACGGTAATCCCGTTTGTGCGCTGGATGCCGGCCGCCACGTATACGGCCCCGCTTCCAATCGGCATGTTCCAGATGCTGGTGCTGGCAAACGGCTGCCGGTACTTGTCGCGCAGCCCCGCCGGAGGAGGACCGACCGGTCGCGGCGGTTCCTCGGTCGCGGTGGCCGTCGGCGCCGGGGATGCTACGCGTCGGCACCACCTGCGGAGCTGACGCCGCCGCTGCCGGGGGGCCCGACTTTGGCGTTGGCGCCGGTGTGGGAGCGTCGGTGCGCTGATGGACCGGTGCGCTCGGTGGGTCGTCCGGCGTCACGGCGGCAGCCGCGACCTCAGACTGTGGTGCCGGCTCGCCGCCCGAGCGGCGCGCCAGCGCGATGCCGGCACCGAGGACAACCGCGGCGACGATTGCGCCGGCGGCGAGAAGCGCCGCGAGCGCGGACCGACTCAATCTGCGTTGATGTCCAGATTGAGGCTGATCGGCGCCCGCGGGCTCCACCGGTTCGTCGCCAGTTTGCATGTCCAGAGGGACAGCGTATCGGGACGCACCGGAGGGTGTCTATCGCGCGTGTTAATTTCCGATTGGCGGTGCCAATGGCACGCGCGGCGTCCCTCCTCCACCGATGCTGCTCGGCCCGTTGTTGGTCACGGCGTTGAGCGCCAGGAACATCTTGCTGATGTCCTGTGCCCAGGCCGAGCCTGTGCCGTTTTGCGACATCGAGTATCCGTAGGCGTTCTGGAACTCGTCCTCGACCTTGCCATCGGGTCCCTGCTCGGGCGTCAAGCCCCAGGCATCCCACGAGGTGCTGTCGACGACGTATGCTCCGTAGTCTTGCAATGCGTGGCAGAGGATCTTCCCCGGCGCCGTTGAGACAAACGTGTTGCAGTTCACGCTCGGCAACAGCGCCAGCAAGGATCCCATCTGCGTGGCCGAGACGTTCCCGCCGTAGCACCCTGACCAGCAGGAATCGGCCTGCGTCGCGGGCCAGCGGTGGCCGCCATTCGACGCCGAGCACTCGTTCTCGCAGTCGAGGTTGATCTTCAGCGCGTGCCGGATCACTGATCCGGGCAGGATCTCGCCCAGGCGAATCGTGCCGCCGATCGAGGACAGGCCCGAACCGCCGTGGGCTCCCGTGATGCCATCGCCGTAGATGTCGACGTCCGACTTGAAGTCATACGCCGTCCATTGGCCGCCGGACGTGCAGTGCGTGAGCGGCTGCATCTGCTTCAGCGTGCGGCCATCGGCCATCAGCACCGCTGCGCTGTTGTTGGGTGTGTCTCCGCCCGACGCCCCGGGAAGGATGTAGTTCGAAGGCAAAGGCACGCCGGACATGCGCACCCCGGACCCGCTGCATCGCGAGCCGCCCCCCCACGCATCGCCACTGTAGAGGATGTTCGTCTGCGGCGAGGTCGGCTTCAGGATGATGACGTCCGGATCCAGCGCCGGGACGCCGCCCTGGTGCTGCCGCAGCCCGGCCGGCGCGTACTGCGCGTTCGAACCGATCGGCATGTTCCAGATCGATGTCGAGGCAAACGGCTGCTTCAGCTTGTCGCGCGAGCCCGACACGGCGGTCGACGTAGGCGCCACCGGCGTCGGTGTCCGCGTCGCCGTCGGCGGCACGGGCGTCGGCGTGCGTGTGGGCGTCGCCGTCGGCGGAACGGAGGTAGGTGTGCGTGTCGGCGTGGCCGTCGGAGGCACTGTCGTCGGCGTGCGCGTCGGGGTGGGCGTCGGCGGCGCCTGAGTAGGCGTCGCGGTGCCCGGCACCGACGTCGGCGTCGGCGTGTTGGTAGGCGTGGGCGTGGCCGTCGCTCCCGGCGTGTTCGTCGCCGAAGGCGTGTTGGTCGCCGGAGGCGTGTTGGTCGCCGGAGGCGTGTTCGTAGCGGACGGCGTGTCCGTCGGCGCCGGAGTGTTCGATGGCGTCGCCGTCGACGTCGGGGCTGGCTGCTCGGCGATCGCTACGTGGGCGTCCGCCGGGCCGAGGGTGTTGTGGTACTCGATCGTCACCGTGTGCTGCCCGGCGACCATTGCCCGCGTGACCGTGTAGGTCGTCGGCCATTGCGGGAACCAGTCGTCAAGCACTTCGGCGCCATCGATGTACAGCCGGCCGCCGTCATCATGGTTATAGGTGAACTGATAGATGCCCTGGTTGAACACCATTGTCCGGCGCCAGCGGACACCGAAATAGTCGCTGTTCACGCCGGGGGCTGGCGACTGCGGCCAGAGGAAGTTCACCGCTGTGCCGTCGTCGCGAGTGAGCACAGGCGCTCCAGACAGATCGATGTTGTTGTAGTAATCGCCGCTCCAGCCGAGCGGTGTAACCGTCTCGTTGCGCGGTTTTCGCGGACGACCCGTCGTCGCCGTGCTGGTTGGCGGCTTCGCCTCGGTGCCGGTATCCGGTGTGGACGTCGCATTCGGAGCGGGCTGTGTCGGCGTGATGCCCGGCCGTTCGTGCTTCGGCTTCCGATCGATATGCGACCACGTGAACCGCGCCGGCGTCGGATCGATGCGCCGGATCGGCCAGCCCCTCGTCTCGGGCTGGACGCGCTCGACGCTACCGATGCCGCGGCCGGATGCCTCGGCGCGAGTTTCGGCGCCGCCGAACAGCGCGTACACGGCGAGCGATGTTGCAGCGATGAGTGCGATGATGCCAAGAGGGAGCGCCGTAAGCGGCGCCGATCGCGGGATTCTCAGGTACGCGAAGATTCTGTGTTTCAGCAGAAGACACCCCCATTTCGGCGAGGCGGCGTGATTCCGCCCCGTCGGACTGACCCACACCTAAACTCGGCAGGCAGGCCCTCATCCGAAGGGCGGCCGGGCGGTGATAGGTCCGCGGAAAGCAATGTCGGGGAGACCGAATCGCGGCCGTTTCGAAGCTGTACGCCCGCCTGAGCAGGCTCCCCTTCATCGCGCCGGATTACCTGACCATGGTCGTGTTTCGGGCGAGCGGCGGGAATCGACCCGAACCCCAAAGGGATGCTCGATACACCCTCAGAGGGCCCTCAGACCCGCGTACGGGAGTCCCCTTGATCCCCGTTCGGCATAGCTTCGGATTGCGGCGGGAGGAGGTGATCGCGCTCAGTGCGATCCGCGGCGTAGGCGACGAAGATGCAGGGGAGTCTGCGGATCACGGCGTGACCACAAACCAGCTCATGACACCGCCGCGCGGACCACTGAGCGAGGCTCGAGCATGTCTGTCCCCGACGTCAGGAAGTCAGTGATCGGGCGAACGTGAGGACGACGTCGCGAAGCGCGTCTACACCCGGCCACCAGCCGTGATCTGCGCCCGGGACCACCACGAGCTCACGACCGTCGAATGCCAGCGGTTCAAGAGCTTCCGGCGGCGCAATGTGGTCACGGTCGCCGGTCACGAGCAACGTCTTCACGTCGGGCCCTATCGCAGGCGTGCCCATCATGCCGACGGGAAGGGAGATGAGCACGAGCCCTGCAACGTCCTCGTCGCCGGCGAGAGATGCCGCGATGGACGCGCCGAAGGAGTAGCCCGCGAGGACGATGCGCCTGCCAGGAGCGGCCTCGCGCAGACATGCCAGCGCCGCGCGCGCGTCGTCCACTTCGCCGCCGTGACCGTGGAACTGGCCCTCGCTCTGGCCGGCGCCGCGGAAGTTGAACCGAAGCGTCGTGGCATCGAGTGCTCGCAGGGCGTCGCGCAGCGCGAGGACGACGTGGTTGTCCATGTCGCCGCCGTACTTCGGGTGCGGATGCAGCACGAGCGCGGCGAGGGCGCCGGGCCCGGCCTGGAGCCGCCCTTCAAGCCGAAGGTCGGCGCCGGGGATCTCGACGCGCTGTTCCTGGGTCATCGGTTCCTCACCGTCACGACGCGGTCGAGGGCCGCGAGATCACGACGCACGGCTACGTCACCGTCCGGGAACGTACGCGAGGCAATGTCGCGCACTCTATCGCCCTGCCTGGCGCCGATTTCGCACGCCAGCAGCCCGTCCTCGGCCAGATGTGCCGGCGACTGCTGCACGAGGCGCTCGATGACCTCGGTGCCCGTGACGCCGCCGACCAGAGCCGCACGAGGCTCATGGTCGCGAATCTCGGGCGCGAGGTCCTGCCACTCGGCACCGCTTACGTAGGGGAGGTTGGCGAGGATCAGGTCGAACTCGCCCATGCCTTCGAGGAGGTCGCCGCGCCGGAGGTGGACGCGGTCGAGGAGGGCGTGCGACCGGGCATTTCGGTGCGCAACCGCTAACGCCGCCTCGCTCGCGTCGACGGCGACGACGGTGACGCGGGAAGCGCCGCACGCCAACGCCACAGCGATGGCACCGGTGCCGGTACCGACGTCGGCAATCCGAAGTCCATCGCCGCGCGCCTCGATTCTCATGGAGCGCGATGTCCACGAGCATCTCAGTCTCGGGCCTCGGGATCAGCGCTCCGGGCGCACACGCGATGTCGATGCCGTAGAACTCGCGCCGTCCCGTGATGTAGGCGAGTGGTTCGCGCGCCAGACGGCGGGCAAGCAGCCTGTCGAAGGTGCGAGTGGCAATGGGTGAGGCGTCGTCCTGCAGCCGCGCGAGGACCCCACTACGCCCGGTCCCGGCCGCGTGCCCAAAGAGAACCTCGGCCTCGATGTACGCGTCGTCGATGCCGGCCGCCGTCAGCTGTCGCGCGGCGTGCGAGACAAGCGAGCCGATTGACGTTCCCTCGCGCTGCACGGCCGGCATTAGTGCGGCCTCGGCGTGGGCGGGCGTCCGCTCGCTGTGAGCACGGCCTCGCGCACTTCCTTTGGCTCCGGGAAGCGGCCCCGCGCCGCGTAGTCCCACAGCGTGTCCCCGTCATAGCGGACCGCGAAGATGCCGCCCGATGACGGTACCAGGACGTATTCGTCGGCGAGATCCGACCGCGCGTCGAACAGCTCGCGCGCCAGCCAGAAGGCGCGGCCCTGGAACTTGCACGTCGTGCAGAACTCGATCTCGATGCGGTGTCTGACCGCGCCAGTGGTCATCGCGCAGCCCCGGCGTCCTCAAGCTGGCGCGCCTCGACGTCCGCCGAGACGGCGTCGATGATGTCGTCCATCTCGCCGTCCATGATCCGCGGGCAGGTTGTGCACGGTGAGCCCGATGCGGTGATCGGTCAACCGATCCTGAGGGAAGTTGTACGTCCGGATCTTCTCGGAGCGCTCGCCCGTGCCCACCTGCTGCTTGCGCGCGCCGGCGATCTCCTCCGCCTGGGCGCTTTGCTTCTGGTCGAGCAGCCGCGCGCGCAGGACTGCCATGGCCTTGGTGCGGTTCTTCAGCTGCGATCGCTCGTCCTGGCACACCACAACGATGCCCGTCGGGAGATGCGTCAGGCGCACGGCCGTGGCGACCTTGTTCACGTTCTGGCCGCCGGCGCCGCCCGAGTGGAAGATGTCGATGCGAAGCTCGGACTCGTTGATGCCGATCTCGACCTCTTCCGCCTCCGGCAGCACCGCGACCGTCGCCGTCGAGGTGTGGATGCGGCCCTGCGCCTCGGTCGCCGGCACGCGCTGCACGCGATGCACGCCG
Organism: uncultured Chloroflexia bacterium; assembly: GCA_963736015.1. Classification (GTDB taxonomy): domain Bacteria; phylum Chloroflexota; class Dehalococcoidia; order DSTF01; family JACRBR01; genus CAVTNG01. The sequence goes on along the minus strand of CAVTNG010000002.1, from coordinate 194,420 downwards.
CTCTCGTACTTCAGGCGCGAGTATGCGCCCTGTACCGTGTACCTCGAACACGATCTCCTTGAGGCCGCCGATGCCGATCTCGTTCGCGGAGAGCACTTCGGTCGTCCAGCGGTGCCGGTCGGCGTAGCGGGAGTACATGCGGTAGAGGTCCGCGGCGAAGAGCGCCGCCTCGTCGCCGCCGGTGCCGGCCCTGATCTTCGACGATGACGTCGCGGTCGTCTCGCGGGTCCTTCGGCACGAGCGCCCGCTTGAGGCGCGCCTCGAGGTCGATACGGCGCGCTGACTGCGTCTCCAGTTCGTCCTTCGCCAGCGCGGACATTTCCGGATCGCTGTCACCCAGCACGGCGCGTGCTTCATCGATGGCCTTCGCATTCGCTTTCCAGTCGCGATACAGCGACACCACCTGCTCGATCGAGGCGCGCTCCTTCGCGAGCGACTGGAGTCTCTCGTAGTCGCCGCTGGTCTCCGGACGCGCCATCTCGTCCGTCAGGTCGTCGTATCGCTGTTCGGTTGCTTCGAGCCGGTCGAACATCGTCACACACGCTGAAACCCCCTGCCTGAGGGGGTTTCGTCCTCACGCCTCATGGTAACACCAGACAGACGCCTGGCTACGCGCGCTGCTCCCGAACCGCACGCTCTCGCATCTCGCGATAGAGGTCGCCGTAGACGCCGACGTCGCTTCCCTCGATCACGGTCGCGCCGCATACCCTGGCGTAGAACTCGGCGGGGCCGACGCCACCGATGATGGCGTAGGCGTATCCCATCTCGCGCATAGCTTCGAGGCAGCGGAAGAGGAGCACGGCACCCGCGGCCTTGCCGCGCAGGTCCTCGCGCACGCCGGTCGGACCGAAGAACCCGCGGCGGCTGCTCTCGTACACGGCGAAGCCGGCGATGTCGCCACCGCTGATGGCGACGAACCCGGTGATCGGATGCCCGTGCGTGAACGCGAAGTCCGCCTCCGACGCCCAGTTCTCGGTGAAGTGTTGCGTAACGAAGCGATGGAGCGCAGTGCGATCCCACGCATCGAGCCGCCGTACAGCGATTCCGCTCGCCTGCAAGGCGCGCATCGTAAGGTGCGGCGTCGGGCAGGTCATACAGGCGCACGAGCATGTCGGGCATCGGCGCTACACCTTGCGCGGCGCGGCGGTGACAGCCTGCGCTACATCGTCGAACGGAACGCGGCGTTCTGCGTGGTCCCCGAGGTCACGTAGTGTCACTTCTCCGGCGGCCACTTCGTCGGCACCGATGATGGCGACGTAGGCTGCGTCACGCGCGCTCGCCTGGCGCATCTGCGCCTTCAGACTACGACCCGAGGGCCCCACCACGGCCTGGGCGCCGGCGCTACGAACCGCGGACGCGATACGCAACGCCGTTTCGGCGGCCTCGGGAGTGAGATGCGCTATATACAGCGCCATCGGTTCGTCGTCCGGCACGGCGATGCCCGCGCGCTTCATGTTGATGATGAGCCGCTCGAAGCCGCTCCCGAAGCCGATACCCGGCGTCGCCGCGCCGCCGAGGAGCTCCGCCAACCCGTCGTAGCGACCGCCCGAGCCCATGCTGCTCTGCGCGCCTTCGACGTGCGGATGCGCCTCGAACACGGTGCGCGTGTAGTAGTCGAGTCCGCGCACCAGCCGCTCGTCGACGTCGTACGCGATGTCAAGCGTCTTGAGATGCGCTCTCGCAGCTCCTCGAAATGCGCCCGGCAGGCGTCGCAGAGGTAGTCGTGCGAGCGCGCGGCGCTCCCGCGATGATCGGCTGACAGCGCTGTTCCTTGCAGTCGAGGAGCCGCAGCGGGTTCTTGTCGAAGCGGCGCGCGGCAGTCCGCGCACACCTCTTCCAGGTGCGGGCGATAGTACGCGCGGAGCGCCTCGATGTAGGCGGGCCGGCACTCCTGGTCACCGATGGTGTTCAGCTTCAGGGTGAATTCGCGAGCCCGAGCTCGCGGAAGAAGCCGACCAGCAGGTCGATCACCTCCGCATCCACCAAGGCGCTGCCATCGCCGATGGCTTCCACGCCGAACTGCGTGTGCTGGCGATAGCGGCCCGCCTGGGGCCGGTCGTAGCGGAAGTTCGGAGCGATGTAGAACAGCCGCACAGGCTGGGGCAGGTTCGCCATGCCATGCTCGATGTAGGCGCGCACGACGCCGGCCGTCCCCTCCGGCCGGAGAGCGAGCAGTCCTCGCCGCGGTCGCGGAAGGTGTAGACCTCCTTCTCGACGATGTCTGTGCCGTCGCCGGCGGTGCGAAGGTAGACGCCCGCGTGCTCGAACATCGGGGTATCGATGCGGCGATATCCGAAGCGGGCGGCCACCTGTTCCGCTGTATCGCGGACGAACTTCCAGTAGGGCCACTCGTCTGGCAGCAGATCGCCGGTGCCCCGAGGGGCGGCGTAGCTTCGAGGCTTGCGGGGGCTCGAGCGGGTCGCTCATGGCTGGGGCGCAGCATATCAAGCCAGCTTCGAGGCGGGCGAGCGGGCCGCGATGCTATGATTCAGGCGTATATACGCCCAGGCGTACAGGCGTACAGACGTCAAGGCCGGAAGGAGGCCGCGGATGTCCCGGCGCATGACCATCGTGTTCGACGACGAAGAGCTCTATACCAACCTCAAGGTCGAGGCGGCGAAATGCCACCGCCCTGCCAAGGACCTGGTGGCCGACGCGCTGACCATCCTGTTCGAGGCTACGAGCGAAGAGCGTGAGACGGTGCTGATGCGCGCACGCATGAAGGGCTACGCGCGGCGCGGCGGCACGCCCGTCGAGAAGATCCTCCAAGAATTGGGGCTATCGAAGGAAAGCGCCGCCTCCGGCGGCTAACCTGCATACGGGCACTGGACTCATGACTACCGCAGCCGCCGAGCCCACGATTCAGCCGCTCCTGGAAAAGGCCGCCGCCTACCTCCCGGCTGACAACCTGCGCCTCATCGAGGACGCGTACGAGTTCGCGTCCGAGGCGCACGAGGGCCAGAAGCGTCTTACGGGCGATCCGTATATCGTCCACCCGCTCGACGCCGCGCTGACCGTTGCCGAACTCCAGCTCGACGCAGCGACGATCGCCGCCGCCCTGCTCCACGACGTGCAGGAAGACTGCGCGCGTCCCCAACGAGACGCTGAAGCGCAAGTTCGGCGCCGAGGTCGCCAAACTCGTCGACGGCGCCACCAAGCTCGACGAGGATCCCGTGGCGCGCGCCCGGCGAGCGTCCGGGCGACCAATCGATCCAGGCGGAAAGCCTGCGCAAGATGTTCCTGGCGATGGCGGAGGACATCGCGCGTCGTCATCATCAAGCTCGCCGACCGGCTGCACAACATGCGCACGCTCGACGCGCATGCCGCCTGAGAAGCAGCATCCGCATCGCGCACGAGACGATGGAGATCTACGCGCCGCTCGCCAACCGCCTCGGCATCTGGCAGATCAAGTGGGAGCTGGAGGACCTCTCGTTCCGCTACCTGGAGCCGGAGCGGTACAAGCAGATCGCGCGCCTGCTCCAGTCGAAGCGCGCGGCAGCGCGAGCGATACATCGCGCAGGTCGAGACGATCCTGCGCGACGAGCTGGACGACGCACGGCATCAAGGCCGAGCGTCACGGGCCGCGCGAAGCACATCTACTCGATCGCGCAGAAGATCGAGAAGCTACGCGGCGCGAGCAGAAGACTTCGACGCAGATCTACGACCTGCTCGCGCTGCGCGTGATCGTCGACGACGTCGGCGACTGCTACCACGCGCTCGGCGTCGTCCACGGGCTGTGGCGCCCGATCCCCGGCCAGTTCGACGACTACATCGCCAGCCCGAAGGAGAGCGCTGTACCAGTCGCTGCACACGACGGTGATGGCGCCGGCGCGCGCCCGCTGGAGATCCAGATCCGCACCTACGAGATGCACCAGCTCGCCGAGTACGGCGTCGCCGCGCACTGGCGCTACAAGGAAGGCGGCGAGCGCGCCGCGACACCGCTCGGAGGAGCGCATCGCCTGGCTGCGCCAGCTCATCGAGTGGCAGCGCGACATGTCGGCGCGCCGAGGAGTTCGTCGAGTCGCGTCAAGACCGACCTCTTCCACGACCAGGTGTTCGTCTTCACGCCGAAGGGCGAGATCAAGGAGCTGCCGGCCGGCGCAACGCCGATCGACTTCGCCTACCGCATCCACACCGACCTCGGCCACCACTGCGTCGGCGCGCAAGGTCAACGGCCGCCTGGTGCCGCTTGAACTACCAGCTCCAGAACGGCGACATCGTCGAGATCATCACCGCAAGTCCTCACGCGGCCCGTCGCGCGACTGGCTGAACCCGAACCTCGGATACGTCAAGACGAGCCACACCCGCGAGAAGATCCGCCAGTGGTTCAAGACGCCAGGAGCGCGACGAGAACATCGAGCGCGGGCGCGAGATCATCGACAAGGAGCTGCGGCGGCTCAGCCTCGACGCTGAGCGAGTGCGAGGCGGACCTGCTCAAGATCTTCAAGTACGAGCACGTTGACGACTTCCTCGCCGCGCTCGGCTACGGCGGCATCAGCACGGCGCACGATCGCCGCGCGCCTCGCGCCGCTGATCGCACAAGGAGCGACGAGATGGAGCTGCGCGCCGGCGGACGGCGCCGGAAACGCCGCGCAGCGTCGGCACCACGGTGCAGGTCCTCGGCACGGGCGACCTGCTGACGCAGATCGCGCGCTGCTGCAACCCGGTACCCGGCGACCAGATCGTCGGCTACATCACGCGCAGTCGCGGCGTCACCATCCACCGCGCCGACTGCTACAACGTCCTCCACGAGGACGAGCAGGAGCGCCTGGTGGACGTCGAGTGGGGGCGGACGCCCGGCGAGCTCTATCCGGTCGCGGTGCGCATCGAGGCCTGGGACCGCGTAGGGCTGCTGCGCGACATCTCGACGATCGTGGCCGAGGAGAAGGTCAACATGATGGGCGTGCGTACCGAGCACGAAGACGACCGCACGACGTCGGTCTATCTGACGCTCGAGACGACGGGCGTCGCGCAGCTCAGCCGGCTGATGCAGAAGCTCGAGTCAGTCCGGGGCGTGATCACCGTGAACCGCCAGGTCGATGGCCAGCGGCGCAGCTCCGGCTCGCTGTAACGGCATCCCTGCCTGATATCCTCAGCTCGATGGCGACCGAATACCGCGCGCTCAAGTCTGATGACGAGTACCGCGCGTACGCGCGCATCGCGGAGTACTCGTTCAACGGCAACCCCCGCGACGATGAGAGAATCGGGCGGCGTGAGTCGTGGTACGAACGAGAATGGATGCTCGGCGGCTTCGACGGCGACAGCCTCGTGTCGGGGCTCGGCATCATTCCGTTCGAGATGTACATCAATGGCGCGGCGATCCCGCTCGGGGGCATCGCGTCAGTTGCGTCGGCGCCGGAGCAGAGGCGAAGCGGCGCCGTGGGAGGCCTGCTCTCGCATAGCCTCGCCGTTATGCGCGAGGCCGGCCAGCCTCTTTCGGCGCTCTATACGCCGCACTATTCGCTCTACCGGCGCTTCGGCTGGGAGCAGGCTAGCCGCCTGCTGAGCTACGCCTTCCCGCCGAAGGTTGTGCAGACGCGCATGGCGCCGCCGGCCGGCGCGTACCGCAGGACGGAGGACTGGCGCGAGCTGGAGCCTCTGTACACCGCGCGGTGGGCATCGACGAACGGCGCGCTGGTCCGCCCCGAGCGATGGTGGCAGACGATGATCATGTCGACGTGGAAGGGCGAGCCCCGCGACGCCGTGATCTGGACCGACGCGTCGGGTGAGGCGCGTGCCTACGCGGTCTACAACACATCGCATCAAGCCGTCGCGGGTTCGCCGTGGGGCGAGACGACGCTGCGAGTGCACGACTGGGTCGCGCTGGACGCCGCCGGCTACACCGCGCTGCTCGCTTACCTGACGACGCACGATCTCGCGGACCGCATCATCATGCTCACGTCGACGGAGGAGCCGCTGCCGGCGGCGTTCGTAGAGCCGACATATTTCACTCAGCCGACGGGCGCCTGGTTCGGGATCATGCTGCGGCTGGTGGACGTGCAGCGCGCGATCGAGGCGCGCCCCGCTCTGCCACAAGCGTCGGGCAAGGGCGTGGCGATTGCGCTCACGGACGAGAAGGCGCCGTGGAACGCCGGCACGTGGCGCATCGAAGCGCGCGAGGGGCGCATGTCGGCCGAACGCACGACGTCGGCGCCGGGTCTCGAGATGGATGTGCGGGCGCTCGCGCCGATCTACAACGGTTTCCTGAAGCCAGCGGACGCCGTCCGCGTCGGGGTGGCACGCACCGCGAGCGAGGACGCGATCGCCAACGCGACCGACATCTTCGCGGTATCGCACGCCACGTACACGCCGGACGACTTCTAACCATGCCCGACGTCCGATTCGACGCCGGCCTGCGTGCGCTCGTATCACGCGATCCATGGCGGGACATCGCGACCGATCTCGGCTTCACGGAGGGCCCCGTCTGGCACCGCGACGGCTACCTGTTGTTCAGCGACATCCCGAACAGCAGGATCATGCGCTGGCGCGAGGGCGCGCTCGACGTCTACCGCGATCCAAGCGGCCAGTCGAACGGCCTTACACTCGACCGCGTGGGCGGCGTCGTCGCATGCGAGCACGAGAACCGGCGCGTGTCAGCCGAGCGGGGCGCCTCGGTCGAGCCGCTCGCCACGCACTACGACGGCAAGCGGCTCAACAGCCCGAACGATGTCGTGGTGCGCTCTGACGGGCGCGTCTTCTTCACGGATCCGCCATACGGGATCAGCGAAGACCAGCGCGAGCTGCCCTACAACGGCGTGTACACGATTGCACCGGACGGCTCGCTGACGCTGCTTCTCACGGACTTCGACCGCCCGAACGGGCTCGCGTTCTCGCCGGACGAGCGCGTCCTCTACATCGCCGACACGAACCGGCACCACGTGCGGGCGTTTGACGTCGCGCCAGACGGGTCGCTAGGCAATGGCCGTGTGTTCGCAACACGCGCGAGGAAGGGCGGCCGGACGGCATGAAGGTGGACGATCAGGGCCGCCTGTACGTCTGCGCGACCACCATCCAGGTCTTCGCCGCCGACGGCGTGCTGCTCGGCATGATCGAGTGCCCGCAGCTGCCCGCCAACTGCGCCTGGGCGAGGACGGATCTCACGCTGTTCGTCACAGCGCGCACCGCGGTGTACGCAACACGGATTTACACGCAGGGCATCGTTACTTACGAGGGCTGAGACGCATGCGGCATCACGGCGCGGCGCGCACCGCCACGACATCAGGCGGCATGCGGTGATCACGATGCCGTTGTGCTCGGTACACGGTCTGCCATGATGGCGTTTCCTCGATCGAGTGGCGAAGCGAGATCGTGTCGTCCGTCTCGGGGACGTATGCGAAGTCGGCTCGGAGATTGTTGTCCGAGCGCACGGCCAGCAGGCAGTCCTGCAGCCTGCTCTGGCAGTCGAGCATGTCGCTGAAGATCTGCTGCTGCCGTTTGAATTCGCCACGCTCCCATTCGGCGCCCCACTCGCCCACAACCGAGGTGCGATCCGAGAAGGCGGGGAACCACTCCGCCTGAAGGCGCAACCACCATGAACTGTGCGTCTGCATCAGTGTTCGCCTTCGCCCACTCCATCGCATCGATGTCCGACTGGTCGATGTACGGATGCCACACGTCGACGTCGGAGCGGGGCACGCTCTGCACCAGCGCGAGCGCCGAGCCGATGCCATAGACGGAAAGCGCGGCTACGACGAACGCCGGACCGTATCCGCGCCAGATCTCACTTTGCGACGAGCGCACCGCCGGGAGCACTATCTCGAACACCGTGATCGCAGCCGTCATCGACAGCACGAGCATCAGCGACTCCTCCGGCGGATACGCGAGGATCAGCGCTCCGAGCCAGACCGGCAGGAAGAAGCGCCCGCGCGCGATCAACACGAGGAGCCCGATGCTGCCGAGCACGTGCCATATCGGCAGGAATGGCTCTCGGTCGATGGTCAGCGTCGCGGTACGGTAGACCGTACCCGCCGCAGAGCGGTGCGTGAGCAGTGCGGCCCGAAACGGCTCGATACCGTGGTCGTTCACGACCGCGATCCACCACGGCGAGGCTATGACGACGGCTGCGCCGATGGCCAGGGCCGCCTTGAGGAGACCCTCCCACGACCGGTCCAAGAACGCGTAGAAGACGACGTAGCTCGCCCCAAACATGGCGGCATAGCCGACGTGTGTCAGGAGGGTCAGCGCGAACGAGATGGACGATGCGACGACCCAGCGCGTCTCACCCGTCTCGAACATGCGATGCGTCGCGAACAGCCCGAAGACGAGGAACGCGAACCCGGACGATCGCACGACGCCTCCTGCGTCGAAGTGATAGAAGAACGCGCTCGGCGAGACGGCCATGATGAACGTCGCGAAGAGAGCGGTGTTCCGCTCCTTCAGGAAGTCCTTCGCCAGGAAGTAGAACGGGATGAGGTACACCGGCGTGTAGAGCACCGGGAGCACTCGCTCGAGGTTCAGCAGCGATATGCCGCTGATGTCATGCAGCATCGCCAGCACGTAGAGCATCAGCGGTGGGTAGGCGAACGGCACGCCGCCCTCGGTGTAATGCGGGAGCGTCGCCGGCAGCCGATAGTCGTTCGCGGAGATCCGTTGTGCCGCGTCCAGGAACAGCCCGCCGGCAGCGATCGGGAAGTGGTAGCGAGCTGCCGACGTGAGGCCGATTAGGAACGCAATCGCGACGATTGCGATCAGCGGCAGGTACGGCTCGATGCGCTCTCGAAAGGACCCGTGTGCGGAAGGAGATGGCTGTTCGACGGCGGTGGCGCCGGCTTCGGTCACGGCAGCGCCGCGTTCATGTCAGCGGTGATTTCGGAGCCGGACAGCGCGCGGTTGTACAGCCTCACTTCGTCGATCGACCCCTTGAAGTACTCGCCCCACATGCTGTTACCACCGATCCGCAGCGGGTCGTTCGAGGTCGCCATGGCGCCTGCGGCCGAGGCGAACGCGACCTGTGTCCCATTCACGAAGAACCGCAGTGTGGTGCCGTCATAGGTCGAGGCTACGTGCGTCCATGTATTCAGCGGCAGTTGCGACGTGCCGCGCACCTCGTAGCCCTGAGAGGCGCCGTTGATCGCGAAGTTCGGTCTGTTCGTGTCGACGTTAGCGTACATACCGTACGTAAAGAGCTCCGACCAGGCGCCTCGCGGGATCGGCGTCGAGCCCGACTCCTTCATCATCAGAGACCGCCAGCCGTTGATCGCCGAAGGATTCACCCACGCCTCGAACGTCATGCCCGTCGTGAGGTCTAACGACGGCGCATCGGGAATCGTTACCCAGTTCGAGGTGCCGTTGAACGTGAGCGCCTTCCCATACTTGCCCGTCGCTGCCCAGGTGGCGCCGAGGATCGTTCCGCTGTTGTTCATTCCGGAGGAGTCCGAGGCGGACGAGCCGCTGCCCTCGTTGAATCCCAACGCCAGAACGAGATTGCTTGGCGCGCCGGCATTCGAAACATTCACCACGACACCGGCTGACGTCGCGCTGTTGCCCGAGGTATCGCTGGCAATCGCCCGCAACGTGTGGTTGCCGTTCGTCACCGTCGCCGAGTTCCAGTTGATGCTGTACGGCGCGGTCGTGTCCTGCTGGCCGATGTTGGCGCCATCGACCTGGAACTGCACACCGGCGACAGAGGCGTTGTCGGTTGCGTTCGCGCTCACGGCGATCGTGCCGGTCACGCCGCCCGCGGCCGGCGCCGTCATCGAGACGCTGGGCGGCGTCGTGTCGCCGGCGCCGCTGCCGCCAACCTTGACGACCTTCGCGACGCCGGGCACGCCGTTCGAGTTGATGATGAAGAGCATGTAGTAGCCGGGCGGCGCCAGGTTCGGTGAGTTGGGCGGTGTAGCCGTCAACTGGTTGCCGTTCTTCGTGAACGCCAAGTCGAGGTATCGCTGGTCCCAGTCCAGCGTGTGCGTGACCGAGGCGAGCGGGATCAACGCGACGTTGCTGATGCTCGCCGCATCGGCGGTATCGATGGTGATCGGCGTGGAGTAGTCGACGTACGACGGTGCGTTGCCGATCACGGGCCGTGCGCCCTTGAACAGGTACGGCGGAGAGTAGATTTCCGCCGTTGGATAATCGACCATCGCCGCGGCTCCGCCGCCAGTCGAGAGCACGCGGCCGTCCGGCAGCAGCAGGGCGGTCGAGTGGTACATACGTGGGTCGTGCTCGGTCGCCATCGTCGTCCAGGTCTCGGTCGCCGGGTCGAACATCTCGGCCGGCAGCGTCCCGCTCACCGACGCCGTATCGATGATGGTCGAGCCGCCCAGCGCGAGCACCTTTCCGTCCGGCAGCACGACGAGGTTGTGCTGCCAACGGCCGTACTTCATCGACTGTACGCTGTGCTGCACCGCCGTGCCGCCGGTCGTATCGATCACCTCGGCGCCCTTGCCGGCGGTACCGCCCCAGGTCGGCCCACCGCCCGAGTACAGGAACTTGCCGGGGCGGTACATCGCCGCCGAGCCAAAGGTGAATTGAAGGTTGCCGGAGTTTGTCCACGTCTGCGCATTGACATCGAGTGTGCGTATGACGCCCGGCGCCGCGCCCATGACGAAGATCTTTCCGTTCGGCAGCACCCACGTCAGCGGATAACCGCCGTCGTGCATGTCCGACGTGTTAATCGAGGACAGCGTCGACCACGAGTTCGTCGCCGGGTTGTAGATCTCCGGCGTGTCCGCCCACACGCCGGCCGTAATCTGGCCGCTGATCGCCAGCACGCGACCGTCGGGCAGCGTCGTCGTGCTCGGGTACCAGCGCGCGTACTGCATGTTGGGTAGATGCGTCCACGTCTTCGTCGCCGGGTTGTAGATGTTGCTGTCCTTGATGCCGACCTCGGCCGCACCGCCGGCGTGCCCGCCTACGACCACGATGCGCCCGTCCTCCAGCGTCGAATGGCCGGCGCAGAAGACGTCCGAGGGGGCCGTCACAGGCACGAAGTTCGTCGTGTTTACATCCCACGAGTAGGCGGCCGAGGTTGGACCCTGGGTGTCCCAGAACACGACGTCGCCCGTCTTGGTCAGCGTCAGGTGCACCGCAAAGCGAGGCTGGTCCACCACTGGCCCCCACTGCCCTACTGCCGCAGCGCCCGATGCCGGCGTGAACGTCGGCGTCGGTGCGGACGTATTGATTGGCGTCGGTGTGCGTGTCGCCGTCGACGTCGCCGTGCGTGTCGGCGTCGGCGTGGACGTCCGCGTCGAAGTCGGTGTTGCGGTATGTGTTGCCGTCGACGTCGGCGGGATCGGCGAAGCCGTGGCTGTTGCCGTCGCAGGCGGCAGCGTTCCGGTCGAGGTTGGTGCCGTCGTCGGCGTCGCCGTCGGCGTGCTCGTGGACGTACGTGTGGGCGTCCGCGTCGCGGTGCTGGTGAACGTCGACGTGCTGGTGCTCGTCGGTATCGGCGTCGGCGAGGAGGTTGGCGACGATGTACTCGTGACCGTTGGTACGGATGTCGCGGTGTCGGTTGGCGCGCTCGTCAGCGTAGCCGTCGGCGGCGGCGGCGGGGGCGTGACAGTCTGGGTCGGCGCGCCCGTCGCAGTCGCCGTCGGCAGCGTCGTGTTCGTCGCTGTAGCGATGGGTGTGTCGGTCGCGGTTGGCACGGGAGAATTCGTTGCGGTCGCAGCAGGCGTGTCCGTTGCGGTGGGAACCGCCGTGTTCGTCGCCGTGGCTGTCGGGACGACTGTGTTGGAGGCAGTCGCCGTGGGCACGGAGGTGTTCGTGGCGGTCGCCGTCGATATCGCAGTGTTCGTTGCCGTCGCCGTCGCCACCGTTCCGTCCACCGCCGTGTTCATGTCCGAGGACGATCTCCGAGGCGCTGAGGCCGCGATTGTAGACCCGCACCTCGTCGATCACGCCCTTGAAGTACTCGCCCCAGATGCTGTTCCCGCCGATGCTCAGCTGGTCGCTCGACGTGTACAGCGTCCCGCTCGCCGCCGCGCTCTTCACCTGCACACCGTTGATGTACACCTTCACCGTCGCGCCATCGAACGTCGTCGCCACGTGCGTCCACGTGTTCGTCGCCAGCTTCGTGGTACCGCGAGCTTCGTAGTCGCCCGTCGTGCTCACGATCCCGATGTTCGGCCGGTTCGTGTCCGTGTTCGCGTACATCGTGTACGCAAGCAGGTCGCTCCATGACCCACGCGGTATCGGCGTGCTCGCCGACTCCTTCATCACCAGCGTCTGCCAGCCGCTGACCGTGCTCGGCTTCACCCACGCCTCGAGCGTCAGGCCCGTTGTCGCATCCAGCGACGCGCTGTCCGGTACCCGCACCAGGTTGCTCGTGCCGTTGAACGAAAGTCCGTTGCCGTACTTCCCCGCCACCCGCGTCGCGCCCACGAGGGTCCCGGTGTTGTTGAATCCCGAGGCATCCGCGGTCGTCGCGCCGGACGCCTCGCTGAAGCCATACGCCGCCACGAGGCCCGGCGTCGCCGCCCGCGCCGTAGGCGGGCGCGTCACGCTCGACGCGCACAGGACAACAATCCAGGCCAAGGTGATGGTGAATGTGGCGATACGGCTGAGGTTCAACAAGCGGCCGATCGACTAGAAGGCGCCGATGTGAGCTTAGCCGCGATTGTCACACACGCATCGCAGCGCTGGCAAGGTTTACGTGGCTACTTGCTTGACGGGGATCTGCTACGGCAGCGGCGCCGCCTTGTCTGAGTTGATCTCTGCCGCCGACAGCGCACGGTTATATATCCGCACCTCATCAATCAACCCCTGGAAGTACTCGCCCCAGATGTTGTTTCCGCCGATCCTCAGCGCGTCCGCCGTCGTCGCTATCGGCGCGCTCGCGGCCGCCGTCCCCTGGAGCGTTCCGTTGAGATATATGCGAAGATTGGAGCCATCAAACGTTGCCGCCACGTGCGTCCAGGCGTTGACGGGCACCTGGGACGTGCCGCGCACTTCGTAGCCGTTGACGGGCCCGTTGAAGAAGACGTTCGGTCTGCTCGTGTCGGTGTTCGCGTACATGCCGTAGGCCGTCAGCACCGACCAGCCATTGCGCGGTATCGGCGAGATCGCCGACTCCTTCATGATGAGCGTGCGCCACGCCGACACCTGGGACGGGTTGACCCACGCTTCGAGGGTCATACCGTTCGTGAGGTCGAGCGATGGCGCATCGGGCACGCTGACGAGCGCCGTCGTGCCGTTGAAGCTCAGCGCCTTGCCGTACTTCCCGTTCGCGGCCCAGGTGGTGTTGAAGCCGACGCCCGCGTTGTTGAACCCCGACGAGTCCCCGACCGCTGTGCCGCTACCCTCGTTGAAACCCATCGCGAGTACGAGCCCGCTGCCAGATCCCGAGTTCGACACTGTGATCGGCACGCTCGATGTATTCACGTTGCCGTACTTGTCCCGCGCCCGCGCCGTCAGCGTGTGCGAACCGTTGGCAACGCTGTACGTACTCCACTGCACGGTGTACGGCTCGGTCGTGTCCTCCGCGCCGATGTTCGCACCATCGATCTGGAACTGCACGCCATACATTGCCGCATCGTCGGATGCGTTCGCCGAGAGGCTGATGAGTCCGCTGACCGTCGCACCGGAGCCCGGGCTGGTGAGACTCACGGATGGCGGCGTTGTGTCGATCGCCGGACCGCCGACGTTCAGGATCTTCGCCACGGCGGGGACGCCGTTGGAGTTGACAACGAAGAGCATGTACGTGCCGGGCGGAGCGATGTTCGCGCCGGACGGGCCGTCGACATCGAGTGTGCCGCTGCCTGCCGTGAAGGTCAGCGGCACGTAGCGCTGGTTCATGTCCTCTGTGTGCGTATTCGCGGCGAGTGGGATCAGCGCGACCGACGCGATGTTGGCGGCGTCCGGCGAGCCGACGCTGAACGTCCCGCCGTATCCAACCTGCGCCGGCGCGCTTGAGATCGTCGGCCGGGCGCCCTTGAACAGGTACGGCGGCGAGAAGTACTGGGCGGTCCGGTAATCGATCGCCGCGCCCTGCCCGCTGCCGATTCTGCCGCCGCCCGCGACGAGGACGCGGCCATCGGGCATCAGCAACGCCGTCGAGTGATACATCCGGGGGTCCGTCATCGAAGCCATGGTCGACCACTGTTCGGACGCGGGATCCCAGATCTCGGCGGCCAGGGTGCCGACGGTCGTATCGGTGCGCGTCACGCTCGTGGCGCCGCCCTCCACCATCACCTTGCCATCGGGCAGCATGATCAGGTTGTGGTCATATCGCGGGTACGCCATCTGCGGGAGGAGCGCCACGCGGGCGTCCCCGCGTGAGGTCGATGACGCTGGCCTGCCGCTGCGACGCCGCGCCCTTCGCGCCGCCGCCGACGTACAGCACCTTTCCGGGGCGGTAGTACGCTGCGGACCCGGATGTCAGCGGGAGGTTAGGCCCGGCGGTCCACGTCTGGGCGTTCACGTCGAGCGTGCGCGTGATTCCCTGCGTCGGCCCGAGGACGAAGATCTTGCCGTTCGGCTCCAGGTAGCTGAGCGGGTACTCCGGCTCGCGCAGGTCCGACGTGTTCACGCTCGAAAGCGCTGTCCACGTGTTGGCGATCGGATCGTAGACCTCCGGCGTGTCAGCAAAGACGCCCGACGTGATCTGGCCGCTGATGGCGACGACCCGCCCATCGGGCAGCGTGTTGCTCGTCGGATACCAGCGTGCGTAGTGCATGTCCGCGACGTGCGTCCAGCTGTCCGTCCCCGGGTTGTAGACGTTCGTGTCCTTGATACCGACCTCGCCGCCGGCGTGGCCACCGATCACCAGCAGGTTGCCGTCGGCCAGCATGTCGTGGCTCGCGCAGAACAGGCCCGACTGGTTCGTGACGTCCGAGAACTGGTTCGTCGAGGGATCCCACACCTTCGCGAATGACGTGAGCTCCCAGCCGTCCCAGAGGACGATCTTGCCGGTCCGCAGCATGCTCAGGTGCACGGCAACAAAGGGCCAGTTCATGAGCGGACCCCACTGGCCCGTGGCAGCTGCGCCTGTCGGCGTGGCCGTGGCGGTTGGCGTGGGGGTCGATGAGCCGGATGGAGTCGGCGTGCGAGTGGGCGTCCGCGTCGGTGTGGAGGTCGCCACGCTCGTCGGAGACGAGGTCGACGTGCCGGCTCCCGTCGTCGGCGTCGCCGTGGCGGTCGCGGGCGGGCCGCTGGCGTCCACCGCTGTGTTCATGTCCGACGTGATCTCGGCCGGCGAGAGGGCGCGGTTGTAGATGCGGACTTCGTCGAGGACGCCGGCGAAGTACTCGCCCCAGATGGTGTTGCCGCCGATGCTCAGCTGGTCGTTCGATGTCGCGATCGGCCCGCTGGCCGCCTTGGTCGCAACCTCAGCACCGTTGACGAACACGCGTAGCGTCGCGCCATCGTATGTCGAGGCGACGTGCGTCCACGTGTTGTTCGCCAGCTGCGCTGTGCCGCGCAGATCGAACGCCGCGGCGGTCGTGTTGAACGCCACGTTCGGGCGGTTCGTGTCGGTGTTCCCGTACATGCCGTAGTCGAAGGGGTCCGACCATCCGCCGCGCGGAATCGGTGACGATCCGGCCTCCTTCATCACCAGGGTCCGCCAATTCGTGATGGCGCTCGGCTTGACCCACGCTTCGATCGTCATGCCCGTCGTGAGGTCGAGCGACGAAGCGTCGGGGACACGCACGAGGGCACTCGTCCCGTTGAACGACATCCCGTTCCCGAACTTGCCTGCGACGCGCGTGGCGTTGACGAGCGTCCCCGTGTTTCCGAAGCCCGATGCGTCGGCTGTCGTCGATCCCGATGTCTCGCTGAATCCGTAGCCGGCCACCAGCCCCGGCGGCGCTGGAGGCGGCGTCGAAGTCGGTGGCAGCGGCGTGTTTGTGCGCGTGGGCGTCGCCGTCGGCGTGCTCGTCCGCGTCGGCGTCGCAGTCGGCGTGCTTGTCCGCGTGGACGTGACTGTGGGCGGCACCGGAGTGTTCGTATTCGTCCGGGTCGATGTCGGCGGCACGGGCGTGTTGGTCGCTGTCGCCGTCGCGGTGGGCGGCACTGACGTGTTGGTGGCGGTTGGTGGGATCGCGGTGCTGGTAGAGGTCGGGACCTGCGTGCTCGTCGCCGTCGCGACGGACGTCTGCGTCGGCGTCGAATCTGGCGTGCTGGTCACCGTCGGCACCGGCGTGTCGGTATTGGAAGGAATGGGCGTATTCGTCGCCGTCGGGACGGCGGTGTTGGTTGGCGTCGCTATGGGAACCGCTGTGTTCGTCGCCGTGGCTGTCGGGACGACTGTGTTGGAGGCAGTCGCCGTGGGCACGGAGGTGTTCGTGGCGGTCGCCGTCGATATCGCAGTGTTCGTTGCCGTCGCCGTCGCCACCGTTCCGTCCACCGCCGTGTTCATGTCCGAGACGATCTCCGAGGCGCTGAGGCCGCGATTGTAGACCCGCACCTCGTCGATCACGCCCTTGAAGTACTCGCCCCAGATGCTGTTCCCGCCGATGCTCAGCTGGTCGCTCGACGTGTACAGCGTCCCGCTCGCCGCCGCGCTCTTCACCTGCACACCGTTGATGTACACCTTCACCGTCGCGCCATCGAACGTCGTCGCCACGTGCGTCCACGTGTTCGTCGCCAGCTTCGTGGTACCGCGAGCTTCGTAGTCGCCCGTCGTGCTCACGATCCCGATGTTCGGCCGGTTCGTGTCCGTGTTCGCGTACATCGTGTACGCAAGCAGGTCGCTCCATGACCCACGCGGTATCGGCGTGCTCGCCGACTCCTTCATCACCAGCGTCTGCCAGCCGCTGACCGTGCTCGGCTTCACCCACGCCTCGAGCGTCAGGCCCGTTGTCGCATCCAGCGACGCGCTGTCCGGTACCCGCACCAGGTTGCTCGTGCCGTTGAACGAAAGTCCGTTGCCGTACTTCCCCGCCACCCGCGTCGCGCCCACGAGGGTCCCGGTGTTGTTGAATCCCGAGGCATCCGCGGTCGTCGCGCCGGACGCCTCGCTGAAGCCATACGCCGCCACGAGGCCCGGCGTCGCCGCCCGCGCCGTAGGCGGGCGCGAGGCGTCGGCGGCAGCAAGCAGGACGATGAAGATCGCGGCAACTGCCAACCCGAGCGTGACCCGTCGGAGACCCATACCGGCCATGCGTTGATTAATCCGATTGCTGACGGCGTCGTCGAGCGTTCACGGGGCGGGAGGAGACGCTCAACCTGAGTGTCCCACACCGCTCGAAGCGGGGGCAATGTCGCAACCGTAGAGGTTAGCAATCTTGACGAGGCGGGTCTCAGGGCGCCGCGGGCGGCGCCGGGGCGTTTCGTAGACTGGCCGCGATGCGGTTAGCCTGGCTCCTCCCCGTCGTCTTGATCGCGATCACCGCCCAGGCCTGCTCTGGAGGATCGAGCAGCGGCTCGGGCGACGGTGGCCGCAGCACTCTCATCCTCACCATGGCTGATGGATCGCTCGACCAGATCGATGCATCGTCCGGCGCTCGCCATACCCTCATGTCACCTGAGCCCGGAGGGTTCCTGCTCTATCCATCCGCGTCGCCGGACGGCTCGCGCATCGCCTTCGTCTCGCAACCACCGCCCGCTGCCGACGGGGCAGCCGATTCCGGATTCGACCTCTGGACGGCGGCCCGCGACGGGTCAGACCGCAAGCTCGTGTTCCACCACGCCGCTCCGAACCAGCAGGTCACGTTTCCCCAGTGGGCGGATGCGGCGCACATCCTCGCGGTCGTGCAGGAGCAAGGCCCGAACGGGATCGTCTATACGCTCGAAGAGTTTGAACTGGCGACGGGCGCGCGCGAGCGGCTTCGGGAAGGTGTCCTCGGCTTCGGCGTCTCGGCCGACGGCACACAGGTCGCCTTTACGACGCTCGACGATGCCTCGGTGCTCACCCTCAACATCAGTAACGCCGCAGACGGCCCGGCGACACCTGTCTCGACGACGCAGGACGGCCTGAGCCCCTTCGGGTGGCCCCGCTTCGCCCCCGGGGACGCCGGCATCACTTTCACGGCCGCGGAGGTGGCGCGGACGTTTCGCGGTCCGCAGACGGTCTCGTTCGGGCCTCCCCGTGACGGGCTGCCCCAGGACGTCTGGCAGATCGCCACCACCGGCGGAGAGGCGCGGCGCATGGCCGACCTGAAGGAGGACAACCCGACGTTCGCCTGGAATGCGGATGGGAGCCACCTTTACGTCAACGGCGCGAAGGGCGTGTTCGACGTAGACATGGCAAGCGGCGCGATCGACCGCCTCACAGATGGCACGTTCCACGGCCAGATAGCCTGGATGCCCTGACGCGAGTTCGTCACATCGGTGCGTCTCGTCGCATTGAGATCGCGAGGACGCGGACACACAATGTCCGCACATGATGCCCCGCGCACGCCTGTCCCTCGCGGCACGGAGACCGGTCGTCGTCCTGGCGCTGATCCTCGTGGCTGCCGTCGTGCTCCGCGGTGCGCTTGCCCCGCTCTACGCCCATCTCCCGAACGGCTACCTCGACGAGGGCTTCTGGAAGTACTGGATGCAGCGCATCCACGATCACGGCGTGCTCAACATCTTCCGGACAAGCGACACGGACTACGTCGGGTACCACTGGGTGCTCTGGATACTGTCGATCGCCTACGCCGCCATCGGCGGGCCGTACGCGCAGACAACACCAACGCTGCATCTGCTGGTGAAGGTGCCGTCGATCCTGTTCGACATCGCGCTCATCGTGACGGTGTACGCGGCCACGCGGACGCTCGCCCGGCAGTCACGCGCCGAATCGGCAGCGCAAGCGTCGGGCGTGGCCGCCGCGGCCGTGCTCGCGTTCCACCCGGTCGTGGTCTACGACAGCGCGGTCTGGGCGCAGGTCGACGCTGCCGTGGCTGCAGCGATGGTCGGGTCGATTCTACTCGTCGCGACCGGGCGGCCGGCCACGGGATGGGCGGTGTGGACGCTGGGCTTCCTTATCAAGCCCCATCCCATCATCGTCGTGCCGGTGCTCTGCGCGCTCACGCTGCGGCGCAGCGGTGCTGGCGCCCTCTGGCGCTGTTCGGCTTCGGTGATCGGGGTCGCAGCTGTTGTGCTCGGTCCGTGGCTGCTCCATGGCGACGCCGCGAATATCGCGACGACGTACAAGGCGCTGTTTGACGCCAACTATGAGCGGCTCTCAGCGTCGGCGTGGAACCTCTGGTGGTTCCCGGACGTCGCCGTCCGCCCGGGGCCCGACGACGCCATGTTCTCGGCGATCCCGATGCTCACGTATCGCCACGCCGGGCTGGCGCTGTCCGCGGCGGCCGGGGCCCTTGCCACCGTCTATGTCTGGCGCCGGCCGACGCTGCGCGACGGGCTCCTGGCGGCGTCCTACCTCGCGCTCGCCTTCTACGTGCTCCCAGTCTCGACGCACGAGCGATACATGTACCCGCTCGTCGCCTTGTTGCTCCCGGTCGCGATGCTCGAGCGCCGCTGGTTGTGGCTGTACGCCATCGCCTCGACGACCTTATTCCTCAACATGATCGTCGCCGCTCCTCCGATCGAGTCGCTCTCGGGCCGATGGCTCGAGTCGCCGTTCAGTCTCGCGATTGCTGGCGTGAACGTCGTGATGTTCGCCTGGTTCACGGCCGTGCTGGCCTCGGACCTTATCAGCGAGCGTCGTATTGGCGAACGACACGCACTGCGCGCCCCTGGCCGCCGGACGACTGGCGCGACGACGCCGCTGAGCGCCCCGACGGACTCCCCGCACGGCGGCGCTGCCAGCGGTTTACCATCTCGCTTGCAGAACTGATGTTCTTTGTGAGATAGTCTGCCCGTTATGGCGCTTGCCAAGATTCTCTCCTGCGCTGTCATCGGGCTCGAGGGCGAAATCGTGGAGTGCGAGGTCGACTCCGCGCGCCGCGGCATGCCCAGCCTGGCCATGGTCGGCCTACCTGACGCGGCCGTCCGCGAGGCGAAGGATCGCGTGGAGTCGGCGATCAAGAACTCAGGGTTCCGCTTTCCGGGCGGCCGCATTGTCATCAACCTCGCGCCGGCCGATCTGCGTAAAGAGGGCCCCACATTCGACCTGCCAATCGCCGTGGGCATCATGGTCGCGGGCGGGCAGGTTCTGGCCGATGTCTCCGACAGCGTATTCCTGGGCGAACTCTCACTCGATGGGGGCGTGCGTCACGCGGCAGGCATCCTGCCGATGGTCGCGCTGGCGCGCGAGCGCGGCATCGGCAACGCCTACGTGCCGGCGGTGGACGCGGCCGAAGCGGCGCTGTTGCCCGGCATCACCGTTTATCCGGTGGATACGCTCGGTGCCCTGCTCAATCACCTCGCCGGTCTGGAGCCAATCGCGCCGGCGCCGAGCACCGGTGTTCCCGCGGTCGAGGACGAGGCCTGGCAGGGAACAGACTTCGGAGACATCAAGGGACAGGAGCACGTGAAACGCGCGCTCGAGGTCGCCGCGGCCGGCGGGCATAACGTGATGATGTCCGGACCGCCCGGAAGCGGCAAGACTCTACTTGCGCGCTCCATGCCGTCGATCCTGCCGCACATGACGCCGAACGAAACGCTCGAAGCGACGAAGATCTACTCCGTCGCCGGCCTTCTGCCGGCTGACACGCCGCTCGTCCATCGCCGGCCGTTCCGGGCGCCGCATCACACGATCTCGCACGCCGGGCTGGTCGGTGGCGGCCGCACGCCGCGCCCCGGCGAAATCACGTTGAGTCACCGTGGGGTCCTCTTCCTCGACGAGCTGCCCGAGTTCGGCCAACAGGTGCTCGAGGTCATGCGGCAGCCGCTCGAGGACCGCACGGTCACGATATCTCGCGCCCAGGGCACGATTACGTATCCGGCCAACTTTATGCTCGTCGCGGCTATGAACCCCTGCCCTTGCGGCTTCTATGGCGACCCGACGAAGGAGTGCACGTGCTCGGAGTCCACGGTCAGTCGCTACCAGAAGCGCATCTCCGGACCGCTGCTCGACCGTATCGATATATTCATCGATGTGCCGCGCGTGGACTACGAAAAGCTGGCGAGCGAGACCAGCGGCGAACGCTCGCGCGAGGTCCGGGACCGCGTCGAACATGCGCGTGACGCGCAGGCCCGCCGCTTTGAGGGCTCGCGCCTCGTGTGCAACGCCGAGATGACGCCGACCGAGGTTCGGGCCTATTGCCAGGCGAAGCTCGACGAGCAGGCGCAGACGCTCTCTGAGACTGGCGATGACACAGCTCTCGCTGTCAGCGCGCGCCTTCCATCGCATCCTCAAGCTGGCGCGCACGATCGCCGACATGGCCGGCTCCGAGGCGATCGCGTCGGCTCACCTGGCCGAGGCCATTCAGTACCGCCAGCGGGTCCGCGGCTGATGCGCAACACGGCGGGCCGGAACGCATGACGACCGGCCAGGCCATCGTCATCGTTCTCCGCCTGCTCGTCCCGCTCACGATCCTGCGCTGGCCGCTGTTTGGCGGGATCGCGTCGATGCTGCTCGACGCGCTCGACGTCGTGATCGTGGACGCGCTGGGGCTGGGTGGCTCCGGCGATCACTACGCACAGCTCGACAAGCTCCTCGACACCGTATTACCTGACGCTGGAGCTGATCGTGGCGCTCCGCTGGGAGAGCGCATGGGCACGAGTGCCGGCCATCGTGCTCTACGTCTATCGGGGCATCGGCGTCATCGCCTTCGAGGTTACCGACGAGAGGCCGCTGCTCCTCGTATTCCCGAACCTGTTCGAGAACTGGTGGCTCTACGTGGTCATCGTGGCGAAGTTCTTCCCCCGGCTGTACCCGCGCTCGCTCGCCACGACGGCGATCCCTCTTGTCATCCTGCTCATCCCGAAGCTCGCCCAGGAATACCTGCTCCACTACCGCGAGGCCCAGCCCTGGGGCTGGCTGAAGGCCAACGTCCTGCACATATCGTGAGTCACAACTGACCGGCCGGTACGGTCGATTGGCACTTCGGGTGCCACGATATTCGCCGGATCGTGGTCGAGCGTCGAAGGAAAGCCCCCTTTCTGCCGACAATCCATATGGGGTTGGAACGGGTCAGGGTGATCGCTGCGACGCGGTTCCCTGCCTTTGCACACGTCCGGTGCGCCGGACCGGGGAGCGCTTTGCCATGTTCAAGCATCTGCTCGTCACGCTCGACGGATCGCCTCGCGCCGAGGCGGTGGTACCGCACGCCGTCGACATCGCCCGCGCGATGTCGGCCGACATTACGCTCCTGCGCATCGTCGATGCGGTGAGCGGCGATTGGAGCGAGCGCGGCGCGCTCGGGAAGCAGCACGCGAACACGGCGATCCGCTCCCTGTTTGCCGAGCAGGCGCAGTCCTACCTCGACCGGGTGGCGGCGCAGGTACGCGGGGCCGGCGTCACGGCGAACACGATGGTGAAGCAGGGCCCACCGGCGCGTCAGATCGTCGACGCGGCACGCGAGGTCGAGGCTGACGCGATCGCCATGTGCACGCGCTCACGGAAGGGGATCAACAAGCTTATGTTCGGCAGCGTGGCCGAAGCCGTGCTGCACGACACGACGATCCCGATCCTGCTCGTGCGCCCGAGCCGGTCCGGCTGACACGGAACCCGATCCCGGCTACAGAAGGTCGCCCGTGGCCATACGCGTACTGCCCGTCTCCTGGTACGACGCGATGACGTTGCGTGCGATCGTCTGCATGTGCACCTCATCGGCGCCGTCGACGAGTCGCGCCGACCGCGCGTTGCGCATCATCCGCTCCAGCGGCGTGTCGGTCGAGTAGCCGAGTGCGCCGTGCACCTGGATCGCCCGGTCGACGACCTTCCACAGCGTGTTCGCGACGTGGTGCTTCGCCATCGCGACCTCGTGCCGGAACGGCATGCCGTTCTCGATCAGGTAGGCCGCGTGCAGCACCATGAGCTTTCGCGGTGTACAGCTCCATCGCGGACTCGGACATCATCCACTGGATCGCCTGCTTGTCCGCGAGCATCGAGCCGTGCGCGACACGATTCGAGCGCCCGGTCCACCATCATCTCCAGCGCGATCTCGGCGTTGCCGATCCAGCGCATGCAGTGAGCGAGGCGCGCGGGGCCGAGGCGGTACTGGCCGAGCAGGTGACCGTGGCCGCGTTCGCCGAAGCATGTTCTCCTGCGGCACCCGCAGTTCGTGATGCGGATCTCGCAGTGGTTGCCCTGCCGTGCCATGGTGTCGATGTCGCGGACGATCTCCCAGCCCTCGGCCGGCAGGTCGACGAGGAACGCGGAGTTGCGCGCTTGCGGCGGGTCGGCGTCGGGATCGGTACGCGCGATAAGGATCGCGAAGCGCGCGCCCTTGGCGCCCGAGATGAACCACTTGTGGCCGTTGATCACCCAGTCGTCGCCATCCTTCACTGCGCGTAGTCTGGATGCCGCGTCGGGTCGGAGCCCGCGACCTCCGGCTCCGTCATCGCGAAGCAGGAGCGCGAGCGCCCCTCGGCGAGCGGGCGCAGGTACTTCTCCTTCTGCTGCGGCGTCGCCGTTGTGCAGCAGCGTGTGCATGTTGCCTTCGTCCGGCGCCTGCGCGTTGAGGATGTACGGCCCCATCCCGGTGCGGCCCGCCTCGGCCGAAACGAAGGCCATCGCGACGTTCCCAAGGCCCATGCCACCCCACTCCTTCGGGCAGGTGCGGATTCCACAGCCCGAGCTCCTGCGCGCGCTGGCGCAGACGGACGATCTCGCCGACGAAGGCGTTGCGGTCAGCCTCATTGTCGCGTAGCTTCTGTTCTGTCGGACGGACCTCGTCGTCCATGAACTTGCGGACGCGCAAGCGGACGTCCTCGACATCCGGTGAGAGCGTGAAGTCAACGGGCATGGGATCCTCCTTCGATGATCGGCTGCCGGCACGCGCCGCCGCCGCGCATGGGATTGTAGTGTCGGCTGCGGCCTGCGTCACGGCCCCCGGTGAGTCCACATGAGCGACAACGTCCCCGGAATTAACTTCGACTCGCTCACGCCATGGTTCAGCGAGCACGTCGAACCGGCGAAGGAGCTCTCGGCGAAGATCATCGGCCACGGGCGCTCGAATCTCACGTACCGCATCGAGTCCGATGGCCGCGCGTGGGTGCTCCGCCGGCCGCCGCTTTCTCATGTTCTGCCGACGGCGCACGATATGAAGCGCGAATTCCGCGTCATCTCGGCCCTCGAGCCGACCGACGTGCCCGTGCCTCACGCCATTGCGCTGTGCGAGGACGCCGCGGTGATCGGTGCGCCGTTCTACATCATGTCGTTCGTCGAGGGCATCGTCCCGGCCGACCCGCGCGTCGTCGCCGAGGCATTCGATGAGGCTACGCGGAAACGCATGGGCGAGTCGCTGATCGATACGCTCGTGGCGTTCCACGCGGTAAAGCCCGAGTCGGTGGGCCTGGGCGACTTCGGGAAGCCGCAGGGCTTCATCGAGCGCCAGGTGCGCCGCTTCCAGGATCAGCTCGCGAAGGGGTCGAAGGTGCGGGATGTGCCCGAGCTGGAGGAGCTGGGACGGCGCGTCGCGAACGCCATCCCGCCCGAGTCGGAGCACACGCTCGTGCACAACGACTACCGCCTCGACAACTGCGTCATGCGGCCGGACGGCGGGATCGCCGCGGTCCTCGATTGGGAGATGGCGACGCTCGGCGATCCACTCGCGGACCTTGGCGCGCAGGTGATGTATTGGCCTGAGCGCGGTGCTCAGGAGCCGCACGGGACGGGTGCGACCAGCGGCGCCGTCATGCTCTTGCCGGGCTTCCCTACCCGGAGCGAGGCGATGAAGCGATACGCCGAGAAGAGCGGCCGTGACGTGAGCAACCTGGACTTCTACGCCGCGCTCGCCTACTTCCGCCTCGCCGTGATCCTCGAGGGGATCCACGCGCGGTTCCTGGAGGGCGGGACGGTCGGTCCGGGCTTTGAGACGATGGGGCAGCAGGTGCTGGTGCTTACGCGGGCCGGGCTCGCGGTGACGGAACAGACTTCGGTAAAGGCTCTGCGGGGATAGGCCGCGCCGCAATCCCGCCGGGCGTCGTGGTACCCCCGACAGGACTCGAACCTGTGCTTCCAGCTCCGGAGGCTGGCGCTCTATCCACTGAGCTACGGGGGCGTGGCTCCCACTATACGGGGCGATCGCGCGTCTGTGGAAGAATCGCGCCGGTGCGTTAAGCTGAATGGAACCTTCTGCCCGTTTGCGGCGTTGTAGAGTTCGAGCCGGGGGGCCATCCGCGCCGTATTTGATCGCGAGCAATCCGAAAGGGCCCGATGCCACGCAAGAAGCAGACCGTCCAGACGCAACGCCGCAAGAAGGTCTACGGCGGCGGCGGTCCCGCGTCAGGTGACGCTGCCCACATCAAACCCAAGGGCGCGTTCCGCGTCTTCACGAACTACAAGCTGTTCGCCATCATCGGCGTGCTCGTTCTGAGCGCCGGATTCCTCTTCGGGGCGTTCTACAAAGGTAGCCGCAACGGCAGCAGCAGCTCGACGAGCGTCCGCGGGCCGGACTTCACCCGCAGCACGCCGGAGGTCAACGCCACCGCTCAGGCATCGGGTGCGCAGGCCTCGATCAAGCAGTACAGCGCGCCCCCCGGCATGGTCATCGACGTGAACAAGACCTACACAGCCACGCTAAAGACGGAAAAAGGCGACGTGAAGGTCCAGCTCGACCCGAAGGACGCACCTGAGGCGGTCAACAACTTCGTGTTCCTGGCCCGCGACGGGTTCTACAACGGCGTCACGTTCTACCGCGTGATTGCCGATGACAATGGCCAGATCCACTTCGCCCAGGCGGGCGATCCGACCGGCACCGGCTACGGCGGCCCGGGATACGACCTGCCCGTCGAGCGCACGGATATCCCGTTCGCGCCGGGCATCCTCGCGATGGCGAAGCCGTCCGACGCCAGCGCCCAGAACAACGGCAGCCAGTTCTTCTTCACCCTGCAGAATGAACCCACGCTCGACGGCAAGTTCACGGCCTTCGGCAAGGTCGCGGACGATGCGAGCCTGGCCGTGCTGCGCCAGCTCCCGACACGCGACCCCCAGCTGAATGCCGACGCCGACCCGGGCGTGCGCATCGATTCCATCACGGTGGACGAGTCGTAGCGAGCGCTACTTTTGCCACATAGCAAAAGGCCACCGCAGTGCGGTGGCCTTTTGCCGTTGGAGGAGGAGGCTGCTAAGCGAATCTAATCCCCTGAGGGGAAAACAAAACGACTGAAGGGACACCTTCAGCCGGTCTCTCTTCTCCTTGTTATGCCTGCGGGGTTAGCTGACGGGTTCGGCTCGAAGGAGTTCGCCTACGCACGTCTCCGTGCGATTCACCCCGGGGATCCGGTGGGTCCCCCGCCTCGCGATTGCGCGAGTTAGGCTCTATTCAGTTGTGCAGTCAGGCTATCGAAGCCCACCTCAGAAGTCAACCACGCGCCCTCATTCGAACGACACTTCGAGCACGCTTTCGGTGTCGATTGCAACCTCGATTACAATGGCGCCCCCGCCCGCACCCAGCCACGGGACGTCCATTCCATCGAGCGTCACCGAGTACGGCGCGAGGTCCATCGTCGCGATGTATATGCGCCGCTCACGCCGTCCCGCGGGCGACAGCCCGACGCGCAACGTTCGGGTGGCGTCATCAAACGCTTCTGATGTTATGTCGAGCGCACCGCACCCGATATGCGCGTTCGTGCCAACGACGCACGGCGATACGTTCGCGGGACGCAGTGCCACGACGCGGCTCCCGTGCGGCGCGGTCTCCCCAAGCCTCAGCCGTCCGCTCACTCGGCCGTGGTATTGCTCGGACCACAGCTCCCAAACAAGCCACTCGCCTTCCGGCAGATTGAGCACGCGCTCCGACGCTTCGTCGGCGAAGTTGAACACTCCCACCAGGGTCACGGGGTCATAGTCGCGCTCGAAGGCTACTTCGTAGCGCTCTGGCATGTCGCGCTCCATCAGGTCGATCGGGGTCGCGCTCCCCGGCAATGGTGGCAGCAGCATCGATATCAGCTCGATTCGCTCCTCCGGCACCTTCTCGAGGTCGTCGCTCGAGAGCATCATGCCGCCGCTCAGGCCGATCACGGCTGCGAGCGTCCGCGTCTCCTCCAGCGTGAGCTTTGTCGCGTCGGTGCGCGCCAGAAGACAGTCGGGGTCGTTGGCCCAGAGCCGTCCGTGCATCCATGAGCGCGTGAGCGTGTTGCGGATCGCCACTTCCGCGCTGAGGTTGTCGTCCGGTGTGCGCGCGCGCGGCTTTGGCGCGGCACGCTCCTCGCGCGTGAGGTTCCGCCAGAACGGAGCGACGTCCGGCCCGATGCGATTCCCGTCGAATACGCCGGCGGACGGCGCCATCAGCGCGCCGCAGCCGAGGATGAACCGATCGGGCCCGACACCGGCCCGCACCGCCTCGAGCGCCGCGCGATACGCGCCGACACGCGTAGCGGCCGCGTCGAAGCGGTGTCCGGCCATGGCCGCGCCGTAGAGGAAGTCGATCTTTACGTAGTCGTATCCCCATCCGTCGCAGACCGCGCGAAACAGCTCCGTGAGCCACGCGCGCGCGTCCGGATGAGAACCGTCGAGGCCATAGTTCCTGCGCTGCCAGTTGCGCGTCGCCAGCACGGGCTCGCCGTCGTCGCCCCGCACCACCCACTCGGCGTGCGCGGCAAACGTCTTCGATGTCTCGGCGATGAGGAACGGCGCCAGCCACAACCCCGGCGTGTAACCAGCGCGCTTGATCTCGGCGGCCAGCCACGCCATCCCGCGCGGGAACTTCTCGTTCGCGATCAGCCAGTCGCCGATGTCCGCCTGGTAGCCGTCGTCGATCTGCACGGTCTGGACGGGAAGCTGGCGTCTGTGCGCTTCCAGGAAGCGCAGATTGCGCACGACGTCGTCTTCGGTCAGCGTCGTGAAGAAGTAGTACCACGAGCACCAGCCCGCCGGTGTCTGCGACGGCACGCGCGAGCCCATCTCCAAGCCGAGCGCATCGCCGTAGCGCTCGAGCTGTTCGTTCGGGTCTCCGCAAACGTCGATCGCGACCCGCTCCGACCACATCGTCTCTCTGGGCGCGAGCGGTACCCTATCGGCGAGGCAGCGCGCGTCGATCGAGCGCTCGGGCGCGTCAACGACAACCTGCGTTAACAGGGTCCGCGCGGAGATTGCGCCGGCGAGCATCGACCGCCTGGACGCGGGGTCGTACAGCACACCGACGTCGTCCGAAGAGAAGCGTCCGGCGGCATCGGTCGGGTCCTCGGGCGCGAGCTCGGGCCGCCGGCTCCGGACGTCGCGGTCGCGGCCGCCGAGCGACATCGTCGGCGACCAGGACTGCCACCCGTGGCGGTAGACTCGCCAATCCTCCGACGCCGACGCAAGCCGAAGCCGTCCGCGTCCGGATGCCGGCGTCGTGAACACGTGCAGCGCCTCGATGGGCACCGGCTCACCGCGATTGTTTGTCAGGCCGACGCGCGTGACGCAGAATCGGGCGGTCGTCGTAGAGCACGATCTCGCGAGCCAGCGTCGCACCGCGCCGCGGCACCACGCATCGAAGCGTGATACGCCGGCCGGCGCCGAGTACGTCGCGATGTGGCTGGACGTCGTAGTCGGCGCGCGCGAACTCGATCGGTGGCTCGCCGACGACACGCGCGAACGCGAGCGCGCGCTCGGACGGACGGAAGCCGCCATCGAGCGCCACTGGCGAGATGCTGGCGTCGTCCTGGCGCGTCTCGACGCGGAGCCAGCGGTTCTGGAGCCACGGCCCGTTCCGGCCGCGGCCGGACGTCACCGACTCCACGGATCAGCGCCAGCCGCCAAAGCGAATGACCGTGCCCTCTTTCGTCTTCTTGATGCGGGTGATCGCGCGTGGATCGACGGGCCGCGTGTAGTCTCTGCCGGCGGCCACCTGGCGGAATCCCATGCGCACGTAAAGCCGGATCGCCGTCGCGTTGCTGTCCGCCGTCCGCAGGTCCAACCGATGCGCCCGCTCCGCAAATACGGCCTTCGCGACGCGAGCCGTCAGTGCCTCACCGATGCCGCGCCCGCGGTACGATTCGGCGACGGCCAACACGTACAGGTATCCGACGCCGTCCTGCACCAGATCGTAGATCGCGAACCCGCTGATCTTGCCGCTCACTGTCGCGACGAGGAGCCGCGAGCCCTCCTCCAAACGGTTCGCGAGCGTTTCGCGCGGCAGCGGTGTGCCGGGGAATGCATCGCGGTCGACGGCGAGCACGGCGTCGATGTCAGCCGGTCCGCCATCGCGGAACTTCACACCCTTGAGCGCGGCGACCTTCGGTGCATCCTTCCGGTCGAGCCCGAACTGCAGCCACGAACGGGACGGCGAAAACCAGAGCCGTTTCAGCACGGGCTCGACGACAGGTCGCGCGGGATTGTGCGTCAACCGGAATCGCGCGGTATCGATGCGCGCCTTCTGCATTCGCGACAGCAACGTCTCTAAGAGTTCGGGGAACTCCTCGATGAAGGCGGTATCGCTCTCGAACGCGTAGGCAAGCTGCGCCGACGGGGCGATCGCCACGGCACGAATGCCGCCCCGGCCGCGCGCGATCAGCTCCGGGTGCGCACGCTCGATCGATTCGATCTCGCGTCGCCCCAGACGGGAGCTAAGGGCTCGCGACGAGATCTCGTCGTAGAGCGACGACGCTTCGACTGACACCGATGCGACGGAGTGGTTCGACCGGCATCTAGCCGGGCCACGTGCCGCGGAACGACTTCTGCGACCGGGCCCGTCGAGCACGACTTCGCCGGCGCCGTCCCACTCGAGCTGGAGCACGCCGCCGGGCACCGTCAGCTCGAGCCGTCTTCGGCCAGGCCGCCCAGCCGCGCCGCGACCATCACGGCCGACGCGCCGGAGCCGCATGAGAGCGTCTCGCCGACGCCGCGCTCCCATACCCGCATCTCGGCGCGGCCCTTGCCGATGATCCGCACGACCTCGAAGTTCGTCCGCTGCGGGAACAGCGCGTGGTGCTCCATGAGCGGGCCCGAGCTGGTGCAGCGGGTAGTCCGCGACGGGCGCCTGCTGGAAGTGCACGGCGTGGGGGTTCCCCATCGACACCGGCGGTGATCGCGATCGTCGTGCCGTCGACCGTCGACGGATATTCGCGCACGGGCGGCGCGGCCTCGATGGCGATGGGTATCTCGCGCGGGTCGAGGCGCGGCGCGCCCATGCCCTCGCGCACGCGCACGACGCGCCCGGCGTGCGGTCGTGATGCTCACACGCATCACGCCGGCACCGGTCTCGACGTCGAGTTCTTCGCCCTTCGGGGCGACGATGCCGCCATCGACGGCGAACTTCACGAGGCAGCGCATGCCGTTGCCGGACATCTCCGCCTCTGAACCGTCGGCGTTGAAGATGCGCATCCGCACGTCGGCGCGATCCGAGTTCACGGCCAGGATGAGCCCATCGCCGCCGATGCCGAAGTGGCGGTCGCAGACCTCTCGCGCCAGCGCGCTCCAGTCACGATCCAGCGATCGGGCGTCAATGACGACGAAGTCGTTGCCGGTGCCATGCAGCTTCACGAATTCCATGCGCGATGAGGATACAACGTGCTTCGCGGGAGCCGGAAGCGCGACTCAGCCTTCGAGCGCGGCTAGCGCCTGTTCGACGAGATCCCGGGCCTGCGCATCGAGCCAGCGGATCCGGGCGTCGTCGTCCCGGAACCACGTGTGCTGCATCCGCGCCAGCCGGTGCGTCTCTGTCTTCATCCGCGCGGCGGCGGCCTCGAGGGTGCACGCGCCGGCCAGATGCTCGCATATCTGCCGGTAGCCGATGCCCGACATCGGCGCGAGATCGCAGCCATACCCGCGCGCGTTCAGGCTCCGCACTTCATCGGGCAGGCCCGCCTCGATCATCACATCGACGCGGGCGTCGATACGCGCATACAGCCGTTCGCGAGGCATCGAGAGGCCGAGGATCGTTGCGTCGAACGGTGGCGGCACGCGCTCTCGCCCGGCGCTGAACGGACGTCCCGTCGAACGCGTCACCTCGATCGCGCGGATCATGCGACGCAGGTTCGTCGGACCGATGTCATCGGCGCTCTCGGGGTCGATCTGCCGCAGCTCTTCGAACACCGCGGCGACGCCTTCCCGCTCGGCGCGCGCCTCAAGGTCGGCGCGCAGCGCGGGGTCCGGGCCTACGCGCGGTACGGTCCAACCTTCGAGCAACGCCCAGACGTACTGCCCGGTGCCGCCGCACAAGATCGGCTGTTTGCCTCGCGACCAGACGTCATCCAGCGAGGTCTGCGCGGCATCCAGAAACGACGCCAGGGTGAAGGGCTGATCCGGATCGACGACGTCGATGAGCCAGTGCTGCGCGCGCGCCTGCTCGGCCGGCGTGGGCTTGGCGGTGCCGAGGTCCATGCCGCGATAGACCTGCCGAGAGTCGGCGCCGATGATCTCGCCGTCGAGACGTCGGGCAAGCTCGATAGCGAGCGCGGTCTTGCCCGTCGCTGTTGCACCGACGATGGCGACGACGCGCCGCATCAGGCCCGCGCGGTCACCGCCGCTGCCGTTGCATCGATGATGCCGACGAAACTGTCGGCCTTGAGCGACGCCCCGCCGACGAGTCCACCATCGATGTCGGGTTGTGCCATGAACTCGGCCATGTTGTCCGGCGTCACGGAACCGCCGTAAAGGATCCGCACCTCATCGGCGACGGCGCCTGCGGCCTCACGCACCGTCGCCCGGATCAGTGCGATGGCCTGCTGGGCTATCGCGCCGTCGGCGGCGAGACCGGTGCCGATCGCCCAGACGGGCTCGTACGCGAGGATCAGACCAGCGCCGATAGTGATGCCGTCCAGCGCGCCGCGGATCTGGCGCACCAGCACGCTCGCCGTGTCGCCGGCCTGGCGCTGCTCGCAGCGTCTCGCCGACGCAGACGATGGGCGTCAGGTCGTGGCGAGCGCGGCGCGAGCCGCTTGTTCACCGTCTCGTCCGTCTCGCCGAAGTACTGGCGCCGTTCGCTGTGACCGATGATCACGTGCGTCGCCACTTCCGCTACCTGCGTGACGCTCACCTCGCCGGTGAACGCACCCTTCTCCTCCCAGTACGTGTTCTGCGCGCCGAGCGCGATCGTCGAGCCTTCGATCGCGCCGCGTACGTCGTGGCAGGTAGACGAACGGCGGGCACACGATCTTCTCGACGCCGGCGACGCCGTCCGAGCGCTCGCGGATGCGCTCGCGCCAGCGCGATGCGCGTCGGGACGCATCGTGTTCATCTTCCAGTTGCCGGCGACGATGGGGTACGCGGCACATGTCAGGCTCCGTACTTTGTCAGCCGGCCGGCGTGCGCCATCGCCAGCGAGAGCGCTTCTTTCGCCGGAAATGTTCCGAGCGACACCCGGGCGCAGCGTCTTCTCGTTGAATTGCCTCGACTGCTGTCCGCCTGCGCAAACGTCTTCGCGTGCAACAGGAACGGCACCGGGTGCCAGCGATGGCCCGCCATCAGCGCCGGCGTCGAGTGGTCGCCCGCCACCATGAACACGTCCGGCCTGGAGCGCGTGCAGCGGCTCGATGTACGTGTCCACCTCCTCGAGCGCAGCGATCTTGGCCTGGAAGTCGCCGTCCTCGCCCGCGGCGTCGGCGCGCTTGAAGTGGATGAACAGGAAATCGTACCTGTCCCAGTTCGCCTTCAGCGTCTCGAGCTCGTCGGCGAATGTCGCCGCCCGCGCGAGCACGTCCATGCCCACGAGCTTCGCCAGCCCGCGGTACATCGGGTACGCGGCGAATAGCGCCGGCGCGGATCCCGTCACTCTCCGACATCGAGCGGCATCGGCGGGTGCTTGGCGAAGCCGCGCAGTGTCAGCATGTTCGCGGGCCTTCGGCTCGTCGCGCAGCATCGCGCTGCGCCTTGGCGACCAGTCGTTGACCAGCTTCGCCGTCGCCTCTGCCTCGGGTGCCAGCGCACGCGCACGGCAAGCGGCTGCTGGCCCTCGCGCTGCAGGGTCGGTCTCGCGTCAGGCGGTCGACGAGGCCGTCGCCGCGCAGCACGAGCACCAAGCGGTGCTCGCGCACCGGCTCGACGAACACCTCGCACGCCCGGCAGCTCGATCTCGCCAGCAGCTCGCAGCAGACGGCGCGTCTCTGCTCCGTCGGGATGCGCCCCGCGCGCCGGTCGGCGATCTTGCCCTCAGCGTCGACGGTGCAGAAGTTGCCGCGCGCCGCCACGTCGCTGGGCTGCAGGTCGAAGTCGATGCCCAGCGCCTCGAGCACGCCGCGGCCGACGTCGTACGCTCGCGGGTCGTAGCCGAACAGCGCGAGGTGCCCCGGCCCGCTGCCCGGCGTGACGCCATAGCGCCACGGGCATCGTCAGGCCGCAGAGTGCTGTCCTGCGCCAGACGGTCGAGCCGACGGATGTTCGCCTGTTCCAGCTCGCTGAACGCCGCGCTCTCGTTCGGCAGGCCGCCGAGGCCGTCGATGACGAGAAGCAGGATCTTGGTGTCGTTGGGGACGGCCAGCTCGCGCAGTAGATCCGAGATTCACGGGCCGAAGTGTATCACGGAGGCTTCGCCGTCCCGGCCGCCGACGGCATGCCCGGTGCTGAGATACGGATCGACTCATGGACGTCGCCGCGCGCGTGCTGATCATTGGCGGCGCAATCATGCTCGCCGGCGGTTTCGCGCTGCTCGCCGTGTCGCGTCTAGGCCTCGGACGCGTTCCCGGCGACTTCATCTACGAGGGTAAGAACGTCTACGTCGCAATCCCACTCGCCACATCGATCGTGCTCAGCGTCGTGCTCACAATCGCACTGAACATTGCTATCCGCATCTGGAAGTAGACGCTACTGTCCGCCGGCGCCGACGGCATCTCCGAGCACCATCTCCGGCACGGCGGAGGGCGCCGGAGCGCGCGAACGCGTCTGGCGCACACGAGCATCGCGTTTCGGCAGGAGCCCGAGCACGCGCGCGAGCGGCCACGCGACGAGCAATGTCACGGGCACGTAGACGGCGATGAGGAACGTCCACCAGACGGTGTCGCTCGCGCCCTCGATGCGGATCTCGCTCGCGACCAGGCGCATGGCGTCGCTGACGATAAGGATGGTGTAGGACATCACGCCGATGGCGACGAGCCCGCGAACAGGCATCGACGCATCGATGCGGCTCGGGCGCTTCACGAGCAGCGGCAACGCGAGGAGCGCCAGCCCCAGCGTGACGAGCGGGAGCGCGAACGCCTGCCAGTAGTGGATGCCCCATTGGCCGATCATCAGGTCGCCAGTCGTATGTGCCACGAGCCCGAGCACGATCGCGCCGCCGAGCACCGCAGGCTGTCGTACGAACGCGAGCGCCCTGTGCCGCTCCGGCGATGCGAGCAGCCATCCGACGGCCATGCCAGCCGTGAACTCAAACAGGCGGAATGGCGCCCAGCCCGTCACCATCCGGAACTGCAGCTCAGGCTCCATGTAACGGTTGATCTCCCACGCGTTCGCGGCAACCGTCATCCCGAACGTCAGCAGCAGGAACGGCACGACGCCGATGCGCTTCATCAGCACGAACAGCGCGGGGAACAGCAGGTAGTACTGCGCCAGCAGCCCTACGAACCAGAGGGCGAGCTGCGGCGCAAAGAACCACTCGTCCCTGAGCAGCCGTGGGATCAGCGCGAGGCTGGCGAAGACAACGCCACCATCGACGTTCACGGTGCTCCCGGCGGAGATCGTCACGCCGCCCGAGAGATGATCAGCGAACGTGCCGCCGCCGATGGCCACCTGACGCCAGGCGATGGCCATGATGACGGCGTAGGTCAGGGCGACGCCGACCCAGTACGGGACAAGGAGCTTGCGGAACCGCTGGATGAAGAAGCGCGGCCAGCGCACGGCGTCGCCTGCGCGGTATGCGGCGATCGTGAGCGAGACGCCACTGATCATCATGAATAGCGGCACGCCCTGGAAGCCGTCGCGGAAGAGCAGGTCGGTAAACGCGGTGAAGATCGCGAGCGGGCCGGCGTCATGCCCGAACTGCCACGTCAGTTGTTCGTAGTAATCGCGCGGGACAGGCGGAAAGAACTCCAGGTCACCCCAGATGTGGAACAACACCACCCAGGCAATTGCCAGGCCGCGCAGCACGTCGACGGCGACGAGCCGCCCTTCGGCCGGGGCGCTCTCTCGCTCCCCCACCATGCACCCTGAGTCCACCCGGACGCCCCCGCGCCCGCCCTCGCCTCTGTGTGAGCCACGACCAT
This sequence comes from uncultured Chloroflexia bacterium, assembly GCA_963736015.1. Lineage (GTDB taxonomy): Bacteria > Chloroflexota > Dehalococcoidia > DSTF01 > JACRBR01 > CAVTNG01. The sequence goes on along the minus strand of CAVTNG010000002.1, from coordinate 159,425 downwards.
ACACCGCCACCCGCTTGGCTTCAATCGGCTCGCGCGCATGCGTCGTGCCTACGTCTCGATGCCGGCCGAGGTGCACCGCGCGGTAACATATTCTGCAGATGGAACCGCGAATCCAATACGCGACGACTTCCGACGGCGTTAGCATCGCCTTCACCTCGCTCGGCGAGGGGCCTACGCTCGTGATCCCGCCGCCGGCGACACCATGGAGCCACATCGAGCTGGAGTGGCAAATTCCCGAGTGGCGTCACTGGTACGAGCATATGACGGAACGCTGCCGCATTGTCCGCTACGACAGCCGCGGGGCGGGGCTCTCCGACCGCGATGTTACGGACCTCGGCGTCGACGGAGCGGTCCGCGACCTCGAAGCCGTCGTCGACCGCCTCGGCCTGTCGAGGTTCGCGCTGTTCGGCTGCTACTTCTCGGGCCCGACGTGCATCACGTACGCGGCGGCCCATCCCGACCGCGTCTCCCATCTGCTCCTCTGGTGCTCGATCATCGTCAACCGCGACGAAGGTACCGACGAGCGTGGAGAAGCGCTGAAGCAGCTGATGTCGGCGGACTACGAGCTGTTCACCGAGACGCTCGCACACACCGTGTTCGGCTGGAACGAGGGCGAGGCAGCGCACGCCATGGCGGCGTACATGCAGAACAGCATGGACCGCGAGACGGCGGCGAAATCCTGGGAGTGCAACGAGCATCTCGACGTGACGGGATCAGCTCGCGAAGGTGAAGGCGCCGACACTCGTCATGCAGCGGCGCGACTACTCGGGCATGGACGCCAGCGTCGGCCGACGCATCGCTTCAACGATTCCCGACGCCCGTCTCGCGATGCTCGACGGGACATCGCTCTCGCCCTATATCGGCGACACGGAGACGCCACTTCGGCTGTGCTTCGACTTCATCGGCGCGGAGTCGTCGGCCGAGCAAACGGCAACGCCCACGCATCAGCATGCAGCCGAGCCTGCGACGACGGGCGGCTTCCGCACGATCATGTTCACGGACCTCGTGGAGTCGACGCGACTGACGCAACAGCTCGGCGATGCGCGCGCGCAGGACCTCGTGCGCCTGCACAACACCATCGTCAACGATGCCCTCGCCGCGCACGGAGGCAGTCACGTCAAACACACGGGCGACGGCATCATGGCATCGTTCCTGACCTCGTCGAGCGGGGCTCGAGTGCCGCCGTCGCGATTCAGCGCGCCTTCACGCGGTACAACGCATCCGAGCAGCGGCCAGCAGGTCGAGGTTCGCATCGGCATCAACGCGGGCGAGCCCCTGATCGAGGGCGACGACCTCTTCGGCACGGCCGTGCAGCTCGCGTCCCGCATATGCGCGCGGCCGCGCCCGGCGTGATCCTCACGTCCGACGTGGTCCGCCAGCTTGTCGCCGGCAAGGGCTTCCTCTTCGCCGACCACGGCGAGGTGGAACTGCGAGGCTTCGAGGACCCGTACGGCGTGTACGAGGTCCACTGGCGCCAGGATGCCTGACGCCGAGGCTCCAGCAATCCACGCATGACCTGATCATCCGCAACGGCTACGTCTACGACGGCAGCGGCACCGATCCATTTGTCGGCAGATATCGCCATCGACGGCGAAGCGATCGCGACGATCGGCGGGCTGGAAGACGCGCGCGCCGGGATGGAGATCGATGCCACCGGCATGGCGGTCTCGCCGGGCTTCATCAACATGCTCAGCCACGCCTACTATCAGCATCCTGCAGGATCCGCGCTCGCTCAGCGACCTGAAGCAGGGCGTCACGCTCGCAGATCTTCGGCGAAGGCAACTCGATGGGACCGCTGACGCCCGACATGCGGCAGCGCATGCAGATGAGCAGGCCGGAGGCGACATCGCGTCGATGTCGCCTGGACCTCGCTTGCCGGATACCTCGCGCACGCCGAGAAGCACGGGGTCTCGCAGAACGTCGCCTCGTACATCGGCGCGACGACACTCCGCATCTACGCGGTCGGCCAGGACGACCGCCCGGCGACGGCCGCCGAGATGGACACGATGCGCGGCCTCGTCCGCGACGAGATGTCGGCCGGCGCGCTCGGCATCGGCTCGTCGCTGATCTATCCGCCCGCGTTCTTCGCCATCGACCGAGGAGCTGATCGAGCTGTGCGCGGCCGCAGCGCCGTACGGCGGCAAGTACATCTCGCACATGCGCGAGCGAGGGCCACCGCCCTGCTCGAGGCGGTCGAGGAGCTGACTGCGCATCAGCCGTGAGGGCGGCGTACCAGCCGAGATCTATCACCTGAAGGCGGCGGGCAGTCGAACTGGCACAAGATGGACGCCGTTATCGAGATGGTCGAGAGGCGGCGCGAACAGGGGCGAGCGATCACCGCCGACATGTACACGTACACGGCGGGCGCCACCGGGCTCTCGAACTCGATACCGCCGCGGTTTCACGACGGCGGACCGCGCAAGCTGCTTCGAGCGGCTCGACGACCCGGCGGTGCGCGCGCGAGATCCGCGCCGCGATCGAAGCTCCGGGCGACGGCTGGGAGAACCTCTACGCGCGGCCGGCGGCCCGGAAGGCATCCTCATCCTGGGCGCGCAAGCACGAGAACCAAGCCGCTACCAGGGCAAGACGCTCGCCGAAGTGCGCGGAGATCGCGGCGAAGGATCCGATCGACGCGTCGATGGATCTGGTGCGTCGCGACCGGTCCGCATCGAGCACCGCCTACTTCATGATGTCCGAGGACAACGTGCGCAAGGCAGCTCACGCTTCCGTGGGTCTCGTTCGGCTCCGATTCGGCGTCGGTCGCCGCCGAGGGTAGCTTCCTCAACCGGTCGCACGCACCCGCGCGCCTACGGCAACTTCGCCCGCCTGCTCGGCAAGTACGTGCGCGAGGAGCGCGTCGCTTCCGCTCGCGGAGGCGATCCGCCGCGCGACACGCTTGCCCGCCGACAACCTGCGAGCTCGACCGTCGCGGCCGTCTGGAGGCCGGCTACTTCGCGGACATCGCGATTTTCGACCCGGCGACGATCGCCGACACGCGCAACGTTCGACTCAACCGCACAGCTACGCGGTGGGCATGCGGGACGTCATCGTGAACGGAGTCCCGGTCCTGCGAGACGGTGAGCACACGGGCGCCGTTTCGGGCCGCGCGCTTTGCGGGCCCGGACGCCGCTAGACCGACGTAACCCCGTTCCGTAGCCTTTGAGTCTCAACGCGTCGACGTTCTGCGGGAGGCCAGTCGGTGACCACACAGTTCGACGATGCCGCGGCGGCCCGGCTGACCGCGACGGCACGCGAGCTTCTTGACGCATATCATTTGCCGGGCTCTCGGTCGGCGTCGTCTGCGGCGACGATCCGGTGTACAGCGAAGCGTTCGGCTACGCGGACATCGAGAGCAAGACGGGGGCGGATCTCAACCGGCACCAGCGCATCGCCTCCATCAGCAAGACGCTCACCGGGCTCTGCATCATGGCGCTCGTTGACGACGGACGTCTGTCGCTCGATTCGCGCGTCGTCGACCTGCTGCCGGACGTCGCGTTCGACGGGCCGGCACAGGCGATGACTCTGCGGCACCTGCTCACACACACGTCCGGCATCGGCGAGGCGCCGACGCCCGATGCGCTCGCCGCCACGATCGATCCGAACGCGCGCTCCGGCGGCGATCAGGAGTTCGCATCCCTCTACCGGCGTGGCATCATCGTCGAGGCAGAGCCCGGCACGAAGTGGGCGTATGCCAACCACGGTTACGCGCTGCTCGGCGAGATCCGTCGCCCGTACCGAGGGGACAGACTTCGCTTCCGTCGTCCAGCACCGGATCTTCGAGCCGCTCGACATGCGCGACTCCACCTGCACGAGTGAAGGCCACGCCAATCTCGCGTCCGGCTACCATCGCGCGCCGAACGCCGACACGCGTGAGTTGCTCGAGCGCGCGGGACGGCCGATACCTGACGAAGCGCCCGTGGACGGATACAACATCCGCGGCGCGCTGGGCCCCAACGACCACCACGGCATGCTGGCCGCGGGCGCCGTCCAGTCGACGATCGCCGACATGACGCGATACGCGTCGATGCTGATGCGCCGCGGCGATGGCATCGTCCGGCCATCGACATTCGACGCGATGACGGCGTTGCAGTTCGGCCCGGACGAGCGCCTGACGTCGTGGGGGCTCTCGTTCGCGCGCGGCACAAGCGCCGGGCGCCGCTACATCGGGCACACCGGGAGCTACTTCGGCGGCTGGAACTCGAGCCTCGCGGTCTTCCCGCTCGATGGCATCGCCGTCATCGTGCACATGAACGTCATGCTCGACCGGCCGGCGCCCGTGTATGAGCTGGTGCACCGCGCTCTGTTCGGCTTCGTCCCGACGCCGCCCGCCCCTGCTCCGCACGACGACGCCGTGCTTGCCGGCGCGCCCGGGGTGTACGAATGCGTACCGGGTAAGCTCACCAACTTCCGGCCGAGCACCAACCTCGGGCGCATTCAGATTTCGCGGAAGGGCGATGACCTCGTAATCCACTCCCGGCGCGGCGGGTTCAAGCAGGGCTATCGCTTGCTGCGCACTGACGCAGTCGACCCCTGCTTCTTCCGGGTCGAGCGTGACGATCCGTTGCCAGGGCGAGTGATGTTCACGCGCGACGCGTCGGGCGCAATCGATGGCCTCTGGTGCGACGAGCTGGTGCACATGTTGCGCACCGAACAGGTCGCGCCCTGGGCCTGATCGGCGAGCTCGAGATCCGGGACTTCGCCCGCGAGGACCAGGCTGCCGTCCGCTCGCTCATCCTCGAAGGGCTGCGTGGCCACTTCGGCGACGCCTTCGACGCATCGTTCAACGGCGATCTGGATGACATCGCCGCGAGCTACGTGGCGAGGGGCTGCTTCCTGATCGCGACGATAGAGGGCGCGATCGTCGGCACCGGGGCACTCGTGCTGGAGGACGCGGAATCCGCCCGCGTCGTCCGCATGTCCACCGCCGCGCCGCATCGACGCACGGGCGTCGGCAGTGCTGTCCTGACGGCGCTCGTCAAGCGTGCGCGGGATGCGGCATGCGAGCGCGTGGCGCTCGCGACGAACACCGGGTGGGCCGACGCGATCGCGTTCTATCAAGCGTTCGGATTCACCGAGACGGTCCGTTCGGACGCGGGCGTGAGCTTCGAGCTGCGCCTGTGATTACGCCGTGCCCTCGATGCTGGCGGCGTCGACCTCGCACACGTAGAGCCGGCGCCGGACGACGAACCGGACCTCGTACACGACGCCGTGCTCATGCTCGCGCCGAGCAAGCACTTCGGCAATGGTCCACGGCGGGAGCCCAGCGGCCGGTGCTTCGGGCTGCAGGTCCTTGACGCTGTCAAGCCGCACGACGACTTCCTCGCCCGGCTCGTAGGTCTCGGTCTTCTCAATCGGTGGGCTCAATCTCACGGTGCTCCTCCTCGTGTCCTGCGTGAGCCGAGGCTACGGCGGCGGCGCGACAACGCATGTCGCGGCACGATGCCTTTCTGCGCGATCATTGACGGGAGTACGATGTGCTCGATGACGCAGGCAATTCGCTCAGTGCGGCTGCTACGCCTCCAGGAGCTGTTCCGCGGCCGTCGCGCCGGGTTCACGCCGCAGGAGCTCGCCTCGCTCACCGGCGTCAGCGTGCGCACGATCCAGCGCGACCTGCTCGTCCTCCAGACCGAGGCCGAAACACCGTTGGACCAGTCGCACGGCCGCTACTCGCTGATGCGCGAAGAGCGCCTCGATCCTCTCGCGCTCAACCTGCAGGAGGCGCGCGCGATGCTGATCGCTATCCGCCTCTTCCTCCGTTACAGCGACGAGGCTGACCCCTACGCCGCGACGGCCCTCAAGCGGTTGGCGGGCATCATGCCGGAAGCGGTCCGCGAGCAGGTACGCTCGGCCGCGGAGTCACTGAGCGCCCTGCCCATCGATGCCGACTTTTCCCGGAACCTGGCCACGATCACGGACGCCTGGGCGAGGCGGCGCTCGCTGCGCATCAGTTACCGCTCGGCCGGGCGCTCGCGTCCGAAGGACGTGGTCGTCGACCCGTACTTCCTGGAGCCCAGCGCGGCCGGCTTCGCGACCTACCTCATCGCCTACTCGCAAACGCACAGCCAGATCCGGACCTTCAAGGTCGAGCGCATCGTCTCGGCGCACATGCTGCCTCAGTCGTTCGACGTTGCACCCGGTCTCAACGTCGACAGCCTGCTTTCGTCGGCATGGGGCATCATCTGGGGCGAAGGCCAGCAGGTGCGGCTACGCTTCGCGCCGGACGTGACATGGCGCGTCAAGGAGTCGCGATGGCATCCGTCGCAGAGCATCGAAGACCTGAGCGACGGTGGCTGCATCGTCACGCTCAGCGTTGCGAGCATGATGGAGATCGGACGCTGGGTGCGGAGCTGGGGCGATAAAGTCGAGGTGCTCGCGCCGTTCAGTCTGCGCGAGGAGCTCCGTAACGAAGCCGTGCGCACGGCGCGCATGTACACGGCGAAGCCGAAACCGATCCGCCGCGCGACAAGCCAGCGTCCGGGCTCGGTCGCCTGATCGCCAGGCTAGCCGCGGGGGAGCCGCCCGGCTACGGGAGGCAGCACTGGCATCTCGACGTGAGGATGTGTCTGGTACCAATAGGCGGTGCTGGAGTAGTCGTTCGACAGGTCGTTCGCGTGGCCATGCTCGATCGTCACGCGGATCGATTCGCGGAAGTGGATCGGATCCTCTACGTGCCAGCGGTACATCGAGTTCTTGCCTGACCAGGGCCATTCTTCCGTGCCGGAGTACACGGGCAGGCCATGATAGGGGGCGCTAAAGGCCGTGACCGGGCTAAACGCGGTGTTGAAGTAGTCCTCTGTCCCGGTGCCCCGGATCGCGAGTTTGCCATCGATCCAGATCATGTCGTCGCCCTCGCCGTACCAGTCGTTCTGCTGCCGCTCGAAGACATCGATATTCACGTTGCAGCCGACGTAGTGGCCGCGTCCCGTTGCCTCCAGAATCACGTAGTTGCCAGCGCCGTCGAGGTTCGGGCGCCGCCATGCCTCGCCGATGGCCTCCGGCTCGAGCGGAGCGCCCGGTCCCGTCCGACCCCAACCATCCGTGGGGTGCTCGCGCCGCCACTGTACGTGGAGATACGCGGCGTCCTGGAGCGGCGCCGGATACGTCTCGTAGTCGACGTAGAAGTAGCACATCAGCCGCCGCTCGCCGTCGTTCGTCAGCTCGATTCGGCCACCCTCGGCAAAGGGCATCGGGAGGAAGCAGTTGAAGCCGCGGCCGTCGCGCGGGCTCATGGTCATCGGCAGCGAGGCATAGTCCACCAGCATGCCGTGGCCGACACCGAAGAAATCACCGACCGGCACCTCGACGCAGGGCGTCGGGGCGCCATCCCAGAACATTCGGAGCACGCTCCGCCGCGGATATGCTTCCTCTCGCGAAGCGAGCGTCATCCAGATGTGCCGCACGCATCCGGGGCCGCGCATATCGGCGAGTGTGCGTGTCTCGCCCGCCCCGATGAGCCAGAAGTCAGCGTTGCCACCCGTCGTGTCCCACGATGATTCGCGCTGCCGGGTCGCGTCGCGTAGCCGGTGCAGGTCTCCGAGTCCGCCGAACACGGGTTTAGTTCGCCGCCGCCGGGGCCGGGAACTCCTGCTCGATCACGCTCTCGAACGCCTTCATCACAGGCGGGCCGGCCAGGATCCCCATCATCGAGCCGCCGCCGCGGTGGCCGGCGATGAACGCCTCGCTCTGCGTCCAGGCGATGAATGCGTCCTTGCTCTCCCACGTGCTGTGACTGATGTACTCGCCATTGTCGCCACGGAGCAGCGCGAAGCGGATGATGCCGGGCACACCCTTGAGGTGCGAGTCCCGGTTCTTCCAGATCTCTTCAAACTCGCTCTCCTTGCCGGTGACCACCTTGAAGTTGTTCGTCGCGATGTACATTCGCTGCCTCCTACGCCAGTTGCGGCTACGGCGCATCCTATCGAACCCATCAGCTCCATAGAACCTAAAGCGAGAGCCCCGCTTCGCGGGGCTCTGTTGTCTATTGTCGCTCGTCGGCTCTGGCGCCCTACTTGGTAGGGAAGCCGTTCATGATCGTGATGATCGCCGGGCCCAGGATGACGATGAACAGGGTCGGGAAGATGCACAGCACGAGCGGGAACAGCATCTTCACCGGGGCCTTGTACGCCTGCTGCTCGGCGCGCTGCCGGCGCCGCACGCGGAGCTGCTCCGCCTGCACGCGCAGCACCGTGCCGATCGATGAACCCATCGCCTCGGCCTGGATGACGGCGTTCGTGAACTGGATCAGGTCCGGCACGCCGGTGCGCTCACCAAGCTCCTTCAGCGCATCGCGCCGGGTCTTGCCCAACGCCACGTCGCGAAGCGCGCGGTTCAGCTCTTGCGAGAACGGCCCATGGACCTTCTCGGCGACGCGAGCCAGCGCCGCATCGAGCCCAAGGCCCGCCTCGACGCATGTCGTGATCAAGTCGAAGGCATCTGGCAGGCTCTTGATGATCGCCGTCTGCCGCTGCCGCGCGCGAGAGCGGATCGATGAAGAATGGCATGAAGAATCCGATGGCGGCCATGGCCACGCAGATTCCGATCTGGAGCAGTCCGATCCCCCCGCCCGCTGCGACCGCGACGAGCATCACGCCGAAGAACGTCGAGCCGGCGGTCGAGACGAGCACCATGGTGAGGAACCCGGAGAGCGTCATCGGCTCGCCGGCGATCAGGAGCGACTTCTCGACGCTCTTGAGCATCGACTTCGGAAGCAGGTTGCCGAGCATGCGTCGCGCCGTTGCGAAGAAGCGGTGTCACCACGCGTCCGGTGAACGGCTCCCGCTGCCCGTCCTTCGGGAGTTCAGCGTCCGGTCCGCCGCGCGTGAACCCCTCGAGACGCTGCCGTGCGGCGACGGCGGATCGGCTGGTGCCGCCACCCGACAATCCGAGTGACGAGCAGCACGACGGTGACGAACAGGAACGACGCAGCGAGGATAGCCAGCATGTCCATGTTCTACACCTCGATGTTCAGGATGCGCTGGATGATCATGACACCGACAATTTCGAGCACCACGGCGACGCCCAGCATCGCCTTGCCCACGAGCGTGTGAAACAGCGGGCTGATGTACCCGGGGCTCATGAACTGGAACATGATGCCAACGCCGATTGGCAGGCAGCCGATCACAAGACCGGTGAGCTTTTGCTGGGCCGTGAGTGTCTCGATCTCACCGCGGATGCGGATGCGTTCGCGCATGGTCTCGGCGACGGTGTCCAGGATCTCTCCCAGGTTTCCACCGACGGTGCGCTGCACCAGGATCGCCGTGACCACGATGTCCAGATCGTAGCTTCCGGCGCGCTCACTTAGCGAGAGCAACGCGACTTCAGCGCTCGACCCGATGTTCATCTCATGGATCGTGCGGTTCAGCTCGGTCGAGATAGGGTGTCCGAGCTGATCGGCGGCGGTGTTCAGCGCCTGGAGAAGGCCGAACCCAGCCTTGAGGGAGTTCGAGATCATCGTCAACGCTTCGGGCAACTGCGAATTCAGCTTGGCAATCCGCGACTTGCGCCGGTGGTTGAGGTACCACTTTGGAATGTTGTAGCCGACGACGGCGGCAGCAATCCCGACGACGACCCCGACGACGTCTCCCAGGAAGAAGATCGGAGCGATGAGAGCGACGATGGCTAGCACGAAACGAAGGACGACGTATTCGCCCGGGCTTATCGTCAGGTCCGCCCGCTCCAGCTGTAGCGCCAGATCCTCTGTGAGCTTTCCGCTCAGGATGTTGGCGAATGGGCTCACGCGCTCGCCTGACCGCTTGAGCGCGACGGGTCGCCGACCTCGATGACGGATGTGCCCGTCATCAAGCCCTCGAGTCGGCCACGCACGGCGGCGCTTGACGGCACCGCCGAGCCGTAGAACGCGAAGAGACCGATGATCACGGTCACCATCGCGGAGAGTGCTGCTACTGCTGCCAGTGGGTCCATTTAGAGCCCCGCAATCGCAAAGAGGTCCGATGGCAGGTGAATGCCCGACACCTCGAACTTCTCGGAGAACCGCGGCCGGATGCCTGTCGTGCGCAGCTCACCCAGCACGCGCCCGTCGGTGTCCACACCGGTCTGCTCGTACCGGAACAGGTCCTGCATCGTCACGACCTGGCCCTCCATCCCGGAGACCTCGGCTGACGCGCCGTCACCTTGCGCGTGCCGTCGGAGAAACGCGCGATCTGGATGACGACGTGGATCGCCGACGCCATCTGCTCGCGGATCGCCTTCACCGGCAGCTCGAACCCCGCCATCATCACCATGTTCTCGATACGGGCGAGCGCGTCACGAGGCGTGTTCGCGTGGACGGTGCCGAGCGAGCCTTCGTGGCCGGTGTTCATCGCCTGCAGCATGTCGAAGGCTTCGGGCCCACGGACCTCACCGACGATGATGCGGTCGGGACGCATGCGCAGAGAGTTGCGCACCAGGTCGCGCTGCGTAACCTCGCCGCGGCCCTCGAGCGACGGCGGGCGCGCCTCGAGCGTGACGACGTGGCCCTGCTGCAGCTGGAGCTCCGTCGGGTCCTCGATCGTGACGATCCGCTCGGTGTCCGGAATGAACGCCGACAGTGCGTTGAGCATCGTCGTCTTACCGGAGCCCGTGCCGCCGGAGATGACGATGTTGAGCTTCGCCTGCACGCAGGCGCGGAAGAACTCCGCCAGCTCGTGTGTCAGCGCGCCCGTCGCGACGAGGTCGTCCGATCGTCATCTTGTCGGTCGCGGAATTTTCGGATCGTGACCGTCGGGCTCTTCGGCGCCACGGGCGGGATGATGATGTTGACGCGCGAGCCATCGGGCAGGCGCGCGTCGACCATCGGCGAAGACTCATCGACGCGGCGGCCCAGCGGGGCCACGATCCGCTCGACGATGCGCATGATGTGCTGGTCGTCGCGGAACCGCACGAGCTCAGATATAGCCGGCCTTCCTTCTCGATAGAAGACCGTGTCCGCGGCGTTCACCATGACTTCCGAGATGCTCGCGTCGCGCAGCAGCGGCTCGATCGGACCGAAGCCCAGCACCTCGTCCGCGACGGCCGAGACAAGTTCGTCTCGCGTCGTGCCGACGATACCCGGCATCTCCTGTGCCACCAGCGTGCGGGCGGCCTGCTCGACCGCCTCTCGCGCCTTGTCCTTGCCCAGGCCCTCGAGCTTGTTCGGGTCCAGCTCTTCGATGAGGCGCTGGTGCAGCGTGAACTTCAGCTCGTTCAGCGCGACAACGTTCTGCGAGAGCTGGCCGGGCCGATTGACCGCCGCTGCTCCCGTGGGATTTGGCTTGCGTGATTGCCACTGAAACTGACTCATGCTGTCTGCCTCTCAATCCCGCTCATCAGGCGGAACGGCCCAGGAATCTGTCCAGGAATCCGCGCTTCTCTTGCCGTGTCCCGGTGAGCGCGTGCGCCAGGTCGATAATCGCCCGGGAGACGCGCGCGTACGGTTTCGCTATTACAATCGGCTGTCCGAGCTGGGTGCTGCTGGACACGCTGAGGTCGTGCGGAATGCGCCAGAACACCTCGTACTCCAGCACGCGCGACACGTCCTCCTCGCGCAGGGTGTTGGCCGCGGTCGAGTGGTTGATCGTCAGCTTCACCTTGTCCTCGGACACGGCCGCGGCGCGCAACATCTCCAGCGCGAGCGCTGTGTCCTTGATGCTCGCGATGTCCATGCTGGTGACGAGCAGGATCAGGTTCGCCAACTCGAGCGTTGCCGCAATCAGCTCGTTGAATGTCCCGGCGTATCGATGACGACGTAGTCGTGCGTTTGCGCCAGAGCTCCACGATCTTCTCGATGTGCTGGGGCGTCATGTTGCGCCACTCGGTCGGGTGCAGCGGCGCAGGCAGGATCGAGACACCGCTGTGGTGCTTGACCAGGTAGTCGCGGATCTTGTCGCGGTCGATCTCATCGATTCGCCGCGCGACGTCGGCGATGCTCGCCTCGACGGCGACGTCCATCATGATGGCAACATCGCCGAAGCGGGTGTCCATGTCGAGCAGACACACGCTCGCGCCGGTGATCTTTGCGAGCGTCGTCGCGAGGTTCGTCGAGATGGTCGTCTTACCGATACCGCCCTTGGCACCGAAGACGGTGATCACCGTCCCGCGGGCCGCCTTGTCCGATGTCAGCCCATCGGCGCGCAGGCGCTTCCGCTCTTCCTGCTCGAGCACGCCGTACACGGCGCGGCTCAGGTCCTCCGGCTTGAGCGGCTTGATGATGAAGTCCCGCGCACCGGCGAGCATCGCCCTGCGCACCGACTGCGCATCGGTCAGCGAGGAGTAGACGATCGTGGGCGCGCCTGGCACCGCGTCGGCCAGCGACTCGATGGTCTGGACGGCGAGCGCCACCGGCTCCTCGAAGGACACGAGGAATGCATCCGGCGTGTGCTCCTTGGCGACGGTCACGGCCTCGACGCCGTAGCCCGCCTCGCCTACCACCTCGAAGTGGGCAAGCTGGGCCGCCCGCTTCGTCTCGGCACGACTTCCAAGGTCCGGGTCTACGGTGACGATCTCAGGATTTCTCGCCATCGGACTTCACGTCTCCTACGCCGTGGGCGCCAATCTTCCTCGCGGTCCCTGCCCTTATTGGGTCTTCGTGAACGTGTCTTGCAGTACGCGCAGCACGTCGGGCGGAATGAGGCCCGGCGACACGAACTGCGTTTCATCTTGCGGCGGGATGATCGCCTGGTCGCCCGGGTTACGAAGCGCCGCGCGCAGCGTGCCCGTGTTCTCGGCCATGATCAGCGTGTCCGCCTGCGCAGGAGTGAGGAACAGGGTGATCGTGACAGCGTCGGGCGCTGCGCCGCCGGTATTCTTGCCGGAGGCTGCGTCAGCGTTGTCGCGTGGCTGAGACGCCCTTCTGGTCCTTCGTGTCAGCGGGACCGGCATCGACAATGTTCTGCGCGACGGCGGCGACCTGGGCGTTCTGCACGACCGGCCGCGAGAACACGATGGCGCTCGTGTTGAACGTCTTGCCCGCGCCGTTGCCCTGCCACTCAAGGCCGTTCTTGCAGCAGACCCAGACGAGGTCCACGTAGTCGCCGGGCAGCAAGAGGCCACCGGCGGTCAGCACCTGGCTCGCGGAGATCGAGAACGCGCGCTTGCCGTCCGGCACGACGAGCGCGAGGCCGGCGTCCGTGACGGGGTTGGCGGTATCGATCACAGCGGACCCAACGAGCTGCTGGTTCGCCTCGATCGGGTACTTGGTGACCTTGCCCACCGCGTCGTCGATCGACGCGAAGGAGCCACTGATCACGGTGTTGAGCGGCACGCTCTTCACCTCGATCATGTCGGGCGTGATCGTCGTGCGCTGGTTAATCGGGATCTTGGCAACCACCACTTGCTGGTCGCCCGCCGCCGGCGTCGATGAGCTCGATGAGCCTCCGCCCCGCGCCGTGAGCGCGTAGAACAGGGCCGCCGTGAGCGCACCGAAGAGCACCGCGACGATCAGGAACTTGCGGTTGGTCCGGCCGCCCGTTGTGCCCGCTACTGTTCGTGCCATAGCAATTCCCCCATGTTGGAATCGGCCCCATCGGCCATCAAGCTGTATAGGTATCGGCGGTGTGAAGGGCCGCTTTACGACCCAGCGCAACGCCGTCAAGGAGGTTTCCGCGGGCCGATCCGACAATCTCGATGATGCCGGCCGGTCGCGATACGCCGCCCGCCCTGGCCCCGCTCGCGTGTAGACCCGGCACCTACAGTGCCGGGTCCATCAACTTCATCTGCTTGCGGAGCGCGTTGAGCGCGCGATGCTGAATGACGCGGATCGCCGCGACACTCTTGCCGATAATCTCGGCAACTTCGCGATAATCTAAATCCTCGATGAATCGGAGAATGATCACCTGCCGCTGCTCGTCCCGGAGCTTCATAATCGCTTCCCGTACGAGTTCTTCCTCGGCCGTCTGCTCGTAGGCCGACTCAGGGTCTCGCCGCATCTTGTCGTCCACGATGCCATCGTGAAGCTGTGACGACTCGCGCTTGGAGCGCAGGTAGCTCACGCCCATGTTGTGAGCAATGCGCAGGAGCCAGGACACGAATGGCGCGCCGCGCACCTGGTAACGCGGGATCGCCTCCCACGCTCGCAGGAACGTCTGGGCGGTCAGATCCTCGGCCTCGGCGGCGTTTCCGACCATGTAATAGATGTGCCGGTAGACGCGCACGACGTGCCGGTCATACAGCTCCCCAAACGCTTCCTGATCTCGTTCGATGGCCCTGATGACAAGAGGCGTGTCATCGTTTGCGCGGGGTACCGCAGAATTGGCGCTGACCATGCCGTGCTCGCTCCCCAGGCTGCGGACGTCCCGACGCGGGATCAGGGGATGAGCGGAGACGGGACCTCGCATTCCCGTACGGGCGCTCCCTTATCCCAATGAACATCGGCACAGTGGGTACGGAACTTAAGAGCGCGTCCCGGGGTAACAGGCGTTTCTCAGCGGTCGGGGTCTCAGTCGTTCTTCGGCATTAACTGCGAGAACGAGTCGATGCGACCGTGGGCCGACGGCATCGTCGAAGGCTGGTTCGGCGAAGGCGCGGCGTGGATCTGCGGCGGCGGCGCCGGAGGCTCGGCGTCGCGAAGTACGTTCGGCAAGGGGCCGGCATCGCCCTCCGCCGCCGCAGCGGGCAACAGCCGGAACTCAAACGTGTGCGGGCCGATCTCGAACGTGTCTCCAGGCTCAAGGATCTGCCAGCCCCCACTGGTGCCCTCGTTCACGATCGTCGTGAGCTTTGTCATCCTGTGCAGCATCAGGTGGCCCTTGCGGATCCACGTGCGGGCTTCCTCGGCGCCTAGCTCTTCGTCGAGCACGCAAACGCCGCAGCGGGGACTCGAGCCGATGCTGACGGGAATGCCCCCGACCTTGTACTCGCTGCCGAGGTCGGAGCCGCTGCGCGAGATGAGGATCCCGAGTGGCTCGCCGATGTCCTCAGGGACGACTGGCTCCCCGTCGCCCGGCAGAGATGGCGGCGGGGGTAGCGTGATCGTGGACTTGTCCCATTGGCCCGCGTGCTGCGCGAGCGTCCCTTCCTGCTGCATCGCCCGAAGACGCATCAGTACGATGGCGGCGGGCACGCCGATGATCAGCAACAGCGCCACCCCGACGATCGGCAGCAGCGGCAGACCGCCGCCTCCCTCTGCCGGCGCCGGAGGCGTGGAGGAGAAGCTCAAGGCTTCGCTCTCGACCGTACGCGTGCCGAAGGTCACTACGGCCTTGACCGTGTGCGGACCGTCGGTGAACGACCGGGGATCGTACTGGTAGGTAAACGGCTGCGTCTCCGTCTCGTAGACGTTCACGCCATCGACGTAGTACGCGGCTCGCGAGCCCAGTGCCGCTCCGCCGCCGAGCGTGATCGCGCGGGCCGCGTGCAGCTCCTCACCGGCCTTCACACCCTCGATGTTCACCGACGATGGTGCGAAGTTGGGCGCAGGACGATACGTCGCGGTCGCCGTCGCCGTCGCTCCGTCAGCATTGACGACGACCGAAATCGGCGCTCCCTCCGCGGGAGCGGCAGAAGCATCGAACGTCACCACGTACTGACTGCGCAGCAGCTTGCCGATGCCGTCGTACAGCGCGTCGAGGTCGCCAGGATCCGGCGCCTCGAGATATCTGCCATGCGTCGCCTCGGCCAGTTGCTGCAGGTAATCGCGGTCGATGGCCTCGCCCTCACCGATCGTGAAGAAAGGCGCGCCGCCTCCGCGCGCCGCATCGACCGCCTGCTGTCGTGTCGTGGTGAGCGGAACACCGTCCTGCGCGCCGTCGCTGAGCAAGATCACTGCGCGGCGGCTCGCCAATGCGCTCCCGATCTTGAATGCCGCAGCGCCGGTCGCGCGATAGAGCGCCGTATTTCCGTTCGCCTCCAGGCCATCGATAGCGGCTGCCGTCGCGGCGCGGTCCGTGGTGAAGTCCTGCGTCGACGCAGCGTCGTCGGCGAACGTGATGATGGCGACACGATCGTTCGGTGACAGGCCTGCGACGAAACCCTTGGCTGCCTCCTTCGCCCGGGTGATCGGCTCTCCGGCCATGCTGCCGCTCACGTCGATGACGAACAGAACGTCCAACGGCACGTTGCCACTCGACGCCAGTTCAGCCGCGGTCACCGCTGCCGGTGCTCCTCCAACCGTCACGGCGAAACTCGATGCGTCAAGATGCTCGAGGTCTGCGCCACTCGCGTCATCGACGTTGATGACGGCGCGGGCGTACGGGTAGTCGCCGTCGTTCACACTCGCGATGTCTGCCCGAAGCTTCCCGGCATCCTGAGCGTGGCTCACCGGCGACACGGAGATTGCCGCCAGGAGGGCAACCACGACGATGCCAGCCAGCGCACCGAATCGCA
The DNA here is from genome assembly GCA_963736015.1 of uncultured Chloroflexia bacterium. Taxonomy (GTDB): domain Bacteria; phylum Chloroflexota; class Dehalococcoidia; order DSTF01; family JACRBR01; genus CAVTNG01. The sequence continues at coordinate 143,129 of CAVTNG010000002.1, read as the reverse complement.
GCGACGCAGGAGTATCCTTGCGGCGTACAACCTTCATCAGCGCCTCGTCGTCACGACTGTGAGAGGCGCCGACCGCGTGGCTCTTTTCGCTGTAAAGTTTGGCCATGTTCGTCTTGACAGCACCTAATGCGGGTGGCAGAATCGCTCCCTGACGGAGGCGCCCCAGGACGCCAGGTGGAGCCGTCAGACCACACGCTTTTCGTTAGCAATATCGACAAAGAAGGTGCCGCTCCGGAGTGGCACGCGCGCCTAGCACGGATGCAGGAAGGCACGCCCGTGCTGACGAATCCGCGGCCTCCGGGGAGACCGCGTGAGGTAGCGCTCCTGCATCCCTGCGGGAGCCTGACATTGGGGCTACGGGCCCAGGGGACGCGCGTTCAGGAGGCGGGGCCTGGCTGGCGTCCCCTGGCCCCAACCCGTTTCTCGCTCTGCCGCGGATTGATCCCTTCCCTTTAAGACGAATCGGCTAACCACAGCAGCTAACTAGCTAAGAGGGCGTCTACCCCGGCGGCGCCGTCTTGAGCCCAGAGACTCCAGATCATTCCGGCCGGTCCGATATTGCTTACGGAGGATTCGGGGGGGCCGCGGTTTCTCTATCTCTCCGCGTGGCTCGGCGACCCTCGACGAGCCCGGTACCAGGAGCCGACGTGAGTGCCTCACGCACGACGGGGAGTGCTGCATGACCACCGATGTCGCGGCCGCCACACGCGTCTCGGTTGTACCGGACGTTGCCGCGCACGCCGCCAATGGCGCATCAAACAGTGAGCCCGCACCGTTTGTCCCGCAGCCACAGACCATCGATGAGACGGGCCTCGACTTCTCGATGGTCCTCGACCTCGTCATCAAGTCGATCTACTTCGCAGGGCGACCGGCGGCGCGCCAGATTGCCTCGCAGCTCGCGCTCAGCTTCAACGCGCTCGACGAGGTGTTCCAGTTCATCAAGCGAGAACAGCTTGCCGAGGTCGTGGGCAGCAGCGGTATGGGCGAGCAGCTGTACCAGTACTCGCTCTCGCAGAAGGGGCTAGAGAAGGCCGAAGAGGCTCTGGCCCGAAACCAGTACGTCGGCCCGGCCCCGGTGCCGTTCGAGGTCTACCTCGATGTGCTGCGCCACCAATCGATCCGGCAGATCCGCATCAGTCCGGACGTCGTCGATCAGTCGCTCTCGCACCTCGTGCTCGATGATACGGTAGCGGCCGCACTCGGTCCGGCAGTCAACTCCAGCCGCTCGATGCTCCTCTACGGCGGCTCGGGAAACGGCAAGAGCACGATCACCACGGCGATCGGCAAGATGCTGCCCGGCGAGGTGCTGATCCCGTACGCAGTCGACATCAATGGCACCATCGTGAAGGTCTTCGATCCCCGCGTGCACCAGGAGATCCCGGCCGAGAAGCAGGCCGAGCGTCGCGCGCCCGAAGCGTCCGGCGGTCCGTCAAACGGCGCCGACCGCCGCCGCGACCGGCGCTGGGTCGTCGCACGCCGCCCGATGATCACGGCGGGCGGAGAACTGACGCTGAAGGACCTTGAGCTGCGCTATTCACCGCAGTCTCAGTTCTACATCGCTCCGCTGCAGTGGAAGGCGAACAGCGGCATCCTCATCGTCGACGACTTCGGACGCCAGATGATCCAACCGAAGGAGCTTCTCAACCGCTGGATCGTGCCGATGGAGGAACGCGTCGACCACCTCTCGCTCCACACCGGTGATATGGTCGAGGTGCCGTTCGATGTTCTCCTGATCTTCTCGACGAACCTGCACCCGTCACAGCTGGGCGACGAGGCGTTCTTCCGGCGCATCCGCCACAAGATCGAGATCCCGGACCCGTCGCGAGAGCAATTCGTCGAGATCCTCGCGAGCGTCTGCCAGCAGCGAGAGATCGCGCTCGACCCGGACGCGGCGCTCTACCTCGTCGACCACTACTACGATCGCGCTCGGGCCGCGGCTTCAAGGGCTGCCACCCGCGCGACATCGTCGAGCTGGTGGTGGACATCTGCGCCTTCCACGGAGAGACGCCTGCGTTCACACGGCGCCACCTGGACCAGGCCTGCAACTCGTACTTCGTCTCGCTTCAGTCCCCGGACGGCGAAGGCAAGGTTGCTCGATTCGGCGGCCTCTCCGCAGCTGCGTAGCGCGCTCGAGTCACCGACTCGGCGGCGCAGGATGTCTCAGCCGCGCCTGCACGGCATCGCTTCGAAGCTCTCTCAGCGCATCTGCCGCCACCCATCGCCCGGCGCGCGTGCCGTCGACCTTGATCTGCTCCGCCGTCTCGATTGCGGCGGCGTTCAGCGCGAGGTTGCGCTTGCCGATCTGGCGCAGCGCCCAGTTCACCGCCTTCTTCACGAAGTTGCGCTCGTCGCCCGCCTCGCGGCGGATGATTGGAAGCAGGTCATTGAATCGAGCGTCAGGCGCAGTCTTATCGTGAACGGCCAGGGCCGCCATCAGCGCGAAGCCTGCGCGTTTCACGAACTCCTCGCGACGCGCGCTCCACGCTACGGCCCTGTCGTAGGCATACGGCGTCTTGTCGAACAATTCGAAGCAGCAGCCGTCACAGACGTCCCAGGAGTCGAGCTGCGACGCCCAGCGGTCCATCTGCCGCCTGGTCACCTTCCCCGGCTCGTCCACCATCGCCGCCAGGGAGCGCGCCTCGTGAATGCCGGTCTTCCAGAGCGCTAGAGCAAGGGCATGGTCATTGCCGATGCTCTTCGCGAGCGCACGCAGCGCCGGCACGGAGATCCCGAGCGTGTTCGTCGATGCGATGCCGAATCGCGCCATCCCCTCGACATTGGCCGGGTTGCCGATCGCGCGCAGTTCGCGCACGACTTCATCGACGGATCGAAACGCCACCCCTGGCGCCTTCGCAGAGCTCGTAGTCGCCACGACCCGACTCTACGCGGCGGGCGCCGGACCGCGCAACGAACGCCGCGCAGTGCTTATCCAGAGCGTCTGTAGAAGCGTTGGGTACTGCGCCGGCTATCCGCGGCGCGCGAGCTTCGCGCGCTCGACCTGGGGCAGCACGCGCTTGCGCAGCCGGAGGCTCTGCGGCGTGACCTCGAGCAGCTCGTCCTCGCGGATCCACTCGAGCGCCTGCTCGAGCGACAGTCGTGCGGACCGGCAGGAGCTGCACCGCCTCCTCCGAGGTCGACGAGCGCATGTTGGTGAGCTTCTTCTCCTTCGTGATGTTGACGTCGATGTCCTGCTCGCGCGCGTTCTCGCCGACCACCATGCCCTCGTAGACGCTGTCGCCGGGCTCGACGAACATCTCGCCGCGCTCCTGCACGTGCTCGATCGCGTAGGCCGTCACCTTCCCGGCGCGGTCCGCGACCAGCGCGCCGGTCGTGCGGTGCGGGATGTCGCCCTGCCACGGCTTCGTAGCCGTCGAACAGGTGGTTCAGGAGCCCGGTGCCGCGCGTGTCGGTCAGGAACTGGCTGCGGAAGCCGATCAGCCCGCGCGACGGGATGCGGAACTCGAGCCGCACGCGGCCGGTGCCGTGGTTCACCATGTTCGACATGCGGCCCTTGCGCGTCGCGATCTTCTGCGTGACGACGCCGACGAACTCCTCGGGGCAGTCGATGACCAGCTGCTCCATCGGCTCGTGCCGCGCGCCGTCGATCTCGCGTGTGATCACCTCGGGCTTGCCGACCGCCATCTCGAAGCCCTCGCGGCGCATCATCTCGATCAGGATCGCCAGCTGCAGCTCGCCGCGGCCCGAGACCTTGAACGCGTCGGCGCGTCTCGCCGTCGGCTCGACCCGGAGCGAGACGTTCGTGAGGATCTCGCGCTCGAGCCGCTCGCGCAGGTTGCGCGAGGTGACGAACTTGCCCTCCTGTCCCGCGAACGGCGAGTGTGTTGATCGAGAACACCATGCTCACCGTCGGCTCGTCGACGCGTGACGCGCGGCAGCGGCCGCGGGTCGTCGGGGTCGGTGACGGTGTCGCCGATGTTGACCTCGTCGAAGCCGGCGAGCGCGACGATGTCGCCCGGACCCGCCTCGGCCAGCTCCGACGCGCTCGAGCCCCTCGAACCCGTAGAGGTGCGTGACCCGCGCCGCGCGCGACGCTGCCGTCGTGCGCGCGCGACACCAACGTCTTGCTTGTTGCGCACGCTGCCGTTGACGACGCGGCCGATCGCCAGCCGGCCGACGAAGTCGGAGTAGTCGAGGTTCAGCACCAGCATCTGCAGCGGCGTGTCCGGATCGTAGCGCGGCGCGGGGATCGTGCGCACGATCGCCTCGAACAGCGGCTCCAGGCGGTGGTCCTCGCCGTCCGGCGTGAGGCGGCACATGCCCTCGCGCGCGATGGTGTAGAGCACCGGGAAGTCGAGCTGGTCCTCGTGCGCGTCGAGGTCGATGAACAGGTCGTAGATCTCGTTCAGCACCTCCTGCGGGCGCGCGTCCTTGCGGTCGATCTTGTTGATCACGACGATCGGCGGCAGCCCCAGCTCGAGCGCCTTCCGCAGCACGAAGCGCGTCTGCGGCAGCGGCCCCTCGCTGGCGTCGACCAGCAGCAGCACGCCGTCGACCATCTTGAGCGTGCGCTCGACCTCGCCGCCGAAGTCGGCGTGGCCGGGCGTGTCGACGATGTTGATCTTGTGCTCGCCGAAGCGGACCGACGTGTTCTTGGCGAGGATCGTGATGCCCTTCTCGCGCTCGAGGTCGTTCGAGTCCATCACCCGCTCGACGACTTCCTGGTTCTCGCGGAAGACGCCGGTCTGCCAGAGCATCGCGTCGACGAGCGTGGTCTTGCCGTGGTCGACGTGGGCGATGATGGCGATGTTGCGGATGTCGTCGCGGACCGCCGGGGCGGCGCGTTCCGTCGCGGCGGTGTCTGCCGTCGTCATGCTGCTCCTATCGCTTCGCGAGCGCGTGGCACCGCGAAGGCAACTCGCGCGGTCGCGCGAGGTCTCAGGCTGGCAAAGCGCCGATGGCTCGACAATCGGGGAAACCGAGGAGCGGGGCCGTTCGCGCTGTACCTCAGCGTAACAGACCATTCGCGAGCCGGATTAAGCCCACGTTCCCGTCAGCTTCACCCGGGGAAACGATATGTAGATCAGAGGGAAATCCTATTCATGAAACCGACGGCCAGTTTCCATCTCAATTTTCCCTGCCCTCCTGTTCGTACGGGCATGTCACCGCCCACTTCGCCTCTCGACTCCGCGACAGGGCGGCCGACGATACGTTACCTCTCGACGGCGACGCCAATCTCCGCGGCGTCTCGACGGCGCGAGACCGCCGATCGTGTGGAACGCCGACATCCGTCGATTGAACTCGACTGACGGAGCTGCGCGCGTCGCAAGAGGCCGATCGCTGACCGGCCCCTTGCCACGCCAGGATTGAGGCTTGGACGGGCACGCGGCCGCGCGATCTATCCTTCCGGCATGACCGACCAGGAGCGCATCCGCGAACTGCGCGACCGATACGACGAGAACGTGCGTGCGGAGAGCGCTGAGCGCCCGGGTCCGTTCACGACAGTCTCCGGCCGCCTCATCGAGCGCCTGTACGACGCTACCGATGTCGCCGACCTCGACTACGAGGCGCGACATCAACATGCCCGGCTCATATCCGTACACGCGCGGCATCCACCGCACCGGATATCGCGGCAAGCCGTGGACGATCCGCATGTTCAGCGGCTTCGGGAGCGTCGAAGAGACGAACCGTCGCTATCGTGACCTGCTCGCCAACGGGAACGACGGCCTCTCCGTCGCCTTCGACATGCCGACGCTCATGGGCTACGACCACGACGATCCGTGGGCGCAGGGCGAGTTCGGCTCGCGGCGGCGTCGCCGTCGACTCGCTCGCAGACATGCGGATCCTGTTCCGACGGACATCCCGCTCGACGCGCCTCACGACATCGATGACGATCAACGGTCCCGCGCCGGTGCTTCTACGCGCATGCTCGTCGCCACGGCCGAGGAGCAGGGCGCTTCACGCGGGTCGCTCTCGGGCACGCTGCAGAACGACATCCTCAAGGAGTTCATCGCCCAGAACGAGTTCATCTTCCCGCCCAAGCACTCCGTCCGCCTCGTCACGGACACGATCGAGTTCGCCGCGCGAGAGATGCCCAAATGGAACCCGATCAGCGTCAGCGGCTACCACATCCGCGAGGCGGGAGCCACGGCGGCGCAGGAGCTGGCGTTTACGCTCGCGGACGGTCATCGAGTACGTGCGCTGGGCGATCGAGCGCGGCCTGCCACTCGATGACTTCGCGCCCCGTATCAGCTTCTTCTTCAACTGCCACAACGACCTCTTCGAGGAGGTCGCCAAGTTCCGCGCCGCGCGCCGCATCTGGGCCCGCCTGATGCGCGAACGCTTCGGCGCGACGAACCCGCGTTCGTGGCTGATGCGGTTCCACACGCAGACGTCCGGCGTCTCGCTGACGAAGCAGCAGCCGGAGGTCAACCTGATCCGCGTCGCGATCCAGGCGCTGGCGGCCGTCCTGGGCGGTACACAGTCGTTGCACACGGACGGCATGGACGAAGCGCTGGCGCTCCCGAGCGAGAAGGCGGCGACGCTGGCGCTGCGCACGCAGCAGGTAATCCTGCATGAGAGCGGCGTCGTCAACACGGTGGATCCGCTCGGCGGCTCGTACTTCGTCGAGCGACTGACATCCGACATGGAGGCCGACGTCATGCGCTACCTCGCGCAGATCGACGCGCTCGGCGGCGTCATCCCGGCGCATCGAGAGCGGCTTCTTCCACCGTGAGATCCTCGAGTCGTCGGGGCGTTTCCAGCGGGAGGTCGAGCGCGGCGAGCGCGTCATCGTCGGCGTCAATGCCTACGAGCAGGGCGGGCTCGATGAAGTACCGATCCTGCAAGATGGACCGCGAGGGGCGCGACCGCCACCTTGCCCGCCTCGACCGGACGAAGGCGACGCGAGATGCGGGCGCGTGGACCGAGACGATGTCGAAGCTCGAAGCCGCGAGCCGCGAACCGCGCGAAAACACGATGCCGTACATCATCGACGCCGTCCGCGCCGACGCGACGGTAGGCGAGATTTGCGGCTTGTGGCGGCGCGTCTTCGGCGAGTATCCGGAGATCGTCGCGGTCTAACCGCCGCTGGTTTCGGCCGCCGTCGGCGCGTGCCGGCTGATCCGGCGCGCCTGGAGGCCGTCGAGCACCAGGAGCCCGCCGCCGACGAACGCCCAGATGACTGCGGTGCCTACGACGTACTCGATGCCGATGCCGAGCCAGATCGACGCGAACAACAGCACTCCGAGCGCGATCTCCACGCCACCGAGCAGCAGGCCGCCGTACGTCCAGCGGCGTCCGGTTCGGCGCTCGACCTCGAAACCGCCGATGATCCGCACGACGCCGATGAGCACAATGGCTACGGCAAGCGGGATGACGATCTCCTCGCCACTGAAGCCCAGCCAGCGCCGCATCAGCGTCATGATCGCCGTCGCCACGCCGAGCGCGCCCGCGAGCACGCCGAGGCGCGCGCCGGGCATCGATGCATGCGGCAGCGTCACGCGCAACACGAGCAACGACGACACGAGCCAATACAGGGCGATGAAGTTCACGAGCGCGGGCCGTCCTGTGTCCAGGGAAAGAATCGCGATGCCCAGGCCGATCGCGACGATGCCGCGCACGAGGGGGATCCACCACAGCCGCACCATCATCGGCAGCGGTCGCCCAGCTGAGGGATCGCCTGCGGCGGACGTCTCGGGCTGCGTCTGTGGCATCGGCGCGATTATACGTGCGGCGCCACCCGTCGGGCGTGCCTCAGGGGCCGCCGAAGTCAGTGGCCCTAATCCGGTGTCGAACGTCAGGTTCCTGCAGTTCTGGTTCTCGCGGCCACATAGGGAGCGGTAGACCGGCGTTGCAACCGGGATCATGGAGGTCGTCCCCGGATGCGCGAGATTGTGCATCACGCGTCCGTACTGGGTCATGACGACGAACGCGAGCAGCGCCACCGCCAGCGCGGGAACGACGATCTCATACAGCCTCATCAGCTTCATTCTCGGCGCGGGCGATCCGCCCGAACCTCCGGTGCGGCACCGAGAACGGACGGGCGGCTCAAGCCTGGGATCGGGGGCCTGGCACGACGCGGAACACCTGATGTATGGCTACGACTTCCCGTCGGTGCGCGAGCGACAAGACCGTCTCGAGGAGGCCGCACGGGTCATTGCCGAGGCCGGCGTGACTCGGATGACGATGCTGACGCAGGCGCCATGGCGGCACGGCGTGTTCCGTCGCGTCAACGACGAGGTGGTGGCGGCGGCGTTTGCGTAAAGCGATAGCCGATGGTGGTCGGGGAGACAGGATTCGAACCTGCGACCTCCTGGTCCCAAACCAGGCGCGCTACCGGGCTGCGCCACTCCCCGGCGCCGGTAGCGCATCATAACATCGGCCGACCCGGCGCCAGACGTCCGCTCGCTTGACCGCGCCGCGGCATCGGACCTACGATCGCGCGGAGGACGCGAGGATAAATCGATGACACACGTTACGGCAGACACGCGATCGGGGAAGGTCCGCGGGACGAGCGAAGACGGCGTTCTCGCGTTCAAAGGCATCCCGTACGCCGCACCGCCGACGGGCGCGCGCCGCTTCCGACCGCCCGAGACCATCGCCCCGTGGCCCGGCGAGCGGGACGCCACGGACTACGGCCCCTCCTGTCCGCAACCATCGACCCGTCCGCAGGGCTGGTCGCAGGAACCGAGGCTCTCCGAAGACTGCCTGTACCTCAACGTGTGGGCACGGGGCCTCGACGCAGGCGCGCGGCGGCCAGTGATGGTCTGGCTCCACGGCGGCGGCTTTAGCATCGGTTCGGGCTCCTGGCCGGTGTACGACGGCGCAGCGCTGGCCCGCCGTGGCGACGTCGTTGTCGTCACCGTGAACCACCGACTCGGCATCTTCGGCTACCTCCACCTGGCTGCAATCGCGCCGGAGCTTCAGGCATCGGGCAATGCGGGTATGCTCGACCTGGTCGCCGCGCTCGAGTGGGTGCGCGACAACATCACCGCGTTCGGCGGCGATCCGTCGAACGTCACCATCTTCGGCGAGTCCGGCGGTGGGGCGAAGGTCTCGACGCTGCACGCGATGCCGGCGGCCCGCGGGCTGTTCCATCGCGCCATCGTGCAGAGCGGCCCAGGCCTGCGGGTAAAGCCGGCGGCGCAGGCTGAAGAGTTGGCGCGGACCACCATCGAGAAGCTCGGCGTCGCAGCTGATCCCGCCGTGCTCCACGAGCTGACTGCAGACCGCCTGCTCGAAGTGCAAACGGGGCTGGGCCGACGAGGAACGTTCGCCTTCAGCCCCGTCCTGGACGGCGTACACGTCACCGACGATCCAGCCACGGCGCTCGAGAGCGGATCGGCGCCCGATGTACCGATGATTGTTGGCTGCAACCGCGACGAGGCGACGCTCTTTCTGGCGATGGATCCCGCAATGCAGAACGGCTCGCTCGATGCCGACGCGCTCAATAAGCGACTTGCCGTACTCGGCGACGACGCGGGCGCGATCGTCGATGCCTATCGCCGCAGCAGGCCGGATGCGTCGCCGCGCGAGCTGCTCGTCGCCATTGAGAGCGACCGCATGATGCGCGTACCATCAATCCGGCTCGCCACGCACAAGATCGCCGGGACCAGCAGCCCTGTGTACATGTACCTGTTCCGCTGGGGCGCGCCACCGCTCGGGTCCGCCCATGGCTACGAGATCCCGTTCGTCTTCGACAACGTGCGCCCGCCGGTGATGAAGCAATCGCCCGGCCGCGCGTCGCTCGCCGCCCAGATGAGCGACGCGTGGATCGCCTTCGCGCGAAATGGCGTGCCAGACCATCCGGGCATCACGACCTGGCCCGCCTACACGACTGGCCGCCGCGCCACGATGATCTTCGATCGCGGCGACGCGTCCGTCGAAGACGACCCCTGCGCGGAAGAGCGGCTGGCGTGGGAATCCGCGCGCGTCCCCATCGGCATGCCGAGGTAAGGCGGCCGCTCAGCTCGCCAGAAGCGGACGGAGCTCCACGACCTGACGCAACCGACGAGACCCGGCCGCCGTCGGCGATGCCGCGGCGGGAACTGCGCCCGGCTCGACCATCGCCGCCGCGCTACCAGCACGATGGCGGGAACGCCCATACGCCTCGGGCACGTCCAGCCGTGCCGTCGCGGCGGCGTAGATCATCCGGTCCAGTGCTCGCGACTTGTCGAGTATCAGCACGCCGGCTAGAGTCGCCGTTACGGGGACCTCTCCGCGACAGGGTTTACCCTCGCGTCATCGAAAGGGGGCCCTGAGCGTGGTGCTTTCGGGCGCTTATCGGGCGTCGAGGCGCCGCAAACACTGGCACGCCGGCCGGCCGGTGACCGCTGTTAATCGTGCCAGGAAGTAAGGGCGCTCCCTAAGCCCGCGCCGGCGCGCGGGTGCCTGCTCCGTCGCGCCGCGCCGCCCCGATCAGCTCTCGGACGTCGGCGACGCCGTGGTCGCGCATGTACCGCTCGATGCCGTCCAGCACGCGTACGGGAGCCTGCGGATCGCGAAACGTCGCCGTGCCCACCTGTACCGCCGTCGCGCCGGCGAGCAGAAACTCGACGGCGTCTGTGCCGGACATGATGCCGCCGCATCCGATCACGGGCACGCCGACGGCGCCGCATACCTGCCAGACCATCCGCAGCGCCACCGGCTTCATCGCGGGGCCCGACAGGCCCGCGAACGTACGTGCGATTCGCGGCCGGCGTGTCTCCGCATCGATCGACATCGCCTGGAGGGTGTTGACCACGCACAGCGCGCTGGCCCCCGCATCGACCGCGGCGCGCGCGATCTCGGTGATGTCCGTGACGTTCGGGGTCAGCTTCACGATGACGGGCAGCGTTGTCGCGCGCACGCACGCCGCCGTCACCTGCGCGGCGACGCGCGCATCCTGCCCGAACTCCATGCCGCCCTGCTGCGCGTTCGGGCTACTGATGTTCAGCTCGAGGCCGGCAATGCCCGCAACGCCCTCGAGCGAGGCCGCGCATTCACCATACTCATCGACGGTGCTGCCGAGGATGCTCACAATGACGGGCACGCGCCATCGCTCCCACACGGGCGCCATGTCGCGGATGACCTTATCGATGCCGATGTTCTGCAGGCCGATAGAGTTCAGCATGCCGGCGGGCGTCTCGTCGATGCGCTGGACGGGGCTGCCGGCACGGGGCCGTAGCGTCGTCGTCTTCGAGACGATCGCGCCGAGGCGCTGGATGTCGAAGAGCCTGGCCTGCTCGACGCCGTAGCTGAACGTCCCCGACGCCACCATCACCGGGTTCGCCAGCGACAGCGAGCGCTTGCCGCCAGCGATATCGACGCCAAGTTGCAGCGTGGGAGCGCTCAGTGCCTCCGCCGTTCCGTGCCGCCGTACCGTCAGATCAGTACGGCCGCACGATTATAGCCGCCGCCTTTGCCATACTGGAGCAGCATCGCGCGCAGGACGGAGGTGAGCCCGTGGGCCGCAAGGAATTCGAAGCGCTGGTCGCCATTCTTGAAGACCAGCTGAAGCGCGGTCGGGACAGCATCATCACCGGCACCTGGACAATCACCTTCTCGCGCGACTTCAATGCGTTCCAGTTCGAGAAGTGTGAGATCGGTGGCTACTGTGAGGAGCGCCCCGCCGTGATCTCGCTCGAGGGCAAGGTGCTGGACAAGGGTGGACCCCTCCTCGGCGAGCCCGTCTGAGCGCTTCCCACTGCAACACCCTCGCTTGACGGCGCGTTCGATCTGGCGAGTCTCGTCGTCACCATGTTCAGATCCGGTGACGAGTGTCGATTTGTAGAGCAAGACGCCCAACCCGGGCGATCTGAATACTCTCCGAAAAAGGCAAACCCGCCGAAATGCGGGGACGCAAAGCCACGGGTCCTCCCGAGATGGGGCGGAGGATAGCCGGGCCGCCGGGCCAACGTCGGAGCCGAAGCCCGCTTCAGGGGTATGAGGCGGGCCTTTTCGTCACTCCGGCCGATCCATGGAGGTGGATTGTGGCACGGTACTCCTCGCCCCGTCGCTTCGCTTCGTCGCGCGCGGCCCACCGCTCTCGTCGTGAGTCCGGCCAGGTCCTTATCCTCAGCGCGCTCGTCTTGCCCCTGCTGATGGGCATGGCTGCCCTGGCGGTGGACCTTGGCGGGTACGCCGACCATCGGCGGACCCTTCAGAACGCCGCCGACAGCATCGCGCTCGCCGCTGCCCGGGATCTGCCCGACGCCAGCGCCGCGACCGCGTCCGCCCACGCCTGGGCCGACAACAACAACATCCCGTGGAGCGACGTCAAGGTCACTATCACGCCCGTAAGCGCATCGAACCCCAATCCCAAGGTCTCGGTCGATATCAGCCGCCCGCACACGTTCGTCTTCATCCGGGCGCTCGGCGTTCCGTCACGCGCCGTCGGCGCACATGCGGCCGCCATCAAGACATCGCCAGGCGGCGTCGGGTGGCCTCATGCCCTGGTCGGTGCTCGAATCTGTGCAGAAGAACGCAAAGTTTGGTGACATCGTCACGGTGAAGTACGACGCGAACAACGTATCGAACGGCAACTTCGGGGCGATGCGGCTCGACGGCTCCGGCTCGAGCACCTACGGCGACACGATCCACAACGGCAGCACGTCAATCGTCTGCGCTCAGGGCGTGACGGGTTGCACGACGGTGAGCCCGCAGTGCACCGGGTCCGTCTGCCCGACCGAGCCCGGGAATAAGGTCGGCGATACCCGCGCCGAGGTCAACTACCGGATGACGAACACCGACGCACACTGCGACACCTTTGCCGAGGTGTTCTCCGGACCGGTGAACGGCAAATACGTCATCAACAAGCAGTGCAACCCCTGGCTGTCGGGCGGCTACACGAGCCTGCGCGTCGTGATCGTCCCAACTATCAATTCGCTCTGCAACGGCAGCTGCAACGTCACCGTCACGGGCTTCAGCCTCTTCTGGCTCGAGGGGTTCGGCGGCGGCGGCTGCACGGGCAATAACTGCGAAGTCCAGGGGCGCTTTGTGAACGCCGACATGACAGTGGACGCCCTGACGGGGATCTACGACCCAAACAGCTCGATCAACTTCACGAAGCTGAGCGAGTAACGCCAGATCGCCATCACATGAAGGTGACGCCCGGCCCGAGACCACCGGGCGTCGCCTACAATCCGTCGACAAGGACTAGTCCCCGCAAATGATGCGAAGCGCCTGACCGGCATCCGAAAAATCCGTCAGCGCCGCATCGGCGCCGCACGCCCGCAGATCGTCCGCCGGGAACTCTCCCGTCCCTACGCCCAGCGCGAACGCGCCGCACGCCTTGGCGGCGCTCACGTCGTGCGGCGTGTCGCCGATGACCACGATGCGGTCGGCCGGGGCGCCATTGCGCAGCCGCGCGATGCCCATCGCGATGACCTCGTGGCGGTCAGCCGAATCCTCGCCGAAGCCGCCGACACACCCCGGGAAGTAGGCGTCGATGCCGAAATGACGCAGCTTCACTTCCGCCGCACGCCGAAAGTTCCCCGTGCCGAGCGCCTGTACGACGCCCTCGCGCCGATCCAGCGCCGCGAGCACGTCCTCGACCCCGGGTTTCAGCGTGCCGCCGGTCACTTCGCCGAGCGCCGCCTCCAGGTGGGGAATGTAGGTGTCGATGAATCGCGGCATGTCCGACACGGCACGTTCTGACTCGATACCGAACTCGACAGCGGCATCGTGGAAGATCGCCCGGTCTGTACGCCCGGAGTACTCGATCGCCCGGAACGACTCGCCATCGCCGTAGAGATCGCGGAATGCGCGCCTCATCCCAAGCGCGCCCGCTCCGCCGCTGTAGAGCAGCGTGTGGTCGATGTCCCACAGGACGAGCGTTTTCACTTCAACCCCGCAATCATCACCCAGAAGTCTCCGTCTCCGACTTCCTGACCGCTCAACGAAGCGTGCGTCTCGGCGGTGCCGAATCCGCACGAACCCAGCAGCGCGCGATAGTCGTTGTCCTCGTACGCCTGCAACGTCTGCCCGAAGGCGTCGACCGAGCCCGTCCCTGCATCGACGATGAGAAAGCGGCGCGTCATCGTGCGGGTCGCCTCGTCCCACCACTGCTCCTGGAGAGGCAGGTGCGGCCTGTCGGAGAATAACCCCTGCGGCAGCGCCTGCCACGAGCGCGGACGCCGGGCCATCTGCCGCACCGCCTGGAAGGTGTGCGCTTCCAGCAACAAGAGTCCGCCATCGACCAGGGCGCATCGCGCCTTCGTGAGCACGGCTCGAGCATCATCCGGGCCGAAGACGTTCAGTTCTCCCGAGATCATCATGACGAGGTCGTAGGCTTCGCCGAAATCGGTTGTGCGCACGTCGCCCAGGCGGTACTCGCACGTCAATCGATCTACTCTTGCCTCCTCGCGGGCATACGCGATCGACGCGGGCGAGAAGTCGATCCCCACGCAGTCATGCCCGAGCCGCGCAAGCCTCGATGTGTACAGGCCCGGCCCGCAACCCAGATCCAGCACGCGTCCCGGCCGCCCCGGTAGAGCGTGTCCGTGGATCCACGCGATGTGCGCATCGATGATCTCCGTGCGCCTGCTCGCGGAGTCGTGTGCCTGCGAAAGATGTTCGCGGAGCATCCGCTCGCTGAATTCCGGTTCGTTCCAGGGGATGTTGTCGTGGTCCGCCCACGGTTCGGGCCGCGGAAGGTCGACAAGATCGGAGATCCGGAGCGTGCGCCGGGCCACTAGGTCTCGACGGGCTCGCCCGCTTTGCGCCAGGCCTCCGTTCCGCCATCGAGCGTGTACAGGTGATCCGCGGGGAGCCCGGCCGCCGCCGCCATCTCGGCAGCGAGCGCGCTCCGTTGTCCGACCGCGCAGACGAAGACGATCTTCTTGTCGGGCGGCAACTCTTCGCGCCGGTTCCAGACGCTGTTGACCGGGATCAGAGTCGCGCCGGGGATGCGCCCCGTCTCGAACTCGAACGGGCTCGCGTACGTCGATGACGACGACGTCGGCATCGCCCACCATGCCCTTCGCTTCGGGCACATCGATCCGGTAGAAGGGCTCGCGTTCGTCTTTGCGTGGCATATCCTGGCTGCTCCTCACGAACAGTGTGCCAATCCATCTCGCCGGCGGCAAAACGATGCCCCGCGTGGCCGTTGACCGCCGCCAAGCCGTGAGATTGAATTAGGCACCCTGCCGTCGCGTCGCAACAGAGTGAGGTCCGCCATGGATTACGCCACGATCGCCAAGCCCGCCGTGGACCAGTTCAACGTCCGCCCCAACCTCGACGACTACGAGGCCCGCGCGTCGCTTCCGTTATCCGGACGTGCATCAAGGAGCTCGACGGGCTGCCCGGCGGCGGCGCTCAACATCGCCTACGAGGCCATCGACCGCCACGTCGAAGCACGGCAAGGGCGCGAAGATCTGCCGGGATCTGGGAGGGCAAGGACGGCGCGCAGGAGAACTACACCTACGAGCGACGCTGAGCCGGATGTCGAACCAGTTCGCCAACGCGCTGGCGCAGCCTCGGCATCAAGAAGGGCGACCGCGTCTTCGGCTTCCTCGACCGCGTGCCGGAGCTGTACGCCGCCGTCTTCGGCACGCTGAAGGCCGGGCTGCGTGACGGGGCCGCTGTTCTCAGCGTTCGGCCCTGACGCCGTCAAGGACCGCCTGCGCCGATGCCGGCGCGAAGGTGCTGGTGACGTCAGCCCGAGCAGCGGGCCAAGGTCGCGGCGATGAAGCCCGACCTGCCGGAGCTCAAGCACGTCATCATCGTCGACCACGGCAAGCAGCCGCAGCTCGCAGCCGGGCGAGCTCTGCGTGGAACGACCTCATGGACGGCGCGTCGGACAAGTACGAGATCGTGCCGCACGGTGCCTCGAAGATCCGGCGATCATGCACTACACCTCCGGCACGACGGGCAAGTCGAAGGGCGCGGTGCACGTCCACCAGGCCGTGCTGGGCCACTACGCCACGGGCAAGTACGTGCTCGACCTCCACCGCGCGACGACATCTACTGGTGCACCGCCGACCCGGGCTGGGTCACCGGCACGTCGTACGGCATGTTCGCGCCGCACACGAACGGCGTGACGTCGGTGATCTACGAGGGCGGCTTCTCGGCGAGCAAGTGGTACGAGCGTCATCCAGCAGCACAAGGTGACGGTCTGGTACACGGCGCCGACGGCGATCCGCCTGCTGATGAAGGCCGGCGACGAGATCGCCGAAGCAGCTACGACCTCTCGTCGCCTGCGCTACACGATGTCGGTCGGCGAGCCGCTGAACCCCGAGGCCGTCGTCTGGGCCGAGCAGCGTCGATCGGCCTGCCCTTCCATGACAACTGGTGGCAGACGGAGACCGGCTCGATCATGATCGCCAACTACCCGTCTTGCCGATCAAGCCGGGCAGCATGGGCAAGCCGATGCCCGGCATCGAGCCGGGCGTCATCGACGAGCAGGGCAACGTGATGCCGCCGGGCGAGGAGGGCGACCTCGCCGTGCGCCCGGGCTGGCCCTCGATGTTCCGCACGTACTGGAACAACGAGGAGATGTACAACGTCCAAGTTCAACAACGGCTGGTACATCACCGGCGACCGCGCGCGCAAAGACGAGGACGGCTACTTCTGGTTCGTCGGCCGCTCCGACGACGTGATCAACACGGCCGGCCACCTCGTCGGCCCGTTCGAGGTCGAGAGCGCGCTGATCGAGCACCCCGCCGTGGCCGAAGCCGGCGTCATCGGCAAGCCGGACCCGGTGGCGATGGAGATCGTCAAGGCGTTCGTCACGCTGAAGGACGGCTACGAGCCCTCGGACGAGCTGCGGCGCGAGCTGCTGCAGCTTCGCGCGCGACAAGCTCGGCGCCGGCGTCGCGCCGCGCGAGATCGACTTCATCGACGTGCTGCCGAAGACGCGCTCGGGCAAGATCATGCGCCGGCTGCTGAAGGCGCGCGAGCTGGGACTGCCGGAAGGCGACACAAGCACGCTCGAGGAATAGCGGTGCGTGCCGATCCGGACGACCTGTCGCATCACTCCGACACGTCGCGGCTCGAGGCGTTCAGCGATGGCGTCTTTGCCATCGCCATCACGCTGCTTGTGCTCGAGATCGGTGTGCCGCACGTCTCTGGCGACGAAAGTCTGACGGACGCGCTGCTCCGCCTCTGGCCCTCGTACTTTGGTTACGCCGTCAGCTTCATCACGATCGGCGTCATGTGGATCAACCATCACGAGATGTTCAAGGACATCGAGCGGCACGGACCACACGCTCTCGGCGCTGAACCTCGTGCTGCTCATGTGCATCGGGTTTCTTCCGTTTCCGACGGCGGTCGTCGCCCAGTACATGCGCAGCGACGACTATCGCCTGGAAGCGACGCTCACGTACTGCGTCACGTTCACGGTCATCGCCGTCGCTTTCATCGCCTTCTGGCTCTACGCCGTCCGCCATCCGAACCTGCTCGACGAGCACGTCAGCCAGGCGCGCCTGCGTAGCCGCACACGGCGATACGCACCGGGCACGATCCTCTACGGCGTCACGATCCCGCTCGCCTTCATCTCGCCGTGGATCAGCCTCGGATTGATCGCGGCGTACGCGCTGTTCTACCTGCTGCCACTCGCCGACGACTAACGCCGCGGCCGTTCAGCGCGCGGCCCGGGTCGGCCCCACACGACCCGCGCTGAAGCCGTCAGCCGCAACCCGCCGCCGTCCGCAAACGGGGCGACCACTGACCGCGCTTCGGAGTCGAACGCGAGCGCCGATCGGTCACCCATGCGCTCGCGCGCGAGGCCCGCGGTGGCGTGGAGCGCGGCGATGTATTCGTCGACCGTGCGTTCGAACGGCTCCGGCCCGACCGACGTCTCGCCGACGACCTCGAACAACCCCCGGTTGACCAGCTCGTGCGTCAGGTCGTAGCGCACGAAGTTCTGCATCGCTGAGTAGCGAGGGATGATCTCCTCGAGAGCAGGCTTCCACGGCGGATCGACGGTGATCGCTGACACGATCGCCAGCACGCCTCCGGGCGCCAGCGAGTCGCCGACACGCGGCAACACGATGTCCCAGTCCATCCAATGCAGCGCGTCGCCCGCAACCGCGAGCGCATATGGCGGCGTCAGCGCGACGTCCTCGGCGCGGCCTTCGATCCACCGGATGTTCGCGTAGCCGTCGCCTGACATTGCACGGGCACGCTCGAGCATCGGCGCCGAGATGTCGATCGCGTCTACGCGCGACGCGTGCCGTGCGATCATGCGCGCGATCTCGCCCGTCCCGCATCCCAGCTCCAGCACAGCGCCGGCGGCCGGCGCCATGAGCCCTGCGAGCATCGTCCCGAGACCCGGCGGATATGGCGTCCGCAGGTGATACGCATCGACGACGCCCTGGAGCTGGAACGTTGCGGCGTTCTCAGCACTCAGGTGCGCCGGGCGGGCAATGTCAGGCACGCGATCTCTCCGTGGCGATGCAACATCGCAGTCTAGCGACGACGCTGCCGCTTGTGACGCTCATCGTGCGTCGTGTACCTTGCGGCATCGGCGACGACCGGGACGAGTAGCGAAGTCCCGCCGGCACAGCGAGGGCGCGGTTGGTGCGAGCGCCCGCCGGATGCTTCGCGAACACCACCCGCGAGCTGCACTCCGACGTTCGTGGCGCACGAGCCACAGACACAGGCGGTGCCGGCTGGCCTCGTTAGCGGCCCCAATGGAGCTCGCCTAAGGGCGAGGAACCAGGGTGGAACCACGGAGCGCGCCTCCCGTCCCTGCGAAGGACGGAGGCGCGTTTGGTTTCCGGAGGTTCCCGCCATGCCCCTCGATCAGCTCTCGAAGGAAGACCGGCTCTACCGCGTGCGCCACTCCGCCGCGCACATCATGGCGGAAGCGGTGCTGCAAATGTTCCCCGAGGCGAAGTTCGCCATCGGCCCGCCGATCGACAACGGCTTCTACTACGACTTCGAGTTGCCGCGGCCGCTGACGCCCGACGATCTGCCGCAGATCGAAGAGCGGATGCGCGCCCGCATGTCTTCCGACGTCGCATTCGAGCACAGTGAGATGTCGCGCGCCGACGCGCTGACGCACTTCGCATCGCAGCCGTTCAAGGTCGACCTGATCGAGGGGATCGCCGACGACAACGTCTCGCTTTACCGGCAGGGTGACTTTCTCGATCTGTGCGAAGGGCCGCATGTCGAACGCACGTCGCAGATACCGCCGTTCAAGCTCGTGAACGTCGCCGGCGCGTACTGGCGGGGCAGCGAGAAGAATCCGATGCTCCAGCGCATCTACGGCGTCATGTTCGAGACGCAGGAAGAGCTGGACGACTACCTCCGCCGCATGGAGGAGGCGGCTCGCCGCGATCACCGCAAGCTGGGCCGCGAGCTGGACATCTACATGACGAGCGACCTTGTCGGATCCGGCCTGCCACTCCTTCTGCCCAAGGGGGCGACGATCCGGCGGCTGCTCGAGGAGTACATGCAGGCACAGGAGCGCATGGCTGGCTACCAGCACGTCTACACCCCGGACCTCGGTAAGGTCGAGCTGTACAAGGTTTCGGGGCACTGGGACCACTATCGCGACAGCATGTACCCGCCGATGCAGCTCGAGCACGAGGAACTGGTGCTGACACCGATGAATTGCCCGCACCACATCCTCATCTACCAGAACAGCCTGCACAGCTACCGCGACCTGCCGATCCGCATCGGTGAGTTCGGCGTCATGTATCGCTACGAGAAGTCGGGCGTCGTCGGCGGGCTCAGCCGCGTCCGCGCCATTAACCTCAACGACGCGCATATCTTCTGTACGCCGGATCAGATTAAGTCGGAGTTCGCCGGTGTGATGCGGCTGGTCGAGCGGGCGTACGCGACGCTGAAGATCACCGAGTACTCGTACCGTCTGTCGCTGCGCGACCCCGCCGACACGGAGAAGTACGTCCAGAACGACGCGATGTGGGACATGGGCGAGCGGGTGCTTCGCGACGCGATGGTCGAGCTGGGCCTGCCGTTCACGGAGGCACCCGGCGAGGCGGCGTTCTACGGACCGAAGCTTGATATCCAGATCCGCGACGTGCTCGGGCGCGAGGAGACGATCTCGACGATCCAGGTCGACTTCCACCTCCCGAACCAGTTCGAGCTGGAGTATGTCGCTGAGGACGGCTCACGGCAGCGGCCCGTCATCGTCCACCGCGGCGTCATCGGCGCCACGGAACGCATGATGGCGTACCTCATCGAGCTGTACGCGGGCGCGTTTCCGACGTGGCTCGCGCCGGTCCAGGCGATCGTCATCCCGATCGCCGACCGCCACATCGACTACGCACACGACGTGCTGGCGGACCTGCGCGCGGCAGGATTCCGCGCCGAGATCGATGCACGCAGCGAGCGCATGAACGCCAAGATCCGCGACGCGCAGCTCCAAAAGATCCCGTACATGCTCGTCGTCGGCGACCGCGAAGCGGAGGCCAAGGCCGTATCGGTGCGCACGCGTGCGGGCGAGGACCTGAAGTCGATGCCCGTGTTCCAATTCATCGATCGACTCCAGGACGAGGTGGCGACGGCGATGGAGCCGGAAGAGGCCGGGCCTGACGTCGAAGGCTCTGCCAGTCAGTGACCCTTCGACGCGTTGCTAGGCTGAATCGATGACCGACACGAATCGTCGCGGCGCCGTGGGCGTAAGCCGCATCTCCCGCTCGCTCCGCCCCGCACTGCTTGCCGGCCGTGGCGCAGCGCGCTGGGCCGCCACCTACGCGTCGTTCGGCGAGCGCCGCAAGGCGAAGCGCGAACAGTTCGTGATGCGCACCGCAGAAGACGTCACGCGCACGATGGGCGACATGAAGGGCGCGGTGATGAAGTTCGGGCAGGTGCTCTCGCTCATGAGCGGCGTGCTGCCCGAGGAGATGACGGCGCAGCTCGCGACGCTGCAGGCCAACGCGCCGCCGATGTCGTACCACCTCGTCGAAGAGGTCTTCGAGCGGGAGTATGGCCTGCCACCGCATCGAGTCTTCCGGAAGTTCGAGCGCGAGCCCTTCGCCGCCGCATCGATCGGGCAGGTACACCGCGCGCAGCTCCAAGATGGGGCGCAGGTCGCGGTGAAGGTGCAGTACCCGGGCGTCCGCGAGGCCATCGAGCACGACCTGGCGAACGCCGGCATGATGATCAGCATGGCCGGCGTCTTCTCGTCGGGGCTCGACGCCGGCCCGATCGTGCGCGACCTCAAGGAAGGCATCATCGGCGAGCTGGATTACCTGCGCGAAGCGAAGTCGCAGCAGCGTTTCTACGACGAATTCGAGGGGCACGCGTTCATCCGCGTGCCGCGCGTCTACCATGAGCTGACTACGCCGCGTGTCATCGTGCAGGAGTACATCGCTGGGCGGCCGTTCTCATCGGCGTTCGAGTGGCCGCAGGCGGAACGCGACCGCCTCGGCGAGATCATCTTCCGCTACGCCTTCGGCTCCATCTACCGCCATTGTCTCTTCAACGGCGACCCGCATCCCGGCAACTACCTGCTGCTCGATGACGGCACCGTCGCGTTCGTCGATTACGGGTGCGTCGCAGAGTTCTCACGCGCGGAGATCGATGGCTTCGGCGTGATCATCCGCGCGCTCTTGCACGAGGACCGCGACGCGTGGCGCGCGGGCGTCGAGGATATCGGCATCCTCCGGCCGAACGCGCCGTTCACCACCGACGAGCTGTACGACCACATGCACTGGTACTGGGCGCCGATCCTGCAGGACGAAGTCACGTTCACGCCCGAGCTGGCGTCAGAGATGGTGCGGCGCAACACGCAGACCACGGGCCAGGGCGGCCGCATCAATCAGCAGTGCAACGTGCCGCCGGGGATGGTCTTTCTCACACGGATCAACTTCGGGCTGTCGGGCCTGCTCGCGTCACTGCGCGCGCGCGGTCCCTGGCGCGCGATCGTGCGTGAGTACGTCGAAGATGCGCCGCCGGCCACGGATCTCGGTCGCCTATCCGCCGCCACGACGTCGCACGGCGCGCCGGTTTAGCACGGTCCGGTCGGATCAGGAAGACGTCGTCTACAGCTTGTCGCCGAACTCTTCGAGGCGCTGCTCGAGCCGTCGCTGCTGAACGGAGAGCGTGAGGTCACCGCGCGTCTTCTCCAGGATGCCGCGCACGCTGTCGGTTGTCCGGCGCAGCCCGCCGGTCATCGCGTCGGGGTAGTCGACGGTGACCATCACGGAGTACATCTCGTCCATCGCCCGGAGCCACACCTCGCACTGCTCTACATCGCCCTGTCGCAGCGTGTCGAGCAGGTGGCGCCGCAGCTCTCCCACCGCCTCGCCCATGCCATTGAGGTAGGCCGCCTGCTCCACATCGAGGCTCTGCGGTGAGGGCATCTCGCGCCCGCCGATGAGGGCCAGCGTGATCGATGCCTCGGCGTACTCCTTCTGCGCATCGTGCACAAAGCCCGCGTAGTAGATGTCGGCGTGGCCGGCGAGGCTCTGCTTTGCGCGACCGACCGCGGAACCGGCCTTCCCGACGAGCTCCTCCGCCGTCGCGAAGTCATCGCGGTGCACCGCCCGGATGGCGTTGGCCGAGAACCGGATCGACTCGCGGCACAGCGGCAGCGCCTGCTCGCGCGCGGCGTTCTTCGCGGCGAAGTCCTCGCGCACGCGCTCCATGATCGCGTCGAGCGCTCTCGCGATGTCGGTCACAGGTCCTTCACGGCGTCGGGTAGCTCACCCTCGCGCGCGGCATCGATCATCGTCCGCGCCTCATCGGGCAGGTCCATGCCATAGTCGTCGAATTTCTTCTCGACCCAGCGGCCGATCTGGCGCGGATCGCGATACTCATCGGTCGAGCGCGGCATCGCACCGTAGTCCTCGAGCACCCGCGACTCGCTCTTGTGGTAAGCGAAGCGAGACAGCGCCCGCGCAGTCTTACCGCCGCAGTGCTGACAGGACGGAGGCACTTCTTTCGCCGTGTTCCGCACGAAGGAGCTGGTGGTCCGCCCGCAGGACTTGCACGCATATTCGTAGATCGGCACGCATTCAGTATAGGCGCCGCGCCGGCCTACCTGAACCGCTGTGGTCTCAGAAGTCGTCGTCGTCGTCGAAACCGTCGTCGCCACCGGTCGCGCCCTCGCCCATCACCGACTCGGGGTCTTCGCCGGCCTCGATGCGGGACACCATGTCGTCGAACTCCGGTCCCAGGTCTTCGCCCATCTCTTCCTTCATCTCGCGCGCCCAACGCGCTACGGCCTTCGGGTCGTTCTCATCGAGATCATCCAGCCCGCCCATGTCGTCGACGCCGCCGGCGCCTCGATGCACCGCAAACTTCGACATCAGGCGAGACATCTTCCCGCTGCCGCAGTGCTCGCATCGCGGGCGCACGGTCGCTGAGACGCTACGGACAAAGATCGAGCTTCGACGGCGACAGTCGGCACAGCGGTATTCGTAGATCGGCATGGCTAGCAGATATCACAGCCCGGGACCGGCAGCAACGCACCGGCGGCATCTCGCCGTGCCGCTCAGCCTCGCACAGCATCCTCGTAGTGCGTAACGCGACGCAGCGTCCCATCTCGCGCGAGCTCCACCGTCACCACATCGACCCGCATCAGCGAGTCCTCAAGCTCCGGGTGCCCCTCGATGTACCACTGCGCCGCCAGCAGCACCTTCGCGCTCTTGCGCTTGTTTACGGAGAGCGCCGCCATCCCCTCTTCGCCGCCGCGCCGCGTCCGCACTTCGACAAACACGAGCTCATCGCGATCGAGGGCGACGAGATCCAGTTCGGCCTCGGCGACGCGGAACTTCCGGTCGATGATCCGGTAGCCCTTACTCTCGAGATGCGCCGCGGCCACGCGTTCGCCGAAGTCGCCGAGATGCTGCCTCTCGTCAGGCAAGCGCCAGCTCGAGCGCGTCGTCTGCCAGCGCATCGCCGTCGCGTTCGAGCGCGTGCGCGGATGGAGCGCGGTCAAGCTCCATCCCCAACGCATGCATCGCCGTGCGCACCGGCGCGAACAATCGCCGGTGGATCTCGCAGGGCCCGTGCTCGTCGAGCGCACGTTTATGCTCGGGAGTGGCATAGCCCTTGTTCTCGTCGAAGCGGTAGTGCGGATACGCCGGGTGGTACGCCACCATCATCGCATCGCGCGCGACCTTCGCGACGATCGAACCGGCGGCGATCGATGCGCACAGCGCATCACCGTGAATGATCGCGCGATGGCGGTACTCCCTCATGGGCACGGCGTCGATGAGCGTGAGGTCCGGCGGCACGGGCAGCGCTTCGATGGCCTGGCGCATCGCGTGCTTGCGCGCGGCGGTGAGCCCGAACTCATCGATGAACTCGTGCGTCGCCACGCCGACTCCGTAGGCGCAGTCGTCGCGGATCAGCGCCGAGAGGCGCTCGCGCTGCTCGGCGTCGAGCATCTTGCTGTCGCGCAGGTCGGACCACCAGACGCGCGGTGAGCCGGGCTCCAGCACGACGGCGCCGGCGACGACGGGACCGGCGAGGGGGCCGCACCCGGCCTCGTCGACACCGGCGACGTGGCGGTAACCGCGCTTCCACGCGGAGATCTCTGCGTTAAGAGTGGGTACGGCCTGAAAGAGGCCCATCGCCGCGATGCTAGCACCGCGCCATCGCGCGTGTAAAGCCTCTGTGACGGCACCATCCCCATCGATACCATGCGCCGCAACGAAGGCATCGCATTACGTACAGAAGAAGGAGTCCACCATGCCAATTGTCCGGGTGGAGATGTTCTCGGGGCGCACGCACGCCCAGAAGCAGGAGCTGGCGCGCGCCATCACCGAGGCGGTCGCAAACATCGCCCACACTACACCCGACGCGACCATCGTCATCTTCCAGGACGTCGAGCGCGAAGACTGGGCACAGGCCGGCAAACTGGCATCGGACGAAGACTAGGCCGATGGCCAGGCGGACGCGCGGCTGCGCGCCGGCATTCATCGGGGTTCCGCCCGATGTGCCTCCGCATGGTCAGCGGGGGATACTCACGTCGGGACGGGTGATCGAAGGGCGCTTCGTGGCCGTAGATCATCTTGACAGCCGGGCCGGAAGTCACGGCACTTAGATAACTAGACGCGCGAGTCATGGGGCATCGAGGCTCTGTTATACTTCTGAACGCACCGTGCCCCGGTCCACCCGGGGAAGAAGGTTGAGTCACTCATGAGCTCGCGCTGGCTGCGAAACAGCTTCATTTACCTGCTCATCCTCGTTGCCGTTATCGCGATCGTCGTATCGTTCTTCAGGGGCGGCGATAGCTCCAAGAACATGACGTTCAGCGACGTCCTCTACAACGGGCGTCAGGGCAACCTCGACAGCATCGAAGCGTCCGGCGAAAGCCTGACCGTGATGCTCAGGGACGACAACACCAAGTACAAATCACGCATCGGCAAGAACACCGACCTCGAGACGACGCTCGCGGAACAGGGCATCTCCGTCGGTGGCGACAAGGGCGTCGGCGTCAAGTACAAGGAGCCGTCCGCATACGGGAACTGGATCGGGCTGCTGATCAGCTTCGCGCCGATTCTCGTGTTCGGAGCGATCCTGATATTCATGATGCGCCAGGCGCAGGGCTCGAACAGCCAGGCGATGAACTTCGGCAAGAGCCGCGCCCGCATGTTCACCGGGAACAAGCCGACGGTGACGTTCCAGGACGTCGCGGGCGTCGATGAAGCGAAAGAGGAGCTGGCGGAGGTCGTCGAATTCCTCAAGTACCCCGAAAAGTTCGCGTCGCTGGGCGCGCGCATCCCGCGTGGGGTGCTGCTCGTCGGCCCTCCAGGAACGGGCAAGACGCTCCTCTCGCGCGCGGTCGCGGGCGAGGCCGGCGTGCCCTTCTTCTCGATCTGCAGGTTCGGAGTTTGTCGAGATGTTCGTCGGTGTCGGCGCGAGCCGCGTCCGCGACCTCTTCGACCAGGCCAAGCGCAACTCGCCGTGCATCGTGTTCGTGGATGAGATCGATGCGGTAGGCCGCCAGCGCGGCGCCGGCCTCGGCGGCTCGCACGATGAGCGCGAGCAGACGCTGAACCAGATCCTGGTGGAGATGGACGGCTTCGACACGAACACGAACGTCATCGTGGTCGCTGCGACCAACCGCCCCGACATTCTCGATCCCGCGCTGTTGCGGCCTGGCCGGTTCGACCGGCAGGTCATCCTCGACCGCCCCGACAGCAAGGGCCGGAAGATGATCCTCGAGGTCCACACGAAGGGGAAGCCGTTCGAGAAAGACGTCGAGCTCGACATTCTGGCGAAACAGACGCCCGGCTTCTCCGGCGCAGACCTGGCCAACCTGGTCAACGAGGCCGCGATCCTCGCCGCCCGCCGCAACAAGAAGAAGATCGGCATGGGCGAGTTCAACGAGGCCGTCGACCGCGTCATCGCAGGGCCCGAGCGGAAGAGCCGCGTCATCACGCCCAAGGAAAAGGAGATCATCGCCTACCACGAGGGTGGACACGCGCTCGTCGGTCACCTGCTGCCGAACGCAGACCCGCCGTACAAGGTGAGCATCGTCTCCCGCGGTATGGCCGGCGGCTTCACACGCTGGCTGCCCGAAGAGGACCGCCACCTGATGTCGAAGTCGCAGTTCAAGGACATGCTGGCGGCCAGCCTCGGCGGCCTCTGCGCCGAGGAGTTGATCCTCAACGGCGAGTCCACCACCGGCCCGTCGGATGACCTGAACAAGGCGACGAACATCGCCCGCAACATGGTCACGCAGTGGGGCATGAGCGAGCGCCTCGGCCCGCGGACGTTCGGCAACAAGCAGGAGCTCGTGTTCCTGGGCCGTGACATCGGCGAGCAGCGGAACTACAGCGAGAAGGTCGCCGAGGAGATCGATGAGGAGGTCCGCCGCCTGGTCGATCACGCGTACCAGACGGCGCGGACTCTGCTGGTGGAGAACCGCGACCGCCTCGACCGGCTGGTGAAGATCCTGCTCGACGTCGAGAACATCGAGGGCGACGACCTCAAGCGCGTGCTCGACGGCCTCGACTCGGAAGACCCGGGGGCAGCGCTGCGAGACGAAGAGCCCCAGGCGCAGGCACCGGACGGCGACCAGACGCCGGCGCCGCAGGAGACACCAGGCCCGCAGCCCAAGCTGGGCCCACCAGGCCTCGCGTGGAACAGCCAATCGAACATCGTCCTGGACGACGGATTCGAGCCGAAGACGCTCACCTAGCCGTCACGAAGGCGCCGATGCCAGAAGGGCTCCCACGCAAGGGAGCCCTTCTTCGTGTGCCACGAAGAAGGCGGCGACAGTTCGATACGATGACGCCGCTTCGGCGGTGAAGAGGAAGCAAGAACACATGGAGCGCATTCGATTCCAGGACGTCACGAAGGACTTCGGGCATCGCGAGATCCTGAGCGGCGCCACGTTCCAGATCACGTCCGGCCAAAAGATCGGGCTCATCGGCCCGAACGGCGCCGGCAAGACGACTATCCTCCGCCTCCTGACGGGCGAAGAGCCGCCGACGTCGGGCGCGATCACGCGGCAGGCGGGTCTACGAATCGGTTACGTGCCACAGAAGGTCGAGGCCGACGACGGCGCGACCGTCCTCGAGCACGTCCTCGAGCACCAGCTCGCCGCACGCGCCACGGTGGCCGCGGCGGAAGAGGCGCTCGCGAGCGCGTCGCGGGACGACGCCGTTGCGGCTGCCGATGCCTACGAGGTAGCCCGCGCCGCGTTTGATGCCGCTGGAGGAGATGCCTTCGAGCCGCGCGCTCGCGCCATTCTCGATGCGCTGGGGCTGGCGGGCCGCGAAGAGCAGCCGGTGTCGGCGCTCTCCGGCGGCGAGAAGAACGTCATGTCGCTCGCGGCGGCGCTGGTGCGTGAGCCTGACCTGCTCCTGCTTGACGAGCCAGGAAACCACCTCGACTTCGCCGGGATCGCCTGGCTGGAATCGTTCCTTGCGAAGTTCCGCGGCGCGGTGCTGCTCGTGTCGCACAACCGCTACCTGCTCGACCGCGTGGCTACGACGATCTTCGAGCTGGACGCGGGACGCGTCAGCACGTACAGCGGCAACTACTCCACGTACCGCGGCCAGCGCCTGCGCGAGAAGCTGAACCAGCGCGCTGACTACGTCGTCAACCAGCGGCGCCTGGCGCAACTGGAAGAAGTGGTGCGCCGTTTCGAGGAGCGGGCGCGAGTGTCCGGCGATTCAGCCTGGGGAAAGCGCCTGCGCGCCCGCCGCTCCCAGCTCGAGCACGAGCGAGAGCATGCGGTCGAGAAACCCCAGGCCGAGGCGTCGGGAATCCGCCTGGCGTTCACCTCGGCCGGCAGCCAGGCGGACATCGCGCTCCAGGCGCGGGGCTACAACAAGGCGTTCGGCGACCTGGTGCTGCTCGAGAACGCCGACGTCGAGGTCCGCTGCGGCGAGCGCGTGGCGCTCATCGGCCCTAACGGCTGCGGCAAGACGACGCTCCTGCGCGACATCATCGCCGAGGGCGCGTGGGACCACCCGCACCTCCGCATCGGGCCGAGCCTCACGATCGGCTACTGCGCGCAGGAGCAGGACGTGCTCGACAACGACCGCACGGTACTTGCCGAGCTGATGGCCACGGCCGAGATCAGCCGCGACCGCGCGTTCGGGATCCTGCTCCAGTTCCTGTTTCGGCCGGATGACTTCAGCAAGCTCGTCGGCGACCTGTCGGGCGGCGAGCGAAACCGGCTGCAGCTCGCGAAGCTCGTGGTGACCCAGCCCGACCTTCTGATCCTGGACGAGCCCACGAACCACCTCGACATCCCTGCATGCGAGGCGATCGAGGACGCCCTAGCGGATTACAAGGGCACGATCGTCGCGGTCTCGCACGACCGGTACTTCCTGGACAAGATCGCCGGCCGCATCATCGAGCTGCGTGACCGCAAGCTCGTCTCGTTCGATGGCAACTTCTCCGAGTACTGGGCCTCGCGGCGTCCCGAGACCCGCATCGAGACGGCGCGGGTCGGGACGCGGCGCTCGTCGCGCGAGCGTCGCCCCGCGGCGCCGGCGGCGCCGACACGCCGCGGCCACTCAGACGCCTACGCCGCTCGCATCGAGGAGGCTGAGCGCGAGGCCTCCCGCCTTGAGCAACGCGTCGCCGACGCGTTCTCGCGCGGAGACCTCCGAGAAGGCCAGCGCGCCTCAAAGCTCCTCGCTGCGCAGCAGGCGCGCGTCAGGGAGCTGTATGAGCGCTGGGAGGCCGAGGAGATGCGCCGGCCGCGATGAGCAGCAAGAAGGGGCGGTTGAGCGGTCCCGCCCCTTCCAGCAACTCTATGGCCCGTTCCGAAAGGCCGGATCAACTAGTTCAGGTTGTTCACCGCCACCAAGGCCGCCGGCGTCGTCCGCTGCAGCACCATGTACGAGCCCGTAGGCGGCTTGATCTCAAGCGTGAACATCGTGTTCACGGGGATGTTGGCGCCAGCCCCGGCGAGGTCGATGGTGATACGGATCAGCTCTCCACCTTCGAGCAGCGTGTTCGCGTTACCGGTGATCACGGTCGCCGTGTACGGAATGTCGTTCACCACGGTGGTCGCGTCGATGTAGCTGATGACCGTGCGGTTCGTCGTCGCCGTCGGGTCGAGGTTCACCGAGTCGCCACCTGCAGCCAGCGTTATGTCGAATTCGACCGTGGTCACGTTCGTGCCGTTCGAATTCGCAACCACGCTGCTCGACAGCTCCATCGTGCCGCGCGTCTTGGCCAGGCCCGCGTAGACCGCCTCCTTGCCGCGCTCCGAACTGAAGAGCCCGGTGCTCAGGACGACGAACGCGAACACCGCCGCAACCACGACGAATGCGATGAGGATGATGGCGGTCTCGAGGCCCGTGATCCCATGCTCGTCCCGAAGTTTGCGGATCATACGCCGCAGCGCGGTCATCGTCTCGGCCTCCCCCCACAGCGTAGGCCCTTTAATCAGGGCACCTGCCTAGGGGGATTGTCGGCCACCCTTAAGGGCGCTTGAGGGCTGCCCGCGCGGCCGGACCTGGTTCACCGCCGTTTGACACTCTTTCTGCCCGGCGGCTAGAATCGATCGCGCCTGCCACAGCGGCAGGTCTTCCTTTGTCTGGAGGCAGCCGTGTACGCCGTCGTCCGCAGCGGGGGCAAGCAATATCGCGTCCACGAGGGCGGATCGCTCAAGGTTGACCGCCTGCCGGGCGAGCCAGGCGACGCCATCGAGCTGGGCGATGTGCTGTTGATGGCCGAAGGCGACGCCATCACCGTCGGCTCGCCGACGGTCGCAGGCGCGCGCGTGCTCGGCACGATCGCCGAGCAAGGCCGTGCCGCAAAGATCGTCGTCTTCCGCTACAAGGCCAAGACGCGGTCTCGCAAGAAGACCGGGCACCGACAGCAATTCACCCGCATCGTGATCGACGACATCCTGGCCGCGGGGCAGGAGCCGAAGCCAAAGGCCGTCGCCGAGGCGCCCGCCGTCGAGGAGGAGGCGCCCGCACCGAAGGCGCGTCGCCGCGGCCGCGCGAAGGCAACTGCCGATCCGGAAGCGGCAGAGGCTACAGCGGCCGCTTCCGCGGCGGCCGAAGAACCGGTCGCCGAACCGGAGGTCGCGGACGCCGAGACGGAACCAGCCGGAGAGGCGGAATAAGCCATGGCACACAAGAAGGGCGTGGGCAGCTCTCGAAACGGGCGCGACAGCAACTCGCAGCGCCTCGGGGTCAAGCGTTCGGACGGCCAGATCGTCGCAGCCGGCACAATCATCATCCGCCAGCGTGGCACAAGGGTGCACGCGGGACGCAACGTCGGCGTCGGACGTGATCACACGCTCTTCGCCCTCATGGATGGCACCGTAAAGTTCGAGCCCTACGCCAAGAACCGGCGCAAGAAAGTGAGCGTCTACCCGGTCGCCGCAGAAGCGTCTGCCTGAGAGATCACAGCACACTGGACATCATCACATGAAAGCCAAGATCCACCCCGATTACACCGAAGCAACCGTGCACTGCGCTTGCGGCAATAGCTGGCAGACGCGCTCGACTCAGCCCGACGTCCACGTCGAGATTTGCAGTAACTGCCACCCGTTCTTCACAGGTCAGCAGCGCATCGTCGACACTGCGGGCCGCGTCGAGCGCTTCACGAAGCGCATGGAGAAGTCGGTAGCCGCGAAGGAGAAGGCGGGCAAGAAGTAAGCGTTTCTTCGGGGTCCGATTTCTGAGAGCGCCTTTTCGGCGCTCTCTTTGCGTCGGCCGCCTTCGCCTCGACAGACGGGCCGGTACAGGCCACAATCCGCCCGTGGCGGATCTCCTGCTCCACAACGCCCGCATCTGGACCGGCGATCCCGCCGCGCCCTGGGCCACCGCAGCGCTCATCCGTCACGGGCGCTTCGACCAGGTCGGCGCCGCAGGCGGTATCGAGGCGCCGCATAACGTCGAGACGCTCGACGCCCATGGACGGCTCGTCGTCCCCGGCCTGACCGACGGACACGCTCACCTGCTCGGCACCGGAGCCGCGATGCGCTCCGTCGACCTCAAGCGCACGGCGAGCGCCATCGATGCCGCGAGCCGCGTCGCTACCCGCGCCGCATCGACCGCAGAGGGCGAATGGATCCGCGGCGCCGGCTGGGACCAGAACGATTGGTCCGGCGCGGCCTTCCCGCACCGGCGAGACCTGGATGCGCTCGTACCGGAACGTCCGGTGTA
The DNA here is from genome assembly GCA_963736015.1 of uncultured Chloroflexia bacterium. Classification (GTDB taxonomy): domain Bacteria; phylum Chloroflexota; class Dehalococcoidia; order DSTF01; family JACRBR01; genus CAVTNG01. Next base: position 111,675 of record CAVTNG010000002.1, on the reverse strand, counting down.
TCTCGTGCACACGTCCGGCCACTGCGCCTGGGCGAACAGCGCCGCCCTGCGTATCGCGAACGTGACCGCGGCGACGCGCGCGCCCACAGGCGGAGCTATCGACCTCGACGCAGACGGCGAGCCCACGGGCGTGCTCCGCGACGCCGCCATGCGCCTGATCGCCGATGCCATCCCGGCACTGACTCAGAGTGACCGCATCGATGCGATGCGTGACGCGGTAACGCAGGCACACCGGCTGGGCCTCACCGGCGCGCACGCGATGGATGTCGGGCGCGGGGAACTGCAGGCGCTGTACGCGCTCAATGACGCCGGAGACCTGCGTCTGCGTGTGCGCACGTTCCTGTCGGCGACCCGGATCGACGAATGGGTCGACCGCAACCTCACGACGGGCGACGGCGACGAGATGCTGCGCTGCGGTGGGGTGAAGTTCTTCGCCGACGGCGCGCTCGGCTCGCTTACGGCCTGGATGCAGGCGCCGTATGAGGGCACAAACGACGCCGGCTTTCCGCTCCAGCCGATCGATGAGCTGCGCGCGCAGGTAGCACGCAGTCTCGAGCACGGCCTCGCGCCGGCGATCCACGCGATCGGTGACCGGGCGAATCACGAGGTGCTCGACCTGCTCGAGGCGCTGCGTGGCGTTGCGCCCCATCTACCCAGGCGTATCGAGCACGCGCAGTTGCTCCGACACGACGACATCGTGAGATTCGGTGCCTTGGGAGTGACCGCGTCGGCGCAGCCGATCCATGCGACGCAAGACATGGCGAAGGTCGATCGCTCGTGGGGTGCACGCGGGGCCGGCGCGTACGTCTTCGCATCGTTGCTGGCGTCCGGTGCGAATCTCGCCTTCGGCTCCGACACGCCGGTCGAGTCAATGGATCCCATCGCGGGCATTCATGCCGCCGTCGCGCGCCGTAACGCCGCCGGAGAGCCCGCCGCGGGCTGGTATCCCGACGAGCGTATAGCGCTCGACGCCGCCCTCGTGGCCTACACGGCCGGCTGCGCCCGCGCGACCGGCGAGACCCAAGCGCTCGGCCGCATCGCGCCGGGATACCACGCGGACTTCGTGGTGTTGACGCGAGATCTGTTCGCGCTCGACGATCCCATGGATACCTTGGATTGCGCGCGTCGCGGCGACCGTCGTCGGCGGAGAAACCGTATTCACTGCTTGACGGCCTCGGGCGTGCCGAACATGCTGATGTTGTGGAACCGCCTGCCATCCGCTGCGAGGCGCTGACGAAGTCCTACGGCGCCGTCCGAGCGCTCGATGGCGTCGATCTCACGATGCCCTCCGGGAGCATCTTCGGTTTCCTGGGCCCGAACGGCGCCGGCAAGACGACTACCATCAAGACGCTCCTCGGCCTCGCGCTGCCGACGTCCGGACGATGTTGGATACGCGGCGTGCCCGTCGAGCAGTACCGCGCCGAATCACGCTCCGCCGTCGGCTACCTGGCACAGGACCCATCGTATCCGCGCTGGATGTCCGGTCGCGAGGTCCTCGAGTTCGTCGGTCGCCTCTACCCGTCCGCCGAACGGCCCGTCACCGAGCGCGCCGCCGATGCCCTGAGCCTCGTGGACCTCGAAGCCGCCGCCGACCGCGCGTGCGGCGGCTACTCCGCCGGCATGCGCCAGCGCCTCGGCATCGCTCAGGCGCTGATGGGCGATCCCCGCCTCGTCATGCTCGACGAGCCATCGTCGTCGCTGGATCCGATTGGCCGCCGAGACGTACTGGATATCCTGCGCACGCTACGCGAACGCGGCATCTCCGTCTTCTACTCCACGCACATCCTCGATGACGTCGAGCGCGTCGCGGACCACATCGCCATCATGAAACAGGGCCGCGTCGTCCGCGAAGGCTCAATGCGCACGCTCACGTCCGCCGCGGAGCACCGCTTTCGCCTCACCGTGGAGGCTCCCGCCACGGACATCGAGACGACGCTCCGCGCGGTGGCGTGCGTCACCGGCGCGGAGCCGGACGGCGCATCGGACGGCCGGCTGTCGTTGCTCGTCGACGTGAACGATGCGGGAGCCGCCAAGCGGGCGATCCCACGCGCCGTCGTCGACGGCGGCTACGTACTCATCGGCTGTGAACCGGCGCGATCGCGTCTCGAGGACATCTTCATGGAATCGGTGGCTGATGACACGCTCTGACCCGGCTCGCCAAAGCCCGCTGGCGCTGCCCGGCTTCGCCGTCCTCCTGCGCCGCGAGCTACTTGAGGCCGCGAGGTCCAAGCGTATCGTCATCTTCCTCTGCATCATGACGTTCGCCGTGGCGCTCGTACCGGTGATCGGATACTTCCGCATCGAGCACTTTGGCGATGGCGCGCGCCACGTCATCCGCTACGGGAACATGCGCGGCATGCTCCTTGGCTGGACGAGCCTGGTCGGGTTTCTCGGTGCGCTGATGGTGATCGCCTCCACCGTCGATGCCGTTTCGTCCGAGCGCTCGACCGGCATCACCGCCTGGATCGTTACAAAGCCCGTGTCGCGGCTCTCGTACCTCATGTCGAAGGCCGTTGCGCACACGCTCACGTCCATCCTGACGGTCGTCGCCGTCCCGACGCTGATCTTTGGCGTGTTGATGTTCGCGCTCTTCCAGGACGTGCCGCTCGCCGCGCTGATCTCAGCCACGCTCATACTCTGCGTTGAAATGGCCTTCCTCTCGTTCTTCACCATCGCCATCGGCGTGCCGCTTCGCACCGTGACGCCGATCGCGCTGACGTCGCTCGCGTTCTGGTTCCTGCCGACGCTCGTTCCGGCGATCACCTCGCTGCGCTGGACGTTCCGGGTGTTGCCGTCATACCTCCCGATTGCGGCGCTGTCCGCCGCAGCCGAGGAGGCGTCGTCACCGACATACACGATTCCACTCGCGTCCATCGTGCTGGCGGCCGGGGTGTTCGTAGCCGCCGTCGCGCTGTTCGAGCGGCAGGAGCTGTAGATGGCGCAATCCGGCGGCAGCCAGAACCTGTATTACGGCGGACAGGCCGTGGTAGAGGGCGTGATGATCCGGGGGCCACGCCACATGGCCGTCGCGGTGCGCGGCCCCGATGGCGCCATCGTCGAGCGCGCCGAGACACTGACCGGCGTCTACACCGGCCGCGTGCGCCGCATTCCCGTCGTCCGTGGCGCTGTCGTGCTGTACGAGACGCTGGCGCTGGGTGTGCGGGCGCTCACCTGGTCTTCGCAGGTGGCGACGGGCCGTGATGCCGAGGAGGTCAGCAAGTCACAGCTGGCGATCTCGCTGGCGTTCACGCTCCTGTTCGTCGCCGTCATCTTCTTCATGGGCCCCGTGCTGCTTACGGGGTGGCTTTCGGATCTGATCGGCAACGAGTACCTGGAGGTGTTCGTCGAAGGCCTGATCCGGCTGGCGATGCTTGTGGGCTACATCTGGCTCATCGGCCGCATTCCGGACATCCAGCGAGTCTTCGCCTACCACGGGGCCGAGCACCGCGCGATCCACGCCTATGAGCACGGACGCACGCTCACGCCCGATGCGGTGCGCGAGTACCCGAACGCGCACCCGCGCTGCGGCACGGCGTTCCTGCTCACCGTGATGGTGATCTCACTCGTGGTCTTCGTGCTGCTGGGGACGCCGCCGATCTGGATCCGCCTCATCGAACGCGTCGTCCTGATCCCGGTAATCGCCGCGCTCTCGTACGAGGTGCTGCGCCTGGGTCAGAAGTTCGGCGAGCGCGGCGTCTTCGCGCTGATCTACGCGCCGAACCTCTGGCTCCAAAGGCTTACGACGCGCGATCCCGACGATGCCCAGATCGAGGTCGCTATCGCGGCGCTCGAGCACGTGATGGCGCTCGAGGCATCGTCAGGCACGGCGCCGGTATCGCGCGTCGCGGCGGAGGAGCCGCTGAGCTAGGCGGGCGCTGCTTCCAGCTCTTCCACGTCTTTGAAGAAGCACGACCGCGCGCCCGTGTGGCACACGCCCTCGCCCAGCATCTTCACACGCACGAGGAGCGAATTGTCCTCGCAATCGGCCTTGATCGAGCGCACTTCCAGCAAGTCGCCGCTCGTCGCACCTTTGTGCCAGACCTCCTGCCGGCTCCGGCTCCAGAACACTACCTGGCCGGTGTCGCGCGTCATCCGCAGCGTCTCTGGGTTCATGTAGCCGAGCATCAGCACCGCGTCCGTCTCGTCGTCCTGGATGATCGCGGGGATGAGGCCCTGCGGGTTGTAGTTCAGCATGCGCAACCGCCTTTCGTCAGCGCTTCAGCGTCCGGGCACAGTGAAACGGCTTTATGATGGGCAAGACGCCCTAGGTATGGCGCATGGGCAGGCCATGCGCGGCCATGTAGCGTTTCGTCTCGCCGATCGAGTATTCGCCGAAGTGGAAGATGCTCGCCGCCAGCACGGCGTCGGCCTTGCCCATCTTCACGGCGTCCACCATGTGTTGCGGGTTGCCGCAACCGCCGCTGGCGACGACGGGCACTTCGACCGCCTCGCTAATTGCGCGGGTGAGCGGGATATCGTAACCGTCCTTGTGTCCGTCCGTATCCATGCTGGTGACCAACAGCTCCCCTGCCCCGGCCTCGACGGCGCGCCTCGCCCACTCCAACGCGTCCAGGCCGGTGGAGCGGCGGCCGCCGTGCGTGTACACCTCCCACGCTCCTTCGCCGCGCGCTCGCGCATCGATTGCGACGACGATGCACTGCGCGCCAAATCGCTCCGAACAGCGCGCCACCAGGTCCGGGTCAGCGACCGCCGCGCTATTCAGCGACACCTTGTCGGCGCCCAGCTCGAGCAGTACGCGCACGTCGAGGTCGCTGCGGACACCGCCACCGACGGTGAACGGGATGAACACCTCTTCAGCTACGCGCGACACCATGTCGTACACCGTCGTCCGATCGTCGCTCGATGCCGTGATATCGAGGAATACGAGTTCGTCCGCACCCTCACGGTCGTACAGCTGCGCCAGCTCGACGGGGTCGCCGGCGTCCCGCAACTCGACGAACGAGATGCCTTTTACGACGCGGCCGTTGTCCACGTCGAAGCACGGGATGACGCGCTTGGTCAGCATGGCGTTCCATCTTAGCGGATGCCGTCGAGCCGCCGGGTAGAAGGCGCGTGCGGCGGCCGCGGCTACAATTCCCGCGATGGACGCTACCGCTCAACGCAACAACGCATGATGCTCCTCGCGCCGCTCGGTGTCGCGATCATCGCCATCGTGCTGTGGGACGCCTTCGAGACGATGGTGCTGCCGCGCAGGGTCGGGCGCCGCTTTCGCCTCGCGCGCTTCTTCTTCCGCGCAATGTGGTACCCGTGGCGGGCGACGGCTATGCGCCTCTCTCCGGCTCGCGGCCGTGACTCTTTACTCGCCATCTTCGGCCCGCTCTCGATCCTCACCCTCTTCATGTTCTGGGCGGCGGCGCTCATCTTCGGCTTCGCGCTTCTGTACCAATCGCTCGGGCATCGCCTCGTGGTCGATGGCCACACGGCCAACTTCGGCACCGCGCTCTACATGAGTGGCACCACCTTCGTCACCCTCGGCATCGGCGACGTCACGCCGACTTCGGGCCCCGCACGTGCCGTGACCGTGATCGAGGCGGCGATCGGCTTCGGATTCCTCGCGCTCGTGATCGGCTACCTGCCGGTGCTGTACCAGTCGTTCTCGCGGCGCGAGCTGAACATCTCGTTGCTCGATGCGCGCGCCGGTTCGCCGCCTTCGGCGGGCGAGATGCTGCGCCGTTACGCAGAATCAGGCGATGCCGGCGAGATCGAGCGGCTGCTGATGGATTTCGAGCGCTGGTCCGCCGACGTGCTCGAGAGCCATTTGTCGTATCCGGTCGTCGCTTACTTTCGCTCGCAGCACGACCATCAGTCGTGGATCGCCGCCCTCACGGCGGTGCTCGACTTCTCGGCGCTGATCCTCGCCTGCGAGCGCGACCGCCGGCTCTACCGCCCGGCGGAGCTGGCCTTCGCCATGTCGCGTCACGCGGCGGTCGACCTGGCACAGACCTTCGGACGCGAACTCGGCGATTCCGATCCCGCACGGCTCGCCGAAGGCGACATCGCGCGCATCAGTCCGCTGCTCGAGACGTGCGGCCTCGATGCTCTCGAGGATCCAACCGCCCGCGAGCGACTCGACACTCTCCGCGCGATGTACGAGCCTTACGTTGCCGCGCTCGCGGTCTTCTTCGTGATGGACCTGCCGCCGTGGATCGGAGAGCCGCGCCAGCTCGACGACTGGCAGACGAGCGACCGCGCCTCGATACTCCCCGCGCGGGGCTAGGGCTTGCGCCCAACTGCGAGCAAGTTGACGCGCAGATGCCTGAGCGGCTCGAATCGGTTGACCATCCTCTCGAACCCAACGCCCAGCGCGTACGTCGGTGTGCTGAACGCCAGGTATTCGGGCTCGGTCTCGAACTGTTGCAGGTCCTCGATCCGCAACCCTGCGTCCTCATAGAGGCGGCGCAGACGCGACGCCGTGTTCGCGCGGTACACGGTCGGAAAGATGTCGTGCGCGTCGACGCCGCGCCAGCGGTTGTAGCGCAGGTGGAACGAGTGCGGCATCAGCGCAGAACTGACGGTCACGTAATGCCAGCGGTTCGGCGTCAGCACCAGCAGCCGGCCGCCCGGCTTGAGCACCCTCGCCAGCTCGCCAAAGACGCGCTCGGGCTGCGTCAGGTGCTCGGCGACATGGCTGGAGATCGCGATGTCGAACGTCGCATCACGAAACGGCAACGACCCGAGATCGGCGCGGGCCGCCGCATCGATGTTGCCGTTGGAGCGCGGCTCCGCTGTCACGTCGACGCCGCAGATGAGGCGGGGCCGCTGCGCGTCATCGAAGTGGTACTGGAAAACGCGCCCGGAGCCGCAGCCGGCGTCGAGCATCACATCGCCGCGCCGCACGAACTGATGGATCACGTCCGAGAACCGATCGTACATGCCGCGGAACACCGGCGCGTAGAAGCGTTCGCGCAGTTCCTGCTTTCGCCAGCGGATCAGGGCCATGTCCGCAGCTTACAGAGCGCCCTCACGCAAAACACGCCCCGGCTTGGCCGCCCGCCAGGAGCGCTGTTATACTGGGTTCCGTTCAGGACACGTGAGACCGGACCTGGGGCCACGCGGCCTCAAATTTATGTCCGGAAGGATTGACGCCCATGACCACTGCCGCGCCCCCACCGCCTGTCTCCATGAAGGCGCTTCTCGAAGCCGGCGTCCACTTCGGCCACCAGACTCGCCGTTGGGACCCGCGCATGAAGCAGTACATCTACACCGAGCGCAACGGGATCCACATCATCGACCTCGAGCAGACCGTCCCGCTCCTACGCGAGGCGATGAGCTTCGTGCGGTCCGTGGCCTCACGCGGCCAGACGGTGCTGTTCGTGGGCACCAAGAAACAGGCGCAGGAGTCGATAGAGACCGAGGCAACGCGGGCGGGGCAGCCGTACGTCACCACCCGATGGCTTGGCGGCACGCTGACGAACTTCCAGACCATCGAAGGCCGCATCGACCACCTCGTCCGGCTCGAAGACCGCCGCGATCGCGGTGAGTTCGGGCTGCTGCTCAAGAAGGAAGCGGGCAAGCTGTTCGAAGAGATTGAGCGCATGAACCGCTACTTCGGCGGCATCAAGACTATGAAGCGCCTGCCTGGCGCGTTGTTCATCATTGACCCGCCGATGGAGCGTATCCCCGTCACCGAGGGAATCCGCATGGGCATCCCGATCATCGCGATGTGCGACACGAACTGTAATCCGGACGAGATCGACTTCCCCATCCCGTCGAACGACGACGCCATCCGGGCGGTCAAGCTCATCTCAAGCAAGATCGCCGACGCGATCATCGAGGGCTCGAACCTGCAGGGCTACGCCTCCGAAGCCGACGACACGGAGGGCCTCGACGTTGAGTCGCTTGCCGCCGCCGGCACGTTCTCGGCGTCGCCCGATGACCCCGGCCCGCAGCCCGCCGTCGAGGAGGAGACACCCGCACCCGCGCCCGCCGAAGGCGCGTAACCGGATTCAGAGAGGACTCAGAAGTTGGCATCAGCGGACGATGTGAAGCGCCTGCGCGAAGAGACAGGTGCCGGCGTCATGGATTGCAAGACGCGCGCTCGATGAGGGCAGCGGCGATTTCGAGAAGGCTAAGCAGATCCTGAAGGAGAAGGGCGCCTTGAGCGCCGAGAAGAAAGCCGGTCGCGAGACGATGCAGGGTATCTGCGACGCCTACATCCATGCCGGTGGGCGCATCGGCGTCCTCGTCGAAGTCAACTGCGAGACGGACTTCGTCGCACGCACCGATACCTTCAAACAGCTCGTGCACGATGTCGCGATGCAGGTCGCCGGAATCCCGACGACGCTCGCCATCACCGAAGAGGAGCTCCCTGACGGAGCCGAGGGCCTGCCGGAAGAGATCGTCCTCATGAAGCAGCACTTCATCAAGGACGGCTCCAAGACGATCGAGCAGTTGGTCAAGGACGCCATCGCCCAGACGGGCGAGAACATCCGCATCCGCCGCTTCACCCGGTACGAACTGGGACAGTAGGAGGCGCGCCGTGGACGAGGGCGGGCTCACCTACTCGCGCATCCTCCTCAAGGTCAGCGGCGAAGCGCTCATGGGCGATGCTAGCTACGGCATCGAGACGGAGACGGTTCGCCGTATCGCCACGCAGATCAAGGACGTGAACGATCTCGGGATCGGCGTGGCAGTCGTCGTCGGTGGTGGCAACATCTGGCGGGGCGCTCAGGCGAGCGAGACCGGTATGGACCGCGCGACCGCCGACTACGCCGGTATGCTCGCCACCGTCATCAACGCGCTCGCGCTCCAGGACGCCATCGAACACGTCGGCGGCGATGTCCGTACGCAGACGGCGATCCCGGTGCCCCAGGTCGCCGAGCCTTATATCAGGCGCCGGGCGATGCGCCACCTGGAGAAAGGGCGGGTCGTCATCTTCGCGGCCGGCACCGGCAATCCGTACATGACTACGGACACGGCCGCCGCCCTGCGCGCGATAGAGATCGGCGCCGACGTCCTGCTGCTTGCCAAGAACCGCGTCGACGGCGTGTACGATGCCGATCCCCGCAAGCACGACGATGCTCGCAGGTTCTCCCGTCTCTCGTACATGGACGCACTCAGTCGCCGCCTCGAGGTTATGGATAGTACGGCGCTCAGCCTGTGCATGGACAATACCCTCCCGCTCATCGTCTTTGACGTGTGGACGCCCGGCGGGATCCTCAGCGCGGCGCGCGGCGCTGACATCGGCACGCGGGTCGGGGCATTCGACACCGTCATGGATCCGGTGCCCGCGCGATGAGATTACGGCAACATGCGCCCCCTGCATCGAAGCGGCCGGAAGGCTGCGGTACCATGAGCGCATCGCGCGTGTTGGAGGGAGCGCCACGCGATGATTGATGAGACGCTGAACGACGCGGAACACCGCATGCAGAGCGCCGTCTCGGCGCTCGACCGCGAGCTCGACTCCGTCCGCACCGGCCGAGCGCGACCCGCGCTCGTGGAAGGGCTCAAGGTCGAGTATTACGGCACGCCGACACCGCTGAATCAGATGGCCACGATCAACTCGCCAGAGCCTCGCCTGATTACGATCCAGCCGTGGGACAAGACCCAGCTGGGCACGATCGAAAAGGCGATCCAGAAGTCCGACCTCGGACTTACGCCGACGAACGATGGCAACATCATCCGCCTCGTAATTCCGCAACTCACGGAGGACCGGCGCAAGGAGCTGGTCAAGGTCGTGCACAAGAAGGTCGAGGACGGGCGCGTGGCGGTCCGCAACGTGCGCCGGGATTCGCTCGAACACCTCCGCAAGGCCCAGCATGACAAGCAGATCTCGGATGACGACGAGCGCCGCGCGCAGGACCGGCTGCAGAAGGTCACTGACAAGTACATCGCCGAGGTTGACAAGCACGGCCAGGCGAAGGAGCAAGACCTCCTGGAGGTCTGAGGGACGATCGTGAGGGTACGCCGTCCCGGGACGAAGCGAGCGAATGGCGCGAACGGCGCCGTCGCGACTGCGGAGTTGGGGGCTCTCGTCCCCGGCGACGCCCGAAAGACGGGCCCTCGACACGTCGCCGTGATCATGGACGGCAACGGCCGCTGGGCCGAGCAGCGCGGTCTCTCGCGGCAGCAGGGACACCGGGCCGGCACGGAAAACATCCGCCGCATCATCCAGACGTTTGGCGAGCGCGGCGTTGAGGTACTCACGCTGTACGCCTTCTCGACCGAGAACTGGACCCGCCCGCGCCGCGAGGTCAGCGCCCTGATGCGGCTCATCCCGCGGGTGATCAACCGGGAGATCAACGAGCTTCACCGCAATGGCGTCCGACTGGTCCACATCGGATCGCTGGAGCCGCTCGCGCCCGAGGTGCGGCGGAAGGTGGAAGAGGCGATCGCCCTCACGAAGGACAACGACCGTATGACGGTGGCGCTGGCCTTCAACTACGGCGGCCGCGCCGAGATCCTCGAAGCTGTACGGCGCATCGTCGCTGCGCGCGTCCCGGCGGATCAGATCGATGAGGCGCTCTTTGCGTCGTTCCTGTACACGTCCGAGATCGGCGACCCCGATCTCGTGATCCGCACGGCAGGTGAGATGCGGCTCTCGAACTTCCTACTCTGGCAGTCCGCCTACGCTGAGTTCTACGCCACGCCGACGCTCTGGCCGGACTTCAATGAGGACGAGATCGATCGCGCGCTCGACGCCTACACGCACCGCGAGCGCCGCTACGGCGCGGTCCCCTCGACCAACGGCGCGAAGTCACACACGTGATGCCCCGTTGCTAGCGCAGCGGCTCCTCAGCGCCGCGGTCGGCATCCCACTCCTCATCCTCATCGTCTATCTCGGTGGCGCCGTCTATACGGCCGCCGCGGCGGCCATACTCGCGGTCGCCGCGCTCGAGTTCCAGCACATCCAGCACGAGTGGCTCAGCCCGGTGTCGGTGCTCACGGCTGTCATGGTTGGAGGTATCGCCGTCGGCGCCTATGCCGGTGGCGTCATCTGGCTCGCGTGGCTCGGTGGCGGGCTCGCGCTCGCGTGCCTCGCCGCGGTGCTCCAGGCCGAGCCGCCACAGCGCCTCGCAGACACGCTCTGGACGATGGCCGCGATCACGTACTGCGGCTTTCTGGGCAGCTTCATTGTGCTCTTGCGCTTCATCGACCTCGATGGCCGCGAGTGGGTCTACATTGCGCTTGCAGCGACGTTCGCAAACGACACTGCCGCGTACTTCGTGGGCCGCGCAATCGGCCATCGCCCGCTCGCGCCGGCAATCAGCCCAAAGAAGACCGTGGAGGGCTTCCTCGGTGGGTACATCGCCGGGTTCGCGGTCGTGGTCGGGCTGAACTTCGTCATGGACCTGGGCGTACCCGTTGGCCAGATCGTGCTGCTGGCGCTGCTGCTGCCGCCTGTGGCCACCGTCGGCGATCTGGCCGAGTCAGCCGTCAAGCGCGCAACGGGCATCAAGGACGCCAGCGAACTGATTCCCGGCCACGGCGGCTTCCTCGATCGGCTCGATTCGATCCTGTTCGTGTTCGCCGCCGTGTACTTCTTCACGCAGACCGTCGTGTACTGATCATCGATTCACAACAGTCGCGATGCGTTGGCTGCATCGGACGCGCGTTAGCGCAACGTTATACTGCTTTCAATGACCGAAGCTCCCCGGCGCGTGGCGATTCTCGGCTCCACGGGCTCGATCGGCCGCCAGGCGCTCGATGTGATCCGCCGTCTTCCTGGCCGCTTCCGCGTCGTGGCCCTCGCCGGCGGGTCGAATCGCACACTCCTCGAAGACCAGGCCCGAGAGTTCCATCCTGACTTCATCTGGTGCCAGGACGGTTCCCATCACATGACGCTCAAGGCGGCGGCGGGCACCCGCGCGCGCTGGGTGCCTATGGACGAGATGGCTGCACATCCCGACGTAGATGTCGTGCTTGTGGGCACAGCAGGTAACGCAGGCCTCGCGCCGACGCTGTCTGCGCTACGTGCCGGCAAGGCGGTTGCGCTGGCGAACAAGGAAGTGCTCGTCATGGCCGGTCAGATCGTCACGGCGGAGGCCGAGCGCCACGGCGGCGAGCTGCGACCGGTCGACAGCGAGCACAGCGCCATCTGGCAGTGCCTCTGGGGTGAGGATCACGCGACGATCGAGCGCCTCATCCTGACGGCGTCAGGCGGCGCCTTCCGCGACCTGCCTCAGCACGAGCTCGAGCGCGTTACCGCGCGCGATGCCCTGCGCCACCCGACCTGGGACATGGGCCGAAAGATCACGATCGATTCCGCGACGCTGATGAACAAGGGTTTCGAGGCTATCGAGGCGCGCTGGCTGTTCGACGTCCCGATGTCACGCATCGAGGTGCTGATGCATCGCGAGAGCGTCGTCCACTCGCTGGTCGAGTTTGCCGACGGCAGCGTGAAGGCGCAGCTGGGCGAGCCCGACATGCGCCTGCCGATCCAGTGCGCGCTCTCATACCCGGAGCGCCTCGCATGCGACGCCGTCCCGCGCCTCAACCTGGCCCGCTCGAAAGCACTGAACTTCGAGGCGCCGGACTTCTCGCGCTACCCGAGCCTGCGGCTCGCGCTGGAGGCTGGCGGCAAAGGCGGCACCTGCCCGGCGGTGCTCGCCGCGGCCGACGAAGTGGCGATCGACCAGTTCGTGGGCGGCGCCATCAGCTTCACAGACATGGCGAAGGTGGTCGATGCCACACTCTCGGCCCACAGCCCGAAAGCCGATCCTGATCTCGATGACGTCCTCGCAGCGGATGCCTGGGCACGCGAATTCGCCGCGCACGGCCCTGACGCCGGCTTCCGCCCCGGGACGCCGCAGATGACCGGAGCAGTTCTTTAGCCATGAGCCCCGACGTACTGACGCATTCCATCCTGCCGTTCATTGGCATCCTGCTGTTGCTGCTCGTCGTCCACGAGGCGGGGCACTACATCACGGCGAAGCTCTTCGGCGTCAAGGTGCTGGAGGCCGGCATCGGCCTTCCGCCACGGATCGCGGGATTCACATGGCGCGAGACGGATTACACGATCAACGCCATCCCGTTCGGCGCCTTCGTCCGCATGCTCGGCGAGGAGGATCCGACCGACCCGCGCAGCCTCGCCGCACAGGTGAAGTGGAAGCGCACCGTCATCATCGGCGCGGGCGTCGTCATGAACCTCGCGCTCGCCATCTTCCTGTTCACGGTCAGCCTCATGATTCCACACCGTGTGTCGATCGCGGGCGCCGGCATCAGCTCGGTGATCCCGAACAGCCCGGCGGCGCAGGCGGACCTTCGCGACGGCGATCAGATCTTCGCGGTTAACGGCCGGAAGGTGGAGAACACGAGCGACGCGTCGTACCTGCTCAAGCTCTACCAGGGTTCGAATATCGATTTGCTCGTCAAACGCGTGGACCCGCGGACGGGAGCCGAGACGATCGAGAAGTCAGTGTATTCTCGCTGGGATCCGGGCACGTATCTCGACAAGTGCGGAGTCGAGCAACCCCAGGGGCCAGTCGGCATCAGCATCGGGCCAGCACATACACAGCCGATCTCGTCGACCGCGGCGGACCGCGTTCTCGCGCAGGAGCAGGCGACGAAGGCCTTCACCAGCTACGAGAAGCAGCTTCCGGCTGGCGCGCCCGCGTCGTGCTCCGACGGCGGGGACTTCGGCTTCCGCGCCCTCACCGCAGCGCAGTGCAGCGACCTCGATCAGCAGTCCCAGGCCGACGCCCGGGCGCTGAGAGATACAACTTTCCCCGACTCGGCCTCGCCGTGCTACGAGTTCCGCGTCCCGTCCGCCTACGACATTCCGAGCGAAACCCGCAGCGAGGGGCCGCTGACCGCGCTCCGGCATGGCACCCGGATGAGCTTCGAGTCGCTGATCCTCACCCGCAACCAGCTGTGGAGCCTCGCGCGGGGCTTCGGCGGCTCACCGATCACCGGGCCCGTCGGCATCGCCCAGGCGACCGGCGAGGTCGTCGACCAGGCCGGCTGGCAGTACCTCATCCAATTCGCGGCGCTCATCAGCATGAGCCTGGCGCTCCTCAACGCGCTCCCTATCCCGATGGTGGACGGGGGCCGTCTGTTCTTCATCGCTATCGAGGCGCTTCGCGGCGGCCGGCGAGTCGCGCCTGAAAAGGAAGCGCTGGTACACTTGATCGGATTCGCCGCGATGATCATGCTTGCGCTGGTCATCTCGTTCTTCGACGTCATGCGCATCATTAACGGAGATAGCCTGCTGCGATGATGAGCCCACGCCGCGTATCGAAACCCGTCCACGTCGGCGATGTGCAGGTCGGTGGCGACGCGCCGATCGCCGTCCAGTCGATGTGTGCCACGGTGACCGAGAACGTCGACGCCACGGTCGCCCAGCTGGACCAGCTGAAGGAAGCCGGCTGCGACATCGTCCGCATCGCCGTCCCCGACCGCGCGGCAGCCGATGCGCTGCCGGAGATCGTGCGCCGGGCGCCGCTGCCGATCATCGCCGACATTCACTTCGACTATCGCTGGGCACTGGCCGCGATCCGCGCCGGGTTCGATGGTCTTCGCCTCAACCCGGGAAACATCCGAGACGCCGAGAAGGTGAAGCAGGTCGCGCGTGAGGCGAAGGAGCACGGCATGCCGATTCGCATCGGCGTCAACGCCGGTTCGCTGCCGCCGATCCGCGCGCTGGAAGAAGGCGAGCTACCGCCGACGCTACCGGATCGCATGGTCGAAGCTGCTCTCTGGGAGATCAAGGTCCTGAACGACGCCGACTTCGACGACATCAAGATCTCGATGAAGGCGTTCGATGTGCCGACGATGGTCGAGGCGTATCGCCGGCTGGCAACGCTCGTTCCGTACCCGCTGCACCTCGGCGTCACGGAGGCGGGCACGCCGCGGGCCGGCTCGGTGCGCAGCGCCATCGGCATCGGCATCCTGCTGTCCGAGGGGATCGGCGACACGATCCGCGTCTCGCTCGCCGCCGATCCGGTCGAAGAGGTTCCGATCTGCTGGGACATTCTGAACACGCTCAACCTCCGCAAGCGCGGTGCCACGCTCGTGGCCTGCCCGACGTGCGGACGCATCGAGATCGAGTTGATCCCGCTCGCGAACAAGGTCGAGGAGTACTTCACGAAGCGTGGCAAGGAGATCACGGTCGCAGTGATGGGCTGTGTCGTCAACGGACCGGGCGAGGCGAAGATGGCCGACCTCGGCATCGCCGGCGGCAAGGGCCGCGGCGTCATCTTCCGCAAGGGAGAGATCGTCAAGACCGTCGATGAGCCCGAGTTCATGAGCGCGCTCATCGAAGAAGGCGAGAAGATCATCGCCGAGATGGATGCGGGCGAGTACACGCCCGTCGGCCACGCCGACAACGTCATCCCGCTCATGGAAGTGCCGTCCCGCTAGCGTCGCGAGCTGTCATGCCGGCAAAGAAGCGCGCCGCGCCCGTTGACATATCGCGTCTGACGATCCTCGCGTCAGGCGATGACCAGGCGTTTCGAGAGCATGCCGCCGCCATGCTGGACTCCGGCAACCGTGGCGCGCGCGAAGCGGCGCTCGAAGCGCTCGTCGACCGGCCTCTTCCCGCTCTGCGTGGTGAGCTTCGAACGCTGTACCGGCATCTCGACACCGAGGGCGAGAAGCGCGACGCGGGCGGCCACCTGCGCACCGCGATTGTCCGAGTGCTGATTGGCATCGCCGACGTGCGCGACATCGACATAGGTATCCGCGCCAGCGAGACACGCGAGATCTCGATGGGCGTCGACGGCACGGCAAACCTTCGCTCGAAGGGCCTCCAGCTCGTCGCCGCCACCGACGCCGATCTGTTTCCCTATCTGGCTGTCGAGCACGTCGATGACTACGGCGAGTGGTCCCCCGAGCCAGCATCGACGGCGCTTCGCATCCTCGCCGAAACAGGGCACGAGCTTTCCGTCTACCAGTGGCTCGTCAACACCACACGCCGTGACGCCGCCCTCGTCGAAGCAGCCGTCGACCTCCTGGGCGCGGCTCCTCGCACGCTCATGGCGCGCAGCCTCGCCCGCCTCGTCGATGACGCCGTCGAACGCCGCGACGAGCCGTTGATCACCAAGCTCGCCGACACGATAGTGGAGCGCGAACTGGAAGACGCCTATCCCGCCCTCGATTCCATCATGCGTGCGCCCATCAGCAAGGAGCTGTACGCATATCTCGCGCTACTGCTCGCCGCGACAAACCGCGACGCGCTCCTTGCTATCCTCGACGGGCTCATGGACGATCTCCGGCGCCGTTCGGCTATCGTCGACGCCCTGCGCGTGCGCACGACGCCCGAGCAGGAAGCGATCCTTATCCGCTGGAACGTCGACGACGAGGGCGAATGAACGAGTACACGGAGACCAACCGCAAACACTGGGACGAAGTCGTTCCCATCCACGTCAACAGCGAGTTCTACGACGTCGACGCCTTCCGAGCAGGCCGGTCGAAGCTCAAGCCGGTCGAGTTGAGCGAGGTCGGCGACGTACGCGGCAAGACACTACTCCACATGCAATGCCACTTCGGCCTGGACACGCTGTCCTGGGCACGCCACGAGGGCGCGATCGTTACGGGCGCCGACTTTTCGGAGCCGGCCATTGAGGCAGCTCGCCGGCTCGCAGCCGAGTGCGGGATTGACGCGCGCTTCGTCGTCTCGACCATCGATGACCTGCCCAGCCGACTAGACCTGCAGTTCGACGTTGTGTTCACGTCATACGGCGTGTTGTGCTGGCTCCCAGACCTCGCCCGCTGGGCGCAGGTCGCGGCGCACTTCGTGAAGCCGGGCGGCCTCTTCTACATCGCCGAATTCCATCCGATCTCGATGATCTTCGACGACGCCGAGGATGTCGATGACCTGCGCGTGCGGTATCCGTACTTCCCCGGCGAGGAGCCGCTCCGCTTCGTCGACGCCGGCGACTACACCGACCGCTCAGCACCGCTTCGCAACAACACGACGTACGAGTTCCTCCATCCGGTCGGCGACGTCGTATCCGCGCTCGCCGACGCCGGGTTGCGCATCGAGTTCTTGCACGAGTTCCCGTTCAGCACGTACCAGTTCATGCAGATCACAGAGCGCCTTCCGGACGGCACGGTACGCCTCACGAAGCACGACGGCTCCGTCCCGCTGCTCTACTCAATCAGGGCGACAAGGCCTGCGTAGCGTCGCTGCGCTCCCGTCAGCCCAGCCGCTCGCCTACACTGCCCGCGTGCCGAAGTACATCCTCGCGCTCGACCAGGGGACGTCCAGCTCGCGCGCGATCCTGTTCGACCACGCCGCTTCGCCCGTAGCGCAGGCCTCCGCTGAATTCCCCCAGATCTATCCGCAGCCCGGCTGGGTCTCGCACGATCCGGAGGCAATCTGGTCGTCGCAGCTCGATTCAGCGAAGCGCGTCCTCGACGAGACCGGAACCGCGGTTGCCGATATTGCGGCGATCGGCATCACAAACCAGCGCGAGACGACGCTGGTCTGGGATCGCGCCAGCGGCCGCGCTATCAACGACGCCGTCGTCTGGCAGTGACCGCCGCACCGCGCCGATCTGCGAAGAACTGCGAGCGCGCGGCCTCGACGCGGAGATTCGGCGCACGCACCGGACTCCTGATCGATGCTTACTTCTCCGGCACCAAGATCCGCTGGTTGCTCGATAACGTGCCGGGCGGCGGCGCAGGAACGCGCCGAACGCGGCGAGCTAGCCTTCGGCACCGTCGACTCCTGGCTGCATCCAGCGGCTCACAGGCGGCGCGCGTCCACGCCACCGAGGCCACCAACGCGTCCCGGACGATGCTCTACAACCTGCGCGACGGCGAATGGGATGACCGCCTGCTGTCCGAACTGAACATACCGCGTGCGATGCTGCCGAAGATCGTCGACACCGAGCGGCATCATCGCCGACGCCGACGCTTCGATCTTCGGCGCGCCAATCCCCATCGCCGGCATCGCGGGCGATCAGCAAGCCGCGCTCTTCGGGCAGGGCTGCTTCGACGCCGGGCCACGAAGAACACCTATGGCACCGGCTGCTTCATCCTCCATGAACACGGGCTCCGAGCCGGTCGTTCTCGAAGAGCGGCCTTCTCACGACCGTCGCATGGCGCATCGATCGGCAGCAGCGAGTTCGCCGCTCGAGGGCAGCATCTTCATCGCGCGGCGCCGCCGTGCAGTGGCTGCGCGACGGCCTCGGCATCATCAAGACGGCTGCCGAGAGCGAGCCGCTCGCGCGCTCCGTCCCGTCGAGCGACGGCGTATACGTAGTGCCCGCATTTGCCGGCCTCGGCGCGCCGCACTGGGACATGTACGCACGCGGCACGATCGCGGGCATCACGCGCGGGACGACAGCGGCGCATATCACGCGCGCAACGCTCGAATCGCTCGCGCTGCAGACGCTCGACGTCGTTGAGCTGATGGAGCGCGAGACGGGGTCCGCATGCCCGAGCTGCGCGTCGATGGCGGCGCCGTCTCGAACGGCCTGCTGATGCAGCTCCAGGCGGACGTGCTGCAGCGTCCCGTCGTACGCTCGGCCGTGCCGGAGACCACTGCGCGGGGCGCGGCGTTCCTCGCCGGCCTGGCGGTGGGCTTCTGGAAGGACCAGGCGGAGCTATCGCGAATCGCGCGGGGCGGCGACCGTTTCGAGCCGAAGATGTCCGCCGCAGAGCGCGACGTGCTCGTCGAGGGCTGGCATCGCGCCGTGGAACGCGCCAAGGGCTGGGCGCTCGAGTGACGCGTGCTCCGCTCGATGAGATCGCCGGGCGGCGGTTCGATGTTATCGTCGTCGGCGGTGGCATCAACGGCGCGGGTATCGCCCGCGAGGCCGCGCGCGCCGGCTATAGCACGCTGCTCGTCGAGCGGCACGACTTCGGCGCCGGCACGACGTCGCGCGCGACCCGCCTGATCCACGGCGGACTGCGCTATCTCGAACACCGCGAGCTGGCGCTCGTCTGGGAGTCCCTGCACGAGCGTGAGACGCTCGTCCGCGAGGCGCCGCATCTCGTACATCCGGTCCGGCTGCTCGTACCCGTGTATGCCGGGGACGCCCGCCCCGGCTGGATGGTGCGCTCAGGCCTGGCGCTCTACGACGCGATGTCGCTGCGAAAGTCGCTGCCGCGGCACCGCGCGATGCCGAGCCGAGCGCTCGACGCATACGAACCCGGACTCAACCGCCACGGGCTGCGCGCTGCGTACACCTTCTACGACGCGCAGGTCGAGTTCCCCGAGCGCCTCGTGATCGAGGCCGTCCGCGACCTGACCGATGCCGGAGGCGTCGCGCTGAACCACGTCGCATGCACGCGCCTGCTTTCGTCGGGCCACGTCCTGCGCGGCCTCGAGCTGCGCGATGAGTGCGGCAAGGCGACCGTCGAAGTCGAGGCACAAGTCGTCGTCAACGCCGCCGGGCCATGGGTCGATGATGTGCTGCGCGGAAGCGATGCGGAGCGTCACGACGGGCTCATCGGCGGCACGAAAGGCAGCCATCTCGTTGTCGAGTGGCCCGACGGGCCGCGCCACGCGGTCTTCGCGCCGGCGAAGGAGGACGGCCGGCCCATCTTCATCCTTCCCTGGTACCACTACACGCTCATCGGCACGACTGACCTGCGTTTCGCGGGCGCGCCCGACGATGCGCGCTGCACGCCCGCGGAACTCGAGTACTTGCTCGCCGAAGTGAACCGACTGTTTCCGTCAACGCCGCTGCGACGTGAGGACGTGCTCTACACCTACTCGGGCGTGCGCCCGCTTCCCTACACAAAGGGCGGAGACGAGAGCACGATCACGCGAAGCCACTTCGTCATCGATCAGGCGAAGCGCGGCGGCCCCGACGGCCTGCTCACCGTCGTCGGCGGCAAGCTTACGACGTATCGGTCGCTGTCCCGCGTCGCCCTCGACGCGATCGGCAAGCACGCCGCGCCGAGCGGCGATCCGGCGCTGCCCGCTACCTCGGCCGATCGCCAACCGACAACGGCGAACGTCACGGACCCGTTCGCCCAATACGGGACGCGCGTCTCCGAAGTGCGCGCTCTTGTCGAAGCCGACCCTCCTCTCGGAGCGGCGATTTGCGGGCACAACCCGGACGTTCTCGCGCAGGTCGCCTACTCCGTCGAGCGCGAGCACGCCGTCACGCTGGCCGACGTCCTCCTTCGCCGTCTGCCGGTTGGCTGGAGCAAGTGCCACGCCCTGGACGGCGCCGAGCGCGCGGCACATGTGATGGCGCAACGCCTTGGGTGGGATGCTGGCCGCATGTCGGAGGAGATCGCCTCATACGAGCGCGAAGTGCGCAGTACGCTCGTGCCCCTCGAAGATGTGCTGGCAGCCGAACGAGGCGCCGGTTGACGGCGCACGCCGTCGCCGGATAGGCTGGGCGCGCAAACTCATGCTGAGCGAAATGATAAGACTGCGACGCTAAGCGTCCGCTATGCGCGGACAACCCGGCCGCAACACCGACCGGGCCCACCTCCTGTCATCAGGTCAGTAAGACACGCCTGTTGACGGCGTCGATGCCGCGCCATCTCCGTATATCTGCACTCACACGCGACATCGGCGCCTTCCAAGGCTGGAGGCATCTATGCGTCGCGCCCATCATGAGCTCGCCCGCCGTCCCGAACTCTCACAGCACTTCCTGCGAGGCCCCGCCGTCGCGCGGCGCGTCGCGCGCCACCTCTCCGTGGATGGCGACCGTCCCGTACTCGATATCGGCGCCGGCGAGGGGGCACTCACGCTCGCGCTGGCGGAAGCCGGACGTTGCGTGGTGGCAATTGAGAAGGATCCGCGTCTATACGAGCGCCTGAGGCACCGGGTCGGGCGTTACCGGAGCGTGCGTTGCGTCCGCGCCGATTTCCTGGACTTCGAGTTGCCCCTGGGGCCGTACACCGTCGTCTCAAACGTGCCATACGGTATCACCGCGGCGATCATGCGCAAACTGGTACACGCCGCACGCCCGCCCGACGAGGCGCTGATGATTCTCCAGCGGGAGGCGGCGAAGAAGTTCGCAGGCACTCCGCGCGAAACACGCTTTTCGTTGCTCGCGAAACCGTGGTTCGAGATCGAGATCATCGCCGCGATGCGCCGGAGCGACTTCGTGCCGCAACCGAGCGTGGACAGCGCCCTTCTACGCGTCCGCCGCAGGCAACCCCCGCTCGTTCGTGCGCGCAGTCGGCGCGTCTATGAGGACTTCATCAGGTCAACGTTCGGTTACGGGGCGCCGGGCGTCGCGCGCGTCCTGCGCGGCCACGTCACCCCGACGCAGTTGCGGCGGCTCAGCCGCGATCTCGGCTTCCAACGCGATGCGGCCGCCTCACAGCTCACGTTTCAGCAGTGGCTCGCGGTCTTCCGCTTCGTCGAGCACGAGTGCCTGGGCCATGACCCCACCGTCGCGGCGGCATGAGTAGCGACGCAGCCCAGAGCGTCGTCAGACCAGCATCTTCCTGGGTGCGCCCGACGGCTGCCTCCGGAAGTTGTGCACCAGCCAACGTTTGAAGCCGTCCTCCTCCACTTCCTCGATCCGCGCGCGCCCGGCTGACGACAGCGCCTGCTCCACCCGGGCGCTGAAGTCGGCGTACGACGCGTGCGTGTCGCGCGTGATGTTCAGGACCTCCGGCATGTGCACCGCCACGGCGATCTGCCGCTCCGCGAGTCGCAGCAGCCAGCCCAGCTCCATCTCGGCCCAGGCGACGTGAAACGACACGTCCGCGAAGCTGTAAGCGAGCCGGGCATTGTTCGACTCGGGGCCCGTCTGCAGCAGCGTCGCCCCAAAATTCGGTCGTCCGAAGTCGCTCGCGGCGCGATACACCGAGCGCAGTCCCTCGTCCGCCGCAAGCGTCGTGCCAGCAAAGTAGTGCCCCAGCCCGATATCGAACGCCTTGTGCTCCTCGTCCGGCTTGAGGTGGCCGAGGACCCACGTAACGTACTCGCCCATCTCCTCGCGCTCGAGCTGGTGCTCCGCCGCGATCAGCTCGCACGCAGACCGCACCAGGTTCGGGACCGATGCGTAGGATCCGCGCGTCACCAGGACGCACGCGTCGGACATCGCCATGTACGCCCGCGACCACGTGCTCACGACGGCGCCGTAGACGTGCGTGCGGTACCGCGAGTGCGAGGAGTCACGGAGGAGGCGCAGCTGCAGCTCCATCCCTTCGGCGAAGATCCGGAGGTCCTTTGCAAGCACAAACTGCGTCTGGCGATACGCGTCCTGAGCGGCCTGCGGCGCTCGGTCGTCCGGCTTCCCGGGGAGGACGTACGACTCCGGGAAGTCAATGCCGCTGACCCGCTGCCCCGGTGTTGGAAGCGACGGCTGCGTCACCGCCCGCTCGCCCTGATGCGACCACCGACGACACGCCGTCGCCGCGGCGGCACGTACGCCGCACTCGTCGCCGGAGGCACGCGCCTCGGCTTCGGTTCGTAGCCAGTGATCTTTACAGGCACCACGCCTGTCCAATCCTTCGTCACGAACACCGCTCGAGAGATGCCCGGAAACCGCACCTTGCGCGCGATGACCTCGATGTCGAACTCCGCGCTCTTTCCCGGCCCGATACGTATCTCCCCGACCGGCCCCCACACCCACGGCTCTGACGTCGAAACGCTCCCCACGAGGGTGCAGCTGCACGGGTTCGTCACGCACAGCGTCCGCCGCACGCGCGGTTGCTCGCGCAAGGCCGACATGTCAACCTCGATCTCATCCGGAACGATCTCCGGCGGCGGCTCGTGCGTGTGCGCGGTGCGCCGCGCCGGGACATGCTCCGCGACGATGTCTTCCCAGTCATCCTGCTCGGCCCAGATCTCGTAGCGGCGCACGCTGCTGCGACCACGCTCGTCATCGTACGCGCGACGCCGCGCGGGGTCGCCCACCACCTCGTAGGCGCGGTTCAGCGCCGCAGCCTTGCGGTTGGCAGCCGGGTCGTTCGCATTGGCGTCCGGATGGACCGCCCGCATCAGCCTGCGATAGCTGCGCTTGATCTCGGCATCCGTCGCGTCCGGATGCACCTTCAGGGTCGCGTAGTGGTCGGGCAGCTTCACGTGCTCAGTCTAACTTCCCAGCCCGCAGCGCCCCCCAACCCGCGTACTCCGCGGACTTCCCCAGCTCCTCCTCGATGCGCAGGAGCTGGTTGTACTTCGCCGTCCGATCCGAGCGGGCCGGCGCACCGAGCTTGGCCTGCCCGCACGCGGTCGCCACGGCCAACCCGGCGATGATCGAGTCCTCCGTCTCGCCGCTGCGATGGCTCATGACGCAGGTCCAGCCCGCGTTCTTCGCCATCGTCATAGCCTCCAGCGTCTCCGTCAGCGTGCCGATCTGGTTTACCTTGATCAGCACGCTGTTCGCCGATCGCTCGATGATCCCGCGCTCGATTCGCTTCGTGTTCGTCACGAACAGGTCATCGCCCACGATCTGCACCCGGTCGCCGATGCGCTGCGCCAGCAGCGCCCAGCCTCGCCAGTCGTCCTCGGCCATCCCGTCTTCGATACTCACGATCGGGTACCGCCCGGTCCACGCCTCCCAGTGCGCCGCCATCTCCTCGCTTGTTAGCGCCTTCCCTTCCTTCGGCAGCACGTAGCGCTCCTGCTTGGCGTCCCACAGCTCGCTCGTCGCGGGGTCGAGCGCGATCGCCAGATCTTTACCCGGCTTGTACCCAGCCTTCTCGATCGCCTCAATGATGACCTCGAGCGCAGGCTCATTCCCGCCGAGCGATGGCGCGAAGCCCCCCTCGTCGCCCACGTTGGTCTGATGCCCGCGCTTCTTCAGCACTTCTGCCAGCGCGTGATAGACCTCGACGGCCCAGCGCAGGCCCTCTTTGTAGCTTGGCGCGCCGAGCGGCATCACCATGAACTCCTGGAAGTCGGTCGAGTCAGTCGCGTGCTTGCCGCCGTTGAGGATGTTGAACATCGGCACCGGCATCAACCGGGCGGTTGGTCCGCCGAGATGCCGCCAGAGCTGCGTGCCGGCCGAGGCCGCAGCCGCGCGAGCGGTCGCCAGGGACACGCCAAGGATCGCGTTCGCGCCCAGCCGGCTCTTGTTCTGCGTCCCGTCCAACCCGATGAGCTTCCGGTCGAGCCCGGCCTGGTCGCCGGCGGGCATGCCGACGATCTCCGGCTCGATCTCACGGTTCACGTTCACGACGGCCTTGAGCACGCCCTTGCCGCCGTAGCGCTTCCGGTCGCCGTCGCGGAGCTCGACGGCCTCGTGCTCGCCCGTGCTGGCACCCGACGGCACCGACGCGCGACCCGACGCACCGTCCGACAGCCGCACGTCCACTTCGACCGTAGGATTCCCGCGCGAGTCGAGGATCTCGCGCGCGTGCACATATGCAATTTCAGCCATCGACAGCTCCCTTTCTCACCCGGCCGCCCGTTACGCGTCGCGACGGATCACGGCGAACGACCCGGTCGCGGTTGCCACCAACCGTCCGGTATCGTCCCGGACCTTCGACTCCAGAAATACGACCTGCCGCCCCTGCTTGATGATCTCCGTCTCGCAGTCGAGGCGACCGACGCGCACGCCGGCGAGATAGCTGATCTTGATCTCGATGGTCGCGCAGATCTCGCCCGGGCCTAGCGCGGACATGGTCGCACCGCCCATGGCGTAGTCGACCATCGTGTACACGGCGCCGCCATGCAGGACGCCGTGCGGGTTCAGCAGCTCGGGCACGACATCGAGGTGATAGCGCGCACGGCCGTCCTCCGCACCGTCGTTCGCGATATGCAGCGCCTCCGCAATAGGACCGATGCTGGCACCTGCGGCACGCGCCCGCTCGATGCTCCGGTTCATGGAACCGGCCCAGTCGAGCAGCCGCTGCCGCTGCGCGTCGTCCAGCACGTCGATCGCGGCATCGAGCCGTTGCCGGACGGCCGAATCTGACATAGGTCGAGGATACCGGCCGCCGGCCATGGCGGCTACGGCCGCCGGCCATTGGCGGCTACGGCCGCCGGCCATGGCGGCTACGGCGCCCGGCGACTTAGGGGCGCCGCAGTTCGAGGGTGTACGGAGCCGTGAGGTTGGTACCCTCCGTTGTGCCGGCGACCGCGACGACGGCATCCTCGATACCCGCAGGGCTGAATTGGAGTTCACCGCGCTGCGTCGGATCCAGCGGCACGTCCAGCACGTGGCTGGTCCCATCGGTCATCTTCTCGATCAGCCGCACGACGTACGTCTGCGGCAGCGTCCGGTCGATGCGGACCCAGCCCTCCGACGTCCAGCCTGGTGCAGTCCCATCATCGTCGCGAAAGCCCACGGCGTCGATGCGGATGTCCTCTATCGCCCACCCTTCGCGGTGCGTGCCTCCGTCGGTCACGTACTCGAACCGAAGCAGGATCTTCTTTCCAACAAACGGCGCGAGGCTCACCCGTTCATCCACCCACGCAGCCTCCGGCCCGCCCCCACTGACGCCGGAGTATCCGGGGCCGTACGCGGCGTGCACGGGGTCGTCGTCCGTCGTCTGATCGCCCGCGAGCGCCGTCCACGTGGCGCCACCGTCCGTCGAGACCGAGACGTAGCCCCAGTCGTACCATCGCTCGATGTCGTACCACGTGCGGAACGTGAGTACCGGATCCGTCGCGCGGGTCAGATCCACCTCGCGCGTGAGCTTCGTATCGATGCTCTCCTTGGCGTTCCCCCAGAGAAACGGGTGTCCGTCCGGCGCCGTCGTCGAGATGACGTTCGTCTCACTCTGTCCCTTGAATGCCAACGTCAGTTCGCCTCCCCCGAGGCCGGACAGTCCGTAGTAGTCGGTCCCGAACTCATGGGCCTCACCTGCCGCCGGTGTACCGCCGACGGCCAGGTCGTCATCGATGCGGAGTTGCACAGGCTGCTCCGGATTACCGTAAGGGCCACTGTCCTCATTGAGATAGTTGGCGGCAATCCAATCCGCGAAGACGTCCCGAAACCGCAGGCTACTCCCGATCGACGCCAGGAAGTCGTCGACGCCCGCCTGCCCGTCCCGGCGCCCCCGCGCGATCACCCCAAGTGACGGATCGCCACCGAAGCGACTCGCCAGGTATCGATAGAACGCGGCGCCGGCGCCGTAATGTGCCGCGCTGCCGTTGATATCCCAATCATTCAGCTGTGTATCAGGCCGCGCCCCGAAGGAGTTGACGGAGGACACCGCCCCTCCCACGAGCCCGGATGCGGTTTCGGAGAGGCCCTCGTTGGTCCACGACTCTTCGCTCGGGTCGTTCTCCTGGTGGATGAGGTGCTGCAGCTCGTGCGCCAGCACTACGTTGAAGCCCGCGGTCCCCGGCCGCAGCGTCCGGTCGATGTACACCATCTCGGCCTCGTTGCTCAGCGGCCGCAGGGCCTTCAGGTAAACATCGTCCGTCGAGAAGTACCCGCCCGCGCCGCCAAGCGACGACTGCAGCACGATGATCCGTGGATCGCCATCGACCCCGGGAGTCGCGGGCGTACCGAACACGCCAGTGACCGTGGGCCACGTCGACGCCTCGAACATGTCGGCGGCCGTCTGTACCGCCGCCGGGTCTGCCTGGAGTGCGGCGTCTTCGAAAAAATACGCATGCGCGCTGCGCGCCATCAACGTCGCGTCAACGGTCACAACGTCAGGCGGCGTCCTGCTCGAGAGGGCCGCGCTTGTCAGCACCACGACCGCGAACTGCCGCGTGTCGCCGATGTTCGCTTCTCCGGCGAACGGCTTTGACGCCGGAGCGCGCGCCGCGGTCACGCGATAGCGGAGCGCGAGGTCAAACGCATCGTTGTCGGGCAGATCACCTCGCACACCGATACGATCGCTCAAGGAACGCGGGTCGGGCGGTGCCGTTGGGGTTTCGACAGCGCCAGATGCGGCTGTGACACCAAGCGATGCCACGACCGTCGGATCGTGTTTCTTCGATCCGCTGCATGCCGCCATAGATATGACGGCAAGTGACAACAGCAGAACGGCCGCCCCGGTGCCGGGACGGCCGATGTGTTCGCTGCGGCGCGGGATATTATCGCGCGCGCGGGTGCGCTTTCTCGTATACCTGGCGAACGTGCTCGTTAGCGATCTGCGTGTACACCTGCGTCGTGGAGATATTCGCATGCCCGAGCAGTTCCTGCACATTTCGCAGCGGCGCGCCGCCTCTCAGCATATGAGTGGCGAATGAGTGCCGCAACGTGTGCGGTGTCACTGGCGAGCTGATGTTGGCCTCCTTCGCGTACTGCTTCAGGATGAGCCAGAAGCCCTGCCGCGTGAGGCGCTCGCCCCGCCGGTTCACGAACAGCGCCGATTCCTTTCGGTTCTTCACGAGCGCCGCTCGCCCCTCGTTCAGATAGTCGGCCACTGCTGCCGCCGCCTGTTCGTGAATCGGGATGGTGCGCTCCTTCGAGCCCTTGCCCATGCAGCGGACGTACGGCCCGTCCATGTTCAGATCCTCGACGTTGAGCGACACCAGCTCCGTGACGCGGAGGCCGGTCGCATACAGCAACTCAAGCATCGCACGGTCGCGCTTCGCCTCGGGCGTCGTGCGCTTCATCGTCTGCTCGAGCAGCTCATCCACCTCGGTCACCGATAGTGGTTTCGGCAACGACCGTCCGACGCGAGGCGACTCCAGGCTTTCGGCCGGGTTGCCGCGGATCGCGCCCTCGGCCTGCATGTACTGGAAGAACGACTTGATCGCCGCGACCTTCCGCGCCACCGTCGCCTCAGCGTAGTTGCGGCTGCGCAGCGTGAGCAGATAGTCAATGATCACGTCGCGGTGGAGCGTATCCCAGTCACGCACCTTGCCGTTACCGTTGATGCTGATGATGTACCGATCGAACTGCTGGAGGTCGTTCTTGTACGCCGCGACGGTGTTTCCCGACGCGCCTTTTTCGACCGACATGAAGTTCAGAAAATGGCCAATGTGGGGATCCATTGTGCCCTCGCAAAATGCACTACTCGGTTTCGTCCGGAAGGGGGGAGAAATGCAAGGGCGATTGTAGCACGTGCTTACGAAGTGTCTAGCGGGGTGACGCACGAATTTCCCACCGATTTGATACGAGTACGAAATAGGCACGCGCGCGCGGCATATGTTCCGGTTATCGCACCTTTGACCTTATCGAAGCCTCGCGTTCTGCGGGTCCCAACCGCCGCGTCCGATCAACGGCACAAACGCGCACGGGCCGAGGCGCTCCAGCTCTGTGCCGCGCTGTGTTTTCGTCACGCGTACGAGTTCTTGCTGACGCAGGTCACCGATGGGCAGCACCATTCGGCCGCCGTCCTTCAACTGCTCGAGTAACTGTCGCGGCACATGCGGCGCTCCGGCAGTGACGATGATCATGTCGTATGGCGCGCGCCCTGGCATGCCGGGAAACTCTCCTGCCGCAAACACGTGCACGTTGTTGCATGCAAGTTCCTTCAGGGTCACCGCCGCCCGCTCTCGAAGCGCAGGCACGCGCTCGACTGTCACGACCTCGCGGGCCAAACGCGAGAGCAGGGCCGCCTGGTACCCGGATCCGGTGCCGACCTCAAGGACCAGCTCGTGACCCTGCAGACCGAGCGCTTCGGTCATCAGCCCGACGATAAGCGGCTGCGAGATCGTCTGCCTGTCGCCGATGCTCAGCGCACGGTCATCATAGGCATGCCTCCGTAGCTCCTGCGGCACGAATCGCTCGCGCGGAACCGCTGCCATCGCATCGACCACGCGCCGGTCGCGCACGTAACGCCGCACGAGTGAGAGCATCGCTGCACGCGCGCGGGCGAGGTCAGGCGCGGGTGGGTACGTCTCGTCGGCCGGCTGCGTGTGTTGCGGCATCGGCTAGAGCCCTGACTTCACCTTCTCGGCCAGTGCCTTTGTGAATCCCGCCGTTGCAGCGATCTCCTCCGCGCTCGCCTCCCGAATACCTTTCACCGACCCAAATTTGCGCAGCAACGCCTTTTTCCGCTTCGGCCCGACCCCCGCGATCGTGTCGAGCGCGGACTGCATGCCAACCTTGCTCCGCAGCCCGCGGTGATAGGTGATGGCGAAACGATGCGCCTCGTCCCTCAGCCGCTGTACCAGGTACAGCGCTTGTGACTGCCGCGGCAACACGACCGGCTCAGATACGTCCTGTACGTAGATCTCCTCGTGCTGCTTCGCCAGCCCGACTGTCGGGATGTGCTTCACGCCCATCTCGCGCATCACGTCCGTTACCGCCGACAGCTGCCCCTTGCCGCCATCGATGATGACCAGGTCCGGGAGTGACGCGAACGAAGCGTCATCCTTCGCCTTGCGGTTCCCGGCGCCGTCGACTTCCGGTGCGTCGGCGCCCGTCTCCTGCAACAGTCGCTCCCTCGCCCGCCGGAACCTCCGCCGCAGCACTTCGGCCATGGATGCGAAGTCGTTCGCGCCTTCGACATTCTTGATGCGGAACCGTCGGTACTCCTGCGGACGTGGATGGCCGTCGATGAACACGACCATCGACCCCACCGACGAGGTCCCCTGGATATTGGAGATGTCGTAGCACTCAATGCGCGATGGCAAGGCGGGCAGATCCAGCTCCTCCTGCAACTGGTCGAGCGCAGCACGCGTCTTGCCGTGGTCAGCGAGCCACTTCACGCGGGCCATCTCCAGCGACTCGCGCGCGTTCTTCGCCGCCATCTCCACCTGGCGACGCCGCTCACCGCGCTGAGGCACCAGCAGCTCCACCGGACCGCCTCTGCGCTCGCCGAGCCAGCTCGCGATCAGCTCGTGCTCTGCAAGCTGCATCGGCACGACGACGCGGCGGGGGACATAAGTCGCCGATTCATAGAATTGCTTAATGAAACTGGCCATCACATCGGCGTCAGTTTCATCCTTCGCGCCGCCGAGTGTGAAGCTATCGACGCCGACCATGCGCGTCCCACGCACAAAGAGCACCTGCACGACGGCGTCATCATCGCCGCGCGCGAGGCCGAACACGTCCTCGTCAGCGCGCTTCGTGCTCGCGACGGTCTGATGTTCCGTCACCCGCTCAATGCTCTGGAGCTGATCCCGGATGCGGGCGGCGCGCTCATACTCCATGGCGCCAGACGCATCCTTCATCTGGTGCTTAAGGTCGCGCACCACCTCGTCGGTCCTGCCCTCCAGGAAGAGGATCACCTGACGGATGACCTCGTCGTACTCTTCCTTGGTGCAGTACGCCGTACAGGGCGCGATACAGCGGTTGATGTAGTAGTCCAAGCACGGCCTCGGATCGGTACCCGTGATCGTCTTTGTGCACGACCGCCAGGGAAACAGCTTGTTGACGATGTCGAGCGTCCGCCGCACGGATCCCGCGTTCGCGAACGGTCCGAAGTATCGCCCACCGTCCTTCGCGATCCGCCGCGTGATGTAGACCCGCGGCCACGGGTCGGTGAGGTCCACCTTCAGGTACGGATAGTGCTTGTCGTCCTTGAGCCGGATGTTGAAGAAGGGCTGATGGCGCTTCACCAGCTCCGCCTCGAGGTGCAGCGCCTCCTGCTCGGTGTGGGTCACTACGTATTCGAAGTCCGCGATGGACTCCGACAGCGCCCGGGTCTTCCCCTCCATGCTCATCGGGGAGCCGAAGTACGACCGCATCCGGTTCCGCAGGCTCGCGGCCTTTCCGACGTAGATGACCTCGCCTTCGGCGTTCCGCATGATGTAGACCCCGGGGTCCAGCGGCACCCGAGCGAGTTGCTCCGCGAATCGGTTCGAAGTCACGATCTCATTCTAACGACGCCTCGGCGCGCGCCGGTGGCGCTCTACTGACGGCATGCTGGCAGCATCCTCGGCGTACGATAGGTCACCAGGGAGGCGCAGCGATGGAGATCAACGGCCGCACCGCAATCGTCACCGGCGCCGCATCAGGCATCGGCCAGGCCACCGCCATTGGACTCGCTACCGGCGGAGCCTACGTAGTGCTCGCCGATGTCGACGAGGTGGCGGCCCGCCTCACGAGGGAGCGCATCGAAGCTGCAGGCGGCCGGGCAACGGTCGTCCGCGCCGACGTGACGCTCGAGCACGACGTAAGTGCCCTCTATGAGTTCGCGAGTGCCCTCCAGCAGCCACTGAGCGTCGTAGTGAACAACGCCGGCGTGGTTGAGGCCATCGATACGCAGAAGCTGAGATTTCCCGACATGGATTCAGCCCGTTGGTCACGCATGCTCGACATCAACCTGCGAGGTGTCGTCCTGAGTACGCAGTACGCGATCCAGGCGATGCAGGGCCACGCGGGGGCGATCGTCAACGTCGCTTCCGGCGCCGGCATCGGACTTTCGCCGCACGACGCCCCGGTCTACGCGGCGGCAAAGGCCGGCGTTGTGCGCTTCACGGGCGCGCTCGGCGAGACCGCCGGCATCCGCGTGAACTGCATCTGCCCCGGCTGGGTCGATACTCCGATGTCCCGCCGCGGCCGCGCCGAGCGCACACCGGAGGAGTGGGCACGCATCGCCCCCGACACGATGCTCGATCCCGGGGAGATCGCCGAGAGCATCGTCTCGCTCATCCGGGACGACTCGCTCGCCGGGCGCATCCTCCTGCACTACGAGGGGGAGGCCCCGCGCCTGCTTCCTATCGTGGGCGACGAAGGCTAGTTCGGCCTCCGAATCAGTTACCTATCTCCGGCACCAACGGCTGACGGCCCCAGCCGCCACCACCGAGGCTGGTCGCGCTGTTGTTGGTGACCACCTGCAGGTTCATAAACATGGCGGAGATGTCCTTCGCCCACTGCGAGCCGGTGCCGCTCTGCGCCATCGAGAACCCGTAGGTTGCACGGAACTCCTCGGCCACGCTCCCATCGGGGCCCTGTTCCGGCGTCAGAGCCCAGGCGTCCCAGGCCGTGCTGTCGACCACGTACGCGCCGTAGTCCTGGAGCGCATGGCAGAGGATCCTCGCAGGAGCAGTCTGCACGAAAGTGTCGCAGTCCACGCCCGGCAGCAACGCCAACAGTGAGCCCATCTGCGTAACCGGGTTCGACCCGCGGTAGCAGACTCGACCAGCAGGAGTCGGCCTGCGTGGCCGGCCAGCGGTGGCCAGCGTTCGCCGGCGAGCACTCGCTCTCGCAGTCGAGGTTCACCTTGAGCGCGTGATGGATCACGGAGCCCGGCAGCAACTCACCCAGCCGGATTGTGCCGCCGATCGACGAAAGCCCGGACCCGCCGTGAGAGCCAGTGATGCCGTCCCCGTAGACGTCCACATCCTGCTTGAAGTCATATGACGTCCATTGACCCCCGGCCGCGCAGTGGGTCAGCGGTTGCATCTGCTTGATGGTCCGCCCGTCGGGCATGAGCACGGCGGCGCTGTTGTTCGGTGTCTCGCTCCCCGCAGCCCCGGGCAAGATGTAGTCCGGCGGCAGCGGTACTCCTGACATCCGAACACTGGAGCCGCCGCACCGCGAGCCGCCCGACCACGCATCGCCGGAGTAGAGGATGTCTGCAAGCGGCGCATCGGGCTTGAGGATGATCACATCCTCGTCGAGCGCGGGCACGCCGCCCTGGTGTTGCACGAGCCCGGCCGGCGCATACTGCGCCGCCGAGCCGATCGGGTAGTTCCAGATGCTCGTAACCGAGAATGGCTGTCGGAGCTTGTCTCGCAACCCCGCGGGCGGCGGTGCGGTCGCCGTCGCCGTCAGGGTTGATGTAGCGGTCGCGGCGGGCGTCCCGGAGGCGGTCGGCGTGGGCGTGTCGCTAGGCGAAACGACCTCGGCCTTGGTCGCCGTCGCGGTCGGCGGACGGCTCGTTGCGGTAGGAGTCGGCGAAGGTGTACGCGTCGCGGTCGCCGTGCCCGTACGGGTCGCGGTGGCCGTCGGCGCGCTGGTGACGGCGCTCGGACTCGGCGACGGCGTCCCCTTAGGGTTCGCGCTCGTCGCGGTTGGCGTCACCGGCGGCCGCGGAGTCGGCAGCCCCCTCGTCGCGTCCCAGTCCATACTCGAATCCCATCGTAGACAGCACCGCGGCAATGTCGCGCCGGTCAACGAACCCGTCCGCGTTCACGTCGGCGTTCTCGCCGCCAATCCCGGCCGCGACCGCGAAGGCATCCGAGAACGTCACGAACCCGTCCTCGTTTACATCGGACGGCGCCGGCACATCGACGGGCACCGGCGTCGGCTCGGCCCAGACCCGCGTCCCCGACAGCAGGGCAGCACCGAACACCACCAGCGCCAACCCAATTGCACACGCGAACCATCGAGACATGCGTCGTCCTCCGTGCTGCGGCGGAGCGCAGCGCGCATCGCAGACTCTGCGGCTTCATATCCGAGAGCTACGCGGGGTTTCACGGAGGGAGTGAGGGGAATTCGTGTGACGGCGTGAGTATAGGTCGCCGCCGTCACATGTCAAGAACGATCGCAGACGAGTTCACAATCCTGTGAGGACCGTTATGTCCGTTGCTTATGTCGCTTACGCAGGATGCGCGCGAGGCGCTCTTCGAGCCGAATCCGCAAGGTGGCGTCCGCCCGTACCAGGAGTGCGCGCGTGACCTCTTCGGCGGCGGAGAGGTCACGCGCACGATGCTCGTAGTGCATCGCCAACTCGAGACCCGCCGCATCGTCTCCGTCATCGAACAGGCGCAGCCAGAGCCCTACCGCGTCGTCGCGTGCACCCGCACGTTTGCTCAGCATCGCCGACCGCGAGGCCACCCAGCCCCAGTGCGGCCCACCCTCGAGCCAGCCGAGCGCCCGTCCGTAGTAGTGCCGCGCCCGCTCGCGGTCGCCCGCCGCCTCCCACCATCTCCCTGCCGATGCCAAATCGTCCGGGTCGTCGAGCATCGCCCGAGAGGAGCGCAGCCACGCGGGCCAGCACCCCTGAGAGCGACAACACGTCGTCTTCGTTGTGCCGGAACACTGCCCGCAGAGGCGCGATGACGCCGGCCCGCAGATACGCGAAATACATCGAAGGGATGAGCGCGCCCGGGACGTCGTCAAGGCGTTCAATGCGGAGGAGCCGGCGCTCTGCCTCCGCCAGCGCGCAGCCATTCATCCGATGCCGGTAGAGGCGCCGCACCGGATGGAGCAGGTCGAACTGGGGCATTTTGTCGCACGGGGACCGCAGCCGGGCCAGCGTCAGCCTCGATGCGAGGAACGGCAAATCGAACGCCCGTCCGTTGTAGGTGACGATGCCCTCCCGCTCGCCCAGATCGTCCACGAGAGCGGCGAGCATCGCTCGTTCGCGGGCCAGGTCGGCGAAGGAAGTACTGACGCATCCGGTATGCGAGCGGCTCGCCTGTCGCAGCCCGCTCGAATCGGCCCACCCCGGCCAGCACGATGTACTGGCCGGTGCCTCCGGAGATCCCCGTCGTCTCGATGTCGAAGAACGAGAGCGCCTCCGGCTCGGGCGCATCAAGCCCGACCAGATGACGCAGGGCCTCCGCCGGCGCGTCCAGCCCGCATCCCAACGGCAAGCCTCCGTGCCTGTGATCGAGCGGGTACCACTCTTCGCGGAGGAATACGGGCCCGTGCTCGGTGTCGCGCCAGCGCCCCGGCAGCACTCCTTCGATAGCGGGCAGTTCGGCGGAGGTTCTTGGCACCCGCCGGGCCGCTGTAGCGGCGGCGTGCACGGCGACCGCGTGCCGCAGACGGTCGATCGAGGCAGCCGTCATCCCGCCGCTGCGGCCAAGCGCGGCCCCTCGTGAGCAGCCCCGCACTCGACCAGGCGAGCGAGCATCAGGCGTGCGGCGCGCTTGTTCGTGCCGCGCTCGCCTGCGGAGGGTCCGACGCATCCGGGGCATCCTGACGGACAGGAGCAGCGGTCCACGGCGTCCAGCGCCGCCATCATGAGCGGCGCGTGCACCTCGAACAGGCGCCGCGCCATACCGACGCCTCCCGGCTGGTTCTCGTACAGGAACAGCGTAGGCCGCTATGTGAAAGGCGACCGCACCTGTGCCACCGCCTGCAAGTCGCGCGGGTCGCACATCAGGAAGATGCGGCGCCAGGTGCCGGAGGAGATGCGCCATGCCCCACAGGCCATCCTGCAGTTCGCTCCGCGCCAGCCCATCGACAGCTGTCCTCACTCGAGCGCCGAGCCAGTAGCCGGTCGTGTGGCGGCTCTCCTCCGGGATGCGCGATCTTGCCCCCAGCCGACGTTCTCGTGCGTGTCGAGCTTGATCTTCTTGAAGATCGTCGCCACGTCAGCGCACAGCCACTTCGCCGTGCTCAACATCGCATGCCGCCGGCCGGCGCCCGCTCGAACGACTCCAGCACCTTGAGGTCCACGGCCAGGTTGGCGTCCGTGTAGTAGTCGACGTCCACCCGCCGTACGTACGCCTTTTTCTCGTGCCAGTCGAGGCGGTCGACGTGGTACTGCTGGCCGCCGTGCATGTAGATCGCCTCGTCGTGGATCAGCAGCGGCGCGGCGGGCCGGTCCATCTCGCCGATGACGCGCGGCTTGGGCCCCTGCTCGATGATCACGAAGTTGTCGATTGCGGCGCCGCGCAGACTGACGCCCTCGGCCGGGAAGGCCTCCGTCATCCAGTGGTAGCGGCCGCCCGCCTTCACGAGCACGCCCTCGTCCGCCAGGAGCTCCAGCAGCGTCCGGCCGCGTCCGGGCCGAACTCTCGCGACTCCTCGAACGGCAGCTCGAACGCGGCGCACTTCAGGTGGCTGACGCGAACGAGCAGGTTGTCGCGGTCGATCAGCGCCCGCCTCTGGCGAGCGCCTCGAACAGGTACTCCGGGTGCGCGCGCGACGTACTGGTTCAGCGGTGACGACGTCGCCACGAGCACTGCGAACGACGTCGTCGTTGCCGGCGGCCCGCGCGGCCGATCTGCTGCCAGGCGCTCGCGAGCGTGCCCGGGTAGCCGGTCAGCACCGACGCCTCGAGCCCGCCGATGTCGATGCCCAGCTCGAGCGCGTTCGTCGCCACGACGCCGCGAATGGCGCCTTCGCGCAGCCCTCGCTCGATCGTCGCGCCGCTCGTTCGGCAGGTAGCCGCTGCGATAGCCCTCGACCTTCGGCGGGCTCGCCGACGCGCTGTCTTCAGCGCCTCGCGCAGGTACGTGCAGCAGCAGCTCGACCGCACGCCGCGGGGCGCGAAGACGATCGTCTGCACGCCCGCCTGCAGCAGCTGCGACCGCGATGCCGCGCGCAGCCTCGACGGCGCTCTGCGCGGATGCCCAGCTCCTGGTTGACCACCGGCGGGTTGTAGATGGCGACGTGCTTCGCGCCCGCGCGGCGCGCCGTTGTCGTCGACCAGCTCGACCGGCCTGCCCAGCGACGTTCTCCGCCAGCTCGCGCGGGTTGCGCGATCGTCGCCGAGCAGCAGATGAAGACCGGATCCGAGCCGTAGAACCGGCAGATGCGGTGCAGCCGCCGGATGACGTTGGCGACGTGGCTGCCGAAGACGCCGCGGTACTGGTGCAGCTCGTCGATCACGACGTAGCGCAGGTTCTCGAACAGCTTCACCCACTTCGTGTGGTGGGGCAGGATGCCCGTGTGGAGCATGTCCGGGTTGGTGACGACGATGTGGCCCGGCCTCGCGCACCTCGCGCCGCGCATCGGCCGGCGTGTCGCCGTCGTAGGTGAACGTGCTCGATGTCCGCGCCCAGATCGCCGATCAGCCCATGCAGCTCATCGATCTGGTCCTGCGCCAGCGCCTTGGTGGGGAAGAGGTAGAGCGCGCGCGCCTCCGGGTCGTCGAGGATCGCCTGGACGACGGGCAGGTTGTAGCAGAGCGTCTTGCCCGAGGCCGTGGGCGTCACTACGACCACGTTCTCCCGGCGCAGAGCATGCGTCGCCGCCTGCGCCTGGTGCGTGTAGAGCCGCGCAATGCCTCGCCGCCGAAGCGACTCGAGGAGCCGCCCGGCGATGCCTTCGGGCGACGGCGCATATCGGGCCTCTGTGGCCGGCAGCTCACGCCACTCCACGAATCCCGGGCCGAGTTCGGGATCGCTCCTCAGCGTCTGTAGTGCCTGTTCCAGCGGCATGGGCCTCCTGTTGCGAGGATCCGAACAGGTGTACGAACGGCGAGTATATTCCTCGAACAAGCGTTCGTCAACGGAGAAGCTCTGGAAGCGAGAGGGCCGGAGCCGTGATCGAAATCTAGGGGTAACCCCGCTCGAAGCTCTGGGTGCTAGCACCGACGATCGATGAGGCGTTATGGAGGATCAGACTTCCCAGGCCCTCTCGCAGGAAGGCGAGGGCACGAGCGGCATTCGCCTGCGCGGCGCAGTTGCTCGCCTCCGCGCGTCCGACGCCATCGGCGCGGTCCGCGCTTCGCCGCTCGCGGCTGCCTTCGGCGCCACACTGCTGGCCATCGTGCTCGTCGCGGCGCTCACCTACTACGGCGCCCGCCGGTTCACCGGACACGCCGCCAACGTCCGCGCCTCGAACGAGGCTGCTTCCTTCGCCGCCCATAGCGGCAAGCTCGCGACCGGGGATGCCTTCGATGG
Source organism: uncultured Chloroflexia bacterium (assembly GCA_963736015.1). Taxonomy (GTDB): domain Bacteria; phylum Chloroflexota; class Dehalococcoidia; order DSTF01; family JACRBR01; genus CAVTNG01. Next base: position 74,513 of record CAVTNG010000002.1, on the reverse strand, counting down.
GTACATACAGAATCCTCCGATACGCGGAAGACCCGGTTGTCACCGCCCGAACCGCGACCAGCGGCGACCGTGTGGCCGCGATGCAGCGCCTGCTTTATCTCAACACCAACAAATTCTCGTCCCTGACCGTCGCGGACCGGGCCGGCCTGGTGTTGGTAAGTACGGACCCGACGATCCAGTCCGTTCGCGACAGCCAGGTGTTTGCCGAGACCCGCGCGAATCTCGGCCCGGCCAACTCCGACATCGTCCTCCCCCAGGTCGGCAGCCGCGGTTACGTCGAGTACAGCGCTCCGCTCCACGAACCCGACGGCTCGACGTGGGCGATCCTCGTCGCACGCGGCGATCCCGAGCGCATGTTCCGCGCGGCTCTCGCCGCGAGCGTCGACGGCGGCCGTAACGTCATCATCAACAGCCAGGGCCAGTTCGCGGCGGGCGTGCCGGACAACCTGCTCGGGGAGCCATGGCGAGGCTCATATGTCGGCGACGGCGGAGTGCGGGCCGGCATCGTCGGTGTGGACTCTATCTGCGGCCTCGCGCCCATCGGCAAGGACACGCAAATCGACCGTGGCCTGAACGTAGCGTCCTGCCTGCCGACGTCCCTCATCCAGGCTGAGCAGGCGCAGGCCATGGACAAGCAGGGCCTCGTGACGCTGGCGGGCGCCGTCCTCGCGCTCGCGCTGGCGGCAGGATTGCTGCGGTTCGCGCTGACACGCCGCGGGTCGCCGGTGCCAGCCCGCGATTCGGCCGGGGAGACCGCTGACGATGTCGACCTCACGCTCGAAGACCCGCCTTTTGTCGAAGTCGCTGGCGTCGAACCCACGCCTGAGCAGGCCGAGCCTGCGCTACCCGCCGAGGTGATACCCGCGCGCGTCGTCATCCAAGCGGATGTCAACGCCGCGACGCTGATGGACGCGTACGAGGCACGTAACGCCCGCCTCGCCGCCCGCCTGCGTGAGTCCGTTCAGGCGCGCCTCCTCGTCGCCACGACCCGCGCCGACGCCGCGTTCCACGCGGCGAGGGGCACCTCCGACGATACGGCCGAAGACGAACCCGCGGGCACGGATGAGCGCGCCGCAGCAATCCACGCCGAGGCGATCGCCCAGCTCGAGTCCATCCGCGAGCGTGATCTGCGCGCCATCGGCCAGGAGTTGCACCCTGGCCTCGTACGTCTCGGCCTCGGCGGAGCGCTCCGCGCTCTCCAGAAAGATCTTGCCGATGAGGTCGACCTCGAGTTGGACGTCGAGCCGGCATCCGGCCTCCTCGGGGCCGGCGACGATGCTCTCTTGCCGCCACTCCGGCTGGTCCTCTACCGCTTCGTCCTCGAGGCTGCTCGGGCGCTGGCTGCGTCTGGCCAGGCGGTGTGTGTTGCTATCCGGATCACGGACGAATCGCTCACGGTCCGTGTCGAATCAGACGCCGAGACGCATCTCGACGCTGACGTCATCGCGGCCACCGCAATCGCCCTCGAGGCGTACGGCGGGCGCGTGGCCCTCGAACAGGACGAGGGGTCGGTCGCCGTCACCGCGGTCCTGCCGCGCGAAGCGATACGTCTGACGCGCGGCGACTCCTTCGCGCCGGATTCGCCGCCTTCGATGCGGGATGACGACGGTAACAGCATGACCCACTCGGAGCTCCAAACCGAGCCGGACGCCGCCTGAGCGGAATAGGCACTCTAAGCCGTCCCGCGCGACGCCGGAAATTTTCTTCCGGAATTCCGTCTCACCCCATCAGGTTCCACCGCGTCATCCGATTCCTTGAGTACAACTGAAGAGATCGCTCCGACAAAGGCAAACCCGCCGAAAGGCGGCGACGCAAAGCCACGGGCCTAAGCCCCCTGCGGGGGTACGGTAGCCGGGCCGCCGAAGGCACCAGGGGTGTCGGAGTCTGCAGCCCTCAATCTGCGGATCGAGGGCTTATCTTATGCCTCCCACACCCACGACGGAGAGATCATCGTGGCCAGCATCTTGTTCGATGCATGTGGCGAGGCGCTCGGGATCGCGGCAAATGCCGCGAGCGCGGCGGCGTCACTGGCTTCACCGGCTCTCCTGACCAACCACGGAACTTCCACTGGCGAAGTCGGCCGGAGTCACGACACCCCAACCCCTGACCCTGACCCCCGTGACTCCGGCCCGCGCTCTGCGCGAGTACATCGTCCATGCGAAGTCGCACCCGCCGCTGCGGGTGATGCCGGGTCGAGCCCAGGGCCTGCACTCCCTGTGCCGTCGATCCACCAGTCGCACGGCGCTGTTCGCCTCGGCGGACATCCCCTCGGCTCGACCCGGCCCTACCTCTAGAGCATCGGCGGGGCTCTGCCCCGCCTGTGATCGCCGTCCGTCTCGCAAGAACGCCGTGGTCCGCCAGCCGCGGCGTTGTTGCGAGCAGCGCAAAGCGTGCGCGACTGCGGTGCTATCCTTGCCGGACAATGACGGCCTACTACACGTCACAGGCGTACGACGCACCGTCTCCGCTGATCTGGTCCATCCTTACCGACTTCGACGATTGGCCGCGCTGGTTCCCCAATGTCTCTTCGATCCGTTTCGAGGACGATGTTGCACCCGCGCCCGGTGTTGAGCTCCTAGCCTACGCCGACGACCGAGCCACCTGGACGCGATGGGCGATCATCGAATGGCGGGAGCCGACGGTCCTCGTCGTTGAGCACGTCGAGTCAAACGCGCCGATGACCTCACAGGTCCAGACCGCCTACATCCAGTTCCGTCTCGAGGAGGATGCCGAGGGGTGTACGCTCGAGGTCGAGTTAGGCGCTGAGGGGTATGGGCTCGTCGGCGACTTTTTCGTGAACATGACGATGGCACCGAGCGTCCGCCGCATGCTCCCAGACCTGCTCGATGCCTTCAGCGACCACGTCGTCGCCCGCGTCGCCGCCGGCGGCACGTGAGACTCCGGGCAGGCAAGCTCCCCGGCCCGCTGCTCGCGGCGCTCCTCGAACGGATCCCGCATGCTGATCCACGCGTGGTCGTCGGCCCCGGCATCGGCCGGGACGCCGCCGTCATCGATATCGGCGGCGGCCGCGTGCTCGTCGCGAAGACAAATCCGGTGACGATGGCATCGGACCTGATCGGCTGGTACGCGGTCCACGTCAACGCCAACGACATCGCGTGCATGGGCGCGCGCCCTGCGTGGTTCCTCGCGACCGCGCTCCTACCCCCGGGGAGCCGGAGACCTCACCTGTCGCAATCGTCGACCAGCTCGTCGACGCCTGCGCAGGTCTCGGGATTGAGCTGGTTGGGGGCCACTGCGAGGTCACACGCGGCATCGACCGCCCGATCGTGGTCGGGGCGATGCTCGGCGAGGCGGCGCGGGACGACATCGTGAGCGGCGAGGGCGTCCGTGACGGCGACGTTGTGCTCCTTACGCGCGGCATCGCCATCGAGGGCACGGCGGTGCTCGCCCGCGAAGCTCCGGACCGGCTCCGCCGTCGCGGTGTGAGCGATTTGACGATCGGCGCCGCGGCGGCCATGCTGCTCGATCCGGGCATCTCCGTCGTAGCGGCCGCACAGGGACTGACGGCCGGCGTTCGCCCGCGTGCCATGCACGATCCGACTGAGGGCGGTCTGCTTACGGCGCTGGAGGAGCTGTCATATGCCGCAGGCGCGACGCTGCGCCTGGACGTGCGTGCCGTCCGCGTATTCCCCGAAACGCGCGTGATCTGCGACGCCGCTGGACTCGATCCGCTGGGACTCCTCGCCTCAGGCGCCCTGCTCGCGGTTGTCGCGCCCGACGATGCGGACAACGCGATTCGTACGCTCAGCGCCGCCGGCATCGACTGCAACCGCATCGCCACGGTCGAAGCTGGCGCGCCGAGGGTTATAATAGGAGCCGGGGACTCCGCCCCTGATCATCCAACGTTCGAGCGAGACGAGCTCGCGCGCTTCTTCGAAGAGTCGCGCGGACCACAGCGGGGCGCTGCGGCGCCGCAAGAAGGATCGTGAACGCATGACGTCGCAAACACGAGCGCGCACCCTCGGTGAGCTCAAGCAGTCGGGATATCGTGTCTCCACCGTGAAGGAGGAGATGCGACGGAACCTCATCGAGCGCATCCGCAAGGGTCGTCCGCTGTTCGATGGCATCTACGGGTACGAGGAGTCTGTCGTCCCGCAGCTGGAGAACGCGATCCTCTCCGGCCAGGACATCATCTTCCTCGGCGAGCGCGGGCAGGCGAAATCGCGCATGATCCGCGCCCTCACCGGCCTGCTCGACGACGCGATCCCGATCATCGCCGGCAGCGAGCTCAACGAGAACCCGTTTGAGCCAATCACGCACGCGAGCCGCACGCGCATCGCGGAAGAGGGCGACAAGCTCGAGATCGACTGGATCGGTCCGGAGAACCGCTACGGCGAGAAGCTCGCGACGCCCGACATCACCATCGCCGACCTCATCGGCGAAGTGGACCCGATCAAGGTCGCCGAGGGCCGCTACCTCTCCGACGAACTGACCATCCATTACGGACTGATCCCGCGGACGAACCGCGGCATCTTCTGCATCAACGAGCTGCCCGACCTCGCCGAGCGCATCCAGGTCGGCCTGCTGAACATCATGGAAGAGCGCGACGTCCAAATCCGTGGTTATCGGATTCGGATGCCGCTGGATGTCTTGGTTGTTGCGTCCGCCAATCCGGAGGACTACACGAACCGCGGCCGCATCATCACGCCGCTCAAGGACCGCTACGGCGCCCAGATCCGCACGCACTACCCGCGCAACGTCGAGCACGAGATCGACATCATGGAGCAGGAAAGCTCCAGCTTCGAGGACAAGGACTACACGGTGACGGTGCCGGCGTACATGAAGGAGATCGTCGCCGAGATCACGCGGCTCGCGCGCCGCAGCCCCGACGTCAACCAGCGCTCGGGCGTTTCCGTCCGCGCATCGATCGCGGACTACGAGAGCCTGCTCGCCAACGCGCTCCGGCGCGCGATCCGCCTCGGCGAGAGTGACGTCGTCCCGCGCATCAGCGACCTGCCGTACGTCATCCCGACGATCAGCGGCAAGGTGGAGTTCGAGACTGTCGAGGACGGCAAGGAAGAACAGATCATCGAGAAGCTCATCCAGAGCGCGGTCGTCACCGTGTTCAACCGCTACTTCAACGTCGTCGACCTCGAAGAGATCGTGACGCGCTACAAGGCCGGCCTCTCGACGGACGTCGCGGACCAGATGCCGTCGGACGCCTACGTGAAGTTGATGAAGTCCGTCGAAGGCCTGCCGCGCGCCGTCGCGAAGCTCGACACCGGCGAGAACCCCGCGCTCATCGCCAGCGCGTACGGAGTTCGTGCTCGAGGGCCTGCACCTCAACAAGCGCCTGAACAAGGACCGCGTGGGCGGCAAAGTGCAGTACCGACGGCTGACGCCGCAAACGGAATTCGCACATGGTCGCATTTCGATACAGCGAGTGGGACGGCACGCAGGAGATTCCGCCGCTCGATGCCGACGAGGTCCTCGAAGCCCTCACCGACGACCTGATGAACTTCGGCGACCTGCAGCACGCCATGCGCAATCTGCTCCAGCGCGGCATGCGCGGGCAGATGGGCAACCGGCTGCAGGGCCTCCGCGACCTTCTCCAGCAGCTCCGGCAGCAGCGCCGCAACACACTCGACAAGTACAACCTCTCGTCGGTGATGGACGACATCAAGCAGCGCCTCGACGAGATTCTCGACATGGAGCGCGGCACGATCGACCGCCGTCTCGACGAGACGCTCGGCCCGCAGGACGGCGCGCAGTCTTCGCCCGAAGGTTCGCCTCAATCGCCCTCGAATCAACAGCAGGCTTCGCAAGGGCAGCCTCCGACAGCAGGTCAGCCGTCGCAGCAGGGCGCGCCATCGATGCCGCGGCGCACCGCAACAGGCAGGGCAGCAGCAATCCGGCGAGAGTGGCAGCCAGGGCGGGGGAGAGCAGCAGGCCAGCGGCAGGCGACCAGGATCAGTTCGCGCAGATGCTCAAGAACATCGCCGAACGCAAGAAGAACTTCCTATCGAACCTGCCGCAAGATCCGGGTGGCGCCGTGAAGGAGCTGCAGAACTACGAGTTCATGGACCCGGAGGCGCAGCACAAGTTCACCGAGCTGATGGAAATGCTGAAGAAGGCGATGACCGAGACCTTCTTCAAGAACATGTACGACCAGATCGCGAACATGTCGCCGGAGGAGATGGCGCGTATCAAGCAGATGGTGAAGGACCTCAACCAGATGCTGAGCGACCGCCTGGCCGGCGGCGAGCCCGACTTCGAAGGCTTCATGCAGAAGTACGGCGACCTCTTCGGCGACAACCCGCCGCAGTCGCTCGACGATCTGGTCGAGCGCATGCAGATGCAGGCTGCACAGATGCAGAACCTGCTCGACAGCCTGCCAGGCGACATGCGCCAGCAGCTCCAGGATCTGCTGTCCGACAAGATCGGCGACCCGGATCTACAGGCGGAGCTGTCACGAGCTGCAGATGAACCTCGAGTTCCTGTCGCCGATGCGCGACATGCGCAACCAGTACCCGTTCCGCGGCGACGAAGAAGTCGACCTCAACGAGGCGATGGGCCTGATGGACCGCATGCAGTCGATGGACGACCTGGAGCGCGCAGCTCGAGCGCACGCAGTACGGCGGCGACATCGACGACATCGACGAGGAGAAGCTGCGCGAGCTGCTCGGCGACGAAGCCGCGGAGACGCTCGATCAGCTCAAGAAGTTCCTCGAGGTGCTCGAGGAGCAGGGCTACATCCGCCGCAAGGGCAACAACTACGAGCTGACGCCGCGCGGCACGCGCAAGATCGGCCAGAAGGCGCTCGGCGAGATCTACTCACAGCTCAAGAACGACTCGTTCGGCAAGCACGCCGATCGCGCGACAACGGCCGCGGCGGCGAGCGCGCCGACGACACGAAGAAGTACGAGTTCGGCGACCCGTTCCACCTCGCGCTCGACAAGACGATCATGAACTCGCTCCAGCGCGAAGGCGCGGCGGTGCCGGTGCGCCTCGACAAGGACGACTTCGAGGTCTATCGGTCCGAGCAGCTCACGCAGACCGCGACCGTGATGATGGTCGACCTCTCGTGGTCGATGGCTCTGCGCGGCTCGTTCCAGGCGGCGAAGAAGGTCGCGCTCGCGCTCAACAACCTGATCCGCACGCCAGTTCAGCCGCGACAGCCTCTACATCATCGGCTTCTCCGCATACGCGCGCGAGCTGAAGGCGGAGCAGCTGCCGTACGTGCGCTGGGACGAGTCGCGTGCTCGGCACGAACATGCACCACGCGCTCATGCTCGCGCAGAACCTGCTCGCGAAGCACAAGAGCGGCACGAAGCAGATCATCATGATCTCGACGGCGAGCCGACGGCGCACCTCGAGCGCGGCCGCTCGTACTTCGCCTACCCGCCGAGCCCGATCACGATCCGCGAGACGCTGAAGGAAGTGAAGCGCGCGACGCAGAAGGGCATCACGATCAACACCTTCATGCTCGACCGCAACTACTACCTGAAGGAGTTCGTGAACCAGGTCGCGAAGATCAACAAGGGGCGGGTCTTCTACACGACGCCCGGACAAGCTCGGCCAGTACATCCTCGTCGACTACGTTCAGAACAAGCGGAAGAATGTGAAGGGCCAATAGGCGGTCGCGATTCTGTTAGACTGACGCGGCGAAGGACCGGACGCCATTCTGCCTAGCTTGTTCCACCGTGCGGCAGTGCGAGCCGCAACCCCAAGCCTCGATCGATAGCCCACATTGCTCACGCGGCCAGCGCCCTGCGCCGGACCCCGTTGGAGATTCTTCCCGCATGTCCAAGCTCACCAAACACTCCAGCTTCCCGTTCACGGGCGGCCAGCCACCCCTCTCACCCGGGGCGCATCGCACGATCCCCAGCCCTGACGACGTCATCACCTTCTTCCGCACGCACGAGCGGGTGAGCTGGAACCTCACGGAGTTCCTTGACCTACCGTGGCAGGACATCCAGATCGAGAAGCTCACCAAGGCCGACATCGACGTCGTCGAGACGACGATGCTCGTGGAGAGCAACAACCCCGACTACGTCGCCAACCTCATCGAGTACTTCAAGGCGGATCAGGACGTCTGCGACTTCCTGATGATGTGGGGTGTCGAGGAGTGGAAGCACTACTACGCGCTTCGCGACTACCTTACGAAGGTGCGCGTCGCCATCGAAGCGCGGTCACGCGGCCTCGAAGGGCCCACGCCCAACGCCTGCGTCCTGGAACAGATCGATTCATCGATCCGCGCAACGCTCAGTGAGGACGTAGGGGCCGTCCGCGAGGCGAGCACCGAGAACTGGGGGCTACCGGCTCACTACGTGCCGGCGCAGCTTGTCGCCAGCACAACGGTGCAGGAGTTCGTCACCGCCGACTTCTACCGACACCACTCCATACACACGCAGGAGCCTATCCTCGCGAAGCTCGAAATGCTGCTCGCGAAGGACGAGACCCGGCACGAGATGTTCTACGAGCAGAAGACGAAGGACTGCCTCGAGGCGGACCCATCCCTCCTGCCCATGGTGCTCGACGCGCTCAAGGAGTTCGGAATGCCGGGCGCCTATCTGCTTGATGACTACGGCGAGCGTCGCGCCGCGATGGAGCAGGCGGCGTTCCCTACCCTGGCCGACAAGAAGGCAGCTTTTGCGCGTCTCTTCGCCAAGCTGACGCGCATCATCGGCGAGCCGAACGCCATGCGCGTGTTTACCGAAGGGAACTACCTCTCCGACGGCGTCGACGACCCGTCGCGGAAGAAGATGCGCCCCGAGATGATTACGCGCCTCATGACGCGCCGGCTCGGATAACCCGCCCTACAGCGTCCTCCTAACCACTGCATACCTGCCCGCGTCACGAATCTCCTCGAACCCGGCATCCAGGTACATGCTGAGCTTGCCGTGGTACGAAGCCGCCGCTGTTGGTGCGGCCTTCGGCGGGTAGGCGTCGAGCCATCTGAAGCCGCGCTCGCGCATTGCATCGACGGCACCGTCGAGCAGCCTCCGCGCGATGCCCTGGCCGCGATAGCGCGGCGCTATCACGTAACACACGATCGCGGCGCTGCGCTCGGGGTCGTCGCCCTCGAACCCCGGGGTCCGGTCCAGCAGCGGCAGCGACATCCGCGGCGACGCATTGCACCAGCCAACCACGCGTCCACCCGCGAAGGCCAGCACGCCGCTTGCGTCGCCGCGCGCGATCTGCGCCGCCCTATCGTCACGATTCTGCTCCGAACGCCGGTCATCAACGGAGCCTTGCGGCATGTGGTACGACAGGCAGTAGCACTGCGCCCACACCGGGTTGTCCGCGAACGCCGGGCCATCGAAGTAGGCGATGTAGTCATCCTTCATCTCCGGCGTCAGCCGCCGGATCTCAATCTCGCCCGGCACGACGGCCTCGCGCTTCCCGTCCCAGCCGCCACTGCGCCGAATCGCCTCGACGAGCTCTTCGCGTCGCCAGTCCGGGATCTCGAGATCGTCATGCTGCTCGTCGGTATGCGCCAGATACGCGGAGACGAGCGTATCGGTGCCATCGGCCTCGATAACCGCGCTGCACAGGCAGGTCACGGACCGCATGGATCGATCAAGACCCGCCGGCAGACGCCATTGCGGGCTCCCCCTCGACCGGCATCGGCGCCGGCACGGAGGCGTGATGCGGAGCCTGACCTGCGAGCTCGCGCATCGCGTTCTCGAGCATCGCCACGGCTTCGGCCACCGAGGCGGCGTTCGTCACGACGATGGGCTTGCCGATTCGAGCGGTGACGGCGGCCGGCTGCGGGGTACGTTGGCCCTTGGGCATCACATTACGCAGGCCATCCATGTAGATGGGGATCACGGGCACCCTCGCCTGCATCGCCATGATCGCGGGGCCGGCCTTGAAGCGAGCGATCTGCCCGCTCTTGCTGCGGCCGCCCTCCGGATAGATGAGGATGGACCAGCCGCGCTTTAACAATGACAGCGGATACTCGAGTTGCTTCGTCCCTCCGCCGCGATGCACCGGAAACGCGTTCTGGAACAAGCGACGGCCACCACACACGCTTCTTGCGCGCCGGATAGAACTTATCGGCCGCCGCCGCCATCGCCAGCCGGTTGCGGATGTGAGACGGCAGCGCACTGTATACCACGGGCGAGTCGAAGTGTGAGCTGTGGTTCGCGATGACGATCGCTCCGCCCTTGAACCCGCGCAGGTGCTCGCGGCCCTCGACCGTAAGCGGCCGACAATACCGCTCGCACGTACCGCGTCGTCGTCCAGTAGCGGCCCGCCCGTCGCACCGCTCGCGCCCACAGGCGTGTCTGCCAGGCATGCGGCTCGGTGCGGTACGGCGCGATCTTCAGCGATTTCGTGAACCGGCCCATCTCGATCGCCGGGAACGTCTGCAGCCGCATCGTTCCCAGACCGCCGATCTCGGCGCCGATGCGTGCGATCTCGGCGTTACCCGGCGCTTCCACGACGGTCACGAAGTCGTACTCGCCGAGCGTCGCGTACTGCGCGGTGATCTTCCCGCCTAGCGCCTGCACCTGGCTGCGGATCTCGTCAAGACGCGCCGGGTTCTCATCGAGCGTCTTGCTCGCGGCGGGCCGCAGCCGCGTCAGTACGACGTACGTGGCCATGGTGCTAGGCGCTCCGCCCCTTGAGCATCGCCGTAAACTCCTGCACCGAGATCGCCGGCAGCGTCGTCAATTGCACCGTCCCGCGCGCGCCCAGCTCGACGCTGATCCGCGCGACCGTCTCATTGTCCGGCGCCTCCAGAATGTTCACGAAGTCGTAGCCGCCGAGCACCGCATACTGCTGCGTTACGCGTCCACCCATTGCCTCGATCTCGCGGTTGACTTCCTGGAGCCGCTCGGGGCGCTCCTTCAGAGTCTTCCGGCCCTCGTCCGTGAGGGTACTGAGCATGATGTAGGTCGCCATGGCGCACATCCTTTCGACGCTCGGGTCGCCATTGTACGACAGTGCGGCGCGCCCCGGCTATCCGCTGCTGTTCGCCATGGGCGCCTCGCTCAGATCTGCGAGTAGCCGCTCCCCTTCATGGCAGGGTCGACACCGATGCCCTTGCCGTCCTTCATCCAGCCGAACTCCGTCAGGATCTGCTGGCTGTAGGTCACACGGCCCGTGACCTTCTCGAGCGGCTCCGTCGCGAGCAATAGCGCCGCCTGCGCCATGATCTCCGGCGCCTCACCACGCGGGTCATCGAGGCCGCGCACCAGCTTGTGATGTACCGTCCCGGGCGTCGGCACCACCTGGGATGGGGAGAAGCAGGTGACGGACACGCCGAACTCCTGTACCTCGCTCGCCAGCCCCTGCGTGAAGCGTTCGAGCGCCGCCTTCTCCGCCCCGTAACACGTGCCACCGCCGAGTCCCGGCTGCTTGTACGGGCCCCTGCCAGGGCCGATGGCCGCGCCGGACGACACGTTCACGATGGCTCCGCTCCTGCGCGGCACCATGTCCTCCAGCACGAGCTTGCTCAGGTAAAACGGTGCGTGGAAGTTCACCGCCCACGACCGCATCCAGCGGTTGAGCGGGTAGTCCTTCACGGGGATGAAGTAGGTGAGCGCGGCGTTGTTCACCATCACATCGACCGGCCCATAGGCGTCGCGCGCCGCCCGCACCAGCTTCTCGCACTCCTCGGGCTGCGAGATGTCGACGGCCACGGGCGTTGCCTCGCCGCCGGCAGCCTTGATCGAAGCCACCGTCGACTCGAGCGAGCCCTCGAGCATGTGCTCGCCCTCTCGCAGCGTGCGCGCGGCGCACACGACCTTCCCTCCTTCGGCCGCAAACAACGCGGCTATCGACGCACCGATGCCGCGGCTCGTACCGGTCACGACCACGCACTTCCCGTCGAGCTTGCCCATAACGTCGCCTCCTTCTCAGTGCGCCGGAGTGTCGCACCGCCACCCCGCAGGAGCAAGACAAATCATCGTCTCACAAACCGGCGCACCCGGGGCCACCCCCCGGCACACGCGCTACAATCACGCCCTGATGAAGAGCGCCCGCGTCGAAGCCATCTACATCGCGCCGGTGAAGTCGCTGGGACTCCAGCGGCTCGATCGCGCTGTCATCGGCCCAAAGGGCATCCCCGAGGACCGGCGCTTCTTCCTCGTCGACGACGGCGGGCGTCTCGTCACTCAGCGCGAGTGCGGTAGCCTGGTACAAGTTCGTTCGAGCTACACGCTCGAACCCGATGTCCTGTGCCTCAAGTTCCCCGATGGCGCCGTCTGCGAAGGTCCGGTCACTACGGGTGCCGAATCGCAGGCCAACTTCTTTGGCGTGAGAGATGTGCGCTCTTTCGAAGTCGAGGGCCCCTGGTCGGATGCCCTGTCGCGCTTTGCGGGTCGACCTCTCGAGCTCCGCAGGGCTGCGAGCACGGCCTACGACGCCTTTCACGTCTCGGTCCTGTCCGAGGCGTCCGTTGCCGAATTGCAGCGACACATGCCTGAGACCAGGCTCGACGAGCGCCGCTTCCGTCCCAACATTTACATCTCGGGTGTGGCCGCGCACGGTGAGGATGATTGGCTCGGCAGCCGGGTCCGCGTCGGTGCGGCGACGCTGCACATCCGAATGCGCGACGAGCGCTGCGTGATGACGACGCACAACCCAGACACCGGCGAGCAGGACGCCGACACGCTGAAGGCGATCGCGTCATACCGCATCGATCAGCCGAAGGAGATCAACTTCGGCATCTACGCAACGGTGGAGAGGCCGGGCGACATCGCCGTTGGAGATGCGGTAGAGCCGGTGGGCGCTTAGGCCTGCACTCCACCCGTCGCAGCTCCGCCGCCCGCGGCATCGAGAAACGCCGACAGCGCCCCGAAGTCGCCGCCACTCCGCGTCGCTGGCTTCCGTCCCTGCAGTACGATGCGGATCGTGCGCGGCAGCATCGCGAGCAGGTCGCTCGCCAGCAGCCCGCGGTCGCCCATCTCTTCCGCTAGCTCCTCGGCCGCGAAGCCATGGAGGTAGACGCCGCACGCGGCCGCCTCGAAGGGCGCCATACCCTGCGCAAGGAGCCCCGCGATCGCGCCCGCCAGCACGTCGCCCGTCCCGGCCGATGCCAGCAGCGGGTTCGCGTACGGACTGACGGCCGCCCGCCCGTCCGGCGCCGCGACGATCGTGTGCGCGCCTTTCAGTACGACGATCTGGCGCCACTCCGCCGCCGCCTTCACAGCGATGTTCAGCCGGTCGTTCTGCACCGCCTCCACGCTGGTGTTGAGCAGCCGCGCCATCTCGCCCGGATGCGGTGTGAGCACGCAGTCCCGGCGAATGCGCTCGCTCCATGCGTCGTCCGATGCGAGCGCGTTCAGCCCGTCGGCATCGACAACGGCGTCTCCGTGCGTCGCGCCGACCGAGAGACACTCGAAGATGAGCTCCCCGGCCCCGGCGCTTTGACCCAGCCCCGGCCCGATAAGAAGGACATCCGAGGACGTCGCCCGCTCAACCACCGCTCTCGCCGCCGACCCTGCGATGGCCCCATCGTCCTGACCGAGCGGCAGCCAGACGGCTTCTGCGAGCGACGGCGCGAGCATCGACTGCACGTGCTCCGTGCAGGCGATCATCACGAGGCCGGCGCCGACGCGATAGCATGCCTCGGCTGAGAGCCGCGGGGCGCCGACATATCGCGTCGAGCCGCCGACGACGAGGACTTTGCCGAACGTCCCCTTGTTCGCCGACTTCGGGCGCGCCGGCAGCCGCTCACGCACCCACCCTGTAGAGAGCAGCTCGACAGGCAGGTCCCGTTCGGCGTTCACCGGCAGCCCGATGTCCACGACCTGCACGCGGCCTGCGTACTCCGAGCCGGGCAGCGTATAGAGTCCAACCTTCGCCAGCCCGAACGTCACCGTCATCTCAGCGCGCACCGCCAGGCCGTCGGCCGTGCCCGAGTCCGCGTCTACGCCCGTCGGCAGGTCGACGGCGATAACCTTCGGCGGGCGGGGGCGTTTCGAAGCCTCACCGAGCCGGCGCAGGATCTCCGCCAGCGCACCCTCGATCGGTCGGCTGCGGCCGGTGCCGAGCAGTGCATCGATCACCATCTCCGCGCCGTCAAGCGCCGTCTGCAGCGAAACCAGGCCGTCGTCGTCGCTCAGCGACGAACACGGGCACGCCGAGCTCGCGCACCCGCGCGAGGTTCGCGTCATCGTCGTCCCGGCGCGCCAGCAGGTAGACGACGACGTCGCCCTCCCATTCGGCGAGGTGCCGCGCCGCCACGAGGCCGTCACCGCCATTGTTTCCGGGCCCCACCAGCACGAGAATCCGTCTCCCCGCCACGACGCCGAGGGACAGCCAGGCCTCCTGTGCCACGGCGAGGCCCGCGGCCTCCATCAACTCCGCGGCCGGCGTCCCCGCTGCGATCGCCCGCCGCTCGAGATCGCGCATCTGCGCCGCCGTCACCAGCTTCATAGCCTCCCCCGCTCCTTCAGCCACGCGATCAACTCGGCTCGATGCGCCTCGCGATCGAGCGGCGCTTCGTTCGCCATCCCGACCACCGCGGCGATGGCGAGGTCGCCTTCGTGGGTGAGACTTATGTCGACTCCGCGAATCCCGATCGTCTCGCCGCGCTTCTTCGCCAACCCGTGCAGGTACACGAGCGGCTTGCCCCGCGGGTTCGGCAGAACCTCGATCTCACGCCAGGCGAGCCCGCGAGCTCCCGTCCCCAGCGCCTTCATCACCGCTTCCTTGGCAGCGAACCGCGCCGCCAACTCATTCACACGCCCGCGGCACACCGCAACTTCCTCCGGCGTGTATACGCGCCGGAGGAACCGCTCCGGGTGCTTCTCCAGCACTTTTCGCACGCGGCTGATCACTATGACGTCAATGCCGACCGCCATCTCCATGGCCCGATTGTACGCGCACCGCGAAGCAAGCACCGGCGGTTTCTCGGGGCCAGCGTCTCTGTCATCCTGAGCCGCCAGTGTCATCCAGCGAAGCGACGACGTCCGTCCGGACCTCAACCCGGCGCGCTAGGATCTCCCTCATGACCGCCACCATCATCGACGGCACAGCGATCGCTCGACAGGTGCTCGACGAAGTCGCCGCGCGCATCGACCAGCTGCGGGCATCCGACATCGAGCCGGGCCTCGCCGTCGTGCTCGTCGGCGATAACCCATCGTCGATCTCCTACGTCCGCGGGAAGGCGAAGGACGCCGCCGCGATCGGCATGCGCTCCGAAACGCTGCGCTTCCCTGCTGAGATCACGCAGGACCAACTCCTTGCCGAGGTAGCTCGCCTCAACGCAGACGCGCGATGGCACGGCATCATCGTCCAGCTCCCGCTCCCGGCGCATATCGACGAGAAAGTCGCCACCGGCGCTGTCGCTGTCGAGAAAGACGTCGATGGCCTCAACCCCGTGAACGTCGGCCGGCTGTTCCGCGGAGAGCCGGCGTTCCTGTCGTGCACGCCCCATGGCGTGGTCCAGATGCTGCTGCGCTCCGGCCACGATCCCGCGGGCAAGCACGTCGTCGTCTGCGGCCGCTCGAACCTCGTCGGCAAGCCGCTCGCTGGCCTGCTGATACAGAAGCGCCGCGGCGGCAACGCGACCGTAACTGTCTGTCACACCGCGACTCCGGACATCGGGAAGTTCACGCGCCAGGCGGACATCTTGATCGCCGTCATGGGGCAGCCGCGGGCCATCACGGCCGACATGGTGCGCGACGGCGCCGTTGTCATCGACGTCGGCGTCAATGCGATACCTGACGCGACGAAGAAGAAGGGGACGCGGCTCGTCGGTGACATCGACTTCGATGCGGTCGCGGAGAAGGCGGCAGCGATTACGCCCGTCCCAGGGGGCGTCGGCCCGATGACGCGCGCGATGCTGATGTACAACACCCTCCTGGCGGCTAGCGGCGGGCCGACCTCCGAGATGTGACGGGGTAGCCTTAGCTCGTTGGGCGTCCGTGCCCAGGTCGTGGACGAAACGAAAAAGCCGGTCCTCCCGACCCGGCTTCCTCGATGCTCCTAGACCAACCGATGTTTCTTGCAGGGAAGGGCGGCCGGCCATGCCGCCCCCGGAGTCTCCCCTTGCCGCCGAATCCCCCGCCTTGTTTGCCACCAAAGCATCCGTGCGACTCGGTTCGCCTCGCTTCCCGGGACCCTCTCCTTCCGTTCGTCCCAATCCCGCGCGTCCAACTTGCAGAATTAACAGTGCTTGGGGCGCGCAGCCTCTTGCTTAATTGTGAAACCTAATGCATGATGTACGAGGCCTGATTACTGTAACACGTGAAGTAGTTCGTGAAATCCTCCACATGAAACTCATAACGTGATTGTTGGAGCCTGATTCCATATGCATGTATTCTAATTCCTGAACCAGTACTGTCAAGCACTTTCGGCGGGAATTTTCGAACCTAATTTTGCAGAGTGGAGGCGCCAATGCCGCCCCAGTCGTGGGGATTCCTCACCAACCACGCCCTCATCCTCATTTACGCCGTGCGCCACCGCGGCGCCACTGTCCGTGAGATCTCGACCGGGATCGGCGTGACCGAGCGGGCCACGCTCTCGATTCTGCGCCAGCTCAGCGACGAGGGCATCATCGAGCGGACACGCCAGGGGCGCCGCACCACGTACTCCGTGAACTTCGAGCGGATGGCGGCGTATCGGCGCGAAGGTACGGTCGCGCTCACGCCACGCGAGTTCGTCGACGGCCTCATCCACGTACTGCTCACGATCGCGGGCGAGGGAGAGACTCCGCCGGACGCCGGGACGCACCTCGACTCGGGCGCGCAATCGCCGGTCACGGGCACCTGGGGCTTCTTCACAAACCACGCGCTGCTGCTGCTGTCCATCGCGATGGACCGCTCGTCGACCGTCCGCGAGATGGCGGCCAGCGTGGGCATCACCGAGCGCGCGGTTGTCGCCATTCTGAACCAGCTCGAAGAGGAGGGCATCGTCGTCCGTCAGCGCGACGGACGACGCAACACCTACGCCATCGACTTCGACGCCGTAGCGGCGTTCCCGCGCTGGTCGCCCGGCGACTGGGACATGCCGCCGCAGCTCATCGAAGTGGCCGTTGCCGGCCTGCGAGCCCTCGCCGCGCGCACCGAAGACCAGTCTCGCCGCGCGTCTTAGCCCCTTTTCGCCCGCCCGCGGCACACCGCGCGGTAGATAAAGCAAAGGGGCGCAACTCGTGTGCCCCGCAATCAGTCTGACGGTAGCGACCCTACCCGACGCCTGCCTTCTGCGCCGCCGCCTCGATTGCCGGCGCCTCGGCCTCGAGCGTCTCGGACTCGGCTGCGATCTGGTTCCGCTCGTAGTACAGCCGGACGAGGGCATCGGCCAGCTTCTTGGAGTCGTGCCGGTAGCGGTTCTCCTCCGCCACGACGTCGGCCTTCATCACGCGCGCGCCGTCCAGCGACATACTGTCGATGCGCACCGGCTCCGAGTGCCACTCCTCGGGCAGCACGGCGTCGGTGTTGCTGTTCGCGAGCACGAAGTCGAAGGGGCTGCTGTGGAGGTGCTGCTTCAGCGTCGCGAAATGGTCGCTCACCTTGAACGCGTCCGTCTCGCCGTGCTGCGTGGCCACGTTGCAGACGTACACCTTCAGCGCCGGCGACACCTCGATCGCACGCCGGATGCCATCGACCATCATGTTCGGTAGCACGCTCGTCAGCAGGCTCCCGGGACCGCATACGATAAGGTCCGCCTGCAGGATGGCCCGGATCGCGTCCGGATTTGCCTGAATCGTCGGCGGGTCGAGGAAGATCTCCTTCACGTGGCCATGATCCGTGATCGCGGACTCGCCCCGCACCACATCACCGCCCTCGGTGCGCGCACAGATCGTCAGCGCCGAGAGCGTCGCCGGCAGGATCTGGCCCCGCACCGCGAGCACGCGGCTGGTCTCGCGCACCGCCTCCTCGAAGTTTCCGGCGACTTCCGTCATCGCTACGATGAACAGGTTGCCGAAGCTGTGCCCTTCGAGGCCCTCCCCCTCGGAGAAGCGATACTCGAACAGCCGCGACATCAGCGGCTCGGCGTCTGCCAGCGCGGCGATGTTCTTGCGGATGTCGCCGGGGGGCAGCACGCCGAGCTCGCGCTGGAGCCGGCCCGAGCTGCCGCCGTCATCGGCGATCGAAACGATCGCCGTGATGTTGCCCGTGTACTCCTTGAGCCCGCGCAACAGCGTCGATAGCCCGGTCCCGCCACCGATCGCGACGATCTTCGGCCCGCGGCGCAGGTAGCGGTGGTTATAGATGATGTCGACGATGCTCTCGTTGCGCTCCGGCTTGATGAACGCCGAGAGCAGCGACTGGTTCAGCTTCCAGATGGCGAACATGATGATGCCAAGGCTCGCGGTGACGAACAACAGGCCTCGCGACCAGCGCGGCAGGAACTGCAGCGTCATGTAGTAGACGAAGCCCGGGAAGGTGTACTGAACGTAGACCTCGCGCAGGAAGTACCCGAAGCCGAGGCCCATGATGGCGACACCGATCAGCAGCAGCAGCAGCCACCGCTTGATGTGCATCCCGAAGTAGAACCACTTGATGAAGCTGGGATCCCGGATGAGGCCACGCATCATGCCGGGCGCCAGTCTATCACGAGCGTCTTGACGGCGGGGTGTGGGTTCGTCAACGCTTCTACCCGTTCGCTTCCAGTCTCGACTTCAAGGTCTCGGTGAGGACGGCAGGGTCCGCGCGGCCGCGGGTCTCCCTCATTGCCTGCCCCACCAGGAACTTGATCGCTTCCTGCTTGCCGGCGCGGTAGTCCGCCGCCGGCTTCGGGATTCGCCGCGATCACCTTCTCGACCACCGCCCCCAGCTCGTCCTGGCCGCTGATGGGCTTCAGTCCCAACTCCTGAACGATGTCCGCCGGCCGCTTGCCGCTGCGGAACATCTCCTCGAACACGGACTTGGCGATCTTTCCGGTGATCGCTCCCTCCTCCAACATCAGGATCATATCACGCAGGCCGCTCCGGCGATACCTTGACGTCGGCGATGTCGACCCCCGTCGCGTGCTGGAGCCGGGCGAGGTCGCCGAGCATCCAGTTCGCCGCCTGCTTCGCAACCGCGTCCGTCAGAACCCTGGTTCCGGGCCGCAGCCTCGAAGTAATCCGCTCGCGCCGCGGTTCTCGGTCAGAAGCGACGCCTCATACGACGTAAGCCCGTACTCGCTGCTCGAAACGGTGCTGCTTGGCGTCCGGCAGCTCGGGCAGCGGCCCCGCAGCTCGTCGCCACGTCCGCCGCCTCAGCGCCAGCGGCGGCAGATCCGGCTCCGGGAAGTAGCGGTAGTCGTGCGCCTCTTCCTTCGAGCGCTGGCTCACGGTGCTGTCCGTCGGCCTCAACCCAGCCGCGCGTCTCCTGCGCGATGCGCGCGCCGGCGTCCAGCTCCCGCGTCTGGCGCTCCATCTCGAACTCGCAGCGCGTGCGTAGACAGCGCGGAAGCTGTTCATGTTCTTCACTTCGACCTTGGAGCCGAACTCGTCGCGCCCACCGGCCGCAGCGAGACATTGGCGTCGCAGCGGAAGTTGCCTTCCTCCATGTTCGCCTTGCTGACGCCGATGTAGCGCAGGATCTGCCGCAGCTTCACCAGGTACGCGCGCGCCTCCTCCGGCGAGCGCATGTCCGGCTCGCTGACGACCTCCATCAGCGGCACGCCCGGCGCGGTTCATGTCGATGAGCGAGTACGTCTCGCCGTCGGCGTCCGTCCGGTGCGTCAGCCGCGCCGTGTCCTCCTCCAGGTGCACGCGCGTGATGCCGATGCGCCGCGGCTCCTCGCCCTCGACCTGATCTCGAGCCACCCGTGCTCGGCGAGCGGCAGGTCGTACTGCGAGATCTGGTAGCCCTTGAGCAGGTCGGGGTAGGGATAGTTCTTGCGGTCGAACTTCGAGAACGCCGGGATGTCGCAGTTCAGCGCGAGCGCCGTCATCACGGTGAACTCGACGGCCTTGCGGTTGATCACGGGCAGCACGCCGGGCAGCGCCATGCAGACGGGACAGACGTGCGTGTTCGGCGGCGCGTCGGCGTAGGCGGCGCTGCAGCCGCAGAACATCTTGCGCTCGGTCAGGAGCTGGACGTGGACCTCGAGTCCGATGACCGTCTCGTATTTCGTTGCCGAGGTCGTCGTCATACGCAACCGGGAGCGCCCGCCGCACTATACCAGCGCCTGAATTCGCCCAACAACGGGCTCCAGATTCCGAACAAGCGTGCGGCTGAAGCCGTTTGCCTGCCGTTGACGTCGCGGCGCGCGGGCCCACGAGCTCGGCTATCAACGACGGTAGCTCCTCAATGAGCTGCGATCGTGGCACGACCTTGTCGGCGCCGGCCTCCCGCGCCGCGCGCAGCTCCCCGGCCGACGTATGACGTCCGAAGGCCAGCACGGGCACGCCGGCAGCGCGCCCCGCGACGATCACCGCGCTCGAGTCGATCTCGGCGGCGTGGATGTCGACGACGACGAGAGCCGCCCCGGACGCAATCTCTCGCACCGCGGAGTCGTACGTGTCGGCCACGCGCGTCTCCAGACCCAGCCCCACTGCGGCGGACGCGATCCGCGGCTGGAACATCAGGTCAGGCACGACGATCAGCACGACCTCGCTCATGCCGATCATGGTATCGCAGCGGGGCTGTCCCGGTTGTACGCTGAACTGCACATGGATCGAAGGGACACCACCATGCAAGACGCCGAAGTCCTCAAGCACATCGAAGCCCTCGTCGCGGAAGAGCATGCACTGCTCGATGACACCGACGGCGACGATCCCGCGCACGACAAGCACAAGCGCCTGCGCGAGGTGCAGGTCAGCCTCGACCAGTGCTGGGACCTCCTCCGGCGGCGCCGCGCCCGCCGCCACGCCGGCGAAGACCCCGACGCTGCCCGCACCCGCGACGCCAACACGGTCGAGCACTACAAGCAGTAGCGCCCAGCTGTGGCGATCCTGCGTCCAGATCGCTGGCGCTACCATACGCCCATGTCGATGCGCAGGCGACGCTACGTCGCCCTCGTGTGTGTGACATCGTTCTTGGTAGGGCTAGCGACCGTCGCCGGATGCAGCTACTTCGTGTATGACCGCATCAAGAGCGGCGCCGAGCTCACGATTCAGAACGATACGAAGCTGTATGTCGACGTGCGTCCAGTCCCTGAGGGCCAGACACTCTGCTACGGCGATCGGGTTCCTCCGCATTCAACGCGGACCATCTCGGGGTGTCTCTGGTGGCACTCACCCGGTGCTATCGAGATCATATTCCGTCCGGGCCCAAGACGTTACCGGAATGAAGTGTAGGGCTGCCTGGCTACGTTGAGACCTGTACTTGGGCAGAGGCAAAGCGCCATGAGCCTCTTGTGGTACCAGCAGGGCGCAGGCTGCGGTGATATCGTGTTCGATCAGCCCATCTCGCCGCTTCAGTAGGTCGACAGTATGAAGTTCGGCGTCCACCTCCCGCTCATCGCGTTCGACGAGCCCCGCTACTCGCTCGCGCATCTCCACGACTACGTACGCGCCGCCCGGGAGCTGGGCTACACCACCATCGCCGCCAACGACCATCTCGTCTTCCAGCGCCCGTGGATTCGATGGTCCAACCGCGCTCGCGGCATGCATCGCCGAGTCAGGCGGCATGGCCCTCATGACGTCGGTGGCGCTGCCCGTCGTGCGGGGGCCGCTCGCAACGGCGAAGACGCTCGCTGCCATCGACGTGCTCTCGGGTGGGCGCCTCATCGTCGGCGTGGGCCCCGGCTCGTCGCCGCTCGATTACGTCGCGGCGGGCGTACCGTTCGAGGAGCGATGGGCACGGTTCGACGAGGCGGTGCAGGCACTGCGCGCGCTCTGGAACGCAAATGCCCCGTCGTTCGAAGGCAAGTTCTACTCGACGGCCGGCCTCCGCCCCGAACCGCCGCCCGCGCAGCGCCACATTCCGATCTGGATCGGCGCCTGGGGCTCCCCTGCCGGACGCCGCCGTGTCGCCCGACTCGCCGACGGCTGGCTCGCGTCCGGCTACAACACGACGCCTGCGGTCTTCGCGACGGCGTGGAAGAACCTGCAGGCACGGCTCGAAGCGGCAGGGCGGCCGGCGGGCGACTTTCGGAACGGTCTCGCAACCATCTGGACCTTCATCTCCGAAGACGCAGCTGCAACGTCGCGCGCGCTCGACAATATCGCGGCGTTCCTCCGACGTCCGCGCGACGAGCTCGAGGACCGGCTGCTCATCGGCACGCCTGACGCCTGCGCAGCCAAGCTCATCGCGTACGCCGATGCGGGGTTGCAGCGCGCTCTCATCTGGCCCATCGCGCATGAAATCGACCAGATCGAGTTGTTCGCCAACAAGGTCCGGCCGCTCGTCGAAGCCTAACTGCAGATCCCGCCGACATGGTTCACCAGTTTGGCCGAGAGCACGGTGTCGCGCGGGAAGTTCACCACGCCGTCGCCGCTCAGGTCGAAGTCCAGCGTCTTCTGAGCGATGCGATCCAAGTGCTCGGCACGCGTCACCTCGTCGTGATGTGTTCCAGTTGCGGACAATGTATGCGCGACTTCACACCGACGGTGCGATGGACGCAGGTTCCCGGCGTGTATCTCTTACACTTGCTCCAAACGAGTGCGAGGCGTCAGCCGACGTGATGCTGCCGCCATTGAAGGGGAGCCTCAATGTCCACACGCGAGTCCGAGGCTGTTGTACACAGCAACGCCTACAACATCTTCATCCTCGTGCTGACCGTCATGTCGCTGGCGATGATGGTGCTCATCATCCTCCCGCTTAACTCGTCGACGACGGCGTTGCTCACGTTCTACGACAACGCGATCTGCTTCGTCTTCCTCGGCGACTTTGTCTTCAACATGATGCTTGCACGCTCCAAGCGCGGTTACTTCGTCGACCAGCGTGGTTGGCTGGATCTGCTGGGCTCAATACCTGCTCTTGGCGTCTTCAAGTTCACCGGGCTGCTCCGGCTCGCGCGGCTCAGCCGCCTGGCGCGCATCATGCGGCTCCTCAGCGGCAAGAACCGCGACGCGCTCGTCCGTGATGTCATCGATAACCGCGCGCAGTACGCCGCCCTCATTACTGTGCTCCTCGGCTTCCTCGTCCTCGTGAGCGCGAGCATCGAGGTCCTCAACGCCGAGAGCCGCTCACCTGACGCCAACATCACCACCGGTTGGGATGCGTTCTGGTGGGCGTTCGTCACAATCACGACGGTCGGCTACGGCGACTACTATCCAGTAACCGTGATGGGGCGCATCGGCGCGATGTTCGTGATGGTGATGGGCATCGGCATCATCGGCGCCCTCGCCAGCATCCTCGCGAGCGTGCTGGTCGGCGACGGCTCATCCAGCGAGGCCGCACCAACCACGCCCGCTCCCGAGACATCCGCGCTCCAGGGCGAGCTCGCCGCGGTCAAGAACGAACTCGCGACACTCCGCGCGCTCGTCGAGCGCATCGACGTCCGTCTCGCGGGCTAGCGTCAGCCGAAGCCGTACGTGGTCGCCAGCGGGATCCGGTTCGCTATCCTCATGCAATTAGAGCGAAGCGGGCTCGAACGCCGCCGCGCCGGGGTGGCGAAACTGGCATACGCAGCGGACTTAAAATCCGCCGGCCGAAAGGTCTTGTGGGTTCGAACCCCACCCCCGGCACCACGCTTCCGAAGGAGATCCACCATGAGCGAAGAGGCGAAG
Organism: uncultured Chloroflexia bacterium; assembly: GCA_963736015.1. Taxonomy (GTDB): domain Bacteria; phylum Chloroflexota; class Dehalococcoidia; order DSTF01; family JACRBR01; genus CAVTNG01. The sequence continues at coordinate 50,983 of CAVTNG010000002.1, read as the reverse complement.
CCTGACCGTTCGCGTCGCAACCGGCGCGCGACACGCGAGCTCATCGTCCTGCTGTCGCCTGACGCGGCGGATGAGGAGTTCGAGGCCGCTGCCCCCGCGCTGAACGAGGTGCGCGGCATCCCGCATCCCTCGCCTGGTGGCCGCGATCGACGGCGAGGTGAGCTTCACGCTTGAACGCGTTAGCCGCCCTCGGCGCCTACGTCCGCGCCATCGCGGTGCCGAAGCTCAGGAACAGCTCGGGTGTCGGCGGCCCCTTCATCCCCGCTAGCGCCGTGGTGAACTCGAAGAGCGGCGTCGCGATCTCATTTCCGCTCCCGCTCGTAGTCTGCAAGCGCATCTTCGAGCGGGCGCTTACCCGAGAACCCCTCGTGGATCGCCGCCGCCAGCAGGTCCGCATCCCGGAACGCATCGGTGATCCCGAGCCCCGTGATGAAGTCGCGGTGGTATCCCGCATCGCCGACGAGCGCCCACCCGGGCCCGTATGGTTTGCGGAAGAAATTCGGCTGGTCGGCGTCCCCTACGATCCGCGTCTCACGCTTGCCCTGGCGTAGGCGCTCGTCCAGCCCGGGAATCTTGTCGAGAATGCGAAGGTAGTTCCCCTCGACGTCCTGCCGGAAGTCATGAAAGCCCTCGATGCTGCTGCCGGCGGCGATGCATACGCAGTCATCGTTGGTCGGGAAGATCAGCACGCCGCACTCGTCCAGCATGTGTATCTCCGCACCGTCATGCGGAACGCCGCTCCAGTATGCGTAGTACCCGAATGTGAGCGAGGGCATGTTCCGGTACTCTGGCGCCTGCACGGACTTCGCGACGAACGAGTGCATTCCATCTGCCCCGATGACGATGCGCGCCTCCTCCATCACCAGCGAATCTGCCGGCCCGCCACGAATGCCCCGCACGACATCGCCATCCCGCACCAGCTCCCGCACCACGAAGTTCTCGCGCAGCTCAGCACCAGCCTCGACTGCGGCGTCCACGAGGATCTTGTCCAGCACGATGCGTCGCGGACACCACGCCTCCGGCATGGGCGCATCGACCTCCGGAGGAGGCGGCGAGATTGTCATTTCGCCCATCGATACGGTGAGCTTCGTGATCGGCGGCGCGTTCGTCGCTCGCAGGCGTTCGAGCAGACCCCAGCGTCCCAGCCGCGCGATTCCCGGCGCGTGGATGTAGTGCGTCGACATGATGTCGCTCGGGAAACTACCCTTATCGACGAGCAGCACGCTATAGCCATGCCTCGCCAGCAGCATCGCCGTCGGTGAGCCGGCGACCCTCGCCCCCACCACAATTGCGTCGTACACAGGCCACCTCCGTCTGATCCTCGTCTGTTGCTTTGCGTGGATCGTCGCCGACAGGACGCTCACGCCGCAAGCGGCGCCGCTCTATGGATTCCGCAGCCGCAGATCGACGCCGGCCAGCCACACGGGCGTCAACCTCGCCTGCGACGCTCGCTACTCGTTAAATCGCGGCTCGCGCTTCTCGACGAACGCCCGCACGGCTTCCTTGTGGTTCGGGCTCTGGTACTGCTCGTAGATTGCTGCGCCCTCGCGTGCGACCACGGCTTCGTTGTCCTGCTCCACCATGTTTCGGTGCAAGAGCCGCTTTGATGCGCGCACGGCGTCGGTCGGGTTCGCCGCGATCTCGTCCGCCAGCGCCATCGCCTCCGTCATCAGGTCGTCCGCCGCGACGACACGGCTCACGAGGCCGTAACGGAGCGCCTCCTGGGCGTCGATGATCCGCCCCGTCAGCGACAGCTCGAGCGCGTTCGCGATGCCGACGATCTGAGGCAGGTAGCTCGAGCTGTTCGCCTCGGGCACGAGCGCCATCTTCACGAACCGCACCGAGAAGCGGGCCTTGTCCGATGCGATGCGGATGTCCATCGACAGCGTCATCGTCAGCCCGACGCCGACGGCCGCGCCGTTGATCGCACAGATAATCGGCTTCGAGTCCTGGTAGAAGTTCCGCGACCGCGGCGGGCGCTCTCCCTCCATCGGCCCGCTGACGCGCTGTTTTTCTGCCTCCGAGGTCGCCTCAGCTCGCGCGTCGATAGCGCGGTCGAAGGTCCCCATGTCGGCGCCCGAACAGAACCCGCGCCCCGCGCCCGTCAGCACAATCGCGCCGATGCCGTCGTCGTTGTTGCACCACTCGATGGCATCCGCAATCTCGCCACCCATCCTGTACGTCCAGGCGTTCAACCGCTCGGGACGGTTCAGGGTGATCAGCCCCACGCGGCCGCGCTGCTCGAAGAGGATCTGCTCGTAACTCGTCGCAGTGGTCACCGTGCACTCCTTCACCGCGGCTCCAGCGGTGCTGCGGCGATCATATCACCGCCTCCGAACCCCTTCCACCGATGAGACATTTCCGATCGACTGCGTCGCCGAATCTGCGTTATGCACCGCCGTGCTTGCCGCACCGTGCGCAGTGCCGGCGGTCGTGTAGGTTACGTTTGCTGACTGCGGGTATTCGACGGATGGAACCTCATGCTCCTCTTCGCCGATTCCATATTTGGGCTCCCGGCGCATCCACTCGTCGTGCATGCGGCGGTGGTGCTGGTTCCGCTCGCCGCGCTTGCACTGATCGCTCTTGGGTGGCGGCAGGCGTGGCGACGCGCCTACTACGCGCCCATCGCTGTCCTCTCGATAGCGGGCGCGGTGGCCGCATTTCTGGCCAAGGAGTCCGGCGAGTCGCTGGCTGAGAGTGTGCGACGCGCTGGCAAGCACGTCGGGGAACATCCGGAGCAGGGCGATACGGCATTCGTTGCGGCCGGTCTGCTCGCTGCCGCCTGCATCGCGTTGTACGTGTATGAGAGCTTCGGCGAGCGCATCCGCGCCCGCCTCAATCTGAGCGAACGATTCCGGCTGCCTTTCGACGAGAACCTCGCGCTCTACGCGATCGCTGTTCCCATCGCGGTGCTCGCTATCTATACGATGGTCGTCGCTGGCCACTCCGGGGCGACGCTCGTCTGGAAGACGAATCGCTGAAGACGGACCACCCCACTCGTGAACACACTCACGCCCCCGCTGCGTCGCTCACGATCGGCGGCCGCACCTGCGCCCACGGCTGCAACTGCTCGAACGCACGCGCCGCGCGCAACACCAGCGCATCCTCGTAAGCGCGTCCGATGATGTGCAGCCCCACGGGGAGGCCCTTTGAGTCGAACCCGCATGGCACCGACGCCGCTGGCTGGCCGGTGAGGTTGAACGGCGCCGTAAACGGCGACCATCCGAAGGGCGTGTACTTCGTGTCGCCGACGCCGACGGGCGGTTGCCCGATGGAGAACGCGGTTACCGAGAGCGTCGGCGTCAGTAGCAGGTCGTATGTACGGTGGAACTCCTGCATCTTCGCCCACAGCCGCATGCGTCGCAGGTTCGCCTCGACGTACTGGGTGCCTGTCACCTTCTGGCCGAATTCCAGAAACTGCCGCGCCGTCGGTCCGACGAGCGCAAGCTCGTCTTTGCGCAGCGCCCCGAGCCAGACGGCGTCGCTCGCCGATGCCAACGTAAAGAATGTCAGGTCGTCGTTGGGGCTCGGGAACGCGGGCGACGCCTCCTCCACCTCGCACCCCAGCTCTTCGAAGCGCCGCGCCGCCTCCTCGGCGACGGCACGCACCTTCGGCTCGACCAGCGCGTAATCCAGGTCCGCGGACCATGCCACGCGCAGCCCCTTCACGCCGCGCTCGGATTCATCGAGGAACGACCGCGGATAGTCGCGCACCGAATACGGATCGCCGGGCTCGCACCCGCACATCACGTCCATCGCCAGCGCCGCGTCGGCAACGGTCCGGGTTATCGGACCGCGATGCGTGAATGTCGACCACCCACCTGGATTTCTGGGCACGCGCCCGTATGTTGGCTTGATGCCGAATACGCCGCAGAACGACGCCGGGATCCGGATCGAGCCTCCACCGTCGCTGCTCAGCGCGATCGGCCCCAACCCTGCCGCCACCGCGGATGCGGCGCCGCCGCTCGATCCACCGGAGGTGCGCGTTGTGTCCCAGGGGTTCGTCGTGGCGCCGAACAGGTCGTTCTCCGTGGTGGGGAGGAATCCGAATTCGGGCGTGTTCGTCTTTCCGAGGTGCACGGCGCCGGCATCGAGCAGACGTTTTGCTGCCCACTCGTACCCGGTCGCGATGTTCTCCCGGTAGACCAGCGATCCCTTCGTCGTCGGCAGCCCCTTCACATCGAAGAGATCCTTGATCGAGACCGGCACGCCGTGCAGCGGGCCCAGCTCGTCGCCACGAACGACGGCCGTCTCGGCCTCCTCCGCCTGCGCCATCGCCATGTCCGCCGTCACAAGAACATAGGCGTTAATCGACGGGTTCACCGCATCGATGCGCTCCAGCAGCGCGCGCGTCACCTCCACCGGTGACAGCGCTTTGCTCCTTATCGCCGCCGCCATCTCGACGGCGGGCATATAGGCAATCTCGTCGTGCATGTCGCGCTCCATCTTCCACTCCGACGCCATCAGCCTACGCCCCTTCTACCGGAAGCTCTACCGCCTCGCGCGCGTGACACGCGCCTGCGGCTAACCGCACGTAGCTGAAAGCTCCGCCATTCGCTATCCTCCGCCCACGATGCAGATCACCGTCCGTCCCTTCGACCAGCAGAAGCATCTCGATGCGGCGGCAACACTCCTCGCCGGACGGCATCGCCTCGATCGCGAGCGCGAGCCGATGTTCCCGGCTTCATTCGAGGACGCCGCGATGTGCGCCGCCCAGATCTCGCAGGCGTTCGAAAATCCAGGCTGGGCTGGCGTCGTCGCCGAAGTCGATGGCGACATCGCCGGATTCGAGATCCTCACAACGCAACTCATCGCCCCAACGCACTTCCTCGCGAGCTTCTTCCCTCCGCGCGGTGTATCACTCGCCTACCCCGCCCACGCGGCGCGCCATGGCATGGAGTACGACCTCTATCGGGCGATGTTCGCACCGCTCGCCGACCACTTCGTGAAGCTCGGGTACTTCGATTTCTCCATCAACATCCCCGCCGCGGATCTCGATTCGCGCGAAGCGTGGGCGTCGCTCGGGTTCGGCCGAAGCATGGTCTGCGCGATCCGCGATGTATCACCGACGGAGCGCGAGGCATCATCGGGCGTCGATCTCCACCAGGCTTCCGCCGAAGACGCCGAAGTGGTGTACGCACTGAGCGAAGAGCTCACGCTGCACCATGCGCGCTCGCCCATCTTCAACCCCTACATCCGCGAGTCCGATGCGAGCAGTCACGATTTTCAGAAGAACCTGCTCGTCGATCCCGCCACGAACGCGCACTGGGTCGGCTACGAGGATGGGAAGCCAGTCGGCATGAACACCTTCATGGCGCCGTTCTTTCCTCTCACCGATGACCGTACCCGAGAAGACTGTCTACCTCTTCCAGGGCATCGTCACGCAGGACGCGCGCGCCGGTGGCGTCGGCACGGCCATTCTCTCGAAGGGCGTCACCTGGGCGCGCGAGCAAGGCTACGAGCACGTGGCCCTGCACTTCGCCTCCGCGAACCTCTCCGGCGCGAAGTTCTGGCAGTCGAGCGGCTTCAAGCCCGTCGACCACGGCATGCGCCGCCGCATCGACGAGCGCATCGCCTGGGCGGACAAGTAGGGAGCAGTCGCACGCTGGTAACGTAGGGGCACAGCCCACGCGCCAACTCGTCACCTCAGGTCTACGTTCCAGATTCTTGGCCGTATGCCATACACCCTCAACGACCTCATCGAAGACACCAACCGCATCGTCCGTGCGGAGTCGGACCCGGGCGCCCGATGCGAGCAGATCACGCCGCACCTAAGGCGCTGGATGGACCAGCCCGACCCGTTGCCCGAGAAGTACACGCAGCCCTGTGACGGGGGCGCCTGTGGCCACCTGCTCTACACTGACCCGCAGGGGGCGTACTTCATCATCTCCGTCGTCTTCCCACAGGGGACGAGCAGCGGCGTCCACTATCACGGCGCATGGGGCGTCATCGGCATCCTCGCGGGCACCGATGAGGAGACGAAATATGCTCGCGACGAGTCGCCCGGCGATATCGCGATCGGCCAGCCGTGCGAGCTACGGCAGGTCGACAAGATCTACTCGCCGCCGGGCACCATCACCTACCTCCGCCCGCCGCTCGAGGGGTTCCACCGCGTGCGCGCCGCCGGCGACGAGACCGGCGTCTCGCTCCACATCCTCGGCGGGACGCCGGACACGCACCCGCACTTCTTCTGCGACGGCGACAGCAAAACGCTCGTGGACTTCCCGATGTCGGGCATCATCACCCACGATCCGCTGGTCCGAAGCTAGTTCCATGCGCCGAGCGGACACCCAAACCCGAAGCCATCCTTCCCGCATCCCGTATCTGGTGCTCGCCTCCCATCTCAGTCCTCTCCATCCAGCACCGCCGCCTTGTAGCCATCTTCACCCAGCGTGCCCGCCGGCACACCATTCGACGCGATCGCCTGCACCGCCGCGACCGCTCGGTCGACATCACTCTCGTCGTTGAACACGTGGAAGCACACGCGGACGCGCCGGTCGTTGCAGACCCGCGCAACGATGCGGTCCAACCGCCACAGGGCGTCGACGCTCGCGCCGGGCCCGATGCCCTGCATCTCGAACGTGATGATGCCGCTCCGCACCGAGGCATCGAGCGGCGTCGTGATCCGCACGCCGTCGATGCCCCGGATGCCCTCGACGAACCGCGACGCCAGATCGATGCATCGCGCCTCGATCGCCTCCATGCCGACGCCGCGAAGCATCTCGATCGAAGCCACGAGGCCCGCCAGCACCGGACCGCTGTGCGTCGTCAGCTCGAACTTGTGGATCGTGTCCGGCGCCGGCTCGAACTTGCCCTCGTAGTCGTAGTGCCGATTGGCTCCGTGTACGACCGCCAGCGGCTGCAAGCGCTCGATGAGATCCGCCCGTACGTAGAGCGCCGCCGCGCCGTCCGGCCCCAGCAGCCACTTGTGCCCCGGCATCGCCAGGAAGTCGCAGCCCATGTCCCGCACGTCGATCGGGATCTGCCCGACGCTCTGGGCGGCATCGACACACACGAGGGCTCCGCGCCCGTGCGCCATCTCGCAGATCTCGGCGCATCGGTAGCCTCGTCCCGCGGTTGTACGAGATCTGGCTCAGCACGAGAAGCCGCGTGCTCGGCGTTATCGCTGCTTCGAACGCGTCCACGATAGTGGTCGCAGTCTCGTCGCGTGACGGAAGCCGCAGGATCTTCAATTTGACGCCGTCGCGCATCCGCGAATAGTACGCCGGCACCATCACCGCGTTATGTTCGAGGTTGCACGTAATCACCTCGTCGTCGACGCCGAGTCCGAGGCCGCGGAGCACCGTGTTCACGCTCTCCGTCGTCGTGAACATCAGCGCGACTTCATCGATGTCTGCGCCGATCATCGAAGCCATCGCCCCGCGCGCCTGACGCACGAGCAGCGCCTTCTCGTGCCGCACGTCGATCGAAGCCGGCCCGTCGTACGCCTCGCGTTCCAGCCGCGCCTGCATTGCCTCGACGACGCGGCGCGACGATGGTCCGGACCACCCGGTGTTCAGGTAGACGCACCGCTCGGCCACCGGAAATTCCCTGCGAACTGCATTCCAATCGACGTCACTCATGGTGAAAGAGTACGCGCGCACGACCGTAGCGACAGCGCTGGAGCCAACGCGCCTGTCGGCACACCACCGACGACGTGCTTACGCCACACCCGCTACCGGCATACCATCCTCTCGATGGTGCGCCCCCCGTGAATTGGCTCGAGCTTCTCCTGATCCCGCTCGGCTTCGCAGTCGGCGCGTACGGCACCCTCGTCGGTGCCGGCGGTGGCTTCGTCCTTGTCCCCGTCCTCCTCATCCTCTACCCGGACGAGGACCCGGCAGCGATCACGTCGATCTCGCTCGCCGTCGTCTTCTTCAACGCTCTTTCGGGTTCGATCGCCTACGCGCGCCTCAAGCGCATCGACTACTTCACCGGCCTCATCTTCGCCGCCGCCGGACTGCCGGGCGCTATCGCGGGCGCACTCCTCGTGAGCGCCGTACCGCGCAATCTCTTCGATGCCATCTTCGGCGTCATGCTCTTCGCGCTCGCCGGCTACACGCTCTGGGCTTCCGGCCGCACCGCTGCGATCCGTCCGCCCCTGCGCGGCCGCGGCATTGTCACGCGGGAGATGCATGGTCACGATGAAGGTGAGGTCTTCCGCTACTCGTACAACGTCTGGCAGGGCGTCGCCTACAGCGCGGCGGTGGGCTTCGTCTCCAGCCTGCTCGGCATCGGCGGCGGCGTGATCCACGTTCCGGTCATGATCACACTGCTGCGCTTCCCCGTGCACATCGCCGTTGCGACCTCACACTTCGTGCTCGCGATCATGTCGGCCGGCGGCACGGTCGTCCATCTCCGAACCGGCGAGCTCGCGGGCGAGAACATCGTGCGCGCGCTCCTTCTGTCCATCGGCGTCATCCCCGGCGCCCAGCTCGGCGCCCGTCTCGCGCAGATCCTGAAGGGCCCCTGGATCGTCCGACTGCTCGCCATCGCCCTTTTCGCCCTCGGCGCCCGGCTTCTCTCGACGGTCGTGCTGTAGCCCATCCGGACCGCCCTCAACTCTCGAGACCGCTATGCTGCGCCGAGAAGGAGGCCCGCATCATGCGCATCGGCGTACTGACCGGCGGCGGCGATTGCCCGGGCCTCAACGCCGCCATCCGCGCCATCGCTCACCGCGCCTGGATGCGCGGCGACGAGGTCTACGGCATCCGAGAGGGCTGGGCTGGCCTGCTCGGCGAAGGCAGCGGCAAGTCCCTTACCTCCGAGGATGTCGCGGGCATCCTCCATCTCGGCGGCACGATCCTCGGCTCGTCGCGCACCAACCCCGGCCGGAGCGACGACGAAATGCGCGAGGTCGAAGACAACCTGCGCGGCCGCAACATTGGCGCGCTCGTGACCATCGGCGGCGACGACACTCTCAGCGTCTCGGCGAAGCTCTCGGAGCGGGGCTTCGCCGTCGTCGGCGTACCGAAAACCATCGACAACGACGTCGCCCACACCGATTACTGCATTGGCTTCGAGTCCGCCGCCGAAATCGTAGGCGAGGCGCTCGACCGACTGCACACCACAGCCGAGTCGCACCGCCGTGTCATGGTCGTCGAGGTCATGGGCCGTGACGCGGGCTGGCTCGCGATGGCTGGGGGCGTCGGCGGTGGCGCCGACCTGATCATCATTCCCGAGGAGCCGATCACGCTCGACCGCGTCGTGCGCCATGTTCAGCAACGCATGGAGCAGCGCCGCTTCAGCATCGTTGTGGTCGCGGAGGGCGCGGCCGTCGAAGGCACAGAGCCTCCACGCGCCGGCGGCCACGTCGACCAGTTCGGGCACGCCCAGCTCGCCACGCGCGGGATCGGCACGCGCCTTGCCGAGGCGATCGAGCAGCGCACAGGCATCGAGGCACGCGTTACCGTGCTTGGTCACGTCCAGCGCGGCGGCTCACCCTCGATGTTTGACCGCGTGCTCGCGACCCGGCTCGGCGCTGCCGCCGTCGACTTTATCCACGAGGGCCGCACTGGCGTCATGGCGGCCAGTCAGGGCCTCGAAGTCGTGCCCGTGCCGTTTGCGGAGATCATCGGACACAACCGCACGGTCGACCGCCGCTTCTTCCGTCTCGTCCGCCAGTTCGCCCTCGCCGAAGCATCCGACGCCGTCCACGAATAACCTCGCAGGGCGCAACGAACGCGCCGTGGCAAGGCCGGTCTCAGGAACGCACTCGCCGGCCCTCGGGCGTCCTCTGCGGAGCTGGGCGATTCGGGGATGAGCTCGGAAGGGCGCTACGCCGGGACGGGGGCCGTCGACGGCGCCTGCGCGCCCTCCGCGGCGTACTTTGCGAACAGGTGACCCCACGGCGACTCCGCCAGCCACCGCTCGTACACCTTCTTCTCCTTCAGCGGCCAGTGGTAGTAGTCGTGGAAGACCTCGCTGAACATGATCGGCCCCGCGACCAGCGGCGTGTGCATGATCGCCTGCTGCAGAAACTTCGTCGGGCCGTACCACGCCAGCCATCCCATCAACGAGTGCAGGTGTCCGCCCACCTTGAAGTTCCACCGCTCGTCGGCCGCCGCAACGTCGCCGGCGATCTCGATCTCGGATGGATCACCCACGCCGAGTCCCTGCTCGTGCGCGATGCGGATGTAGTCGACGCTCATCGGATCGAAGCCCATGATCCGCGTCGCGACGGAGTCGATCGCGGTCTGATCTGCGGATGCCAGGATCACGTTCTTCGTCGTCGGATACATGATCCGCGGCCCGGGGCCGTTGCCCGCCGTCGAGCCGTCCATCGTCGCGAAGATCCCCGTGTGGATCTCCTTCTGGATGGCGAGCAGGTCCACCAGCGTCTCGTGGATGTGGCTGTGGGTGTAGTGCCGGTTCGTGTTCAGCAGCCCGCCGAACGCATTCTTCATCGCCCCCGTCGTCGTGGTGTAGATGTGGCATTTCATCGTCGGTAGGTGGACGATGTTCTTGCCGTGGAAGTAGTCGGGGATCTTGATCCCGTCGGGGAAGATCTTGTCGAGCACCAGCATTTTCCGCTCCGGCTGGTAGACGTCCCAGTGCATGTCCTCTTCGCGGAAGTTGAACTTCACCGGCACGTCATGGTGCCGGAAGACGGGCACATAGTGGTTCAGGTCCTCGCCCTTGAAGGCGTTCGTGACGACGGTCTTGTTCTGGACGCACACGACGTCCTCGAACCCGGCCTTCCGCAGGGAGACGACGGCTGCCTCAAGCTGCCAGGGTGTCGTGTTCGCCGACGGGAACGGGAAGTGCCACGAGATGTTGTCTTTGAGGATTGTCGTCGCCGAGGGATCCAGGTGCTGCCTGACGTCGGCCAGGTGCATCAGCCGATCGTAGTCTTCCAGCGCCGTTTCCGGCTTCGTGCGCAGGATCGCTACTTTCGCGCGCGTGGTCATCTACGAGGCCTCCGTACAGGGGATTGGGTCGGCGACACGGCTTGCGTCGTCGACGGTCATTGTCGTGCGATCAGCATATCAAATGCGACCGTCACCTCGTTCTGCGCGTACCCCGCAAGATCGGACCGCAGGGCGGCGGCTATCTCGCAGGTGCATCGGGCTGTCCTGGTCCACGTCGGGCCCGACTCAACTCAGCCGGCTCGCGTGTACTCTTCCCCTTCGCGCACAACCCATGTGCTCCGCTCCGCCGTGTTTTGTCCGCGCGGGTCCAGCTCGGTGCGCAGGATGTGCAGCTCATCCTCCGTCGGGCCGTCGAGCACCGCGACCTCGTCCGCAACGATCGGCGGGTACTCGCACGCCAAAAGGATCTGCTCGACGGAAACCCACGGCGCCCGAGCGACGAGACGCAGCTTGCGTTGCAAGGTGTAGTCGTACACGGCCCACGGCGTGACGACAGCGAACGGCCCCGTGCCCGGCGGCAAACCCGCGCGCTCGCGCGCGCCCTCGCTCCCATCCAGGAACCCCGGCGATGAGATGAAGTCCACGCGCTCGACGAACTTGCGCTTCTCCTGGTCCGTCATCAGGATGGTCCGCCAACACAACGCAGCGATCGAGTCGGCCCCGCCCGGACCGCCGAACCGCCGCGAGCGTTCGCCATACGTCCCGATCGCGGTCGAGTTGATGTTTCCGTGCTGGTCGACCTGTAGCGTGTTCAAGAGACCGTAGTCCATCAACCCCAGCTGCGCGTGGTTCCCGGCCGTGTTCATCGTGCCCCACGCAAGCGCCCGATAACCTGCGCGCGAGCTGACCATCGTCATCACGGGCTCAAAGGGCAGCATCGGCTCCGGCGCGATGACGCCATCCTCGGTGATGTACTGCGCCGATGGCGCGTACAGCCTGATGGCCAGCAGCACCGCGTACATCGGGCTCCCTCCCCCCGCCACCCAGTACGTCTTGCCATCCTCCACCATCCTCGCGACGGTGCAGATCTGCATCTCCCGCTCGTTGAACGACGACGCCGGGTTGCCCACGCCAGTCCTCCGTAGCGGTTTCGCCAAGGTCGCCCCTTTCCGGGTGCAGCTGGCCCCACGAGGGTCCCGCCTCCCCCTGTACTTCTTCATATATAGGCCGCTCCCTGTGGGGTCAATGGCATTCACCGTCGGGACGAAGCGCGCGTTCTTGACGCCACTTGTCCCTCCTCTTGACGGCCGGTGGTACGATAAGGCCCTCATGTGGCGGCTGCTCAAAGAACACCTCTGGGATCGCATCCTCCCGGCCGCGGCGGTGGCCGCCCTCCTCGCCGCGGTCGTCTCCATGGTCGCGGCTGAAACGATTGACCCCAACAACGACAACTCCCAGTTCGCCTATGGCGAGAACGTCGGCTGGATCAACGCCGAGCCGTCCGCCACCGGCAATCCCGGCGTGACTGTCACCGGCCTCAAGCTCACCGGCTACATGTACGGAGAGAACATCGGCTGGATCAACATGAACTGCTCGAACAACAACACCTGCGCCACCACGGGCGACTACGGTGTCACGAACAACGGGCTCGGTGTCCTCTCCGGCTACGCCTGGGGCGAGAACGTCGGCTGGATCAGCTTCTCGTGCGCGAACACCAATACATGCGGGACTGCTCCCTACGGCGTGATCATCGATCGCTCGACCGGTGACTTCAGTGGCTATGCGTACGGTGAAAACATCGGCTGGATCAGTTTCAGCGATACGACGCCGTTCGCCTACAAGGTGCAGACCGGCGACGATGGCGACGGCGTTGCCGGCGTCACCGACAACTGCCCCTTCGACAACAACGTCTCGCAGGCAAACACCGACAGCGGCCCTGCACCGCCCGCCGGAGATACGGGCTCGATCGACAACGGCCCCGGCGTGGCCACGGCGGACACAACGGTTCCGAACGGCGACAAGACGGGCGATGCCTGCGACGCCGATCGCGATAACGACGGACTGCCCGATGCGCAGGACACCGAGCCGCTCGGCGCCACGGGCATCTGCGCCGCGTTCGCCGGATCGAGCGATGCGCACCCGAACCCGGCGTTCGGCGACGTCACAAACGACGACAACGGAAACGGAAACGCCGCAGCCCCAACGGGCAATGACGCCGCCGACAACGGCCCTTCCTCCGACACCGATAACGACGGCGTGCTCGACGGCGTCGAGTGCATCCTGGGCACGAACCCTCGCAACAGACTTTCGCTTCCCAGCCAGACGCAGTGCGCGAACTTCGCCCAGCCGACGCCCGGCGTAGGGCCAAATACACCAACGACGGACGCCGACGGCGACGGGCTTACCGCCGCCTGGGAGTACTGCAAATGGGGCACGTCGGATGCCCCTGCATCGACCGATACCGACGGTGATAGCAAGGGCGACTGTAAAGAGGCTTCCGACGTCGACGGCAACAGTGTCGCGAACTTCCCCGGCGACACGATCGCCGTCGCGAAGGCCGCGAGCGGGCTCATCGGGAAGACCCAGGACTTCGACTTCGATGACAACGGCGTCGTTAACTTCCCCGGCGACGCGGTCAACCACGCGAAGCGGACGCAGGGGGTCATCTCCTGCCTCTAGCGCCTCGCCGCGTCCGCCAAAGTCCGCGGAAGTCTGCTTTTCAGATCGGTCAGCCTTAGACTCGCCTAGGCGGCTGACCCCGATACCATCGGTCACGCATGCTTCGAGACGTCGTCGTCCACGAAACCACCTCTAGGGGAAAGGGCGTGTTCGCCCTGCGCACATTCACGCCCGGTGAGTTCATCTTCCGCCGTCGTCACGGACGCGTCGTCGATGAAGCCGGCATCGCCACGTTGTCGGCAAAGGATCAGATGCACCTCTGCGAGCTGGACTGGGATCGGTTCGCCGTTCTCGCGCCGCCCGGCTGCTATCTGAACCACTCCTGCGATCCGAACGCGATGCGCAGTGGCGTCAAAGTCTTTGCCTGGAAGCCGATCGCTGCCGGCGACGAGATCACCATCGATTATCGCCTCAACGCCTTTGATGGCGACTCCTGGCCGTGTGACTGCGGGACGCAGGCGTGCACCGGCACGGTCGTCGGCAGCTTCTTCGCCCTGCCGTCCGAACGCCAGAGCGCATATCTCCGCTTCGCCCCGCCCTTCATCCGCCGCGAGTACCGTCGCCGGGCGCGTATCTCCCCGCGATAGCTCGAATAACCCATGCCGAGAGGTTTGGGCCGCTGAGCCGTCATCCGCGGCAGGCAGCCTGACTGCGACCCGCTCATTCCACCGCCCTCCGCATCGCACCCTCCAGCCGCGCTGGCCGCGCGCGCTCGATCCGCACGTCATCGCATCCCACCCAGGTCGCCGCTTCGTGCAACGCCGATGCCATCTCCTCGACGGCGGCCTCGTCGTGCAGCAGCACGCTTCGCGCGACCAGCGTGCGGCCCTCACGCGCGGGATCCACATGCCCCGCGATGCGCCCGCCCGCCAGTAGTGGCATGACGAAGTAGCCGTGCTCGCGTGCCGCTCTCGGCTTGTACGGCTCGAACGGGAACTCGTATCCAAACAGTCGCCTCGTGTGCTCGCGGGGCAGCTCGCCCGGAGGCGGCGCGTCTGCCCAAACCAGAGAGTCGAACGGCGACAGCAGCGTCGTGCGATGCCGCTTCGGCGCGCGTGCCTTCAACAGCTTCGGGTCGAGGTACGCGGCCTCGCTCCAGCCCTCCACCGCAGCCGTCACGGCGCCACTCTCCTCGATCGCGCGATCCAACAGCGGCCCGCGGTCGATGCCCGGAGTCCGCCACGCGGTCAGCAGTTGGAAGTAGGCGGCGAGGTCGCGGCGCGTCCCGATGCCCCGGGCGCGCAGCGCCGCACCAACGAGGGAGCGGTAGCACTCTTCGTCCGATGGCTCGTACGCAAGCAGCTCCGCCGGCAACGTGCGCTCCGGCAAATCGTAAACGCGCTTCCAGTTCCGGCGGGTCGCGCAGACCACGTCGCCGCGCAGGAACATGACTTCGAGCGCAAACTTGGCCTCGGACCAGTTCCACCACCCGCCGCGTCCCTGCCGCGCGCCGCCCAGGTCCGAGATGGTGAGCGGTCCGTCGCGCAGCCGCGCCCGCACCTCGTCCATGATCCTCTTGCTCAACTCGTGGCGGGGATGGCGACCCAAACGCTTCCGCCGGAACGCGAAGTACGGCCACGACTCCACTGGCAGCACGCAATTCGCATGGGCGATGTATTCGAACGCCCGTGCGGGCTCGCCCCAGTACGCTTCTTCCACCACCGCCCGCTCGACCGCCCCTAGCCTCGCGTACGCGACCAGCTCGTGCGATCGCGCGAGCACGGAGATCGTGTCAAGCTGCACGGCTCCAGCGCGCCGCAGTACCTCGTCGACGGTCTTGGGTCGATCCGACGTCAGCGCGAGACCTTGCGCTCGGATCGCTATCGATCGAGCCTCGTCTGCGCTCAACCGATACTGCGGCTTGCTCCCCTGATCGGCAGCCGCGCGTCGCGCCGCCACTTACGCCCGGTAGCCGTCGCTTATGGTCTCGGCCGCGCGCAGCCGATCGAGCCGCTCACGCCCGATGACCTTGTCAAACATCTCCGCGTCGTCCGCAAACGGCGTAATGTACTTCTCGATGTACGCGCCGACGGCATCGCGAGCGATCGCTCCGAAGGTCTCGACAACCCCCGCCGTGTCGGAGCCGTAGTAGCCGCCGCAATTCCCCGGCCACGCCCCAAACGGCGCGTGCACCACCGCATCGACGCAGTAGTACGGGATACTCGTTCGCCCGGGATCGCGCCGGATCTCCTCCGTATCGATAATTTCCTCCGCCGACACGATGACTTTTTGATGCGAGCGCCGACTCCTCATGGGCGATTCCCGTCCCGAACACGCGCGCGTTTCCGTACTGGTCCGCCTGCTGTGCGTGGATGATTGCCACATCCGGGTTCAGCGCCGGCACGAGCGTGATCGGCTGGCCCGTGAAGGGGTCCTCCACGAGCTTCGCCCCCGAGTGCTCGAACCCGTCCGTCCCGCTAAAGGAGCGCACTGGCAGGAACGGCAGCCCCATGGCGCCCGCCTGCAGGCGCAGCGTCATGACGACGTTGCTGTACTCGTACACCGCCACCCGACCATCACGGATCGCGTTGTCGATCGTGGCGCCGGGCCAGAAGAAACCGCAGTCCACCTTCGATACACACCCAGCACCGACGAGTAGCCCGACGTCGACGTAGGTGAACTTCCCGCAGAGCCAGAGATCTTTCTTCTGCTGGCGGATCACCTCCCGGATGAGCGTCGAAGGGCCGCGCTGGAAGTAGTTGCAGTCATAGACGAAGTAGTCGCCGTCCGCCACGAGCCGGGAAACAGCCTCCGCCGCGCTCATGAGCCGGGGCTCCAGCGCGCGTTGCTTATGGTCGCGCACGTACGCACGGAAGCCGTCGGGATCCACCGGCAGGTAGGGCGCATGGCCCTCGGCAAGCACGTTCATCGCGACTCCAAGCCCGGATTCGGGTGCTCGGCCATCATAGCAACGCCTCTCCGCCCGGCAACTGAGTCCGCGGGGTTGACCGATTACTGTTGAATCGGGTGATCCGTAGCGGGTATGGTTGGCTGTTTGGAGGGCCGTTTGCAAGGAGGCACCACGTTGAAACACAGCTATCTCGTTACGGGCGCGATCATCTTCGTGCTCGGCGTGCTCGTTGGCACCGCGGCCCTCCAGGGGCCCGGCGGCGGCAACTCCGCCTTCGCGCAGCAGCTAATCTGCACCCCGCAGGCGGTCCCGACGGGCGACCCGACGCCGACGCCGAACCCCGCGTGCAATGCGACGCAACCGCCTGCGGTCAAGACGGCGACGCCAACGACAGGCGCGACGAACACGGCGACCGCCGTGGCGACTACGTCCACTGAGCCGACGACGGCTCCGGCGACGAACACGCCTGTCGTCGTTGCTCGGCCCCGACGGAGCCGGGTGGTGGCGCTGGTGGCGCGGGCATCTCGCCGCCGAACACGGGTAGTGGTCCGGACAACGGCACCGACGGCTTCACGATCGCGCTGTTCGGCATCGCGGCGGCGGCGATGGCCATCGGCGCCGGGACGATCATCGTGGGGGCGCGGGCCCGGAAGTAGGCGCTAGCTCCGCACACATCGCTCGACCGAAGGGCGCTCCGGAAGGGGCGCCCTTCCTGCCGCCTGTTTGATTGTCTGATCGCGTTTCGCGTTTCTTCTTCGGCTTCCCGGGCGGTTAGAGCAGCGAGGCGAAGAGGCGGGTCAGCTCGGCGTCGAGCTGGGTGCCGGCGGCGCCGAGGAGGATCTGGCGGGCATCCTTCTTCGAGACGGCGCCGCGGTGGGGGCGCTCCGCCGTCAGCGCGGCGAATACGTCGGCGACCGAGATAATGCGCGACTCCAGGGGGATGTCATCGCCTTCGAGCATTTCCGGGTAGCCCTTGCCGTCCGGGCGCTCGTGGTGGCGGGCGATCCACAGCGCGATCTCCTCGAAGCCGGGCATGCCTTCGAGCACGGTCTCGGAGTGCGATGGGTGCTGCCGCATCATGGTCATCTCCGTGACGGAGAGGATGTCCGGCTTGGTCATCACGCGCGCGGGCACGCCGAGCAGCCCGACATCGTGCAGGACGGCGGCGATGCGGATCATCTCGACGTGGCCCGAGTCCAGGTCCAGCGCCTCGGCCAGCTTCTCGGCGGCTTCGGCGGTCTTGCGCGAGTGGCCGACGGTGTGGCCGCCCTTGGCATCGGCGAGGTCGGCGAAGACTTCGGCGAAGCGAAGGATGCGCTTGCGGCTCTTCCGCGTGTCGGCCGGCGGGCGCATGGCGATGAGGGTGTCGCTGAGGTCTTCGGCGTACAGGCCGAGCCAGTAGCCGTCGGAGCGCGCCAGCTCGAGCAGCGTGCCCACGATCGACGGGTCGAGCTGGGTGCCGGCGTACTGGCCGATGGCGCTGACGAAGTGGCGGCGCGCAGCGAGCGAGCTGGTCTGCTCGGCGATGAGCACCTCCGCCAGGTCAGCGGCGGCGAGGATGCGCGCTTCGACGGGAGTGGCATCGGCCGACCTGCGTTCGGGGAAGCCGCAGCCGTCCCAGCGCTCGTGATGGCCGGCGACGGCGGCGACGGCCTCTTCGGGGAGGTCGAGCACGCGGACGGTTTCGGCGCCGAGCGTGGTGTGCTGGTGGATGGCCTCGATGACGGCGGTGCGGTCGGCGAAGCCGATGTTGGCGCCCTGGGCATCGGGCATGCGCAG
The DNA here is from genome assembly GCA_963736015.1 of uncultured Chloroflexia bacterium. Lineage (GTDB taxonomy): Bacteria > Chloroflexota > Dehalococcoidia > DSTF01 > JACRBR01 > CAVTNG01. Next base: position 32,863 of record CAVTNG010000002.1, on the reverse strand, counting down.
GGGGAGGGGGCCGAAGATGGCGTCCTCATCGACGCCGGCGACGCGGCAGAGGTCGGAGGCGGAGAGGGTGACGCCGATGTCGTGCAGGAGGGCGCCGTAGTAGACGCCGGCGCGCGGGGCGGCTTCGAGGCCCATGGCATCGGCGAGCATGGTGGCGATGTAGCAGACGCGGTGGGCGTGGCCGAGCGGCTTCCCTTCCGCGAGGTCGAGGGCGAGGCTGAAGCCGACGGCGAGCTCGCCGGCGGTGAGCGCGTGGAGGCGCTCGGGACGGCGCGTAAGCGGGCGCGCCAGGTCGTCGAGCGTGAGGACAGGCCGGCGCTGGGACGTGTTGTCTGAGACCACAGGGGCTCCCCGGCGTGAATACGGGCCGTCTGTGGCTATAGTCGGCATGGGGCGTGGTCTACTTTTCAGGTGCGCACCCCCATCGGGTGTTGCGTCAAGGCGGATCGGGTTCACCGCGAAGGCGCGAGGGTTCTCCGGCGAGGCGTTGGGGTGGTTCTCATGAACTCGGTGATCTCCGTGGCTCGGGTCGTCATTGTCCCGCTGTGCCTGGGCGGTGAAGGCGCAGTGGAGGCAGATGGTTCGGGGTCGTGGTGGCGTTTGATTGCGTCTCGAAACTCTTTCTTCGCGGGGGGTTGGGGTGGCTGGGGGTCGTCGGCGGGCGGCGGTGAATCTGGCGGCGGGGTGGATCGGGCTGTTTGGACGGGCGATCGCGGGCTGCGTTTGATTGGAGTTGATTGCAGCCGGCTCGAGGCAATCAAAGAGCGCGGGTAGAGGAAGGCGACGACGAGGGCGACGTTGCGCTTGTTGAAGGTGTAGGGGTTGCCGGGGCCAGGCGTGCCGTTGGCGGGCGGGCGGTAGAAGCCGGATCGCGGAGGGCGATGGCGACGGCGCGCTGGTTGGGGTGCGCGATGAGGGCCTCGTAGACGAGGTGCGCGCGGCGGGAGTGGTTGCCGTTGCGGAACCCGTTCATGTTGCCCTTCGGTGCGCCGGCACCGGGGCGTCGGCCGCCTCGAGGCATGGGGGGTCTAGTCCTTCAGTTGGTCAGGTGTTCGGTTGTTCGAGCAGGGCGTGGGTGCGCCTGGGGCGATGGTACGGGGGTGGGGTGGGGAAGTCCGAGGGGTGGGTGACGCTCGCAGTACGTAAGGTCGCATGGGGCCGATCATGCGCTCTGGGCCGACCCGCCGCTGCTCGACGAAGCCACGTCGCTCTGCCGCTCGTAACGCGCTCGGTATTCCTTCGGACACGTCGTTCGGACCCGGGGTGCGAGGGCGATAGGGAACGGTGGCGTGGGCGGGTCGGCTCCCCCGCAATGCCGACCCTCGGCTCGCAACGTCCGCGCCGAAGGGGAGCTTCACGGGGGTCCAGGCGGACACCCGAGAGCACGATCATTCGCCTGCGCGCGCGTGCCGATCAATTAGCAGGGCGTTGAGGGTTCTTCACATTCACGGCCCACCTGTCGCGTGTCGCTGTTGCCTCCTGCCGCCGATGTTTTCAGAAACGCGATTGAGAAGAGATCACGTTGGTCCAGCGAATTCGCCGAATCGAACGGACAAAGTTGGCGTGCCCTGATATCCTGACTGCTTCCCGCACTTCGATCCGATCTCTCGATGACGGCGTTCCTCGTACCGGCGATCTCGATGTCGACTCCAAAGACGACGTGATGCTCGATCCAACTGCGGCGAAACGATATTCCTATTCAGCAAAGATCACACCGGCTTCCGTCGCCAGGCCGCCGTCTGGCTTCGAAGATACTTTCTTCCACCGTCTCAGTTGGTGACGCTCATCGCGCAGGTGATCGAACGAAAACGAGGCAATCGTGGACGAGGACGGTCGGCGTCAATCCCGTCGTATTGCCTGCCATGTGGCAATTACGGATTTCTGAACCGACGCCCGGTTTCACGCCTGTGGTGTTGTCCTCCAATCGCATGTCACTCACAACGAGGTCAGAGGGAAAATGCGGTCCGCGAGGATGCCGGTCTCAAAGAAGATGATCTGACCGACATCGCAGACGTCCGGGGTGGGTGGCCGACGGCGGCTACCGATGGGCGCGGATACTTGAGGCGACGAATAGGGTGCCGTACACCACGCCCTTCGACCCTGAGCGGTCGCCTACGGAACGATGGTCTGACACACATTGTTGGCGTACGTTGTCGTGCCGGTGGAGTCCTTCACGACAAACTGACAGCCAGTGTTGTCCTGCACGATAGTTCGCGCACCCGTGATGTACATGTCCAACGGTCCTTCGATGAACGTGTTGTGCCGCACGACGTTGTCGCTGTCAAACACGCGCACACCCGATGCGTCACCTCCCAGATATCCGTTAATGTCAAAGGTCGAGTCCTGAACCACGTTCTCGAAGCCGACGATGAACACGCCGTTCAATAGGTTGGCTGCAACGTGGCAGCGGCTAACAACCGATCCCTGGCCCTGCATGACGATGCCTTCACCCTGTCCCGAGGCCACGAGGCAGTCCTCGAGGACGGACCCGGATGAAATCACGATCCCGCGCGCGACGGTACTCAGTACCGTTACGTCGTCGAGGCGAGATGACAGCGTTCCAGTCAGATCGATGCCAATGTAGAAGTCGCGAACCGTGCCGTTGTAAATGCGCACATCGCTGGGGTTCGAGGACACGCCAATCCCGACGCTATTCTGGCCCGTCTCCACCGACGACGTGAAAGCCGCCGAGGTCGAGGGATACACGGGAGGAGGCAATCGTGATGGCGTTCTGCGAGCCGGTGACCGTGACGTCGTTCGTAAGGTAGTAGTGCCCCGGCTCCGGGAGATCGTCGTTGGGCCGGAAATGGGCATACCTGGGCAGGCGCACGCCGTCCGTTGAGCCCAGGGGCGCCGGCGGGTCGAGGGGCCCACCACGCGCCCCCGACGCCAGCATCGCGACGATGGCGATGCCGATCGCTCGATCATGACCAGACCAGCAGGATGTTGGTGGCGCGGCTTGAGACGAGCATGATGGTCCCTCCAAGGCTGACCGATTGGAGGAATCCTATGCGGTGCACTTGGTCCAGGGACAGCGGACGCGTCAAGTCAGCATGACGATAGATGCCGCGCCAGCACGCTGCGCGCCGCCCACGCGGCGTTGTCCCACCTCGCGGGATGGCGGCGAGCGCCGGGCACCTCTGCCGCGGCGACATGGACGAACAGACGACGGACTACGACCCGGCGCGCTGCAGGAACAAGAGGAAGCGGGGCGCCGCCACCACGGCGTGATAAGCGTCTCCAGACAAGGCGCGCATGAAAGTTCGGGAGCTTCTACGAACCGTCGGTGCCGCGGGCCGCGGCATCGCGGGCGGAGCGCACGGCCTGAACACGCTCGAGCTCGCGGGCGGCAGTTCTTCGGCGACCCTTCAACGACCGGGCAGTTCCACGGTTTCCTGGGGGATGAGTTCCAACTTCACGTCGATGTCGCGGAGACCCTTTTGATTCAGCGCGTCGCGCAAGTCCGTGGGATCGGCGAGGGCAACGGCCCGGACGCTCGCACCACGATGCCAGCGTTGTCCACCTCCACCTTCTCGATGTACCAGCCGCGAGGCTCTGCCCACGCCTCCGCGGCGTCGGTGGCGGCGCCGGTGTTCAGACGGTCGCGGCTGAGCTGGACGGTGGCGGTCCCAAGCGGATCACAGCAGCACGACGAAGACCACGACGGCCGCGACGCCCCCGCGACGCCCCCAGGAATGCCCGCGGGCTTTGTCCTCCTTATCTGCCGCTCGTCCAGCCCGGAAGATCGCCATCACGATCAGCCCGCTCAAGAGGATTGCGCCGACGTTCGTCAGGAATAGCAACATGGCGCCCCAGGACTGGTCCACTGCTCCGGCCTCGAGCGTCAGCCCGACGACGGCGAGCGGCGGCACGAGGGAGATTGCGATGGCGACGCCGGGGAGTGTGTCGGAGACATCGGAGCGGCACAGCGCAAACGCGCCGACGGCGCCGGTCGCGAGGGCAGCTACGAGGTCGATGATGCGGGGATGCACGCGCGAGGCGACCTGGGAATTGTTCTGGGCGACGACTTCGACCGGCGAGGGTGGCCGAACACCCAGCCAATGGCGATCACCAAGGCGGCTCCGGCGACAACGAGCGCCGCGCTGCGCACAAATTGCCTGGCATCGGCCGTGGCCATGGCGAGCACCATGCCGAGGATCGGCGTCATCAATGGGGTGACGATCATCGCGCCGATGACGGTCGCCGTCGAGTCGCCGATGACGCCGGCGGTGGCGATGACGGCGGACAGCGGCAGCAGCACCCAGAAACGGCTGAGCTTCGGTACGGCGTCCGAGCGCTCGAAGAACAATTCGTCGCGCATCCGCGCGAGGTCTAGGGCTCCGAGATCCGGCATGTCGTCTCCTCCACAACGGCGATGGGCATGCTGGCCGGCGTCGCCTGCGGCCGGCGCCGGGCTCTACATGGCGGACAGAATAAACGACCTCTTTCATCCGACGGTCTCCACATCGGCCGGTGGTGCCCCATGCCGATGGAGGCGGAAGCCCGCCGGCCACGCGCTGACACACGCCGCACGGCCGTGATACCCTCGCATACACGCCAGAGTTGGTCACTGAGCGGCGGCGATGCTGACGCGCTGAGCATCTCGATACCCGGAGGCACGCATGAAGTTCGGGATCTTCTACGAGCTGTCGGTGCCGCGGCCGTGGCATCGCGAGGCGGAGCGCACCGTGTACATGAACGCGCTGGAGCAGGTGCGGCTGGCCGACGAGCTGGGCTTCGACCAGGTGTGGGCGGTCGAGCATCACTTCCTCGAGGAGTACTCGCACTGCTCGGCGCCGGAGCTGTTCCTGACCGCGTGCGCGATGCAGACGAAGAGCATCCGCGTGGGCCACGGCATCGTGGTCTGCGTGCCGCAGTTCAACCACCCGATCCGCATCGCCGAGCGGGCGGCCGTGCTCGACATCCTCTCGGGCGGCCGGCTCGAGTTCGGCACCGGGCGGTGCGCGACGTGGACCGAACTCGGCGGGCTTCCAGGCGAACCCGGACGACACGAAGAAGACGTGGGACGAATATCGTGCGCGTGCTGCCGAAGATGTGGACGCAGGAGCGCTTCGGCTATCGAGGGCGAGGCGTTCTCGATGCCGTCGCGCGGCGATCTCCCGAAGCCGTACCAGAAGCCGCATCCGCCGATGTGGGTGGCGGTGACGACGCCCGGGACCGAGCTCGACGCGGCCGACCGCGGGCTGGGGTGCCTGGGGCTGACGTTCGGCGGCTTCGCGGAGCAGGAGCAGAAGATCGCGGAGTACCGCCGCCGCATCAAGCAGTGCGAGCCCGTTGGCGAGTTCGTGAACGAGCAGGTGAACACGGTGAACTTCCTGTTCTGCCACGAGGACTTCGAGCGAGGCGTCGCGACGGGGCGGCGGCTGTCGGGGACGTTCAGCTACATGGCGGCGCAACTGCTGGCGGCGCGCGAGGCGTATCCGACGCGCTCGTATCCATCGCAGGGGCTGTTGCCGCAGCTGCGGCCGGAGAGCGCGGGGCCGGGTGATGCGCAGCGGGTGCCGGAGGGGCTGTGCATCGGCGACCCGGCGCGGATCCTGGAGCAGGTGAAGAAGTGGGAGAGCGTCGGGGTGGACCGGATCAACTTCCTGCTGAACGCGGCGGAGGTGGTGCCGCAGGAGCAGGTGCTGGCGAGCATGCGGTTGTTCGCGAAGGAAGTGATGCCGGAGTTCGCATCGAAGCAACGGCGAGCGCGGTCGCGGGGGCGTGACGGGGGTATCCACAGATTTCACCGATTTCACAGATGGGGGAATTGTGGAGTGGCGCATCGTGCGCATGACCTCACCCCCTGCCCCCTCTCCATCTTCGTGGCGAGGGGGAACGCGAACGCCGATGAAGTTCGGGTTCACGCTGCCGTACGGGGACGCATCGATCGCGGCGGAGTACGCGGAGGCGGCGGAGCAAGCGGGGTGGGACGGCTTCTTCGTGTGGGAGCCGCTGTACGGCTGGGACGCCTGGGTGATGCTGACGGCGGCGGCGATGCGCACGAGCCGCATCCGCCTGGGGACGATGATCACGCCGGTGTCGCGGATGCGGCCGTGGAAGCTGGCGAGCGAGGCGCTGACGCTGGACCAGCTCTCGGGCGGGCGGGTGACGCTGGCGGTGGGGCTGGGCGCGATCGACACGGGGTTCGGGGCGTTCGGGGAGGCGACGGAGCGGAAGACGCGCGCGGAGCTGCTGGACGAGGGCCTCGCGATCATGCGGGGGTTGTGGTCGGGCGAGCCGTTCAGGCACGAAGGCGCGCACTATCGCGTCGACGCGACGCCGCTGCACTATCCGCCGCCACCGCCGGTACAGCGCATCGACGGGAAGCCGGGGATCCCGATCTGGGTCGTCGGGGCGTGGGAGTACGAGCGCTCGATGCGGCGGGCGATGGCGCACGAGGGCATCATCCCGAGCGCGCGCGGGAACGACGGCCAGATGCGGCAGACGACGCCGGAGGAGCTGCGGGCGATGCGCGCGTGGATCGACGAGAAGCGCGGCGGCATGGCGGGATACGACATCGTTGTGGAGGGCACGAGCTCGACATCGGACCGGGAGCGGGCGGCGGCGAAGGTGCGGCCGTGGGCGGAGGCGGGGGCGACGTGGTACCTGGAGGCGCGCTGGGGTGTGCAGGAGGGGCAGGTGGGGATGGACAGCGTGCGCCGGCGGCTGGAGGCGGGGCCGCCGCGGGTGTGAGTGTTTCAGTTGTTCAGTGATTCAGTTGTTCAGTCACTAACGCACTGACACACTCACCTGAACGACTGAACAGCTGAGAGACTGAACCACCGATTGGGAGGACTCATGCCGTACTCAGGCACACTCGATGTGGGCCCGCTGATTGCGGAGGCGCCGCTGATGGCGGGGTTCGATGCGGAGCCGTGGAGCATCGAGGGTGTGGAGATGCTGCAGGCGACGTGGGAGATTGACGACGCGGCGTTCGCATCGGGGTTGCCGCCGGCGCTGCATCCGACGATCCCGCCGATCGTGTACTTCAACGTCGCGCGGTACCCGGAGAGCCCGGTGGGGGCGTTCACGCTGGCGCAGGTGCGGCTGGGGTGCCGGGCATCGGCGTTGCCGCGGGGGTTCCTGCTGCGGGCGTTCGTCGATACGGAGGCGGCGGCGGGGGCGCTGGCATCGAACTGGGGCTATGGCTGCGAGGTGGGGGAGGTGCGGCTGCAGCGATACCACGACCGCATCGAGGCGGTGGTTCGCGCCGACGGTGCTGAGTTGCTGCGGGTGGCGCTCGTCGATCCGGAGCCGATCTCGGGCGGGGACATCCAGTACGTGGCGAACATGAACCTGGCGCGTACGGAGGCGGAGCGGCGGCGTGCTGGTGCAGGTGGACCCGGAGTATCGATTCCACAAGGCGGAGCGTGGGCGGCCGGAGCTGGCGTCGTTCGAGCGGGGGGCGTGGCGGGCGGAGGGGGTGGAGCCGGTGTGGCCGATCGTGGCGTCGTACACGGTGTGCGATACGGGGTTTCCGGCGATCCGGTACGTGCTGGAGCCATCGCGGGTTCGGCGATGGTGGGGACGCGGAAGATCAAGTAGGGGAGACAACCCGGCTCCGCGCGCGGCGGCGAGGTCCTCTGGCCTCTCATAAGCGACGTCTGCCTGCGCTGGACTTCGTACGGCGATGACGGGTTTGGAGCGCCACCCGCGACGCTTCCGTGTGACTGAAGACTCGCGGTCGAGCTGACAGCGAGAGATGCCATACCCCGCGCGCGGTCCGTTCAGACGTCCGGATCGCGCCCCGTCTTGCATTTCCATATATAGTTCGCCTCACACGACTTACGCCCGGAGAACCAACCATGGGATGTCCGGCCTGCGGACACGAAAATCGAGCGGATCGCCTGTTCTGCGCCGAGTGCGGCGCAAGCCTAGGTGTCCGCTGCCAAGCCTGCGGCGCGCAGAACGAGCCGGGCGAGAAGTTCTGTGGCAAATGCGGTGCGAATCTGCGCGAGCAGGCGTCCTCCACGCCGGAACCGGTCGTTGCAGCTTCCCCGACAACGCTGCCGGCGTCCCTCGGCGGCGGACGCTACACGGTCAAGAGCTTCCTGGGCGAGGGCGGCAAGAAGAAGTCTACCTGGCGCGCGACACGCCGCTCGACCGCGACGTGGCGTTCGCGCTGATCAAGACCGAAGGGCTCGACGAAGACGGCGCTCGCCCGCGTGCAGCGCGAGGCCCAGGCGATGGGCCGGCTGGGCGCCCACCCGAACATCGTCACGGTCTTCGACATCGGCGAGGAGAACGGCCAGCCGTACATCGTGTCGCAGTGCATGGCCGGCGGCGACGTCGGGGGCGACATCGAGAAGGCGCCAGAGCACCGGCTGCCGATCGAGCAGCGCTGCGCGATCGCATCGAGCACGTGTCGCGGGCTGGAGTTTGCGCACGCCAAGGGCATCGTCCACCGCGACCTCAAGCCGGGCAACGTCTGGCTGACGAGGACGGCCGGGCGCATGATCGGCGACTTCGGCCTCGCTGTGGCCGTCGACAAGATCGCGCCTGACGCAGGCCGGCATGATGGTCGGCACGGTGAGCTACATGCCGCCGGAGCAGGCGATGGGCGGCGAGACGACGCCACGCTAGCGACCTCTACAGCGCTCGGCGCGATGCTCTACGAGATGGTCTGCGGCCGGCCGCCGTTCGTCGGCGACGAGAGCGTGGCGATCATCGGCCAGCACCTCAACACGCCGCCCGTCGCGCCGTCCTGGCACCGCCCGACTGCCCGCCGGCGCTGGAGACGCTGATCCTGCGCCTGCTGGAGAAGGACCCCTCGAAGCGCCCGGCGAGCGCCGACCGAGTGCGAGAGGCGCTGGAGTCAGTGTCACGCGGCGTCGACGCCAGCCCCGCAACCCGGCGCCGAGGCGCCGCAGGCCGACCAGGCGACAACCCGCTCTACCGCCGCACCTTCGTCGGCCGCGAGAACGAGGTCAAGCAGCTGCAGCAGGCGTTCGACGCCGCGCTGTCGGGCCAGGGCGGCGCTGGTCATGGTGGTCGGCGAGCCGGGCATCGGCAAGACGGCGCTCTGCGAGCAGCTCGCGACCTACGTGGCTGCGCGGCGGCAAGGCGCTGGTCGGCCACTGCTACGAAGAGGGCTCGCTGTCGCTGCCCTACCTGGCGTTCGTCGAGGCCATGCGCGCTACGTGCTCGCGCGGGACCGCGACGGCCTGCGCGCCGACCTCGGCACCGGCGCCGCGGACGTGGCGCGCATCGTCTCGGAGGTGCGGGACCGCGTCGGGCGTCGAGCTGCGCCGCGCCGGCGACCCGGAGGACGACCGCTGGCGCCTGCTGCAGGCCGTCACGTCCTTCCTGCGCAACGCCTCGAGCGTGCAGCCGCTGTGCATCGTGCTCGAAGACCTGCACTGGGCCGACCGCGGCACGCTGGACCTGCTGCTGCACCTCGCGCGCAACCTGCAGGGCGCGCGGATCCTGCTCGTCGGGACGTACCGGGACGTCGAGGTAGACCGCACGCACCCGCTGTCGGCGGCACTCGCCGAGCTGCGGCGCGCCGAGAGCTTCCAGCGCGTGCCGCTCCGCGGCCTGAGCCCGGACGAAGTGCAGCGGATGCTCTCCAACATCGCCGGGCAGGAGGTGCAGTTCGTGCTGGCAGAGGCGGTGTACCGGCAGACGGAAGGGAACCCGCTGTTCATCCAGGAAGTGATCCGCTACGCCGCCGAGAGCGGTCTCATCAAGCGCGAAGGCGACCAGTGGGTGGCGCCGAGCGGCGGACCCGAGTCGTTGATCACCCAGATCCCGGAGGGGCTCAAGGACGTGATCGGGCGGCGCCTGACCGGGCTCAGCGAGGAGTGCAACCGCGTGCTCAGCGTGGCGGCCGTTATCGGGCGCGACTTCGCGGTTGATGTGCTGCAGCGCGTGGGTGGCATCACGGAAGACGACCTGCTGTCCGCGCTCGAAGAGGCAATACGCGTGTCGCTGATCGAAGAGATGAAGGGCGGACGGGAGGCGCGCTTCCGGTTCACGCACGCGTTCTTCCGGCAGACGCTGTACGAAGAGATGATCGCGCCGCGCCGCCTGCGCATGCACAACGAAGTGGCGAAGGCACTGGAAGCACACTACGCGGGCCGCGTCGAGGAGCACGCGGCGGAGTTGGCGGAGCATTACGCGCACTCGTCGAGCGACGAGGACCTTGCTCGGGCAGTCGCATACGGCCAGATGGCGGCCGCCAAGGCAGCATCGGTATACGCGTTCGGGGAGGCATCGCGGCTGCTGACGCAGGCGATCGAAGTAGCGGAGATGGTGGCACCGGATGACGCTCTCAAGCTCTACGAGCTATGGATGTTGTTGAGCGCGTGCCTGTTGCCTGCTGGAGAGGCCGAGCGAGTCCTCACTGAGACGGCCAAACGTGCAACTGAGCTCGGTATGAAGCTCGGCGGGGGAGACTTCGCGGCGCGTCCTGCCGAGATGGCTGCGATCGCGACCGTTTACCACCACGGCGTGGTGGGTTTCGCGATGCCGGAATATCGGGCGTGGTGCGATGTCATGGATTTAAACGCGCCGCCGGACTCTCGCGAACGCGTGATGGCAGATGTGTGGAAATCCTGGATCGCGTGGGTCGAGAAGGACAGCAAGGCGACATGGCCTCCGCGCCGGGCCGCGCTAGAGCTCGCCCGGCGGCTCGGTGACAGCGAAACGCTGGCGATGGCGCTGTTTGCGTTCACCGTCCCGGGCATACCGATCGGCTGGGAGCCGGAGAGGCTGCTCGCCGCGCGCGAGCTCACGGAACAGGGCAATGAGACCCGCGCTTCCTTCGCGCCGTTCCTCACAGGGCAGATGCTGTGGTCGGTGGCCGACGTCCTGTGTGACAGCGGAGACATCGAGGGTGCGCAGCGCACCTGGCGCGAACTGGACGAGTATGCAGAGCGCGTCGACGATCCGTACGTTCGCTCGTGGCAAATGTTCTCGCTGGCGACCCGAATGGCCTTCGCCGGAGAGCTGGAGAAGGCAGCAGGCCTCGGAGATGAGCTGATCGGCCATGCGGACAGCCTCGGCATACCCGCGTGGGGACGGCTCGTCGGCGCCTGGCTGCGACCCGGCGGCCTTATCAGCCTCGGAAGATTCGACGAAGTGTTGCAGAGCGCGGGGGCGTTCGCAGCGCTTCCTTACGGGGAAGCTATCCTGGCGCAGATCTATGCCATGTGCGGGCGCCTTGACGAAGCACGGCCTGCGCTCGACAAGGCCCTCGCACGCGAACGATCCAACGGCGAAGAGTGGACCGACAGGGTCACGCTAACCGCGTCACTTGACGCAGCGACTCGACTGGAAGAAAGAGAACTCGTCGCGAATCTTCTCCCGAGGCTAAAGGACGCCGTTCCGTACAGCAACAACAACATCGCCGTCACGACAGGCCGCGTGTTGGGGAAGGCCGCTATGTTGCTCGGCGATCACGCAGCAGGCGCGAGGCCACTTCGAAGACGCGCTCGCGGTCGCGCGAAAGATCGGGCATCGGCCCGAGGCGGCTTTCGTGCGGTTCGAGATGGCGCGGCTTTTGTTCGAGCAATACGCGGACGAGCGAGCCAGCGCGGTTGAGCACCTGAACGAGGCCACACGCGAGGCGCAGGCGATGAAGATGAAGCCGCTGCTCGACGACTGTCTGGCGCTCAAGTTGCGTTTCCAGGGCATCACATCGACCGACGTCAACACGTCGATAGATTCCGTGGCGCACGCCGTCGAGGCGGAGAAGCCGGACCTGCGCGTCGCACGCCGCGCCGGACGGCACCGTCACGATCATGTTCAGCGACATCGAGGACTCCACTGTCCTCACCGAGCGCCTTGGCGACCAGGCGTGGCAGGAGCTCCTGCGCAAGCACAACGCCCTCATCCGCGAGCAGATCGGCGCTTACGGCGGCTACGAGGTGAAGACGATGGGCGACGGCTTCATGGTCGCCTTCCAGTCCGCCAAGAAGGGCCTCGACTGCGCGATCGCCATCCAGCGCGCCTTCGACGGGCACAACGCCGCGGACGGCGAGCACGTGAAGGTGCGCATCGGCCTCCATGCCGGCGAGGCGATCAAGGACGGCGATGACTTCTACGGCAAGAACGTGATCATGGCCTCACGCGTCGCCGGCAAGGCCGCGGGCGGCGAGATCCTCGTGTCGTCGCTGCTGCATGCGTCTCGTCGAGAGCAGCGTGGATGGTGACCTGTTCGGCCAACCGCGAGAGTTGGAGCTCAAGGGGTTGGCGGGGACGCACATGGTGTACGCCGTCGCGTGTCCCTGACCGGCGGTCCCTCTCCTTCGGCGACGCGCATCTCAGAAACCGGCCGACGACGGAATGAACAACGGGCGAACCTAGCCCACCTCGAAGTGCTCGGCCATGCGGGGTTCGTGGGCGGGGGTGCCGGCGGCTTCGATGCGGAGGGCGAGGGCGTGGGCGGCGGGGACTTCGCCGTGGGTGACGAAGGCGGTGCGGGGGAGGGTGGGGGCGGTGTGGAACCAGCGCATCAGCTCATCGGCATCGGCGTGGGCGCTGAGGCCTTCGACGGAGAGGACGCGGGCGCGGACGGGGACGTCGTGGCCGTGCAGGCGGAGCGACGTCGCGCCGCCGAGGAGGGCGCGGCCGCGGGTGCCCTCGGCCTGGAAGCCGACGAGAGCGATGAGGTTCTTCGGGTCCGGCGCCAGGCGCTCGAGGTGGTGGAGCACGCGCCCGCCGGTGAGCATGCCGCTGGAGGCGATGATGATGCGCGGGCCGGGGAGGTCGTTGAGGCGCTTCGACTCTTCGACCGATGAGTGCATGCTCACGCCTTCGGCGAAGAGGCGCGCGCCGGGGCCATCGCCGACGCCGGGGTCCAATCCGCCGCTGTGGAGATGCTCGCCGTAGACGCGCGTGACGGCATCGGCCATCGGGCTATCGATGTGGATGGGGATGCGCGGGAGCTGGCCGGACCGCATCAGCTCGCCGAGCACCAGCGTCAGCACCTGCGTGCGGGCGACGGCGAAGGCGGGGATGAGGATCGTGCCGCGGCGGGCGATCGTGTCGTCGAAGGGCTTGCGGACCTGGTCGATGAACGGGGTGCTGGGGTGGATGCGGTCGCCGTACGTCGATTCGATGACGAGGGCATCGCACGCGGGCAGCGGGTCGGGGTCGGCGTGGAGCTCGACGCCGTAGCGGCCGATGTCGCCGCTGAACACGGTACGCACCTCGCCTCCGACGCGCGGCGCGACGACCTCGACGAACGCAGAGCCGAGGATGTGGCCGGCGTTGTGGAAGCGAGCGCGGATGCCGCCAGGCAGGTCGAGCCACTGGCCGTACTCGGTAGCGCGGAAGTGCGGCAGCACGGCCTCGACATCGCGCGCAGTGTAGAGGGGGAGCGGGGGGTCGTGCTTGCTGTATCCGTATCGCTTGGCGCGCGCGGCGTCTTCCTCCTGGATCTTCGCTGCATCGCGCAGGGCGATCCCGGCGAGGTCGCGGGTGGCGTCGGTGCAGTGGATTGGTCCGCGATAGCCCTCGGCGGCGAGGCGCGGGATGTAGCCGGCGTGGTCCATGTGCGCGTGCGTGAGGACGAGGGCATCGATTGTCGCGGGGTCGAAGGGGGGAGGCTGCCAGTTGAGGAGACGGAGCGGCTTGAGGCCCTGGAACATGCCGCAATCGATGAGGATGCGGTGGCCGGCGGCCTCGAGCAGGTGACGGGAGCCGGTGACGGTGCCGACGCCTCCGTGAAAGGTGATGCGCACGCTGTCGGCGGCGGGCGCGGCCGTCGGCGACGGCTGCGGGCGGGGGGCGACGTCGACGGCGGGCGGGGCGGTGGTGGTCATGGGGTGAGAGATACCAGACGGGGGTTGGAAGCGGGAAGCGGGACGCGGGACGGGGGAGGCGGGAAGCGGGACGCGGGAACTGGGCGCGCAGGATATGTGATGTGGTATGCGGGATTGGGAAGGGAGGAGGAGGACGGACGCCTGCGCCGCGATCGCAGCGGGGTCGACACGCAGGTCGGCCCCTACGGCCGGTTGGAGGATTCGAAGCCGTATCATCGAACCCGACGGCGAGTGCGTTCGTTCGGGGGTAAGACGACGATGGTGCAGCAGGAATCGCGGGGGCGGCGGTTGCCGTTTGCGTTCAGCAGCCTCGATGCATCGGTGCGGCGGGAGCCGGTGTGGCTCGAGGCGTCGGATACGGGGCAGAGCTTCGGGATGCTGTACCGGCCGGCGGGCCGGGAGCCGAAGACGGCGGTGTACCTGTCGCATCCGCGGGGTGAGTTCTCGCGGCACTACGTCGTGCCGGGGCTGGTGGCGCGCGGGTACGCGGTGTTCGGGCAGAACACGCGGTACCTGAACAACGACAGCGACATGGTGCACGAGCGGCTGCTGTTCGACATCGCGGCGGCGATGCGGCACCTGCGGGAGGCGGGGTTCGAGCGCATCGTGCTGCTGGGGAACAGCGGCGGCGGATCGCTGCTGGGGTTCTATCAGGAGCAGGCGTCGCGGGCGGCCGGGGAGCGCATCGCGACGACGCCGGGCGGGGAGGCGGTGCCGCTGGCATCGGAGGTGATGCCGGAGGGCGACGTGTACATCGCGGTGGCGGCGCACCTGGGGGAGGGGCGGTTCATGCTGAACGTGATCGACCCGGCGGTCATCGACGAGCGCGAACCGACGCTGAGCGACCCGGCGTGGGACATGTACAACCCGGCGAATGGCTACCGGCCGTTTCCGGAGCCAAGTCCGTATGACCGGGAGTGGCTGGCGGGATATCGGGAGCGGCAGCGGGAGCGGAACCGGCGGCTGGACGAGATGGCGCGTGGGTACATCGAGGAGCAACGGCAGGCGCGGGGGGCGATGCGAGGCGGAGGGGTTCGCATCGCTACCGGACGAGCAGCGGGAGATGACTGCGCGGCGGGGATGGCTGTGGCGGTACATGGTGATCTATCGGACGCTGGCGAACCCGGCGTACCTGGACCTGAGCATCGACCCGAGCAACCGCCGGATGGGCAGCATCTTCTCGCCGGGGGACCCGATCATCGGCAACTACGGACCGCTGGGGCTGGCGCGCGTGATGACGCCGCGGGCATGGCTGAGCACGTGGAGCGGGCTGAGCAGCCAGGCGGACCTGCCGGACACGATCGCGGGCGTGACGGTGCCTACGCTCATCGTGTATGCGGACGGGGACTCGGACATCTTCCCGTCGGAGCAACAGGAGTTGCTGGCGAAGAGCGGGGCGGCGGACAAGTCGCTTGTGGAGCTATCGCAAGCGGACCACTACCTAAACGCCGTCGGCGAGGAAGGCGCGAAGCTGCCGGATCCGCGGGAGCGGCTGCTGGACATCATCGTGCCGTGGATAGAGGAGCGGATCGGGGAGCCGTAGCGGGCAGCGTTGGATTCACCGCAGAGACGCAGAGGGCGCGGAGAGGGGTGGGGCGCCACTCCCGCGACACGCGCATCCGTGCGAAGCTGTGCCACCGGGTGGATGAGTAGGAGCGACTGATGCAATATCGACAGCTCGGGCGGACGGGGCTTCGGGTGCCGCCGCTGTGCCTGGGGACGATGACCTTCGGGCTTCAGTGCGACGAGGCAACGTCGTTCGCGATCATGGACCGCGCGCTCGAAGGCGGGATCGACTTCTTCGACACGGCGGACGTGTACCCGCTGGGCGGCGACCACACGACGGCGGGGCGCACGGAAGAGATCATCGGGCGATGGATGCGGGACCGGGGCAACCGCGATCGCATCGTCCTGGCGTCGAAGTGCGCGGGGGCGATGGGGGCGGGGCCGAACGACCTGGGGCTCTCGCGGTACCACATCCAGCGGGCAGTGGACGAGAGCCTGCGGCGCCTGGGGACGGACGTCATCGACCTGTACCAGGTGCACGCGTTCGACCCGGTGACGCCGATCGAGGAGACGCTGCGGGCACTGGATGACGTCGTGCGGTCGGGGAAGGTTCGGTACATCGGCTGCTCGAACTATCCGGCGTGGAGGCTCGGCGAGGCGCTGGCGACGAGCGACCGGCTGGGCCTCGCGCGTTACGACAGCCTGCAGCCGCGGTACAACCTGCTGTACCGCGACATCGAGACGGAGCTGCTGCCGCTGGCGCGCGCCGCAGGGTTGGGTGTGATCGTGTACAACCCGCTGGCCGGAGGCTTCCTCTCCGGGAAGTACCAGGCGGGAGAGACGCCGCGCGAGGGCACGCGCTTCACGCTCGGCGGCGCGGGCCGGATGTACCAGGCGCGGTACTGGCACGACGCGCAGTTCGAGGCGATGTCGACGCTGCGCGAGGCCGTGGAGCAGCGCGAGCAGAGCATGCCGGCGGTGGCGGTGGCGTGGGCGATCGCGCAGCCGGGGATCACATCGGCGATCATCGGGGCGAGCGCGCCGGAACAACTCGATGCAACGTTGACGGCGCCCGACATGAAGCTAGAGGACGGGCTGCGCGAGGCGTGCGACGCCGCGTGGTGGAGCCTGCCGCGCCGGCCGGTGGTCGAGGGCTATCGATGAGCGAAGGGACGGCGAAGATGGAGATCGCACCGGAGAAGGCAGGGTTCGATGCGGGGCGGTTGAGCCGGATCACGGAGCATCTGCAGCGGAGCTACATCGAGCCGGGCAAGATCGTGGGATGCCAGACGCTCGTCTCACGCCACGGACACGTCGCGTACTTCTCATCGCTCGGGCTGATGGACCGCGAGCGGAAGAGGCCGATGCGCGACGACACGGTGTTCCGCATCTACTCGATGACGAAGCCGATCACGTCGGTTGCGCTGATGACGCTCTACGAGCAGGGCTACTTCCAGCTCAACGATCCCGTACACCGGGTGATCCCGGAGTGGCGCGACCAGCGCGTGTACGTCTCGGGCGAAGGCGAGTCGATGGAGACGAAGGCTCCGGACCAGCCGATGACGTTCCGGCACGTGCTGAGCCACACCGGCGGGCTTCTCGTACGGCGCGACGCGGCATCCGGCCGACCGCGCGTACGGCAACCAGGGAGTGATCCGCGGCGCGCGGGCGAGACGCTCGCGAACGTTCGTCGAGCGGCTGGCGAACGTGCCGCTGCGGTACGAGCCGGGCACGCGCTGGATGTACTCGTACTCGACGGACGTGTGCGGATACCTCGTCGAGGCGATCTCCGGGAAGCGGTTCGACGAGTACCTGCGAGAGGTGATCTTCGAGCCGCTGGGGATGCACGAGACGTCGTTCCGCGTCGCCGCCCGAGACGCGTCGAGCGGCTGGCAGCGAACTACCAGCGACAGCCGGACAAGACGCTGGCGCTGATCGACGATCCGGAACGGAGCACGTACCTGAAGGAGCCGACGTTCTTTTCGGGCGGCGGCGGCCTGACCAGCACGACCGCGGACTATCTGCGTTTCTGCGAGATGCTTCGGCGCGGCGGCGAGCTGGACGGCGCGCGGATCCTGGGGTCACGCACGCTGCGGCTGATGACGCAGAACCACCTGCGCGGCGACCTCTCGACGATGGCGATGGGCGCGTTTTCGGAGACGGCGTACGAGGGGGTGGGGTTCGGACTGGGATTCGCGACGACGCTGGGCGAGGTCGAGGCGGGGACGCTGGGCGCGGGAGACTTCTACTGGGGCGGGGCGGCATCGACGATCTTCTGGGTCGACCCACGGGAGGACCTGGAGGTGATCTTCATGACGCAGCTGATGCCGTCGGCGACGTTCAACTTCCGGGGGCAGTTGAAGAGCATCGTGTATTCGGCGATCGCGGATTGACGTCGGGTTCACCGCAGAGCCGCCGCACGTCACTCGAATTGGTGCTCATTCGGCGCGACGCAGGCGGGGGTGCCTGCGCCCATGGAGCGAACCGCGCGCGCCGAACGCAGGCGGGGCTCGGCGGGAGCCCACGGAGTAGATCCGTCGCTCGCGCTCAGGATCACGGGCCCCTGCGCTCGGTCTGAGACGGTGAGGGCCGGCACATAAGCCGGCGGCTACGCGCATCGCGGCTTAGATGCGCTCGACGTGATCCGAGGCTTGTACGGACGTACGAAGGCTGAGGCCACACTCAGCCGGGGCGCGCTGTACGACGCTCGTACGCGGCGCGTCGCCCGTGTGCCTATTCGGTCCATGCTGGGTAGGAGCCGAAGACCTTGAAGAAGTCGGACTGCTCGCGCACGGCGGCGAGGGCCTGGGCGATGAGGGGGTCGTCTTTGTGGCCCTCGATGTCGATGAGGAAGATGTAGATGCCTAACTCCTCGCCGGAGGGGCGGGACTCGATCTTCGTCATGTTGATCTGGCGGTCGGAGAACTCGTGGAGGACACTGACGAGCGTGCCGGGGCGGTCGTGGGCAACGGCGAAGGCCAGCGACGTCTTGTCGCGACCGGTGGGCGCGGGGCTCTCGCGCGCTACGACGACGAAGCGCGTCTTGTTGGCCGGCGAGTCCTCGATACCGCGCTCGATGATGGCGGCGCCGTAGATCTCGGCGCGCGCGCGACGGCCCGATCGCGGCGGCGCCGACGGTACGCATCATCACCTGCACGGCCTCGGCGTTCGAGAGGGCGGCCTCGGTGCGGATGCGTGGGAAATTGGTCTCCAGGTATCGGCGGCACTGGCCGAGGGACTGTGGGTGCGAGTAGACGACTTCGATCTGGTCGCGCGTGGCACCAGGCTGGACCATCAGGCAGTGCTCGATGCGGAGCACGACCTCGCCGCTGATGGCGATGTCCTCGTCGTGTACGAGGAGATCGACGGTGTCGGTGACGGTGCCCTGCAGGCTGTTCTCGACGGGCAGCACCGCGCAGTCGGCGTGGCCGGCCTCCAGAGCGCGGGCGGCCGCGACGATCGTGGGGAAGGGCAGGTACTCGGCGCCGGGGCGGGCAATGAGCGCGGCGACCTCGCTGTTGGTGCCGGCGGGACCGAGATAGGCGACGCGCGGGGGATCCGCCACTAGAAGCTGCGCGGCGGGCGGCGGCGCCATCAGCGCTTCGCGCAGCGCCTCCTCGCTCTGATGCATGGTGACGGCGACAACCTCATCGCCGGCGTGGATGATGGTCTCACCGGACGGGACCTTCGGCTGGCCATCCTCGCCGACGATGAGGGAGATCATCGACTGGTACGGGAGCATGATGCTGCGCACAGCCTGGCCGACGACGCGCGAGTCTTCCGGGATGCGGATCTCGACGATCTCGAGGCCGCTGCCCTTGAGGCGCATGAGCGGGATGAGGTGGTGCGTCGGCAGCTCCTGCTCGATGTGGGCCATGATGGCGGAGGTGGCGCTGACGGTGATGTCCACTTCGAGCTTCCGGAAGATCTCCTCGTTCTTGGGGTCATTGATGCGAGCGACGGTACGCGCGACGTTGAAGCGCTGCTTCGCGACCTGGCAGGAGACGAGGTTGTCCTCGTCGTCGCCGGTGACGGCGAGAAGCATATCGGCGCGCGAGGTGCCGGCCTTCTCGAGCACCGTTGCCTCGCAGCCGTCGCCTTCCATGACGATGTCGCCGAGATCATCGGAGGTCGCCTTCGCGCGCTCGGTGTCCTGCTCGATGACGAGCACCTCATGGTTGGCTTCGACGAGTTCCTTCGCGAGGTGAAATCCGACCTTCCCCGCGCCGATGACAATGATGTACATGCGTCAGGCATCCTCCTGCCGCATGAACTCGAGGACGATCTCGGACGCCTCTTCCTCGCTGGTGGCATCGATGATCTTCTTGAGACGCTTGGCCTGCACGCGCGTCGGGTTAATCGTGCGGAGTCCCATGTTCCGGTACATCTCCTCGCGCAGCGGGTCGAAAACCCGGCTGGCGACAACGGGGACGCCGAGGATGTGCTTTGCGATCTGGGCGGCCATGACGTTACGGTTGTCGCCGCGCGTGGCGCTCACGAAGACGTCCATACGGTCGACGCCATAACGGCGCAGAACATCGAGGTCGATGCCGTTGCCGACGACCTGGGTGACGTGGACGTCTTCCGGCAGGAAGCGGAACGCGGTGGGGTCCGTATCGAGGATCATGACGTCGTTGCCGTCTCGCGCGAGGTCCGCGGCGAGGGCGGCGCCGACGCGACCGCAGCCCATGATGCACACCCGTTTCATGTCTGGGTCATTCTCGCACAGCGTGGCGCCAGAGCCACACATTGCAGGGGGCCGCGCGGACTACGTACTGCGTGAGGCGCCCCATCTGATACTCGCCGAGGGGTGCCTTGTGCTCGGCGCCCATAAGGATGAGGTCTACGCCACGCTCCATGGCTTCGTCGACGATGGCATGGCCGGCCTCGCGGGCCTGGAGGAGCTCGCCCTCGATGTGAAAGTCGGCATCGGCGGCGATTCTCTCGGCGCGGCTGAGGACGTCTTCTCCGCTCGAGGCCTCTTCGCTGAGGTCAGCATCGAGCGGGAGGGAGCGCTTAACTTCGATGACGTGGACGGCGAAGACTTTGCCCTTGTTCTTCCTGGCGATGGAGCAGGCGAGGACGACTGCGTCCATGCTGGCCGGGGAACCATCCACCGGAACCAGTATCGAGTGGAATCCGGCGAGGGGGTCAGGAGAAGCCAAGTTCGGTGATACCCCGGTGCAGGGTGCGTCGGGCGGCCCGCATGTTGGGCGACCCGGCATTATAGGTAGGCGACTATGCAGCGGCAACATCTCAGCGGTCACGCCGACGGTCGCTGTGCGGACTCGATCGGGTACCCGGCAACGGCGCGGGCCCAAGGCATGGCGAGGGTGTTACAGGCAACGCCGAAGCGGCCATCCGGGGCCAGTGCGATGAGACCGCCGTGTGCTCGGAACGTTTTCTCCAACACGAGCAAGCTGTCGACACATGCATTTTGTGGCTGCGTGTCCGCGCCGATGCGGTCGCAGACGCTCTTGCTGATCACGAGCTTCATCAGCGCTTCGCCATCGCCGGTGGCGCTGACGGCGGCGCTGGCGTTATCGGCGTAAGCGCCGCTGCCAACGAGCGGACTATCGCCGACGCGGCCGGGCATCTTCTTCGGGATGCCGCCGGTGGACGTTGCGGCGGCGACGTTGCCGCGCGCATCGAGAGCGACGGCGCCGACGGTGTCGTGGACGGTGGGATCATCGCGCGGCGGGAGAAGGTCTTCGTTCGCGACGCGCGGGAAGCCGATGCTGTCGGCGAAGGCTCCGGCGCCCGCGCCGGCGAGGAGCGTGTGCGGCGTGCGGTCCATCACGGCGCGCGCGAGGCTGACCGCGTGGAGGACGCGCTGGACGGCGGCGACGGCGCCGAGCGCGAGATCGCGGCCGTCCATGATCATGGCATCGACCTCCACCATGCCGGCGGATGTGGGGTGGCTGCCGCGGCCGGCGTTGAAGATGAGGTCGTCCTCGAGCATGCGGACGGCCGCTTCAACGGCATCGACGGCGGAGCCTCCGTGGGTGGTCACGGCGTCGAGGCCGGCGGTTGCGGCGTCGCGGCAGACGGCTTCGGCGCGGGCGAGGCGGGTGGAGCCAAGGGTCCAGGCGCCGGCGCCGCCGTGGACGATGACGGCGGGGGTGGTGCTCGGCGTCATGGCTGCTGAAACGAGCGGGCGTGTGGATCGGCTTGAGGCATCGTTCAGAAGCTGGCGCTCACGGTGTCGAGCTCGGAGAGCTCATCCGGGGTGAGCGTGAGGTCGGAGGCTGGGAGGAGAGCGGCGAGCTGCTCGCGGGTGTTGGCGCCGATGATAGGGGCGGTGATGGCCGGTCGAGTGAGCGACCAGGCGAGGGCGACGGCGGGGATCGTGGTCGTGCGAGCCTCGGCGATGCGCTCGATCGTGTCGACGACGTCGAAGCCGTCATCGGTCATGTACTCGCGGACGCGGTTCGTGCGCTGGCTCTTCGGCAGGGGCTGGGCGGGGCGGTACTTGCCGGTGAGGAAGCCGGCGGCGAGGGGGCTGTAGGGAATGACGCCGACATTCTCGCGGTCGCAGAGGGCGGCGAGATCGGCCTCGTACTCGGAGCGGTGGACCATGTTGTGGTGGGGCTGGAGGATGGCGAAGCGCGGCAGACTCGCGGCATCGGCTGCGGCGAGCGCGGCGGTGAGCTGCGCGGCGGAGTAGTTGGAGACGCCGATGTGCCGGACCTTGCCAGCGCGGATCAGGGCATCGAACGCGGCGAGCGTCTCATCGATCGGGGTGCGATCGTCCGGCCAGTGGCATTGGTAGAGGTCGATCGTGTCGACCTGGAGGCGGCGCAGACTGTCCTCCGCTGCGCGCTCGATGTGTGAGCGCGAGAGGCCTTCGCCATCGTCGCCGCGCCACATCTCACCGCGGACTTTCGTCGCGACGATGAGCTTGTCGCGGTTGCCGCGCGCCTTCATCCAGCGGCCGATGATCTCCTCGGACTCGCCGCCCTTGTTGCCTTTTGACCAGCGGCTGTAGATGTCAGCGGTATCGAAGAAGTTGCCGCCAGCCTCGACGAACGCGTCCATGACGTCGAAGGACGCGGCTTCGTTGGCGGTCCAGCCGAACTGCATGGTACCGAGGCAGATGTTCGAGACGTGCAGTCCGGTCGAGCCGAGGGTGGTGGTCTTCATGCGGGCAGCGTAACGACCGCGCGGACGCCGCAACAGGGCGCGCACGGAGGCGGGCGTCGATATGCTGGGCGATGCCCGACATTGAACCGACGTTCGAGGCGGGAGGCGAGGCGTTCGAGCGGGAGTATCGCGCGCTTCACGCGGCGTCACTGATGGCGCTGTTCTGCGTGGGGGCGTACGCGGCGGCGTTCGGGCCGGTGCTGCCGTTCCTGGCGGCGGACGTCGGGATCTCACTCGACACGGCGGGGCTATTGCTGACGGCGTTGTTCGCGGGATCGATCAGCGCATCGGCGTTGATCGCCGTCGTGCTCCACGCGCGCGATATGCGGGCGCTGGCGATCGCCGGGGTCGTTGCGGCGATCGGAGGAACGCTGCTCATCGGCATCGCACCGACGTGGCCGCTGGCGCTGGTGGGCGGGGTGGTGCTGGGGGTGGGGGACGGGCTGATGATCGCGGCGTTGCACGTGCTCATCGGGCTGACGTCGCGCGACGTGACGGCGGCGATGAACCGCTTGAACCTGTACTTTGCGTTCGGCGCGGTGACGGGTGCGGTCTGGTCGGGGGCGGTGCTCGCGACGAGCGGGGACCGGGCGATCGTGTACGCAGGAATTGCTGCGATCGAGGCGATCACACTGGCGATGTTCATTCGGTCGCACGGACCGGGGGCGGCGAAGCAGGGGCACGCGGAGGAGTTCCACCTGCCGGTGAGCGCAGCGGCGTGGACGATGGGCGCAGTGCTGTTCCTGTACGTCGGGGCGGAGTTCGGGCTGGGGGCGTGGGTGTCGTCGTACACGCGGGAGACGGCGGATGCAGGTGTGTTCGCGGCGGCGCTTCTAGCGGCGGCGTACTGGGCGGCGCTGGCGCTCGGGCGGGTGTTCAGCACGTGGTATTTCGGGCAGGGGCGCGACGCGGTGAAGCTGCTGACGGCTTCGATCGCGGGAGCGGGTGTCGCATCGCTGGTGCTAGTGCTGGCGGGCGGGAACATCTGGCTGGCAGCGCTGGCAGCGTTGGGGCGGGGATGTGCCTGGGGCCGATCTGGCCGACGACGATCGCAGTGGGCTCTCGCGGGGCCGCGGCGACCGCGACGGTGACGGCGGCGATTGTCACGATCGGCAACGCGGGCGGGCTGGCGATCCCGTGGTTGCAGGGGCGGATCCTCGTGGGCGCCGGGGCAACGGCGGGGGTGGCGGTGACGGTGGGGCTGTGCATGGCGATGCTCGCGCTTGTGATCGCGTTCCAGCTGCGAGAGGGGGAGCCGCTCGCGGAGAGCGTGGAGGCGGCGGCAAGGCGTGGCGAAGGCTAGGGCCAGGGCGAGCGCCAGCGCTCGCTGTGGCTAGCGGTCCGTGCGCGCGGCGCCGCTGCTGCCCGAGGGGCCGCGTCCTTCTTCGAGTATGCGCACGTTGTTTCTCTGGGCGTCGTTGAACAAGCCGGGCCTGAAGTTGTAGAGGGCGGCGGTACTGCGTCCTGCGTCCTGTGTGTAGAGGATGGTGTAGTTCTTGTCGAGGAAGTCTTTGAACTTCGGATATCCGAGCAGCCAGACGTAATTGATCTGGTGCGGGACGTCGACGGCCTGCCCCTTGTCGGAGAGCTGGCTGATGGAGTCCTTGTCATTTTCGAGGATGCCGACATCGAGCCGGTCGCGGTTGAGGACGGCGAACTGCGGGTACGAGAAGCCGAGCATGACGACGGAGTGGTCGGGGACATCGAGGTTCTCGAGGTCGTGGGTAAAGCGTAGTTGCGCCTTCATGGTGGAGCGGTTGGAGAGCACGAGGCCCTCGCCGAGGCGCGCGTGGGTGAAGGCCCG
Organism: uncultured Chloroflexia bacterium; assembly: GCA_963736015.1. Taxonomy (GTDB): domain Bacteria; phylum Chloroflexota; class Dehalococcoidia; order DSTF01; family JACRBR01; genus CAVTNG01. Next base: position 8,635 of record CAVTNG010000002.1, on the reverse strand, counting down.
CGAGTTGATCTCGTCGCCGGGGGAGGTGAGGTCGACGAAGCCGGCGAGGACGATGGCGCTGAGGACGCCGGTGAGCACCCAGGTGCGGAAGTACTTCGCCATGACGAAGAAGCCGAACGGGTAGATGGGCAGCAGGTACGCGGACTCATGCGGCAGGCGCAGAAAGACGAGCACGCCGATGATGATGGCGATGATCCAGAGCATCACGTCCTTGTCGCGGGCGAAGTCGGCGGGGATCTTCGCGAGGCGCGGGAGGCTGACCGCGACGGCGGCCAGCACGGCGATGGAGCCGATGAGCCCGAGCGTGTCCTTGCCAAGGAGGCGCAGGACGTTCAGGTAGCCGACATCGGCATCGTAGAAGTTCAGGAAGTGCGGTCCGTATCGCCAGACGATGGGGAGGTAGGCGAAGACGGGGATGGCGATGGACCAGGTGATGAAGTCCCGGAGTTCGCCGCGCTTGCCATCGCGCACGAGGTAGATGATGAAGGGGATGATCATCAGGATCGATGTGGAGCGGGAGGCTGCGGCGAGGCCGAGCATCACGCCGGCGAGGCTGGAGTTGCGGCGGAGGAGGAAGAAGTAGGCACCCATCACGAACGTGAGCGCCCACATGTAGTCCATGGTGGTCATGCTGTTGATCCACAGGAGCGGTGTGAAGGCGAAGCCGACAACGACGAGCGCGCGGTTTGGCAGGGCGAGCCGGTTGATGATGATGGCGAAGAACCAGAGTCCGAGGAGAGAGATGGCGACGGTGAGGCCGTTCGTCGCGACCCAGCCACCCTTGATGACGAGCGCGCTCGCCAACTCCGGGACGGGATAGCCCGGGAGCCTCGACGGGTAGAACTCGCCATGGTCCCAGAGGTAGTAGCCGGAGAGTGCGACGCGCCAGGCGTCCGGGTCGGTGCCGTCGCCGATGTTGATGAAGGGCGCGCGGCTGAGGATGTACGCGATAGAGAGCACGGCGAACGAGACGGGCTGCGTGAGGTCCCAGTTCAGCGCGCGGTTATCTGCACGTAGGTGGTCGCGACCATCCCGCCGAACACGACGTAGGCGAGCATCAGGACGCCCACGCAAACGACAGAGATTTCGTAGTCGATGCCGATCAGCGTTTTGACCAGCACCCCGCCGCCGACCATCTGCGCCGTGAGGTAGAAGGTGGAGACGGTGATGGTCGACAGCGCCATGAAGGTCTTCACCGTCTTCGGATTGTTGCGGAAGGCGAGGATGTCCCCCAGCGTGTACTTTCCGATATTGCGGCATGGTTCGGCGATCACGAGCAGCACGGTGATGTAGGCGACCAGCCAGCCGACCGGAGTACATGAAGCCATCGTAGCCATTGAGCGAAATGAGGCCGGCAATGCCGAGGAACGATGCGCGCCGGACAGATAATCACCCGCGATTGCCCAGCCATTCTGGATGCCGGTCATTCCACCACCCGCCGCGTAGAAGTCCGCGGCCGTCTTTGTCCGCTTGGCAGCGCGGTACGTGATGTACATCGTCAGCGCAATGATGGCGCCGAATACCGCGAAGGTGAGCCAGCGGTACTTGTCCGCGACCGCGCCCGCCGCCTGGGCGGATGCTGCGGTCGATGCCAGCAGTAGCGCGACGCCGAGTGATAGGTAGCACAATCTCTTGAGCGCGTTCATTTGGTTGCTCTACGATCTTCTGCGCATCCCGGTTGATCGCCTCTGCCATGGCGTCGAATTCACCGGCTTTCTTGGCGTAAAAGAAGGCGATCAGCCAAGCCACGATGAACTGCGAAAACGCGAACACCAACCCGAAATTGATGGGGCCCCATAGCTTGGTGCTGAACAGGTCGGTGAAGTACGCGGCACCGATCGGCAGCAGGAAGTAGTAGATCACCGAAAAGATCATGAGCCCCCACAGGAAGGTGCTTTTTCTTGCGTGCAGGTCGCGAAAGCGCGGATCGGCGTCAATGGCAGACCAGTTCAGAACTTTGGCATCCATACTCTCCTCCTCACCTCGAAGTTGCAATCCCCAGTTCGCCGGTTACCGTCGCTCAACCTTCGACCTCTTGATCTCCGACAAAGGACGCAGCGGAAGGTCGGTAACAAGCGAACGATTACGGCCTGGTCTCGCATCGCGGTTCCGAGGTCGAAGCCCGGCATTGCTAAGCATACCCCTGTCACAGGTGGTATTCGAGCGCAAGACGCGTTTGCAGGCCCTTCGCCAGGCGCAGCGTCTCCTTCAGGATACGGCGGTCGAGCTGATTGAGTTCATCCGGATTGAGATGGTTGTCGGGCGCTTCGTTGCGGCAAATCTGCGCATATTGGTGGCGCAGCCGCACCGACTGCAGGAAATGGAAGGCGCTTGCCCACGCGTCCGCCTCGGCGGACGGGACGCCGACCTTGGTCGCCCATTGGGCGAGGCGCTCGACCGAGCTGGTGGCGGCAACCCCTGTCGCCAGCGCGAAAACGCGCGCGGCATCAATAAACAGTGTGGCACCGTTGACCTTGAGATCGATCGTGTCGGGGTGCGCATCGTCGCTGGACACCGAGAAGTCGCGCACGATGCCGCAGCGGCGGGCGGTTGATGAGCGCATTTTCGGCGAGTTGCCGCAGGAAGCGTTGATTGTCTGCGGCCGCGCCCGTCAGCCAGCCACGCAGTTCCTGCCGCGAGCCGGACTTGCCCCGTGAAAGCGGTCAGGAAATCGAAAAAAATGGTCAAATGGAGCACCGCGGGTGGGACCGCCATCGAAGATCCAGTGCCCGAACGCATCACGCCATTCGGTCGCACTGAGGCACCAACGCGGATTGCCGGCCATGATCTCGCCTCGGCAGAGCGGAAAGCCGCAGGCCGCGAGACTCGACGTTCACGTTCTTCGCCCAGACGGCAGCAGGGCTTCGCACGGCGTTGTCGGGGGGCTAGCGTTCACCGGGATCGGGGAAAATGATGCCGTTGTCCTGATCGGTGGCGAACGTCTGCTCGTGCCGCCCTTCGCTGCCAAGCGAGATCCAGCAGAAACTGCCCCGCTTCGAGGCCGGCCGCGGCCAGTTCGACGTACGTGATCACGCTGGCTTAGAGGACGTCGTTCAGCGTGGCACGATCTGCGTGAGGTGTTTTGGCGCTCACCCCCTGCTTGGAGTAGGTTGCCGGCGAGATCGCGGATGACACCGGGACAGGTCGACTATTGCCGGCAGACCGAGTTGGCCTCGCGCAGCGCGTCGCTGATTTCCGAGCAGCCCCAGCTAGCTGAAGCGTGACAAGTCCTTTACCGATACCACGCCCGGCAATGCTGGCGCCGTCCGCGACGACGATGTGATGCACGCCATGGCGGGCCATCGCCAGGGCGGCGTCGAGTGCAAAGGCGTTCGTCGGCAGCGTGATCGGATCATGCGTCATCACGGTAGCTGATCGGATCGGACGATCGAACGCCCGGCGAAGCAACGACTTTTGCCAGCAGGTCGCGAAGCGTGAAAATGCCGACCGGCACCCCCGCTCCGGATGCGAGGGACGAGCATCGAACCGATCCCTTCGCGCCGCAACACCACCAAGGGCATCGCGGATGGGAGCCTCTTGCGTACAAGTAATAGGCCGGCCGCCGCACGACCTGTTTGCAGGCGACGCGCGATCAGGGGCCATTGGGCTCGCTCTCAGTGCCTTCGGACCACCCCCGGCAAGCTCTCCGTGCTTGCGCTCATCGACGATAGGGATTTCCATTCATGGACGTGCCGTCGGCACGTCAGTGCTCCCGGCCGCTCAGTATTCGAGCTTCGCATACAGGGTCTTGCGCGACGCTTCACGGGCGTCCTTCAACGTGCGGATGCCCTGCGCCGCCAGCAGCGGCAGGAGCTTGAGGAAAATCTCGCCGGTGACGATGGCATCGCCCAGCGCCGTGTGCCGGCCGATCACGTCGATGCCGAGGCGCGCCGCGATCGCGGCCAGGTCGTGCTCGGCGCCCTCGTAGTCCGCATGCGCCACGGCCGAGAGCAGCAGCGTGTCAAGCACGGGCTGGATGAACTTGACGCCGGTGCTGGCCTCCTTCAGCTGCAGGAAGCGCAGGTCGAAGGCCGCATTGTGCGCGACCAGGACCGTGTCTTCCGCGAAGCGGTGGAACGCCGGCAGCACGGCGTCGATCCGCGGCTGCCCGACGAGCATGTCCGGGGTGATGCCGTGGATCTCGATCGATTCACGTGACAGGGGCCGCAGCGTGTCGACCAGCTGGTCGAACGACTCCTGCCTGAGCAGCCTGCCGTTGACGATACGCACGGCGCCGATGGATATGATCTCGTCGCCCGCCGATGGATCGAGGCCGGTGGTTTCCGTGTCGAAGACGGTATAGGAGAGCGCCGCGAGCGACCGTTCGTCGAGTTCGGGGCTCTGCCCGGGCTGGTGGAACAGATCGAAATCGTAGAACTCCGGACGACTTTCCAGGGCAGTCGCCGCGCCGGTTCGGTTGTCGGCGTGGTCGTCGGCAGCTGCAGGCTGAACGCCATCGTCCCGAACGCCGGTCGGCGTTGCACCATGCCTCGCCCCCGTGGCGCGTCGTGACCTGCGCCAGCGCCTGGCCTTGGTCCGATCGCCACAGCTCGCCTTCCCACACATCGACCCCGGCGACGGAACATCGGCCTGCCAGCCCAATTCGATGCGCGCGAATCGGCCCTCGGGCTTGAGGTTCAACGCGACCTCGCGTACGCCAAAATCCGCGCATACGCGCGCCGCCACTTGCACCATCGCGCGCACGACCGAGTAGCTGTCCACGCTGAGCCACGCGGGCGCATCGCCGGCGTCGGCCCGCACGGACACGCCGAGATCCGATTCCAGACGGCGCCGGATCACGGCGAGGAGGTCGGCACCGGACATGTCTTCCAGGGGCCACTGCGCCTTGAGCGTGTCGGCATGCTCGGAGACGGTCTGCGTGAGCCGCGCGGATAGCGCGGCGGCTTCGTCGTTGATGACGGCGGCGAAGCGGCGGCGATGTTCCTCCGCCATCGCCGGATAGGCGAGCATCGTCTCGATCGCCGCACGGATATTGGCGAGCGACGCGCGCGTGCCCTCGGTGAGCGATTGCAGCAATGCGTCGCGGCGGCTGTTGAGATCCACCGACCGGGTGATGTTCTCCAGCGTCAGGACGAAGCCGCCGACGTTGCGCTCTCGGTCGAGAATCGGCGCGATGTTCGCACGCACGAGCTGTCCCCTGTCACGGGTGGTGACGAGTTGCGCCGATGCGTCGGCGCTGCCGTCCGCCACTTGTGCCTGACCGCGTCCAGCGCATGCACGATCACGCTCTTGTCGATGACCGCGAAGATCGACCGTCCGAGCCCGACGACGGCGCCGCCGATGTCGCCCTCGTCGCCGCGCTCGTCGAGCAACTGCTGGGCGCGGGCGTTGTACAGAAGGATGCGTCCCTCGCTGTTGCAGACGAGGACGCCCTGCGTCAGGTCGGACAGGAGCGCCGCGAAACGGTTCTTCTCCGCTTCGAGACGGGTATTGGCGTCGCTGATTCTGGCATCCACGTCGTCGCGTTGGGCGCAATAGGCGTCGGCGAAGCCGTTGATGGCGAGAGCAAGCCGCCGCATTTCCGAGCCGCCTCCCGGCACGGCACGATGCGTCGGATTGGCAGTCCGGATGATCCGCACGTCTTCGGCGAGCTTGAATGCCGGCGCCGGATACGCTTCGAACAGCGCGTGCAGGACGAGGAACGACGCCACGACCACGCCGAGTCGAGCACGAACAGCACGCCGCCGCGATCGTCGAGCACGCGCGACAGGGCCGCCCGGCCTTCGGGCGACAGATCGGTCTGCAACGCGAAGTATGCCGCGCCGGCAGCGAGCAGCCAGAACAGCGTCAGCAGGACGAGCGCCAGGACGAACTTGCGCTTCAGCCGCCGGAGACTCAATCGGCGTCACCGAGCAGCCGGCGGATATCGGCCATCAGGTCCTTGGTCGAGAACGGCTTGGTGATGTAAGCGTCGGCGCCGAGGGCGAGCCCCTTGCTTACCTCGGTCTCGCGTCCCTTCGCCGTCAGCATGATGATGCGCATGTCCTGCCACTCGGGCGTCTGGCGGATCTTCTGGCACACCTCGAAACCGCTTTTCAGCGGAAGCATCACGTCGAGCAGGATCATGTCGGGTCGGTGCAGCGCCACGGAGGCAAGCGCCTCCTCGCCGTTGCGCGCCACGATCACTACGTAGCCGGCACGCTGCAGCAGGTATTCGAGCGAGACGACGATGTTCGGCTCGTCGTCGGCGATCAGCACGGTCTTGCTCATGGGGCGACCCCTGCCGGCTTGAGATCCCCGGCCCGCCGGGCGGCATCGACGCCGGCAGCGGCCGGGCGGAGGGGCACGGTGAACGAGAATACCGCGCCGTGGCCCGGTACGCTCTCCACCCACAGGCGGCCCCCGAAATGCATGACGATCTTACGGCTGATGGGGAGTCCCAGCCCCGTGCCGTGCGGTTTCTCCGTAAGCATGTCGCCCACCTGGCGGAACTTCTCGAAGATGACCTCCTGGTCTTCGCGGCGAATCCCGGCCCCGTTGTCCGCCACGTCGACGCGCAGTGCTTCCCGCTGCAGCGCAACCTTGACATTGATGCGCCCCGCGCGCTTGTCACAGAATTTCACGGCATTGGAGATGAGATTCAGCACGACCTGCATGAGCCGATCGCGGTCCGCGGTGACGGGCGGGACACTCGCCGGCAGGTCGAGCGTCAGAACGACGCCCTGCTCGATCGTGACCGGTTGCACGGTCGCGGCCGCCTCCTCGACGAGCTCCTTGAGATCGATCTCGGACGAATGCCATTCGGCGTTGCCCGATTCGATCTTTGCCAGGTCGAGCACCTGGTTGATGAGCCGGGTCAGGCGCTCGCTCTCCTTGATGATGATGCCAAGGAACTTCGTGCGCTGCGCGCCGTCGAGCTGCGGGTCGTCGTAGAGGATCTCCGAGAGCGCCCGGATCGAGGTCAACGGCGTGCGCAGCTCGTGCGTCACGGTCGAGATGAAATCGTCCTTGAGGCGGTCGAGCTCCTGCAGGCGTTCGTTCGCCGCGCGCAGCTCGGCACTCGTCGCCTCGAGTTCGCGCGACTTCTGTTCCAGCTCGTGGCTGTAGGCCATGATCTGCGAGGCTTCGTCGAGGATGTTGAGTACCTCTTCGATGCCGAGCGGCTCTTCCTGCACCACCGACGCGACCATCACGCGCGCCGAGGAGGCGCCGATGGCGCCGGCCAGGAGGCGTTCCGCGAAGTTCACCGTATCGGCATCCGGCTCCAGCGACTTGCCCGGAGCGAGCGCCCGGCTCCGCGCATACGCCGCGAACGCGTCGTCGGCACGTCCGGGCCCCAGGAAGCGCCCGACGAGCGCGCGCAGATCGTGCACGGATGTGCTGCCGCGCCAGATGCTCGAACTCCTGCCCGCGACGCGGAAGGCATCGACGAACAGCAGCGCCTGCGTGTGCTCGCTCGCGCTCTGCCGGCCGAACAGCGACACGCCGATATAGCCGCCCAGATTCGCAAGCATGCTCCAGAACAGGGAGTGGGCAATCGGGTCGAGCGTGGTAGGGCCGAAAAGCTGCTGTGGCTTGAGCAGCGCGAGCCCGAACAGTCCCTGCTCGATGAACGTGAGCGGAAGCCAGCCGGACTTGGCAAATGACGGCAGCAGCAGCGTGTATCCCCAGACGATGAATCCGGCCGTGAGCCCGGCGATCGCGCCGGCGCGGGTGCCGCCCTTCCAGTACATCCCGCCCAGCATTGCGGGCGCGAACTGCGCGACGGCCGCGAAAGACACCAGCCCGATCGACACCAGCGCATAGGCTTCGCCGGCGACGCGATAGTAGGCGTAGCCGAGAATCATGAGCGCGACGATCGCGCCGCGGCGGATGCCCAGGAGCAGGCCCGGAGAGGTCGGTGCGCGTCGACAGCGCCAGCGTCTTCGAGCGCAGCAGCAGGGGCATCACGAGATCGTTGCATATCATCGTCGAGAGTGCGATCGTCTCCACGATGACCATGCCCGTCGCGGCCGACAGTCCGCCGATGAACACCAGCAGCGCGAGCGTCTCGCGCTTGTCCGCCATGGGCAGTGAGAGCACGAAGGTATCCGCGTCCACCGCGCCGCCCGGAAACTGCATCAGGCCGGCGAAAGCGATCGGCAGCACGAAGATGTTGATCGCCAGCAGATAGAGCGGAAACAGCCAGATGGCCTTGGCGACATGGTTCTCGTTGACGTTTTCCACCACGCGATCTGGAACTGGCGCGGCAGAAATATGACCGCCAGCATCGAGAGGAAAATCAGCGCTGCCCAGGATTGTCGGCTCGGCTGGCGCCCGAATTCATCAGCTTGGCGAGCCGGGGATCGATGAGGCGCGTTCGAAATTGTCGCGAACCCGTGATGAGTGCCGAAAGTCACGAACAGGCCCACCGCAAGAAAGGCCACCAGCTTTACCAGCGATTCAAATGCGATCGCCGCCACCAGCCTTCGTGGCGCTCGGACGCGTCGAGATGGCGCGTGCCAAACAGAACGGTGAATGCGGCCATGATCAGGGCGACGTACAGCGCGGTGTCGCCGAAAACGTTGATCGACGCGACGTTGGCCTGTGACCCCACGTCCGGATAGCGCAGCAGGATGGTGAAGCTGCCGGACACGGCCTTGAGCTGCAGCGCAATGTATGGAATGACGCCGAC
>CAVTNG010000001.1:0-23210 GCA_963736015.1 uncultured Chloroflexia bacterium | reverse complement strand
CGCGCTCCTCGAGCCAGTCGGCCTTCACATAGGCGCTCACGGCACCACCTCGGGCGCATCGGAGCGCCCGGTCTTGCGCGCCAGCTCTGACATCTCGCCCGCCATCCGGCTGTCGAGCACCATGTAGGTGCCGTCGCCTTGCGCAAGCAGCGTGCCGGAGCCGTCGCGCACCTCCGCGCACAGCTCGATGAGGGCGCGTGCGGCTCCGCACAATCCACGCCTCGATACGTAACGGACGGTCGAGCGGCACCGGCTTGCGAAAGCGCACGTTGATTCGCGCCGTCGCCCCCCACTTCGCGGCGTGGTAGACGGCCCAGCCCATCGCTTCGTCGATCAACGTCAACACGACACCGCCGTGCATACGACCGGGGTAGCCTTGCTGGTACTCACATGGCGTGTAATCACACAACGTGCGGTCGCCTTCGCGCCGGAACTCCATGTGCAGGCCGCGCTCGTTCGCGGAGCCGCAGGCATAGCACAGCCGCGGCGGTGACTCCGTCGGTCGTCATGTGGCAACCATGGGGACGCTCGCCCGCCCCTCGATGAGCACTTCCCCGCGCTGGTTCGTGCACTGCACCGCGTACTCCGCGACGCCATCCGTCTCGCGCAGTCGCGCCGATGCCGTAACGGTGTCGCCAGGCCGGGTGGGGCCTAATCGCACCTTTAGCTTGCCGCGGCTCAGCCACGCCGGGCGGTGTGCCCCGTGCATCATCTCGCCGATGAGCGCGAGGACCAGCATCCCGTGTGCAATCGTGCCGCCGAACGGCGTAGCCGCCGCGTAGGCCGCTTCGTATGGATGGGATTGTGGTCACCCGACGCATCGGCGTACGCGTCAGCTGGGCCTGCGTGATGACGCGCTCCACCGGCTTGACGGCCGCGCTCACGACGCCGCTCCCGGCGCCATCACCGTGGTGCGCGCCCGTACCGCCACGCCCTCCGTCGATGCGATCTGAACTCGAGGACGCTAATGACGAAGCCCTGGCGCTCCGATCGCTGCGCGATGCGCCCCGACAACAGCAACTCCTCATCGACGCGAATCGGTGCGAGGTGCTCGACTTCCTGGCTGGTGTGCAGCGATCCCTCGGGGAGCAGATCTGCTCCTGCAGCGCCGCCAGCCCGAGTGCGACGGCCGCCAGCGGAGGCGCGTCTTCGCCATAGTCTCCGGCATCGCCGACAGCGCGAGCATAGGCATCGGCGCGCTCCGCGCTGACAACGAACGACACGGGCGAGAACTCGTGTCCTTTGGGAAGCGAAGAGACGGTGGTACGCGCGCTTGAGGTCACCGTCTAACGCTACGGCCCGATGCCACGCGGGTCAAACGGTGACGAACGCGTGACGATCAGTCGATGCAGGGCTGCGTCATGTATGCCTGGCCCCGGTGTTCGAGGCCGGCCAGCGCTTCGCCGAGCTGACGGCCGCGCGGCGTGAGTTCGTATTCCACCCAGGGCGGCATCACGGCAACGATGTTGCGGCTCACGATCTCCAGCGACTCCAGGTTCTTCAGCCGATCGCGCAGCGTGCGCGAGTTGCAGCCGCCGACGTCGTGAGCAAGCTCGTTGAAGCGCTTCTTACCCACCATCAGCTCGTGGATGATATGCGGAACCCACTTCTGTCCCAGCAGCGCCAGCGTGGCGCGTACCGGACAGTACAGGGAGTTGTCATCGAGGACGAGTTTTCGTTCGAGCACCATCGCCGATTCGTTCTACTCCACTGGACGGCAACTGTAAAGCCGGCTCGTCATCGGGCAGCACCGCATTCCAGCTCTACGCGAGCGCTGCCAGCGCCTTCTTCTGATCCCGATCTGCGCCGGGCCGTTGTGCTCGACGTACCTGATAACGCCGTCCTTATCGATGACGACGGTCAGGCGCTCCGCGATCCCGATGGCCTCGTTCCAGCAGCCGTATACCTTCGCGACATCGCCCTTCATGTCGGCGAGGAGACTGTAGGGAAGCCCCTCCTTCTCCTTGAAGGCCTTGTGCGTCCACGTGCTGTCACGGCTGATGCCCAGGATCTGCGCTCCCTTGCCCTCGAACAGCGACGTGTCGTCACGGTAGGCACACGCTTCGGTCGTGCAAAACGGCGAGAAATCCAGCGGATAGAAGAACAGCACGACGGGATGGCCACGCAGCGCGGACAGCGCGACCTCCTTGTTGCCCTCGTCCCGCAGCGTAAAGTCGGGCGCTTCCTGTCCCACTTCAACGTTCGCCATCGGCTCGCTCCTCCATGCGTCTTAGGCACGCTGTGGCATCGTAGCCAGGCGTCGTGTGAAGGTATAGCGCCGAGTCTTGACGCCAGACACGCCAGACGTGATCCTGCGCCGTGCTGATCCGACGACGCGTCCCGGCGGGAGGCGGGCCGCTCATTGACCCCGACCGGCCCCGCTATGACCGTAGAGTTCGAGATCGCGCGTGGCATTGACGCGCAGACGTTCGGGCAGCCCGGGCAGCGCACCTTCCGTCTGCGCATCGTCGGGAGCGCCGGCCAGTCTGCATCGCTCTGGATGGAAAAGGAGCAGATGCAGGCCCTCAGCCTCGCTTTGAAGCAAATGCTGGCGCAGCTGGAATACGACCAGGATCCGCCGACGGCTGACGTCGGCGGATTTCCGACCGTCGCGGACCACGACTTTCGCGTCGGGCGGATGGGCATGGGATTCAACGCCTCCGACCGCACCGTCGTCGTCTACGCGTTCGAGCTGGGCACCGACTAGGAGGAGCCGACGCTTCGTGTGCGGCTCACACAGGAGCAGTGCGCGTCCCTCGGCGTTCAGCTCGATGACATCATCGCCGGCGGCCGCCCCGTGTGCCCGCTCTGCGGCCTGCCGATGGATGCCGCGGGGCATGCCTGCGTCCGCTCGAACGGTCATTCCGCACAGCCGATCCCGCGCGAGGAGAACGACGAGCAGGACGACTGAACGCCGTCGGCACCACGCGAATTCCGACGTACCGGTATGAGCGCGCAAGTACCAATCGGGTAGTATCCCGGCACACCCGCACGTCACTTTTTCCCCCGCGGCCGATGTTAGACGTGTGAGGCACGACGCTGCCTTGCATCACGGACCGACATTGGGGTCAGGAGTGGATTTGTGAAGAAAAAATTATCGCGGGTATCGCAGGAGCGGCGCTCATATCGCTGGCGGCGGTGGGCGCCTTCGCATCGCAGGATGGCGCCAGCACGGCCGAGGTCACGGTCACCGACACGGAGACGGCGACAGCGACAGAAACGCCGGTTGACGCCACAACATCGACGCCGACTGATACGCCGGAAGCGACGGTTACCGACACGCCTGAAGCAACCGAGACGTCCACGCCCGAGCCACCGACACGGCGGAGCCGTCCGTGACCTCGACCGCTTCCGCGAGCGAGACGCCGGCATGCGACGACGGCGACGCCCAGGGCGAGCACGAGGACCAGGACGAGGCGGACGACGCCGACGAGGGTGCCGAAGGCGACGACGGCGATTGCGACGGGGTGCACGGATCCCGGACAGCAACCCGAGCCATCACCCCGAGGATGGCGACGGCGTATGCGAGAAGGGTGAGACCGTCATCAAGACGACGCCGAGCGGCAACCGGGTGAACGTGCCCTGCCACGCCGACAAGAGCGAAGGCGGCAGCGAGAAGCACAAAGAGCACGGCAACAACGGGCAGGGCGGCGACGAAGGTGACGGCGAGTAACTTCGCTGAGTGACGCGAAATGACGCCGGACGGGCCTCGCGATTGTGCGAGGCCCGTCCCGTGTCCGCCGCATATCAGCGTGATCCCTATCCACTCGATGAGTGCCGGAAGACGAACCTTAGGGGAGAAGGCGTCTGATATCCTCAAATGCACGCACAGGAAGACAGGCCGTTGGGATCCCGCTGTACCCTGCTCCGGCCCGGCCTCATCCACTACGAGGACGCCTGGCAGCTTCAGCACGCGTCGCCGAACGCGTCCGCGGCGGCTATGACCCGGTGCTCATCCTGCTCGAGCATCCGCCTACCTACACGCTCGGCTCGCGAGGCAATACCAACAACCTGCTGCGTTCCGGCGCACGGCTTCGCGCGCTCGGCGCCGACGTTGTCCAGAGCGATCGCGGCGGCGACGTCACGTTCCACGGCCCCGGCCAGGTCGTCGGATACCCGATCATCGATCTGCGGGCGATGGGCCTCGGCCCCGTCTCCTACGTACGCGGGCTGGAGGCCACGCTGATCGAGGCACTGCCCTCGTTCGGCATCGTCGGCGACCGCGTCCCCGGCAGACCGGGCGTCTGGGTCGGCAACGCAAAGATCGCCGCGATCGGCGTCCGTATCTCCGGCGGCGTCAGCACGCACGGCTTCGCGCTCAACGTGAGCCGGACCTGTCGTCTTCGACCACATCGTCCCCTGCGGCCTGCCCGACGCCTCGGTCACCTCAATGCACCAGCTCACGGGCGAGCGCTTCGACATCGAAGGCGTGATGGACGCGATCGTTCGATGCGTTCCAGGGGCAGTTCCGCCAGAGCGTCTCGACTCCGCCCCTGCGCGGAGGAGTCGCCGTTGGTCGCTGAGCGCGAGCGCCAGAGCGCAAGCCGGATGGCTCAAGGTGCGATTTCCCGCGGGCGACCGATACCAGCGTCTGAAGACGCTGATGCGCGACGCAGGGCCTGCACACCGTCTGCGAGGAGGCGCATTGCCCGAACATCGGCGAGTGCTGGAACGCGGGCACGGCGACGTTCATGATCCTGGGCGACGTCTGCACGCGGTCGTGCGGATTCTGCGCCGTCAAGACTGGGCGCCCCGATGAGCTCGACCTGCTTGAGCCGCTACCGCCTCGCGAAGACCGTGCGCGCCGCTGGGCCTCGACTACGTCGTCATCACGTCGGTGAACCGCGACGATCTCGCCGTCCGGCGGCGCCGAGGTCTTCGCGGCGTGCATCAAGCGCGATCCGGCGCCACGATCCGTCGATGCAGGTCGAGGTGCTGATCCCCGACTTCAAGGGCAACTGGGATGCGCTCGCCACGGTCGTCGACGCGCACCCGTTCGTGCTCAACCACAACATCGAGACTGCGCCACGGCTCTACCGCTCGGTGCGGCCGCAGGCGCGTACGAGCGCTCGCTCGAACTGATCGAGCGCGCGAAGGACCTCGCGCCGCAGATGCTGACGAAGTCCGGCTTCATGGTCGGGCTGGGCGAGACGCAGCGACGAGCTATTCGACGTGATGCGCGATCTGCGCGAGCACGGCTGCGACATCGTGACGATCGGCCAGTACCTGCGGCCATCACATCGCATCATCTGCCCGTAGTCCGTTACTACGAGCCCTCGCGAATACGAGGAGTTTCGTCGAGTACGGCCGGAGGCTCGGGCTTCGCGCACGTCGAAGCGGGCCCGCTGGTGCGCTCGTCGTACCACGCCGAGAAGCAGGTCCGTCGCCGCCGAGGCGCCGACGCTCATCCCGCTGACGGCGGTGCGTCGTGGCTGACTTCGACATCGCCATCATCGGCGGCGGGCCCGGCGGCTACGTGGCGGCGATCCGCGCGGCGCAGCTCGGCAAGAACGTTGTGCTGATTGAGAAGGAGCGGGTCGGCGGGCTGTGCCTGAACTGGGGCTGCATCCCCAGTAAGGCGCTGCTCTGGAATGCCGAGGTCGTGCAACCTCATCCGTGACGCCGAGACCTACGGCATCTGGTTCGACAAACGACGCGTGTCGATATGGGGAAGGCGATCGACCGCAGCCGGCCGATCGTCGACCAGATGGTCAAGGGCGTCGAGTTCCTGCTGAACAAGCATGGCGTACGGTCGATCATCGGCGAGGCATCGTTTGAGTCGCCGCAGCGCAGATCCGCGTGCGCGGCTCGATGAGCCGATCGACGCTCGAGACGTCATCATCGCGACGGGCGCGCGGCCGCGGGCGCTGCCCGGCCTGAAGACCGACGGCGAGACCATCATCGACAGCCGCGAGGCGCTTGCGCTGAAGGAAACGCCTGAGAGCGTCGTGATCATCGGCGGCGGACCGATCGGCGTTGAGTTCGCGACCGTTCTGGCGCGCGTACGGCGTCGACGTGACGATCCTCGAGTTGCATGGACCACCTGCTGCCGCTGGAGGACGAAGACATCAGCGTGCAGCTCGAGCGCGCCTTCAAGAAGCAGGGGATCAAGTTCCACACGGGCGCGCAGGTCGCGCCGCGGCGACGGCCCGCAACGGGCGCGCGACCGTGAGCTTCACGGCGGGAGGCAAGGAGCAGGAATTGCAGGCCGACAAGGTGCTCATCGGCATTGGCTTCGAGGCCAACGTCGAGGGCCTCGGCTGGACAAGATCGGCGTCTCGCTCGAACGCGGCTGTCTGCAAGACGGACGACCGCTGATGACCGGAGCGACCGGCGTCTACGCGATCGGCGATGTTACCGGCATCATGAACCTGGCGCACGTGGCATCCGCCATGGGCGTGATGGTCGTGGAGCGGCTATGCGGCCACGAGTCGCCCGCTCTGAACTATCACGCGCATGCCGCGAGCCACCTACTGCGCAGCCCGAGGTCGCGAGCATCGGCCTGACCGAGGCGCAGGCGCGCGAGGCCGGATACGAGGTGAAAGTAGGGAAGTTCCCCTTCGCGCGAACGGCCGCGCGAAGGCGATGAACATGATGGACGGCCTCGTAAAGGTTGTCGCGGACGCGAATAGCGGCGAGACCCTGGGCATCCACATGATCGGGCCGATGGCAACGGAGTTGCTCGCCGAGGCGTCGCTGGGTATGACGCTGGAGGCGACGCCGCGCGAGCTGGGCTGGACCGTCGCCGCGCATCCGACGCTCGGCGAGGCCGTGAAGGAAGCAGCGCTGGCCGTCGATGGACGAAGCGATCCACTTCTGGACGGAGTGATATGGCGACGCACGACGGAGCAACGCCGGCGACTCGGACCGAATGGCGCCTCGAGTGACGGCGACAGGCCGACGATCGCATGGCGCTGCTGCGGACGATGATGCACATCCGGCGTTTCGAGGAGAAGGCGGCCGAGATGTACGCGCGCGGCCGCATCAAGGGCTTCCTGCACCTCTACATCGGCCAGGAAGCCGTGGCGACCGGCGCGATCGCGGCCCTTCGCACGACGACTACATCGTCACGCACTACCGCGAACATGGGCACGCGCTCGCGCGCGGCACTCGACCCAGGGCCGTGATGGCGGAGCTGTTCGGCAAGAGCACGGGCGTCGACCGGCGGCCGCGGCGGCTCGATGCACCTCTTCGACGCGTCGAAGTCGTTCATGGGCGGCTACGCGATCGTCGCCGGACACATGCCGCTCGCCTGCGGGCTCGCGCTGGCCGAGCAGTACAAGGGCACGGACCGCATCGCCGTGAACTTCCTCGGCGACGGCGCCGTCAACGAAGGCGAGTTCCACGAAGCGCTGAACCTCGCGGCGTCTGGAAGCTGCCGGTGCTCTTCATCTGCGAGAACAACCTCTACGGCATGGGCACCGACGTTCGGCGCGTGTCCGCCGTGATCGAGGTCTACAAGCGGGCCGAGGCGTACGGCATCCGCGGAGCAGGTCGACGGCATGGACGTCCTCGACGTGCGCGAGGCCGTGAGCGCTGCGCGGAAGGCGTGCGCGCGGGCGACGGCCCGCGCTTCATCGAAGCCGATCATGTTACCGCTTCCGCGGCCACTCGATGGCCGACCCGGAGTTCTATCGCCAGAAGGACGAGGTCGAGCGCTGGCGCCACCTGGACCCGATCGAGCAACTCCAGAGCAACTCGCATGGCGGCGCATACGAGATCGACCGAGGGCGGACTCGCGCAGCATGCAGACGGAAGCCGAGGAGATGGCGAACGAGGCTGCGGCCGAGTTCGCCGAACAGAGCCCGGCTCCCGACCGCTCGAACGCCTGAGCCAGCCACGTGTACGCGGAGGCCGACCGATGCCTGAGATCACCTACCGCGAGGCGCTCCGCCAGGCGCTGCGCTAGCAGCTCACAGAACGACGAGCGCGTGTTCCTCATGGGCGAAGACATCGGCGCCTACGGCGGCTCCTACGCGGTCACAAAGGGCTTTCTCGAGGAGTTCGGCGAGCGGCGCGTGAAGGACACGCCCATCGCCGAGTCGGTCGTCGTCGGCGCCGGGCATCGGCGCGGCGATGGCCGGCCTCAAGCCGATGGTCGAACTGATGACGATCAACTTCAGCCTGCTGGCGATCGACCAGATCGTGAACAACGCCTCGAAGCTGCACTACATGTCGAACGGCCAGATCAGCGTGCCGCTCGTGATCCGCATGGCGGGCGGCGCCGGGAGCCAGCTCGGCGCGCAGCACTCGCACAGCCTCGAGAGCTGGTACGCGCACGTCCCCGGCCTCAAGGTCGTCGTGCCGGCGACACCGTACGACGCCAAGGGCCTGCTCATGACGGCGTTCGACGACGAGAACCCCGTCATCTTCATCGAGCACACGGCGCTCTACGCCTCGAAGGGCGAGGTGCCGGACGAGCCGTACCGGATCCCGTTCGGGCAAGGCCCGACGTCATGCGCGAGGGCGCGGACGTCACGCTCATCGGCTACTCGGGCAGCGTGCACCAGGCGCACCGCGCGGCCGACGCAGCTCGCGGAGGAGGGCATCGAGTGCCGAAGTGCTGAACCTGCGGACGCTGCGCCCCCTCGACGTCGACGGCATCCTCGCCTCGGTGCGCAAGACGCAACCGCGCGATCGTCGTCGAGGACGACTGGGAGTTCGGCGGCTTTGGGGGCGAAATCGCCGCGATCATCCAGGAGCACGCGTTCGACGACCTCGACGCGCCGGTGCTGCGCTGCTCGGGCGCCGACGTCCCGATGCCCTACGCCGGTGCGCTCGAGCAGGCCGCGCTCCCGCAGGAGGCGGACATCGTCGCGGCTCGTGAAGTCGATGGTAGGAGCGCGCGATGATCTCCGAAGTCGTGATGCCGCAGATGGGCGCCGATATGACGGAAGGCACGATCGTCCGCTGGCTCAAGCACGAGGGCGAGGCAGTCGAGCGCGGCGAGATCATCGCCGAGATCGAGACCGACAAGGCGAACGTCGAGATCGAGGCGTTCGAGTCCGGCATGTTCCGCAAGGCGCTCGCCGGCGAAGGCGACGTCGTGCCCGTCGGCGACGTTATCGCGATCATCGCCGGCGCCGCAGGACGACATCTCGAAGTACGTGAACGGCGCGCGGCACCAGTCGGCGCCGAAACCCGCCGCACCGGCCGCGGCGCCTGCGCCCCGATCGCAGAAGCGCCGCAGACGCCGCAACCGAGCACGCCGCCACCGTTGCCAGCGAGGCGGCCGCCACACCGCCCGCCACTGCGGCCGCCGAGCACGCGCGGCTGCGCGTCTCGCCCGTAGCGCGGCGCATCGCCGAAGAGCGCGGCATCGACCTGCGCACCGTGCACGGCACCGGCCCCGACGGACGCATCGTGAAGCACGACGTCGAGGCTGCGCCAGCGGAAACGCGGACCGCGGCCGCGACGACCGCAGCAGCCTCCCTGGCAGGCGGCCGCCGCGCCGGTCAGCGATGAGCAAGATGCGCCAGGCGATCGCGCGGCGGATGTCGCAGAGCAAGCGCGAAGCGCCGCACTACTATCTGCTGATCGATGTCGACATGACCGACGCGCTCGCCTTCCGCGTCCAGGCCAACGCTGCCGCTACCGGAGGACGCACCGCATCAGCGTCAACGACCTCATCGTCCGGGCATGTGCACTCGCGTTAAGCACTATCCCGGTCTTCAACATCACCCTCGACGGCGAGACGACGCGCACGAACACCGCCAGCAACATCTGCATCGCCATCGCCCTCGACGACGGCTTGATCGCTCCCGCGATGATCGACGCCGGAGAAAAACCGCTCTCACAGCTCGCGCGCGAGGCGCAGGATCTGGCCGCCCGCGCTCGCGGCGGTGCGCTGCGTCCGGACGAGATCACGGCCGGGACGTTCACGGTCACGAACCTCGGCGCCTACGGCGTCGAGACTCTGATCGGCATCATTCAGCCGCCCCAGACGGCGATCCTCGGCGTGGGAACCGCAAGCCGCAGCCCGCGGTCCGCGAAGGCAGCATAGTCGTGCGCGAAATAATGAAGGTGGCGCTATCCGCGGACCACCGCGTTACCGACGGCGCTCAGGGCGCGCAGTTCATTTCGGAGATCAAGCGCCTGCTGGAGCAACCCCTGCTCCTGGTGCTTTAGCCAACCTACTGCTGCACGAGGCCGATCTGGTTCCCCTCGGGGTCGGCGATGCGCGCCACCGTCGGCCCGTTCGGCACATCGAACGGCTGCCCGACGATCGCTCCACCAAGTTCCTCCGCCTGCGCCATGGACGCCTTGATGTCAGCAACCTGTATGAAGAGCACAACGCCCTTACCTTCGCCGGGCTGAATATGCCCACCGGGTCCCGGCTCCGGCCCGCCGATACCCGCGCCGATGTTGACGATCGCCGGGATCGGACCCGGTGTGATCACCCACTCGAACATCGTCTCGTAGAACGCCCGGATACGTTCGGGATCCCGTGCCTGTATTTCCCAGTGCACGATCGGTCTCGCCCACGTCGCCATATCGATGCCTCCTGGCGCGGACGCGCCGCGCCGTCACATGCCTGGCGGCAGTATCACGCGCGCGGCGCGCTCACGAACCTACGTGCGCGGGCTCACATACCCTTCATGATGCCGATCACGTTCCCTTCCGGGTCCTTGAACTGCGCGATGCTGGGGCCACCGGGGACGTCCATCGGCGGCATGACGGTCGAGGCGCCGAGGCTCTCGGCCTTCTTCAGCGTCGCGGCCAGGTCATCAACGTTGACGTAGATCGTGACCATCGGCCCGTCTGGGCCCGTGATGCCGCCGCCGATGCCGCCATCGCCCGTGCTCTGCACCATGCCGTAGCTCATCGGGTTGTTCGTATCAACGTTCCAGCCAAACAGCGACGCGTAGAAGTCCTGCGCCTTCTTGCCATCCTTCGCGTGAATCTCGAACCAGCCGACTGGGTTAGCCACGTGTACGCTCCTTGCTCGCTACTTCACTCGTCAGGCTGCGACCTCTCCGGCCGTGGGTGCACATAGTAAAGCCACTACACTTTCATAATCAATACCTGTTACGCTGCGCCGGGCAAGGGAGGCGATGACCCGTAGCTACGACCAGGACTGTCCGATCGCGCGCACGCTCGACGCCATCGGCGATCGATGGACGCTATTGATCCTGCGCGACATGTTCTTCGGCCGCACGAAGTATTCTGAGCTCCGCGACCATTCGCCGGGAATGCCCGCGCGCCTGCTCGCCGCGCGCCTCCAGACGCTTACCGCGCGCGGCTTCATCGAGCGCCGCATCTACAGCCAGCATCCCCTGCGAGCTGACTACCACCTCACGGACCGCGGCCTCTCGCTCGCACCCGTGCTGGAGGCGATGGCGAACTGGGGCCTCGAGCATGAGTTCACGCGCGCTGAGCGCACGCCGATGAAGAAGCGCATCGCCCGTGGCATCGCGGACGGCCCGGCGCGACGCGGCGCCTGGCGATCAGATTGGGCGAAGACGGCATACGCGCGTCCAGCGAAGACGAAGGTGGCCGCCGGCCGCGGCTAGTGCGTCGCGGCGAGTTTCGCCTCGACATCGCGCAGGCGCCGGCTCAGCACCGGAAGCATCGCGACGGCCATGTGCGGATTCGTCTGAAGCTCGGCCACGAAGTCCCAGCGCGACAGCACGAGGCAGGTGGTGTCGTCGAGCGCCTTCACCGTCGCCGCGCGTGGTCCCCCATCGAGGAGCGCCATGTCGCCGAAGGTCTCCGATGGCCCAAGCGTCGCCAGCGCCTGTGACTTCTTTGAGCCGGCCGACTGCGCGACCTCCGCTCGGCCCTTCACGATGATGAAGAAGGCGACGGCCTGCTCGCCTTCCTTCACGATCGTTTCGCCCTTCTTGTACTCGCGCTCAACGATCGCCCGGCCAAGCCGCGAGAGTTCCTTGCTGGAGAACTGCGAGAAGAGCTGAACGTTGCGAAGCGTATCCTCGTGGGCCATTCGGTGCCTCCGGCTGTGGCAGTCCCGCCAGGGGGCTGGGTTGGGCGTATTCTACGTTCGCCGCTGCCCCGCTGCAATCCGACGGCAATCTCGGGCAGCAACTACGGCATCGTTATACTGGTGCGACGATGACGGCAGAATACGCGTCGACGCTGTTTCCGCTGCTCCACGCAGGCCAGACGGCACTGCGCGTAACCACGCTCGATCTGAGAATCACGACCCTCGGGGCACTGTTGTTCGCGGGCACGCTCGTCTGGATCTGGCATCCGCCGATGGCCCCGACCGGGTTCGCCCGCCTGCGCGCCCGAGACCGCCGCGCCATCGCAAGGAACGCCCTCACCGTGCTAGTTTTCGTGGCGGTCCTTCCGTCGGTCTTTCCCTACGACCACCTCCTCCCCGGCGCACACGCTGACGGTGGTCAGGAGGCCGTACATGTCTCGCACTGCCACGTCTCACCCGGCACCTGCAGCGATGCGCCGGTGACCGCTGGCCCCGGCCAACTGCTGCACAGCCAGCCGCTGCTTCTCGTGCCATCGCTGCTCGCGGTCGCGCTGATCGCGGCGGTGCCCGTACTCACTGGGCTCATGCCCAAGCCCGAGGTTCGGCCTCCTCTTCGTGCGACGGCAGCCTGACCCGGGTTACGTTTGCATCAGGAGAACCGAATTGTCCAACTATTTCCGCGCGTCGGTCGCGGGCGTCGCCATTCTCGGCTTCGCTCTGCTGGCGGCCGCGTGTAGCTCCGATTCGAAACAGGCAGACAGTTCCAGCAGCGCCTCGCAGGCAAGCATCGATGAGCTCACGCAGCGCGTGCAGCGCAACGAGATGCTCAACGCCTGGGTCACGATCTCCGCGCTGCCGATTCATGACCTCGACGAAGAACTCCAGTCGGGCACAATCGACTCGAAGTACGTGCCCACTTTGCGGACTCTGATCCGCGTGCTCGCGCTGACGGACTGGACCAATGACATCAAGCCCGAGATGACCTCGTATCACGACGATGCCGTCAAACTATTTCAGGCTATGAACGCCGGAAAGAGTGCTGACGACCTTAAGGAGATGTCGAACGCGCTCCACGAGCATCAGCACGAGTTCCCTTCGACCGTCGGTAATGTCATCGCTGCCGGACTCCCGGCCGATGCCGGCGGTCCGGAGGCTGCGCACGACGACGCATCGTCCGGCGCTACGCCCGCTGCGGACTCGACCGCAGCCGCACACTGAGAGGACGATCGATGAAACTCACTGCGTTCGCAGCGCTCGCCGTCGGCGCGACCTTCGCGGCCACGGTGGCAATCGTGTCGACGATGGGCACGGCATGGGCGCACGCTGAATATGACAGCTCCACGCCCGCGAGCGGTGCCGTCGTCGCGACGGCGCCAACGTCGGTCGTGATCACATTCAAGGAAGAAATCCAGGCTACCGCCGGGAGCTACGGCATCACCGTGACCGACAGCAGCAACGCCTCGGCCACGAGCGGGCCCGCTGTGACCGACTCGTCCGACGCGACGAAGCTCTCAGTACCGCTCAAGTCCGGGCTGGCGGACGGCCGCTACGTCGTGCGCTGGAACAACACGTCGTCGGACGACGGCGACGCCCTCAACGGAGCGTTCTCGTTCTACATCGGGACGCAGCCCACATCCGCGGATCTCGCAGCCGACCAGGAACTCGCGGCGATCGAAGAGAACGCACTCGCGACTGCGACCGCTGAGGCCGCCGGTTCGGAGACGCCGGCCGCGGCGGCATCGCCCGCATCGGCGCCGTCGAGTCAACCGTCCGCAACGAGCGGCGGCGCGCTGCCGACGACCGGCGACGGGAGTTCGGGCGGCGACGGCTGGAAGCTGACCGCGCTCGCCGTCTTCGGACTCATCGCGGCGGGAAGCGGCGCGCTCATCGCAGCCGGCGCACGCGCGCGGAGGTAACGAAGGATGCGAGCGCGCGCTGTCGCAGTTGCCCTGCTTGCGTGCCTCGGGGCGATGCTTTGGGTGCCCGGCACCGCGCTCGCCCACGCTCGGTACAAGAGCTCGACGCCGGGAAAGGGGGAGGTCGTTTCGACCTCTCCGCCCTGGTCGAAATCACGTTTACCCAGGACATTCAGAAGGTGTCGGGCACGTACAGTATCGAGGTCGAGCGTGATCGAGGCGCGTCGGTCAATGCCGGGCCCGCCGTCGTGGACGATGCCGATCGCTCCAAGATGAGCGCTCCGTTAACCCCGAACCTCACGCCCGGCCGCTACGTCGTGCACTGGAACAACGTCTCGGATGACGACGGCGACGCCGCCGAGGGCGCGTTCTCGTTCTACGTCGAAACGCAGCCGACCGCGATCGACCTCGAGAACGACGCGCAACTTGAGCTGATCGGCGCTCCGGACGAGACGCCGTCGGCAAGCGAGACCTCGCAGCCGGCCGCGACCGCAGCGAGCCCTTCCGCTGCTGGCTCGCCGACGGGCGCGTTAGCCACTGCGACGGCAACGTCGAGTTCATCCAGCGACGGCGGTGGCAACAACATTGGGATCTTCATCGGAATGGGTGTTGCGGCGGTGGTTGTGATCGTCGGCGGCGGTGCCGCTCTGTGGTATCGAAACCGGAGGACGTAGGGCTGTAGTCGCCGCGCCGCCGTATACAGTGTCAGGGGTGGTGGTGGATGCAAGAGGTGGGATTGGGACGACGCGTTACCAAAGGCTTCGCCGTCATCGTCGCGGTCGCGCTCGCCGTAGCGTTCGCGGCGGCGGTGATGCCGTACCTCGCCCGGACGGCATCGGCGCACGCATCACTGATCAGCGCCAGCCCCGGCAACAACGAAACACTCAAGCGGCCACCGATTCGCGTGACGCTTCGCTTCAGTGAGGCGCTAGAACGCGACCTCACGCAGATCCAGGTCAAGGATAAGGACGGCAACCGCTACGACGACGGCGATACGGCATTCGACGACAAGGACCCGACCTTCGCATCCGTCGCGCTGAAGACGCTCGCTCCCGGGCTCTACTTCGTCAACTGGAGCAACGTCTCCTCGGTCGATGGACACCCGTCTGAGGGCACATACCCCTTCATCGTCCTCAACCCGGACGGAACGTTCCCGGCCGGCGTAACGCTCGACAACACCGGTGGTTCCAGCGCGAGCAGCACGGGGCTCCTCCCTGCGAAGTTCGACAGTCTGCTGAAGTGGATCTCTCTACTCGCCATCGGCACCATCGGCGGAGCCGCATTCATGTTCGTGGCCGGCATCCGCCCGGCCGCCCGCTTCCTTGAGGAGGAGCAATACCAGGAGGTCACCGATGCCGCCGAGCGCTGGGTTGTGGGCATCGCCCACGTCGCGCTGCCTGCGGCGTTCATCGCGTCGTCGGTCCTGATCCTGCTCGCCGTCAGCCGATTCGGCACATCCACCGGATTGATCGAGTACTTGACGACGCTGCGCACCGGGCAATACCGGCTGGCGCAGCTGATCTTCCTCGTCCTCGCCCTCATCGGCGCCGACGTGCTGTTCCTCGGCGGGACGGCACGCCAGCGTAACTTCGGGCTCGCACTGCTCCTCGCCGCCACCGGCGGCGCCATGTTCATGTCGTCGATGGTGAGCCACAGCGCTAACGATCCCGGCAAGTTCTGGTCCGTATCATCTGACTTCCTGCACTTCATGGCATCGTCGACGTGGCTCGGCGCGCTCGTCATGCTCGTGCCGCTCTGGCGGTGGCTGCGCACGCACTTCGAGGAGACCGAGCGCTATCTCCTCCTCGCGAACGTCCTCGATCGCTTCTCGATCATCGCCGGCATAAGCGTAACCGTCATTCTCGCCACCGGTACGTTCAACGGTCTGACGCAGATCGCCACCCGCGACCAGCTCATCCACACGACCTACGGGAAGGTGCTGCTCGCCAAGATCGCCCTCATCATCCCCTTGCTCGGCATCGCCGGCATCAATGCCTTCATCCTCAAACCGCGACTCGTGAATGCAATCGATGCGTCGTACCAGCAGGGCGGCGCGCCGGACGTGCAGGCCCGCGACAAGCAGGCAAGCGCCCTCCGCCAGCTTCAACGCGTGTTCCCGGTCACCGTCATCGCCGAGATCGCGCTGATCGTCGCGGTCTTCGCCGTCGTGGGCGTCCTGAGCCAGACCTCGACCGCGAAGGGTGAGGTCGCGCAGGAGTTGGCGTCCCAGACCGACGCCACCAAGTTCAGCCAGACGGCCGAGAGCGGCGGCCTGAAACTCACGCTCGATATCACCCCGAACCGCGTCGGGACGAACCAGTACGGACTTACGATCCAGAACTCCGCCGATGGAACGCCCGCCACGACGGTCACGCAAGCGCGCCTCCGCTTCAGCTACGACGACGTGGCGAACGCGATTGCACCCTCTGAGCTGTTGCTCACGAAGTACGCCGACGGCGACTACCGCGGCGCAGGCGTCTATTTCACCCAGCCGGGCAACTGGCGCGTCGAGGCCAACGTGCGCCGCACTGATGGCGACGACGTCACCCGCACATTCGTTGCGCCAGTTGCCAAAGCGCAGGCGAGCGCCAAGGCGACTCAGGGCAAGCCCTTTGCACTGCCCTTCACCGTATTCAACTGGAACGAAGTCGCGGGCTTGATGATCATCGGCGGCGGCGTCCTCATCGTCGTCTACCGGCGCCAGTTGCGCTGGCTGCGCCAGCCCGGATACCGCATCAGCATGACGCTGGCGACGCTGCTCATGGTGGGTGGAGCCGTCCTGATTTTCGGCGTGCACTCGCATGACACGGCTGCCGTCCAGCCGGGTGCTGGCAATCCCGTGAAGGCGACGCAGGAGTCGATCGATCGCGGCAAGATGCTCTTCCAGCAGAACTGCATCCAGTGCCACGGCATCGATGGCCGCGGCGACGGAGTCGAGGCGGCGAACCTGAGCCCTGCGCCATCCGACTTCCGGCTGCACATGCCGCTGCACACCGACCCGCAGTTCAAGAACTTCATCGAGAATGGATATCCCGGGTCGGCGATGCCCAAGTTCAAGGACGCGCTATCCGACGAGGACATGTGGAACCTCGTCAACTACCTGCGTTCGGCGTTCACCGAGGACACCAGCCAGTAGCCTCGACGCCGATTCGCAACATTTACAACTTCCCGCGGCGCCCCTAGACTTCGTGATACGCCGAACTACGTGTTCGCCTCGGCGGCGGCAGAGCGGAATCGAAGGAATCGCCCATGCCCAAGGACGTCGATGTGCAGCGGCGGCTCGCGATCTCCCGCGTGCCCATCAACAAGCAGGATCCGCAGGAGCGGAAGAACAACTGGGACGAGGTCTTCCTCGGCTTCGACCTCGAGCATGCCCAGATCGAGGCGACGCGCTGCCTGCACTGTCCGACCGCCCCCTGCCAGGACGCATGCCCGGTCGGCAACGACATCCCCGGCGCGTTGATCCTGCTCGAGCAGGGCGACGTCGCCGGCGCCGCCGAGCGATTCCGCGAGACCAGCAACCTGCCCGAGCTGTGCGGCCGCCTCTGCCCGCAGGAGCGGCTGTGCGAAGGTGAGTGCGTGGTCGCCTTCGCCATCCGGCCCGACAGCCACCAGGAGCCTCCGGTGTCGATCGGCAAGCTCGAGGCGTTCGTCACCGATTACCAGCGCGTGCACCTCGGCGTGCCTCTGCCCGTACTTCCCGCTCCGACCGGGATGAAGGTCGCCGTCGTCGGCGCCGGTCCCGCCGGGATGGCGGTCGCCGAGGAGCTGGCGAAGCGCGGCCACTCGTGCACCATGTACGACGCCTGGCCCGAGCCCGGCGGAATCCTCCTTTACGGCATCCCCAACTTCAAGCTCAGCAAGGACGTCCTGCGCGACAAGCTGGCGTACCTCGACAAGCTCGGCGTCGGGTTCGTCGGCAACACTTGGGTCGGCAAGGATGTCACGGTTGATGACCTCTTCAACCAGGGCTTCAACGCCGTCTTCGTCGGCACCGGCGCCGGCCTCGGCGGCAGCCTCGCCATCGAGGGGGAGGAGTACCGCGGCATCTACGCTGCCACGGAATTCCTGGTGCGCGGCAACCTGCGCCCGGATCAGCTGCCCGAGCATATGCGCGATTCGCTCGCCATCGGCAGCGACGTCGTCGTCATCGGTGGCGGCGATACATCGATGGACTGTGTGCGCACGGCGGTCCGCCTCGGCGCCGAGCACGTAACGTGCATCTACCGGCGGACCGAGGCCGAGATGCTGGGCCGCACGGAGGAGCGCGAGCACGCGCGGCAGGAGGGGGTCGAGTTCCAGTGGCTCACTATCCCACTCCGGTTCTCCGGCGATGACGGTGGCAACGTCACGGGCGTCGAATGCCAGCGGATGGAGTTGGGCGAGCCGGATGAGTCGGGGCGCAGACGCCCGATCCCCGTGCCCCACTCGGAATTCATCATCCCCGCAACGTCGGTCGCCGTCGCAATCGGATACAACGCGGACCCGATCATCAAAGACGCGGCGCCCGGCGTATCGACGAACCGCTGGAATCTCGTCGAAGTCCACCCCGAGACGTACATGACGTCGCGGCCCGGCGTGTTCGCCGGCGGAGACAACGTCAACGGCGCCGATCTCGTCGTCACGGCGCTGGCGGACGGGCGCCGCGCCGCCCAGGCCATCCACCAGTACCTCGAGTCGCTCGCCACGCCCGCGACGGCGTAGTGGGCGCGCCGATTCCGCGCACAAAGATTTGGCCCGGACGTTTCCGTCCGGGCCATTTCGTCTAGGTTGCCAGGCCTGCGCCCGGCTGCTGCGCCCCGGGTGGCCTAGAGCGTCGCCCCCGAGGTGCTGCGGACGTTGCTGGGCTCGCAGGCCTCACAACTAAGATAATCCATCCGCATCACCTCCTTTCCTGCGCGCAGCATAGCAACGCACACCTGCGCCCGTCAAAACGCCCGGCGGCCGCCATAACGGGTCCGCTGGTTGCTAGGCGATGAAGCCGTAGACGCCGTCGGTGCGGTGGATGCTACGCCGGATTGCCCAGGCGATTCCCAGCCCCATAAGCGCGACAAGCGCTCCGGCTGCGGCATCCAGGAAGTAGTGGTTCGCCGTCAGCACGATGCCGCCGAGCATCACGGCCGGCAGCACGACGGCGATCCAGCGCAGGTGTCGCGCGCGCGTCTGCGTCCCGATGGCGATGGCGACGAGGAGGTCCCAGCCGAAGTGCAGGCTCGGCATTGCCGCGTACTGGTTGACGATCTTCGGGTTCTGGAACGCGTAGTACGACTGCGCCCGCACGATCGTGTCCGTAAAGCCGAACTCCGGCATGTAGCGGGGCGGCGTAAGCGGCAGCGTCGCAAACCCGATCAGCGCGATGAGCCCGGAGATAAGAAAGGCGTTCCGGAACAGCGCGTAGTTCTCGCGATGGCGCGCGTACAGCCAGATCGCCACCGCTATGATCACCGGCAGATGGCCCCAGATGTACAGGTAGTTGAAGAAATCGACCGCCCATACCCTGGGTAAGATCAGCTGCTGCAGAAACGCCTCGTGAAAGATGCCGAGCTTTTGCTCGATCGTGATCAGCTTCGAGGCGTTGTCGAATGCCGTGCCCGCCTGGCCGTGGACGGCGCCGCGCACGAATTGATAGGCCACATAAGCCGGGATGATGAAGAGAAGCTCGGCAAAGATTCGCCAGTTCTTCTCGAGGAACGCGTACAACCGATTGGGATGACTCGCCGCAATCGCGCCGTGCGCGCCCATATGCGTTCCTTGCATCGAGCCATTATATCGCGCCCGCGCGGCGCCACGCAGTATCACGCCGTCTCGCGCATCACGCTGTCGATGGCTTCCCCGGTCACATCGACCATCGTGCGAATCTGATCCTCAGTTATGACAAGGGGAGGCGCGAATAGTACATTCTCACCCTTGACTCGTGTCACCACGCCGCGCTCTCGCATAGCGCGCGCCAGCTTTGGCCCCACGCCTCGCTCAGGCGCGAACGCCGCTCGCGTCCCCTTGTCCGCAACGACTTCGACTGCGGCCATGAGGCCAAGGCCGCGTACGTTCCCCACATTCGGCATCTCGATCAGGCGTTTGAGCCCGTCCTGGAGCATCTCCCCCATCTCGGCCGCGCGGGCCACCAGATGCTCGTCCTCGAAGATCTTGAGGTTTCGCAGTGCGACGGCGCAGGCAGTCGGATGCGCCGAGTTAGTGGATCCGACCATGAACTTCGCGTCTGCGGGCGCCTGCCGGATCGCGTCATGCACGCGCCGTGAAACGATGAACCCGGACAGCGGAACATATGCGCTGGTCACCGCCTTCGCGAACGTCATCATGTCCGGCTGCACGCGCCAGTGCTCCAACCCGAACCAGCGCCCGGTGCGCCCGAAGCCCGTGATCACCTCATCGGCGATCAGCAGTACGTCGTTGCGGTCACAGATCTCGCGCAGGCGCGGCCAGTAGCCCGGATCGGGTGGGATGACGCCCCCGGCGCCGTGAACAGGCTCGGCGATCACCGCTGCCACCGTGTCAGCGCCCTCGCGCTGGATCGTCGCCTCGATGTTGTCCGCGCACTCCAGCGTGCACGCCGGTTTCGAGGAACACCACTGGCACCGGTACGGGTAGCACGTCGGTACCTGCACGAAGCCTGGCGGCTCGGGACCGAAGCCTTTGTGGAACGCCGCCATGCCTGTCACAGCTGTGGCCGCCATCGTGCCGCCGTGATAGGCCTCCTGCCGCGAGATGATCTTCACCTTCTCCGGTTTGCCGGAGACGAACCAGAAGTAGCGGACAGCCTTGATCGCGAAGTCGTCTGCCTCAGAGCCGCTGTTCGCATAGAACACGCCCGCCATGTTGGCGTAGACCAGCGAGAGCAGCTTTTCGGTCAGACGCGTCGAAGGAATGTTGGCATAGCCCGTATAGGCGTTTGAGAACGCGAGCTGGCGCATCTGCTCGGCCGCCGCATCGGCCAGCTCGCGCGCGCCCGTGGCCCACGGCGACGTTCCACAGCGATGACAGCGCGTCGATGTACTGCTTGCCGTGCACGTCAGTCAGCACGGCGCCCTTGCCGCTGGCGAACATCACCGCGCCGCGGTGATCCGCGGTATTGAACAGCGGGTGGATGACGTGCGCCTGATCGTAGGCAGCGAGCGCGTCGATGTCTGCTTCGTTCAACTGATCACTCGCATTAACGAAACGACGGCGGCGCTAGCTTATCGCCCGGCGCGGTCTTCCAGCAACTCGCGTGCGATCCGGCGCTCGTCCCACGGCCAGTGCACGTTGCCGATGACGATCGACTGCTCGGTCCCCTTCCCCGCCAGCAGGACCGTGTCGTTCTTGCCGGCGCGCTCGAACGCGGCGGACAGC
This sequence comes from uncultured Chloroflexia bacterium, assembly GCA_963736015.1. Taxonomy (GTDB): domain Bacteria; phylum Chloroflexota; class Dehalococcoidia; order DSTF01; family JACRBR01; genus CAVTNG01. The sequence goes on along the minus strand of CAVTNG010000001.1, from coordinate 2,003 downwards.
GCCAGCCGGCGGTCCAGTTCCGCTTCGAACTTTCGCCCGAAGCCCGCCGCGCGCAGCGCCCCGGCGATCTCGTCAGCGATCGCCTGTGGAACCTCGAGCCGCGGGTCCTCATTCGTGATCACGGCGTAGTCCGCAAGTTCAGCGACTGCGCGCGCGAGACCACGCCGGCGCGCGGGATCGCGGCCGCCCGCGGCGCCAAAGACGACGATGATCTTGCCGCGGGTAACCGCCTTGAGCATCTTCAGGACGTTTCGCATCGACTGCTCGGTCGACGCGATGTCAACGACGACGCGGAACGGCTGGCCTGCGTCGATCAGCTCCATGCGGCCGGGCACCCCGGGGAATTCCGCGAGCGCCTCGACGGCCCTGCCCATCTCGGCGCCCTGTGAAACCGCGGTGGCAACGGCGGCGAGGCAGTTCGAAACGTTGTACGCACCGAGGAGCGGTGTGTGCGCGTCGACACTTTCGCCAAACATCCTCGCCTTGAAGCTCATGCCGAAGCCATCGAGCTTGATGTCGTGCCCCGTGAGGTTCGCGCCGGCCGTCAGCCCGTATGTGATCACAGGCACCGCCGTTAGGGCGGCCAAATCCGTCGAGGCAGGGTCGTCCGAATTGAGGATCGCCGCCTTGCCGATGCCCTTCTCGGCTGAGGCCCCGAGCGCTCGGAACAACAGCGCCTTCGCGTCGCGATACTCCGCCATGCTGCCGTGGTAGTCGAGGTGGTCGGGGGCCAGGTTCGTGAACACGCCGACGTCAAACTCGCACTGGTCCACGCGGTGCTGGTGAAGTCCGATCGACGACGCCTCGATGACCGCATAGCGTCCGCCGGCATCTCTTATGTCACACAGTCGACGTTGCACCTCCGGCGCCTCAACCGTCGTCATGTGCGACGCGTTCAGCTCGACGATCCCGCCCGCCCCAAACTCGACGCTGCTCAGGTAACCCGCGCGCATCCCGCAGCTATTGAGAAGATGCGCAATGAGGTGGGTGGTCGTGGTCTTGCCATCGGTCCCGGTGACGCCGATCGTCCCCATCGTGCGCGCCGGCTGCCCATACAGCCCCGCCGCAGCCTCGGCGAGCGCGACGCGAGCGCTCGGGACGGCAACAAACGTGACGTCCTCGTTCACATAGCGTTGCCAGGACTCGTGCAGGTCCTCCTGAACGATGACCGACCGCGCTCCCCGCGCGATGGCATCGGGGATGAAGGTATTGCCGTCGTCCTCCAGGCCATGGATGGCGACGAACACCGCGCCGGGCTGCACGTCGCGGCTGTCGAAACAAACACGGGGGGCGTCGCGGGGTTCGCCGGAAACGACGCGACAGTAGCTGAGGCCACCGAACCAGGCGGGGAGGTCCGAGGTGCGCGTCGACACGCCCCGATTGTAGCGAATCTGGTTAGCTTCAGAGGCGTAGGGACTACACCGATGATCTGCTTGGAGGAGCCGTGCGTTTCGCGCGCCTGAGGGACCGTCGCTATGCTCGCCGTCCGTTCCGCCCTCGACCGCATGCCTGGCGCGCGCGACTGGACCCCCGTGCCGGCCGAACCGGAACCCTCCCGGCCGACTGGCTAAACGTTCAGCAGGCCGCCTGTGAGCTGAACGTTTCGGTCAGCACGCTCCGCCGAATGATTCGCACGGGCAAGCTCCGGAACCGCATCCTGCCAAGGCGAGGCGGCTACGCCTACCTCATCTACCTGCCGGGCTCGCGCCACGCGCGCGGCATCGCACACAGCGAAGCCCCGGCCTCGCTGCACCTGTTGCCTCGCGGCGGCGACGATCTCCGGGCCGCAGAACGCGCGCGCGTGCGTGACCTCGAGGAGCAGGTGGAGCGGCTCGAGCGCACTTGCGCGCGCCCTGAAGCAACGCCAGACCGAACCGCCCGGCGGTTCCGCGGACGGCTCCGCCGACGTCGACACGCCCTACGCGCGATATCGCTGGCTCGCTCGCAAGCGGCGTTGGTGGCCCTTCTAGCCCACTCGCGCTGATCTGCTTCCGGTAGCACGG